>CAVXHM010000004.1:0-771373 GCA_963761665.1 uncultured Actinomycetes bacterium
ACCTTGAGCAGCCGGAACCGGGAGTTCTGATTTGGCGCACCCCATCTGGACGCACCTACGCCACCACTCCTACCGACTACCCGCTCTAGGGTGTGCTGCTGGCACCCGGTTGTGGACACGAGGCCGACCCTTGGCTCACCGTGGGCTGGTGAGCAAGACTGGTGATCAGCAGTCCAGAAGGAGGGGGACGGCAGCCTGGTTAGGTTTCTGCTTGGGCGGCGGCGGGCGGTGGTAAGTCGTGGACGGGCAGCCGGATATCTTGTCGTTCGGGCCGAGACGGCGCCGTGGCGCCCGGTGGCCTTCCCCTGGCCGCGGCCGCTGGATCGCGATCTTTGTGCTCGCAGTCCTGCTGGCCTGTCTGAGTGTGACCGTGAGCCTGGCAATGCTTGTGGCGCACCGGGATGACCCGATCAACGATCTGCGTACGGCATTGCGGAATGCCCGCCACCCGGCACCTGTCACCGCGGCGCCGCAGGCCGTTTGGGGAGCGCCGCGTTCTTGCTTCCCCGACGCGGCGGGCGGCTCGTTTACTGTGGTCGCGGTCGCCGTCCGCCCCGAGCCAGGCTCGGCCGCGCTCACCTGGCTGTTCGTATACGGTCGGCATGCCAATCCTGGCGAGCGCTATGGCCTGCTGTCGGACACCTGCGGAGGCCAGTACGTCGCCGCGTACGACCTGGCGGAAGGTACCGCGGATCGGAAGGGCGACGTCACGATCGTGGCGCCCAATCTCGACATCAGCTCCACGGCACTCGATGTCTGGGTCCTGGTGTACGGTTGGCCGACGGCGCGCCGCTCGGCGGCGTGCTGGGCCCGCTGACCGGCAACGGCGCAAAGACCTTCCGCTCCGTACCGCCGTGCCCCGGCCCCCGCTCTGCCGCCAGCACCACCGGTACAAGCGAGCCCAAGGCTGGCACCTCGACCAGCCCGAGCACGGCGTCCTGAGAGCGCAGGCCATCTCCGGCCGCACGTACGCCACCACCCCGACCCGGTGCGCCGTTTAGCCGACCCGGTTGGTCACGAAGATATTACGGAAATGAAAGCTGCCTTCAGTGCACCCACGATCGTCAGATCCGATACCTAGCATGAGGATTGTTCACTCAGCCGAGCGGTTATCTGCGGGGTCGCTCACGAGTGTTCTGCACGCGGCCATAACCCAGGCCGCTGTTCGCGGGAGGCGACGTTGAACATCCGCAGCTTCCGTATGGTGCCGGTCACTGCGTCCGTGATCATGGCCCTGATCACCGGGTGCGGGACGGTGGGCGCCAGCGCCCCGTCCGCGGGCCAGCCCGATCCCGAAGCACCGGTTATCACGGTCGCCGCCCGCCGGCCGCCGACCTGGCGGGCCTGTACATCGCCCGGATCAGGGGCTGTTCGCCAAGCAGGGACTGCACGTGAGGATCGAGCAGATCCCCAGCAGCCAGGCGGTCATCGCCGACCAGCTGGAGGGCCGGGTGGACATCAGCGCGGGCAGCTACATCGCCTACATCTCGGCGCAGGCGGCGGGGGCCCGGTTCCGGATCCTGGCCGAGGCGTCGATGCTGCGCCGGAAAGCCGGGTGCTGGTCACCACCGCGCAGTCGCCCGTCGTGGCCGTCGACCAGCTGGCGGGGAAGACGATCGCGGTCAACGCCACCAAGAGCATCGGCACGCTGCTGATCAGCGTACTGCTCCCGATCACGGAATCTCGCCCGCCCGGGTGCGCTTCATCACCGACCAGCAGGGCTTCCCCGCAATGCCCGCGCAGCTCCAGGCGGGCGCGTGGAACGCGGCGTTCCTGGCCGAGCCGTACATCACCGCGGCCGGGGAGAAGTACGGCGACCGGGTGCTGGCCGACCTGGACCAGGGCTCGGCGGTGAACTTCCCGATCGACGGGTACGTCGCCACCACGGCCTGGGCGCAGCAGAACCCCAAGGCCGCAGCCGCGTTCGTCCGGGCCATTCAGGCGGGACAGCTGCTCGCCGATACCGACCCGGCGGAGGTCAAGGCCGCCATCGCGAAATACGACAACCTGGGGTCCCTGGTCACGACGGCCATGGCGCTGTCCGGGTACCCGACCGGCCCGGTGAACAAGGAGCGCATCCAGCGCGTCGCGGCGGCCATGCTCGAGTTCGGCATCCTGGCCCGCGAGAGCCGCCGAGGTCGAGCAGGGCACCCTGGTCGCGTCCATGGTCGGCCCCGCTTCCTGAAGCAGCCGAGCGCTAGGGTCCGGGCGGTACACCAGCAGCGGATCGCGCGGCTGCGCCGGGACCCGGATATCCGCTGCGGGCGCCCAGGTAGCGTCGCTTGATGTGGCGGAACCACTGGGCTCACGGTTCGCGAAGCTATGGACGGCCAGCACGACCTCGGCCCTGGGCAGCGGCCTGGCCACGATCGCGGCGCCGCTCTTCGTAGCCGCGCACACCAAGAACCCGCTGATCGTCTCGGCCACCACCGGCGTGGCGTGGCTGCCCTGGCTGCTGTTCGCCCTGCCCGGCGGCGTGCTCGTGGACCGGGTGGACCGCCGGCGGCTGATGGTCGCGATCGACTGGATCCGGGTCGCGGTCATGGGCGTCCTGGCCACCGCGCTGCTGGCCGGATGGTCCAGCATCGCCTGCTCGACGTCGCGCTGTTCCTCATCGATACCGGCGAGATCGTCTTCCGCTCGGCCAGCCAGGCCATGATCCCGGCTGTCGTGCCGCGCGCGCGCCTGGAGCGCGCAAACGGCTGGCTGGTCGGCGGGACCACGCTGATGCAGAACATGATCGCGGGACCGCTCGGCGGATTCTTGTTCGTGCTGGCCGCGTGCGTGCCGTTCTACGTCAACGCCGGAACGTACGCGGCCAGCGCGGTCCTGGTCGGCCTGGTGGCCGGGACGTACCGGGTGGCCCGCCCGGCGGGCGGTGATCAGGCGGGCGAGGTGACCAGACGCGGCCGGTCCGCCGGGTACGGCAGGAGCTGGCCGAAGGATTCCGCTGGCTGGCCGGCCAGCGCGTGCTGCGCACCATGACGGTGTTGATCGGGCTGCTGAACCTGACCCTCACCGCGGCTACCGCGGTCCTGGTCCTGCTCGTGAGGGAGCGGCTGAACCTGGGCCCGGTTGGCTACGGGACGCTGTTCACCTGCATGGCGGCCGGCGCCCTGCTCGGCTCGGCCTGCGGCGACTGGCTCATCCGGCGGATCACCGCGACCTGGACCATCCGGATCGGCCTGCTGGTCGAGGCGGGCCTGCACCTGGTCCTGGCCACCTCGCGCAGCGCGTACCTGGTCGGCGCCATGCTGTTCGCGTTTGGCGTGCACGGTGCGCTCTGGACCATCGTGGGCAGCTCGCTGCGGCAGCGGCTGACGCCGCCGGAGATGATGGGCCGGGTGGCCAGTACCAGCTTGTTCATCGCGGCCGGCGGCAACTGCGTCGGTGCCGTGCTGGGCGGCGTGATCGCGGCCCGGTTCGGGATCACCGCGCCCTACTGGGCCGGGTTCGTCGTCGCGGTCCTGGTGTCCGCCAGCACCTGGCGGGTATTCAACCGGGCCGCCGTGGCCGAGGCCTACGCCGAGCCTGCGCTGTCCGGAACGGCGCAGCCGGAGTATGGCCGGCGGCCGGCGACCGGATTACGCTGTGAATATAGGTGGGAGGCGCCGGTGAGGCCAGAACCGGGAGCCCAGGCGGCCGCGCCGGGCCTGCGGGCCTCGCGTGCCGACCGCGAGCGGGTGATCGAACTGCTCAAGGCCGCGTTCGTGCAGGGTCGGCTGGGCCGGGACGAATTCGACACGCGGGTCGGGCAGGCGCTCGCGTCGCGGACCTACGCGGAGCTGGCCGTAGTCACCGCGGACATCCCCGCCGCGCTGATCGAGGCTGCGCCGCGGCGCCTGCCCGCCCGGACGCGGGGCCGGGTCCCCCTGAACACCGCTGTCACCGGGGGCGCATGCGTGGGCCTGGCGGCGAACGTGGGCATGGTGGCCGCTCTTCTCCTCGGGAGCGGGGTGGGGGTGCTCCTGGTCGGTGTGTTCACCATCATCGGGGTGATTGTGGCCATCAGGGCCATGATCGTCTCATCCTAGGCCTGGAGCAGCCAGCCGAGCGCGGCCGGAAGCTGCTGCTCCCACCACAGCTGGTCGTGGCCGCCGGTCCATTCCTAGTCCAGGCAGGCGAGTCCGGCCCGGTCCAGCCGCTCGGCCCATTCCCTGGTGGACCGGCGGAACCCGGGCTCGAGCGTGCCGGAGGCGTTAGATGCAGGCCGACCAGGGCCGCGCCGCTGATCCGCCGCGGGACGACGCAGGCGCTGAACGCGGCCACCGCGCCGATCAGGTCCGGCCGCCGCTGCGCAGCGGCAATGGCCCAGGCCGCGCCGTTGGAGAAACCTGCCGCGACCCACGGCCCGGATACCGGGCCGAGACCGCTGCGTCCGCCCGGGGAGAACCTCGCTGGTGACGAAGAGCAGTTCCATCGAAAGCGCCTGCGGTTGTACCAGGGCAGGTACTCCTGGGCGCGCAGGTCGGACACGGACGTGAGCGCGCCGGAGGCGTTGTGCAGGCCGACCAGCAGGACGGGCGGGACCGCGCCGGCCTCGATGGCCGACTCCAGGGTGGGCGCGAACCCCCGGACCGATTCCCCGTCGGCCAGCACGCGAGCCCGCGACCCGTTGCGCGCCAGGCGGCTGGTAGACGGTCAGCTTGCGCTGGCCGCCGCCCGGACGGCCCCCGAACCGTATTGCTCCGTGCACGACCACGAGCCGGCCGCGGTGCTCAGCGCGTTCCTCCGCTGGGCCGACATGCGGGTGCTCGCGCGCGGGCTGGTGGCGTGAGGCGGCTGCTGATCGCCGCTGTGGCCGCGCTCGTCGCAGCGGCTCCGGCGGCGGCGTCGCTGCCGCTGGTGCCCTCGGGCTCCTCCGTCGGCGACGGCGTCCCGTTCAAGGCCTACGCGAGCCTCACGCCGCCCGTCCACCTCTTCGGCGACCCCGTCACCGCGACCATCGCGGTCGTCGCCGACACGAAGTGGGTCGACCCGAGACGGCTCCAGGTGACGGCGAGCTTCCGTCCGTATCAGCCGATCACAGCGCCGACGGTGCTGCGGCTCCAGACCGGCCGGTTCGAGCAGATCACGTGGACGTGGAAGCTGCGCTGCCTGAGCGCGCCGTGCGTGCCGCGGTTCCCGCCGAGCGACAACGCGCACGTGTTCCACTTCCCGCTGGCGCACGTGAACTACATCGCGCTCGACGGCAAGACGTCGTACGGGCTCACCACCCGCTGGCCGCCCGTCGAGGTGATCTCGCAGATCGGCCCCGCGGCGCTCTCCGAGATCGGCCGCCGGCTGGGACTGCCGTGGCGCTCGACCTTCACGCCGCTCGCCGCGCCGACGTACCGCATCCGGCCGGGGCTCCTCTACTGGCTGTCGCTGTCGCTCGCCGCGGTACTCGGCTGCGCGGCGCTGCTCCTGGCCGGACGGTGGGGCCTGTCGCTGCGGCCGCAGCGCACGTCGGAGCCGACGCTCTCGGCGACCGCGACGCCGCTCGAGCGTGCGCTCGTCCTGCTCGCGTGGGCGCGGCAGCACGACGACGAGACGCTGCAGCGCAAGGCGCTCGAGCGCGTGGCCGACGAGCTCGGCACCGAAGTGGCCGGCATCGACGAGCTGACCGAGAAGGCGCGCGAGCTCGCGTGGTCGTCGCGCGGGCCGGAGAGCGAGGAGCTCGACTCGTTCTCGAAGCAGGCGCACGAGGCCGCCGAAGAGGAGAGCCTATGAGGCTGCCGTCGATCCACCGGCGCGGCGCCACCACTCTCGCCGATCTCGACGCGATCGACCGTGCGGCGACACGCACCTCGCTGTTGCGGCTCCTGCTCGCCGCCGCGCTCGCGGGCACGCTCGCGCTGGCGGTGCTCGACGCCCGCTCCGCCGGATCGGGGCGCGCAGCCGTGCTGCCCGAAGGCGCGACCACCGGCGTCGTCGCCCTCGACATGTCGGCGAGCATCTCCGGACCGATCTACGCACGCGTGGCCACGACGTTGAAGGGAATCGTCGCGGCGAACCAGGGCATCGGGCTGGTCATGTTCTCCGACACGGCGTACGAGCTGCTGCCGCCGAACTCGCCGCCGACGGCGCTGAGCCAGTTCATCCCGTTCTTCGTGCCGACGACGTACTCGCACGGCAACCCGATCTTCGCGCCGAGCCCCTGGGATCAGTTCAGCGGCGGCACGCGGATCTCCGCCGGCCTCGTCGCGGCACAGGAGGCGCTGCGCGCGGCCGGCGTGACCCACGGCGCCATCCTCATCATCAGCGATCTCGACGATGCGTCCGGAGACCAGCCGGCGCTCGTGACCGAGTCGCTCGCGCTCAAGCGCGCGCACATTCCCGTGCGGATCGTGCCGTTGTTCGCCGACCCGACGAACAAGCGGTTCTTCGCCACGCTGTTCGGCAACGACGCGTTCGTCAGCCCGAGCGCGTTTCGGCACACGGCGAAACAGCACCAGGAGCCGATCGCCGCGTCGGTGCCGTGGAAGCTGCTCGCACTCGGGCTGCTGCTCGTGCTGCTCCTCGCCGGGAACGAGCGTCTGAACGGACGGCTGGAGCTGGGAGCCGCGACGTGACGTTCCTCCGCCGCCACTGGGCCGCCGTCGGCGCCGTCCTCTGCGCCGGCGTCGCCGCGGTGCTCGTGCTCCTCGCCCTCGACGTGCACACGTGGCAGGCGACGCTCACGCGCGACGACCTCCGCTTCCGCGCCATGCACTCGCACCGCTCGCTGTGGAAGTCGCAGGCGACGCTGCCCGGCGACCCGGCGCGGCTGCTGCTCGGGCTCGACGACGCGCTCGCATACCGGCACGCCGTGCAGCTCTTCTGGTTCAGCCGCGTCGGCTCCGACCCGGAGACACGACAGGACCTGCCGACGACGCGGGCCGAGGCGCAGCAGGATCTCCAGAGCATCGAAGACTCGGCACAGACCCGCGGCGAGCGCTCGTCCGCGGCGAATCTCCTCGGCATCATCGTCGTCACCAGCCCGCTCGTGAGCGATCCGCAGGCGCAGGAGCAGACGCTGAAGCGCGCCGCGGCGTTCTTCCAGCAGGCGATCTCGATCGACCCGGGGAACTACGACGCGAAGCAGAACCTCCAGCTCGTGCTGCTGCTGAAGAAACCCGGCCACTCGAGGATCGGCAAGGACGCGCGAGGCGGCTACGGCTTCGGCCGCGGCCACGGCGTGACGAAGGGCGGGACGGGCTACTGATGCTCGGCGTGTTCGGCGTGTCGTTCCTCACCCCGCTCGGCGCGCTGTTCGTGCTCGCCGCTGCGCTCCCGCTCGCCGCGCTCGCCGTGACGGAGCAACGCACGGCGCGCATCCGCCGCCTGTTCGCCGTGGCGGGGCCGGGCCGGCGCGCGATCGTGCCGGTGGCGGTCGCGCTGGTTCTGCTTCCCGCGCTCGTCGGCATCGCGGCGGCGCAGCCGATCGTCGTGCACCAGAAGTTCCTCAGCGAGCGGGCGGACGCGGAGGCGTTCTTCGTCTTCGACACGTCGCTGTCGATGGACGCACGTCTTGCTCCCGGCGAGCCGTCGCGGCTCGCGCGCGCGAAGCGGGAGGCGCTGGCGCTGCGCAACCGGCTCACGGACGTCCCCGTCGGCATCGCGTCGATGACCGACCGCACGCTTCCGGACCTGATGCCGACCACCGACCCGGAGCTGTTCTCGCGCACGCTCGCCGCCTCCGTCGGCATCGACTCGCCGCCGCCGAGCCAGCTGTACAACGGCCGCGCCACCACTTTCGCGGCGCTCGTGCCGATCCTCCAGTCGCACTTCTTCGCCACCTCGACCCGGCGCCGGCTGATCGTCGTCTTCACCGACGGCGAGTCGAGCAAGCTGCCGCCGTTGCTGAAGTACGAGGTCGGGGAACTGCCCGGACTGACGACGCTCTTTGTGCACGTCTGGGGCTCGGGCGAGCGCATCTTCCACCACGGCCGTCCCGACCCGAACTACCACGCCGACCCGACGAGCGGCGACGCGCTCGCCTCGTTCGCGACCCTGATCGGCGGCCGGGAGTTCTCGGAGCAGCAGCTGGGCCAACTCGCCGCCGCCGCGCAGGCCGCTGTCGGCCACTCCGGCACAGAACGGCGCGTCCAGACGTACGCACGTATCGCCCTCGCGCCCTGGTTCCTCCTCGGGGGAATTATCCCCCTCGGATTTCTTCTCTACCGGCGGAACTTCTAGCAGGGCGCTCGTGGCGAGTCGCGGCGGGCGCTCCGCCGGGAGCGCGGTCCCGGCTGCGCGCGGACGAGCGCTGGTCACACGGTGATGTCCGGCGCGCTCGTTCCGCCGCGCGACCCGTGGTGACCTTCGGCCATCCCGGGCCGCTTCCTCCGGCCTCCGGCTAACGCGCCTGCGGCTGCGTTAGCCTCCGGCCCTTGGGAAGTTGCGAGCGACGCGCCTAAACGTCGGTCGGAATGTCGTGATCCACCGCTGCGAGCTGCTCGTACAGCCGCCAGCGCTCGTCCACGTCGTGCTGCTCCTCGGCGGCGAGCTCGGCCGCCTCTCCCGGGTTCGACCGGGTGAGCATGGAGAAGCGGTTCTCCTTCGCCGTGAACTCCGCCACCGGGATCTTCGGCGGGCGCGAGTCGAGCTGGAACGCGTGCTCGAGACGGGGGTCGTAGCGGTACAGCGGCCAGTAGCCGGAGTCCGCGGCCTCCTTCTGGTGCGCCATCGCGGTCGACATCTCGATGCCGTGGGCGATGCAGTGGCTGTACGCGATGATCAGCGACGGCCCGTCGTACGCCTCGGCCTCCGCGAACGCCTTCACCGTCTGCGGGTTGTCGGCGCCGAGCGCGACCTGCGCGACGTAGACGTTCCCGTAGCCGGCGGCGATCAGTCCGAGGTCCTTCTTCGCGGTGTGCTTGCCGCCCGCGGCGAACTTCGCCACGGCGCTGCGCGGCGTGGACTTCGACGCCTGGCCGCCGGTGTTGGAGTAGACCTCGGTGTCGAGCACGAGCACGTTGACGTTGGTGCTGCTGGCGAGCACGTGGTCGAGCCCGCCGAAGCCGATGTCATACGCCCAGCCGTCGCCGCCGACGATCCAGACGGACTTCTTCACGAGCGAGTCCGCGAACGAGGAGAGCCGCAGCGCCTCCGGTGTCCCGAGCCCGTCCAGGACCTGCCGCAGCTCGACCACGCGCTCGCGCTGCGCGATCACGCCGGCCTCGTCGCTCTGGTCCGCCTCGAGGATCGCCTGCCGCAGCTCCCCCGGCACGCCGCCGTCCAACTGCTCGAGCAGCCGCCGCGCCTGGTCTGACTGCTGGTCGAGCGCGAGCCGCATGCCGTAGCCGAACTCGGCGTTGTCCTCGAACAGCGAGTTCGACCACGCGGGGCCGCGGCCGTCGGCGTTCGTCGTCCACGGCGTCGTCGGCAGGTTGCCGCCGTAGATGGACGAGCAGCCGGTCGCGTTGGCGACGAGCAGACGGTCGCCGAACAGCTGGGTCAGGAGCTTGAGATACGGCGTCTCGCCGCAGCCCGCGCATGCGCCGGAGAACTCGAACAGCGGCTGCAGCATCTGCGAGCCCTTCACCGTCCCCGCCTGCACCTTCGTCCGGTCGATCTCCGGCAGTCCGAGGAAGAACTCCCAGTTGTCGCGCTCCCGCTCGAGATGGTCGGGCTTCGGTAGCGAGTCGAGCGACTTGTGCTCCGGATTCGTCTTGTCCTTCGCCGGGCAGACCTCGATGCAGATCCCGCAGCCGGTGCAATCGTCGGGCGACACCTGGATCGACATCAGCATCCCGGGGAGATCCTTCGCGCGCCAGTCCTTGGAGCGGAAGCCGTCGGGCGCTCCGGCCAGCGCCTCCGGCTCGTAGACCTTCATCCGGATCGCGGCGTGCGGGCAGACGAGCGCGCACTTGGCGCAGTCGATGCAGATCGCCTCGTCCCAGATGGGCAGCTCGTCGGCGAGGTTGCGCTTCTCGAAGTGCGAGGTGCCGACCGGGAAGGTCCCGTCCACCGGCAGCGCGCTGACGGGGAGCCTGTCGCCGCCGCCGCTGATCAGGGCGCGCAGCATGTCCGGAGTCCCGGCGCCGAGCTCCACGTGGCCGTTGTGGCTCGTCACGTTCCGGGGCACGTCGACCTCGTTGAGGGAATCGAGGGCGAGGTCGACGGCCCGGAAGTTGCGCTGGACGATCTCGTCGCCCCGCTTCGCGTATGTCTTCGTGATCGCTTCCTTGATCGCGCCGATCGCGCGCTTGCGCGGCAGCACGTCGGCGAGCGCGAAGAAGCACGTCTGGAGGATCGTGTTCGTGCGGCCCGGCAGACCGGCCTCGCGCGCGACCTTCTTCGCGTCGATCGCGTAGAACCGGAGCTTCTTGCCGATGATCGTCTCCTGCACGTCGCGCGGCAGCCGGTCCCAAACCTGGTCCGGGCCGTACGGGCTGTTGAGCAGGAACGTCGCGCCCTCCTCGGCCACGCCGAGCACGTCCATGCGCGCGAGCAGGTCGAAGTTGTGGCAGGCGACGAACTGCGCGTGCTCGATCAGGTAGGACGAGCGGATCGGCCGCGGCCCGAAGCGGAGGTGCGAGATCGTGGTCGAGCCGGACTTCTTCGAGTCGTAGACGAAGTACGCCTGCGTGTAGAGCGGCGTCGACTCGCCGATGATCTTCGCCGAGTTCTTGTTCGCGCCGACGGTGCCGTCGGAGCCGAGCCCGTAGAAGACACAGCGCCTGCCGTCCTCGGCCTCGGTGTCGAAGGTCGTGTCGTAGGTGAGGCTCTTGCCGGAGACGTCGTCTTCGATGCCGACGGTGAAGTGCCGCTGCGGGTGCTCCGCGTCGAGCGCCGCGAACACCGCGGCTGCCATCGCGGGCGTGAACTCCTTCGAGCCGAGGCCGTAGCGGCCGCCGAGCACGCGTCCCGGGAGCCGGTCCTGCTCGCTCAGGGCGGAGACGACGTCCTCGTACAGCGGCTCGCCCACGGCGGCGGGGTCCTTGCTGCGGTCGAGGATCGCCAGCGCCCGCACCGTCTCCGGCAGCGCCGCGGCGAGCGCGGCTCCGTCGAACGGACGGTAGAGCCGCACCTTCAGCACACCGACCTTCTCGCCGCGCGCCTGGAGCACGGCGACGGCCTCCTCGACCGTGCCGGCGCCGGAGCCCATCAGGACGACGACGCGCTCCGCATCCGGCGCTCCGGCGTAGTCGAACAGACCGTAGCGGCGGCCGGTCAGCGCGCCGATGCGCTCGAACTCGTCCGCGACGATGCCGGGGATGGCCGCGTAGTACGGGTTTGCCGCCTCGCGCGACTGGAAGAAGACGTCGGGGTTCTGCGCCGAGCCGCGCATCACCGGGTGGTCGGGCGTGAGCGCGCGCTGCCGGTGCGCGGCGACGAGGTCGTCGTCCACGAGCGACCGCAGGTCGTCGTCGGTCAGGCCCTCGATCACGTTCACCTCGTGGGAGGTGCGGAAGCCGTCGAAGAAGTGCAGGAACGGGACGCGCGCGCGGAGCGTCGCCGCAGTGGCGACCGCGGCGAAGTCGTGGGCCTCCTGCACGTCGGAGGAGCAGAGCAGCGCGAAGCCGGTGCCGCGCGCGGCCATCACGTCGCTGTGATCACCGAAGATCGAGAGCGCGTGCGTCGCGAGCGCGCGGGCGGCGACGTGCATGACGAACGGCGTCAGCTCGCCCGCGATCTTGAACATGTCCGGCAGCATCAGCAGCAGGCCCTGCGACGCCGTGAAGGTCGTCGTCAGCGCGCCGGCCTGGAGCGCTCCGTGCACCGCGCCCGCCGCGCCGGCCTCCGACTGCATCTCGACGATCCTCGGGATGTCGCCCCAGAGGTTCGGCCTGCCTTTCGCCGACCACTCGTCGGCGAGCTCGCCCATGGCGGAGGCGGGAGTGATCGGATAGATGGCGACCACCTCGCTCGTGCGATGCGCGACGAGCGCCGCCGCTTCGTTCCCGTCCACCACAAGTCGTTCTCCAGCCACGACTACAGACTTGCCCGGGGACGGGCGCGCGGCATCGGTGGTGGCTCCCAGATCGGGTCGGTACAACGCCGCAGCCGTCTCGGATCCCAGTCTCCGCACCCGCCGCCGCTTCGGGCAGAATCGGGTCATGAACGTCGAGGCGATTCATCTTTGCGCGGCCCCCGCGGCCGAGCTCCACGAGGTCGACGAGGTCATTGCCGTGGCCGGGAAGGGCCTCGAGGGCGACCGGCACTTCCACGAGGACGGAGCCAGGCCGGGCCAGGCGCTGACGCTCGTCGACGCGGCCGTCGTCGAGGAGGTCGGTCTGGGACTCGGCGAGACGCGGCGGCAGCTGACCGTACGCGGCGTGGAGCTGAACGACCTCGTGGGCAAGCGCTTCCGGGTCGGCGAGGTCGAGTGCCTCGGCGTCGAGCTCTGCGAGCCCTGCTCGCATCTCCAGGAGATGACGCGGCCCGGGATCATCAAGGAGCTCGTCCACCGCGCCGGCATCAATGCCGACATCGTCGTGGGCGGCACGATCCGGGTCGGCGACCCGGTGGTCGAGCTCTAGAGTTACGGCCATGGAGCCGACCGAGTTCGTCGCGCTGGGCCACGCCGGCTCGGAGCACTACGCGGGCCTGGAGACGTTCCCGAATCCGGGCGTGGCGGAGGTCGAGATGACGAGCGACGAGCTGACGGCGATGTGCCCGGTCACCGGCCAGCCCGACTACTACACGGCGACGATCGACTACGCGCCGGAGGGGCTCTGCCTCGAGTCGAAGTCGCTGAAGCTCTACCTCGCGCGCTTCCGCAACGAGGGCGCGTTCTGCGAGGCGCTGGCGGTGCAGATCCGGGACGACGTCGCCGCCGTGCTCGCCGTCTCCCCCGATCGGGTGACGGTCACGCTGACGCAGAAGGCGCGCGGCGGCATCACCATCGTCGCCGTCGCCTGAGCCGCTACCCTGCGCCCGTGCTGCGGCTCTCTGGCGTCACCGTCGTCGCCCTTCTGGCCGTCGTTGCGCTGGTTGTCGCGGGCTGCGGCGGCAGCTCCAATAAGAAGGCGAACGCACCAGCGCTCAACACTGGGACCGTGAAGGCGAATGCGCCAGTGCTCCACCCTGCGACGCTGAAGGCGAAGGCGCCCGCGGTCTACTCGGTGAAGTTCACGACGACGAAGGGCCCGTTCGTCGTCACCGTGCACCGCGCCTGGGCGCCGCTCGGCGCCGACCGCTTCTACAACCTCGTGCGCGCGAAGTTCTTCGACGGCGTCACGTTCTTCCGCGTGGTCAAGGCGTTCGTCGTGCAGTTCGGGATCAGCCCGTCGCCGGCGGTCTCGAAGCTCTGGACGGACAACGTGATGAAGGACGACCCGGTGAAGAAGTCGAACATCATCGGGACGATCACGTACGCGGACGCCGGCCCGAACACGCGCGCGACGCAGGTCTTCATCAACCTCGGCGACAACACGTCACTCGACGCCCAGGGCTTCGCGCCGTTCGGCCAGGTGACGAGCGGGATGAGCGTCGTGAACAAGCTCTACGGCGGCTACGGAGAGCAGCCCGCTTCCGGTGCCGCTCAGGACCAGCTGATCCACCAGGGAAACGCGTTCCTGGAGAAGCACTTCCCCAAGCTGGACGGCATCGTCACCGCCCGGCTGGTCTCCCCCTAGTTCATCCCGTTCGGGATCAGCCGCGGGCCGGTGATCAGCGTCGCGATCGACGCGAACACGGAATCGAGGCCGGTCACCTGCTCGTTGTCGAAGAACGTGCCAGAGTTCGACGAGATGCTCTGCACCGCCTGGTACGCGGTGATCCCCGCCTCGGTCGAGCCGGTGTAGCTCTGGCAGGTGTTCGAGGTGGCGCCCTGGCCCATCAGCGTGTAGCCGATGCCGAAGATCGTCGTCCCCGCGGACTTGATCGCGGCGGCCGAGTTGACGCCCTGATGGCAGGGCGTGGTCCGGTACGGCGACGTGGTCGAGTAGTAGGTCGGGCCGGTGTTCGCGGCGCCGTCCGTCTCGAACACGATGTAGTGCAGCGCGTTCGGGCGTCCGTCCTTCACGAGCTCGGCCTGCGCCTGCTCGAGCGCCGTGGCGTACGAGGTGGTGCCCGACCCCGGCATGCAGTCGACCGTCGATACGAGCTGCGACGAATGGTCGAGCACGCCGCCCGACTTGTAGGCCGACGTGATCGGTACGACCACGTATTTCGACGAGGTCGAGTTGTACGAGGTGGACGACGGCGTCGTGCAGTTGGACTTGCCCGCGTCGACCGGCGGCAGGACGACAAGCCCCACCCGGTCGAGCGACGGGTCGAGCGCCGTCAGCATCGTCTCGATCCCCGACTTGGCGGCGTTCAGCTTCGTGCAGGCCGGGTCGTTGCCGCCGTTCCAGTACTGGCACATCGATCCCGTCCGGTCGAACACGACGACGATGTCGGCCGGCCGGTCCGCACACGGGCCGCACGCGGTCGACTCCACGCGGATCGGGATGGAGTTGACGCCGAACAGCTTCAGGAAGAACGTGCTGGAGCTCCCCGACTCGTCCACGACGACGGCGTTGTCCGGCGCGCAGCCGGGCAGCGACGCGACGCACTTCTCGGAGACGCTCTCGGTCACGCCGGTGACGCCGCCGGCCTTGATCGCGTTCTTCCCGCTGCTCGTCGCCCCGTACTGGGAGGCGATGCCGAGGGCTCCCGGCAGATTCGGCAGCTGCGATGCGCCGGCGAGCGAGGCCGCGTCGGCCGAGCTCTGCAGCGCGCGCTGCGAGTAGTAGGCGTAGCCGATGTCGACGGCGAGCCCGACCATCCCGAGCAGCGGGACCAGCGCGACCACCATCAGGGCGATCACCTGTCCTCGCTGCTCGCGCGCGAGTCGGCGCGATGCACGCGCAGCGACAGGCTTGAGAAAACTGCTGATCCAGAGCTTCACGGCCACGGGTCCTCCCCACTCTTCGGCGGAGGCCGCAACGCCTTGGAATGCCCTAGTTGGCCGCTTCATCGGCAGCGCCCCTCGCTTGCGGCGTCCCCGATTCGAGGGAATCGGCCCGCACCGCTGCCGCGTCACTCGGTCAAGTGAACCGGCGGCGGGGGTGATTGACCGCGGTCGACGGCCGCGCTAAGCGCATGGCAAGGGGTTGTGTATCGCTAGGGAGGTGCCGCAATGCGCAAGAGCATCATCGCCGCCGCGCTGACGGCCGTCGTCGTTCTCGCCGCCGCAACCGGTGCGAGCGCCGCAAACGCTCCGTCGCCGAGCTACCAGGTGTCGGGGATCGCGACCGTCACACCGCAGGGAACCACCACATGGCTCGGCGGATTCGCCACCGGGTCGACCGGTGACCGCGGGTTCTGGCAGGCCTCGCTCACCACCGCTCCGCTGTCCGGCTGCTCGACACTCGGCTCGAGCTGCGCGGTCACGGGCGGGACGTTCGCGCTGAACAGCAGCAACGGCTCCCAGCTGACCGGAGCCCTCACCGGCGGGAGCGTCGCGCTCACCGCACAGGCGCCGGGTTGTGGGCGGCAGCAGTTCACCCTCAACGGCTCCGGCGGCACGGCCGGCGGCCAGGAGGTGACGTTCACGGCGGTCCTGACGCAGTTCCGGCTGTCGTTCCGCGGGGCCTGCATCGCCCTTCCGGGCGCGACGGTCGGAGGATCGCTGACCGTCTCACTCGTCGCCGACGCGTGACCTGGCACCGCCTGGCGCGCGGTTGCTCAGCGACCGCGCGCCAGCCGGTCGGCCGACGCGTGCAGGAGCCGCAGACCGAGGCTGGGGCAGCCGCCGGTGGCGGGGAACAGCGAGCGAACCAGAGCCGCAGACATTCGAGCCCTCCTTGGGAGCCGCAACGGAATCTGGCCACATCGTGCGCCTCGGCAGGCACTTCACGGAATCCCCGCATCGGTGGTTCAGCGTCCCGCTTCACGCCGGAAAACCGCATGTTTTCGTGCCTCGCGGCGTCTTCCTGGGCATACGCCGTCTCGCGCCATTGCTCGTCTTCTTCCTGCTCGCATCGCCGGCGTCGGCGTCAGCGAAGCTGCCGCCGCTCCCGCACGGCTGGCCGACGACGCTGCAGATCGGCCTGACCGACTCTCCAGGAGGCGCCGCGGCGCTCCGGGCGAAGGCGCCCTTCGGCTTCCGCTACCAGTACCTCGCCGGCGGCGTGAACACCGGCACCGGCTGGTCGACGTGGAATCCGAACGGTACGTTCGCGTCGATGTACGTCCAGGACTCGTGGGCGCATCACGTGATCCCGGTGCTGACGTACTACATGCTGCTCCAGTCGAATCCGCAGGGAGGCAGCGAGTCGCAGGCCGACCTCGCGCACCTGAACGACCCGGCTGTGATGACGGCGTACTGGAACGACGTGCGTCTCCTCTTCCAGCGCGTGCACGGGAAGCTGCCGGTGGTCGTGCACGTCGAGCCCGACCTCTGGGGCTACCTGGAGCAGGCGAACGCGGTCGCGCTCGCGTCGTCGTTCGCGCAGCAGTGGGTGACGCTGCGCAACCAGCTCGCGCCGAACGTGATCCTCGCGTACCACATGAGCGGCTGGGGGACGAAGCACGACATCGTCTACGAGAAGCCGCCCGACGCGACGCTGGTGAAGTACGCGACGCAGTCGGCAGCGTTCTACAACAGCCTGCACGCGAAGTTCGACATCGCTTTCGAGGACTACTCGGACCGCGACGCCGGCTACTACGAGAAGGTGGAGAACAATCCGAACACGTGGTTCACCCCGGCCGACTTCCACCGTCACCTGCTGTACGGCGCAACCTTCGTGAAGCTGACCGGGCTGCGCATGGTTCCGTGGCAGATCCCGCTGGGGAACACGAATCTCGACGACACGCCGAACCACTACCGGGACAACCGCGTGCAGTGGCTCCTCGGCACGAACAGCCGCGCCCATCTGAAGGCGTACGCCGCCGCCGGCTATGTGGCGTTCCTCTTCGGCGGCGGAGCGTCCGGCACGACGTCGGCGCAGACGGACGGCGGCTACTTCTTCGCCCGCGCGAAGGCGTACTACCGGCAGGGGGCGTTGAAGCTGCCGTAGCGCAGTAGGCTCCAGACACGCCAGGCATTCCTGCGGCACATCGTCGACTGGAAGGAGTTCACCATGAACTGGCTCCTGGGCAGGCGCCCGTCGCCGGCCACCGTAATCGCGAGCGCAGCTCTCCTCATCGCACTCGGAGGGACGAGCTACGCCGCCGTCACTCTCCCCAGAAACAGCGTCGGCACGGCGCAGCTGAAGAACAACGCCGTGACCTCGCTGAAGGTCGCCAACGGCTCGCTGCTGAAGGCGGACTTCAAGTCCGGGCAGATCCCCGCCGGGGCGGCCGGTCCCGCGGGGCCGGCCGGACCGGCAGGCGCGGCCGGAGCGACCGGCCCCGCCGGTCCGAGCGACGCCTACGCAGGCTTCAAGAACGGTCCGGTCGCGGCTCCGTCGACGCTGTCGACGATCGCGACCCTGAACATCCCGCAGGCCGGCAACTACGTGATCTTCGCGAAGCTGTGGATGTTCGACAACGTCAACACGTCCGTGCTGACCGACTGCACGCTCGTCGCCGGGTCCGACACGGACGAGTCGCGGACCATGCTCGAGGGCAACAGCGGCGTGGTCGTGGCCGGGGCGGTGGTCGCGCTCCAGGCGACCCACGACTTCACCGCGGCCGGCGCGGTTGCGCTCAACTGCAACGGCTTCGGCGTGAACGTCTCGATCAACAACATCAAGATCACGGCGATCAAGGTCGCCAACCTGACGAACACCGGGCTCTAGGGATGCGCCGCCGGGCGGGGGCCGCCACCGGCCTCCGCCCCGCCGCGATCATCCCAACGGGATGACATCCCGACCGCCGGTCTCCGGCATAACCCCGGCATGACCGTCAGGCACGCGCATATGCGGACGGAGAATCTGTCCGTCGAGCCGCTTCTCGCGATGGAGACCGGAGCCATCCCTCGCCACGAGCTCCCGAGCGGCGAGATGCCTCCCGACATCGCGTACCAGATCATCCACGACGAGTTGATGCTCGACGGCAACGCGCGGATGAACCTCGCCACCTTCGTGACCACGTGGATGGAGCCGCAGGCCGAGAAGCTGATGTCGGAGTGCTTCGACAAGAACATGATCGACAAGGACGAGTACCCGCAGACGGCGGAGATCGAGCGGCGTTGCGTCAACATCCTCGCCCGGATGTGGCATTCGCCCGATGCCGGTGAGGCAACGGGTTGCTCGACGACCGGGTCGAGCGAGGCGGCGATGCTCGGCGGACTGGCACTGAAGCGGGGCTGGCAGCATCGGCGCGCCGCCGAGGGCAAGCCGGCGGACAAGCCGAACGTCGTCATGGGGATCAATGTCCAGGTGTGCTGGGAGAAGCTGGCGAACTACTGGGACGTCGAGATGCGGCTCGTGCCGATGGACGGCGACCGCTTCCATATGAATGCCGAGGAGGCAGTGAAGCTCTGCGACGAGAACACGATCGGCGTGGTTCCCGTTCTCGGCTCGACGTTCGACGGCTCCTACGAGCCGGTGAAGGAGATCTGCGACGCGCTCGACGACCTTCAGGAGAAGACGGGGCTCGACGTCCCCGTCCACGTGGACGGCGCATCGGGCGCATTCGTCGCCCCGTTCGTCGACCCGAACCTCGAGTGGGACTTCAGGCTGCCGCGCGTTGCGTCGATCAACGTGTCCGGCCACAAGTACGGGCTCGTCTACCCGGGGGTCGGCTGGGTCGTGTGGCGCGACGCTGCCGCGCTGCCGGATGACCTGATCTTCTGGGTCAACTACCTCGGCGACAACATGCCGACGTTCGCCTTGAACTTCTCGCGGCCGGGCGCGCAGGTCGTGGCGCAGTACTACAACTTCCTCCGCCTCGGCTTCGACGGGTACGCGGCCGTCCAGGCGTATGCGCGTGACGTGGCCACGACGCTGTCGGCGCAGATCGCCGGGCTCGGGCCGTTCGAGCTGATCACGCGCGGCAACGAGTTGCCCGTGTTCGCGTTCACGCTGGCCGACGGGATCGACAACTACTCGGTCTTCGACGTCTCGAATGCGCTACGCGAGCGCGGCTGGCTGCTGCCGGCGTACACCTTCCCCAAGAACCGCGAGGACCTCGCGGTGCTGCGCGTGGTGGTCAAGCGCGGCTTCGGCCACGACATGGCGAACCTCCTGGTCGACGACATCAAACGGCAGCTGCCGAAGCTCCAGAAACAGCCCGCCCCGGTGCACGAGACCGCGGCGACCGGATTCCACCACTAGTCCGCGAAGCGCCATCAGCTCTGGCTGCGCCGCCCGATCAGCTTGCCGATCTCCCAGAGAGCGAACAGCACCAGCGCAGGCAGGAGCGAGAGCCCGAACTGGCCCAGAGTCAGCTGCGTCGTGCCGAGGATCCGCATCAGGAAGCCGGCCTGCGTCACGAGGATGGCGAGCACGAGCTCGACTCCCGCGATCTTGTTCAGCGTCGAGTTGTCGAGCGTGTCCATCGTCAGCAGCGATCCCGTCTGGCTCCGGCTCTGGAAGGTGGCGAGGATGAGCAGGAACGAGAACGCGGTCAACCCGATCGATGATCCGACCGCGAAGCTGCCGTAGTGCGAGTGCCCGTAGTGGATCAGCAGGTCGAGGCACACGGCGATGTACAGGCCGACGAGGCCGACGGTGATCATCAGGCCCTTCGTCATGATCGACTCGGAGCGCGGCCGCGGCCGGCGCAGCATCAACCCGGCAGACTCCTTGTCCAGTCCGATGGCGGCGCCGATCGGAGCGTCGACGATGAAGTTGATCCAGAGGATCTGCGAAGCCGAGAACGGCTGCCCCGCCGCGATGTTGAAGATGCTCGCGAACAGGAACGTGAGCACGAACGCG
Organism: uncultured Actinomycetes bacterium; assembly: GCA_963761665.1. Taxonomy (GTDB): domain Bacteria; phylum Actinomycetota; class Thermoleophilia; order Gaiellales; family Gaiellaceae; genus Palsa-739. The sequence continues at coordinate 19,722 of CAVXHM010000004.1, forward strand.
ACGAGCGCCACCAGCACGAAGCGGATGTACTTCAGCAGGTTGTCGTAGATCTTGCGGCCTTCCTCGACCGCGTGGACGATGGTGGCGAAGTTGTCGTCCTGCAGGATCATCCGGCCCGCGTTCTTCGCCACCTCCGTGCCGGTGCCCATGGCGATGCCGATGTCGGCCGCCTTGATCGCGGGCGCGTCGTTGACGCCGTCGCCGGTCATCGCGACCACGTCGCCCTTCTTCCGCAGCGTGTCCACGAGCAGCACCTTGTGCTCAGGAGCGACGCGTCCGACCACGCCGATGCTGTCGATGCGGTCGAGCCGCTCCTGCTCGGAGAGCGCGGCGAAGTCGGCGCCGAGGATCGCGTCGCCCGGGATGCCGAGCTGCGTGGCGATCGCCGCTCCGGTGACGACGTCGTCGCCGGTGACCATGCGCACGCGGATGTGGGCGCTCTGCGCGTCCGCGACCGCGGCCTTCGACTCCTCTCGCGGCGGGTCGACCATGCCGACGAGGCTCGTCATCTCGAGCTGCTGCACGAGGCCGAGCAGGTCGCCGTTCGGGTCGAAGCTGCCGGCGTCGAGATCGCGGAAGGCGGCTGCCATGACCCGCAGTCCCTCCTCACCCATGCGCGTCGAGTTCTGCTCCGCGCGCTGCTTCAGATCGTCGTCCCACGGGATGCTGGCGCCGTCGGAGAGCGCGGTCGCCGCGCGGTCCAGCACGGCCTGCGCCATGCCCTTGACGAAGCAGCGCACGACGTCCTTGCCGGACGCGTCGGTCGCCTTGTTGAACGTCGCCATCAGCTTGTACGTCGGGTCGAACGGCAGTGTCGCGAGCCGCGGGTACTTCTCCCGCGTGGCGTCGATGTCCAGGCCGGCCTTGTGCCCGAGCACGAGCAGCGCGCCCTCGGTCGGATCGCCGACGACCTTGCCGTTCACGAGCTTCGCGTCGCTCGCGACGACGTAGGGCAGGATCGCCTGGTCGATCGTGTCGGATCTAGCCGGCCGCGTGCTGGACGGCTCCGTCGAGCCCGTAGCCGATGCCCGAGATCGAGTAGCGGTCGGTCGGATCGAGCACCTCGACGGCGGTCATCTGGTTCATCGTCAGCGTGCCGGTCTTGTCGGAGTTGATCGCCGACGTCGATCCGAGCGTCTCGACCGATCCGAGGTCCTTGACGACGGCGTTGCGCTTGGCGAGCGTCGTCGCCCCTGCCGACAGGATGATCTGCAGGACGGTCGGCATCGCTTCCGGGATGGCGGCGATCGCGAGGGCGACCGCCGTGGTGAACAGAACCGTCGTCGACTCGCCGCGGTGATGGCCGAGCGCGAACATGATCACCATCGTGATTCCCGCGGCGCCGGCGATCCACAACGTCAGCACGTCGAGCTGACGCATCAGCGGCGTCTTCTCCTTCTTGGTGGTCGCGAGCATGCCGGCGATCTTGCCGACCTGCGTGTCGCTGCCCGTCCCGGTCACGATCATCACGCCGCTGCCGTGCGTGACCGGCGTGCTCATGAACGCCATGTTCGTCTGGTCGCCGGCGCCGAGCTCTCCGGCCGCGAGCGTCGTCGCGTCCTTGGACGCGGGCACGCTCTCGCCGGTCAGCGCGGACTCGTCGATCTGCAGCGAGCTCGCGGAGATGATCCGTCCGTCCGCCGCCACCTCGTCGCCCGCGGCGAGCAGGATCACGTCGCCGACGACGATCTGATCCGCAGCGATCTCGGCCTCCACCCCGTCTCGGCGCACCCGCGCCGTCGCCTTCGTCATCGACTTCAGCGCGTTCATCGCGCTCTCGGCCTTGCCCTCCTGGCGCATGCCGGCGAGCGCGTTCACGATCGTGATCAGGAAGACGATCGCCGCCGTGCTCCACTGCTTGATCAGCAGCGACGCGACCACCGCGCTGATCAGGATGATCTGCATGTAGTTCCGGTACTGGTCGAGCAACCTCCGCCAGCCCGGCTTCGCCTTCTCCGTCGGCAGCGCGTTCGGGCCGTTCTGCGCCAGCAGCCGAGCAGCCTCGTCGCCCGACAAGCCCTTCGCCGGGTCGACCGCGAACTTCGCCGCGACGTCCTCTGCCGACTGCGAGTACCAGTCGCCGCCGGCGGGCGCCGCTGCGGTCTTCGTGGGAGCCTCGGTCACTGTGGCCACGACTACACCTCCGCCTCGGTCGCGGGCTCGGGCGCCGGCGCGGCAGGAGCCTTCCCGTTCGCCTTGCCGTTGCCCTCCTGGAGCTTCTGCTCGAACGGGTCGGCGGCCGCGCCCTTGGGCGCCTGCGCCTCCAGCTCTTTCTTCACCGCTTGCAGATCCTTACGCGCCTCGTCGCTGACGACCGGGAACTTCGGGTCGATCTCCATCAGCGCGTTCACGATCACGGCGCCGGCGGCGATGCGCGCGAACCACTTGCGGTCGGCCGGGATCACATGCCACGGCGCCCACTCGGTGCTCGTGTTCGAGAGCATCTCCGAGAACGCCTTCTGGTAGTCGTCCCAGTACTTCCGCTCACGCACGTCGTTGGCGGAGAACTTCCAGTTGTGGTCGGGAAGGTCGATGCGGCGCAGAAAGCGGATCCGCTGCTGCTCCTTCGACAGGTTGAGGAAGATCTTCACGATCTTGAAGCCGTTGTCGGTGAGGTAGCGCTCCCAGTCGTTGATGTCGCGGTACCGCCGCTTCCAGATGTCGCGCCGCTTCGCCGACTTCGGCAGCTTCTGCCGGTCGAGGATCTCCGGATGGACGCGCACGACGAGCACTTCCTCGTAGTAGGAGCGGTTGAAGATCCCGATCTCACCGCGCTCGGGCAGCTTCTGCGCGTACCGCCAGAGGAAGTCGTGGTCGAGCTCTTCGCTGGACGGGATCTTGAAGCCGTGCACGGAGACGCCCTGCGGGTTCACGCCGCTCATCACGTGCCGGATCGTCCCGTCCTTGCCCGCCGCATCGAGGGCCTGGAGGACGACGAGCACGCCGGTCGTGTCCTGCGCCGCGAGCCGCTCCTGGTATTCGGACAGGAGCTCGATGCCGTTCTCGAGCAGCTCCACGCCGTCCTTTTTCTTGTCGATGCCGGCCTTGAACGCCGGGTCGAAGTTCTTCGCCAGCGTCACCTTCGAGCCGGGCTCCACCCTGAACGGCTCGATGAACTTGGAAATGCGCTTCGCCCGATCGTCCGCCATCGTCCGCTCCTTCGTTCGCTCTCCGCAACTCTCCGCGATTATCCGCCATTCTCAAAGCGTGCAGACCTCCCTCCCGGAAGGCATGTCGGCGCGTCCGCACGGCGGGAACTACCGATGTGGCGCGGGCTCCGGTGTCCCCAGCTATACGGCGACCCTGTCGTACTGGAAAAAGGAGACCGAAATGCCGGAGCAGACCGTCGAGACACCGATTCTCGACCTGATCGAGAGCATGACCGCCGACGCGATCGAGGCGTCGACTCTCGAGCCCGCGCAGCTCATGCTCGTCCGCATCGCCGCCCTCGTCGCGATGGATGCGCCGCCCGTGTCGTATCTGCTGAACCTCACCGTGGCCGGCGAGCTCGACGTCGACGCCGAAGAGGTTCGCGGCGTCCTCGCTGCGATCGCGCCGATCGTCGGCACTCCGCGTGTCGTCGCCGCAGCGGGCCACATCGTGCGCGCGCTCGGCATCGCGATCGATCTCGCCGAGCTGGAGAACGAGCGGCTGCCGAAGAAGGTGTGACCGCGGGAGGGGGCGAGCGCCGCACGGGTGCTCGCCCCGCTGGTTGCTCTAAGCCGGAGTCGCGGCCAGCGCGCGCCGCTGGTTGAAGCGGTCGACGCGGTCGCCGGCGGCGCGTGTCCGCTCGGCTCCGGTGTAGGCCGGATGGCAGCTCGAGCAGACGTCCACGGAGATCGCGGCCGCCGTGGACCGGACGCGGAGCTCGGTGCCGCACGAAGAACAGCGCACGTCGACGAGCTGCGTGGTCGGATGATTCGTCAAGTGGTTCACTCCTCTCTCCCTGTAAGAACGAGGAGAGGGCGGCCGCTGTTCCGCGCGCGTCGCGTCAGCGCTCGAGCGCGCGCTCTTCGTCGGCCGTGAGCTCGGCCGCCGGCAGCGCCTCGAGACGCTCGTCGGGAATCGGCTGGCCGCTCTCGACGGAGAGGCCGTAGGTGCCCGCGGCGAGCCGCTCCTCCGCGCGCGCGACCGCCGCAAGCTGCTCCCGAAGATCGTCCGCGAGCCCTTCGTTGTACTCGTCCTGGTAGAGATCGGACGCACGGTTCGCCTCGTCGAACTCGTCGGCCTCCTCACCGTCTTCCACCGGCCCGAGCCGCGCCAGCGCACCCTCGATGCGCGCGCGCTCGGCCTGAAGAAGCTCGGTTGCCCGTTCCGCGTCCATGCACCCACGCTATCGCGCGGGCAGGCGGATGCGCAATCCGGTTGACTTAACCGGACAAGCGGCTTGCGGCGCCGACGGAGAATTCGAGCAGGGGAGAGACTCGATGGCCCGTACGAGGAAGCAAGCCCGCCGCTTCGGCGTCGCCCGGACGCCGGCGGCCGAGCGCGTCCAGTTCCAGCAGACGCCGCTGCCGTTCGAGGCGACCGCACCGCTGCCGGCGCCGACCGGCGCAGCGCCGTACCGGCTCCCACTCGCCGAACTGACGACCGACCCGGCCGACACGCTCGACTTCGTCGTGCTCGGCGACATGGGCGGAATCGTCGACGCGACGCCGCAGAAGAACGTGGCCGCCTCGATCCAGGGCAACGCGTTCACCGCGTCGGCGTCCTTCGTCTACTCGGTCGGCGACGTCGTCTACTTCAACGGCGACCACGCGCAGTACTACCCGCAGTTCTACGAGGCATATGAGCAGATCACGCTGCCGTTCCTGGCCATCCCGGGCAACCACGACGGCGACAACTCGGACGACACGAGCGTCCCGAGTCTCGACGCGTTCATGATGAACTTCTGTGCGCCGAAGCCGGAGCTGACGCCGGACGCGAAGGACGCGCCCCGCGACGCCATGACGCAGCCGAACTGCTACTGGACGCTCACGGCAAACCTCGCGACGATCGTCGGCCTGTACACGAACGTCCCGTCGGGCGGCATCGTCGATGCGACCCAGGAGGCGTGGCTCGTGGAAGAGCTGAAGGCGGCGCCGACCGACCGCGCGCTCCTGCTGACGCTGCACCATCCGCCGTACTCGGCGGACGCGTTTCACGGCGGCAGCGCGTCGATGGGCGCGCTCATCGACCGCGCGACGGCGGCGTCAGGGCGCGTGCCCGACCTGATCCTCTCCGGCCACGTCCACAACTACCAACGGTTCACGCGCAAGGTCGGCGCCGGGGTGCCGTACGTCGTCTCGGGCGGCGGCGGCTACCACAACCTGCATGCGATGGCGAGCGGAATCGGAGCGCTCCCGTGGGACGTGCCCGGCTCGGACGTCACACTCGACGCCTACAACGACAACGACTGGGGCTGGCTCGCACTCACGATCGATGCGACGAGCATCGGCGGCAGCTACTTCGCGGTGGACGCGACCGGCGCGTCGAGGGTCGCCGACACGTTTGCGATCCCGCTCGCGGGGGCACCGGCTCCGCCGCCGCCGGCTCCCGCCCCGGTCCCGCCGACGAGCGCGCAACTCCTCGACAGCGCGCTGGCGGAACTGAAGCAGACGAGCGTCGGCTACACCCACTGGGGCACAAACCCACCGGCCCCCGGCACCCACTGGGCAAAGGCGCTGGAGTTGCTGGCGCAGCTCCGGCAGAGCCTGTGAACTGGACACGTCCCGGGGTCTGACCCCTTTTCCAGGTGCTACCCCGCAACTGCGCGCGAGTCGTAGACTCGCGACATGTGAGGGGAATTGAACCTCGCGGCTGAGCCTGGGAGTGCGGGCCAGTCTGCGCACCTTCGAGGTGGTTTTTCAGAGTTGCGGGGTCACGGTCGCGGGGTCAGACCCCGGGACGCGGCCGGTCCAGCCACGCAACAGTCGCCGGCCGCGCCCGACATGCGCGGGCGCGGCACACTGCGGCTCGATCCGGCGTGCCGGAAGAAGGGGGCAAACGGGGGAAACCTGGTTTCCCCCGTTAAGCGAGCGACCCGCCTTCGGCGGGTCGCAAAGCGCTAAGGCGCCTACCGGAGTCGAACCGGTGTACCAGGTTTTGCAGACCTGTGCCTAACCACTCGGCCAAGGCGCCGGAGGGGCAATCGTACCGGGGCTTACGACTGAGCAAGCACCTCGTCCAGGAACGCGATCGCGCGGGTGAACAGCTCGATCCGGTTCGACAGCTTCGCGACAGCGTGGCCCTCGTCCTCGAAGATCAGCAGCTCGCTGCGGATGCCCTTCTCCGTCAGCACGCGGTGGATCTGCTCCGACTCCCCCACCGGGACGCGCGGGTCGTGGCGGCCGTGCTGGACGAACAGCGGCGCGCGGATCGCGTCCACGTGCGTCAGCGGTGACGCGTCCACGAGGAAGTCCCGGTCGTCCGCGAGCGAGCCGTACTCGCGCTCGCGCGCGGCGCGGCGGTAGTCCGACGTGTTCTCGAGGAACGTGACGAGGCTGGCGATGCCGACGCACTCGATTCCGGCGGCCCACAGGTCGGGCTGGAACGCGAGGCCGGCGAGCACCATGTAGCCGCCGTACGAGCGGCCGTACAGCACCGCCTGCGAGCCGTCGATCTCCGGCCGGGCTCCGAGCCATTCGTGCAGCGCCGCGAGGTCGCGCACGGAATCCAGCCGCTTCTCGATGTCGTCGAGATGCTCGTAGCGCTTGCCGTAGCCGGTCGAGCCGCGCACGTTCGGCACAGCGACCGCGTAGCCGCGCGACACGAGGTGCTGCGTCAGCGGCGCGAACTCCGGCCGCGCCTGCGACTCGGGACCGCCGTGCACGGAAACGACGACGGGAAACGGGCCGCCGCCTTCCGGCTCGTACAGGAACACCGGAATCGACTCGCCGTCGAAGCTCGCGAAGCGGTGCAGCTCCGGCTCGACGAGCGTCGCCGGATCGACCTCGCGCGGGCTCACCGTCAGCCGCGTCACCGTCTGCGTGTCGAGCTCGTAGAGATAGACGTCGTACGGCTCGGTCGGGCGCGCGAACCCGAACGCGAGCAGCGAGCCGTCGTGCGAGAAGACCGGCTGCGCGACGACGCCGCGACCCGGCAGCGGCACCTCCTCGCGGAGCTCGAGCGTCCGCGGATCGCGCAGCTCGAGCCTCGAGTAGCCGTCCTCGTTCGCGAGCACGAGCACGCTCCTCCCCGCGTCGTCGCCGGCACACTCGAGATCCCAGACGGACTGGACGACGGTCTCCCAGCTCCGCGACGCGAGGTCGTAGCGGCGGACGGCGAACGTGTCGCGGGCCTCGTTCGTCGCGGCGAGGAATCCGGACGAGTCGGCGAGCCAGACCGGCTCGAAGTACTCCGCCTCCTCGTCGTGGGGCGATGCGTGCACCACGTCGCCCGTCTCGATCTCCCACAGGAACAGGTCGTTGTCGCCGGCGCGGTCGCCGACCCGGCCGAAGGCGATCCAGCGTCCGTCCGGCGAGACGGCGGCGACCTCGCACAGGCCCCCCGGCTCGATGGTCTGTTCCTCCCCGCCCGGAAGCGTGCGTGCGGCGACGTCGAAGTCGCGTCCGTTGCGGCGGTTGGTCGCGTACGCGAGCAGCGTCCCGTCGCGGCCGACGTGCGGCGTCGCGTGCATGAAACGCGGATCGACGACGAGCGGCTCCGGCTCTGCGCCGGGCACCGCGTCGAGCAGATAGAGCTGCGTGCGCTCGTTCCCGCGCTCGTCCATCTCCAGGAGGATTCGTCCGTCCGGCAGAAATTGTCCCGACACCGGATCCGCGAAGTCCGTCAGCTGCAGCAGCTCGCCGCCGTGCGACGGCATGACGTACAGCTGTTGCGTGCCCGGCACATTCGAGCCGACGAGCAGCGTCGACCCGTCCGCAGAGAACGAGAGCGGCAGCGCCTGCCGCATCTCGAGCAGCGCCCGCAGATCGGCCGGTCGAGTCAGGCGGCGACCCCGGAGAGCTCCGGGATGATGTCGTCGCCGTAGGCCTGCAGCGTCTCCTCCTGCGCGTGCGTCATCAGGTAGACGTTGAACTGGTCGACGCCGACCGCCTCGAGCTCCTTCAGCTTCGCCCGCGACTGCTCGACTTTGCCGATCACGCAGAAGCGGTCGCAGATCTCGTCCGTGACGAACTCGCCGTGCGCGGCGCCGACGCGGGAGTGGTCGTTGTAGTCGTAGAACTTCCGCGCCTGCACGTAGTCGGTCAGCGCCTTCGGGACGGAGCTGCCGTCGGCGCCGTAGCGCTCGATCAGGTCCATCACGTGATTCGAGACCATGGCGGGAAACCAGCGCACCTGCTCGCGCGCGTCCGCGAGGTCGTCGGTCACGTGCGCGGGGGCGCCGACGATGCACTTCAGCTGCGACGGGTCGCGGCCGGCCTCGGCCGCGGCCTTGCGGGCGGTGTCCATGATCCACGTGATGATCTCCGGGTCGGCGAGCTGGATGATCACGCCGTCGCCGACGCGGCCGGCGACGCCGAGTGCCCTTGGGCCGTAGCCGGCCACCCACATCGGGATCTGCGGCAGCTCGGGACGGACCCACTTCAGCTGCAGGTCCTTGTCGTTCCAGTGAACCTCGCGGCCGTTCATGAAGTCGTGGATCATCGCCAGCCGCTGCTCGAAGTCGGCCACCTTCACCGGCTGCTGCCCGATGTAGCGCACAGCCGAGTCGCCGCGGCCGATACCCATCACCATGCGTCCGTCGGAGAGGTCGTGCAGCGTCGCGTACGCGCTCGCGAGCACCGTCGGGTCGCGTGTGCCCGGATTCGTGACGAAGTGGCCCATCTTGATGGTCGACGTCTCCCGCGCCGCGACCGCGAGCAGCGGGATCGACTCCTGCCAGAGCACGTGCGAGTCGTACGTCCAGGCATAGTCGAATCCGTGGCTCTCGGCGAGCTTGATCAGCTCGAGGAAGCGGCTGTACGGCGGGTCGGGCAGGACGGTGACGCCGAAGCTCAGCATTCGCGCGAGCATAGCGCTGGAGCGCTCAGCGCGTCTGCGGCGGGCGCCATGCCGGAGTGAGCAGCGCTGCGAGTCCCGCGAGGATGCCGAGGACGACGAAGCCTGCGCGGCCGTCACCCGGCAGGGAGAACGTCAGGCCGACCAGTGGCGTGCCGACGACGATGACGAATGCGGCCCACATGTTGACGAAGCCGACCGCCGCACCGGGTGCGTCGGGACGCTCGAGGGCGGCCCCGGCGAAGGCCATCGGGAACGGCACGCCGCTGGCGATTCCGATCACTGACGCCGCCACGACGAGCAGCGCCGGCGGGAGCGGCAGCGCGAGCGCGACCGCGCCGGCTCCACCGAGAGCGAGGCTGGCCGCCACCCACCGCGACGCGTCGTTGCGCCGCAGCAGCGCGCCGCCGCCGATCCGGCTGAAGAAGGCGAGCAGCAGCGTCAGCGAGCCGGCGATCGACGCGAATTCCTTCGAGTGCCCGTGGTGCTCGAGCAGCGTCACCACCCAGTCGCCGACGATGACGCTGAAGCCGAACGACGCGGCGTGGATCGCGGCGAGTCGGAGCAGGTAACGGTCGCGGAAGAGGCCGCGGTCGAGCCGGTCGCCACCGTGACGCCGAGCGGCGCGCGACGAGGGCGCGATCGCGACCAGCAGTGCCATCGCGGCGGCGACGACGACGCCGGACAGGTACGGCGCGCGAAACCCGACCCTCGTTGCGAGCAGGGGCACGACGGCGATCGCAAGGCCCGGCGCGAGCACGGACGCGGACCCGTAGACGCCCTGCAGGAACGGCGTGCCTCCGCGCGAGCGGATGTAGTCGCTGCCGGCGACGAACGCGAGCCCGGTCCCGAAGCCGACGACGATCCGTCCGAGAAACGCGAGCTCGAGATACGGCCCGATCAGCGACACCGCGTTCCCGGCGGCCACGCACCCGAGCCCGAGCAGCGCCGTCGTCCACGCGCCGAAACGATCTGCAGCGCGTCCACCGGGAATCTGCATCGCCATGTGCACGAGGAACTGCGCCGTCGTGAGCAGCCCGATCGTCGCGAGGCCGACGCCATAGGCATGTGCGAGCTGCGTCGCGACGGCGCCGAGCTCGGTCACGTTCCAGCCGACGGCGAAGCCCACGCCGAGGCCGGCCGCGACGGCTCTGGTCCCGACTCCGCCCTCCCGCACCATCGCGCGAGCGTACGCTACGACCTCAATGAGCGTTACGCCGTCGATGCCCCGCCGGAAGCACATCGCGCTGATCGCGCACGACAACCTCAAGGCGGATCTGCTCGACTGGGCGCGCTTCAACCGGGAGACGCTCGCCAAGCACGAGCTGCACGCCACCGGCACGACTGGCACGCTGATCGCGGACGCGCTGGGGCTCGACGTGCACCGGTTTCTCAGCGGCCCGCTCGGCGGCGACCAGCAGATCGGCGCCGCGATCGCGGAGGGTCGGATCGACTTCGTCATCTTCTTCTGGGACCCGCTCGAGCCGCATCCGCACGACGTCGACGTGAAGGCGCTGCTGCGAATCGCCGTCGTCTACAACGTCCCGATGGCGTGCAACCGCGCCACCGCAGACTTCGTCCTCTCGAGCCCGCTGATGGCGCTCGAATACAACCCCGATCCGCGCGCCGCCGCGTCCTAGCCGTGGCGAAGCCGTCGAAGATCGTCTGCGTCGGACAGAACTACCGCGCACACACCGCCGAGATGGGCGGTGAGGTGTCGGCGGAGCCGCTGCTGTTCGGCAAGTTCGCGACGACGGTGATCGGACCGGGCGACATGATCGTGCTGCCGCGCGAGTCGACGCACGTCGACGCGGAAGCGGAGCTGGCGGTGGTGATCGGCAAGACGGTGCGGCGCGTCTCGCTGGAGCGCGCACTCGACGCGGTCGCCGGCTACGTGTGCGCGAACGACGTGAGCGCGCGCGACCTCCAGTACGGCGACGGACAGTGGACGCGCGGCAAGGGCTTCGACACGTTCTGTCCCGTGGGGCCGGGCGAACCGGTGCCGGTGTCGGCGCTCGGCGACGGCAGCGGGTTGCGCGTCGTGCAGCGGCTGAACGGCGAGGTGCTGCAGGACGGGAACACGCGCGACCTGATCTTCGACGTCCCGTTCCTCGTCGCGTTCGCGTCGAACGTGTTCACGCTGGAGCCCGGCGACCTGATCCTCACCGGCACGCCCGACGGAGTCGGCTGGGCCCGCGACCCGAAGGTGTCGCTGCAGCCCGGCGATGTCGTCGAGGTCGAGGTCGAGGGGATCGGCGTATTGTCGAATCCAGTCGTCGCGGACGTTCGTGTCTGACACAGGGACATGTCCAGGGCGCGAACATGTCCCCGCGCGCCGACACGACTTTCCATGCGGAACTGTGGATCGTTCGTCACACTTTCCCGTGGAAGTCGTGACGGTTCTGCGAACCGTATCTGACACCGGGCCGTGGCCCGCAGGGGCACGGCCGGAGGGGGCCTAGAGCCGCTCGAGCACGACCACCGGGATCTCGCGGTCCGTCTTCGTCTGGTACTCGTCGTAGTGCTGCCAGATCCCGTTCATCATCCGCCACAGCCGTTCCCGCTCCTCGCCCTCGGCGACGCGCGGGCGCGCGCGGAACGTTTCCGCCTTCACCTGAACGCCGACCTCCGGATTGGCTTCGATGTTCTTGAACCAGCCGGGATCGTCGGGCGCGCCGCCCTTCGACGCAACGATCACGGGGTTGTCGCCGTCCCAGCCGAAGATCAGCGGATTCGTGCGCGGCTCGCCGCTCGTGCGCCCCGTCGTGGTGAGGATCAGGATGGTCGAGCCCTCGCGCCAGAGGTAGCCGACCTCGCCGTCGGTCTCGACGTAACGGCGGACGTGCTCGTCGCCAAAGAGATTGTCGTCGCTCATGCGTATCGCTCCAGTGTCTTGGTGGTCAGCCGGTCGAGCGCCTGCACGGACAGCTCGAGATGCTCCTCCTTCGTGTCCTCGAGCTTCGTGTGCGAGAGCCCTCGCAAGGATTGAACGAAGATCATCACCGTCGGGATTCCCGCGCGGGCGACCTCGGCGGCGTCGTGCAGCGGGCCGCTCGGCAGCCGGTGCGACGTGCCGCAGACCTCGCGGATCGACTCGTCCGCGAGCTCGATCAGCCCCGGATCGAACAGGATCGGCTCGATGTTCCAGATCCGGCTCCACGCCACCTCGATGTCCTCTTCGCGCGCGAACATCTCGCTCGCCTCCTGCGCGAGCGCGAGCAGCCGCGCGAGCTTCGCCGCGTCGAGATGCCGCTGGTCGAGCAGCTGCTCCGCCGTCTCGACCACCGAGGTGACGATTCCCGGCTTGCACACGACGCCGCCGGAAGTGCACACGGCGCCGTCCCCCACCTCCGCCGCGATCGGACGGATCTCCAGCGCCAGCTTCGCGGCACCGGCGAGCGCATCGCGCCGGCTGTCCATCGGCGTCGAGCCGGCGTGCGCCGCCTGGCCGGTCCACGTGACGAGATGCCGCTCCACGCCGAAGGTCCCCAGCACGACACCCAAAGGAAGAGCCAGCGACTCGAGCACGGGCCCCTGCTCGATGTGCAGCTCGAGATAGGCGACGGCTCCGTCGAGCTGCGACCGCGCGGCGAGCGCGCGGTCGAGGTCGACGCCGTGCTCGCGCAGCGCATCCGGCAGCGCGATCCCGTGCGCGTCGCGGCGCATGCGCAGCTCGTCCTGGTCCGCCATCGACCCGGCGGCCGCGGACGAGCCGAAGAGCGAGCGGCCGAAGCGCGCGCCCTCCTCGTCCGCCCAGTTGACGAGACGCAGCGTCAACGGCGGCTTCCCCTCGGCCGCGACCCGGCGCAGCACCTCGACGCCGGCCATGACGTTGAGGCAGCCGTCGAGCCAGCCGCCGTTCGGCACCGAGTCGATGTGGCCGCCGATCAGCAGCGCGTCGTCGGATGCGCCGTCCAGCGTGAACCACTGGTTGCCCGCGTCGTCGATCTCCTCCCGCGCACCGGTCTCCGCCACCTTGCCGCGGAGCCACTCGCGAGCCGTCTCCCACGTGTCCGTCCACGCGACGCGCTGGGCGCCGTTCTCGTCTCCGGTGAGCTCGCGGAGCTCCTTCAGCTCCTCGACGGTGCGGCTGGGAGTGAGAGGCATCGCGATTGCGAGACTATCGCGCCGTGCCCCGCCGGCTGAGGGGTTGAACACGTCCGAAGCCCCTCCTAGACTCGCTCCGCCGGGCTCAAGCGGCCCCACGATCGGGAGGTAGGCATGGCGGACGAGCATCACCCTGAGCAGATTGCTCACGACGTCGCGGACATCCGCTCCGACGTCGCCTACGAGCGGGATCAGCTCGACGCATCGATCAAGCACGACTACTCCACGACCGAGGTCGGCGTCGTCCCGCTCGACAAGCGGCGGCCGATGTGGCACTTCATGGGCCTCTGGACGACCTTCGTCGCCGGGTTCTCCTACATGTTCCTCGGCTTCGAGATCCGCGACGGCGGACACAGCCTCGCCTCGACCGTCGGGATCACGTTGCTCGGCTATGGGATCTACGTCGTCTACGCGATGTTCTCCTCGTACACAGGCGCACGCACCGGCCAGACGTTCGGGCTGCTCACGCGCTCGGTGTTCGGGAGCATCGGCTCGGTCATCGTCTGCCTGTTCGTGCTGATCGCGCCGCTCGGCTGGGTCGGGTTCCAGGCGAACCTGCTCGTGACGCTCTGGGACGGCTTCTACAGCTGGGGGCACATCTTCTGGCTGACGCTCATCGTCGCCGGGTTGATGATCTTCAACAACCTGCTCGGCTTCACCGGAATCAGCGTCTTCGCCCGCTACCTCGTCACGCCGCTCCTGATCCTGTGGGCGCTGTACATGGTGATCAAGGGCTTCGTCGTCGACGGCGGCTCGTTCGGCGGGACGCCGCAGGGCAGCGGCCTGCCGCTCTGGGTTGCGGTCACCGCGGTGATCGGCTTCTCGATGTGGGGCAACGAGCAGGACTTCTGGCGGTACGGCAGGCCGAAGTTCTGGTGGCCGATCTGGACGTACCTGTTCGCCGCCGTCTTCTTCACGCTGTTCACGATGGCGGGCTGGATGATGGCCCAGCTCGCGGCCTCCGACGACCCGGCGACGATCTTCAACTTCACCGTCAACTACTCGCTCTTCGGCTGGTTCTGGCTCGCATGGATCATCGCGACCGTCAGCCAGGTCGCGATCAACGACGGCAACTACTACGAGTCGGTCAACGCCGGCCAGAACCTCGCCGGCGGCTGGCGGCACTGGCGCCGCTGGTACACCGTGCTGCTCATCGCCGGCGGCGGCGTGCTCGGCGCGTGGCTCGTCAACTTCCACTTCCTCAACGGCTGGTTCAAGGTGTCGACCTTCCTCGCCATCTCCGTGCCGTCGGCGTCGGTGATCATGGCCGTCGACCACTACCTGCTGCCGCGGATCTACAAGATCTCGAGGCCGCTGCTCGAGGTCCCGTCCTGGGAGGATGCGGGCTGGTTCAACTGGCCCGCGGTGATCTCGCTGCTCGTGGCGGTGTTCTACGGCGTCACCGGCGCTGCAAGCTGGCCGAACGGGTGGATCGAGTCGTCGCCGCCCACCGGCTGGGGCCCGGTGCCGCTCGAGTCGTGGCTGATCGCCGGCGGTCTGTACATCGGGCTCGTCGGGCTCGCGACGCTGTTCGGCCACGTGACGACGCAGCTCGCGTTCAGCAAGCACGCGATCGCCGCCCACGTTCCCGGCGGCGCGATCATCGACATCGCTTCGGAAGCCGAAGGCGGCGTCAGGCCGACGCCGACCGCAATCCCTGCCGCGGGTCGCTAGCGATTCAGCGGTAGAGACCGGGCTCGACCACGACGGGTTCCAGGATGCGGCGCTGGAGCCCGTCGTCGGCCCGGCTGCGGCGCGCCGCCTCGCCGCAGCTGACGAACTCGACGTCCCCGGCGGTGAGGCCGTGCTCGATCAGCCGGCGCAGCACCTCGACGCGGTGCGGGCGGCCGGAGAGGAACGGGTGGCACGTGAGCACGAACAGGCAGCCGTAGCGGCGCATCGCGTCGAGCTCGCTCGTCCAGAGGTCGAGCACCTTCTGCGGCGACTCGATGGACGAGCGCAGCGGCGGATCGGGGAGATACGCGTATTGCTCCCAGTCGTCGAGCGACCAGTGCACCGGCAGCTCCACGATCTCGCCCGCGCCGGTGTCGAGCAGGTACGGCTTGTCGGAGTCCATCAGCGACGAGTCGTAGTCGAATCCGTGCTCGGCGACGATCCGCGGCGTCCGCCAGCTCGGCTCCCAGCTCGGGCAGCGGAACCCGCGCGGCTCGACACCGGCCGTTCGCAGCGTCGCCAGCGCGCGCTCGAAGTCGGCGCGCTCCGCCTCCTCCGTCTGCGTGAACGGCGAGAAGTGCGCGTACGAGTGGTGCCCGATCTCGTGTCCCGCGGCGAGGATCAGCTCGACCGTCTGCGGGTAGCGCTCGGCGGTCAGCCCGGGGACGAAGAACGTGCCCGGCAGCGAGAGCTCGCGCAGCAAGTCGAGAATCCTCGGCACGCCGACGAGCGGCCCGTACGCCTGGTGGCTCATCACGCCCGCGTTCCCCGCGTAGCGCGCACCCTCGGCGAGGATCGGCGTCTCCGCGTCGACGTCGAAGGTGAGGCACGCCAGGATGCTCAAGGAGAGCCTCCGATCGCGCGCAGCGCCAGCAGGTCGTAGAGGATGTTCGCGCCGGCGAGCGCGGTAACCATTCCCGGCCCGTCGTACGGCGGCGACACCTCGAC
The DNA here is from genome assembly GCA_963761665.1 of uncultured Actinomycetes bacterium. Taxonomy (GTDB): domain Bacteria; phylum Actinomycetota; class Thermoleophilia; order Gaiellales; family Gaiellaceae; genus Palsa-739. The sequence continues at coordinate 35,394 of CAVXHM010000004.1, forward strand.
AACGTCACAGCCCGCAAGCTTGATCCCGCGCAGCGCACGCAGGAATGCGAGCGCCTCGGCGGTGGAGAAGCCGCCCACCTCCGGCGTCCCCGTCCCCGGCGCGAACGCCGGGTCGAGGAAGTCGATGTCGAAGGACACGAACACGGGACGCGTGCCGACCTTGCCCAGGACGAGCTCGCCGTACGCGGCAGGACCGAGCTCGCGCAGCTCGTCCGTGGTCAGCACGGTGAAGCCGAGGTCGCGCGCGGCCTGCAGGTCGTCGGCGCCGTACAACGACCCGCGCATCCCCGCCTGCACCGACGCGGAGGTGTCGAGCAGCCCCTCCTCCGCCGCGCGCTTGAACGTCGTGCCGTGGAAGTACGGCTGCCCGAAGTACTGCTCCCACGTGTCGCCGTGCGAGTCGAGCTGCACCAGCGCGAGCGGACCGTGGCGCTTCGCGAGCGCGCGCAGCTCCGCGAGCGTGATCGAGTGGTCGCCGCCCATCGCCGCGACGAAGATGCCCGCCTCGACCACCGGCGCGAGCGCAGTCTCTATCTGGTCATACGTTCTTTCCGTATCGCCGGGCGAGACCGGCACGTCGCCGTAGTCGACGATCGAGAGCGACTCGACGACGTTCACGTCGAGCGCCGGGTTGTACGGACGGATCAGCGAGGAGGCCGAGCGGATCGCCTCCGGGCCGAAGCGCGGACCCGTGCGATAGCTCGTGGCCGTGTCGAACGGGATCCCGTAGACGATCGCGTCGACGCCGGCGAGGTCGGTCACGTGCGGCGCCCGCATGAAGGTGCGGATCCCGGCGAACCGTGGGATCACCTGCGCGTCGAGCGGCCGGTACGGCGGGCGCGGCACCGCGTGAGCCTAACCCTTTACGTGCTCCGTACAGTCCGTTCGCTACCGTCGTTCGGTCGTGGGGGTCACGATCCGTACCGTTCTTGCAGCATTCGCCGCCTCGGTCGCCGTCGCATTCGCGATCGCGCCGGGCGCGGGCGCCGTGAGCTACGCGAAGGGCCTCGACGTCTCCCACTGGAACGGCGCCGTCGACTGGATCCAGGTCGTCGGCGGCGGCTACACGTTCCTGTTCGCGAAGGCGACGGAGGGAACGACCCTCACCGATCCGACGTACTCGATCAACCGCGCCGGCACGAAGGGACTCGGACTCCGCTTCGGCGCGTACCACTTCGCGCGGCCCGCAGGCTCGGGCACCGCCGGCATCGTCGCCAACGCGATCGCACAGGCGGACTACTTCGTCAACGTCGCGCAGCCCGCGGCGGGCGACCTGCCGCCGGTGCTCGATCTCGAGACGAAGGGAACGCTGTCGCCGACGGCGCTCGTGCAATGGACGCAGGCGTGGCTCGGCGAGGTGCAGGCGCGTACCGGCGTCAGCGGACTGATCTATGCGTCGCCCAGCTTCTGGAAGACCGCGCTCGGCGACACGTCTGCGTTCGCCGGGTCGGGGTTCCGTCTCTGGATCGCGCACTGGACGAAGAACGCCGCGCCGACGGTGCCGGCGTCCAACTGGGGTGGGCTCGGCTGGACGTTCTGGCAGTGGACCGACTGCTCGCAGATCCCGGGCTTCATCCACTGCGGCGACGGCGACCGGCTGAACGGGACGAATCCGGCCACGATCGCGATCGCGCGCTACCCCACCGGAGTTCCGGTCGGAGCGACGCCGCCGACGGTCGCGGGCACGGCGAAGGCGGGTACGGCGCTCGCAGGCGTGCCGGGCACGTGGAGCGGCGGCAAGCCGGTCACGTTCACGTATCAGTGGGAGCGCTGCAGCGCCGCCGGCTCCGCCTGCGTGGCGATTCCCGGCGCGACGCTGGAGACGTACACGCCGGGGACCGCCGATGTCGGCCACGCGCTCGTGCTCGCGGTGGCGGCGACGACGCCGGCCGGAACCGCGGGTGCTCTTTCTCCGCCGACGCTCGCCGTGACGCCGGCCGGAAGCGGCACCGCCGCGCGGCCGGCGGCGATCGTGGCGCCGTCGGTGTCGGGCGTGTTCCAGGCCGGCCAGACGCTGACCACGTTCGTCGGCTCGTGGACGGGCGCGCCGACGTCGTTCGCGTATCAGTGGCGGCGCTGCGACGCGACCGGCGCCGCCTGCGTCCCGATCCCCATCCAGTCCGCGTCGTCGTACACGCTCACACCCGACGACATCGGGTCGACGCTGTCGCTGATCGTCACCGCCACCGGCAAGGGCGGCTCCCAGTCGGCGACCGCGCCGACGACCGACGTCATCGCCGAAGCGCCGGTGCCGCCGGCGGTGACGGGATCCGCAGCCGCACAGCAGGGTCTGGCCGGCGCGGTCGTCACCGACGACGCGCGCGCGACGGTCACCTGGCAGCCGGGAGCCGTGCCCGTGGGCTCCGTCGTCTCGCTCGCGGCCGCCGACTCGCCGCCGGCGCTGCCGGGAACCGGAGTCGCGGTCGACCTCGAGCCGCCGCTGACGCCGCTGCCGTGGCCCGTCGACGTCGCCTATGCCTCCGCTCCGACCGACCAGGTCGTCGGCTTCTCCACCGACGGACGCATCTGGACTCCGGTGGCCGCGCTCACCGGCACGACGCTCCCCGCCGGGCTGACGCAGGGCTTCTACCTCTCCGGCTCGGTGCTGAACGTGCTGACGAAGCAGGCGGGCCACATCGCGCTGTTCGCGCCGGGCAAGTGGGGCGACCCGACGTACGTCTCCGCGAGCGCGCCGGTGCTGCGACGGCTGATGCGCGTGACCGTCACGCGGCAGCCGGGACGGACGCTGCTGCTGACGACGCAGATGTCGGTGAGCTCGCAGGCGGATCTGTACGCGAATGCGTACGGCCCCGGCGCGCTGCGGCCGTCGTTCCTGCCGCGCGGCTCGGTGCTCGCGCTGCCGCTGCGCGGCGCCGCCACGAAGACGGCGAAGACGCGGTTCCTCACCCCCGGCCCGTTCACCGTCCGGCTGCGACTGAGCGCGCGCGGGCTGACACCGGGAGCGCACGCCAAGGTGACGGTCACCGCGATCGACCCGTGGGGACGCCGCGTCTCGTTCGGGCTCGGCTTCATCGTTCCACCGCAATAGACTCGCCCGCGTGAGCCCGGACCTCGTCGTCCGCAACGCGCGCCTGCTGGACGGGCGCCTCGTCGACCTCGCCGCCGAGGACGGCACGCTGGACCCGCATCGGTGCGGTCGACACCGACGGCGCGGAGGAGATCGACGCGGACGGCAGGCTCGTCACGCCGCCGCTCGTCGACTGCCACCTCCACCTCGACGCGTCGCTCACCGCCGGCCGGCCGCGCTGGAACGAATCGGGAACGCTGATCGAGGGCATCCACGTGTGGGGCGAGCTGAAGCCGAGCCTCACCGAGCAGGACGTCTTCGACCGTGCGCACGAGATCGTGCGCTGGTCGGTCGCGCAGGGAACGCTGTTCATCCGCGCGCACGCCGACGTCTCCGGCGAGAACGAGGCGATGGTGCGCGGGCTGCTGCGGCTGCGCGACGAGGTGGCCGATCTCTGCACGATCCAGGTGACGGCGTTTCCGCAGGACGGCATCTTCGCGCGCGACGGCGACGAGGCGATGCTCGAGAACGCGATCCGTCTCGGCGTCGACTGCGTCGGCGGCATTCCCGCACTACGAGCCGACCTCGGAGCTGGGGCTGCGCGAGGTGCACCGCGTCTTCGAGCTGGCGAAGCAGCACTCGCGGCGGATCGACGTGCACTGCGACGAGACGGACGATCCGAACAGCCGCTTTCTCGAGGTGATGGCGGACGACACGGTCACGTTCGGTCTCGGCGGCCGCGTCACCGCATCGCACTGCACCGCGATGGGCTCGTACGAGCCGTACTACTCGTCGAAGCTGCACGGCTTCCTGCGCCGCGCCGGGATCAACATCGTCGTCAACCCGTACGCGAACTCGCTCATCCAGGGCCGGCTCGACGTCTATCCGAAACGGCGCGGATTCGCGCAGCTGAAGGAGCTGCTCGCCGCCGGCGTCAACGTCTCGCTCGGCAACGACGTGATCATGGATCCGTGGTACTCGCTCGGCCGCGCCGACATGGTCGAGGCCGCGAGCCTCGCGCTGCACTTCACGTACATGAGCGGGCGCGAGGAGATCCCGGAGATGCTGCGCTGCGCCACCGAGCGCGGCGCGCGCACGCTTGCGGTCGAGGACGAGTACGGGCTCGAGGAGGGCAAGCCGGCGGATCTCGTCGTGTTCGACGCGCCGAGCGCGCTCGAGGTGCTGCGCCTGCACGCATCGCGGCGCTGGGTAATCCGCCGCGGCCGGATCGTCGCCGAGACGACTCCGGCGCGGACGACGCTGCTCGGCGAGCCCGTGACCTTCTCGCCGCCGCAGGGCTAGTCAGCGCCCCCGTTCCCTCCTACGATCGGCCCGCGGGGTCAGGACAAGGGGGTAGGGAATGAAGCGAAGGATCGCAATCGGGGCGGCGCTCGTCGCCGTTCTTGCTGCGGCGGCCACGACGTACGCGCTTGCGGCGTCCGGGGCAAGCACGACGCAGACGATCAACGCCTGCGTCAACGGGGAGGGCAACATCCGGCTCGTGTCGGCGGCGGCGAACTGCCGGCGCGGCGAGAGCCCGATCAGCTGGAACACCGTCGGGCCGGCCGGCGCCACCGGGCCGCAGGGAATCGCCGGGCGCGACGGACAGCCGGGTCCGGCAGGACCGGCAGGGTGAGCCTCCGCCCGACCCGGACTCGGTCGCGGCGACGGTGATGGTGACCGGGCAGAAGCAGGGGCAGTTCAGCCAGACGCCGATCGACGTGACGGCGATCTCGCACGAGATCGTCTCGCCGCGCGACCCGGCGTCGGGCCTGCCGACCGGCAAGCGGGAACACAAGCCGATCACGATCACGATGGCCTGGGGTGCGTCGACGCCGCTGTTCCTCAACGCGATGACGCAGAACGAGAACCTCACATCCGTCCTGATCGGCCTGCTGACCGCCGGGAAGCAGGTGGCGACGATCCAGCTGCAGAACGCGTCCGTGTCGCAGTTCGACCAGCACGGCGCGAACGTCACGCTGCAGTTCACGTACCAGAAGATCACCTGGACGTGGGTCGACGGCGGCATCACCGCCGAGGACGACTGGGAGGCACCGACCTCGTAGGGACATCTCTGCAGACGGCACGGCCCGGGGTCAGACCCCGGGCCGTGGCCGTTCATGAGGTGTCCGCCGCGCTAGCGCGTCTGCGGGAAGCCGAGATCGACCTTCGACGTGGCCGGATCCGGCCAGCGCGAGGTGACACCTTGCCGCGCGTGTAGTAGTCGATCCCCTCGGGGCCGTAGATGTGGCGGTCGCCGAACAGCGACGCCTTCCAGCCGCCGAACGAGTAGTACGCGACCGGCACGGGGATCGGCACGTTGATCCCGACCATCCCGGCCTGCACGTCGAACTGGAACTGGCGGGCGACGCCGCCGTCGCGCGTGAAGATCGCCGTCCCGTTCCCGTACGGGTTGTCGTTCACGAGCCGCACCGCCTCGTCGTACGTCGCGACGCGCGTGACGCCGAGCACCGGCCCGAAGATCTCGTCCTCGTACGCGCGCATGCCGGGCTTCACGTCGTCGAGCAGCGACGGCTTGAGGAAGAACCCGTCCGCCGGCGCGCCCTCGCGGCCGTCGACGAGCACGGTCGCGCCCTCGCCGGGCGCGTTCTCGACGTACGACGCGACGCGGTCGCGATGCTCCTTCGTCACGAGCGGACCCATCTCCGACGCCGGGTCCATCCCGTCGCCGACCTTCACCTTCGGGATCCGCTCCTTGATCGCCTCGATCAGCGGCTCGGCCACGCCGCCGACGGCGACCACCTGCGAGATGGCCATGCAGCGCTCGCCGGCGGAGCCGTACGCGGCCGACACGGCGGCGTCGGCGGCCATGTCGATGTCCGCGTCGGGCAGCACGATCATGTGGTTCTTCGCGCCGCCGAGCGCCTGGCACCGCTTGCCGCGTCGCCGTCGCGGTCTCGTAGACGTAGCGCGCGATCGGCGTCGAGCCGACGAACGAGACCGCCGCGATGTCCGGATGCGTGAGCACCGCGTCGACCGCGACCTTGTCGCCCATGACGACGTTGAAGACGCCGTCCGGCACGCCCGCCTCCTGCAGCAGCTCCGCCGTCCAGAGCGACGCCGACGGATCCTTCTCCGACGGCTTCAGCACGAACGTGTTGCCGCACGCGAGCGCGGGCGCCCACATCCACATGGGCACCATCGCCGGGAAGTTGAACGGCGTGATCCCGGCGACGACGCCGAGCGGCTGCCGGATCGAGTAGACGTCGATCCCCGTCGACGCCTGCTCCGAGTACTCGCTCTTCAAGCAGCGTCGGGATGCCGCAGCAGTACTCGATCACCTCGAGCCCGCGCGTCACCTCGCCGAGCGCGTCCGAGAGCACCTTGCCGTGCTCCGCGGTGAGGAGCTTCGCCACCTCCTCGCGGCGCGCGGCCACGAGCTCGCGGATGCGGAAGAAGATCTCGGCGCGCCGGCCGAGCGACGTCGCGCGCCAGGCCGGGAACGCCTCCTTCGCCGCCTGGACGGCCCGGTCGACCTCCTCGACCGTCGCGAAGTCGACCTCGCCGCTCTGCTGCCCGGTCGCCGGGTTGTAGACGGCGCCGCTGCGGCCGGACTCGCCGGGAACCGCGCGCCCTCCGATCCAGTGGCTGATCTGCTTGAGCGCCGGTCGGGCGCAGCTCGGATCTCGCGTCTCGTGTCCTCTGGAGCACGGAGCGTAGCGCTCAGGCTCGTGCGGCAGTGGCGACGATCGAGACGAATCCGCAGCTCGGCGAGCAGGTACGCGAGGAGGCGAAGCAGTACGTCCTCCATTCGTGGTCGGTGCAGGACGCGATCAACCCGCTGCCGGTCGCGGGCGCGCGAGGGCCGGTACTTCTGGGACTACGACGGCAAGCGCTACCTCGACTTCGCGTCGCAGCTCGTCAACGTCTCGATCGGCCACCAGCACCCGAAGCTGATCGCGGCGATCAAGGAGCAGGCGGACAAGCTCTGCACGATCGGGCCGCCGATGGCGACCGAGCCGCGCTCGACGCTCGGCGCGGCTGATCGCGGAGGTGACGCCCGGCGACATCTCCATGGCGTTCTTCACGAACGGCGGCGCCGAGGCGAACGAGAACGCGATCAAGCTCGCGCGCTGGTACACGGGCCGCCAGAAGATCGTCGCCCGCTACCGCAGCTACCACGGCGCGACCGCGGGCGCGATCACGCTCACCGGCGACCCGCGCCGCTGGCCCGCCGAGCCCGGCATCACCGGCGTCGTGCGCATGTTCGACCCGTACACGTACCGCTGCCCCGCCGGCCACCCGGATCCGTGCCCGGTCTGCAGCGGCGGGCCGCACCTCGAGGAGATCCTCCAGTACGAGGGAGCGCACACCGTCGCCGCGGTGATCCTCGAGACGGTGACCGGGACGAACGGGATCATCGTCCCGCCCGACGGCTACCTGCAGTCGATCCGCGAGGTCTGCGACCGGCACGGGATCCTGCTGATCGCCGACGAGGTGATGGCCGGCTTCGGCCGCACCGGCAAGTGGTTCGCCGTCGACCACTGGGACGTCGTCCCGGACATGATCACGATGGCGAAGGGGATCAACTCCGGCTACGTGCCGCTCGGCGCGATGGCGATCCGCGAGCCGATCGCCGCCTGGGTGCGCGACAAGTTCTTCGCGGGCGGGCTCACGTACAGCGGGCACCCGCTCGCGTGCGCGGTCGGCGTCGCGTCGATCGAGGCGTTCCGCGAGGAGGGCATCGTCGAGCACGCGGCCGAGATGGGACCCGGTGTTCGCGCGAAGCGCTGAACGGGCTCGCGGCGAAGCATCCGTCCATCGGCGAGGTGCGCGGGATCGGCTGCTTCTGGGGGCTCGAGCTCGTCACGAACCGCGAGACGCGCGAGCCGCTCGTCCCGTTCAACGCCGGCGGCGAGGCCGCGGCGCCGGTGGCGCGGCTGGCGAAGGCGGCGCTCGACCGCGGGCTCTACCTGATGACGCACTGGAACGTGGTCATGGTCTGCCCCCCGCTCACGATCACGCGCGAGGAGCTCGACGAGGGCATCGCGATCCTCGACGACGTCCTGGCGATCGCCGACGAGTACTACGCCGCGTAGCTCCGTCGTCTCGAGGACGTAGCCTCTACGACATGACGGCCGTGAAGGAGATCTGCCTGCGCTGCGGCGCCGAGATGGAGTGGCGGCAAAGCACCTGGCAATGTCCGCGATGCAAGCTGAAGCTCGGCTGCTGCGAGGGCGAGGCCGGCGATTGTCGCGATCCCGGCTAGAGCAGCTCGACGGCGCCGGGCTCGCGCCGGAGGAGCTGGCGTCGGTGCTCGTCTGGCTCGTGCTCGAGTCGGTGCCGGTCGACGCGGCCGAGCTGAAGGCGGCGCGTGCGCCGCGCGCATGCTCGTCCTCGCCGCCGGCGGCGATCCGCACCGCGAGCTCGCGCTCGGCGACGTCGCCGTGGAGCGGCTCGCGGAGGAGCTCGACACGCCCGGACCGGCGCGCCGCGCTGACGGCCGCGCTCGGCAGCCTCGCCGACGAGGCCGCGGGCCTCCCCACCGTCCGCCGCGATGCTCGCGACGCTGCGCGACGACCCGGAGCTCGCCTGGCGCACGTACGCGCTCGCGCTCCTCGCCGACGAGCTCGCGGACGACGACCGGTAGCGCGCCCGTACACTGAGGCTCCGCGCCGAACCACGATGACGAGCCGAGGAGAATGTCCACCTCGACCCCCGACGACCGCCGCAGGGTCAAGCTTCCGCGCAGCCTGCCCGACCGCAGCCGCCCGCGGCCGTACTCACGCGCCGACGCGCCGTACTTCCGCAGCCCGCGGCTTCTTCGTGCGGGTCGGCGGGCTGGCCGTGCTCGTCGCCGTCGCGATCGGCGTGCTCGTCCTCCGCGCCTGGTCGATCCAGATCCTGCACGGCCCGCAGTACACGTCGATCGCCAACTCGCAGTCGTTCCGCGTCGTCGACCTGGCGGCGCCCCGCGGCGAGATCGTCGACGCGAAGGGCCGCCCGCTCGCCGGCACGACGGGACACGTCGTGGTCGACGCCGATGCCGAGCGCGCTGGGCACGACCGGCGCGCACGGCATCTGGAGCCCGAGCGCCGCGGGCCTGACGCAGCTGCGGCGGTTCGCGCAGCTCTCCGGCGTCGGACTGCCGACACTCGTCGCCGACATCCGCCGCTCGGTGCTGCGCTCGCCGTTCGCGCCGGCGGTCGTCGTCGCGCGACCTACCGGCGGGCTGATCGACTACCTCGCGGAGCGTGCGTCGAGCTATCCGGCGTTCAAGTGGACGGGCCAGCCGTCACGCACGTATCCGCAGGGCGCGCTGGGCGCGGAGTTCCTCGGCCTGCTCGGCGAGGTGAGCCAGAACGAGCTCGGGACGAAGCGGTACGCGTCGGCGAAGCCGGGGCAGATCGTCGGCCAGTCCGGAGTCGAGGCCACCTACGACTCGGTCCTCAGCCCTGGGTTCCTGCACGCGCATCTGCGCGTCGACTCGCTGGGGAGGATCGCCGGCCCGCTCGAATACGCGCACGGCAAGACGCCGCCGACGCTGCGGCTGACCATCGACGCGCGGGTCCAGCGCGCCGCGGAGAAGGCGATCCGCGACGGGATGGCGCTCGCGCAGGCGAACGGCCACAGCGACGCCACCTCCGCGGCGGCGGTCGTGATGAACCCGCGCACGGGCGGCATTTACGCGCTCGCGAGCTATCCGACGTACAACCAGGTGGCCGCGGCGAACGACCCCGCCTACCGCAACGCGCTCTACCACTCGACGAGCCCGAACCCGCCGCTGCTGAACCTGGCCACGCAGGGCCTCTATCCGACCGGCTCGACCTTCAAGCCGATCGTGGCCGAGGCGGCGCTGACGCAGGGGCTGATCACGCCGTACGACCAACCTGCTCTGCAGCGGCTCGTTCACGCTCGGCAACTTCACCTTCCACAACGTCGAGGCCGGCGTCTACTCGTACATGCCGCTGCCCACGGCGCTCGCGGAGTCGTGCGACACGTGGTTCTACCGGCTCGGCAACCTCTTCTACCTGCACGAGCCCGGCGGCACGCGATCTCGGCATGCAGACGTGGGCGCACATGCTCGGGCTCGGACAGCCGACCGGCGTCGACCTCACCGGCGAGATGGGCGGCGTCGTGCCGACGCCGAGCTGGCTGAAGCGCACGCAGCACATCCCGTGGTACGAGGGCCAGACGATCAACCTCGCCATCGGCCAGGGCTTCCTCGCTGTGACGCCGCTGCAGCTGGCGGTCGCGTACTCGGCGCTCGCGAACGGCGGCACCGTCGTGCGCCCGCACGTCGCGCGACGCGGTGATCGACGGCCGGACGGTCAAGCCGCTGACGTTCCAGCCGGTCCGCCACGTGCACATGACCGACCTCGCGACGCGATCCAGCAGGGGCTGGTCGACGCGGCGAACTCGCCCACCGGCACGTCGGCGGCGGTCTTCTCCGGGTTCCCCGTCCCGGTCGCGGGCAAGACCGGCACGGCGCAGGCGCCGACCGGCAGCGACCACTCCTGGTACGCGTCGTGGGCGCCGGCCACGAATCCGAAGGTCGTCGTGGTCGTGCTGATCGTGCACGGCGGCTTCGGCGCGGAGGCGGCGGCGCCGGCGGCGAAGGAGATCTACCAGGCCTTCTTCAAGAAGTAGGGGAACCCGTGGTTCCCCTACTCGACCCCTCCTTCGGCCCGCGTGGCCGTTGGTGGGTGCGCTCCGCCGGGAGCACGGTCCCGGCTGCGCGCGGTCGAGCGCCGTTCACCCACAGCGATCGCGGCGCGTGCCTACCCCGCGCGGGCGGTGGTGCTGAAGCATCCCCGCCAGCTTCCTCCGCCTCCGTCGAGAGCGCTTCGCCACTCTCGCCTCCGGCCTTCACCGCCCGGTCGTAGGATCCCGTCCAATGGAAGGCCTCGAAGGCAAGACGGCGGTCGTCACCGGCGGCGCCACCCTGATCGGGGCGGCGGTCGTGCGCGCGTTCTGCGCCGCCGGCACCCGCGTCGCCGTCGCCGACATCGACGAGGAGGGCGGCGGCAGGCTCGCGGACGAGCTCGGCGACGCCGTGCTCTTCTCCCCCACCGACATCCGCGACGACGCGCAGCTCGAGCGCGCTCGCCGCCGCGACGGCCGCGCGCTTCGGCGGCATCGACTTCCTCGTCAACCTCGCCTGCTCGTACGTCGACGAAGGCTTCGCCTCGCCGCGCGCCGACTGGCTCGAGTCGCTGAACGTCAACGTCGCGAGCGCGGCGATGGCCGCGAAGGCCGTGCACCCGCACCTGCTCGCGCGCGGCGGCGGCGCGATCGTCAACTTCGCGTCGATCTCGGCGAAGGTGGCGCAGACCGGCCGCTGGCTCTATCCCGCCGGCAAGGCGGCGATCGTGCAGCTGACGCGCAACATGGCGATGGACCTCGCGGCCGACGGGATCCGCGTCAACTCGGTGTCGCCCGGCTGGACGTGGTCGAAGGTGATGGTGGAGCTGAGCGGCGACGACCGGGCGAAGACCGACCGCGTCGCCGCGCCGTTCCATCTGCTCGGCCGCGCCGGCGATCCCGAGGAGGTGGCGAACGTCGTCCTCTTCCTCTGCTCCGACGACGCGTCGTTCGTCACCGGCGCCGACTACGCCGTCGACGGCGGCTACTCGGCGATGGGCCCCGAGCAGGCCGAGCCGGCGATCCCCAAGCTGGCGGAATGACGAGAACGGAGGAGACGAGCCAGTGAGCAGTATTTTGATCGTCGGTGCGGGCCAGGCCGGACTCCAGCTCGCGCTCGGGCTCCTGCAGCAGCGGACACGACGTCACCGTCGTCTCGAACCGGACCGCGCAGGACATCCACGACGGCAAGGTGATGTCGAGCCAGTGCATGTTCGACGCGGCGCTGCAGACGAGCGCGACCTCGGCCTCAACTTCTGGGAGGACCGAGTGCCCGCCGGTCGAGGGCATCTCGCTCGCGGTGCCGGCCCCGCCCGGCGTGGAGACGCCGACCGGCAAGGTGATCGACTGGGCGTCGCAGCTCGACGCGGCCGGCGCAGTCGGTCGACCAGCGCGTGAAGATCCCCGGCTGGATGGAGGAGCTGGAGCGCAAGGGCGGGAAGCTCGTCATCCACGACGCGGGCGTCGAGGATCTCGAGCAGTACACGCAGGAGCACGACCTCGTCGATCGTCGCGGCCGGCAAGGGAGAGATCGTGTCGGCTGTTCGAGCGCGATGCGTCGCGCTCCCCGTACGACCAGCCGATGCGCGCGCTCGCGCTCACGTACATCGCGGGCATGACGCCGCGGCCGGACTACTCCGCCGTGTGCTTCAACCTGTCCCGACCGTCGGCGAGTACTTCGTCTTTCCCGCGCTGACCACCTCGGGCCCGTGCGAGATCATGGTCTTCGAGGGCATCCCCGGCGGCCCGATGGACTGCTGGGGCGACGTGACCACGCCGGACGAGCACCTGGCCAAGTCGAAGTGGATCCTCGAGACGTTCCTGCCGTGGGAGGCGGAGCGCTGCCGCGACATCGAGCTGACCGACCGGAACGGGATCCTCGCCGGCCGCTTCCCGCCGACGGTGCGGAAGCCGGTGGCCGAGCTGCCGTCGGGCCGGCTCGTGCTCGGGCTCGCCGACACGATCATGCTCAACGATCCGATCACGGGCCAGGGCTCGAACAACGCGGCGAAGATGGCGTCCGCATATCTCGGCGCGATCCAGGCGCACGGAGACGCGAGGTACGACCGCGGGTTCATGGAGCGGGTCGTTCGAGAGCTTCTGGCTCTCCTACGGGAACTACGTGACCACGTGGACGAACGCGCTGCTGGCGCCGCCGCCGGACCACGTGCTGAAGCTCCTGAGCGCGGGCAACGACAGCCCCGAGATCGCGCACCGGTTCGTCAACGGCTTCAACGACCCGCAGGACTACTTCGACTGGTTCATGTTCCCCGACAAGGCGGAGGAGTACCTCGCCGAGGTGGGCGCGGCGTAGCGGTCAGGCGTTGCCGGTGAGCGTGACCACGAGCAGCAGCACCGACAGCGTCGACGTGATCACGACCGTGCCGCCCGCGACGAGGTTGAAGATCCGTCCGTTGCGGTAGTCACCCATCAGCTCACGGCTCGAGGACAGCCGCCAGACGAAATAGAGCGTCACCGGCAGCAGCATCCCGTTGACCACCTGCACCAGGACGAGCAGCTTGATCACCGGCATGTCCGGGATCAGCGCGACCGCCATCCCGATCACGATCAGCGTCGTCAGCACCGCGACGAACACAGGCGCTTCGCGCGGGCGGCGCGCCAGCCCCTTCTCCAGGCCGAACGTCTCGGCGATCACGTACGCAGCCGTCACCGGCAGGATGGCCGCGGCGAGGAGGCTGGCGCCGAGCAGCCCGACCGCGAACAGCACCTCGGCGAAGCGGCCGGCGAACGGCTCGAGCGCCTTGGCCGCGTCGGCTGCGCTGTTCACGGTGTGGTGCCCGTGCACGTACAGCGTCGCGCCGGTGGCGATGATGATGAAGCTCGCGACGATGTTCGCGAAGATCGAGCCCGACGTCACCTCGACGCGCTCGGCATTCAGCTCCTCGGGGCCGATCCCGCGCTCGACCACGGCCGACTGGACGTAGAGCTGCATGAACGGCGTGATCGTCGTGCCCGCCGTCGCGACGAAAAGCAGCAGGTAGCCCCCCGTGAACTGGATGTGCGGCTTGACGATCGCCGTGCCGACGTCGAGCCACTTCGGGTGCGCGAGGATCGCCGCGATCGGGTACGCGAAGAACGGGATCGTCATCGCCACGAACACGCGCGTCGCCAGCTTGTACGAGCCCCGGACGACGAGCAGCCAGACGACCCCGCCTGCGATCGGCACGGCAATGTATCCCGGCACGCGGATCAGGCTCAGCGCAGCGGCGATGCCGACGAACTCCGAGATGCAGATCCCGAGGTTGGCGATCAGCACGGCGACCGTCGAGAAGATCGACCACCGCACCCCGTAGTGCTCGCGGATCAGCTCGGACAGCCCCTTGCCCGTGACCGCGCCCATCCGCGCCGCCATCTCCTGCACGACGATCAGGCTGACCGTGATCAGCACCATCATCCAGAGCAGCGCGTAGCCGTACTGCGCGCCGACCTGCGAGTACGTGGCGATGCCGCCGGCGTCGTTGCCGGCGTTGGCCGCGATCAGCCCCGGCCCGAGGACCGCGAGCAGCGCGAAGAGCGGTGCGGAGGGGCGCTTACGGGGTGTGCGCGGCCGGCCGCGAAGAGGGCGGCGCAGCGAAGCGGCGGCGGCACGGACTGTGCGCGCCATCCAGTTCTCCGGTCACGAGCAGCAGAAGCACCGGGCCAGCCTACCGGAGCCGAATGACCTAGTCGTCGCCGAGCAGGCCGAAATGTCGGCGCCAGTTCTGCGGCAGCACGACCTCGAGCACGTCGTCGACGGTGATGACGCCCATCATCTGCTCCTTCTCGTCGACGACGGCGACGACGGTGAGATCGAAGTCGGTCATCACGCGCGCGACCTCCTCGAGCGCGGCGTCGGGGCGCACCGTCTGCACCGGCTCGAGCACCTCGGCGAGTCGCGCCTCGGGGTCGGCGCGCACCAGGTCGGCGAGCCTCAACCCGCCGCGCAGCCGGTAGTGGGTGTTCATCGCGTACACCCAGGCGAGGGCATCGGCGGGGATGGACGAGCGGCCGACGCGCTCGACCGCCTCCGCGACGGTCGCCTGCGCGTAGATGCAGAGGAACTCCGGGCTCATCAGCCCACCCGCCGTGGTCGGGTCGAACCCGAGCAGCGCGCGCACGCGGCGCCGCTGCACCCCGGGCAGGATCGCGACGACCGCTTCGCGCCGCTCCTCCGGCAGCTGCAGCACGAGATCGGCCGCGTCGTCGGCCTCCATGCGGCCGAGGAGCTCCGCGATCTGCTCGTCGGAACGGTCCTCGACGAACTCCAGCTGGTGCGAGTCGCCGAGCTCCTCGAACACGTCGGCCTCGAGCTCCGGGTCGGCCGCCACCGCCGCGAGGATCTCGCCGCCCTCGCGATGCGACGCAGACTCGACCAGGTCGGCGAGCTCGGCGGGATGCAGCCGCGCGAGCTTCGGGTGCGGCACGCGCAGCCGCACGGAGGGAACGTGTCCGGTGAACGGCTCGACCGACGCCCAGTCGAGGAACGTCCCCAGCGTCACCCGCCGTCCGAGCCGCCGCGGGACGAGCCGGCGCATGAGGCCGCGCAGGCTGACGTCGACGCCGACGACGCGGTACCAGCCGTCGATGCGCGCCAGCTCGATCTCGTTCGCGCGCACGAGCCGTGCGCCGTCGATGTTGATCAGCTGCCGGTCGAGCACGTCCTTCTTCAGCAGCACCTCGTCCGGCCGCCGCTCGAAGCGCTGGAGATCGAGACGGTCGCCGCCGAGCGTGACGCGGCCGTGCGCGATCTCCTCGACCTGCTCCGCGGAGATGAACACCTGCCGGCCCGCGACCCGCGCGACGATCCCGCTGACCGGCGGATAGTCGTCCGCGCCGAGCCGCACGATCAGGTCGTCGACGCGGCCCAGCCGCTCTCCGGACGCGTCGCGCAGCTCGCCGGGGACGACGAGCGAGAGGTGCAGGACGAGCGGCAGCGAGGCGGCGGGCGTGGCCATGCGGCAAGCGTAGAAGGGCTCCCCGACGGACGTGTAGCGCTGACGTTAAGCAACCCCTGACGGATCCCCTCTTCGGGGGACGCATCGTACTCCGACCTGCTTGAAACTGCCGTGGAACGGGCTCCTGCTTTTCCGCCCAGGAGGCCGGGGATTGGCACCCAGAGAGCGACCCGATGCGGCCGGGTCGCTCTCTCTTTTTGCCTCAGTCGATCTCGATCAGCTCCGGCTCAGAGGCGAGCTCGACCGGCGGCTCGGCGCGTGCGACCCGCTCGAGCAGGCAGGCGGCGCCGGATAGTGCGAGCCACGTCAACGGAGCGTCGCGCGGCCGGCGCGTGACGGCCACGCTGACCGGCGCCGCCACCCAGACGCTCGTGCACGCGAAGCAGTCCATCAGGCGCCCGAGCTGTCCGTTCCCGAGGCGCGCGCGCAACCGCAGCACCGCATCCGCCGGCCCGTCCTCCTCGGCGATCAGGTGCGACACCCGCCACGTGGCCAGCGCGCCGAGCGCGAAGCGCGTGGCGAAGCCCGCGTCGTGCTGCTCCGCGCGGGTCACCGGACCGAGTCCATCGTCGCGATGCCGCGCATCAGCTCCTCCATCCTCCCGGACGGCTCGAGCCCGAGGTGCTCGAGCAGCAATCGCCGGAAGAGCCGGTACTGCCGGATCGCCTCGCCGGTGTTGCCCTCGGCCAGGTGCACGCGCACCAGCGCTCGGTGCGCGCTCTCGCGCAACGGCTCGCCGGCGACGGCGACGTGCCCCGCGTCGAGGGCGTCGTCGAGCCTCCCGGCCATGATCAGCCGCTCGCACAGCGCGTCCAGCGCGCGCAGCCGCAGCGCGCGGAACCGCTCCCGCTCCAGCAGGACCCACTCCTCGTACCAGTCCGGAAGCAGGTCTCCGGCGAGTGCCGCGGGCTCCAGCTCGACGGGTTCGCCGACGAGTGCGCGCCGTGCGAGCGCCTCCGTCTCGCGAAAGTCGACGCGCACGTCCGTGCCGAGACGCAGCTGGTCTCCGCCCGCGTCGACCACGCGATGCCCGCAGCGGTGAAGTCGCCAGAGCGCGGAGCGGAGGTTCGCGTGCGCGCGCTCCTCCGACGTGTCCGGCCAGAGAGAGCCGGCCGTGTACCCGCGCAGCACCGGGTACTCCTGCAGCGCGACGAACGCGACGAGCCGCTGCGCGCTCATCGGCAGGCGCACATGGCCGCCCGCGCACTCGAGCGCGAAGCTGCCGAGCAGCGTCAGCCGCACACGGTCTGCGCAAGCCCGCGTCACGACGCGACCCCGTGTTCGAAGGAGCGCGGCCGATCACGTCTCCGGCGCGGTGAGCGCCCGACGACCAGCCGCAGCAACGAGTAAGCGCTCATCCCCCCAGCGATCACTAGCTTCCCGTTACCGCGACGTACGCTAGTCGGCGCCCGTCAGACCGTCAAACGCCGTCGCGATTCCGAGGCCCCGGCGACCGCCGACATTCCCCACCACGCCGCCCGTACGGCCGACGGCGGCGTCACCGGGACAGGGGGATTCGTCCCGGGTCGGGCACGTCGGCCGCACGAGCGTCCGCGTGCGTGGGCCGGTGTCCGGCCGCGTCTCGTCGTTCACGCCGGCCTGCCGCGACTCCCGTCAGTCTCTGACGAAGAGCCCGGTCCGGACCAGCGCGGCCGCGTCGCCGCTGTCGACGGCCGTCCTGACGCCGCCGGTGAACTCGTACATCTGACCGCTCGCCGTGCCGCGGACGCGCACGCGCTTGCCGCCGACGTAGCGAACGACGGCAGGCGGCAGCGCCCGCGAGACGCCGGGCGTCCCACGGGCGGTGCTCGTCGATGCACGAAGAGCGGCGCGTCCCTGTCCGCAACAGCCCATCAGCCGGCCTCCAGCCCCAGCGACGAGGCCGCGACGGCTACGTCGACGCCCACCTTCGGCGGGTCGCAGACGCCGACGCCGACGGTGAACTCGCTGATGTTCGTGTACACGTCCTGCTCGCAGTTGAACCCGCAGCTCCCGAACGCGTACCCGAGATGGTGGCGCTTCCAGGCCTGCAGCTGGATCAGGTAGCAGCACGGCTCCGGGAAGGCTTCGGCCGCCGGGACCGTCAGGGTCATCGTGCCGCCCTTCCAGGTCGGGCTGGCGGCACCGAACCCCTGGCCCAGGGCGTCGGCGTAGGTCGGCCCCTGGCCGTCACCGGTGTTGCGCGTGAGCGTCGCCCCCGGAAGCCCGATCAGGCTCTGGATGTTTCCCGCGCCCCAGTGCACGGTCAGCTCGTACTCGAGCAGATGACCGTCCGGATCGCTCGCCGTGAAGTCGATCTCGAGATTCCCCACGAGATCGGTTGTACCGCACGCCGGGATGACGGTTCCACCGATGGTGATGCTCGTCAGATCCGTCGTCGGCTCCAGCGTGCAGAGGTGCACGAGCCCCGGCAAGAGCGGGGAACACGGCAACGCCGCCGGGTCGTTGGTGATGCGGTTGTCGAAGGTGAGGACCCATTCGTTCGGCTCCTCGATCCCGCACACCGGCAACACGTGGCCGTTCTTGACCTTTCCGCCGCCGGCGTCCTGCCAGCCGACGACGTGGAACGAGTACGTGCCGTCCGCGAACTTCGTCGAGTCGAGCGGGACCACGAGCTGCTCGCTGATCGTCCAGAACGCGTCCGCCGGCAGTCCGACCGTCGCCTCCCAGTGCTCGCGGCTCTCGACCACGACATGGTCGTTCGTGCCGTCGGACATGACGTGCCATTTGAACTGCACGTCGCCGTTCGGCCACGGACCGATCGGCACCGGCTCCAGCCAGTGGCGGCAGAAGTCCTCCGCCGCGCCGGCCGGCAGCGGGCCCCAGCTCAGCCCGACCGGATCCCAGACCTCGATCTCGTAGTAGTCGACCCCGACGAGCGTGTTCGCCTTGAGCACCGCGATCGTCTCCGAGAAGGGGCGGTCGCCCGGCGCATAGCCCGCCGGTGTCGCCGACACGGCGCCGCGGTTGCCGGCGATCGAGTCGATGGACAGGTACTCGTCGGAGCAGATCGAGGAGATGTCGATGCAGTCGCCCTCGATGCACGGCGGAGTCGGCCGGCAGCAGGCGAGATCGTTGGCGATGAGCGTGACGTCGAGCGGGTCGGAGATGTCCCAGCGCGTGTTCGCGTAGCCCTCGTCGAGGATGACGGCGCCGGGGAAGTTGCAGTTCTGCGTGACGCGGAAGATGACGTCCGGCGTGCAGTCCCACCAGGGCCACCACGGCCACCACGGCCAGATGTGCTGCGCCGCGAGCTCCGGCGACTGAGGCAGCTTCTCGAGCAGCGCCGTCCGGATCTGCTCCAGCTGGCCGGAAGGCACCGACGCGAGCGACTGGCCGGTGTTCACGCCGGCTCGCGCGAGCAGCGGCTCGAAGACGTCGAGGCTCGGCACGTTGCCGGCGCGTCCGAGCTGGATCCGCGGGTCGCGCTCCAGCACCGGCGCGATCGCCTGCGCCAGCTCCGGCTGGAACTCCCAGATCCGGTAGCGCCACCACCACCACGGCCAGAGTCCGCAGCACCAACGGAAGGTGATGTCGAAGCTGCCGTTGATGTCGGTGACGGCGCAGCCCACCTCCTGCTTCGTCCACCACCACCACCACCAGTCCACGTCGTAGGCGCAGACCTCGGCTCCAGGAACCGGACTCCCGTCCGGGCAAACGACGCGGCCGCGGATGGTGAACTCGCGGCACCAGCGCAGCCACCAGGCCCAGTAGTACGGCGAGACGCGCAGCGGCTCGACCACGTGCTGGCGCTTGTCCGCCCAGGCGGACGCGGCCACGCTCGTCGTGATCGTCTGCGAGGCGGCGAGCTCGGCGTCCTCCGCGCGCTCGGGCCCGATCAGGATCTGCAGCGCGGCCGGCTTCTTCGCGAACGAGAAGCGCGCGACTCCGGTGCCGTCCGCCCTCAGCTTGACCGACTCGGCGACGAGAGGCCCGCCGTCGCACGGCTTGGCGACGACCTTGAGCGCCTGTCCCTTGAGCTCGTCGGCCGAGATCGCCGACGCGTCGACCGGCACCTCCAGCGTGTAGCCGGATCCGGCTGCCTTCTCGGGCATGGAAACCTCCCCCTTGGTTACCGGCCGATCATGCGAGCGCCACGTCACATGGACGTCACCGCGGCGTCACCGTCCGCCGGGAGGGGGTTTAAGGTTGTCTGCGATGAGCGCAACAGCCGCCACCGCCGGGCCCACGCCCGCCAAGGGCTTCCGCTGGCGGCGGTGGCTCGTCGGCGTCCTGATCATCATCGTGATCGGAGCGATGGCGGACCTGCTGGGCTGGGACATCCGCGGCTGGTTCAAGTCGGTCTGGGACACGATCACGAGCATCACCGCGGCGCAGCTGCTGGCCGCGATCGTGCTGAAGACGCTGCAGACGAGCCTGACGGCGTACGGCTGGTACTCGATCCTGCGCTACGCGTATCCGGGCAAGGTGCGCTGGCTCGAGATCCTCGCCTGCTACGCCGCCTCGGTCGCGCTCAACGGCATCCTGCCGGCGAACCTCGGCACGCTGGTGATGCTGCTGATGTTCACCACGATCATCGCCCAGGCGACGTTCGCAGGAATCCTCGGCGGCTACGCCGTGCAGAAGATCTTCTTCACGCTGATCGGCGGGTTCGTCTACCTGTATCTCTTCCTCACCGTCGGCGGCTCGTTCGACATCAAGTTCGGCTTCATCAAGGCCCATCCGTGGGCGACGGTGATCGTGATCGTCGGCGGCGCCGCGCTGATCTACCTGATCGTGCGCCGGTGGTGGCCGAAGGTGGTGAAGTGGTGGGACCAGGCGAAGGTCGGCGGCGGCATCCTGGCAAAGCCGAGCGCGTACATGCTGCGCGTGTTCCTGCCGTCGCTGCTCGCCTGGATCGCGAGCCTCGGCGTGATGTGCGTGTTCCTCTACGCGTACAACATCCCGATCAGCTTCCACACGCTGATGCGTATCTGCGGCGGCAACTCGATCGCGAACGTCACGTCGGTCACTCCGGGCGGCGCCGGCGTCACGCAGGCGTTCAACGTCGCCTCGCTCAACGGCATCACGAGCGCGTCCAACGCCACCGCCTACTCGGTCGCGCAGCAGCTCGTGACGACGGCGTGGAACATCGTCTTCGCGATCATCATGATGGCGTGGGCCTTCGGCTGGGGCGGCGGCGAATCGCTGGTCAGGTCGTCGTACACGCAGGCGAAGGAGAAGACGGCCGAGCAGAACGCCGCCCGCAAGGAGCGCAAGGCAGCGAAGAAGGCCGCCGAGGCGTCGTAGCTCCTCCGCGCTTTACGGAGCCTTTACGCCCTCCGTACGCGGCCCGGATCCCGCCGGAGTGGAATCGGGACCACGATGCGCGTGTCTCGCTTCGCGGTGTCGACGGTCCTGGCCCTCGGGCTCGGGATCGTCGCGGCTTCCGTCGTCGGCCCTTCGTCGGCGAGCTCGGCAGCCGCCGCTCCGGTGAACACGTCGCCGCCGACGGTGAGCGGAACGACGCAGCAGGGACAGAAGCTGTCCGCGTCGACGGGCAGCTGGACCGGTGACGCCACCATCACCTACGCGTTCGACTGGCAGCGCTGCAGCAGCTCCGGCACGAGCTGCGGCGACATCTCCGGCGCCACGAGCCAGACGTACACGCTCGGCAGCTCCGACGTCGGCAAGGCCGTCCGCATCGTCGTCACCGCCTCCAACGCGGCGGGACGCGCGTCGGCGGCGTCGAGCCCGACGGGAGCGATCGCTGCCGCCGGGACGGCACCGAGAGCGACCAAGCAGCCCAATCCTCACGGGAACGCGCAGGTGGGAAGGACGACGACGGTCGACAACGGAAGCTGGACCGGCACCACGCCGATCAGCTACTCGTACCAGTGGCAGCGCTGCGGCTCGAACGGGAGCTGCTCGAACATCGGCGGCGCAACGAAGTCGTCGTATGTGCCGGTCACGGGAGACGTCGGCTACGAGCTTCGCGCGGTCGTGACGGCGAAGAACAGCTTCGGCTCGGCGAGCATCGACTCCAACCCGACTGCAGGCGTCCTACCGGCTCCGACGGCGCCGGCGAACACGTCGAAGCCGACGGTCACCGCTCCCAGCACGAACGTCGGCAGCACCGTCACCGGCTCGATCGGAAGCTGGAGCAGCACGCAGACGATCTCGTACAGCTTCGGCTGGTACCGGTGCGACGGTTCCGGGAATCACTGCGGGACAATCTCCGGCGCATCGGCGCAGACGTACGTGCTCACGTCGGCCGACGCCGGTTCGACGGTCGAGTTCGTTGTCAAGGCGGCCAATGCGACCGGATCGACCACCGCCGCGTCGGCGCCGACGCCGGTGGTGACGAACGATCCGCCCGGCGCCGTCCGGCTGTCGAATGGAAAGGTCTCGATCCCGGCGAGCAGCGTCGTGCTCCCCGACCGCCTCGTCATCTCCACCGTCGGCTTCTCGCGCCATCCGCTGCGGTCGCGGCGCGCGTTCACCGCGCGCGTGCACGTCACGGACGCGCGCGGCTACGTCGTCCGCGACGCGCTCGTGCACGCGATCGGCATCCCGTACGGCTGGGTCGCGAATGCCCGGGAAGTCGCGACGAACGAGAACGGCTACGCGGTCGTGAAGCTGCATCCGACGAAGCGCCTGCCCCTCCGGAAGGGCGAGGCGCTCGTCGTGTTCATCCGCTCCCGTAAGCCGGGGAGCAGCGCGCAGGCGGGCGAGTCCGCCCACCGGCTGGTGCAGGTCGCGCTGGCTCCGCCGCGCCGCCGCTAGGGCAGCTCGACGCTCTCCTGCTAGGGCAGCTCCACGCCGGCCAGCGCCTCTCCCTTGTTCTTGAACAGCGTCTCCGCGTCGGTCTTGTGCATGTGGAAGCGGCCGTTCTGCGCCCAGGACGATCCCCACGAGTTCAGGAACGTCAGCACCTCCGCGTTCGCGTCGTAGCCCAGGAGGACATAGCAGTGTCCGCCGGCGGTGCCGCCGGTCGGCTTGACGAAGCCCTGCGCGTCCGGGTTGAACATGTCGTTCGTCCAGTCGGTGCCCATGATCACCGGCCCGTGCTGGAGCACCCACGTGGCCGCCTCGTCGATCGACGCTGCGAACGCGTACGCGGTCAGCCGGCCCCGGTTCTTCAGCGCCTTCCCGGCCGAGCGGACGTCGGAGCCGTCTTCCTTCTTCGGCTCGCCGTCGATCACCTTGCACTCGTAGTAGATCGCGTTGCCGTCGGCGTCGGTGAAGTGATCGTCGACGGGCAGGGTGTTCCCCCACTGCGCAGAGCCGAAGCCGACGCAGTGCGGCGTCTGCCCCTGATCGAGCACGCTGTCCGTGTCGCCCCACAGAACGGTCGTCGGCCCCGCCGGCGGGGCCGGACTAGGGGTTGGCGGCGCCGGCGGGGTCGGCGACGGACTCGGTGCGGGCTCGAGCGCGTGGATCCGCGCGGTGGCGATCTTCGCCCAGGCCTTCGTCGCCTGCGCCGCATGCGACGTCATCAACGTCGTCAGCGCCGCGTCGAGCGGATCGTCGGAGAGGAACTCAGCGAGCTGGTAGTCGCGCTCGTCGGGCGCGCTGGGCCGGCGGCCGAGCAGATGCGGCCCAATGTTCTCTGATGCGGACATCGGTCTGGTCCTTTCGTCGATTGACGAGCCAACGCCGCATGAGCGCGAGCCTAGCTCGCCCGTGAGCGAAAGAAAAGACCGAGAGAAGCCGCCGCTACTAGTGGTGCCCGAGGCTGACCGTGAGATTCACGTGGGTCTTCGCTGCGACGACTGCACCGCGCGGCGGGCTCTGGCTGTACACCACGTTGGGGTAGTACACGTTGGAGTGGACCTTGCGCACCGCGCCGACCGTGCAGTGCGCCTTCCGGACGGCGGCCGCCGCGGCCGTGAGGGGGAGGCCGAAGACGTTCGGCACCTTGCAGGAGCTGCTGACGCCGCCGCCGCCACCGCCGCCACCGCCACCGCCTGTCCCGGCGGTGGTCGTGAAGGTGACCGTCGCTGCCCCGGTTCCGATCGTGACGGTGGTGGTTCCCCCGGAGTTCGGGGAGATGACGGTCGTCGTGGTCGGGTCGGGCGGAGTCGCCTTGATCGTGATTCCGCTGACGGTGTCGCCGGCCGGCACGCTCTCGGTCACGACCACGCCGGTTCCCAGCGGGTAGAAGACCCTGGGTGCGCAGCCTCCCACGGGGACGCTGAAGGTCTGCGTTCCGCCCGCGGACGCCGGCGCCGACAGGGTGTACACGAACGTCCCGGTGACGCGGTGCGCGCCCGAGGCGTTGCAGATGGTCAGCGGACCGCTGTCGGCACGCTGCCCGTACGCGACGGCCGGAATCGCCGCAACGACCAGCCCGGCAAGCAGCATCTTGCCGACCGCCGACAACCTCGGGAGCGTTCGCATAGACGAACCTATCGGCAGCCGGTGGCGGTGACATGAGCCAACTCCCGGAGCTCAACGAAAAAGGCCCCGTTTCCAGGGCCTTCGTAGAGCGGATGATGGGACTCGAACCCACGACCTTCTGCATGGCAACGAGCCCAAACGTGCGGATGTTCACTAGTTCGCCGCATGGTTGAGCCAGATCGCTCTGACCTCGTCAGTTTGAGTGAGGCCGAATCAGGCTGTTTGGGGAGAAAGTTGGGGAGAAAGTTCGTGTCTCGCTAGGCAACTGCGGGGCGAATAGCGCGCAACGTTTATCAGGCGTCAGCGGAAGCACGGGACGGCCCGATCTCGTCCGCTCGACGGTCGACGGTCGTCATGCCGATCGGATGATGCCGGACTGCGGCTCCGGCTCTAGGCTGGGCGTTCCTTCACCGAGGGGACGTTCACCGTCGAACAGAAAGAAGCCAGCGGCCTGTTGGATGCAGGGATCGGGGATGTGTGTCGGTCAAGCTGAAGCTGATGAATGCAGCCGGCATTGTCCTGCCACTCGCGGCTGTCGTCTGCGCGATCGCGATGCTGTGGGGACGTTACGTCGGGGTGGCGGCGATCGCCATACTCGCGGTTGGCTATGTGCTCACCGGGCTCGGCATCACTGTCGGCTTCCACCGCCTGTTCACGCACCGTTCCTTCCAGACCTCGTCGGCGATGCGCTACGTGTTCGCGGTGCTGGGCGAGATGGCGGTCGAATCGGACGTGATCACCTGGGTCGCCGACCACCGCAAGCACCACCAGTTCTCCGACCAGCAAGGTGATCCGCACTCCCCGCATGCCGGCTACGACGACACCTGGCGGGACGCGCTGCACGGCCTCTGGCACGCGCACGCGGGCTGGCTCTTCATCGCCTCTGGCCGCGCCGATAAGCGCCGCTACGCCAAAGACCTGATCGCCGACCAGGGCATGCGGCTGATCGCCCGCCTGTTCGTTCCGATCATGCTCGTCGGCTTGGCGCTGCCGACGCTCGCCGGCTATCTGATCATCGGCGGCTGGCAGGGCGCGCTCGCCGGCCTCGTTTGGGGCGGCGGCGTCCGCGTCTTCCTGCTGCATCACGTCACCTTCTCGATCAACTCGATCTGCCACTTCTTCGGCCGGCGCCACTTCGCCTCGCGCGACGAGTCGCGAAACGTCTGGTGGCTCTCCCTTCTCAGTTTCGGCGAGTCCTGGCACAACAACCATCACGCCTTCCCCACCAGCGCCGCGCACGGGCTTAGCCGCATACAGCGGGCAAGCGATCCAGGCGCCTGGACGATCTCGCTGCTGGAACGGCTCGGACTCGTCTGGAACGTAACCCGGATCGGACCGGAACGGCAGGCCGCGAAAGCGCTCTAGCCAGGGCATCGCCTCAAATCCGTGCGGTAGGCACGGTCGATACTCTGTGCCCGAGCGAGACACCCGCTCCACCAGTCTGCGCGCATGGAAGTTAGCGGGGCGGGTGCTGCAGCATTCGCGGTTCGTCGCTTGGTTCGCGGCAAGCCGCAACGCATTCAGCGACAGCGGGTACTGATCAGGAGTAACCCGCTGCTTCTCGATCAAACAACGAGAACCCGCAGCTCGACCGCATCCGCATCCATCCTCGGAGACCTAGAGCCGAGAACACCAAGAAACGCGACCGTTGCTCATAGCCCCATCGGATGCGCCGGTGTGTGTGCCTCGCTCCCGATCGTCGTCGGGTTAACCTGAGTTCGTGGGGACGGGTCGGAGGGTGGTTGTGAGCGGGCTGGGGATGGTCAGTCCGCTGGGCAACTCGGTGGCGGAGTCTTGGGAGGCCCTGGTCGCGGGCGGGTGCGGTATCGCGGCGATCTCGCGGTTCGATGCGGGCGATCTGCCCGCTCGCATGGCAGGAGAGGTGCGGAACCTGGAGCTGGGGGACTATGTCGACCAGAAAGCTGCTCGGCGAATGGACCGCTGCACGCACCTTGCGCTGGCGGCCGCACGTCAGGCACAAAGGGACTCTGGTCTGAACATCGCAGCGATCGCCGAGCGAGTCGGCACCGCGATAGCGACGGCTCTGGGCGGCGTCGAGTCGTTCGAGACGACCGTTCTGCAGATGCACCATCGCGGCGCCAGCCGCGTAAGCCCGTTCTCGATCGTGCAGACCCTCCCCAATCTTCCTGCAGGATGGGTGTCGATCGAGCTCGGAACGCGCGGCCCGCTGCTCGCCGAATGCACCGCGTGCGCGGCCTCGAACATGGCGATCGGCGACAGCCTGGACGCGATCAGGCTCGGCCGCGCCGACGTCATGTTCTGCGGCGGTACCGAGGCTCCGGTAACGCCCGTGGCGATCGCGAGCTTCGCGGCGATGCGGGCGCTCTCGACTCGCAACGACGACCCCACCAGGGCATCGCGGCCGTTCGACCGCGAACGCGACGGCTTCGTCATCGCCGAGGGAGCCGCGGTCATCGTGCTCGAGGAACTCGAACACGCTCGGGCCCGCGGCGCCCGCATCTATGCCGAGCTGGTCGGCTACGGCATCTCATCCGACGCAAATCACGTCTCCGACCCCGATCCCGTCGGCCTCAACCCGGCCCGCGCCCTCCAAGCCGCCTTCACCGACGCCGGCATCGACGCCAGCGCAGTCGGCTACGTCAACGCGCACGGAACATCAACGCCGGCCGGAGACAGCGCAGAAACGCGAGTACTCAAGCTCGCCCTCGGTCACGACAACGCCCACGACACGCCCATCTCGTCGACCAAGGGCGCCACCGGGCACACCCTCGGCGCCGCCGGCGCAATCGAAGCCGTGTTCACCATCCTCGCGCTGCATCACGGCGTCCTACCCCCGACGATCAATCTCGAGAACACCGATCCCGACTGCGACCTCGACTACACCCCCAACACCTCGCGAGACCTCCAAGTCGAGATCGCCATCTCGAACTCCTTCGGCTTCGGCGGCCACAACACAGCCGTCGTGTTTCAGAGCTGGCCTTCCGAACCTTGAGTCGAATGCGATGAGACCGCTCCGTACGGGCTCGGTAGTCAGGTGGACGGCTCAGTACGATTCCGCAAGAACGACCCGCGGGTGATACGCCACAGCATCCGCAGCTACCTGAGCTACCTCGGCGGCTACCACTCGCCAGCAACACGACTCTGCGACGCCGGTGTCCCAGCCTCGGTCGTGCACGCCGACCAGGGCGACAGTGGCCGAAGAGTGCGCCAGGCGGACTAGGCCGCCCGCGCGGCGTCGATCTGCTCGTCGATCCAGGCATCCGCCTCTGCCGGGTCGAAACCACAGGCAACACCGATCTCGCCGACAAGAAGCTGCCGCGCCTTCTCGTACAGGTCGTTCTCGCCGAGCGACAGCCGCGAATTGCGCTTCTCAGCCAGCAGCGTTTGCTTGCGCCGGAGACCGTCGCGCACAACTTCGGCAAGCTTCAGAGGATCACCGCCGGTCAGCTTCGCCTCCGTCTGCCGCTTGCGCTTCAGCCAGACCTCGCGGCTCGGTTCACCTTCGTCACGCAACGTCTGCTGCACCCGGCGGATACCGGCTTCGCTCACCGGCGGGCGCAGCTGCTCGCGCGCTCGCGCCATCGGCAGCGTCACCGAAAGACCACCCGCGAGCTCGAGCACAACGACATCCTGCTCCACCCCAAGAACCAGCCTTCGCTCGCGGACCGCGACAACCCCCACCCCATAGGCGGCATAGACCACCGCGTCGCCCACCGCCAGCCTCACACCACCAAGGTAGCTGCCACCCAAGAAAGGGCCGAGCGTGGCGCTACGGAGTAGAGTCCGCGTTGGAAACACCGAGCCAGTCGCGCTGACGGTCCGGATCTGTCCGTCAAGTCGCCAGTTCTTCTTCCTCGTTGCACCCACATCTCAGCCGAACTGAGGCAGCCGATCTCTCGGGATCCAACGCCTAGCCGAGTGCTGCCCGTTTGGCGCACACGATCTAAAGAGGAGTAGAGGATGACGGCAGTACAGACCGAAGCGCTGACCACGGACGAGCTGGCCAAGATCGCCCGCGACCAGATCGACGCATTCAACAAGAGCGACTGGGAGCAGATGCGAGCACTGCTCACCTCCGACGCGCGCTACCACGAGCTTGGCACCGAGCGCAAGATCGAAGGCCCCGACCAAATCATCGAGCTGTTCAAAGGCTGGAAGACGGCCTTCCCGGACGCTGCCGGCACCGTGACAAACGCCGTCGCCAGCGGCAACTCGGTTGTCCTAGAAGTGACCTGGACGGGCACGCACACCGGCCCGCTCGAAACCGCAGCAGGAACGATCCCGGCCTCGGGCAAGCGCCAGGAGACACCCGCCGCCGTCTTCTACGCCTTCGAGGGCGACAAGATCAAGGCAAGCCGCCACTACTTCGACGCAATGACACTGCTCAAGCAGATCGGCGCACAGCCCAAGTAGCGAGGAAGTCGGAAGGGCGGCCGTCGCATCGGCCGCCCTTCGCAAACGCTGGACTTTTTTGTCCTTGTTCGTGTTCCTCGGGTACCTACACCTCTCCGTCGCCCACTCTAAGACCCGCCACTCGCTCGTCGACTGACGCGCGGCTTGGTGAACAAGACTGGGCGCTCGAGTACCACGAGCCAGGAGCGGGCGGCCGCCGCACGGGTCGGCGAGCTCGAGGTCTAGGCTGTTCGAGATGGCTGACTCGATCGAGGTCCGGGACGGCGCGTCCGGCGACGACGGCGGCTTTGAGCTGTTATCTGCGTCTCTTCGCGCGTCGTCGGGCGATTTGAAGACGTTTATCGAGGTGCTCGCGTTCAAGCTGGAGCAGGCGCTGCCCGGACGGGTGACGGTCGAGCGTCGGGCCGTGAAGCGGTTCTCGAAGGAGAAGCGCGTCGCCCGCATCGAGGTCGCGCTCGGAGACAACCGGTACGTCGCGGTCGCGAAGGACGGCTCGCTCGAGACGCGCTGCGCGAAAGCGGTGCGCGGTGTCGTGTTGAAGACGGAGCTGCTGCCGCTCGACGCCTGGCTGGAGGCGCTCGGTCGTGATCTCGCGGTCGAGGCGGAAGCGAGCGAGCAGTCGCGGCTCGCACTCGAACAGCTGCTGGGCGGCTGAGGGCCGTGCCCCTGTTCCGTCGCGGCAGCGACGACGACCGTGCGGCACGTCAGGCCGCGGATGCGCGGCAGGCGGCCTCGTCGACGGCGCTGGAGCGCGGCGAGTTGCCGCTGCGCGCCCAGGAGCGTCTCGGTGAGATCGGCAAGGCCGACGGCGGTTTCTTCACCTCCGACCTGTCCGTGGGCGAGTTCGCGCTCGTGAACGCGATCGGGTTGCGGCCACTGGCTCAGGTGATGGGCAGCTCGATCTATCACGTCGGCTGGCAGCAGCGGCCGGGAGCCTTCGGCATGCAGATGGGCGGCATCTCACAGGAGCTGACGGTCGTCTCGCAGGCTTGGAACACCGCGCGTTTGCGTGCCTTTGCCCGGCTCGAGCAGGAGGCGAAGCTCGTCGGTGCGGACGCGGTGGTCGGTGTGCGGCTGACCGTCGGCCGCCACGACTGGGCCGCCGGCGCGATCGAGTACGTCGCCGTCGGCACCGCCGTGCGCAGCGAGGGGGCCGGGCACGCGGAGCAGCCGGCGCTCACCGACCTGTCCGGGCAGGACTACTGGAAGCTGTGGCAGGCCGGTCACCGGCCGCTCGGCGTCGTCGGCGCCTCCACCGTCCACTACGTCGTCCCCGGCTTCGCGACACAGCAGGCGCAATCGGGCTTCTCGGCAAGCTGGGTCAACCAGGAGCTGACGGACTTCACCCGCGGCGTGTACGACGCCCGCGAGACCGCACTCGAACGCATGACCGCCGAGGCCCAGAAGCAAGGCGCCGCCGGCGTGGTCGGC
Organism: uncultured Actinomycetes bacterium; assembly: GCA_963761665.1. GTDB lineage: Bacteria > Actinomycetota > Thermoleophilia > Gaiellales > Gaiellaceae > Palsa-739. Next base: position 65,151 of record CAVXHM010000004.1, read on the forward strand.
GTCTCGATCGCGCACGAGATCGAGCAGCGCGAAGCCGGCGGCCGCAGAGATCTCGTCGCCACCTTCCACGTTCTCGGCACGGCGATCGGCGAGCGCGGCGACCGATGGTCGCGAGCTCCAGGTGTCGCCGCGAATCGACCTGAGCAAAGACACACTGAAACCCCACCTGCTGGGAGGAGCCCGATGAGCTACGACCCGACCTCGACCGAAGGAGTCCCCGAGCACGGGCGCGAGCGCCTCGCCCAGATGCAGGAGCGGCTTCTTCACCTCCGACCTGTCCGTGAACGAGTTCCTGCTGGTCAAGCAGGCCGGCTTCGACCCGCTCGGCCTCGTCATCGGCAGCTCGATCTACCACATCGGCTACCAGCAATCGAGCTGGAAGCAGTCAATGGAGATGGCCGTCCTCTCCCAGGCGATGTACGAGGCCCGCGAGCTCGCGATGACGCGCATGGAAGAAGAAGCCGACCAGCTCGGCGCAGACGGCGTCGTCGGCGTCCGCCTCGACGTCGGCCGCTACGAGTGGGGACAGAACCTCGCCGAGTTCATCGCCATCGGCACCGCCGTCAAACACCACGAAGGCGAGCTACACCGCACAGCCGAACGGCAGGCCGTTCACCAGCGACCTCTCCGGCCAGGACTTCTGGACACTGCTCGCCTCCGGCCACCGGCCCGTCGGGCTCGTCATGGGCTCATGCGTCTACCACGTCGCCCACCAGGGAATGATGGCGTCGATGAAACAGATGGGTCAGAACGTGGAGATGCCGAACTTCACCCAGGCGCTCTACGACGCACGCGAACTCGCGATGGAACGGATGCAAAAAGAAGGCGAAGAGCTCAAGGCCGAAGGGATCGTCGGCGTCCAACTTCAAGAACGCTCCCACGGCTGGGGCTCACACGTGATCGAGTTCTTCGCCGTCGGAACAGCGATCGTCCCCACGCAAGGAGACAGCCGGCTCCCGGAACCCGTCCCCACCATCAGCCTGAACGACTAAGGCCACCTCGATCCTGTGGCTCCTCCAACGGACGCGCCGACAACGGAGGCCAGAGCCGATTCCTGCTTCGCTTCGGGATGAAAGCAGAAGGTCGGGAGCGCGAGCTTAGGGAGAAAATCAGGGAGAAAGCAAGCGGAGACCCCTCTCCCCCTGCGCCAAAAACCATCGATTTGCTGGATATTTCATTCGAGCGAAAAGCGGATGATGGGACTCGAACCCACGACCTTCTGCATGGCAAGCAGACGCTCTAGCCAACTGAGCTACATCCGCGAGCGGGGCCAGTATAGCCGCGGCTACGCGGAATCGAGGGCTTCGTTCACGAGCCGGTCGGCCAGCTCGTTGTGCTCGCGCCGCACTGCGGTGTAGCGTGACGCGGCCGATGCGACGGGCCAGCTGCGCTGCTTCCAGCGACAGCTCGCGCAGGGCTTCGTTCTTCACGCGGTAGACGCCGCGTCATCTGCTTCACGAGCAGCTCCGAGTCGGAGACGACCTCGATCTCGGGCACCGCCAGCTCGACCGCCTTCTCCAGACCGGCGATCAGCGCGCGGTACTCGGCGACGTTGTTCGTCGCGACGCCGATCTTCTCGCCGTGCGCGGCGAGCACCGTGCCGTCGTCCGTCTCGAGCACGTAGCCGTACGCGGCCGGGCCGGGGTTGCCGCGCGCGCCGCCGTCGGTGAAGAGCTTCGCCTTCACGCGGGCAGCTCCGCGAGCGCGTAGAGCTCGTACGCGACCGTCTCGTACGGATGCGCCGCGACGAGGGCGTCGACGACCTCGCGGACGCGATCGTCGGAGACGACCGTCTCGACGCGGAGCTCCGCGACGCGCTCCTCGCGGCCGGCCTGGCCGATCGACGGGTCCGTCCCCTCGCCGCCGAAGAACGTGCCGGTGCCTGCGGTGTACCACGAGCAGCGCGTCGTAGTCCCGATGCGTCCCGCGCCGGCGGCGAAGACCGCGTCACGGGTGGTCTCGAGCGCCTCCCGCGGCACGAACCACACGAGCTTGTAGCTCACGACGGGTCGATCTGCGCCTTCTGCAAGCGGCCCGAGTAGTCGACGTAGATCGACTTCCACTCGGTGAACACGTCGAGCGCGGCCTGCCCCGCCTCGCGGTGGCCGTTGCCCGTGTCCTTCATGCCGCCGAACGGGAGGTGCACCTCTGCGCCGATCGTGCCGGCGTTGACGTACGTGATCCCCGCCTCGAGATCGCGCATCGCCCGGAACGCCTTGTTCACGTCGCGCGTGTAGATCGAGGACGACAGCCCGTAGCGGATCCCGTTCGAGACGCGGATCGCCTCGTCGAAGTCGCGCACCTTGATCAGCGAGGTGGCCGGACCGAAGATCTCCTCCTGCGCGACGCGCATGTGCGGATCGACGTCGCCGAAAATCGTCGGCCGATAGTAGAAGCCGTTGGCGAGATCGCCCTCGGTCGCGACCTCGCCGCCGGTGAGGATGCGCGCGCCCTCGTCTCGGCCGATGTCCGTGTACGAGTGGATCTTCTCGATCGCCGCGCGGTTGATCACCGGACCGACGTCGGTGTCGTCTTCCCAGCCGGGTCCGAGCCGCAGCCGCTCCGCGGCGGCGACGAGCTTCGACTGCAGCGCGTCGTAGACGCCCTCGTGCGCGATCACGCGCGACGCGGCCGTGCAGCGCTGGCCGGAGGTGCCGAACGCGGACCAGAGGATCCCCTCGACGGCGAGATCGACGTCGGCGTCGTCGATGACGATGATCGCGTTCTTGCCGCCGAGCTCGAGATGGACGTGCTTGAGCCCGTCGGCCGCGGCCTTCGTCACCGCGACACCGGTCTCGCGCGAGCCGGTGAACGTGATCACGCGCACGCCGGGGTGACGCACGAGCGCGTCGCCGGCGACCTCGCCGAGGCCGTGCACGATGTTGACGACGCCGGCGGGGATGCCGGCCTCGTCCAGCAGCTCGACGAACCGCTCCGCGAGCAGTGGCGTGTCCTCCGCCGGCTTCAGCACGACGGTGTTGCCGCAGACGAGCGCGGGGATCATCTTCCACGAGGGAATCGCGATCGGGAAGTTCCACGGCGTGATCGCGCCGACGACGCCGATCGGCTGGCGGATGCTCATGTTCCACTTGTCGCGGAGCTCCGACGGAGTCGTCTGGCCGGCCAGGCGACGTCCCTCGCCGGCCATGTAGTAGGTGATGTCGATCGCCTCCTGGACGTCGCCGCCCGCCTCGGCCTTCACCTTGCCCATCTCGTGCGTCATCAGGTCGGTGAGCGCGGCCTTCTCGCGCTCGAGCACCCGCGCGAGCTGGAAGAGGATCTCGCCGCGCTTCGGCGCAGGCACGAGACGCCATTCCTCGAACGCCGCCTTGGCCGCATCGACGGCGCGGTCGACGTCGGCGGCGCCGGACTTCGGGAAGACGCCGATCGTCTCGCCGTCTGCCGGGCTCGCGCTCTCGAAGGTCTCGCCGGAGGCGGCGTCCACCCAGTCGCCGCCGATGTAGTTCTGGAAGCTCTTCGTCCCTGTCGTCGCCATGACGACGAGAGTAGCTACGCGTCTGGCGGAGCGTCGGTGTCGGGGAACGTCCCCGGGATGCGCGCCCGCCTGCGGTCGCGCACGCGCCGGCGGTCCTTCTGCTCGGCGGTCTCGTCCCCGGTGCGACGGTCGGGCCCCTCGCGGCGGTCGACGATGACCGTCACGTTCGGGTTGTCCTTGTAGTAGTCGACCATCTTGTCGTACAGCTCGTCGGCGAGCTCACGGGGAATGACGCAGTAGATCATGGCTTGTCGGATTGTAGGGACGGCGGCGGAGAGTGCCAGCCCCGGACCCTAGAGTCGCGCGATCTCGGGGATCAGGCGGCCGTCGTCGTCGATGCCGGCGTTCCAGTCCTTGAAGCCCGGCTCGAGCTCGTCGAGCTCGTGTCCGCGACGTTCGAGCCGCACCGGCTGGCCGGAGTCCGGCGTGACGCGGTACTGGTACCACGAGATGTCCCACGCGACGGTGACCGCCATCTCGCCGGCGACGCCGGAGAGCGCGATGATGCTCGCGCGGGCTTCGCCGAGGCTCTTCGAGATGCCGCCGACGGTGCGCCGGTAGCTGCTCGCGTTGAACAGATCGGCCGCCTCGAGCAGCGCGACCTCGTCCACCGAGAGGCGGCGCAGGATCGGCTCGGGCGGCGCCACCGACTCCTCCGCGGCGGCTCGGCTGAGTCCGAGGAACTCGCCGAGGCCCCGGCGGCGGCGCTTGCGCGGGCCCGGGACGGTGGGGACGGTCGGAGTCCCCTCCTTGATCCAGCCGTGCTCGAGGGCGGTGTCCTGGCAGAGCGGACAGACGTCGACGAGCTCCGCGCCCTCTTCCGGCGAGTAGCGGATCGCCCGCTCTCCCATCAGCAGCGTCCGCTCGCAGATCGCACAGACCCGTGTCGTGCTGACCTTGGTGACGTGCACAAATCGACTATAGCCCCGCGACAGAGCGGATTTGCACAGCGCTCGCCCTGCTGCTACTGTGACTTACATGTGTGAGTTACATCTAGAGGTAATCGTACTGTGAGACACCGCCACGGCCCCCGCGCGCGGCACCACCACGGCGGCCACTGGCGCGTGTTCGCCCGCGTCGAGCGTTTCACCGAGCCGGCGCTGCTGCTGCTTCTCCGCGAGCGGCCCGCGCACGGCTACGACCTGATGGAGCGCCTGCCCGAGTTGACGGGTGAGGACCGCGTCGAGATGGGCAACCTCTACCGCCTTCTGCGCGCGCTCGAAGAGGAGGGGCTCGTGTCGTCCGAGTGGGACGCCACCACCCCCGGTCCCGCGAAGCGCCGCTACGCGATCACCGAGACCGGCACGCGGCTGCTCGAGCAATGGGTCGACGCGCTGCGCCGGTCGCAGGAGCGCACGAATGGATTTCTCGAACGCTACGAACGCGGAGAGGAGGTGAATTGATGCATCACGGAAGACATTTCGGCCCGGGTCACGGACCCGAAGGCCGCGGACGCGGACGCCATTTCCGGCGGCCGTTCCCGAATCGCGAAGAGCTCGTCGAGCGCCTGGAATCGCTCCAGCGCGACCTCGAGCAAGAACTTGCGAACCTCGACGATGTGCTTCGGCACTTGCGCGGCGACGCGCAGCCGGCGCAGCACTCCGAGGGCTAGGGGCTTCGTGGAGGAGGCGCGGGCACTACGCCTTCGCCTCTTCCCGCTCCTTCTTCGTCTGTTCGATGATTTTTTGCGCCACGTGCGTCGGGACTTCCTCGTATCGGAGGAAGCCCATCGTGTGGTCGCCGCGGCCGCCCGTCATCGACGTCAACGCCTGCGAGTACGTGAGGATCTCCGCCATCGGCACCTCGGCGCGGATCGTCGTCATCCCGCCGCGCGGCTCCATGCCCTGGAGGCGGCCGCGCCGCGAGTTGAGGTCCCCGTTGACCGCACCCACCGCGTCGTCGGGGACGGTCACCTCGAGCTCCATGATCGGCTCCAGCAGGACCGGATCCGCCTTCTGGTACGCCTCCTTGAAGGCGAGCGAGCCGGCGATCTTGAACGCCATCTCCGACGAGTCGACCGAGTGCTCCATCCCGTCGACGAGCTTGACGCGCACGCCCTGGATCGGCGCGCCGGCGAGCTCGCCGTGCTCCATCGCCTCGCGCACGCCCTTGTCCACCGCGGGCCGGTAGCTCTGGGAGATGACGCCGCCGACGATCTTGTCCACAAACTCGTAGCCCAGCTCGCCGTCCTCGGCCGGCAGCGGCTCGACCACGATCTCGCAGTCGCCGAACTGGCCGCGGCCGCCCGTCTGCTTCTTGTAGCGGTGGCGTGCGCGCGCCTCCTTGCGGATCGTCTCCTTGTACGGGACGCGCGGCGGATGCAGCTCGACGTCGACGTGGAACCGCGAGTGCAGCCGGTCGACAGCGACCTCCACCTGCATCTGCGAGAGCCCGGAGAGGAGCTGCTCGCCGGTCTGCGGGTCGCGACGCATGTGCAGCGTCGGGTCCTCCTCGCTGAGACGGCGCAGGCCGGTGGCCATCTTCTCCTCGTCGCCCTTCGCCTTCGGCGTGACCGCGAAGCTCATCACCGGCGAGGGGAAGTCGATGTGCGGCGGCTCGACCGGCACCTCGTGGTCGACGAGCACGTCGCCGGTGACAACGTCCTTCAGCTTCGCCACCGCCCCGAGATCGCCGACGCCGAGCGCATCGGACGGCTCGTTCTCCTTGCCCTGCAGCAGCAGGATCTGGCCGAGCCGCTCCTTCGCGTGCGTGCGCGGGTCGACGAGCGTCGTATCGCCGGTGACCGGGCCGGCGAGAACGCGGAAGCAGCTGATCCGGCCCGTGAACGGGTCGGCGATCGTCTTGAAGATGAACACCGCCTGCTTCGCGTCGCCGAACTCGATCGTCGTGCCCTTGCGCGCGGGCGACGGGACCCCCTCGACGAGCAGGTCGAGCAGCGCAGTGGTGCCGAGGTTCTTGGTGGCGACGCCGCAGCCGACGGGATAGAGCTCGTCGCGCGTGACCGCGTCCTTCAGCGCGGCGGCGACGTTTTCGGCCGGCAGCTCCTCGCCCTCGAGATAGCGGGCCATCAGGTCCTCGTTCGTCTCGACCACCGCGTCGAGCAGCTTCTCGCGGTACTCCTGAACCTCCGCCGCCATCGAGTCCGGGATCGGCTGGGGTCCGCCCTCCTTGCCGCCGTCCGGATCCAGGTACGCGCACATGTGCAGCAGGTCGACGACACCGGTCAGCTCGTGCTCGGCGCCGATCGGCAGCTGGATGGCGACGCAGCGGTCGGACAGCTGCGTGCGCACTGCCTCGAGCACGCGGAAGAAGTCGGCGCGCTCCCGGTCGAGCATGTTCACGAGCACGACGCGCGACAGCTCGTACTCGTCGGACCGGGCCCACACCTTCGCCGTGTTCACCTCGACGCCCATCACGCCGCTGAGCACGACGAGCGCGCCCTCGACGACGCGCAGCGACGCCAGCGTGTCCGCCTGGAAGCCGGCGTCGCCCGGCGTGTCCAGCAGGTTGATCTTCCGGCCCTGCCATTCGAGGTGCTCGACCGATCCGGAGAGGGACATCTGGCGGCGGTGCTCGTCCTCGTCCCAGTCGCCCATGGTCGTGCCCTGCTCGATCGTGCCGAGCCTGTTCGTCTTCCCGGCCTGGAACAGCATGGCCTCGACGAGCGAGGTCTTCCCCACCCCGCGGTGTCCGACGACGGCGATGTTGCGGATCTTCCCGGGCTCGGTCGCTGGCATCAGGCTCGTGTCCTCCTGGCGTTTGGGCTCCGGCGGCAATGCTATCGCCGCCGAGACCCGCGCCAGGGGCCATCGAGCAGCACCCGGCCGCGATGCGGCCGGCTTCAGGGGTCTCCGCGCGCGCCGGGATCCGCGCAAGCGGATCGCGGCGCTTGCGCCAACTAGGACGGCTCGAGCGTGGCCCGATTGGCCGAGCCGGCGAGCCGCGCCTTCAGGCGCAGGATCGCCTTCGTGTGCAGCTGGGAGACCCGCGACTCGGTCACGCCGAGCACCTCGCCGATCTCGCGGAGGGTCAGCTCCTCGTAGTAGTAGAGGGTGACGACCAGCTTCTCGCGCTCGGGCAGGCGCGCGATCGCGTCGGCGATCGCCTCGCGCATCTCGGTCTGCGACAGCGTGTTCTGCGGGTCGGGCGCGTCGGTGTCCTCGATCGTGTCGATCAGGGCGATCTGGTCGCCGCCCGAGCCGGAGACGGTCCAGAGCTCGTCGAGGGCGGCGATGGAGGAGCGGGCGATCTCGCTGAGGCTGTCCCCCAGCTCCTCCTCGGTGATCCCGAGCTTCTTGGAGATCTCCTCGTCCGTCGGGGCGCGGCCGAGCTTCGCCTCGAGCTCGCCGATCGCGCGCTCGATGTCGCGGGCGCGGGAGCGGACGGAGCGCGGCACCCAGTCCATCGCGCGCAGCTCGTCGATGATGGCGCCCTTGATCCGCGCGATCGCGTACGTCTCGAACTTCACGTCGCGGTCCGGCTCGTAGCGCTCGATCGCCCCGATCAGGCCGAGCAGCCCGTACGAGACGAGGTCGCCCTCGTCCACGTGCGCGGGAAGCCCGGAGCCGAGCCGTCCGGCCACGTATTTCACCAGCGGCGCGTAGGTGAGGATCAGCCGGTCGCGGAGCGCCGGATCCCCGGTCTTCCGGAACTTCAGCCAGAGGCTCTGGGTGTCGTCGACCCTACTCACCGGGGGAAGAATACGGCGCGCAGGCCCAGTTTCCTCAGCGACTGCGGAAAGCCGACAGGGCGAGGGAGCCGAGCCAGCCCGCGAGAGCGAGCGCCGCGACCCCGATCAGCCACCTCGCCGGGGTCCCTCCGGCGCCGATCAGCGCCGCCGCGGCGACGGCGACGAGGACGGCCGCGAGGACGGTGAAGAGCGCGCCCAGAGCGCGCCGCTGCGAAGGCGCGGCCACGGCCAGAGGCTAGACGGTTGCCGCCGCGATCTCACCCGTCGGCTGCACGATCTGGCCGGTCTGGGCCGCCGATACAATCGAGAACCGACCCAGGGGCGTAGCTCAATTGGTAGAGCACCGGTCTCCAAAACCGGGGGTTGCAGGTTCAAGTCCTGTCGCCCCTGCTGGGTCTCTTTCTGGCTAGACGTCGGTGTAGGGCCAGGCGAAGCCGCCGCCGAGCATGCCGCGCTCGAACTGGTTCACCTCGTCCCAGTCCACCGGGGTCTCGGGGTCCTCCTGCTGCGGGGTCGCCTTCACCTCGTCGACGGTGACGGCGAGCGTGCACGTCTTCGCCTGGTGGTCGACGCTCGTCACCGCGCCTGCCGGAACGACGTGGTGGGTCTTCCCGTAGCTGACGACGAGGTAGCTCTCTCCGGGCTTGTAGTCCGCCCAGGAGACATCGCCGACGGAACCGTCCGTGCAGACGACCGTGTAGCCCTTGACGCTGTCCGAGTGTCCGACCGCCCCTTCCGGGAACGACCAGAGATTGCGTTCGTCCGTCTCGGCCATGTCTGCAGACTGACAGGCGCGACCGGGACGCGGCAAGCGTCTTCACCAGATTGTCACTCGACGCCGGCGAGCGCCAGCTGGCGGTATTCCGCCAGTCCGGAGACGCCCACTCCCACGAGCCGCAGCGCTCCCGGACGGTCCTTCAGGCCGCGGTCGAGAAGGCGGCACGCGAGGACGCCGATCTGCCCCGCGTCGTCGATGCCGACGGCGAGCGAGGTGCTGCGGCTGCGGATGGAGAAGTCGGCATAGCGGAGCTTCGTCGTCACCGTCCGCGCCGTGCGCCCGGTCCGCTGGAGGTGCTGCGCCACCTCGGCCGCCATCCCGCGCAACTCGTCGTGGAGCTTCTCCCGGTCGAGAAGGTCGCGCTCGAACGTGTTCTCCACGCTGATCGAGATCCGTTCCGTGTCGAGCTCGAGCCCGCGTGGGTCGACTCCGCGCGCGCGGGCGCGCAGCACCGCGCCGACGCTGCCGGGCAGCAGCCTGCGCAGGTCGGCATCGGACAAGGCGGCGAGCGCGCCGACGGTCTCGACGCCGGCCGCATGCAACCGCTGCTCCGCCTTCGGCCCGACTCCCGGCAGGCGGCGCACGTCGAACGGCGCCAGGAACGCTGCTTCCTGCCCCGGCACGACGACGACGAGTCCGCCCGGCTTGCGCGCGTCGCTGCCGACCTTCGCCACCACCTTGCACGGCGCGACGCCGAGCGAGCACGTGAGACTCGTTCCGGCGCGCACGGCCGTCCGCACCGCCTCCGCGACGACTCTCGCCTCGAGGAAGTCGCCGGCGACCTCGCCGAGGTCGAGATAGCCCTCGTCGATCCCGGTCTGTTCGACCGTCGGGACGACTCCGCGCACCGTCGACCAGACGTGGCGCGAGTACTCGCGGTACAGCGCATGGCGCGGGCGCACGAAGACGGCGGTCGGGCAGCGGCGGATCGCCTCCGCTGCGCTCATCGCCGAGTGGATCCCGAAGGCGCGGGCGACGTAGTTCGCGGTCGCCACGACGCCGCGGCCGCGCGGGTCGCCGCCGACCACGAGCGGCTGATCGCGCAGCTCCGGGCTCTCCAGCTCCTCCACCGCCGCGTAGAACGCGTCGAGGTCGAGGTGCGCGACGATTCCGGGTACCACGCGAACAAGCGTATGGGCCGCCGACGACGTTAGGCTCCGCCCCAGTGGCGTTGCTCACGTCGCAGCTCGATCGCGCCTCCGATGACTTCTCCCGTCGCGGAGAGCGGATGGCCGCGCTCGTGGCGGAGCTGCGCGAGCGGACGGCGGAGGTGGCGCGCGGCGGCGGCGAGGCGGCGGTCGAGCGGCACCGGTCGCGCGGGAAGCTGCCGGCGCGGGAGCGGATCGACCGGCTGGTCGACCCGGACACGGCGTTCCTCGAGCTGAACGCGCTCGCCGCGTGGGAGCTGTACGACGGCGACGCGCCGAGCGCAGGCATCGTCACCGGCATCGGCGTCGTCGAGGGCAGCGAGTGCGTGATCGTCGCCAACGACGCGACCGTGAAGGGCGGCTCCTACTTCCCGCTGACGGTGAAGAAGCACCTGCGGGCACAGGAGGTGGCGGAGCAGAACCGGCTCCCGTGCATCTATCTCGTCGACTCCGGCGGCGCGTTCCTGCCGCTGCAGGCGGAGGTGTTCCCGGACCGCGACCACTTCGGGCGGATCTTCTTCAACCAGGCGCAGATGTCCGCGCAGGGGATTCCCCAGATCGCCGTGGTCATGGGCTCGTGCACAGCCGGCGGCGCGTACGTGCCGGCGATGAGCGACGAGACGGTGATCGTCCGCGGCACCGGCACGATCTTCATCGGCGGCCCGCCTCTGGTAAAGGCGGCGACCGGGCAGGACGTGACCGCGGAGGAGCTCGGCGGCGCCGACGTGCACGCGCGCCGCTCCGGCGTCGCCGACCACTACGCCACGTCGGACGAGCATGCGCTCGCGATCGCGCGCGAGATCGTGCGCAACCTGCACGGGCGCCCACCCGAGCCGCCGTGGGAGCTCGCCGAGCCGGAGCCGCCCGCGCTCGACCCCGCCGATCTGTACGGGCTCGTCCCCGAGGACTTCCGCCACCAGGTGGACGCGCGCGAGCTGATCGCACGGCTCGTCGACGGCTCCCGCTTCCACGAGTTCAAGCAGCTGTACGGCGAGACGCTCGTCACCGGCTTCGCGCACATCGAGGGGTTTCCCGTCGGCATCCTCGCGAACAACGGCGCGCTCTTCGCAGAGTCGGCGCAGAAGGGAGCGCACTTCGTCGAGCTCTGCTGCCGGCGCCGCATCCCGCTCGTCTTCCTGCAGAACGTCACCGGCTTCATGGTCGGGCTCGAGTACGAGGCCGGCGGCATCGCGCGCGACGGCGCCAAGCTGGTGATGGCGGTCGCGAACGCGGCGGTGCCGAAGTTCACCGTCGTCGTCGGCGGCTCGTTCGGCGCCGGCAACTACGCGATGTGCGGACGCGCGTACTCGCCGCGGCAGCTCTGGATGTGGCCGAACGCGCGCATCTCCGTCATGGGCGGCGAGCAGGCGGCGACGGTTCTGTCCATGGTCGGCGAGGTGGACGAGCAGGCCATCCGCGCCAAGTACGAGCTGGAGGGCAACGCGTACTACTCGACCGCGCGCTTGTGGGACGACGGGATCATCGACCCGCTCGACACGCGCCGCGTGCTCGCGCTCGGAATCGCGGCCGCGGTGAATGCGCCGATCCCCGAGACGACCTTCGGCATCTTCAGGATGTGATCGCACGCGTCCTCATCTGCGGCCTCTTCGACTCGAAGACGTCGCTCGAGGAGCTGCGCGAGTACCTGCCGCCGCTCCCGGACGGGGACCGCTGGATCTCGAACGGAGCGGCGGACCGGTTCGGGCTGATCGCCTTCGGCGACGAGCTGCCGGACATCGACGAAGTGGTTCAGCTGATCGGGAAAGAGCCGGACATCGCCGAGGAGTTCGACGTCGAGTGAGCGGCCGCGCGTGGGCTCTGGCGCTCACCGTCGCGATCGGCATCTTCGCCGGCTCGTTCCTCCTGCTCCACACCGGCTGGTACGAGCACCGCGGACTGTCGGACGTCGGTGTGTACCAGAACTACGGTCAGTTGATCCGCGACGGCCACGTGCCGTACCGCGACTTCCCGGTCGAGTATCCGCCGGGCGCGCTGCCGGCCTTCGTCCTGCCCACGTATATGTCGTGGAGCTACGGGACGTCGTTCGCGGTGCTGATGTTCGTGTGCGGGATCGGCTGCCTCATCGCGGCGGCGGTCGTGCTCGACTCGGTCGACGCGAGTGCGGCGCACGGACTGCTCGCGCTCGGACTGATCGCGGTCGCGCCGCTCGTGCTCGGGACGCTGTACGACACCCGCTTCGACCTCTGGCCGGTGATGCTCACGATCGCGGCGCTGGCGGCGCTGCTGCGCGGCCGCCCGGGGATCGGCGGCATTCTGCTCGGCGTGGCGGTGGCGGCGAAGCTCTGGCCGCTCGTGCTCGCGCCGATCGGGCTCGCGTACGTTTGGCGCCGCCTCGGGAGGCACGCCGCGTTCGTCGCGTCGCTGTCGTTCCTGGCCGCCGCGGCGCTCTGCGTCGTCCCGTTCGCCGTGCTCGCTCCGGGTGGCGTCTGGCACAGCCTCACGGGGCAGCTGCGCCGGCCGCTGCAGGTCGAGAGCCTCGGTGCGTCGGTGCTGATGGCGTTCCACCACATCGGCGGGCTGTCGCTGACGACGGTGTCGACGCACGGGTCGCAGAACCTCTCCGGATCGCTCGCGAACGGGACGGGCGCGGCCTCAACGGTGCTGCAACTCGCGGCGCTCGTCGCCGTCTGGATCGCGTTCGCGCGGCAACGCGAGCCGACCGGCGGGTCGATGCTCGTCGCGTGCGGCGCGGCCGTGGCCGTGTTCATCGCGTTCGGCAAGGTGTTCTCGCCGCAGTTCCTGATCTGGCTCGTCCCGCTGATCCCGCTCGTGCGCGGCCGGCGCGGGCTCGCGGCGTCGGGACTGCTGCTCGCGGCTCTCGTGCTGACGCAGCTGTGGTTTGCGAACCACTACTGGTCGCTCGCGCTGCACTACGCATCGCCGTGGTCGTGGTTCCTGCTCCTCCGCGATCTCGCGATCGTCGCGCTCGCGGTCGTGTTGATGCGGTCGGCGCCGCCGGAGAGCGAGCTGGCGGGAACGCACCGGGCCCGACTCGCCGCGCTCGAGGCGATCCGCCCGCACGGCTCGTCGTAAGCTCCGCTCATGGCTGCACTCACCGTCGAGCGGGACGGCTCGGTCCTGCGCGTCACGCTCGCGCGGCCCGACCGGCGCAACGCCTTCGACGCCGAGCTGATCGGCGAGCTGGCGGAGGCTTTCGTCGACGTCGGCCGCGCGCGGGCGGTCGTGCTCGCGGGCGAGGGCGCGAGCTTCTCCGCCGGCGCGGACGTCGACTGGATGCGCGCGTCCGTCGGGCTCTCCCACGAGGAGAACGTCGCCGACGCGAATGCGTTGCGGCGGATGCTCGAGGCGATCGACGGCTGCCCCGCTCCCGTGGTCGCACGCGTGCAGGGCCATGCGCTCGGCGGCGGCGCGGGTCTCGTCGCGGCGGCCGACATCGCGATTGCGTCGCGCGACGCGACGTTCGCGTTCTCCGAGGTGAAGCTCGGGATCATCCCCGCCGTGATCTCGCCGTTCGCGCTGGCGAAGATCGGACCGGGCGCAGCGCGCCGCTACTTCCTGACCGGCGAGCGCTTCGACGCGGACACGGCGCTCCGCATCGGCCTCGTCAGCGCCGTCGTCGACGACCTCGACGCCGCGGTGGAGAACGTCGTGGGTGAGCTGCTGTCGGCCGGCCCGCACGCCGTGCGCTGGGCGAAGCGACTCGTGCGCGAGCGCCCCGACGGCGCGGAGACCGCCCGCTGGATCGCGGAGCGACGCACCAGCGACGAGGGCCAGGAAGGTCTCGCTGCGTTCCTGGAGAAGCGCCCGCCGGGCTGGCGCAGCAGATAGCTAGCGCCGGCAGGCGGCGCAGAGCCCGACGATCTCGATGCGGTGGTCGGTGGCGACGAAGCCGTGACGCTCGGAGACCTCGTCGAGCCAGTCGCCGAGCCCGCACTCGTCCACCTCGATCACCCGGTGGCAATTCGAGCAGAGCAGATGATGGTGATGCGTGTCCGCGCACAGCCGGTAGCAGTGCTCGGTGCCGTGATGCGACAGCGAATCGATCACGCCCTGCTCGTTCAGCAGCGCCAGCGTGCGATAGACGGTGGCGAGGCCGACGCGGGAGTCGCCGCGCTCGCGGAGCCGCCGCCAGAGCGCCTGCGCGGTCACGTCGTCGGGCTCGCGCGCCAGCTCCTCCAGCACCTCGAGCCGCGCCCGGGTCGGGCGGACGCCCTTACGGGAGAGGAGCTCGGTGAGATCCGGCTCGGCGACTTGCGCTTTCTTCGGCATTGCAGTTATTCTAGCCAGCGATGAGAGTGAGAATCATTCTCGCGCTGCTCCCGGCTCTCCTGCTCGGCGCCGCGGCCGCCTGTGGGCCGGCCGCGGCAGGCAGGCCGAGCGTGGACGTCGTCGCGTCCACGAACGTCTACGGCGACATCGTCGGCCAGATCGGCGGCCCGCACGTCTCGGTCACGTCGATCCTCTCCAACCCGAACGCCGACCCGCACCTGTACGAGCCGGGCACGCAGAACGGGCTGGCCGTGGCGAAGGCGCGGCTGGTGATCCAGAACGGGGTCGGCTACGACGCCTTCATGCAGCGGCTCGAGGACGCATCCCCGAGCAAGCAGCGGATCGTCGTCACCATCGCGGACGTCCTGGGCGTGCACGGCAAGGACGCGAACCCGCACCTCTGGTACGACGTGCCGAAGCTGAACGCGATCGCCGGCGCGATCGCCTCGGGGCTGGAGCGCTCCGACCCGGCCAACGCGTCGGCCTACCGCGCAGGCCTTGCGCGCTTCGAGACGAGCCTCGGCCCGTTGAAGCACGAGGTGGCGCGGATCAAGGCGTCGTTCGCGGGCGGGCCGGTCGCCTACACGGAACCCGTGCCCGGCTACCTCCTCACGGCCGCCGGATTGGACAACGTCGCGCCGGACGATTTCACGCGGGCGATCGAGAACGGGACGGAGCCGACCCCGCAGGCCGTCGCGGCGATGCTCGCGTTGCTGAGCGGCAAGAAGGTGAAAGTCCTCCTCTACAACAGTCAGACCGTCTCGCCCATCACCGAGGAGATCCGCAGCGCGGCCCTCAAAGCCGGAATCCCGGTGATCGGCGTCACCGAGACGCTGCCGCCGAAGCTCACGTTCCAGCAGTGGCAGCTCGGGCAGGCCGAGGAACTCTTCGCCGCGCTGAAGCGGTGACCGCGCCCGTCGTCTCCGTCCGCGGGCTTGCCCTGGACTTCGGCGAGCGGTCCCTCTGGAACGATCTCGACTTCGAGCTCGAGGAGGGCGCGCTGCTCGCCGTCCTCGGCCCGAACGGGACCGGCAAGACCTCGCTGCTGCGCATTCTGCTCGGGCTGCTCGAGCCGTCGGCGGGCAGCGTCGAGATCTGCGGCCGCCCTCCACGCGAGAGTCGCGCCAGGGTCGGCTACGTCCCTCAACAGCGCGTGTTCGACCGGGACCTGCCACTGCGCGGCCGCGACCTCGTCCGGCTGGGTCTCGACGGACACCGCTGGGGAGTCGGGCGCCTCTCACCGGAGGAGCGCACGCGGATCGACCGCGCCCTGACGGAGGTCGGAGCGGCCGCGTACGCCGACGCCCCGGTCGGGCGCCTCTCCGGCGGGGAGCAGCAGCGCCTCCGCGTCGCGCAGGCGCTCGTCGCCGACCCGGTGCTCCTCCTCGCCGATGAGCCGTTGCTCTCGCTCGACCTCTCGTATCAGCGGATCATCACGAGCCTCTTCGACGCCCGCCGCAGCCGCGCGGGAACTCCCGTCGTCTTCGTCACGCACGACATCAATCCGGTGCTGTCCATCGTCGACCGCGTGCTGTACCTCGCGCCCGGCAGCTGGGCGATCGGGACACCGGACGACGTGCTCACGTCGGAGACGCTCTCGCGGCTGTATGACACGGAGATCGACGTGCTGCGCGTGCGCGGACGCGTCGTCGTCGTCGGCACGCCGGACGACCAGCACGTCCACCACGTCGACGAGGCACACGCCTGATGTTCGTGCAGCTCTTGGGCCAGCACTTCGTGCACACGGCGCTGCTCGCCGGCGCGGTGGTCGCGGTCATCTCCGGCGCGATCGGGACGTTCGTGGTCACGCGCGGCGCGAGCTTCGCCGTGCACGCGATCTCGGAGCTCGGCTTCACCGGTGCGGCCGGCGCGCTCGTGCTCGGGTTCAGTGCGGTGGCCGGGATGATCGTCGGCTCGCTCACCGTCGGCCTCGTGCTCGGACTGCTCTCGCTGCGGGGGCGCGAGCGCGACAGCGCGATCGGCGCCGTGCTGTCGTTCGGGCTCGGCGTCGGCGTGCTGCTGCTCTTCCTCTACAACGGCTACGCGACCGAGGCGACGAACCTGCTGTTCGGGAGCATCGTCGGCGTCAGCGACGCGCAACTGCGGAACCTCGCGATCGTCGCGGTCATCGTCGCCATCGGGCTCGTCGTTCTCTACCGCCCGCTGCTGTTCTCGAGTGTCGATCCGGACGTCGCCGCCGCGCGCGGCGTGCCGCTGCGCGCGATCTCTGTCGCGATCTTCCTGCTGCTGGCACTGACCACCGCCGAGGCGATCCAGGTCGTCGGCGTCCTCCTCGTGCTGACACTCGTGATCACGCCCGCAGCGGCCGCCCAGCGGCTGACGGTCCGCCCAGGTCTCGCGATCCTGCTCAGCATCGCGATCGCCCTTGTCGCCACCGAGGGCGGGATCCTGCTCTCGCTGCAGCAGCCGTGGCCGACGAGCTTCTTCATCAGCTCGATCTCGTTCGGGTGCTATCTCGGCGCGCGGATTTTCGAGCACGCGCGCCGCGACCGCCGGCGGTCAGTGCGCGTGGGTGCGCTCGTCCGAAGCTGACAGCGCGTCGGGACTCATCCGCACCGCCAGCACTGCGGCGAGCGACGTCGTCAGCGGCATCGACAGGATCAACCCGATCGACCCGACCAGCGCGGCGATCAGCTCCTCCGCCACGGCCTCCCCGTTGACCGCATCCGTGAAGGACGTGTGCCCGATCGTGAAGATCAGCAGCACCGGCAGCGCGGCGCCCGCGTAGGCGAACACGAGCGTGTTCACCGTCGCGGAGATGTGGTCGTGGCCGACGTCGATCGCCCCGTGGAAGAGCCCGCGAAAGCCGAGCGCCGGATTGGCGCGGCGCAGCGCGATCACGGTGGACGACTGGCTCACCGTCAGGTCGACGAGGACGCCGAGCGCGCCGATCACCATTCCTGCGACGAGCAGGCCGCGCAGCGACAGTGTCGACTCCGTCGAGGCGAGGTAGACCATCTCGTCCGAAGCTCCGCCGCTCAGATGGGCGAGCCCGGCGACCGCGTCGGCGAGGCCCGCCGCGACAAGCAGGCTCAACGCAGTCCCCAGCAGCGCCGCGATCATCTTCGCGCCGAGGCCGTACGCGAGCGGCATCGTCAGCAGCATCGCCGCGAACGCGCCGACGATCGCCACCGCCACTGGATGACTCCCGTACAGGATCGCCGGGATGACGAACTCGATCACGACGACGAGGCTCGCGGCGAGCCCGAGCAGCGCCCGCAGCCCGCGCAGACGCGCGGTCACCAGCAGCAGCGCGACGAACGCGAGGCCGAGCAGGAGCATCGGCTTGCGCCGGTCGAAGTCGGAGAAGGAGTACGGGTCGACCTTCGGCCCGGGCAGCGCCCTCGCCGCCGGCGGCAGCTGGTTCCGGTAGACGCGGATGCGGTCGCCGCGCTGCAGTGCGAGGACGCTCACCTGTCCGATCAGGGTGAACGCCGTGTGCGTGCCCGCCTGCGGTCCGCTCGTCAGCGTGATCCCGATGCGACGGCAGCCGTGCGCGCCGGGCTCGCTGCAGGCAACCGTGCGAACCGTGTCGACGACCGCTCCGTCCGTGTGCGCGATCCCGAGGGCGGCGCCGGCCTGGCGTGAGCCGTGCGGCCAGAGCGTGACCAGCCCGAACAGGGTTCCCGCGACGAGGACGCAGACCGCCAGCACCATCGCACCGACGAGCAGCGACGGCCCGGCAGGCCGCGGCAGTCGCCGCCGTTCCTCGCCCCAGACGAGCGGATCGGGCGTGTCCGTCATCGCTTCACCGCAAGCGCGAGGCAGGAGCGGCCGGTGTTCCCGGACGGATCGGTGGCGGCGACGCACGCGCGCACGCCGCGAAGGGCGGTGCCGGCCGGGACGACGACGGTCCTCTCCTGCGGCCTGTTCGGGCTCGCCGGCCCCATCGGCTCGCTCGTCGTGAGCAGCGGGTGCACACCGCGGAGGAGCTCGAGCGTGGGCGCCGCCTTCCCGCTGTCGTCGTCGACGTAGTAGCGCAGCGTCACCGCCGTGCCCGTGGCGCGTGCCTGGACGAGCTGCACGTACGGGGCGAGGATGTCCTTCGAGCGTAGTGCGCCGTGCTTCAGCAGATCGCCGACCGCGGTCGTCGCCGCCGTCGTGAGGTCGTCGGAGCCCGGCGACGACGGCTTCGGAACCGTCGCCAGCACGGCACCCTCGGCAGCGGTGCTTCGTCCGCCGTCGTAGATCCCGTAGCCGCCGGGCATGACCACGAGCAGCGGCCCGATGTACAGCTGGGTCAGCTCCGATCCGAGGAAACGGGCGTACGTGGTGGGCTTGCCGAAGAGGGACGGAATCGCGCCGAGGTCGTACCGCGCACCGATGACGGCGACCTTGATCCGGTATCCGGCGGCGTACACGCCGGCGATCTCGGCTCTCAGTGCGGCGGCGTTTGCCTTCGACGGCGCGCGGGACGGGAGGAAGGCGTTCGTGAAGACGAGCGTGTCGCTGGCGGGATCGCCGTCCGCGCGCGCGAGACCCCCGCAGAGAGCTGCGGCTGCTGCGACGGCGAGCAGCGTCGCGGCCAGTGCATGTCTGGGCACGCGTCCTCCTTCCGAACGGTTGGCGACATCGACCGATCTGGGATCGACTACGCCGGCAAGGGCGGACCGCGCTCGGCGGTGCCGCGCGCGAGAGCCACGAGCCGAGGCCGCTCGGCGCGGTGGGACGGCGGGAGCAGAAGCGTGGCGGGGCGGATACGACCGCCGGTCGTGCGTGCGGCGAGCGCGCGTCCGGCGGAGTCCGCGGCGCGGAGCAGAGCACGGACAAGCAGCAACGCGAGGAGTCCGCACGGGATCTGGAGCAACACGCCGACCGCGACGGCGGGCTCCGCGATCGTGCCCCAGACGACGTGCCCGTGGTAGGCGAGCCGCTCCGTGTACTCCTGGAGGACGAAGGCGACGGCCGGAAGCAGTGCGAACCGCCACGACGGCACGCGCCGGACCGGGCGGCCGCGGAAGCTCGCGACCGCATGCTGCACGACCGCGGCGACGGCCAGGACGAGACAGACGCCGACGAGCGGGTGCAGATCCGCCAGGTACGCGTGCCCCGTCCGCTCGAGCAGAAGCGCCCGCTTGGCGGCGTTCGGCGCGACGATCCGGTAGGCGAGCGAGTGCCCCGCCATCTCGCCGACGACGAGGACCGGCACGGCGAGCAGCCACGCGGCGCGTTGCCTCATCCCGTTGATGCTGCCAGAGCCGTGAGACGACTCAGTCGGACGGCGGCCCCTGATCGGCGACCGTGCGGCGCTTCCGCCGGATCAGAAGCGCAACCGCGGCGAGCGCGACGAGCACGGCGGCGGCGATCGGGACATCCTCCGTGCCGCCGTTCCGTCGCGGCGAGGCAATCGCCGCGGCCGCAGCCGCCGGAAGCGGCCGGTTCGCGATCGCGGCCACCTTCGTGCTCGCGGGTGGCCGCCGGATCCCGCGAACGGCGAGGAGCTGGCGGTAGTCGCTGACCGCGCCGTCGCCGTGCGCCGCTGCGCCGGGCGGAAGCGGCACCGGCACGAGCGGCGTCACGTGCTCGACGCGCCTCCACGTGTCGAGATACTTCGTCGGGTCGACCGCGCCGGCGTAGGCCAGGTACAGCAACGTCACCGGGTGGATCTCGAAGTGGAGATGGTGCGGCGTCGTGAATGCGTCTCCCGTGTTCCCGATGAAGCCGAGCTGCTGGCCCGCCTTGACCTGCGTCCCGCTCTTGCCGAACTTCGTGTAGCCGGAGAGGTGCGCGTAGTAGAAGCGGTTGCCCTGCGCGTCGCGCAGCCAGAGCCTCCAGCCGCCGACCTTGTTCCAGCCGACCTTGTAGACCTTCCCGTTTGCCACCGCGACCACCGGCTGGCCGAGCGGCGCGAAGATGTCGTCACCGTGGTGCCAGCCACCCGGCACGTCGCTGCGCATCGCCCCGTACGTGTCGGCGAAGAACGCGTTGCCGGTCACCGGGAATGTGTACGGCCCGCCTTTCAGCGGCGGCGTCACCGTCAGCGGCACGCCGCCGGCCGGCGCAGGCGGGAGCGCCGCGTACGGCCGGTCGGCGCCGACGTACGCCACCAGGAGCTGCGTCCCGGCCGGGAGACCGGCATGCGGCTTCAGCAGGTGGAGCGACAGCCCGCCCTCCCACCAGGCGAGACCGACCGACGACAGGACTCGCGTCCCGCGTTGACGGTGGCCGCCGTCCAGCTTCACGCGGCCCCAGTTCCCGACCGGCAGCGACTCGCCGCTCAGCATCGTGACGGACTGTCCGTCGATGACGAGATCCTTCACGGCGATGCGCAACCGCCACCCGCGACCCGGCGACTTCGCCGGCACGAGTGCCGCGACGAGCCGGCCGACGGTGATCTCGCCGCCGAAGAGGGAGAGCCGCCGAAGCGAGCTGGTCGCGGTTCCACCGGGACAACCGGAGACGTCCGCGCGCGCGACGGCGACGCGGAGCACGTTTCCACTCTTCGGGTACTCGAGCGCAGTCGCACCGACGCCCGCAGGTTCGCGGGCGGCGACGGATCCGACCGCTCGCGGTAGATGCCGCGGCAGCACGAGCAGCAGGGAGCCGGCGCCGACGCACGCCGCGCCCTGCGGTTGCGGGTGCGGTTGGGACTTCTTCTTCGTCTTCGTCGTGGTCGGGGGCGGCGGCGCGACGACCGGGGTCGTCGCGGGCGCTGCGGGTGCGGTCGCGGTGGTGCCGGTGTCGGCCGGTAGCGTCGTGGTGTCGGTCGCCGTCGTCGTGGTCGTCACGTCCGTCGTCGTCGTATCGGTCGTCGTCGTGACCGGCGGCGAATCGGCCAGGGCGAGGCCCGCGCTGGAAAGCGCGATCGCGACGCAGATGGCCGCAGCTCCAGCCAGGGCTCGCCGGCTCACGCGGCCCATCCTGCCAGACGGTTCGGTTCAGGCGGCCGATTCGACGGCGGCCGGCTCGCCGCCGCGCTCGGCCGAGCGGTAGAGCGCATCGATCGCCCGCGCCTGGCCGAGAGCGTCGTCGCGGCCGAGCAACGGCGGCTCCAGCCCGCGGATCGCGCGGCTGAAGTTGTCGCCCTGGAGCCGGTAGCGGTCGACCTCCTCGAAGGCGATCCGCGTCGTCTCGTCGCCGCGGTGCAGCTCGATCCCGGCCGGGCTGCAGCCCCACGGACTCGCGACCGTCAGCGTCCCGTCGGAGCCGACCACCTCGAGTCCCTGGCGCAGCGGCAGGTCGAACGCACAGTCGAGCTGCGCGAGGACGTCGCCGGCGAAGACGAGCGTTCCGGCGAGCCGCAGGTCGATGCCGGTCGGCCCGACGACCTGGCGCGCGACCGCGAGCACGGGCTCGCCGGCGAGCAAACGCGAGCCGCTGACGCAGTAGCAGCCGACGTCCATCAGCGCGCCGCCCTCCAGCTCGGTCGACAAGCGGACGTTCCCCTCGTCGATCGTGAACGAGAACGAGGAGCGCACGAGCCGCAGCTCGCCGATCGCGCCCGCGTGCAGCAGCTTCGTCAGCTCGTGCGTCTGCGGATGGTGGCGGTACATGAACGCCTCCATCAGCAGCCGGCCGGCCCGGTCGGCGGCGGCGAACGCGCGCTCGACCTCGGCGGCGGAACGCGAGAAAGGCTTCTCTACCAGCACGTGCTTGCCCGCGTCGAGCGAGTCGATCGCACCGTCGACGTGGAGACCGTTCGGCGTGGAGATGTAGACCGCCTCGACGTCCGGGTCGGCGAGCAGCGCCTCGTACGCCCCGTATGCGCGCGGGATCCCCCACTCCGCCGCGTAGGCGTCGGCGCGCGCCTGTGTGCGGCTGGCAACCGCGACCACCTCGCTCGCGGGCGAGGCCTGCAGCGGCGGGATCACGGCTCGATTGATGTCCGCAGTCGAGAGGATGCCCCAGCGGACCGGTTCCACGTTCACGATCCTATGTCGACGTGCGTACAGTCCCCTCCGCCATGCGCCGCCTGCTGGTCGCCAACCGTGGCGAGATCGCATTGCGCGTCTTTCGCGCCTGCGACTCTCTCGGCATCGAGACGGTCGCCGTGGTCGCGTCCGACGATGCCGGCTCGCTGCATGCGCGCTCGGCGGATACGACCGTCGCGATCGCGTCGTACCTCGACGCGGCGGAGATCGTGCGGGCGGCACTCGAGGCGCACGCGGACTCGGTGCATCCGGGCTACGGCTTTCTCGCGGAGAGCGCCGAATTCGCGGAGGCGGTGCTCGCCGCCGGACTGACGTGGGTCGGGCCGCCGCCCGACGCGCTGCGTGCCGGCGGCGACAAGCTCGCCGCCAAGGAAACTGCGCGCGCCGCCGGCGTTCCCGTGCTGCCGAGCGGGGCCGCGGAGGACGTCGGCTTTCCTTTGGTGGTCAAGGCGGCCGCCGGTGGAGGCGGGCGCGGCATGCGTGTCGTCCGCTCGGCCGACGAGCTCGACGAGGCGCTCGCCGCCGCGCGCCGGGAGGCGCAGGCTGCGTTCGGGGACGACACGGTCTTCTGCGAGCGCTATCTCGAGCGGCCGCGGCACGTGGAGATCCAGCTGCTCGCCGATGCGCACGGCACGGTTCTCGCCCTCGGCGAGCGCGAGTGCTCGGTGCAGCGCCGCCATCAGAAGGTGCTCGAGGAGTCGCCGTCGACGGCGCTCGATCCGGCGTTGCGCGCGGCAATGAGCGACGCGGCGGTCGCGTTCGCGCGCGCGATCGGCTACGAGAGCGCCGGCACCGCCGAGTTCATGCTGTCCGGCCGCGACTTCTGGTTCCTCGAGCTGAACGCGCGCATCCAGGTCGAGCATCCGGTGACGGAGCTCGTGTCCGGCGTCGATCTCGTTCGGGAGCAGCTGCTGATCGCGCAGGGCGAGCGGCTCGAGCTCCGTCCGGAGCTTTCCGGCCACGCCGTCGAGGTACGGCTCTACGCCGAAGACCCGCGGACGTTTCTGCCGCAGGCGGGACGGCTCGACCGGCTGCGGCTGCCGGCGGGGATCCGCGTCGACGCCGGCGTCGCCGAGGGAGACGAGGTCGGTACGTCGTACGACCCGATGATCGCGAAGCTGATCGCGCACGCGCCGACGCGGAACGAGGCGCTCGACCGGCTCGCCGCCGCGCTGCGCGAGACGGACGTGGACGGCGTGACGACGAACCTGCCGTTCCTGCGCTGGCTCGTCTCCCATCCGCTGGTCCGGGCCGGTGCGACGACGACGGCGTTCCTCACGGAGAACCCGCCGCTCTCCGAGCCGCCGCCGCGTGCGGCGGGCGCGACGTGGCGCGGCGCCTGGCGGCTGAACCTCCCCGGCCCGCCGCCCCGGCCCGCTCCCGACACCGATGCGGCCGGGCATGACCACGGTCCTGCGGCGGAGCAGTCCACCGTGACCGCGCCGATGCCCGGGACGGTGATCAAGGTGCTCGTCGCCCCGGGCGATCGCGTCGCCGCCCGCGAGACCCTGCTCGTGCTCGAGGCGATGAAGATGGAGACGCCGCTCGTCTCGCCCTACGACGCCACCGTCCGCGCCGTCCACGCTGCCGAGGGCGACCGGGTCAGCGGCGGAGCCGTCCTCGTCGAGCTGGAGGACTGACGCCAATCCGGAACATGCCCCGGTGTCAGACACGGTTCGCAGAAGTGTCACGACTTCCGTACGGAAGTGTCACGACCCGATCCCGCAACCCCGCATCGTTGGCCGCCTCGTGTCCGGTCGGGACGGTCCGGGACCTCTCAACGGTCGCGCCGCAACGGACATGTCCCTGTGTCAGACACGGGGTTCGGGCAGAGAGCCGCTACCGCGACTGCGAGATGATCTTCCAGCGGCGGAGCGTCCGCACCGGCACCGACCGGTGAGTCGCCCCGTGATTCGCACGGCGCCGCAGGCCGATCGCACGAAGAAGGTCGCTCACCCCGTTCCTATCGGCCGGCCGGAGGCGGGGCTGAACCCCCGAACGGTCGGACGCGCTTAGAAGAGCTTCTGCAGCTTCATCGCGGCGCCCATGTCGCCCTTGATCTTCAGCTTGCCCGTCATATAGGCGCTCGTGGGGTTGAGATCGCCCGCGACGATCTTCTCGAACGTCTCCTGGGAGGTGCTGATCGTGGCGTCCGCATCACCGTCGCCCTCGCTGACGCTGATCGAGCCGTCGTCCACGTCGACCTTCCACTGGCCCGCCCCTTCGATGTCGAAGAGGTACGAGTTGCTCATCCCGGCGGTCTTGGCCGGATCGGCGTGCGCCTCGAGGTTCGCGAAGAACTCCTGCACTGTCTCGGACATCTCGAATGCTCCTTGGTCGGATCCGGGGCGAGCGTACACCCCGGGCGCGCGCGACGGCCGCCCGCTACCATCGCACGCCGATGGGGGTGACGATCGGGATGGCCCTGCCCGGGCAGGAGCAGGCGGACACGCTTGCGCTGCCCGTATCCCAGCCGCTCGGCGGCGAGGGCGCCCGGATCGTCGACGAGAAGCTCGGCGGACGGCTGGCCGGGCTCGTCGAGTCCGGCGACCTGTGCGGCGACCGCGGAGAGGCGCTGCTCCTGCACCTGAACGGCGAGCTGTCGTCGCCCCGGCTCGTGGCCGCCGGGGTCGGGCCGCGCGACCGCGTCGACGCCGACGCCCTCCGCACCGCCGGAGCGGCCGCGGCGCAGAGCGTCTCCCGGGTCGGCGGCACCGTCCTCTGGCTGCTGGACGAGACCCTGCCGGTGCCGCTCCCCGAGCAGGCGGCCGCGCTCGTCGAGGGCACGATCCTCGGCGCCTACTCGCCCGGCCGCTGGAAGACCGGTGACAGCGACCGGCCCTCGCTCGACCGCATCGTCCTCGGCCACTTCGACGATCCGCAGATCCTCGCCGCCGCAGAGCGTGCGGCACTCGTCGCCGAGCGGACGAACCGCGCGCGCGACCTCGCGAACATGCCGCCGAACGAGCTCGATCCCGAACGGCTCGCCGCGGTCGCGCAGGAGCTCGCAGCAGAGCACGAGCATCTGACGGCGCAGGCGCTCGGCCCCGCCGAGCTGGAGGAGCTGGGCATGGGCGCGCTCGCCGCCGTCGGCCGCGGCAGCCGCAGCAAGCCCCGTCTCGTCGTCGTCCGCTACGAGCCGCCGCAGCCGACCGACCCCGATCTTCTGCTCGGCCTCGTCGGCAAGGCGATCACCTTCGACTCGGGCGGGCTCTCGCTCAAGTCGGCGGCGCACATGGAGGACATGAAGGGCGACATGGCGGGCGGCGCCGGCACGCTGCACGGGATCGGCGCGATCGCGGCGCTCGGCCTGCCCGTGCGTGCGGTCGCCGTCCTCGCCGCCGCCGAGAACCTCCCCGGCGGAGACGCGTTCCGCCCCGGCGATATCCTCCGCGCCGCCAACGGCAAGACGATCGAGATCGTCAACACGGACGCGGAGGGACGGCTCGTGCTCGCGGACGCGCTCTGGTACGCGCGGCGCGAGGGCGCAACGCACGTGCTCGATCTGGCGACGCTCACCGGCGCGATGGAGCTGGCGCTGGGCGATCTCTACGCCGGCGTCTTCGCCAGCGACGATGCCTGGCGCGACCGGATCGTCGCCGCCGGTGCCCGCAGCGGCGACCTCGTGTGGCCGTTCCCGCTCCACCCGCGCTACCGTCGCTACGTGGACTCCGCCTTCGCCGACATGAAGAACTCCTCGCTGCTGCGCCAGGGCTCCCCCGCGCTCGCTGCCGAGTTCCTGCACGAGTTCGCCGGGGACGG
Organism: uncultured Actinomycetes bacterium; assembly: GCA_963761665.1. Lineage (GTDB taxonomy): Bacteria > Actinomycetota > Thermoleophilia > Gaiellales > Gaiellaceae > Palsa-739. Next base: position 91,129 of record CAVXHM010000004.1, read on the forward strand.
GCCGTGGGCACACGTGGACATGGCGGGGCCCGGCTTCCTCGAGCGCTCCCGCGGCGACATGTTCCGCGTCCCGGGCGGCACCGGCTTCGGCGTCAGGCTGATCGCCGAGCTCGCGACGGATCTGTCGTGAACTACGAGCTCGGCGAGGAGCAGGAGCTCCTCCGCAGCACCGTGCGCGAGTTCGCGGAGACGCGCATCGCGCCCGTGGCGGAGGAGCTCGACCGCGAGGAGCGCTTCCCGTACGACCTCGTCGCGGAACTGGCCGAGCTGGGGCTGATGGGCATGCCGTTCCCGGAGCAGTACGGCGGCGGCGGCGCCGACACCGTCTCGTACGCGATCGCGATCGAGGAGCTGACGCGCGTCGACTCGTCCGTCGCGATCACCGTGGCCGCGCACACGTCGCTCGGCACGATGCCGATCTACCTGTACGGCACCGAGGAGCAGAAGCGGGAGTGGCTGCCGCGGCTCGCGTCGGGACAGGGACTCGCCGCGTTCGGGCTGACCGAGCCCGGCGCGGGCTCCGACGCGGGCGCGACGCTCACGCGCGCGGAGCTGCGCGACGGGAGCTGGATCGTCAACGGCTCGAAGATGTTCATCACCAACGCCGGCACGGACATCACCGCCTGCGTGACCATCACCGCGCTGACCGGCACGGACGAGGTGTCGACGATCATCGTCCCGAACGGGACACCGGGCTACGGGATCTCGGCGCCGCTGCACAAGCTCGGCTGGCGCGCGTCGGACACGCGCGAGCTCTCGTTCGAGGACTGCGCCGTCCCCGAGGCGAATCTGCTCGGCGAGCGCGGACGCGGCTTCCAGCAGTTCATGGAGATCCTGGACGGCGGCCGCATCTCCGTCGCGGCGATGGGCGTCGGACTGGCGCAGGGCGCGTACGACCTCGCGTTCGCGTACGCGCAGGAGCGGCAGCAGTTCGGGCGGTCGATCTCGAAGTTCCAGGCGGTGCAGTTCGCGCTGGCCGACATGGCCACCGAGATCGAGGCCGGCCGGCAGCTCGTCTATCGCGCCGCCTGGCTGAAGGACGCGGGCAAGCCGTTCGGGCTCGCCGCGGCCCAGGCGAAGCTGTACACGGGGCTGCTCTCGAACCGCGCCGCCAACGCCGCGCTGCAGATCCACGGCGGCTACGGATTCATGGACGAATACGCGATCTCACGGCTCTATCGCGACCAGAAGATCCTCGAGATCGGCGAGGGCACCAACGAGGTGCAGCGCATGGTCATCGCGCGGCTGCTCGGCCTGTAGCGCGACTCGGGCACAATCTCGGCTGTGATCCCGGTCGCAGGAGCAATCGTCGCCGCCGCGCTGTTCGCGCAGGGATGGCTGCGGCTCCGGCGGCGCGGACGGCCGGACCTCGCGGGCTGGGACCGGGTCGTGATCTTCGCGCTCGGCCTCGCCGTCTCGCTGGCGGCGCTGATCTCCCCGCTCGACCGGCTCGCGGAGAACAGCCTGCTCTCGGCGCACATGGCGCAGCACGTGCTGATCGGCGACATGGCGCCGGCGCTGCTCGTCTTCGCGGTGCGCGGGCCGCTGCTCGTGTTCCTGCTGCCCGCGGCGGTGCTCTCGCCGCTCGCACGGAACCGCGGCGTGCGCAAGATCCTCGGGACGCTGCTGATCCCGTGGGTGGCGTTCGGCCTGTGGTGCCTGAATCTCGCGGTGTGGCACATCCCGGCGTTCTACGACGCGGCGCTGCGGCATCCGGCGCTGCACGACTTCGAGCACTTCTGCTGGCTCGTCGCGGGGACGCTCGTCTGGGTGCTGCTGATCGACCCGGGACACCATCGCCGGCTCACCGTCGGCGGCCGCGTCGCGCTCGCGGCCGCGCTGTTCGCCGCCGGGCAGATCCTCAGCGACGTGCTCATCTTCTCCTTCCATCCGCTCTATCCGGCATACCAGGGCGCGTACGGGCTCTCCGCGCTCACCGACCAGCAGCTCTCCGGCGTGGTGATGATGGTCGAGCAGCTGCTCATGCTCGGGATCTGCGTGACGCTGCTGCTGCGGCCGCGCTGGCGGCGCGTCGGCGCGCCGCGTCTGGAGCCGTCGCGCGCGTGAGCGCGACGAGCTTCTCGTTCGAGCCGGTCTTCCTCGTTCTCGTCGTCGCGGCCGCCGTCGTGTACGTGCGCGCCGCCCGCGACGACCAGCCGTCGGGATGGCGCGCGACGTCGTTCGGGCTGGGACTCTTTCTCGTCGCGGCGCCGCTGAACTCGCCGCTCGAGACGATTGCCGCGCACTACCTGCTGCTCATTCACCTGCTGCAGAACGCGCTCATCGCCGACATCGCACCGCTGCTGATCCTGCTGGGGTTGACGCCGCGGATGAAGAGCGGGCTGAACCGCCGTGGCGCACGCCGAATTCGCGCCCGGTATGCGCTGCCCGCGTGGCTGATCGTCTGGTACGGGGCACACGCGGCGCTCTTCTACGAATGGGCGCTGCGAACCGGCTGGGGGCTGAACCTCGAGCACGGACTGCTGATCGCCGCGGGACTGGTCTTCTGGTGGCCGATCGTCTCAGACCGCCTCTCGACCCCGGCGGCGCTCGCATATCTCGGCATCGCCTTCATCACGTCGTCGTTTCTCGGGCTCGCCTTCATCTTCTCGACCCGCCCGCTCTACTCGTTCTACGCGCATGCCCCTCGCCTGTGGGGGCTCAGCGCCGCACGCGACCAGAACCTCGGCGGGATCCTGATGAACGCCGAGCAGACGCTCGTGTTCCTGCTGGCGATCTGCTGGTACGTCTGGCGGCTGCTGGAGGAAGAGGACGAGCGAGGGCAGCTCGCGGCTCGTTGACCGCGGGTGCGTTCCGGCCGGGCCGCAGCTGCACGAGCACCGAGACGGCGACGACGAGCACCGCGACGACGCCGAGCTCGATCGCTGCGCGGCGCGTCACGTGACCGCGCACCAGCCGGCCGGCCAGGAGCGCGAGCAGCAGCAGATCCGTCTTCGCGATCAGCGTCCATCCGTACGACGTCTCCCAGAGCTGCGAGACGGACCGGAGCTCGTACGACGCGCGGACGACGCCGGTCACGACCAGCAGCACGACGCTGCCGGCGGCGAGCACGACGACGCGGCGCATCGCCCCCGCGCGCGGACGCACGGCCAGGAGCCCCACGAGCACGCCGACCCATGCGGACGCGGCGGCGACGTGCAGCACGTCGACGACGACGGTCAGCCGCGGCAAGCCCGGGTCGAGCGCGTGTCCCGCGACCGCGGGCACCGGCGCGAGGCAGACCGCGGCCAGGAGCGCCGGGACGAGCACGCGGCGCTCCATCGTCGCCGCCGCGGCGAGGCTCGCGACGACCAGCGCGACGACGAAGCCTGCGCCGAGCGCCGTCCCGTCGCGCGTCGCCAGCCCGACGCGATGGACCTCGTCGGCCGCGCCCACCGCCGCGAGCACGGCGAAGACCGACACGAGCAGCGCGAGGCGCTCGGCCGCCTCGTCCTCCGTCGGCGCCGGCCGCCACACGAGCAGCGAGAAGAGGGCCAGACCGACGGCGCCGAGCACGCCGGCGAGAAAGACCCAGCGCGCTGCCACGCTCGCGAAGGTCGGTCCCGTGGCCAGCGGCTCGAGCGTCGCGCGCGGCGGCGCGCGGCCGGCGCCGACCCCGAACGCGATCACTCCGGACTCGAGGTGCCCGTCGTCCGAGACGATCGCCCAGCGCACGGAGTAGTCGCCGTCGCCGAGTCCCGGGCGCAACGGCACGACGAGCGTGTCGCCGCCGACGATGCGAGCCTTCCCGCGCAGGATCGACCCGCCGCCGTTCCGCACCGCGGCGACCCCGGGGGCGACGCGGACGACGTCGTCGAAGACGACCCGCACCGCCGCGGGAGCGCGCACGAGCACGGCGCCCTCGGCCGGCGCGGTCCGCACGACGATCGCGTGCGCCCACGCGGAAGCGGGAGCCGCGAGCGCCACGAGCGCGCAGGCGGCGAGGATGGCGCGGCGGGGCACGGTTCCGTATTCAACAGGGGCGGTTCGCTGGTACCGTCGCGGCGTGCTCTTCCGCCAGTTCGTCGACGACGACCTCGGCTGCTCCTCGTACCTCGTAGGCGACGAGCACGCCGGCATCGCGGTGCTCGTCGACCCCTCGTATCGGATCGAGCCCTACCTCGAGGAGGCCGAGCGGCGCGACGTCCGCCTCGTGGCCGTGCTCGAGACGCACACGCACGCCGACCACGTCTCCGGGCACGGGCGGCTCGCGCTCGAGCACGGGCTGCCGGTGCGGATCCACGAGGCCGCGGAGGCCGCGTATCCGCACGAGCCGCTCGTGGACGGAAGCGAGGTCGAGCTCGGCGACGTCGTCATCCGGACGATTCACACGCCGGGCCATCGGCCCGAGCACTGCGCCTTCGCCGTGATCGACCGATCGCGTGGGCCGGAGCCGTGGCTCGTGCTCACGGGCGACTCGCTGTTCGTCGGCGACGCGGCGCGGCCCGACCTCGCCGTCGAGGCGGTGTCGGGCGCCGAGGGGCTGTTCCACAGCCTGCGCCGGCTGACCGATCTCGGCGACGGCGTCGAGGTCTTCCCCGGTCACGTCGCCGGCTCGCTGTGCGGCGCCGCCATGAGCTCGAAGGCGTCGACGACGATCGGGTTCGAGCGCCGCTTCAATCACGCGCTGCTGGAGGATCACGACGCCTTTCTCGCAGCCGCCGCAGGGCCGCAGCCGCCGCGTCCGCCCAACATGGCGGAGATCGTCGAGCTGAACCGCGGTGGGTGGGTCGGCGCGACGGCGCCGCTCGCACGGATCGGCGAAGCGCCTGCCGATGCTGCGCTGCTCGACGTCAGGCCGGCGCCCGTGTTCGCCGAGGGTCACCGGCGCGGCGCCGTCAACGTTCCCGTGGCCGGATCGAGCTTCGGCACGAAGGCCGCGTTCGTCGTCGCGGCAGGGCCGATCGTGATCGAGGCGGCAGACGAGACGCAGGCGCTGCGCGCCGCCGACGCGCTGCACTCTGTCGGGATCCTCGAGCTGGCCGGCTGGCGCGAGGCGGGCGGCGACGAGAGGCTCGAGCCGGTCGGCATGGACGAGCTGGAGCAGCGGCTCGCGGCCGGCGAGATCGACGTGATCGATGTGCGTGAGTCGAACGAGGCCGACGCCGGCTCCATCCCCGGCAGCCGCAACGTCCCGTACCGTGTCGTCCGGCAGGAGGCGCGCAGCGACCTGCCGATCGTGACCGTCTGCGAGAGCGGCGCGCGCGCGGCGATCGCCGCCAGCGTGCTCCAGTCGGCCGGCGTCGACGCGCGTCCGGTGCTCGACGGCGGCGTCGCCGCCTGGCGCGCGCGCAACGCGACCACAGCGACCTAGTGTCCTGAGTCCGTAGTTGGCAGGGTCCCGTTGTGGGGCGCCGAATGTCGTCGTGTTCACCCACGACGATGGAGGGCGTTATGGCGGCTCGTGCCGAGGTCGTGCTGAGTGCTGAGGTGCGGGAGGTGCTGCAGCGGTGGGCTCGGCGGCCGAAGAGCTCGCAGGCGCTGGCGTTGCGCTGCCGGATCGTGCTGGCGGCGGCGGAGGGCCGCTCGAGCATCGATATCGCGGCCGAGCTCGGTTGTAACCACAACACGGTGAGCAAGTGGCTGGGCCGTTTCGCCCGGCGCGGCTTCGACGGGCTGCATGACGAGCCGCGGCCGGGGAAGCCGCGCACGATTGGCGACGAGGACGTGGAGCGGGTGGTCGTGAAGACGCTTGAGGAGCAGCCGCGGGACGCGACGCATTGGTCGACGCGGTCGATGGCGGCGGCGACCGGGATGTCGCAGTCGACGGTCAGCCGGATCTGGCGGGCGTTCGGGCTGAAGCCGCACCAGACGGAGGCGTTCAAGCTCTCTCCGGATCCGCAATTCATCGACAAGGTCAGAGACATCGTCGGGCTCTACCTCAACCCGCCCGAGGCGGCGGTGGTGCTGTGCGTTGACGAGAAAGTCGCAGATCCAGGCGCTGGAGCGGTCGGCGCCGATCCTGCCGCTGATGCCCGGCGTACCGCAGCGGCAAAGCCACGACTACCTCCGCAACGGGACGACGAATCTCTACGCGGCGCTCGACGTCGCCTCCGGCAAAGTGATCGCCGATCTGACACCCCGGCATCGCGCGGAGGAGTTCCGACGCTTCCTCAACCTGATCGACAAGAGCGTGCCGGACGCACCTCGACGTGCACGTCGTGCTCGACAACTCCTCGACACACAAGACGCCGTCTATCCAGCGCTGGCTGCTACGGCACCCGCGGTTCACGCTCCACTTCACCCCGACCTACAGCTCCTGGCTCAACCTCGTTGAGCGCTGGTTCGCCGAGCTGACGACGAAGTGGATCAAGCGTGGCAGCCACCGCTCCGTCCGCGAGCTCGTCGCCTCCATCCGCACCTGGATCACCAACTGGAACGACGACCCCAAACCGTTCGTCTGGCACAAGACCGCCGACGAGATCCTCGACAGCCTGGCCACCTACTGCCAGCGGATCAACGACTCACGACACTAGTCCGTCACGAGCACGACGAGCGGGATGTCCAGCTCGTCCTCGGAGAGGCCGCCGTGCTGGCCGCGGAAGTGCTGCTCGAACCGTCCCGCCTCGAACCAGTAGACCGCCTCGCCCGGGAACGGAAGACAGACGACGTCGGCGAGCCTGCGGCGCAATGCGTCCGTGACCGTCGGGCCGAAGACGCCCGCGTCGACGAGCTCCTCGACGGGATAGACCTCCGCCACGTCGGCAAGCAGCCCGCGCAGCCGGTCGACCACCTCGTCCACGTGTCCTGGGCGGACGTGCAGGAAAAGGTCGCGGCACGACCCGGCCGGAGCGAGCGGCCGGCCGTCGGCACCGTGCGCGAGCCGATCGACGATCTCCGGCCACACCACGTTCACGAACGTCGTCCGCTCCGGCGTGATCGCGGCCATGCCGTGGTCGGCCGTGAGCAGGACGAGCGTGTCTGCCGGGAACACGCCTCCGCGCGCAGCGCGTTCGATCGCCGACAGCGACTCGTCGAACAGCTCGGCCGCCGCGGGATCATCCGGTCCGGCCAGGTGCATGAGCGTGTCGACCTCCGGGAGATAGACGAGCCCGTACCCGCGCTCCTCGGCCGCAAGCGCGGCTCCGAGCGCGACAAAGCCGTCCTCCGCCGACTCGAACGGATGCACCGTCGATCCGCGCAGCAGCCGGCGGCTCGGCGGCGTGTCGGCAATCGGCGCCGGATGCGCGACGTGGCTCGCCACGCCGGCGGCCGCGAGCCGCAGGTACACGGACTCGTCCGGATAGACGCCCTCCGGGCCGACGCCGACGTCGAGCAGCGTGTTGCGCTGCCCGTCTCCGGCGAACGAGAAGATCAGCGGCGCGATCAGCCGGTCGAGCCCGGGGTCGTAGCAGAACCACTCGTACAGTCCGTGCACGCCGACCGGCAGCCCGGTGTGGATCGTGGTCGTGTGCACGAGTGTCGTGGATGGGAACTGGGCCGTCAGCGGCTCGACGAGATCGGCTCCGCGCAGCAGCGGATGGTCTCCGTGGCGCTCGGCGAACCGCCAGCCGAAGGCGTCGAGGTAGATCAGCACGACATGGTCGTACCGCCGCTTCAGCACCGGCGCGCCGAGCTCCAGCCCGCCGCCGGCGCCGGTCAGCAGCCGCTCGACCGTCGCCGGCAGGGCGTCGAAACAGCGCGTACCGTACTCAGGGACGCGCACCGTCTCAGCGCTCCGTCACGTCCGGGTAGCCCCAGCGCGAGAGCATCGCGAGAATCTCGTCGCAATGTGCGCGGTCGCGCGTCAGCAGCGTCAGCTCGACGCCGGTCTCGCCGACTTCGATGTCCGGCGATTCGCGATGGTGCTTCACCTCGACGACGTTCACCCGCTCGTCGCCGAGCCGCGTCAGCAGCTGCGCGAGCTGCCCGGGACGATCGCCGACGCGCGTGCGCACGACGAGGAAGCGGCCTGCGACCGACAGGCCGCGCCGCATCACCGAGATCAGCAGCGTCGCGTCGATGTTTCCGCCGGAGAGGACGGCGATCGCCGGCCCGGAGCCTTCGACCTTCCCGCACAGCAGCGCCGCGACGCCGACCGCTCCCGCGCCTTCCACCACGAGCTTCGTCCGCTCGAGGATGAGCACGATCGCCTCGCTGATCTGCTCGTCGGTGACGGAGACGACGTCGTCGAGCAGCGAGTCGAGGATGCCCGACGTCAGCTCGCCCGGCTGCTTCACCGCGATGCCGTCCGCGATCGTGAACCCCGGACCGCCGGGCAGCGTTCCCGCCGCCTGCACGCCCACGATGCGGATTCCCGGGCGCGCGGCGCGCAGCGCGAGCGCGATCCCGGAGGCGAGCCCGCCGCCGCCGATCGGGATCACGATCGTGTCCGCGCGCTCCACCTGGTCGGCCAGCTCGAGCCCGATCGTCCCCTGGCCGGCGACGACGAGCGGATCCTCGAAGGGATGCACGAACGTCGCGCCGCTCTCCGTCACGTAGGCGCGCGCCGCGTCGAGCGCCTCCTCGAGGGCGGGCCCGGTCAGCTCGATGGCCGCGCCGTACGTCCGCGTCGCCTCGACCTTCGCCATCGGCGCGTCCTGCGGCATGAAGATCTTCGCCTTCGCACCGACCTCGCGCGCGGCCCAGGCGACCGCCTGGCCGTGATTGCCGGCGCTTGCGGCGACGACGCCGGCGGCGCGCTCCGGCCCGCTCAGCGTCGAGATGCGGTTGTACGCGCCGCGGATCTTGAACGAGCCCGTGCGCTGCAGGTTCTCCGCCTTCAGGTGCAGCTCGCGCCCGACGAGCCCCGAGAGCGTCTCGGAGCGGTAGACCGGGGTGACGCGCGCGACGCCGTCGAGCCGGGCGCGCGCCGCCTCGATCTCAGGAAGTCCGGGTGCCGTTTTCGTCACGCTCAATGTGGAACACCTTCTCGAGTATCTCCCGCACGGCGCTGAGCGGGTCGAGCTCACGGCGCTGGACCTCGTCGAGCAGCCGCAGCAGCTCCGCGTCGCCGGCCACGGCGCGCTCGAGATGCTCCTTGGCACGGCCCGACGCGACGGCGAAGACCTCGCGCGCGAGATTGCGCCGCCGCCGCTCCTCCAGCTGTCCCGAGTCGACGAGGTACGCGCGGTGCTCCTCGATCTTCGCCCAGAGCTCGGGCACGTTCTCGCCGCGGATCGCCTCGGTCAGCACGATCGGCGGCTTCCACTCCGCGTCGCCGCCGAGCGAGAGGATCGACCGGACCTCGTTCAGCATCGTCTTCGCGGCCGGGTGGTCCATCTTGTTGATCGCGATCACGTCGGGGATCTCCATGATCCCGGCCTTCAGCGCCTGCACGGAGTCGCCGGAGCCGGGCATGAGCACGAGCAGCACCGTGTCGGCGATGCCGATCACCTCAACCTCGCTCTGGCCGGTGCCGACCGTCTCGAGGAAGACGAGCTCCTTGCCGGAGGCGTCGAGCACGAGCAGCGCCTGGAGCGTCGCCTCGGCCAGCCCGCCGAGATGGCCGCGCGTCCCCATCGAGCGGATGAAGACCTCCGGATCGAGGAAGTGGTCGACGAGCCGGATGCGGTCGCCGAGCAGCGCGCCGTGCGTGAACGGGCTCGACGGGTCGACGGAGACGACGCCGACGCTCGTCCCCTCGGCGCGCACGTGGCGTACGAGCGCCGAGATCAGGCTGGACTTGCCGACGCCGGGCGGGCCGGTCAGCCCGAGCGCGTAGGCGCGGCCGGTCTCCGGGTACAGGTCGGCGACCACCTCGTACGCGAGCGGGTCGCCGTTCTCCACGAGCGTGATCGCCCGCGCGAGCGCGCGCCGGTCGCCGCTGCGGACGCCTGCGGCCAGAGTCTCGCGTGTCCAGTCACGGCGGCCCGGCACCGCGAGGACTCTAGTCGCTAGTAGTTGGCGGGGATCTCGCGGGACGCCGGCTCGAGCTGCTCCGGCTCGACCGAGATCGCGGCGCCGCGGGCGAGGGTGTAGCCCGCCACCGCCGCGATCGCGTAGCAGACCGCCGCCACGCCCCACGCCCAGCGGGCGCCGCCCAGGTGAAGCAGCGCGCCGGCGAGCACGGTGCCGATCCCGGTGAGGAGGTACGTTGCGCTCATCACCAGCGTCAGCGCGCGCCCGCGCATCAGATCCGGGGCGCCGCCCTGCACGAGCAGCGCATTGCAGACGATCGCCGCGCCGTCGCCGAGGCCGCCGACGACGCAGCACGCCGCCGCGACCCATACGTTCGGGCTGATCGCGGCGCCGCCGAACCCGACTGCCATCAAGCCCAGCGCGCCGCCGTACGTTCGCGCCGTCCCGATGCGCTCGACCACCATGCTGCTGAGGAAGCTGCCGAACACGAGCCCAGCGCCGATCGCCCCGTAGAGCAACCCGTAGCCGAAGTCGCCCGCGTGGAAGACGTTCTTCGCGAGGAAGATCTCGGCCACGTTGGCCGCGCCGATCCCGAGCGACGCGATCCCCCAGGCGATGAGCACCGCCATCAGCGGGCGGGAGTGCAGCACCGTCTTGAACCCGTCGACGAGATCGCGCCAGTGCCCCCGCGACAGCGCCGTCGCCGACTGCAGCTTCCGCGCCGGGATGCGCGCCACGAGCGCGGCCGAGATGAGGAACGAGACGGCGTTGATCCAGTACGCCGCGTTCGGGCCGAAGGCGGCGGTGAGCAGGCCGCCGAGGATCGGCCCGATCATCCAGCTCAGGTTCTCGACGGTCTGGAGCAGCGCGTTCGCCTCGGGCAGCACCTCCTCCGGCACGAGATTCGGCACGCCGGCGTACACGGCGGGACGGAAGAATCCGTTCGCGAGCCCGGCCACAGCGGCGAGCGCGACGATCGCTCCGGGGCTCGTCGCGAACGGCAGCGCGCAGAAGACCGCGACGCGCACGAGATCGGAGCCGATCATCAGCTTGCGCCGCTCGAAGCGGTCGAGGAACGGCCCGAGCGTCAGCCCGACGAAGATCGTCGGCAGGAACTCGACGATGAGCACCGCGCCGACCCAGAGCCCGGAGTCCGTCCGGTCCTTGACGTCGATCGCCAGCGCGATGGCAGCGATAAGTGTTCCGAGGCTCGACCCGAGCGTCGAAAGAAACAGAAGCCGGAAGCCGGAAACCCGAAGCGGCGCCAGCTGCCTGCCGGAGAACCACCCGACCAAAGCCGGGGCAGGGTAACAGCGCTACCGGCGGGTCCGCGAGAGGCCCGTCAGGACCTGGTCGAGCGCTGCCGCGAAGAACGCGATCTCGTCGGCGGTTCCGACCGTGACCCGGATCGCTCCGGGCGCCCCGAAGCCGGCCAGCGGGCGGACGATCGCCCCCTGTCGGAGCAGCTGCTCGAACACGGCGTTGCCGTCCCCGACCTCGGCGTAGAGGAAGTTCCCCACCGCGGGGCCGACCGGCTTGAGCCCGTGCGCGCGCAGGGCGTCCTCGAGCGCGGCCCGTCCGGCGGAGTTCAGCTCGCGCCGCCGCGCGATCTCGATCGTGTCGCCGATGCTGGCCAGCGCGGCCGCCTGGGCGGTGGAGGTGACGTCGAACGCGCGCCGCACCTTGCTCGTCGCCGTGACCACGTCGGCGGGAGCGACGCCGTAGCCGATCCGTAGACCGGCAAGACCGTAGATCTTGGAGAACGTGCGCAGGACGACGACGCGCCGGCCTTCCTTGAAGATCTCCTCGATGCCGTCCGCGTACTCGGGATCGTCGATGAACTCGAAGTACGCCTGGTCGAGCACGAGCAGCACGTGCTCCGGCACCTGCTCGACGAAGCGCAGCAGCTCGTCGCGCGCGTTCGCCGTTCCGGTGGGGTTGTTCGGATGGCAGAGGTAGACGAGCTTCGTGCGCGGCCCGATCGCCGCGAGCAGCCCGTCGAGGTCGTAGGTGTGGTCGCGCAGGGGCACCGTCCGCGCGACGGCGCCCATCTTCGCCGCGTCGATCACGTAGCTGGGGAAGGACGGCCAGCCGCAGACGATCTCGTCGCCCGGCTCGAGCGCGGCCTGCGAGAGCAGGTCGATCACCGCGTCCGCTCCGCCGCCGACGACGATCTCCTCGAAGCGCACGCCGTGGTGCTCCGCGAGCGCCGCGCGAAGCGCGAACGCGCCGCCGTCCGGATAGCGGTTCAGATCGCGTGCGACGCGCTCGATCGCCTCGAGCGCAGCCGGGAACGGCGGGAACGGGCCTTCGTTCGACGCGAGCTTGACCACGCGGTCGAGACCGAGCTCGCGCTGCACCTCCTCGACCGGCTTGCCCGGCTCGTACGGGACCAGATCCGCGATCGCCGCCCGGAAGAGCCCCTCGCTCATTCCGCGGGCTCGGCGGCGCGGCGGCGCTTCCGCCGCGCCTTGTACGTGACGAGCGCGGCGGCGGCGAGGGTGCCCGCAGCCCAGGCGCCCATGCGCGGGCTCTTCGCCGTCTCCTTCGCCTTGCGCTTGACGGCGTACTTGCCGGTCTCCACCACTGCCCACCCGACCACTGCGTTCCGCGTGTTGACGATGCCCATCCTGCCCTCCCTTTCTCGGCCACGAGGCTATCCGAACGCAGAGAAGAGCCGCCCTGCGAGTGGCGGCTCAGCTCCTGTGAAGAGGCAAAACTCCCCCGGGGCCCGCGGGCGGCATGGCCCCGGGGGATAGGGACGAGGGCACGTCCTTACGAATGGAGATGCCGCCTCCCGGAGAAACTTGCGCGGACTCCGCGAAAGTTCTCGCTACGCGGTGGAGGCCGCTCTGGGCTTGCGATTCGGGATGTGGATCGCCCGCCCGAGGGCGACGAGACCGGCCTCCTTGATCGCCTCCGACAGGGTCGGATGCGGCGCCATTCCGTCGGCCACCGTCTCCACCGTCGCCTCGGCGTCGATCGCCACCACCCCGGCCTCGATCAGGTCGGTCACGTGCGGTCCGACCATGACCAGCCCGAGCAGCTCGCCGTATCGGGTCTCGTGGATGGACTTGACCCAGCCGACGCTCTCGTCCTGCATCACGGCGCGCGCATTCGCGGTCCACGGGAACTGGCCGACGGCGACGTCGTCGCCGTACTGCTCCCGGGCCTCGGCCTCGGTCAGCCCGACGCCGGCGATCTCCGGGTCGGTGTAGATCGGCCGCGGCACCGCGCGGTTGTCCACGATCGCGTCGTGGCCGCACGCGTTCTCCGCTGCGACCTCGCCCTCGCGGAACGCCGTGTGCGCGAGCTGCCAGTAGCCGGCGCAGTCGCCGACGGCGTAGATGTGCGGAACGGTGGTGCGGCGGTGCTCGTCCGCGTCGATGCCGGTGCGCGTGTCGAGGTCGACGCCGATCTCCTCGAGCCCGAGCCCCTCGACCAGCGGACCGCGGCCGACCGAGACGAGCATCAGGTCCGCCTGCACGGATTCGCCCTCACCGAATTGGACGGTGAGCTGCGAGCCGTCGTCGTCCACGCCGGTGCACTGCTTGCCGAGATGGAGGGCGATGCCGCGCTTGCCGAACTGCTTCGCCAGCTCCTTCGCGGCGTCGGCATCCTCCTGCGGGATCAGCGTGTCCAGCATCTCGACGATCGTCACCTCGCTGCCGAAGCGGCTGAAGATCGACGCGAACTCGCAGCCGATGATGCCGCCGCCGAGGACGACGAGGCGCTTCGGCACGGACTCCTGCGCGAGCAGCCCGGTCGAGTCGACGCAGCGCGGCGAGTCGAGCCCCGGGATCGGCGGACGGAGCGGGAACGAGCCGGTGGCGACGACGGCGGAGCGGAAGGTCACGTCCTCCCCGCCCTCGACCGCGATCGTGTTGGCGTCCTTGAAGCGGCCGGCGCCCTTCACCCACTCGACGCCGTTCGCCTTGAACAATCCTGCGACACCCGTCGTCATCTGCTTGACCACGCCGGCCTTCCATGCGTTCGACGCACCGAAATCGAGCGTCGCCCCGCCGACCATGACGCCGAACTTCGCGAAGCTCTCCTCGGCCTCGCGCAGCGCGTACGCGGTCTGCACCCAGGCCTTCGTCGGGATGCACCCGACGCGCAGGCAGGTGCCGCCGAGCTCGGGCTCCTTCTCGATGCAGGCGACCTTCGCGCCCAGCTGGGCGGCGCGGATCGCGGCGGTGTAGCCACCCGGGCCTCCGCCCAGGACGGCGACGTCAACGTCCATCGTCTCTCACTCCTCGAATCGTTTTCGAGGCAAGCGTAGTCACGGCGAGGGGCCGCCGGGTGGGCGGCCCCTCGTTCCGGGAGGGAACCCGGGCTTCGTGCTACCGGACGACGACCGGCAGCGAGATCGTGCGTGTGCTCCCCTGGTACGTCGCCGCCACCTTCAGCACCAGGTGCTTCCCCTTGTACGTCTTGGGGATCTTCCACGCCCATTGCCGGAGCGGCTTCAGCGCCTGCCCCTTGTACGACAGCGTGACCGTGGTCGAGTCTGCGGCCACGATGTCGCCGGTGGTCAGCTTCACCTGGGCCGCCGGCACCGTGAACGTCTTCCCTGCGGTCGGCAGGAGCGCCGTGACGTTCAGGACGATCGCGGCGATCCCGACCTGTGCCGCCGGATCCGGATAGTTGAACTCGCCGAACTCCGGCGTGGCGTCGCCGTCATCGCCGTGGAGCGAGAGGACGATGAAGCCGAAGTTGGTGACGCCGAAGTCGGACAGCGTCAGCGTGAAGCCGATCTGCCCGCCGTTCACCGTCGCCCCCGCCGGCTGATGGTTGGCCGGGGCCCACTGCGAGCCGTTCCACTGCATCAGCCACGGCCCCGACGCGTCGACGCCGACGAAGTACTCCAGGCCGAGCGGGTCGCCGGTCTGGGGATTGCGGTCCGCGTCGATGCCGAACACGAGCATGGAGCCGTCGTCCGGGATGATCGCGGCCAGGTCGATCTCGACGCCGACGAGGCCGTTCCCCTGATCTGTGAGCACGACCTTCTGGATGTCCGGCGCGGTCGCGCTGTCGCCGGCCTTGTCGTTGTAGACGTACGTCGCGCCGCCGGTGGTCCGGGTGGCTCCGGCCGCCGCGACGATGACGAGTGCGAGGACGGCAATCGCGGCTGCCAGCCCGCCGAGTCGCCCACGCCTTGTCGATGTGAACATGCCTGCACCTCCTTGGCGAGGAGCCTGCCCGCGGCCGCTCACCGATCGCTCACGCCGCCGGGTGGCAACGGCGCGGACGCAGTGCCAAGCTTCGAATCGGGATGAAGATCGAGTTCAGGCTGCTGGGACCGCTCGAGGTGCTGCGCGACGGGGAACCCGTGGCGTTGCGCGCCGCCAAGGTGCGCGCGCTGCTCGCCACGCTGCTCGTCCACCGCGGCAGGGTCGCCTCCGTCGACCGGCTGGTCGAGGACCTCTGGCAGGAGTCGCCGCCGACCGGCGCGCGGCATGCGCTCGAGGCGCAGGTCTCGCGCCTGCGCGGCGCGCTCGGCGACGCCGCTCCGGTGGCGGCGCAGCCTCCCGGGTACATCCTCGAGGTCGATCCGGAGGCGATCGACTCCGTTCGCTTCGAGTCGTTCCTGGCCGACGCGCGCGCGGCGCAGGCGGCCGAGCCCGAGCGCGCGTCCGCGCTCGCGGCCGAGGCTCTGGGCCTCTGGCGCGGCCCGCCGCTCGCTGACTTCACCTACGAGCCGTTCGCCCAGGCGGAGATCGCACGGCTCGAGGCCTTGCGCTGGACCGCGGTGGAGCTGCGGATGGACGCGGAGCTGGCGCTCGGGCACGGCGGACTCGTTCCGGAGCTCGAGGCGCTCGTTGCGGCGGAGCCGGTGCGCGAACGGCTGCGCGCGCAGCTGATGCTCGCGCTCTACCGCGAGGGCCGCCAGGCCGACGCGCTCGCGGCGTATCGCGACGCGCGCACGGCGCTCGTGGAGGAGCTGGGAATCGAGCCCGGCCCGGAGCTGCGCGAGCTCGAGGCGGCCATCCTTCGCCAGGACAAGGCGCTCGCGCGTCCCGTCCAGGTCCCGGCTGCGCCGCAGCGTAAGCTCGCGACGATTCTCTTCGCCGACCTGGCCGACTCGAGCGGGCTCGCGGTCGCGCTCGATCCGGAGGCGCTGCGGGCGCTGATGCACCGCTACTTCGACGCCGCGTCCGCCGCGGTCGCGCGCCACGGCGGTGTCGTGGAGAAGTTCGTCGGCGACGCGGTCATGGCCGTGTTCGGATCGCCGCTCGCGCACGAGGACGACGCGTTGCGGGCCGCGCGGGCCGCCGTCGAGCTGCGCGACGCCGTTGCGCGGCTGGACGAGGACGCGGACCGGGATCTCGGAGTGCGGCTGCAGGTCCGCATCGGGCTCGCGACGGGCGAGGTGCTCACCGGCGGCGGCGCCGGCGATCCGCTCGCCACCGGTCCAGCGGTGATCGTCGCGTCGCGGCTGCAGCAGGAGGTGGAGCCGGGCGAGATCGCCGTCGACGAGCTGACGCGACGGCTCACCGCCGGCGCGGGCGGCTTCGCGCCGCTCGGCGGTATCGAACTGCGCGGACTGCGTGGCCCGGTGCAGGCGTTCCGGCTCGACGAGCTCTCACCGGATGCGCCGGCGCTCGCGCGGCGCCTCGACGCGCCGCTCGTCGGGCGCGTCGACGAGCTGACGACGCTTCGCGGGGCGCTCGACGCCGCGGTGCGCGACCGGGTGCTGCAGACGGTCGCCGTACTCGGGCCTCCGGGGATCGGCAAGTCGCGGCTGACGCACGAGCTCGTCGACGCGGTCGCGGCCGAAGCGACGGTGCTGCGCGGACGCTGCGACGCATACGGGGAAGGCACGACGTTCCGGCCGCTGCGCGAGGCGCTCGGCAGCCCGGAGGACGTCGCCGCCGCGCTCGAGGGCGAGCCGGAGGCGGAGGCGATCGTCTCGCGGCTCGAGGCGGTCTTCCATACCGACACGGCCGTGCCGGCGGAGGAGGTGCCGTGGGCGTTCCGCCGCTACTGCGAGACCCTTGCCGGTCGCAGGCCGGTCGTGCTCGTCCTCGACGACCTGCACTGGGCCGAGCCGCCGCTGCTCGATCTCGTCGAGTACCTGGCGACGTCGTCGCGCGACGCGCCGATCCTGCTCGTCTGCGTCGCCCGCGAGGAGGTCGCCGAGGAGCGGCCGGCGTTTCCGGGCGCCGGAACGAGCCTCGTGCTCGAGCCGCTCTCCGACGACGAGACGCACGCGCTCGCCGACCAGCTGCTGCCCGAGTCCGCGCTCGACGCGGCCACCCACGACCGCCTCGTCGCCGCCGCCGAGGGAAACCCGCTCTTTCTCGAGCAGCTCGTCGCGCACGTGGCGGAGACCGGGCAGCTGGAGCCGCCGCCGACGCTGCGCGCGCTGCTCGCCGCGCGGCTCGACCGGCTCGGCCCCGGGGAGCGAGGCGTCCTCGAGCGCGCCGCCGTCGTGGGCCGCGACTTCACGCTCGCCGATGTGACGGAACTGCTGGACGCCTCCGCCGCGCCGACGGCAGCAGCCCATCTCGACGTGCTCGCGCGGCGTGGCTTCATCCGCGCCGTCGGCGCCGCGTTCCGCTTCCGCCACTGGCTGATCCACGACGCCGCGTACCGCGCCGCGCCGAAGCAGCTGCGGGCGGAGTTGCACGAGCGGTTCGCCGACGTGCTCGCGCGCCGGGGCGCGGACGACGAGCTCATCGGCTACCACCTCGAGCACGCGTATCTGCTGAGCATCGAGCTGGCGCCGGCGGACCGCCACGCGCAGCGGCTCGCGGAAGACGCAGGCCGCCGCCTCGGCGCGGCGGGCATCCGCGCGTGGAAGCGCGGCGAGGCACTCGGCGCATCAGGTCTGCTCTCGCGTTCCGCTGCGCTGCTGCCGGCAGAGGACGAGACACGGCGCGAGCTGCTCTGCGAGCTCGGAATCGCACTCAACACCGCCGGCGCGACGGAGCAAGCCGACGGGACCCTGCGGGAGTCGAGGGAGATCGCAGCGCGCAGCGGCGACCGCCGCATCGAGCTGCGTGCGCAGATCGAGCTGGCCGCCGCTCACTTGCTGGACGAGCAAGGAAGCTCGACGCAACAGCTGTTCGATCTCGCCGACGTCGCGCTTCCCGTATTCGAAGGCCTCAACGACGCCCGCTCGCTCGGCAGGACATGGATGTTGACCGGCTGGGTGCACGGCGGCATGTACTGCCACAACGCCGTGTGGGAAGAGTCAGCTGAACGTGCTCTCGTCTACTACCGCGACGCGGGATTTCCGACCGCAACCTGTGTCGGACACATCGCGGCGGCGCTCTACTACGGCCCCACGCCTGCGGCCGGCGGGGTCGACCGCTGCGCGGATCTCCTCGAGAAGGAGGTCGAAGACCGCAGCGGTGAGGCACACGTCCTCGCATACCTCGCCGGACTCCAGGCGATGCTCGGGAATCTCGACGATGCGCGCGACCTGCTCTCACGCTCGAGAGAGATGTACTCAGATCTCGGCCAGCCAACCGCGATCGCGCGCACCTGCGCTCCGCTCGAGGCCTCCGTTGCGCAGCTGGATGCCGACCCCGAGAAGGCCGCGAACGTTCTCACCGGGAGCTGCCAGACGCTCCGAGAAATGCGCAACTGGAACCACCTCAGCACGCAGGCGCCGCAGCTGGCCGACGCGCTTTACGAGCTCGGACGCTTCGAAGACGCGAAGAGCTGGAACGACATCGCCGAGGAGCATGCCCTGCCCGATGACGCGAGCGCGCAGTTCTCGTGGAGAGCGGTCGGCGCGAAGCTAATCGCTCGATCGGGAGACATCGAACGGGCAGAGCGGCTCGCGCGGGATGCGGTCGAGATCGCGGACGTGACCGACGCACTCAATCAGCGGGCCGGCGTGCGACTCGCACTGATCGAGGTGCTCGTCGCCGCATCCAGGACGTCCGATGCATCGACCGCAGTCACGGAGGCGGTGCGGCTGTTCACCGAGAAAGGGAACGCCGCCGCGGTTGCTCTGCTTCTAGCCGAGCAACGCGCGGCGGCGACTTCCTGACCGAGCTAGACCCCGCCGGGATTGCCCTGGCCCGCCAGTGCCACGAGCGGCATGACGGCGGCGAGGACGAGGATGATGCCCGTGAGCATCGAGACCCGCAGGCCGAGGCTGTGAAGGATGTTGCGGCGCATCGTGTGCTCCTTTGCGGAGTGGTTGATGTCGCCGCCAAACTCCGTTCGCCCGCCAACGGCGGGCTCGCGTCGCGCTAATCGCGCGCTAATGAAGAGGCGGAGCTAACGAGGTGCTACAGCCGTGCGAGCATCGTCACGGCGTTGTCCGTCTCGGCGACGGACTCGAAGCCGAACTTTTCGTAGAAGCCTGTCTGCCCCTTCGCGGTGCTGAGGCTCACCGCGGCGTAGCCGTCCTCGCGTGCGCGCGCGAGCAACGCCTCGAGCAGCTCCGCGCCGGCGCCCTCGCCGCGCCGGCTCGGGACGACCGCCACCGTCAGCTCCGGCGTGTCCTCGTCGACGAAGCCGAAGCCGGGCTCGCCCGCCGGGAACAGCCGGTACCACGCGGCGCCGTAGGCGTGCGGGCCTTCGAACGCGATCACGCCGGCGTCGCCACGCCGCCCCCAGTTCTGCGCGTAGCGGTAGACCGGCAGGTCGGGATCCTCGTTGAAGCGCCAGTGGTAGGCGTGGCGGAGCATGTCCCGGAGGAACCGCGCGTCCTGGTTGTCGGCCGGACGGAGCACCGGGGGCAGTTTAGGGCTCGCCTCTGCCGTGGCGTCGCCAACTTGGCGGAGGCGACCTGGCTTGGCGCCGCCAAGTGGCGTGGCTTGGCGTCGCCAAGTCAAATGCCCTGCAAACAGGGTGGCGACGCCACGAGTTGGCGTCGCCACCCGTTACGCCTTCGTCAAAAGCCGCCGACGCCGTTCGGCGTGCCGACGCCCGTGGGGCCGTCGAAGCCGGTGCCGGCGGTGCAGAGATACGACGGGCTGCAGCTGCCGTTGCTGCCGGAGTGCACGTCGTGCAGCGACGCCGCATGCGTGTACGGATACGAGCCGTACGTCACCGAGGCCGCGTTGCCGGCGAGCGCGTAGACCGCCGCGATCAGCGGCGACGAGAGGCTCGTGCCGCCGACCTGGTACCAGCCGATCTGTCCCTGGTACGGAACGGAGTCGTATACGGCCGCGCCGGTGTTCGGGTCGGCGTCGGCGGCCACGTCCGCGACCGTGCGGCGCGTGCAGCCGGTGTCGGTCTGCCACGTCTGCTTCGCGTCGTAGCGCGAGCAGCCGGAGCCTCCGCCCGACCACGCCGACTCGCTCCCATACGTGTTGCCGGAGCCGAGGTTCAGCGTCGTCCCG
Source organism: uncultured Actinomycetes bacterium (assembly GCA_963761665.1). GTDB lineage: Bacteria > Actinomycetota > Thermoleophilia > Gaiellales > Gaiellaceae > Palsa-739. Next base: position 111,240 of record CAVXHM010000004.1, read on the forward strand.
CCCACCGCGGTCACGTAGCGCGACGCCGCCGGATACTCCACGCCGTACCCGCCGTCGCCGGAGGACGCAGTGATTGCGACGCCCGGATGGTTGTAATACGCGGAGTCGTAGCTCGTGTCCGCCGAGGACTCGCCGCCGCCGTACGAGTTTGAGACCTCCGTGGCGCCGAGCTTCACCGCCTCGTTCACGGATGCGCCGAGGTTCGCGGTCGTCGCAGAGGTCGCCTCGACGAGCAGGATCTTGCAGTTCTGGCAGATCTCGTGCGCCGTCTGCACATCGAGCGAGATCTCCAGCGCCCAGCCGGAGTTGCTGCGCGGGTAGCGGGTCGTGCCGGTCTGGCTCACCTTGCGGAAGCAGCCGTTCGCCGTCGTGCACGCCGGCAGCCCGTACTGCGCGTCGTAGACGGCGAGGTCGCTCTCCGCGTTCGGGTCGTCGTACGCATCGACGATGGCGATGGTCTGCGCCGTCGCCGTTGTCGTCGGCAGGTTGTATCCGCCGTGGAACTGCGCCGGCCCGTATGCCGTCGACGGCGGCGACGACGACGCGAGCGGATCGCCGTTCGCGTCGGTGACGACCTGCGCGCTGCAGGCTGCTTCGACCGGCGTGCTCGCGTCGCAGACGTCGCTGAACCACGCGCCCCGTCCGTGACCGGGGCCGCCGTGCGGCGGATGCCAGCCACCAGAGCCTCCATCCAGCGGGCGCGCGGCCGCGCCTGCGGCAAGCACGAGCGCAGCGCAAACGGCAACGCCCGCGGCAAGCTTGATGCTCATCCCTATGTCCCTCCTCGGTGCTGACGACAGAGTCGCCGCATCCGCAGGTGTCTGACTATGACGAGTGCCGCGGCCGGCGGCAATCCCTCACGCGGGGATCAGAGAGCGAGGCCGGGGAACTCGAGGAACGCCTTGATCGTCCCGAGGAACGCGGCCCCGGTGGCGCCGTCGACGGCACGGTGGTCGCACGTGAGGGTCATCGTCATCAGCGGCAGCACCAGCAGCTCCCCGTCGCGTGGGACGACCTGCTCACGCGTCTGCCCGACGGCGAGGATCGACGCCTGCGGCGGGTTCAGCACGGCGACGAACTGGTCGATGCCGAACATGCCGAGGTTCGAGATGGTGAAGGTGCCGCCGTCGAGATCCTCGGCACGCAGCTTCCCCTCGCGGGCGCGCGTGACGAGGTCGCCGCGGACGCCGGCGATCTCCGCCAGCGACAGCCGCTCGGCGCTGCGGACGACCGGAACGACGAGGCCCTGCGGCGCGGCGACGGCGATGCCGACGTCGGCGGTCGGGAAGACGAGCAGCTCGTCCTCGGCGAACTGGACGTTCATGTCGGGATGACGCATCAGCGCGTGCGCGCAGAGCTTCGTCAGGAGATCCGTGACGGTGATGCGGACGCCGGCGTTGAGCTCCCGCTGCGCCTGCACGAGCGCATCCGCGCGCGTCATGTCGACGTCGACGGTGAGCTGGAAGGCCGGAACGGTCCACGCCTGCGTGAGCCGGCGGGCGATCGTCTTGCGGATGCTCGTGAGCGGCAGGCGCGTGGGCTCGCCGAACCGGATGGAAGGCTCGACAACGCCGAGTCTCCCGACGCTCGTCACGTCAACGGCGACGATTCGGCCGTCCGGTCCGGTGCCGCTGAGCTCGGCCAGGTCGATGCCGCGCTCGCGCGCGATCCTGCGTGCCAGCGGAGACGCCTTGATGCGGCCATTCGAGCTCTGGACCGTCGCCTTCGGCGCCGGTGCCGCGACAGGAGCGGCCGGAGCGGCGGCGGGTGCGCTGGGCTTCTCGGGCGGCGCAGCGGCAGCGACCTCTTCGCCTTTCGCGCCGATGAAGCCGATCGTGCGGCCGACCGCGACCTCGCCCTCGGACACGGCGATCTTCAGCAGGACGCCGGTTGCCTCGGCTTCGACCTCCTGCGTCACCTTGTCGGTGTCGAGCTCGTACAGCGGCTCGCCCTTCTCGACCGGGTCGCCTTCCGACTTCAGCCACTTGACGATCGTCCCGGACTCCATGCCCTGGCCGAGCCGCGGCAGCTTGACTTCGCTAGCCACGGCCGACCGTTCGCCGGATCGCGTCGAGCACGTCGGAGCCGTGCGGAATGACGTAGTTCTCCATCACGGGCGCGAACGGCAGCGGCGAGAAGCGCGCGCCGACGCGCTCGACCGGTGCGTCGAGCCAGTCGAATGCCTGGTACTGGAGCACGGCCGCGACCTCGGCGCCGAAGCCCATGCGCGTGACCGCCTCGTGCGCGACGACCGCGCGGTTCGTCTTCTTCACCGAGTCGACCAGCGTCTGCTCGTCGAGCGGCTGCAGCGTGCGCGGGTCGACCACCTCGACCGAGATGCCTTCCTTCTCCGCCTCGACGGCCGCCTCGAGCGACTCGTGCACGAGCCGCCCCGTGGCGATCACCGTCACGTCCTCGCCCTGGCGATGCACGCGCGCTTTGCCGATCGGGATCGGCTCGATCTCCGCCGGCACGTCGCCCTTGATCCCGTACAGCGTGCGGTGCTCGAAGAAGACGACGGGATTGTCGTCGTAGATCGAGGACCAGAGCAGACCGCGCACGTCCTCCGGCGTCGATGCGAACACGACCTTCAGCCCGGGGATGTGGACGAACCACGCCTCGAGCTGCTGCGCGTGCTGCGCGCCCGGCGACCAGCCGGCGCCGCCCTGCGTGCGAAAGACGACCGGAACGGTCACTTGGCCGCCCGACATGTAGCGGTGCTTCGCCGCCTGGTTCACGACCTGCTCGGCTGCGAGCGTCATGAAGTCCTCGTACATGATCTCCGCCACGGGACGCATGCCCTGGAGCGCGGCGCCGATGGCCGCGCCGGCGAGCGCCATCTCCGAGATCGGCGTGTTGCGGACGCGCGTCGGCCCGAACTCGTCGAGCATCCCGTGCGTCACGCCCATGGAGCCGCCCATCTCGGCGATGTCCTCGCCCATGATGAACACGTCGTCGTCCTGGCGCATCGCCTGCACGAGCGCGTCGCGCACGGCTTCGCGGTACGAGAGCTCAGGCACCCTGAGGCTCCTGGCTCGTCGCTGGCAAGCGAGACAAGCGAGCGAGGTGAGGACAGTACGTCCGGTACGGCCGATCCGAGCGAGCGCCGGATCGCGCGGCCAGCGGCGAGAGCGCACCGCGGAGGCCGGCTCCGCCGGCCTGGAGCGGTGCGCGGCCAGGAGCCTCAGGCATAGACGTTCCGCATCGCGTCTTCCGGCGCGGGATCCGTACCGTTCTTCGCGAACTCGACCGACGCCTCGACGATCTCCGTCACCTCGGCGTCCATCTCCTCGAACTCCGCGTCGGTGACGCCGAGCTTATCGCGCAGCAGCGTGATCGGGTCGCGCGTCTCCCGCAGGTCGCGCGCCTCCTCCTTCGGCCGGTAGACCTGCGGGTCGCCGATGTAGTGGCCGGAGAACCGGCACGTGTCGAGGTGCAGGAAGACGGGGCCCTGGCCGGAGCGTGCGTGCTCGAGCGCCTTGCCGCGTCGTCTTGTACACGGCCTCGACGTCCTGGCCGTCCGCCTTCATCGACTTCATCCCGAACGCCTTCGCGCGGTCCGAGAGGTCGCGGATCGGCGAGTGCTGCGACTCCGGCGTCGACTCGGCCCAGTGGTTGTCCTCGAGCACGAAGACGGCGGGGACCTTCCAGAGCTGCGCGAGGTTCAGCGCCTCGTGGAAGGTGCCGATGTTCGTCGCGCCGTCGCCGAAGAACGCGACCGCGACGCGCGGCTCGCCGCGCATCTGGAAAGCGAGCGCGGAGCCGGTGATCTGCGGCAGGCCGCCGCCGATGACGGCGTTCGCGCCCATGTTCCCGCGCTCGATGTCGTAGAGGTGCATCGAGCCGCCGTAGCCGTGCGAGCAGCCCTCCTGCTTGCCGTACAGCTCGGCCATCAGCTCGTTCGGGTGCGTGCCCTTCGCGAGCGTGTGCCCGTGCGCGCGGTGCGTGGACGCGATCACGTCGCCGTCCTCGAGCGCGCGGCAGACGCCGACCGCGCAGCCCTCTTCTCCGATGGTCGACGTGCAGGAAGCCCGGGAGCTCGCCCGCGCGGAAGCGCTCCTCCACCTTCTCCTCGAAGCGGCGGATGAGCAGCATCTCGCGCAGGACGTCGCGGAGATCGCTCTTCGCGAGCGCCGATTTCGCTTGTTCCACCTTGGCCACGGCGGGAGTGTACGGTTCGCGCGATGAGCCTCGTCGACCAATGGAACGGCATCGAAAAGGGCCTGGATCCGAGGTGGAGTCACGCCATCCTGTCGCTCGACCGTGGCCGACGAGACGCACGGGAGCCGCGCCGCTGCGCTGCTCGCGCCGGCCGGCCCGGGCCGGCGGGGCGCGGTGCTCCGCTTCTCCGCGGAGCGGGCCGGCGGCGGTGTCGGACCCGAAGCGGTGCGACGGATGTTGCGCCGGATCGACGACGAGAAGATCGACGGCACGCTCGAGCTCGTCTCGGCGGCCGACGACCGTCGTCGTCGAGGCCGCGGCGGAGGCGTCGCTCGCCGACGCGTGGGACGCTGCGCTCGCCGCCGTTCCGTCCGACTGGAGCGACCTGTTCTGCGAGCTCGGGCTCGACGTCGACCGATCACGCTCGACCACGCCGCGCTCCTGCTCGGGCCGATCAATCCGCTGCGGCGCGAAGGCCGTCCCGGCTTCCGCTTCCGCGTCGCCCGGTCGGCCGGCTACGGCGCCGCGCCCGGCATGGTGCGCCGCTGCCTCGAGCGCCTCGACGACGAGGGGATCCCCGGCGACGTGCGCGTGCTCGAGGCGATGTCCGACTCCCACCACGTCGGTACGCAGGGCCCGGTCTGGTACGTCGCGGGGAAGGCAGTCTGATGGCTCCGCGGCGATCCGGTCGCCTGGCGCGTGATCGAGCCCGGCTGGAGCGTCCTCGACGCGGCCGGCAACGAGATCGGAAAGGTCGACAAGATCACGGGCGATGTCGAGGCGGACATCTTCGACGGGATCGCCGTCGGCGACGGCGGCACGGTGCTCACGCGCTCGAAGTACGTCTCCGCGGAGCACGTCGCGCAGATCCTCGAGGGCCAGATCACGCTCGACCTCGTCGCCGGAGGACGCGGCGAAGCTGCAGCCGTACACGGCGCCTGTCTCGGAGCCGCTCGCGGATCTCGAGCCGGAGGCGGAGAAGGCGCGCAGCGACTCGATGACGTGGGGCCAGCGGCTGCGGGAACAAGCTGCTCGGCCGCCGTCCGTGAGCGACGAGCTCGCGTTCGCATCCGCGCTCGAGCTGGCGGCGCAGCGTGCGCGCACGCGCGGTGTCGCCGGTCGAGCTCGTCCAGCTCTACCTCGACCGCATCGAGCGGCTCGATCCGCAGCTGAACTCGTTCGTGACGGTGGACGCGGACGGCGCGCTCGCGGCGGCGCGCGCGGCCGAGTCGGCTGCAACGGACGCGCCGTTCCACGGCGTCCCGCTGCCGATCAAGGATCTGCACGAGACGGCGGGCCTGCGCACGACGTACTCGACGAAGGCGCTGGCGGACTACGTGCCGACCGGCGACGCCGCTGTCGTGCGCCGGCTGCGCGAGGCCGGCTTCGTCGTCCTCGGCAAGACGAACACGCCGGAGCTCGGGACGATCGGGATGACGGAGTCGGAGCTGAACGGCGTCTGCCGGAACCCGTGGGACACGTCGCGGACGTCCGGCGGCTCGAGCGGCGGCGCCGCCGCGGCGACTGCGGCCGGTCTCTGTCCCGCCGCGCACGGCAGCGACGGCGGCGGCTCGATCCGCAATCCCGCGTCGTGCTGCGGCCTCGTCGGCATGAAGCCGTCGCGCGGCCGGGTCTCCCCCGCGCCGTACGGTTCGGGCGCGCTCGGGCTCGGCACGTCGGGACCGATCGCGCGGACGGTGCGCGACGCAGCGGCGCTGCTCGACGTGATGCACGGCTACGAGACGGGCGACTTCTTCGTCGCGCCGGAGCCGGAGCGCCCGTTCCTGGCGGAGTGCGACGAGCAGCCGGGACGGCTGCGCGTGGCCGTGACGACGCAGCCGCCGGTGGAGGTGCCGGTGGACGACGCCTGCGCCGCGGCGGCGCGATCCGCCGGCGACCTGCTCGCCGGGCTCGGCCACGACGTCCGCGAGGCGACGCCGCCGTGGGGGAGCGACGAGCTGCTCGTCGACTTCGTCCGCGTCTGGCAGGTCGGCCCCGCCGTGGCCGGGATCGACGACCTCTCGCTGCTGGAGCCGATCAACCGCGCCCTCGCCGAGGACGCGCGGGGCACGTCGAGCCCGGACCTGACTGTCTCCATCCAGCGACTGCAGCGGATGGTGCGCCACGTGCTCGCGTTCTGGGACGACGTCGACGTCGTCGTGACGCCGACGCTCGCACTGCCGCCGGTGCCGGTCGGCTGGACGTTCGAGGACGCGAACGGCGACCCGCACGCCGCCTTCGCGCGGCAGATCCTGTTCACGCCCTTCACGCCGCTCGTCAACGTCACCGGCCAACCGGCCCTGTCGCTGCCGCTGCACTGGAGCGATGACCGTCTGCCGATCGGCGTGCAGCTGATCGGCCGCCCCTTCGCCGAGGCGACGCTGCTCCGCGTCGCCGCGCAGCTCGAGCTCGCGAAGCCGTGGACGGAGCTCCGCCCGCCTGTGTCGTAGCGGCCACGTCCCGGTGTCTGACACCAGGGCATGTCCTGAGCGGCGAGGCCGCTGTGAGCAAGTCGTGACGTTTCACCGGCCGGATCGACGCAGTGATCGGCAATCGCGCCGATTCCGCCGTGACGGTTCCGTGACCCGTGTCTGACACCGGGGCATGTCCCGGCGGGGCGTCGTTGCTCAGCCGAGAGCTTCGGCCAGCTCGGCGGCCAGCGCCTTCGCGTCGCCCGCCGTGCGCGCAATGACGAGACACGTGTCGTCTCCGGCGAGCGTGCCGACCGCGAGCGGATTGGCGGTGCGGTCGAGAGCGCGCGCGATCGCAGGCGCGGAGCCGAGCTCGGAATGGAGGACGACGACGTTCTGGGCGGCGGTGACGCTGCGACCGAACTGCGCCAGCACCGCGTCGAGCGCGTCACGCGGATCCTGTCGCGACGCGCGGCCGCCCGCGACCGGCAGCTCGTAGCGCGGCCGCCCCAGCGCGTCGTGCGTCTTCTCGAGGCCGAGCTCGCGGATGTCGCGGGAGATCGTCGCCTGCGTCACCGTGCAGCCGGCGGCCGCGAGCGCCTCGGCAAGCTCGAGCTGCGTGCCGACGCGCTTGCGCGCGACGATCCCTGCGATCAGCCGATGCCGCTCGGCCTTCCGCGCCTGCATACGCGGAGCATAGATATGCGGCCGCGCGTCAGCGCTTGACGGTGAGGGTGCCGTGCAGCACGGGGTGCTTGTCCGACTTGAAGGTGTATTTCCCGGCCCTGAGCGTCACCTTCCACGTCACCTTGCCCTTGAAGGCGACGCCGGTCGCCTTCGACACGCCGGGGCCGACGAGGTGGAAGTTGTCCTTCGCCGACTTGTCGTTGATCACGATCGTGGCGGCGCCGGCGGTGAGGCTCGACATCGGGCTCCCGTTGGAGGAGCCGAGCGCGATGGTGGCGCCCGGCCCGACCGAGCCGAGCAGCTTCGTCGCCTTCGGCGTCGGAGTCGGTGTCGGAGTCGGCGAGGGAGTCGGTGTCGGCGTCGTTGCGCCGACGGTGAACGAGCCCTTCATCTCGGCCGCGTGCGCGTCGCAATCGAAGTTGTACGTGCCTGCGACGAGCGTGACGGTGAAGGTGAAGTCGCCGATCGCATCGACGTCCGTCGCGACGTTCACGCCGCCCGGGCCGAAGAGATGGAAGTTGTGGATCGAGGAGCGGTCGTGCACGAGCAGCGTGTACGTCCCCGGATCGAGATTGCGCACCGGCGCGCCGGTCGGACCTGTGAGGCTGATGGTGAACGAGTCGTTGGCGCCGACGTCGCCGGTCAGGACGGGATTGTCCGCGCGCGTGGCGCCCGCGCCGGCGGCCGGCAGGGCGACGAGCAGCAGAACCACGGCCAGGAGCAGCAGGCGCATGCCGCTGATACGAGCTCGGCGGGAAAACGGTTTGGTCATGCCCGCAACACGGCGCCGAACTGCCGCGCGAGCGCCTCGACGATCTTCCCGCGCAGCGCCGCCGCGTCCTCGTCCGTCAGCGTGCGCTCGGGCGAGCCGAACGCGACACGGAACGCGAGCGACCGCTTGCCCTCGCCGATCTGGCCGCCGCGGTACTCGTCGAAGGCCTCCACGTCTCGCAGCTCCGGTCCCGCCGCCTCGCGCATCGCCGCCGCCAGCGACGCAGCCGGAACGTCCTCGGCGACGACGAACGCAAGATCCTGCCGCACCTCGGGGAACGGGCTGACCGTCTGGTACAGCACGCGCGTGGACGCCGCGCCGTCGAGGCCCGCGAGATCGAGCTCGAACGCTGACCAGCCCTGGTCGAGGCCGGGATGCACCTCACCGACCCAGCCCTGCGGCAGCCGGGCCGTCTTGCCGGGATGGAGCAGCGGATGCTCGCCGCGCTCGAACTCCGCTTCAATTTGCAGCGCCTCGAACAGCGTCTCGACGACGCCCTTCGCGTCCGCGTAACCGCCCTCGAGCACCGCGCCGACATGCCACGGCTCGTCCGGAAGCTGCTGTCCGGACGCGAGATACACGTGCGCGATCTCGAACAGCGCGACGCCCACGTTGCCGACCTCGCGGTTGCGCCGCGCCGCCTCGAGCAGGCTCGGAAGGAGCGACGTGCGCAGGACCGACATCTCGGTCGACAGCGGCAGCGGGAGGCGGAGCGCGTCCGGCCGCGGGTCGTCCGCGACCAGGCTCGGCGTGTACGCCTCCGAGAGCCCGCAGCCGAGCAGCACGTCCTCGATCCGGCGGTGCAGCTGTTGCGCAGGCGTGAGCCGCCCGTGCAGCTCGCGTCGCGGCGGGAGTGTGAACGGGATCTCGTCGAGCACGAACCGTGCGACCTCCTCGACGAGGTCCGCCTCGCGCGTCACGTCGCGCGCCCGCCACGTCGGCACGGCGACGACGTCGCCGTCGAGCTCGAAACCGAGACCGGCGAGGATCGAGTGCTGCCTCCCGGGAGGCACGTCGAGCCCGAGCAGCGCGCTCGTCCGCGCCGGGCGGAGCTCGATACGGGCACGTTCCGGCAACGCGACCTGCGCATCGGTCTCCCCGACCCAGCGCGCGCCGCTGGTCTCGACGAGCAGCTCCGAGGCGAGCCGCGCGGCGTGACCGGCGAGGTGCGGGTCGACCCCTTTCTCCCACCGGTTCGAGCCTTCCGTGCGGAGCCCCAGCCGCTCCGACGAGTGCAGGATCGAGACGGGCTCGAAGTTCGCCGCCTCGAGCAGCACGTTCGTCGTCCGCTCGGAAACCTCGGTCTCCTGGCCGCCCATGATCCCGGCGATCGCGATCGCGCGCTCACCGTCTGCGATCAGCAGGTCGCGCGGATCGAGCTTCCGCTGTTGCCCATCGAGAGTCCGGATCTCCTCGCCCGCGACCGCGCGACGGACGCGCACGCGTCCACCCGCGAGGCTGTCGTGGTCGAACGCGTGCAGTGGGTTGCCGAGTCCGAGCATCACGTAGTTGGTCACGTCGACGACATTCGAGATCGGGCGCATGCCGGCCGCCGCGATGCGCGCCCTCATCCAGACGGGCGACGGCCCCACGGTCACGCCGCGGAAGAGCCGGCCGACATAGCGCGGACAGCCGTGCTCGTCCTCGATCCGCACGTCGACGGGCTCGTCGCCCTCGCGCGCCGGCTCGACCCCCGGCCACGGTGTGAGCTCGGCGTCGAAGAGTGCCGCCACCTCGCGCGCGAGGCCGTAGATCGACAGCAGGTCGGGACGGTTCGGCGTCGTCTCGACTTCGAGGACGTCCTCGACGAGCGGCAGAACGTCGGCGAGCGGCGCACCCGGCTCGAGCGAGTCGTCGAGCACCATGATCCCGTCGTGATCCGGCCCGAGCTCGACCTCGTCCTCGGCGAGGATCATCCCTTCGGAGACCTCGCCGCGCAGCTTCCGCCGCTCGAGCGTCAGTCCATTCGGAAGCGTGGCGCCCGGCAACGCGACGGCGACCGTCGCGCCTGCTGCGAAGTTCCATGCTCCACAGACGATCTGGTACGGCTCGGCCTCCCCGACGTCGACGCGGCAGAGCTGGAGCCGGTCGGCGTTCGGATGCTTTCCCGCCTCGAGCACCCGGCCGACGCGGAAGAGGCCGAGGTTCCCGCCGTCGTCGGCGATCCCGCGGCGCACGATCCGCTCCACCTCGCACGTCGAGACGGAGAGCCGATCGGCGATCTGCTGCGGCGATGCATCGACGCGCACGTACTCACGGAGCCACGACAGCGGTACCCGCATCAGAACTGCCTCAGGAAGCGGAGGTCGTTCGCCCAGAGGTCGCGAATGTCCGGCAGGCCGTGACGCAGGATTGCGATGCGCTCCAGTCCCCAGCCGAACGCGAAGCCGGAGACCTCCTCCGGGTCGTAGCCGACGAAGCGGAGAACGTTCGGGTCGACCATGCCGGAACCGCCGATCTCGATCCAGCCGGAGTAGCGGCACATGGGACAGCCGGCGCCGTCGCACTGGAAGCACGAGACGAGCACTTCCATCGACGGTTCGGTGAAGGGGAAGAAGTGCGTGACGAACTTCGCCTCGCGCTCCTCCCCGAACAGTGCCCGCAGCAGCGTGCGCAGCGTCCCCTTCAGGTCGGCGAGCGTGATGCCGCGGTCGACGGCGAGGCCCTCGACCTGATGGAAGATCGGGAAGTGCGTCGCGTCCGGCGTGTCGCGCCGGTAGCAGCGACCGAGCGAGACGACGAACACCGGGGGCTGCTTCGCTTCCATCGTGTGGATCTGCGACGGTGACGTCTCGCTGCGCAGGACGGTGTCGTCGTCGAGATAGAAGGTGTGCTGCGGTGACCGCGTCGGATGGTTCTCGGACATGTTCAGCGCGTCGAAGAGGTACCGCGTCGTCTCGACCTCGCGACCGTCGACGACCTCGTAGCCGAGGCCGAGGAAGATGTCTTCGACCTCTCTCCGCACCTGGCTGATCAGATGCAGATGCCCGCGCGGATGCGGCGTCCCGGGCAACGTCACATCGACGCGGTCTTCGACGATCGCACGGTCGAGCTCGGCGCGCTCGAGCGCCTCCTGTCGCGCCGCCACGGCCTGCTCGATCGCCTCTCGCGCGTCGTTCAGCGCCATGCCGGTCTCGCGGTCGCGCACCTCGCGCAGCGCGAGCTTCAGCGTGCTCTTCCGGCCGAGATAGTGCACGCGCACGTCGTCGAGCGCAGCAGCCGACGAAGCCGCCGCGACGGCGGCGAGCGCTTCCTCTCGAAGTGCCTGAGGCTCCACGGCGGCGACTGTACCGGCTTCCCGTCTAGAGTCGCCCACGTGAGCACCTACGACCCGATCGCGCGTATCTACGACCCGTGGAGCGTCAGCGTGATCGAGGACATCTCGTTCTACGTCGACGAGGCCGTGGAGTCAGGCGGCCCGGTGGTGGAGCTCGGCGTCGGCACCGGACGGATCGCCATCCCGACCGCGGCCGCGGGCATCCACGTGATCGGGGTCGACTCGTCTCAGGGGATGCTGGACGTCTGCGCCGAGCAGGCCCGCCAGGCCGGGGTCGGGCCCCTGCTGGACCTCCGGCTCGGCGACCTCCGCCGGCCGCCGGTGGACGAGCGGGTGCCGCTCGTGACCTGTCCCTTTCGGGCCTTCCTCCACCTGCCCACGGACGAGGACCGGAGCACTGCCCTGGGTGCGGCCCACGCGCTGCTGCAGCCCGCCGGACGGCTCGTCTTCGACGTCTTCTCGCCGTCGCCGGAGGACATCGAGGAGACGGACGGGCGCTGGCTGGAGCGGGAGCCGGGCATCTTCGAGCGGGCCGACTGGGATCTCGTGGAGCAGTCGCTGACGCTGTCGGTACGCGGCGACGGCGGCGAGTCGACGATGAAGCTGTGGTGGCTCGAGCCGCCGCGCTGGCAGGCGCTGCTCGCCGAGGCGGGCTTCACGGTCGAGGCGTGCTACGGATGGTTCGACCGGCGCGCGTACGTCGACAGCGAGGACAGCGTGTGGATCGCGCGGCGAAAATGATCTGCGCGCAAATTGCGACAAAATCGTAACGGCGCCCTCTTGATGCGACGACGGCAAAGCCATACCTTCTCCCTTGCGCCGAGCACGGAGCGCGAGTAGGTCGAAACCTCGACCGAGGGGCCGTACGAAGAGGGGGCAACCCCGAGGCGGAAGGCCAATTGGACGGGGCGGACGAAAGCGAAACCGGCTCGGCGAATCTCTGGTCCGGCCCGCGAAAGCGGGCCGGCCGCTTTTCTGGACATCTTGCGCCGGCGCCGCGGGTCGGCAGGCTCGAGCGCGTGGAGGCACGCGACGAGCAAGTACTCTTTGAGACGCTCTTCGACATCCGCGACAGCGTCACGAGGATCCTGCAACTACTCATCGAGGACGACGATGAAGAAGAGGATGAGCCGTGAGCAGCACATTCGGGAGCTCGTGAAGACCGACGCGAACTTCCGTCGGTTGTACGAGATCGTCACGGAGCGAAACGGCGGCCGGATCCCCTCACGCGCGGAGATCGACCGGCACATTCACGACTGGCGGGTCCGCCGAGCCAGCTCGTAGAGCGCGACCGTTCCGGCCATCGCGACGTTCAGCGACTCGGCCTCGCCGGTCTGGGGGATCGTCGCCCGGACGTCGCAGCGGGCCAGAACGTCCTCCGGCAGCCCAGCTCGCTCCGCCCCGAGGACGAGCACCACCGGACGGGCCAGATCGACGTCGGCCAGCGGGGTCCCACCGTGCGCGACGAGCGCCACGCGGCGGCCGGGTGCCTCGTCGAAGTCGCACACGGGAACGCGGAAGACCGCGCCGGCCGACGCCCGCAGCGCCTTCGGCCCCGTCGGGTCGGCGCAGCCTGCCGACAGCGCCAGTCCCGCACCGAACGCATCCGCCGAGCGGAGCAGCGTGCCGACGTTCCCGGGATCCCCGACGCGCCACAGCGCGAGCGTCGCCTCGCGCGTCCCTCGCGGCAGGTCCTCTCGCCGGTAGACGCCGACCACGCGCGCCGGATGCCCGAGCGTCGACACCTCCGCCAGCAGCTCGGGCGCGACCGTCTCCCCGGCGACGAGCAGCTCGACCGGCTCGACGCCGGCCGCGCGCGCCGCGTCGACGAGATCCTCGCCCTCGACGACGAGCAGCCCGAGCTTGTCGCGCCAGCGCCGGTCACGCAGACGGCCGACGGTACGAGCGATGCACGTGCCAGACGGGCAGCGCCTATCGAGCCGCCCGCACCGGCCATTTGCTAACGCGCAGCGCGCCATGCGCTGCGACGGTACCTGCCGGCCCATCCTAGGGCGCCGTACACGACGTTCGGTAGCCCCGTGGATAGGCCTTCTCTCCCAGATGTCGGACCTCTCGGAGGGCGGGTGCGCCCTTGCCGCGACGTCACCTTCGCTAGAATGCGTGTTGCCGCGATACGTCTAGTCGTCGCTGTCGCCTCAGGTCTTCTGCACGGTGGCAACGAGTAGACGATATGACACCGGCGATTGTCGCTCAGCTGATTGGTGCCGCTCTAAACATGGGCGCGTTTGCGCTGCTCCACTTTGAGATTGCCCCATCGTCGGCATTCCGTTACTTGTTGCCGAACCTGATCGGGTCGATCATCTTGGTCGGGAGTGCGTACGTCGACCATCAGTGGGGATTCTTGCTGTTGGAGGCAGCGTGGGTGGTCGTCCTCACGCACGCGCTTCTCGCTCGCCGGTCGGTGACGCACTGAAACCGCGCTCGTGTCCTTCGAGGTGATCAGGCTGCGGACGGCGTGGAGGCCTCGAGCGCGGCCTTGGCCTTCTCGGCGACTGCGCCGAAAGCGGCCGGGTCGTTGACCGCGAGGTCGGCGAGCACCTTGCGGTCGAGCTCGATGCCCGCCTTGCCGCACCCGTTCACGAACTGGTTGTACGAGAGCCCGTGCATCCGGGCGGCCGCGTTGATCCGGGTGATCCAGAGCCGGCGGAACATCCGCTTCCGGTTCTTCCGGTCGCGGTACGCATAGACGAGCGAGTGCTCGACCTGCTCCTTGGCGTAGCGGTAGTGGGAGTGCTTCCAGCCCCAGTACCCCTTCGCCTGTGCCAGGACCTTGCGGCGCTTCTTCTGCGCGTGGACAGATCGCTTGACCCTGGGCATCAGCGGATCCTCAGCATCTTCTTCAGGGCGCCCACGTCGGCGCTCGTCGCCTCGATGTCCTTGCGGAAGGCGCGCTTACGCTTCGACGACTTGTGCTCCAGGTTGTGACTGCGCATCGTCGGCCGGCGGAGAATCTTGCCCGTCCCCGTCACCTTGAACCGCTTCTTCGCTGCGCTGCGGGTTTTCGTCTTCGGCATCTCGTTTCACTCCTGCATTCTTTGTCGGACCCAGCAGCATCACCATGTTGCGTCCGTCCAGGAGGGGCTGGGACTCGATCATCCCGATCTCCTTGACGTCCTCGGCGAGGCGCAGCAGCAGGTCGCGACCCCGTTCCGGATGGGTGGTCTCCCGCCCCCGGAACATGATCGTGACCTTGACCTTCGCGCGCTGGTTCAGGAACCGCTCTACGTGACCCTTCTTGGTGTTGTAATCGTGGACGCCGATCTTCGGGCGGAGCTTGATCTCCTTCACGTGGATCTGGCTCTGGTGCTTGCGAGCCAGCTTCGCCTTCTGCTCGAGCTCGTACTTGTACTTCCCGTAATCCATGACCTTCGCGACCGGCGGGTCGGCCTGCGCCGCAACCTCGACCAGGTCGAGATTCTTGGCGTAGGCGTGCTCGCGGGCCTCGTCGGTGGTCTTGATCCCGAGCTGCGCTCCGTCCGAGTCGATCAGGCGGACGCGCGGAACGCGGATGGCGTCGTTGATACGTGTTGTGTCCCGGTTCGACGGACGGACATGCTCGACCGGCCGGCGCCTTGGCCTCAAAGGCAGATCACCAAGTTAGGCTTGCTCCTCCTCGATTCGCTTCCAAACAGTGTTGCTGCAAACATAGAAAAGCCGCTCACGCAGCGGCCCGATCCTCGTCAAATTCGACTCGGTTGAACCCCGCGCGAGCACTGTGGCCCGGGAGGTGAGGAACGGGTCCGCCCCTGCTTTTCAGGACGCTAGCGTAGCAAGCCGGGCCAGCAGATCCGAGATCCCGAGGGTGGACTGCTCTCCACCGCGGTCGCGGACGGCCAGCGAGTCGTCCGACTCGCGGTCGCCGTAGACGATGGTGAAGGGGATCTTCTCCAGCTCGGCGCTGCGGATCCGCTTGCCGATCGTCTCCGTCGGCTCCCCCACGTCGGCCCGGTAGCCGGCCTCGCGCAGGCGCACGGCCACGGCCGCCGCGGGCTCGAGATGGTGCTCGCCGACCGGCAGCACCCGCACCTGGACGGGGGCGAGCCAGAACGGGAACGCGCCGGCGTAGTGCTCGGTGAGGATGCCCATGAACCGCTCGAGCGAGCCCAGCAGGGCGCGGTGGATCACCACCGGGTGGTGCTCCTGGTTGTCGGCGCCCATATAGGTAAGGCCGAACCGGATGGGCATCTGGTAGTCGAGCTGGATCGTCCCCATCTGCCAGGAGCGCCCGAGCGAGTCGGTCATGTGCAGGTCGATCTTCGGCCCGTAGAAGGTGCCTTCGCCGGGACTGATCACGTAGTCCATCCCGTGGTGCTTCAGCGCCTCCTCCAGCGCGCCCTCGGCGCGGTCCCACTGCTCGTCGGTGCCGAGCCGCTTCTCCGGCCGGGTGGACAGCTCGGCGCGCGGCTCGAGCCCGAACAGGTCGTAGAGGTAGCGCGCGTACTCCACCATCCCGTGGATCTCGCCCTGGATCTGATCCTCGGTGCAGAAGATGTGGGCGTCGTCCTGGGTGATGTGCCGGACGCGGAGCAGGCCGTGCAGCGTGCCGGCCAGCTCGTCGCGGTGCAGCGTCGACGACTCGGCGTAGCGCAGCGGCAGGTCGCGGTACGAGCGCAGCCCGCTCCCGAACAGGAGCATGTGGCCGGGGCAGTTCATCGGCTTCAGCGCGAACTGCTTGTCCGACTCCTCCTTCGAGGCGACGAAGAAGATGTTCTCCTTGTAGTTCTCGTAGTGGCCCGAGGTGATGTACGTCTCGACGTCGTAGAGCAGCGGCGTCTTGACCTCCTTGTAGCCGCGCCGGAGGTTCTCCCGGCGGCGCAGATCCTCGAGCTCGTTCCAGATCACCATCCCCTTCGGATGCCAGAACGGCGAGCCCGGGGAGTGCTCGGAGAGATGGAACAGGTCGAGCTGCACGCCGAGCCGGCGATGGTCGCGACGGCGCGCCTCCTCCAGCCGCTCGAGATGCGCGACGAGATCCTCCTGCGTGTAGAAGGCGGTGCCGTAGATGCGTGTCAGCTGCTGCTTCGACGAGTCGCCGCGCCAGTACGCGCCCGCGAGGCCGGTGAGCTTCAGCGCCTTGATCGGCTTCGCGTTCTGCAGGTGCGGGCCGCGGCAGAGATCGGTGAACTCGGCGATGCCGTCGTGCGACTGCATGTACAGGGTGATGTCACCCTCGGCGGTGTCGACGAGCTCGACCTTGTACGGCTCGTGCTCCGTCGCGAAGCGCGCCTTGGCCTCGTCGCGGGAGATCTCCTCGCGCGTCCACTCGCGTCCTTCCTTCAGCTCGCGCTGGATCTCCGCCTCGATCGTCTCGAGATCCTCCTCGTGGATCGGCTCGGGAAACTCGAAGTCGTAGTAGAAGCCGTTCTCGATCGGCGGACCGATGGCGATCTTCACGCCGGGGTAGAGACGCCGTACGGCCTCCGCCAGCAGGTGCGCGGACGAATGGCGGAGCACGGAGAGCGCGTCCGCGTCGTCCTTGTCGCGCGTGGTCAGGATCTGGATCGGCTGGCCGTCCTGGAGCGGGAGCCGCAGGTCCTGCACGCTGCCGTCGGCGCGGATCAGCACCGCCTGCTCGGCGAGCTTCGGCCCGATCGCGCGCGCAGCGTCGAGCCCGGTGGCGCCGTCGGGCAGCTCTAGCTCGGAGTTGTCGGGGAGGACGACCTTCATCGCAGGACCAGGATATGTATCAACCGTTCTCGAACGCCGCTTCGCGGACGTTTGCCGGCGCCTTCAGCCAGTAGCTCTCGCGCAGCCACTCGAGTGCGACCGCGAGCGTCTCGTCGTCGGCCACCTCGACGGTGATCCAGCCGTAGCGTCCGACGTGGCTGGCGGGACGCACGTACGGAAGCAGCTCCGCGATCTCGCGCTCCTCCGGCGTCAGCTTCAACGTCACGTCGACGCACGCTTCGCATTCGCTCATCCATGCGAACAATGTGTTTTCGCCCACCTTGAAAACAGGAAATCCCCACGGTGCATCTTCGTACGTCTGCGGAAACGACAACGCCAACGCACGGATGTCGTCCGAATGCGACATGACAATTCCCATTGTGTCGCGTGGTGTGCGCACGCGTGTACTCGAAGTCGTGAAAAAGCATCATGTAACGGGAGGAAGTTGCCGATGCGCCTATAAGAACAGCCGAGGCACCTCGCATACTTCAGTGCGTCGTCGCCTCGAATTCTCTCGCCCACTAGGAGGAGGCACATGGCAGCACCAAAGAGAGCCGCGTCCAAACGCCGTACGAGTTCGGCGCGCGCGACCGGCGCACGCAAGACAGCAGCGAAGCGCAAGACCACCGCTCGCAAGACCGTGGCGAAGCGCGCCACCGCTGCACGCAAGACCGTCGCCCGGAAGACCGCGGCCCGCAAGACCGCCGTCCGCAAGACCGTGGCGAAGCGCAAGACCGCGGCACGCAAGACCGTGGCCAAGCGCAAGACCGCCGCACGCAAGACCGTGGCGAAGCGCAAGACCACTGCACGCAAGACCGTGGCCAAGCGCAAGACCGCCGCACGCAAGACCGTGGCGAAGCGCAAGACCGCTGCACGCAAGACGGTCGCCCGCAAGGCTGCCCCGAAGCGCAAGACCACCGCGCGCAAGGCTGCACCGAAGCGGAAGACGACCGCCCGCAAGACGGCGGCCCGCAAGACGACCGCCCGCAAGACCACGGCGCGCAAGGCCGCACCGAAGCGCAAGACCACTGCGCGGAAGTCGACGGCCCGCAAGCCGGTCGTTCGCAAGACGACTGCACGCCGGGTCCCGGCGCGCCGCACCAGCCGCTAGACGCGGAGCGACACCGGTTCGAAGGGCCCCGACAGGGGCCCTTCGCCGTTCGCTAGTAGCGGCGGCGCCGGTCGGTCGACGCGTAGATCTGCCGGCCGCAGTGCGCGCACTCCGTCGGCGCCGGAAAAAGCGCGAGGCGCCGGTGGCAGTGCGGGCACTTCAGCTTCCGGGTGAAGCGCTGGCGCAGGCTGTGGATTCTCAACGCGCGGCCGGTCTACAACGCCCGGCCGCCGCGGCCTTGGCGGAGACGAGCACGCCGCTGCTCGAGCTGGACCGGGAAGGCGACGTTGACGGCCCGAGCGTCGCCTTCCTGTGCCTGACGATCGAACGTGACTTCCTTACCGGCGCACCGCTCGGTGGGAATCTGCCCCTCGACGAAGCCGGAGCTGGCCACGTACAGCCGCTCGTCTTCCTCGGTGCGGATGAATCCGAACCCCTTGTCGATGTTGAACCAGAGCATCTTGCCCTGCATCGGGGGGGTCTTCCCACGAGCGTCGCCGTAGTCCGTCATCGATTCCTGAAGACGATGCGGCCGCGGTTGAGGTCGTACGGAGAGAGCTCGACCTTCACCCGGTCGCCCGGATTGATCCGGATCCGGTACCGGCGCATCCGTCCCGAGGTGTATGCCAGCGTCTCGTGGCCGTTGTCGAGTCCCACGCGGTACATACCGGCGCGGAACGACTCGAGCACCTCGCCCTCGAACTCGACCTTCTCTTCTTTTTCCGCCATCGGGCCTCCTTCAAGAAGGTGAGTGGGGGCCGTGGCCCCCACTCGAGCGTCCCGTCGCTAGGCGACGAGCGTGACGTTCTTCGCCTCGGGGCCCTTCTGCCCCTCGGCGCCTTCGAACTCGACCTTCGCGCCCTCGGGCAGCGACTTGTAGCCGTCACCTGCGATCGCGCTGTGGTGGACGAACACGTCCTTGCCACCGGCGTCAGGGGTGATGAAGCCGTACCCCTTCGCATCGTTGAACCACTTCACGGTTCCGGTTGCCATAAATAACACCTCCTCTGCCAACTAAGAACGGGCAGGGAAGCGCAGGAAGGCGCAACCAGTACTCGCTCGTGTGCTGCTCCACCGTAGCATCCGTCCGGCCTCAGCGGCCGAAAGACAGCGGCCGCAGCGATACCGCCGCGCGCCAGGCGATGGCCGCCACGAAGACCGCCGTACCGGTCACGACTCCGAGCACGCCGATCGAGACGGCGACGTGCAGAGCCCGCGTGGCGTCGACGCCGGTCGCGATCAGCGCAGCCCCGCCCGCGCCGGCCTGCGTCGCCGCTCCGGCGAGACCGACGGGCAGCGCCGCCGCGGCCGCGCCGGCACAGAGCAAGAGCAGCGCGAGCGGCAGGGAATAGCCGACGCCGAACGCCGCCAGCAGAAGGAAGAAGGCGACCGCGCGGACGAGCCAGCAGGCGGAGACGAGCGCCCACGCCTCCGACGCGTGCCGCAGCGACGTCGTGCGCGGGTTCACCCAGCGGCCGAGCCGAAAGCGAAGCGTCCACCTGCTGGCTGCGATGCGCGGCAGGAACGAGATCAGGATCGCGGCCGCGACACCGCCGGCGGCGACGAGCGCGAGTCCGGTACGAACTCCCACCCCGACGCTGGGAAGCGCAGCGCCCGCAAGGGCGAGCGGAGCGAGGGCGACGCTGTCGATCAGACCGAGCATGACGAGCGACAGACAGAGCACACGCACGCCTGCAGGACATCCGGGATAGCGCCGGACGACGGCGACGCGCATGGCGTCGTCGAACCGGCCGGGAAGCAGAACGCCGACGAGCGCGGCGCCGCCGTTGCCGGCGGCGAGCGCCATCGGCGTCGGCCGTTCCGCCGGCGTGAAGAGCCGTCCCCAGCCGAACGCCTTCAGCGCCTGGGCGAGCACGAGCAGGAACGCGGCCCCGACGAGCAGGCCCGGATGCTCGGTGGAGAGCGGCCAGGACATCGAGGCGAAGTGCCGCGCAGCGAGTGCCGCCAGCGCGAGCGTGACGGCTCCGGTGCCGGCGCCGAGGATCCAGCGCGCACGCGTGGACGCGACAAGGCGTGCGGACGCGATCAGCTCCACCGTGCTCTCCTCCCGAGGTCGTCGTGCGGCGGAGGACTCGCAACCGGCGAGCGCTCCCGAACGCGTGGCCCCATGGTAGCCCACGTCCGCGCGAACGCCTGTCATGCTCGCGCGGTGCAGTGGCTGCGACGGCTGGTGAAGGTTCTGTACTCGGCAGCCCGCCGCTACGGGGCCGAGGGCTTCTCCGCGCGGGCGGCAGGGATCGCCTATCGCGTGCTCTTCTCGCTGGCGCCGCTCGCGATCGTGCTCGTCTCGGTCTTCGGGCTCGTACTGCAGAACACCGAGCTGAAACAGGACGTCGTCGACCGGATTGTCTCGGTGCTGCCCGTCGACGCGGCCGGGCACGCGCGTGTCCAGCACGAGATCTCGAACATCGCCAGTCCCGCGAGCGCGGCCGGGCTGGTCAGCCTGTTCGTCTTCCTGTGGGCCGCGACCGGGATGATGGGCGCGATCCGCTCGGGACTGCAGAGCGCGATCTCGCCCGACGACAAGCGGCCGCTCGTGCGGGGGAAGCTCGTCGATCTCGCGCTCGTCGGCGGTGCCACCATCCTCGTGCTGCTCTCCGTCGGCGTCGGGCTGGTCTCGCAGTTCGTGCGTGCGCTCGTGTCGGAGATCGGCGTCGGCGGCGATGCGGCGACGAAGGCGGTGTCGATCGGCATCGTGCTCCTGCTGTGGATCGCCACCGCGCTGCTGCTCTATCGCTTCGTTCCCGCCGCGCACCTGCGCTTCTCGGACGCCGTCGTGGGAGCGGTTGTCACGGCGGTGCTGCTGCTCGGCATCTCGCTCGCCGGCAGCCTGCTGTACGGGAAGACGACCACGTGGAGCCTGATCTACGGCTCGCTGACGAGCGTGCTCGTCTTCCTCTATTCCGTCTATCTCTGCGCGAACGTGCTGCTGTTCGGCGGTGTCGTCGCGTCGGAGTGGAGTCAGACGCGTTCGAGCCCGACGTAGTTCTCGGCCAGGCTCGTCGCGGCGGCGGTCGACGTCGTCACGTACCGCAGCTGTGCGAGCTGCAGCTTGGCGTCGAACTCGTCCGCGCCGGGTGCGTTGTGCAGCATCGTCGTCATCCAGTAGGAGAAGTGCTCGGCGCGCCAAACGCGCCGAAGGCAGGCGGCTGAGTAGCCGTCGAGTGCAGCGGTGTTGCCCGTGCCGTACCAGCCGATCAGCGCGTCCGCGAGCACGCGCACGTCGTGGGCGGCGAGGTTCAGTCCCTTCGCGCCGGTCGGCGGGACGATGTGCGCGGCGTCGCCGGCGAGATAGAGCCGGCCGTGCTGCATCGGCTCGGCGACGAAGCTGCGCATGCCGGTCACGCCCTTCTCGAGCACGGGGCCCTCGGCGAGCGTCCAGCCGTCGAGCGCGGTGCGCGCCTGCAGCTCCTCCCAGATGCGGTCGTCCGGCCAATCGGCGACGTCCTCGTCGGGACGGCACTGGATGTACAGGCGTGTGCGCGTCGGCGAGCGCAGGCTCAGCAGCGCGAAGCCGCGGGAACTGTGCGCGTAGACGAGCTCCTCCGACGACGGCGGCGCGTCGGCGAGGATCCCGAGCCAGCCGAACGGATACTCCCGCTCGAAGGTCCTCAGCACCTTCGCGATCGCCGGACGGCAGACGCCGTGGAATCCGTCGCAGCCGGCGATCACGTCGCAGTCGAGTCGATGCTCGCCGCCGTCGTGCTCGTACGTGACGTACGGCGCGTCGCCGTCGAAGTCGTGGACCGCAACGTTGTCCGTCTCGAAGAGCAACGGCAGTCCTGCGTCAAGCCGCGCTGCGATCAGGTCCTTGACCACCTCGGTCTGGCCGTAGACGACGATCGTCCGGCCGTTCGTCAGCTCCGTCATGGGCACGTAGTGGCGCTCGCCGTCGAACTGCAGGTGGATGCCGTGGTGGACGATTCCCTCGCGCCGGAGCCGGTGGGCGACGCCGCCGCGTTCGAGCAGGTCGACGGTGCCCTGCTCCAGCACGCCGGCGCGGACGCGCGCCTCGACGTACTCGCGGCTGCGGTCCTCCAGCACCACCGACTCGATCCCGGCCCGGTGCAGCAGCTGCGCGAGCGTCAGCCCGGCCGGGCCTGCGCCGACGATCGCCACCTGCGTGCGGGAACGGCTCACGTCTCCTCGAGCACCTGCTGCGCGATCGCGAAGGCGCGGTTGGCGGCAGGGACACCGCAGTAGACCGCGGACTGCAGCAGCACCTCTTTGATCTCGTCCTGCGTGAGGCCGTTGCGCAGCGCGGCGCGGACGTGCATGGCAAGCTCGTGGTGATGGTTGAGCGCGACGAGAGCGGTGAGCGTGATCGCGCTGCGCGTGCGGCGGTCGAGCCCGGGCCGGGCCCAGATCTCTCCCCACGCATAGCGGGTGATCAGATCCTGGAAGTCGGCGGTGAACTCCGTCGTGCCTTCGATTGCCCGGTCGACGTGCTCGTCACCGAGCACCTCGCGGCGGACGCGCATTCCCTCGTCGTGGCTCACAGGTGCTCCTCCAGGAGTCGGTTGAACTCGGCGGACCGTTCGACGTTCGCGAGATGCGCGGCGTCGGGGATCGTGGCGAACCTGGCGCCGGGAATGGCCGCGGCGACGGCCTCCACCACCGGCGGAGGCGTCGACGGATCGTCGGACCCGGCGATCACGAGGGTCGGCGCGGTGACTCCGGCAAGCTCGTCGCGGACGTCCCAGCGTGCGAGCGCCTCGCAGCAGCGTGCGTAGCCCTCGGCGTCGACCGACAGGAACATGTCGCGGTACGCTGCCACGCCGCCGAAGCCCGGCGTGAACCACCGGGCGAGAACGGCGTCCGCGATCGCCTCGAGACCGCGCTCCCGCACCGTCGCGGCGCGCTCGTACCACGCCTCGGGCTCGCCGAAGCGGGCGGCGGTGCAGGCGAGCACGAGCGTCTCCACGCGATCCGGCGCGTCGAGAGCGAGCCGCATGCCGATCGCGCCGCCGAGCGACAGTCCGACGAACGAGAACGTGTCGGTACCGGCCTCCGCCAGGACGCGCGCCGCGAGATCCGACACCGTCTGCACGTCCGTCACCGGCGCGCCGCCGTGGCCCGGATGCTCGACCGTGACGACGCGACGGCCTGCGAGCACCGGCAGCTGCGCGTCCCACATCGCCGAGGTGGAGCCGAGCGATCCGCAGAGGACGACGGCGCCGCTCATCCGCGGTAGAGCGCGAGCGCACGGTCGACGAACGTGCCGGCGGCGCCGAGGTAGTCCTCCGGGACGCGTGCGTCGATGCCGAGCCGGCGCGCCTCCGACAGCGTCTCGTCGGTGATGTTCGCGCGCATGCGCGGAACGTCGACCTGGAGGCCGTCGAGCGAGCGGCGGATTGCGGCCGCGGCGCCGCCGGTCGCAGCAAGCGCCGTGGTCAGCGCCTGCCACTCCGCGTGCCACGCGCCCGCCGCGCGCTCGTGCTCCTGCACCGCGCTCTCGAGCAGCACGCCGGCGTTCGCGCGGGCGTGCCGCGCGCACGCGTCGGCGAGGATCGCGTTCGTCGGGTTGCGCTTGTGCGGCATCGTCGACGACGCGCCGCCCTCGGCCTCGGCCACCTCGCCGACCTCGGTCTGCGCGAGCAGGACGACGTCCGTGCCGATCTTCGCGGCCGCGGCCGCCGCGCCCGCGAGCGCGCCCGCGAGGTCGACCATCGGCGTGCGGCGCGTGTGCCACGGCAGCGCCGGCTCGTGCAGGCCCAGCCGTGCGGCGAACAGATGCAACACCTTCGGCCCGTCGTCCCCGAGCGCCGCCAGCGTTCCGGCCGCACCGCCGAGCTGCGCCGGAAGCTCGATCGCCGCAAGCCGTGTCCGCGCGTCGACGACGCCGACGAGCCAGCCCGCCGCCTTGTACCCGAACGTGGTCGGCACGGCCTGCTGCAGGAGCGTGCGCGCCGCCATGACCGTGCCGCGGTGCTCCTCCGCGAGGTGCGCGCAGGCAGCGGCGACGCCGTCCAGCTCCGCGTCGATCAGCAGCAGCGCGCGTCGCGCGACGAGCATCGCCGCCGAATCGAGCATGTCCTGGCTCGTCGCTCCGCGGTGCACGAAGTCCGCCTCCTCCTCCCCGACCTGCGCGCGGATCGCGCGGACGAGCGGCTCGACCGGATTGCCGGCGGCGCGTCCTTCGCGCGCGAGTGCGCCGGCGTCGTACAGGTCGGCCCGGCACACCGCCGCGATCGCGGCCGCCGCCCCGGCCGGCACGATCCCAGCCTCCGCCTCGGCCTCGACGAGCGCGCGCTCCGCATCGAGCAGCGCGGCGAGCCAGGCCGAATCGGAGACCGCGTCGGCCAGCGCGTCCGGGACGAAGATCGCCGTGAACGGGCTCACGTGGCGAAGAAGACGGTCTCGCGCGCGCCCTGCAGGTGGATGTCGAAGCGCACGCCGCCATCTTCGCCGACCGCGACGAGCCGCGCACGGTCGTCCTCGCCCAGCCCGCCCAGCACCGGGTCGGCCGCGTTCGCGTCCGGCTCGTCCGGGAAGTACATGCGCGTCCGCTGGTGCTTCAGCAGACCGCGCGCGAACACGTAGATCTCGAGGTGCGGCGCCTCGCCCTCCGGCGCGGCCGGCTTGCTGATGGAGAAGGAGAAGGCTCCGCCGGGGTGCGTGCCGCTGCGGCCCCATCTGCGCTCGACCGGCTGCCAGACCTCCACCATCCCGTCGCCGATCGGAACGCCGTCGCCGTCCAACAGCATGCCCTGCAGCAGGATCGCCGACGGATCGTCCGGCGGTACGAGCTCGTGGTCGTTCCGGCGGCACAGCCCGATCGAATAGAACGGACCGACGGTCTGCGAGGGCGTCTTGCTCACGACGGATCCTCGAACGGCGTCGTGTCGCTCCCGCCGCGGCCGAGCACGATGTTCCAGCGATAGCCGAGCGACCACTCCGGCGTCGTCAGCGACAGATCGAACTTCGAGATGAGCGACTGCCGCGACTTCGGGTCGCGGACGGAGTGGAAGATCGGGTCGAACTCGAACAGCGGATCCCCGGGGAAGTACATCTGCGTGACCAGCCGCTGCGAGAACGCGCGGCCGAACAGCGAGAAGTGGATGTGCGCCGGCCGCCACGCGTTCTCGTGGTTGCCCCACGGATACGAGCCCGGCTTGATCGTGACGAAGCGGTAGTTGCCGTCGTCGTCGGTGAGCACGCGGCCCGCGCCGGAGAAGTTCGGATCGAGCGGCGCCGGATGCTGGTCGACCTCGTGCTTGTAGCGGCCGCCGGCGTTCGCCTGCCAGACCTCGACGAGCGTGCCGCGCATCGGCCGCCCGTCCTCGTCGGTCACGCGACCGCACACGAGGATCCGCTCGCCGATCGGCTCGCCGTCGTGCTGTCTCGTCAGGTCACCGTCGTGCTCGCCGAGCGCGTCCTCCCCGAACACGGGACCGTCCAGCGCGTGCAGCTCCTCGGGCAGCGTCACGAGCGGCCGCTTCGGCGCACGCAGGTGCGTCGAGCGGTAGCCCGGATAGTCGACCTGCACCTCCGGCCCGAAGTCCGGATCGTCGGGAAGGACGATGTCGCTCATTCGCCGCCTCTCATCGCGCCCCCTGCAGTCTCCATCGACCGGAGCGCATCCAGCTCGGCCCGGGTCGGCGGGTCGGTCACGTCGAGCTCGTCCGCGACCGCGAGGTCCCAGCCGGTGGCGGCGCGGACGTCGTCGACGCTCACGCCCTGGTGCACGCGCACGAGCGTCAGCTCGCCGTTGCGCGGCTCGAGGATGCCGAGGTCGGTCACGACCACGCGGACGCGGTCCCCGACGCTCGTGGTGAAGTCCAGCCGCTCGACGAACGCGCGCGGCGTCTGCCGCAGCGTGACGAACACGTCCTTGACCGAGGTGGCGATCTCCGGCGCTCCGCCTCCGCCGGGCAAGCGAACCGTCGGCGTGGCGTAGCTCCCGATCACCGTGCTGTTGAGATTACCGTGGCGGTCGATCTGCGCAGCTCCGAGGAAGCCGACGTCGATCCGCTCCGCCTGCAGCCAGTACGCGAACATCTCCGGCACCGAGACGACCGCGTCCGCGGTCTCCGCCAGCTCGCCGTCACCGATCGACAGCGGCAGCTTCGTCGGCTTCGCGCCGATCGTCCCGCTCTCGTACACGAGCACGCAATCGGGCGCATGCGTCCGCCGCGCGAGATTCGCGGCGACGCTCGGGAGTCCGATCCCGACGAAGCAGACGTTGTCGTTCGTGAGCCGGCGCGCCGCCTCCACCGCCATCATCTCGTCGGCGGTGAACGTCACGCCGCGACGGCCCCGAGCACGTGCTCCTGCATCCAGCTCGCGAACGTCTCCCGGTCGCGGCTGATCGCGTCCCACGCGACGTAGAAGTCGTTGTCGCGCTCGTAGTAGCCGTGCGCGTACGACGGCCTCGCGCCGCCGGGCACCTCCGCCACCGCGTCGATCACCCACGAGGGAAGCACGACGCCGCCGGGACGCGGCTCGAGCCGGTCGACGATCTCCTCGACCGTGACGATCGAGCGCGAGGACGCGAGCACCGTCTCCTTCTGCACGCCGGTGATCCCCCACAGCTGCACGTTTCCCTTCCGGTCCGCCTGCTGCGCGTGGATGATCCCGACGTCAGGCCGGTGCGCCGGCACCGCGGCCAGCTCCTCGCCGGTGAAGGGACAGACGATCGTGGCCACGCGCGTGTGCGCGACGAGATCACTGCCGGCATAGCCGCGCAGCACGCCGAACGGCAGGTTGGCGGCGCCCGCCGCGTACGCCGCCGCCATGCCCGCGTGCGAGTGCTCCTCCAGCTCGAGCGGCGCCGGCCAGCCGTGCTCGACCGCGTCGCGCAGGCGATGCAGCGAGCCGACTCCGGGATTGCCGCCCCAGCTGAACACGAGCTTCCGCGCCGCGCCCATGCCGATCAGCTGGTCGTAGATCACGTCGGGCGTCATGCGCACGAGCGTCAGGTCGCGCAGCCCCTGCCGGATCAGCTCGTGCCCGGCCGCGTTCGGGATCAGGTGCGTGAAGCCCTCGAGCGCGACGGTGTCTCCGTCGTGGACGAGCTCCTGCACGGCTTCCGCGAGGGTGACGGTGCCTGCCATCGACTCAGAACGCGATTGGGTGGCCCGTCCCGGGCTGGGCGATGATCCCGGACTGGGCGCCCGTCACGTCGTCTCCTCTCGTCGGGCCCGCTCGGTCAGCAAGCGTTGCGATGCGCCGTTCACGTGTCAAGGCAGCGTAGGATCACACCTTCCTGCCTGTCAAGACGCCGTTCCGTGAAATGGGACAAACTAGTGCCCGCCGCCGGCGTCACATGATCCGTCATCGATCCGGGAGTGGAGTGTTCCATTCGTCAAGACAGTGGTCTAGTATCCGGGACGTGAAGCGGAGCTGCACGGCGGACGAACGCCGGACCGGTGATGCGCGGCCTGTTCCAGATCCCCGAAAGCGACGGCTGACGGGGACGACGATGCGAGCCTTGACTCGCCGTCGTGGGCCGCATTACGGTCGGCGCTTCGCACCGCCGTACGCCGTCTGGAGCTCGGGCAGGTCGCCGCGCACACCAACCACTAGTCCCTCCGGGAGGCATCGATGCGAAGGAGGACGCACTTGACGAGATCCTGATCGGAGGGGCGCAGCGGGATCCGCCGCGCCGACCATCTCGTGAGTTCAGTTCCTACGGAAGAGAATCAGAGGAGAAACCTGATGAGATCGACGAAGATCAAGATCGGTGTCGCTGCCGCCGCCGTCAGCCTTCTCGCGCTGATTGCGACGACGGCGGCGATCGGCTCGACGTCCACCCGCGGCGCCGGTGCGGCGCCGGCAGTGGTCGGCTCGGGCACCGCGTCGGCGGCCAAGTCCGTCTGCGGCGCCGGCACGGGCAAGAAGGCGACCGGAGCCCCCATCAAGATCGACGGGCTCGACATGCTCATCCCGGGCGTCGACTTCACCACCGTCGGCAAGACGGCCGCGGCGTACTTCGCCTGCGTCAACGACAACGGCGGCATCAACGGCCGCCCGGTCCAGTACAAGCTCTACACCGAGGCGCTCAACCCGGCGCAGGAAGCCGCTCTCGCGCGCAAGATGATCCAGAGCGACAAGGCGGTCGGCATCGTCGGCAACACGAGCTTCGCCGAGTGCGGAACGAACTGGAAGTACTACAAGAGCAAGGGCTACATCGTCATCGGCGCCGGCGTGCAGGCCGAGTGCTACAGCACTCCCTCGTTCGCCGAGGTCAACTCGGGACCGCGCTACAGCAACGTCGGCGCGGCGCAGGCACTCATCAAGGCCGGTGCGAAGAAGATCGCGGTCGCCTCGCCGGACACGATCTCGGCGTACGCGGACGGCGGCGTCGCTCTGGTCGCGCAGAAGGCAGGCATTCCGGTCAAGATCTTCCCGACCCACCTGCCGGTCACGGATGCGACCTCGCAGCTGCTCCAGATGTACCAGTTCGTCGGTAACGGCGGCGGGATCATCCTCGACTTCACCCCGGACACGGCTCCGGCGTTCATGAAGGCCGCCGAAGCGCAGGGCATCGTCAGTAAGGTGCTGTGGGGCTCGTCGACCCCGATCGCGAACACGCTGATGTCGAGCCAGTTCTCGCCCACGTTCGACGGTCACCTCTGGATCGACAACGAGTTCAGCAACGTCGACCCGTCGGTCGGCCCCGACTCGGCGTTGATGTTCCAGGTCCTGAAGAAGTACGCCCCGAGCATCGCCCCGCAGGCGTTCGCGCAGATGGGCTACCTCGACGGGCTGTTCGCCACGCACGCCCTGATGAGCATCAAGGGCGCGATCACCGCGAAGTCGTACAACGCGGCGGTCAAGGCGCTGACGAACCAGAAGACGGACATCCTCTGCAAGCCGTGGTACGTCGGCAACATCCCGTACCACATCCCGAACAACACGAACATCATCGTCGACTACAAGAACGGCAACGTCGTCGTGCGGAACGGCTGCACCGCCTTCGAGGCCGTCGACCAGGCGATCACCCAGACACGCGTCTGGGAGAAGAAGTACAAGCTGAACACCGGCAAGTAGAGAAGACGGAAAGGCGAGACAGGTAATGACGATCAGGGTTGCCGAAGGCTCCGCATGAACCAGGTGCTCGGCTTC
Source organism: uncultured Actinomycetes bacterium (assembly GCA_963761665.1). GTDB lineage: Bacteria > Actinomycetota > Thermoleophilia > Gaiellales > Gaiellaceae > Palsa-739. The sequence continues at coordinate 140,438 of CAVXHM010000004.1, forward strand.
AGCGTGTTCGGCGTGGACTGGCAGTTCCTCAAGCCGTTCATCGTGATCGGGCTGGCGTTCGGAGGCGTGTACGCGCTCTCCGGCGTCGGGCTGGTCGTGCTGTACCGGGCCACCGGTGTGCTGAACCTCGCGTTCGGCGCAATCGGAGCCGGAGGCGCCCTGATCGCCTACTACCTGCTCAACCACACGGGCTGTCCCGAGTGGCTCGCCTTCACCGTCTGCGTTCTGTTCGGCGGGGTCGTCAACCTTGCCTACGGCATGGTTTTCGGCCCCGCCTTCGCTCGGCGCGACCCGCTCGTGAAGATGATGGGCACGCTCGCGCTCGCGCTGATCCTGCTCGGCCTGATGGCGTGGCGTGCACCCGCCGGCGGCGCGTTCGCGCGATTCCTGCCGCTGCCGAGCACGCATGTCCACTACGACATCTTCGGGACGACCGTGAGCCTGACGCAGATCATCTCCATCGCGCTCGCATTCATCATCACCGCCGCGGTCAGCATCTTCCTGCGCGTGACGAAGCTCGGCACCGCGATGCGGGCGCTCGCGAACGACCGCGAGATCACCGCGACGCTCGGAGTGCCGGTGCGCCGGGTCGAGGCTGCGGCCTGGTTCGGCTCGGGCATCGCCTGCGGTGCGGCAGGGCTCATCCTTCCCGACCTGCTCACGTCGCTCGACTACTCGGCACTGACGTTCCTCGTGATCGCGTCGCTCGCGGCGGCGCTGATCGGCCGGCTGCAGTCGCTCTGGGCGACGTGCTTCGGCGGGATGGCGGTCGGACTCGCCCAGTCGGTGCTGAGTCCGTACTCGTCGGTCTCCGCGTACCGCTCGGCGGCACCGTTCGTGCTCGCGATCGTCGCGCTGCTGTACCTCTCGAGGCGGCGCGTCGTCACGATCTCGCGGGCGGGGAGCTTGACGACCGCACCGGCAGACAGCAGCCGCACGACGCCGCTGGGCGCGTTGCCGCGCGTCGAGCGGGGCACGGTCGTCCGCGGCGTGGTCATCGTCGCGCTGCTCGCACTTGCCCTCTGGGGCATCCCGTACATCGCGGGCGCCGACTGGATCACCACCTCCACGAGCGTCGCCATCTACTCGGTCGCCGCACTCGGCTTCGGCATCCTCTACGGCCGCGTCGGCATGATCTCGCTCGGCCAGGTCGCGCTGCTCACGATCGGCTGCTGGGTGGGCACGCGGTTCGTCGTATGCGACCTCGCTCCCGTTCCCGGTGCTCCTGCTCGTCGCCGGAGGGATCACGTGCGCGATCGGCGTGCTCGTCGGCCTCCCCGCCCTCCGGCTCTCGGGGCTGTACCTCGCTCTGATCACCCTGATGTTCGCCGGCGCGACGACGATCGTGCTGTCGGTGCACGACTTCCCCAGCGGCGGCAAGCGGCTTCTGGGGCTCGGCCGGGACCGGAGCGCTCACGACGAGCACTCCCCCGGTGCGCAGACCGTCCGCGGCGGTCGGCGACGTCGCGTTCTACCGCTACACCGTCATCGTCTGCGCGATCCTGTTCCTGATCGCGCTCGTGCACGTCGCGGGCAAGCCGGGACGCGCATGGGCGTCGATTCGCGAGAGCGAGCCGGCCGCGCTCGCCGCCGGCGTGAACATCACCCTGTACAAGCTCTGGGCGTTCGCGCTCGCGTCCTTCGTCACCGGCGTCGCGGGCTGCCTGCTCGCCGCGCAGGTCGGAGTCCCGCGCGCGATCACCTTCCAGACGCAGGACTCGCTCACGCTGGCGGCGACTGCGCTGATCGGCGGCATCTACAGCCTCTGGGGCGCGATCGTCGCCGGCATCTTCCAGCAGGGCATCCCGTTCCTCTTCCAGGCGCAGTGGGGGATCAACCCGAACTTCCTCCTGATCATCTTCGGCGCCGGCTTGCTGCAGGTGCTGCTGACCGCGCCGGGCGGGCTGGCCGACCAGCTGCCGAAGGACCTCGCGCGGCTCGGCCGGCTGTTCTGCGGCCTGATCGTCGGGCGCGTGCGCGAGCAGGCGGCGGCGGAGAAGAAGGCGCCGTGATCGAGGTCAGCAGCCTGACCGTCCGCTTCGCCGGCGTCACTCCGCTGGACGACGTCAGCGTCGTCTTCCCGGGCGGAACGTGCGGGCTGATCGGGCCGAACGGCGCAGGCAAGACGACGTTCTTCAACGTCCTCAGCGGCTTCGTCCGGCCGGCGAAGGGCGCGATCCGCGGCTTCGGCGACGACCTGCTGGCGATGGCGGACTACCGCCGCGCGCGCTGGGGGCTGCGCCGGACCTTCCAGACCGAGCAGGCGATCGAGAAGCTGTCGGTCTTCGACAACGTGGCGATGATCCACGAGCACTCGGACGCGAAGCGCTCGACGCGCCGGACCGACGTGCTCGCCGCCATCGACTTCGTCGGCCTCGAGGTTCCGCCCAAGACGAAGGTCGGCGGGCTCGGCGCCGGAGAGCGGCGCCTCGTCGAGCTGGCGCGCGCCGTCGTCGGCAACCCGCGCGTCGTGCTCCTGGACGAGCCGGCGGCCGGCCTGCCGCAGACGGAGACGGATCAGATGGGCGCGGTGATCCAGAAGATCCCGGAGCAGTTCGGCGCACTCGTCATCCTCGTCGACCACGACATGGGACTCGTCTCCAGCTGCTGCGAGACGACGGCCGTGCTCGACTTCGGCAAGCTGATCGCGTCCGGCCCGACCGCAGAGGTGCTGCGCAACGAGCATGTCGTGCGCGCGTATCTCGGCACGGAGGAGGAGCTGTGAGCGACAACGGCGCTGCGCACGGCCTGCGCCTCGAGGAGCTGTGCGTCGCGCGCGGCGGCCGCCCGATCGTGATCGACGTCTCGCTGGAGATCCCGCCGGCGCAGGTGACGGCGCTGCTCGGCGCCAACGGCGCGGGCAAGTCGACGATGGTGCTCGCGGTCGGCGGGCTCCTGCGCCCGACCGGCGGCCGCGTGCTGCTCGGAGACCGCGACGTGACCCGCCTCCGGCCCGAGCAGGTGCGCTCGGCCGGCGTCGCCATCGTCCCCGAGGGGCGACGGCTGCTGCCGGCCCTGACCGTCGAGGAAAACCTCCGCGTCGCCACGTACTCGCTCAGCAGCGCGCACGCCAAGGAGGGGATCGCGTACGCGCTCGAGCTGTTCCCGGAGCTGGAGAAGCGCTGGGGGCAGGCCGCGCGCCTGCTCTCCGGCGGCGAGCAGCAGATGGTCGTCCTCGCGCAGGCTCTCGTCTCGCGACCGAAGGTGCTGCTCGTCGACGAGCTGTCGCTCGGCCTCGCACCGGTGATCGTGAAGCGCCTCGTGCCGACGCTGGAGTCCGTCGCCGCGAGCGGCGTCGGCGTGCTGCTGATCGAACAGTTCGCACACGTGGCGCTCGCCCTCGCGCAGACCGCGTACGTGATCGAAGGCGGCCGCATCCGCTACGAGGGACCGGCGCAGCGGCTGAAGGACGAGCCGGAGCTGCTCCAGTCCGCGTACCTCCTGCGCGACCAGGCGACGGGCTAGACCAGCCGCAGCACGGGCTTGATCGTCACGCCGCTCTCCGCGACGTGCGCAGCCTCGTTGATCCGATCGAAGTCGTAGTGGACCATCATCCGGTCGACGGGAAACCGCCCGGCGCGCCACAGCTCGAACAGGCGCGGGAGAAACAGCTCCGGGACGCTGTCGCCCTCGACGATCCCGCGGACGACGCGGCCGGTGGAGAGGATCCCGTTCACGTCGAGCGCGACCTCCGAGCCGCCCGGCGGCGCTCCGATCACGCCGCAGGTCCCCATCGGGACGAGCGCGTCGACGGCGGTGCGCAGCACCGAGGTGACCCCGCTCGTCTCGAGGGAGAAGTCGACGCCGCCGCCGGTGATCTGCGCGATCTGCTCCAGCACGTCGCCCGACGACGCGTCGACGACATGGGTGGCGCCGAGCTCGCGCGCGAGCTCCAGCCGTGCCGGACGGACGTCGATGCCGATGATCGGCGAGCAGCCCGCGATCACGGCGGCCATGACCGCCGACAAGCCGACCGCGCCGGTGCCGAAGACGGCGAGCGAGCTTCCGGCGGACGGACGCAGCGAGTTGAGCACCGCTCCGGCGCCCGTCTGGATGCCGCACCCGAACGGCGCGGCGACGTCGAAGCCGATCCAGTCCGGAAGCTCGACGACGTTGCGGGACGTCGCCACCGCATGCGTGGCGAAGCACGACTGCCCGAAGAAGTGGCCGTGGACGAGCTCGCCGTTGCGCGATAGAGCGCTGGTGCCGTCGGGACGAACGGCGGCGAAGTTCCGTCCGAAGAAGTCGTGGCAGTAGGTGCTGTGGCCGCGGAGGCACGTGGCGCAGTGCCCGCACGAGTTGAAGCTCATCGCCACCCGCGCGCCCGGCGCGACGCGCGTGACGGCGGAGCCGACGGCGGTGACGGTGCCCGCGCCTTCGTGTCCGAGCACGGCCGGCAGCGGCGTCGGCAGCCACTGATCGCGGATGATCAGGTCGGTGTGGCAGATCCCGGCGGCCGCCACCTCGACGAGCACCTCGTCCGGCTCCAGCGCGCCGAGCTCGAGCTCCTGGACGACGAACGGGCCGCCCTTCTCCTCCGTGACCGCGGCCGCGATGATCACGCGTCGCCTGCCGGGACGAGGACGGCGCGGCCCGTGACCTCGCCGTCGCGGAGCTTGGCCAGCACGTCGTTGACCGAGTCGAGCGGATGCGTCTCCGTCTTCAGCACGACCTTGCCGGCGGCGTGCAGCTGCAGCAGCTCCCACAGGTCGATCCACGTGCCGACGAGGTTCGCCACGACCGCCTGCTCGTTCACCACCAGCGCCGCCGACGGGATCGAGACGGTCCCGCCGTAGCCGATCACCGAGTACGTCCCGCCGCGCGCGAGCATCTCGGCCGCGGCGGCGTGCGTCGCATCGGTGCCGACGAAGTCGAACACGAGGTCGGCGCCGCGGCCAGCGGTCAGGTCGCGCACCGCGTCGGGCGCAGCCGTTCCGTCCACCACCTCGTCCGCGCCGAGCTCGGCGGCGAGACGCCGGCGGCGCTCGTCCGTGTCGACCGCGATCACGGAGCTCGATCCGAGCTCGCGGACGAGCTGCAGCGCGATGTGGCCGACGCCGCCGACGCCGATCACGACAGCGGTCGATCCGGGAACCGCGAGATGCGCGAGCTTCCGCACCGCGTGGTAGGCGGTGAGGCCGGCGTCGGCGTGCGGCGCGACCGCAACCGGCTCGATGCCGTCGGGCAGGGGCAGCAGCGAGCGCTCCGAGACGACGACGAACTCGGCGAAGCCGCCGTCGACCGACAGGCCCGTGAACTGGTGGCGCACGCAGTGCATGTCGTTGCCGCGCCGGCACGCGACGCAGAGCCCGCAGCTGTACGGCGGATAGACGAGCACCGCATCACCCTTCGCGACGGTCGTGACTCCGGCGCCGGTCTCTTCCACCCAGCCGGCGTTCTCGTGACCGAGCACGCGCGGCAGCGACACGCCGGCGGGCTCCATCAGCCCTTCGATCGCGTGCAGGTCGGTGGCGCAGACGCCGGCGCCGCCGATGCGGACGAGCACGTCGTTCGCGCCGGTCACCTCCGGCACAGGGCGGTCGACGAGCTCGAGCGGCCGGTGGTATTCGCGCATGAGCGCCGCTTTCATCTCTCTCTCCTTGTCTGCAGCGCGTCGACGAGCTCGCGCAGGTACTCGAGGTGGCGGCGCATCGCGCGCTGCGCGGCCGCCGGCTGGCGGCGCCGGATCGCGCGCTCGATCTCACCGTGCTGGCGCAGGATCGCGGCTCCGTCGATCGACGCGCCGATCGTGTCGATCAGCGACGGCTGCAGCACGTCGAGCGCCCAGCTCGTGAACGCGCGCAGGATCTCGTTTCCCGCGGTCGTCGCGATCACGCGGTGGAAGCGCGTGTCGGCGGCGCGGAACGCGTCGGACGCCGGATGGTTGCCCTCCGCCTCCGCGATCGCCGCCTGCAGGTCTGCCGCGGTCCGGTCGGTCGCGTTCTGCGCGGCGAGCCCCGCGAGCGGAACCTCGAGGTAGACGCGTGCGTCGAGCAGCTCGTGCAGCGACACGCTGTCCGTCTCGAGCATCGCCGCGATCGAGTCGCTGACGTTCCGTCCCATCCCCTCGTTCTGCGTGCTCTCGACGAAGATGCCGCCGCCGGGGCCCTGCGCCGCCCGGACGAGGTGCGAGCCGGCGAGCAGCCGCAGTCCCTCGCGCAGCGTCGGGCGGCTGACGCCGAACTCGGCCGCGAGCTCCTGCTCCGTGCCGAGGCGCTCGCCCGGGCCGAGGCCGCGGGAGGAGACGTAGCGGCGGATCTCGAAGGCGACCTGCTCGCTCGCGTCCCTCCGCTCCGACGTGAAGCGCTGCGTCACGGGTCGAAGCTCTCGTCCGGCGCCACCGACACCTCGACCAGCAGCGGCTCGTCGCGGCTGCCGAGAGACGGAAGCACCTCGTCGAACGTCTCGATCAGCTCGTCGTGTGTCTCGACGGTCCGCGCCGGGCAGCCGAACGCGCGCGCGAGACCGGCGACGTCGACGCCGAACCCGGGCCACGGAACCGCGCCGCCGTGCATCTCCGCGAGCCGGTCCATGATCGCGTAGCCGCCGTTCGAAAGGACGACGAAGAGCGCACCGGCGCGGTAGTGCGCGGCGCTCCACAGCGACTGGATCGAGTAGAGCGACGCGCCGTCGCCCACGATCGCGACCACCGGACGGTCGGGACGCGCCATACGCAGGCCGGTCGCCGCGGGCAGCGCGAAGCCGAGCCCGCCCATGGCGGGGCTGAGCGAGCCGAGCGACTCGCGCGCCGGCAGCCGCGCCAGCAGCTCGGGCCGGCTCGACGGCGACTCCTCGATCACGATCGCGTCGCGGGCGAGACGGTCGGCCATGGCGGCGAAGACGTGTCCGGCGCGGAGCGACTCGCCGGCGGCGGGCGGAGCAGGAGGCGCGGGCGACGCCGCGCGCTCCGGGAGGGCGCCGTCGCGCGCGGGCACGAGCCGCGCGAGCTCGGCGCAGACCGGCCCGGGATGCGCGAGCACCGCCAGCTCCGCGGTGCTCCGGTGCACCTCGGCGGGATCCTCGCTGACGACGGCGACGCGGGTCCCCGGCTCGACGAACGGTCCGGGGATGAACGGGTACTGGCGGAACGCAGGCCCGCCGACGACGAGCACGGCGTCGTACGGCGCCAGCGTCGCGCGCAGCCGGATCCGGTCGGCCGGCAGGTGTCCGGCGAAGAGGCGGTGATCCTGCGGGAAGCCGGCGCGCGAGCTGAAAGGCTCCTGCCACACCGGGCACGAGAGACGCTCCGCCAGCGCCACGACCGCCTTCCAGGTGTCCGGATCGTCCGTGCCGGCACCGACGACGAGCGTCGGGCTCTTGGCCGCGCCGACGAGGTCGGCGAGCGCCGACACCGCGTCGCGGTCCGCCGAGCGCGTGCGCACGACCGTGCCCGGCGCGGCGCGCACGTCGGCGTCGCCCGCTTCGTGGGACCAGTCGTCCATCGGCACGATCACGAGCGCAGGCCCGCGCGCGGTCACGGCCTCGTGGCACGCGCGCGCGATCGCGCCCGGCACTTCCTGCGGCCGCAGCGGCTCGTCCACCCACACCGGATACTCGCCCGCGAGCCCGCGCAGCTTCCCGGCGAGGAACGGCTCCGAGGGAAGGTGCCGGCGATCCTGCTGGCCGACGACGACGACGAGAGCGGCACGGTTGACACGCGCCGTCGCCAGCGCGCCGACCGCGTTCCCGAGCCCGGCGGTCGTGTGCAGGATCGCGAGCGCAGGCGCGCGGCGGCCGATCGCGAAGCCGGTGGCCATGCCGACGACCGCGCCCTCGTGCAGGCCGAGCACGAATCGGAGGTCGGACGGCAGGTCGGCGAGGAAGTCGATCTCGGTCGAGCCGGGATTCGCGAACAGCGACGTGAGCTCGTACTCGCGGAAGACGTCGAACGTCGCGTCGCGCACCGACCGGCCCGCCATGTGCCCAGCCATGTGCGGAGCCTACACGCAAATGATTTGACTTTTTCGACCACCGAACGGACGATGGCCGTCGTGAAGGTGACACTCGTCGGAGGCGCGGGCGGCGTCGGCGCATCCGTCGTCTTCAACCTCGTGCTGCTGGGACGGGACGACGAGATCGTGGTCGTCGACAACCGGCGGCACATGGTCACGTCGCACCTGATGGACCTCGACCAGGTGCTCGAGCTCTCCCCCGGCGCACGCGTCCGTGCCGGCGACACGAGCGACACGCACGATGCCGACGTGGTCGTGCAGATCTCGGCGACGCCGCTCACCGTCGGCACCTCGCGGCTCGAGTACCTGGCGAAGAACGCAGCCATCGCCGACGCGCTCACGCCGCCGGGCGACGGCGTCGTCGTCGTCGTCACCAACCCGGTCGATCCGCTGGTGACGCGGCTGCAGCGGCGGACCGGCCTCGACCGGCGCCGGGTCCTCGGCTACACGATCAACGACAGCCTGCGGCTGCGTACCGGACTCGCGCGCGCTCTCGGCGTCGCGCCGGGCAGCGTCGACGCGTGGGCGATCGGCGAGCACGGCGATCTGAGCGTGCCGCTGTTCGACCGTGTGACCGTGAACGGCGAGCCGGTCCACCCCACCGGCGAGCAGGCCGCAGCGGCGGAGGAGTACCTCCGCACCTGGTACGTGACGCACGTGGCGCTCGACTCGGGGCGATCGTCGACGTGGACGTCGGGGCTCGGCCTCGCGCGCATGGTGGCCGCGCTCGACGGAGACGGCGAGCTCTGGCCGGCGTCGGTCGTGCTCGAGGGCGAGTACGGCATCGACGGCGTGGCGCTGACCGTGCCGGTCACGATTGGCCGCGGCGGCGCGCTGCAGATCCACGAGTGGGAGCTGGCGCCGCGCGAGCGCGACGCGCTGCAGGCGGCCGCGGAGCTCGTCCGCACCGCCGCCGCGAGCGTGGACTAGGCCAAGAGTGTCTGCACGGCCGCGACGATCTCATCCGCGCCCGGCAGATACGCGTCCTCCAGCGGCGGGCTGAACGGGATCGGCGCGAACGGCGCGGCCACCCGCGCGACCGGCGCGTCGAGATAGTCGAACGCAGCGGACTGGACCTGCGCTGCGATCTCGGCGCCGAAGCCGCCGTGCCCGACCGCCTCGTGCGCGACCACGAGCCGGCCCGTGCGCTCGACCGACTCCACGATCGTCCGGAGGTCGAGCGGGACGAGCGTGCGCGGGTCGATCACCTCTGTTTCGACCCCATCGCCCGCCAACCGCTCGGCCGCGTCAAGCGCGTCGTAGACGAGGCGGGAGAGCGCGACGACGGTCACGTCGCGGCCCTCGCGCAGCGTGACCGCCTCGCCGATGGGCACCACCGGCGCCGGATCGGACACCTCGCCCTTGCGGAAGTACAGCGTCTTGTTCTCGATGAACACGACGGGATTCGGGTCCGCGATCGCGGCCGCGAGCAGCCCGGCGGCATCGGCCGGACGGCTCGGCATCACCACCTTCAGACCCGGCACGTGCGTGAGCCAGCTCTCGAGGCTCTGCGAGTGCTGCGCCGCGCCGCGCTGGCCGGCGCCGCCCTGCGTGCGCAGGACCAGCGGCACCTTCAGCTGTCCTCCCGACATGAAGTGCGCCTTCGCGGCAGCGTTGACGAGCTGGTCGAGCGCGAGCGTGATGAAGTCGACGAACATGATCTCGAGCACCGGCAGCATGCCGGACTGCGCCGCGCCGATGGCGACGCCGGTGATGGCGGCCTCGCTGATCGGCGTGTTGATCACGCGCGCCGTGCCGAACTCCTCGGCGAGGCCGGCGGTGGCGGTGTAGGGGCCGCCCTCGGCCACGTCCTCGCCGACGACGAACACGCGCTCGTCTGCGCGCATCGCGGCCGCGAGCGTCGACGTGATCGCCTTGATGTACGTCGTCTCAGGCATAGACCATCTCGATCGTGAGGTCGTCCGGCGGGAACGGGCTGTCGCGCGCGAACTGCACCGCCCGCTCGACCTCCGCGGCCGCCTCGGCGCGAACCGTCTCCGCCTCGTCCTCGTCGAACCGCAACCGGAAGCGCACGATCGGATCGTCGGACGCGTCCGCCGGCTCGTACTTCGTCGCGTCACCCTCGTAGTGGCCGCGCAGGCGACGCGTGAGGCACTCGAGCAGGAACGGGCCGCCGCCCGCGCGCGCACCCGCGAGGAAGCGGCCGAACGCATCCCACACGGCGGCGACATCGTTGCCGTCGACGGTCTCGCGCTCGAGCCCATACGGCGCGACCACGTCGCTGACGCGCTCGACGTTCGTGTGCGCGGAGCGCGGCGTGAACTCGGCGAAGCCGTTGTTCTCGCAGACGAGCAGCAACGGCAATCCCCACAGCGTGGCCAGGTTCACCGTCTCGTTGAAGTGGCCCGCCTGCACCGCGCCGTCGCCGAAGAAGACGACCGCGACCGAGTCGTCGCCGCGCAGCCGCGCGGCGAGGGCGCTGCCGAGCGCGATCGGCACGTTGCCGCCGACGACGCCGGTCGCGCCCATGAAGCCGTGCTCCACGTCGACGACGTGCATCGAGCCGCCGAGACCGCGGCACAGGCCGGTGTCGCGGCCCATCAGCTCCGCCATCAGCCGGTCGAGCGGCGCACCCTTCGCGATCGCGTGCCCGTGCGCGCGGTGGCCCGAGTAGACCGCGTCGTCGTCCCGCAGCTGCGAGCACACCGCCGCGGCCACGCCCTCCTGGCCGATGCCGAGGTGGACCAGGCCGGGCACCTCGCCGCTGCGTGCGAGTGCGCCGACCTGCTCCTCGAACAGGCGGATCCGCCACATCGTGGCGAGCAGGCGCGATGCCTGCCCGCCGTCCATCACGCGGTGACGGGCGCCGACCCGAGCACCTGCTGCACGGCGGAGACGATCTTGTCCTCGTTCGGCATGATCCACGCCTCGAGCGGCTCGCTGTACGGCACGGTCGCGTCGAGCGCGGTCACCTGCACGATCGGCGCCCTCAGCGACGCAAACCCGTGCTCCGCCACCTCGCCCGCGATCACACTCGCCACCGACGCGTGTCGCGTCGCCTGGTCGACGAGCACGAGCCGGCCCGTCTTCTCCACCGACTCGAGGATCGTCTGCGTGTCCAGGGGCGCGATCGTGCGCGGGTCGATCACCTCGGCCTCGATCCCTTCCGCGGCGAGCTTCTCGGCGGCGCCGAGCGCGCGGTCGACGGTCCAGGCGGTGGCGACGATGGTCACGTCCCCGCCCTCGCGCCGCACCGCGGCCTGTCCGAACGGGACGAGGTACTCGCCGTCCGGCACCTCACCGTGCTCCAGCGTGAGCAGATAGTGGTGCAGGTAGACGACCGGGTTGTCGTCGCGGATCGCCGTCGCCATCAGCCCCTTCGCGTCGGCGGCGGTCGACGGCATCACCACCTTCAGTCCCGGCACGCCCATGAACAATGCGCCGATCGTGCCGGTGTGCTGGCCCGCCCAGCCGGCGGTGAAGCCGAAGCCCGCCTTGAGCACGATCGGCACCTTCACCTGACCGCCGCTCATGGCGCGGAAGCGCGGTGCCTCGTTGATCACCTGGTCCATCGCGACGAGCATGAACTCGGCCATGTACAGCTCGACCACGGGCCGGTAGCCGGCGAGCGCGGCGCCGATGGACATGCCGATCTCGGCCGTCTCGGAGATCGGCGTGACGCGGACGCGGTCCTTGCCGAACGCGTCGACGTACGGCTCGTTCTCGGTGGTGGCCATGTTCTGGCCGAAGTAGAGGACGGTGTCGTCCCGCTCCATCTCGAGCCTGATCGCCTCGTCGATGGCGGCGATGAAGGGCAGTTCGTGTGCCATTGCTCGATCGCCTCCTGTTAGGCGTAGACGTATTCGAGGGCGGACTCGACGGCCGGGAACGGGCTGGCGAGCCCGAAGTCGACCGCCGCCTGCATCTCGTCGCGGACCGACGCGGCGATCGCGTCGGCCTCGTCGGCGGAGAGCGACGCCGTCGGCGACGAGCCGGCCGCGGAACGCCGGCACCGGATCGCCCTTCAGCGCCGCCTCGTACTCCTCGGGAGCGCCGAACTTCTCGATCGCCTCGTGCTCCGGGAAGTGCAGCGGGACGCCGGGCGGGGCGATGATGTTGCCGTGCGCCGATAGCCGGTACATCTGCGACTCGACGAGCGTCGGCCCGTCTCCGGCGCGGGCGCGCGCGACCGCGGCGCCGACCGTCTCGTACACCGCGACCGGATCGCGACCGTCGATGGTGACGCCCGGCATGCTGAACGCCTTCGCCTTGACGGACAGATCCTCGCCGGCGGCGCGGTTCGCGTCCTCCTGCTCCGTGCGGGTGTGCACGTTGTAGCCGTTGTTCTCCATCACGAAGACGATCGGGAGCTTCCACAGCGACGCGATGTTCAGCGACTCCGCGAACGCGCCCTGCTTGGAGGCGCCGTCGCCGAAGAAGTTGAGCACGACCTGGCCCTTCTTCCGGATCTGGGCGGCCCACGCGGCGCCGGTGGCATGCGGGATCCCCGCTCCGACGATTCCGGAGGTGCCCATGAAGCCGACCGACGGATCCGCGAGGTGCATGGAGCCGCCGATGCCCTTGCACAGCCCGTCCTTGCGGCCGTAGATCTCGGCCATCATCGCCTTCGGATCGGTGCCGCGCGCCAGCGGGTAGCCGTGGCAGCGGTAGGTGGCGAAGAACTGGTCGTCGGGACCGAGCGTGGCGATCGAACCGACGATCGACGCCTCGGCCCCGTCGGCGAGGTGCGTGTGGCCGCGGATCACGCCCGGGTGCTCCACGAACGTGCGCTTGACCCGTTCCTCGAACTCACGGATCCGCAGCATCTGGGTGTACATCCAGACCAGCCGGTCGCGGTCGAGCTCGTTGCCTGTGCTCACCTGAGCCCCCTCTTAGCCAAATTGGGCGGCGGTCGCCTCGTAGGCGCGCCGGAAGATCACGTCGATCGGATTGTTGCGCAACTCGTCGGAGAGGACCTCGACACCCCACGGGCCCTCGTAACCGTGCTCGTGACACGCCTCGACGTACGAGCGCACGTCGAACTCGCCCTCGCCGGGCAGGGCACGGTGGTTGACCGTCTCGTCGATCAGGTCGTCCATGTCGTCGAGCAGGCCGTCGCTCAGCTCGACCCACGACAGGTACTCGAGCGGGATGCGGAGCATGTCCATCGGCTCGATCCCGAGCTTGGACATGTGCCACGTGTCGATGGCAAGGCCGCCGTTCTCGGCCGCCGCGCCCTCGACCACTGCGAGCGCCGTGTCCAGATCGTTGACGTTCACGTCGAACGGCATGACCTCGTAGACGATCTTCGCGTCCGTGTGCTGCGCAGCGTCGGCGCAGAGCTCGCCGAAGCGCTCCGTCAGCTGCGGGATTCCGCACGGCGTGCCGGGGATGTTGCCGACCTTGATGTGGTGCGCGTCGAGGGCGCCCGCCGCGTCGAACAGCAGCTCGCGGATCTCGTCGGAGGCCCGGCGCCGCTCGTCGTCCTCGTCGAGGAACCAGTCCATCAGGAACTCCAGCTCGAGATAGCGAAGGCCGTTGTCGTCGAAGACCTCCTTCACCTCGCGGAGGCTCTGCGTCTCCAGCACGTGCTGCAGGTCGGCGTGCCAGATGCCGAGGCCGCTGAAGCCGACCGTGCGCGCCTCGGCGCACCGGTCGGCCCAGCTGAAGTGGCTCCACTCACGGCCGACGTGCACCTCGACCGGCCCGGAGACCGTCCAGTACAGGCCGACGAGCTCGACGCTCATCCGTTGTTACTTCGGTCGGTACGAGGCTCGGACGACCTCGGCGTACGGCGCCGGCGAGACGATCGCGCGGATCTCGGTCTGCGCGTGCCGCTCCACCACCGGCTTCGCCGAGCCGCCGCCCTCCTCGCCCCAGACGAGCGTGACCTCGGTGCCCGGCTCGCTCTGCTCCAGGTCGACGATCGCGAGCGAGAGCATCGAGCTCTCGTTCGAGCTGTAGCCGGAGAACGTGGACACGCCGACCTGCTTGCCGTCCTTCAGCACCTTGTCGTTCGGCCACGTCGAGTAGTTGGACAGCGGCAGGTCGATGTACTTGGCCCGGTTCTCCTTCTGGAACATCGTCCCCATCGCGGCGGCGACGTCCTCGCCGTTCCACGCGAGCGTGACCTTCTTCCGCTTCGGACCGGCGGCCTCGATCTTCTCGAGCGCGTCGCGTCCGACGAAGTCGTGGTCGTACTTGACGAAGCCGCCGTAACCCAGATCCCACGGCGTCAGGTAGTAGTCGGAGATGTCGTCCGAGTAGAAGCTCCCGCCGAGCGAGCCGGTCGCCTCGTAGCCGTTCGCCGGGAGCCATTCGCGGTACGCCTTCAGGTCGTCGCCGGTGTAGATCGCCGGCAGCGGGCACGGGATCCAGCCGGACTCGAGCGTGTTCGTGGCGTAGACGCGCGAGCCGACCTGCGCGAGCCCGAACTCCTCGCCGGCCTCGACGATCGCGGCCCTGACGTCGTCGCCCTCGGCCCACGGACCGAACAGCTCGAGCCCCGGCACGCCGGACATGCCGTGGTGCAGCGCGCGCACCGTATGGCCGGCGATGGTGATCTCGCCCATGTTGAAGAACTTGATCTCGGGCAGCGGGCCGCTGGTCTTCTCCAGCACCTTCAGCGCGTTCGGGCCCTGCACCTGGAACCGGTACAGGCGGCGGCCGGTCGGGTTCACGGCCGAGCGCTCGTCGCGCTCGAAGGTCACGTCGTAGTCGCCGGTCTCGCCGTGGTACTGCACCCAGTTGTGCGCCGACGGGCGGCCGACGAGGCTGAGCACGTCCGTGTCGAGGTAGAAGAGGATCGCGTCGCCGATCACGTGGCCGTCCGGCGTGCACGCGACGAACTGCTTCGCCTTGTTCACCTGGAAGTTGGCGAAGGAGTTGACGCCGTAGGCCGACAGCAGCCTGATCGCGTCCGGGCCCTTGATCGTCAGGTCCGTCATGTGGTGCGACTGGTCGAAAAGGCAGCAGGTGTCCCGCCAGGCGTGCTGCTCGTCCCGCCAGTTCGAGAACTCACTGGGCACCTTCGGATAGACGTACGGCCCGATCTGCGAGTTCCGGACGAGCGTGACCGGATTCCCCACCTTCTCCAGCAGGCCCTCTAAGCTTTGGGCACTCATAGGCGCGAGCAGCTCCTCCTGTCGACATGCCGAGGGACGACCGCCTGTCCGGGCGATCGCGCCTGACCCAATCAAGCCTCTGCCCGTTTGTCAAGACGCTGTTCCGAAGAATGGGACGAGCGGGTAGGATGCGGGCATGGCGCGGTCGCAGGGGACCACGGGCACGTCGCAGTCGCTCGAACGCGGCCTCGCGATCCTCTCCTCGTTCCACGCCAACCGCTCCCTGATCGGCGTCAGCGAGCTGTCGCGCGGGCTCGATCTCAGCCGCAGCACCGCGCACCGGTACGTGACCACGCTGGCGAAGCTCGGGTACCTGCAGCAGGATCCGGACTCGAAGCGCTACCGGCTCGGCCCGAAGGTGCTCGACCTCGGCTTCTCCGCGCTGAACTCGATGGATCTGCTGGAGATCTCGGCGCCTTACCTGCGCCAGCTCAGCGACGAGACGCAGCACACGGTCAACCTGGCCATCCTCGACGACATCGACGTCGTCTACATCGAGCGCTGCCGCACGACGCGGCCGGGCCAGCAGGAGATCGACCTGAACCTCCACGTGGGCGCGCGGCTGCCGGCGTACTGCACGGCGATGGGGAAGGCGATCCTCGCATTCGTCCCCGACGAGCGGCTCGACGCCATCCTCGAGCGGATCGACTTCACCAAGCGCGGGCCGAACACGATCACGGACGCGAAGGAGTTCCGGAAGGAGCTGGCCAAGATCCGCGAGTCGGGCATCGCGGTGAACGACGAGGAGCTCGCGTACGGGCTCCGGTCGATCGGCGCGCCGATCCACTCGTACTCGGGCGAGGTGGTCGCGGCGCTCAATCTCGCCATCCACCGCACCATGGGCTCGATGGACGAGCTGATCGCGCGCTTCGGCCCGGCGGTCGCCCAGACCGCGCAGGACATCTCGCGCAGCATGGGCCACCGCGCGGCTGCGGCGGCCGACGGACGCTAACTAGTCCGCATCGCGGAGGTCTTCGAGCCACTCGACCGCGGCCGTCGCGATGCGCGGCTCGATGCCGAGCTCCTCGAGATAGGCGGCGGCGGCGCGCATCTCCTCGACACGTCGCGCCGCGTGGACGCGGCTGCCGGTCAGCAGCCGCTCGAGCAGCGGCTCGCCCAGCACCTCGGCGATCTCGCCGCGGATCCGCTCCTCCGCCCCGGCCGCCGTCGCCGCTTCGAGGCTCTCGATCGCCGCTGCTGCGATGCCCTTCATGAACACGCTGCGCAGGAGCTTCAGCCCGGCCGCGACGCCCGGCTCCGCGCCGACCACCTCGACCGGCATCCCGAGCGGGCGGAACAGCTCGGCGAAGCGCTCCGCGCCCGCGCCGGAGACGAGCGCGGGCGTCGCGAGGCCCGTGCTCGGGACGACGCCGTTCAGCGCCACGTCGGCGAATCGCACCGGAACCGCGTCCGCGAGCTCGCGCTTCAGCTGCGGCGACGCGGTGTTCAGGTCGGCGTAGACCGCGTCCTCGCGTAGCTCGCCGGCCACGCGCGCCGACGCGCTGAGGGCGACGGTTGCGGCGTTGATGCTAAGCACGACGTCGGCGCCGCGCACCGCGTCCAGGTCGCTCGCTGCACTTGAGGCGCGCGCCGGGTCCCAGCCGCGCACGTCGCATCCCGCCGCGACGAGATCGGCGGCGATCCGGCCGCCGGCCTCGCCAAGGCCGAGCACGGCGACCTCCATCAGCCCTCGACGATCTCCCGCAGGCCGTTCAGGTCGTACGACAGCTCGCCGGCCGCGTAGCGCGCGCGCATCGTGCGCTCCCGCTCCTCGCGCTCGAGCGCGAGCGGCAGGACCTCGTCCATCAAATCGGCGGGAAGCGCCATGACGCCGTCGCAGTCCATCACCACGAGATCGCCCGGACGGATCGTCGCGCCGCCGATCGTCACGGGAATGTCGAGCTCCCCCACCTCGCCCTTCGTCGCGCCCTGCGCGCGCACGTGCCGCGCCCAGATCGGCAGACCTATCGCCGCCAGCTCGTCGAGGTCGCGGACGGCGCCGTCCACGAGCATTCCCGAGACGCCGTGCACCTGCGCCTGCGTCGCCAGCAGCTCGCCGACGAGCGCAAACGCGACCGGCTCGGTCGAGGTCAGCACGAGTACGTCGCCCGGCTCGGCGTGCGCGATCGCCGCGTGCACCATCGAGTTGTCGCCGGTCACGTTGACGGCGATCCGCGCCGGCCCCGCGACGCGCGAGCCAGGCACGACCTGCTTCAGCGGCAGATCGACCACGCCGATCCGTCCCGCGGCCTCGTGCACCGTCGCGACGCCGAGCCGGGCGAACGTGGCGTAATCGGTCATAGCGCGTCGACGACGATGCGGCAGCTCGCGCTGGAACGCCTCGGCGTAGTGGATGTCCTTGCGGCCCGAGACGCGGCGCGCGTGGTTGGCGCGGTGCTCCGCGCGCTCGGAGTAGTACTGACGGAGATAGCCCTGCGCGCCCATCGCCTCCATCGCCTGCACCTTCTTGTCCCAGACCGGCGTGATGTCGAGGAACGTCGTCGGGACGAAGCCGCACAGCTCGGGCTGGTGCGGCTCGAAGCTGAGCCACTCGGGCGGCGCGATCGTCTTGAACGCGCTCGCGACGCCGGCGCCGCTCGCCAGCTGCGCGCGCGTGCATCGTCGCCTCGTGCGCGACGCCGTGGTCCGGGTTGAACGGATCGCGCGACGCGTGGCCGAGGATCACGTTGGGCTCGAGCTCGCGCATCAGGTCGGTCAGCCGCTCGACCGCCGGCGCGTCCATGACCAGCGGATAGTCGCCGAGGTCGAAGCTGCGGAAGCTCGCGCCGAGCACCGCGGCCGCCGTCTCCGCCTCACCGTGACGGATCTCCTTCACGCGCTCCTCGGTCTGGCCCGGCTCTTTCCACAGCTCGCCCGACTCGCCGCGCTCGCCGTACGAGAGCGAGACGACGTGCGCAGTGCCGCCGTCCTCGACGAACCGCGCGATCGCGCCGGCGGCCCGCCAGACGAAGTCGGCCGAGTGCGCGCTGACTACCAGCATCGTCCTAGACACCCGCGAGCCTCCTCGTGTTGTCGACCGCCATCGTCCGTACATCCTGTTCGGAGAAGCCCGCCTCGAGCAGACGGTCCGCCATCAGCGCCAGCCCGTCCTCGACCGGCGGGTTCTGCACCTGGCCGAGATCCGTCGAGAGCACGTTGTGCTCCGGCCCGGTGGCGCGGATCGCCTCGAAGGTCGCGTCCCACGAGACCTTGCCGCTGTGGATCGGCGCGAAGCAGCGTTCGAGCCACGCGCCGCGCTCTGCCAGCTCGCGCTGCTCGTCCACCGGAACTCCCTGCGTCGGATAGTCGGGGTGTGTGACGACGACGTTCGCGACACCGGCGGCGAGCGCTGCATCGACCGATTCGTGAATCTCCGCGCGGCCGAGGTGACCCGTCGCGAGCACGAGCTGGTGCCGCGCGACCACGTCGAGCACCTTTGCGAGTCCGTCCTTCGTCACCGCCACCGGCGGGCTCCCGACCCCGACGGCAGCGAGCTCGTCCTGGATCTTGCGCCAGGCCGGCGGTTTCGCCGGTTTCGGCCCGTCCTCGCTCGCCTCGTTCTCGGAGTCGACCGTCGGCAGCCAGACGATGCGTGCGCCCTCGCGTGCAGCGATCTCCACCGCCTGCGCGTTCAGCCCGCCGACGCCGGCGTTGAGCGTGATCGCCCCGAGCGCGTCGACGCCGGGAACCGCCGCGCGCACGACCGCCGCGCGCTCGGCCGTCGGCGCGTAGTGCGACTTCAGCACGAAGCCGGCGAGACCGAGGTCGGCGAACCTCCGCGCCAGCGCGAGATCGTCGATCCGCCGCTTGGCGAGATCCGGCTCGACGTGAACGTGCAGGTCGTACGCGCCGCGGACCAGCTCCCGCGCGCGCGGCGACGGCTCAGTGTCCGGCAAGGAGCACGTCCTCCTCCGGCACCGGCGGCGTTCCCTTGATGTGGAAGGTCGCGACCGTCTGCATCCCCCACGCCTGGCCCTTCGCCCGCTCCGCCTGCGACCACACCACCGCTTGGTGGTCGGGATCGAAGATCAGGTAGCCGCCGGAGCAGACCTCGATCCGGTTCCCGCCCGGCTCCCAGGTGTACAGGAAGAACGTCTGCTGGATCGCATGCTTGTGCGGGCCCGACTCCATCACGATCCCGGCCTCGAGGAAGACGTCCGCGGCGCGCAGCACGTCCTCGCGCTGGTCGACGAAGAACGCGACGTGGTGCAGCCGCCCGGGCGTGCGCGTCAGGTCGCGCGTGTACGTGACGTCGTACGACTTCTGGTTGGACGTGAGCCAGACGCCGGCCTCGGTGCCGTCGTCGAGCACGATCTGCTCCGTCAGGCGCACGCCGAGGTTCTGCTCCAGGAAGACGCGGTTCTCGGCGGGATCGACGGCGAGGAAGTTGACGTGGTCGAGCGTGCGGACACCGGCGCCGCGTCCCGGGTAGCGCTGCGGCTGGTTCTTCAGCGCAGGCCGCAGCTCCGGCGGCGCGACATAGCGCTCGGACTCGTAGAACACCTCGAACCGGTGGCCGTCGGGATCGCGGAAGCTGTACGCGGCGCCGTGGCCGAGGTCGCCGTCGAGCCACTCGCCGCCGGCTCCGCTGGCCTCGAGCGCGGCCACGCGACGCTGCAGCGCCTCCGGGCTGACGGCGCGGTAGGCGACGTGTCCGACACCCGACTGCGCGGCCTGGGTGAGCTTCACCGACGACCGCTCGTAGTCGCCGAAGCCGCGCAGATAGACAGAGTCGCCGCTCTCGCCGGCGACCTCCATGCCCAGCAGCTCCCGGAAGTAGACGAGGCTCTCCTCCGGCTTCGGCGTCAGCAGCTCGACGTGCGACAGGTGCGCGAGGTCCCGGACGGGCTCGGTCACGACAGATACCCGTGCGGGTCGCGATCGAGATGGTCTGCCACGCGATCGGCGAGCGCCATGATCGTCAGCGAGGGATTGACGGAGAGCGTGCGCGGCACGAGCGAGCCGTCGCCGACGTAGAGCCGCTTCACGTCCCACGACTGTCCGTCCGCGTCGACCACCGACCGCTCGGGGTCGCTGCCCATGCGGCAGGTGCCCTGCACGTGCGTCGTGATCAGCCCGGTCCAGACGACGCGCGACGCGCCGGCCTCGAGCAGCACGTTGCGGGAGAAGTCGAGCGCGCCGGCCATGCGGTCGCGCTCCGCCGCGTTGAAGTCCGCCGCGAACGACTCCTGCCCGTTCTCGTCGACATGGACGCTGCCGTTGTTGTCGTCGTTCACCATCGCCAGCACGCCGATCCAGCGGCGGAACCCGCGCAGCGTCTCGACGAGCGGCTCGCCCCAGAGCGGGCCGTTCTCGTCCTCGACCGTCGTGGCGAAGCCGATCGGATCCTGGATCGTCGTCGCCTCGACGACGAACCCGCCGTCCTCGTCGTGCTGGTGCGCCATCGCATGGGCGGTGATCGGATAGACCATGTGATTGTCCTGCGGCTCGTCGAACAGCCCGTACACGAGCCGCGCCGGATGGAAGCCGAGGTTGCGGCCGACCAGCCGGCTGCTCGGACTGTCGGGCAGGCCGGAGCGCATCAGCAGCTGCGGCGTGTTCAGCGTTCCCGCCGCGGCGACGACGACGCCGGCGTCGACGCGATGCGACGCGCCGTCCACGTCGACGTACTCGACGCCCTTCGCCTCGCCGTCCTCGATCACAATCCGGTCGACGCGCGACTCCGGACGCAGCTCGAGCGAGCCCGCCGCGAGCGCGTCGGCGATGTACGTGTTCATCGTCGACTTGCCGCCGTCCGTCGGGCAGCCCTGCAGGCAGGAGCCGATGCTCGTGCACTTCGAGTCCGTGTACGAGTGCACCGGCTCCAGCGGCGCGCCGAGCTTGCGGAACGCGGGCTCGACGGTGTGCACGCTCTTCCGCCAGTCCGTGCGCTCGCGCACGCCGAGCCGCTGCTCTACCCGGTCGTAGTGCGGATCGAGGTCGGACGCGCCGAACGGCGCGCCGCTCGGCCCGGCGATCCCGCTCGCATCGTGCCACTTCGCGTAGTCGTTCGCGTGCGCGCGCAGCGCCACCTTCGTGTTGATCGTGGTGGAGCCGCCGACGCAGCGGCCGGCGACAAGCCCGACGGCGCCGCCGGCGCCGCCGTCGATCAGCGCGAATCGGATCGGCCACCAGAGGTCGTGCGCCGCCTTCGCCTCCCAGCGCGTGAAGTCGGCCGCGGTCTTGTGCGGGCCGAGCTCCAGCAGCAGCACCTTTCGTCCCCGCTCGGCGAGCTCCCCTGCGATCACGCCGCCGCCCGCTCCCGAGCCGACCACCACGACGTCAAAGCGTTCGCTCATCCGATCCCCAGGTAGGACCAGTCCTTGACGCCTCGTGGCGCCTGCGGCGTGTTGAAGTCGATCTCGTCCCACGCGCCGGTCGCGTCGATGCCGGGTGCGACGAAGTCGCTGTAGAACGCCTCGATCGCGAGCGCGCGCACCCAGAGGAACTCCGGCGTCCCGACGTGGTCGGCGATCTCCCCGTCCGCCACCGACGCGAACGCGGCCAGCGCCGCCCCTCGCGTTCCCTCGTCCATCCCGGCGAGGACCGCGTCGAGATAGACGGCAGGGCGCACGCGCGCCGAGCCCGGAACGATGGCGTCGCAGACTGCTTCGACGGTTTGCGCGGCCGCCGCGTCCAGCACCTTCAAGTCGGACATGCCGCGATCTTAAGTCAGGCGGGTGCCGCAGACGTCGCGTGACTCTTCCAGTAGCGGTTCAGCGCGCCCTGGACCTTGACCACCCAGATGAACCAGCCGAGGAGCGGGATCAGCACCCACAGGCCGCTCCAACCGGTGATCGGCGCGTCTTCCCCGTCGCCGCGGTACATGTGCCCCACCTCGGACGGGATCACGAACGCGTTGACGATCGAGAGCAGGATGCCGATCACGAGCCCGAGCACGCCGCCGAGGCCCTCTCCAGTGCGCTTCTTCATCTCGTCGAACGTCACGTACGTCCAGTAGAGGTGGTAGATCCCCAATGTGATGATCGAGATGATGATCACGAACGCGATCCCGCGTGGGTGGCCGAGCGGGCCGGTGTTGGCACTCATCGAGCCGAAACCTCCTGATTGGCGTCCGCGCCTGCCGCGCGGGAGCGGTACGGGCCGATCCTAGGGCTCCGGTCGGCCGGATTCGCAGCCTCCCGTTAGGGCAGACTGGACACCGCAATGGTCACGCTCCGCGAGCAGCTCGCACGACCCGGCGCGTTCGTCGTCGCCGCAGAGTTGGTGACCAGCCGCGGGCTGATCACCGCCGACAGCAGCCGCAAGGTGCTGGAAACGGCGCGCGAGCTCGCCGCCGATCCGCGCATCGACGTGCTCTCGATCACGGACAATCCGGGCGGCCACGCGATGCTCGCGCCCGACACGCTGGGGACGGATCTGATCTCGCGCGGCCAGGAGGTGGTCATCCATCTCTCCTGCAAGGACTGGAACCGCAACGCGCTCGAGAGCCGCGGCTGGAAGCTCGGCTCGGAGGGCTTCGACAACGTCCTCGCGCTCTCCGGCGACTATCCGGTCACCGGGCACAAGGGACTCGCGGCTCCCGTGTTCGACCTCGACTCGGTCGGGCTGATCAGCCTCTACTCGGAGATGAACGACGGGCTGCGCGACGAGCGCAAGCCGGATGTGCGCCTCGACCGGACGAACTTCTTCATCGGCTGCGTGGTGACGAACCACAAGCGGCGCGAGCGCGAGGTGATGCCGCAGTACTTCAAGCTGAAGAAGAAGGTCGGGGCCGGCGCGCGCTTCGTGATCAACCAGATCGGCTGGGACACGCGCAAGGACGACGAGCTGCTGCGCTGGATCGCACGCGAAGGGCTGCCGGTGTCGGCGCTCGCCAACGTCTATCTCCTGTCGCCGCCGGCTGCGCGCGCATTCAACAAGGGCAAGATCCCGGGAGTGATCGTCACGGACGAGCTGCTCGCGCTCGCCGAGCGTCACGGCGCGAGCCCGGACAAGGGCCGCGAGTTCTTCACCGAGCTGGCGGCGAAGCACGTCGCCGTGGCGCGCGGGCTCGGCTTCGCCGGCGTCTATCTCGGCGGTCACATGCCGGCGTCGCGGTTCGGCGAGATCCTCGACCGGGCCGCCTCGTTCGCGCCGGACGACTGGCGCGCGTTCGCGCCGGAGATCCAGTATCCGTTCGCGGACGAGTTCTACTTCTTCGAGCGCGACCCGGAGACGAAGCTCTCGTCCGACGAGGTCAGCGCCGCGTATCTCGACTCGAAGGCGAAGCGGAAGACCGACCTGCACGTGCCGGTGACGTACAAGTTCAGCCGCCGTCTGCACGCCACCGTGTTCGAGCCGGACGCGCCGCTCTTCTCCACCGGCCGCGCGTTCTACCGCTCGGTGGAGAAGTCCCCGGCGGCGCGGAAGATCGCCCACGGCCTCGAGCAGGCGGCGAAGGTGCCGCTGTTCGGCTGCCGCGACTGCGGCGACTGCTCGTTGCCCGACATCGCCTACGTCTGCCCCGAGTCGCAGTGCGCGAAGAACCAGCGCAACGGCCCGTGCGGCGGCACGCGCGAGGGGCTGTGCGAGGTGTACGACACCGAGTGCATCTGGTCGCAGGCGTACGAGCGGCTGAAGGCGTACGGCGAGGAGGAGTCGATGCTCGACGGCCCGGTCGTGGTGAAGGACAACGCGCTTGCACGGACGAGCGCGTGGGCAAATACGTTCCTCGGCCGCGACCACAACACGAAGGACGACGCCGATGCCTGAGGGATTCTCCGCAACGGAGGTCGGCAAGGAGATCGGCGAGCACGCCGAGCACGCCCGCGGCGGCGAGCCGTCCGGACCCCATCGCTGGGTCGTGATCACCGAGGCGGTCCTGCTCTCGGTCGTCGCCATCACCGCAGCCTGGTCCGGCTATGCGTCGGCCAAGTGGGGCACCGAGTCGTCGCTGCAGCTCGCGAAGGCGTCCACGATGCGCACGAAGGCGAACCGCGCCGACCTCGAGGCCATCAGCCTGCGCACACTCGACATATCGACGTTCAACGCGTGGTTCACCGCACACATCGCCGGCGACAAGAACGGCGAGCGGCTGGCGGTCAAGCGCTTCCGGCCCACGTACCGCCTCGCCTTCGACGCATGGCTCGCGACGAATCCGGACACGAATCCGCACGCGCCGCCGGGCCCGTCCTACATGCCGCAGTACGAGCAGCCGCAACTCGCCCTCTCGCGCCGACTCGATCTGTCCGCCGATGCCTATTACGAGGAAGGAAGCAAGGCCGCGGGAACGGCGGACGACTACGTCCGCACGACGATCTTCCTCGCGAGCGTGCTCTTCCTCGTCGGGATCAGCAGCCACTTCCCCGTGCTCGGCGCCCGCTATGCACTGATCGCGCTGGGCGGCGTCATGCTGCTCATCGCGATCGTGCTGCTGCTGCAGCTGCCCGGTCCACCGGCGTAGTTCGTTAGAGCCTGCGGCGCTCCCGGCGGCGCATGCCGGCAACCGACACCGGCGACAGCGGCCGTCCGAACGTGTCGATGAAGAGCGAGCAGTGCCCCGCCTCTGCGGGAATGGCGCCCTCGAGCACGTTGATCTTGTACGTGATCGAGTCGCCGTCGAGGCTCGGCTCGCTGAGCATGACGACCGCGTCCTCCGGCGGCGCCTCGTCCAGCTCGAGGAACGAGAGCACCGCATTCGGCGGGTCGGCCTTGAAGCTGTTCTCCCCCTGGTCCCAGAGGCCGACGAACGTCTTCGTGCTGATGTGCCCGACTTCGCGCTTGGGCCGGTCGGAGAAATAGAGCGTCGCGCCGGAGAGGCCGTGCAGGGTGATCGTGTCGCCGCCGGAGCTGATGCCGGTCGCGCTCTGCACGAACAGGGCGTCCATCTCCTCGAGCTGCTGTTCCGTGACCTCGCTCATGGTGAGCCTCCTTCGTCGTAGCCGGGCACGGCGATGCTAGGCCCGCACGAGCGCCGCGGTCTCATGCCGATGGGGTGATTCGCTACCCGCCGTGCAGCCCGCTGATGCCCTTGGCGCCGAGCCAGATCGCCAGCACGAGCGCGACCACGGCGAGCGCCGCCTCCTGGTTCCTCGCGATCCACTCGCGGATCCGGCCGAGTCCGACCGCCGCACGCTTGGGCAGGAGGTACGCGTAGAGGATCATCCCGGCCTGCACCGACAGCGTCACGAGCGTGAACGCGGCGAAGACGGCGACGGACTGGCTGTTCGACAGCTCCGCGCGCAGGGTGTCGACGCCGGCCGCAACCACGAGCGCCGTGTTGATCCAGAACGCGCCGATGAGGAACGCCCAGATGGGGCGCATCTTCCCGATCTTCGCCATCCAGCCGGGCTCCTTGGGCGCGACGCCGGTGCGCGACGGCCGTTTCGACCAGAACCGGGCGGCGGCGACGAGCAGCAGCACGCCGATCGCGACCTGGACGATGCACGCGATCGTGGACGGCGTTCCGCTCTTGGAGAAGTCGTAGCCGCCGAAGAAGAAGATGATCAGCACGCCGATCCCGAAGGTGGAGAGCGTCCACCCGGCCAACCAGGCGACGGAGTTCGACGGCCGCGCCGACGCGAGCATGAGAATCACCGCCACGATCGCCCAGGGCGAGAGCGCGCAGACGATGGCCAGCGGCAGCAGCTCGAGAAAGAGATCGCTGATCCGGCGAGCCTGTCACATCACCGCGCCGGCGGCGTCATGCCGATGGGACGACAGGCCCGGCTGCGATAGCGTTGGAGCGGCGTCCGGCCGCTCGAGAACGGAGCTGGCTCATGGAGCTCGACGAGACCTACGTCTGGATCACGACCCGGACCCTGAAGCCCGGTGCGCGCGATGAGTTCAGCCGGGCGTGGAGGCCCGGCCGCTTCCCGGACGGGATGGTTCGCGCGTACGAGCTGTATTCCGCGGACGGCAACGAGGTGGTCGGAGTCTCGGTCTGGGACTCACCGGAGTCACGCGACCGCTACCGGCTGTCGGACGTCGAGTCGCAACGGCGGCAGGCGATGGCGCCGTTCGTCGTCCACGAGAGCTCCGGCTTCTACACGGGACGGGAGCTGGGCATTCCGAAGCCCTAGTCCTCGGAGCCCTAGTCCTCGGAGTCGGGCCGACTCTCTTTCCGAGGTGGAAGGTGATGGACCTCGGCAAGCTCTGAGCTCGGACTCGAACGCACCTTGCCGCAGCGGAGACAGCGCTCGAGTCTCTTTCCGAGCGTGATGCCCTCGTAGCGGTACTCGTGACCGCCGAGGGCGCACCGCAGGCGCCGCAGCCGCAATCTGTAGCCCTTCTTACCGATGTCCGTCTCGTGGAGTGTGACGCACATGACGGATCGCGTGTGGATCCCCTGTGCTGGGGATGAGCGTCGCGGCGGCGATGGCGATACAGGAACTCTCGAAACGCCGTCTGCAACATCGAGGAGGGAACCGTGATGAAGTCCGCGCTGAGACTGCTGGTCCTCATGGCAGTCGTCTTGACCGTCGCCGGGTTGGGTGGAGGATGGAAATGGGGCGGCTCGCCGTCGAGCACGGCCGGGGCGTACTCCGCCGGCTAGCGGCTACTCGCCGTTGTCCCAGGTCCAGCCGTCCAGGCTGACCGTCGTGGCCGGAGGCGGCGTGCTCGCGTCCGGCGCGGTCGCGTCGACCGGCGCAATCGCGTCGTCGGGCGCGGTCGCGTCGACCGGCGCGGTCGCATCGTCCGGCGCCGTCGCGTCGACAGGCGCGATCGCAGCGATCGGTGCGATCGCGTAGGCCAGAGCCTTCGTCGCCTTCGGCTTGGCGGCCCACTTCCAGCCGACGGGAACCGCGATGGTCACGATCAACGTCATCAGGATCAGTAGCTTCAGCGGCAGCTTCATCGCAGATGTCCTCCTGGGGTTCATCGACTCGGAATCGGCAAAGTTGGGAATCGGCACAGTGCAGAGCTAGGACGCGAGGGCGTCGACCGTCGGGGCGCCCGTCTTGAACTCCTCCATGAACGCTGCGACGGTCGCCGGATCGAACTGCGTGCCGGCGCAGCGGACGAGCTCCGACACCGCTTCCTCGTCGGTCAGCCGGCGGCGGTAGACGCGATCCGACGTCATCGCGTCGTAGGCATCGGCGACGAAGATGATCCGGGACGCGAGCGGGATCTCCTCGCCGCGCAGGCGGTCCGGATAGCCGTTGCCGTCCCAGCGCTCGTGGTGGTGCAGCACCCAGTCGGCGATCGGCTCGACGCCGAGGCTCTCGAGCATCTGGAAGCCGATGCGCGGATGGCGTTCCAGCACGAGACGCTCGGCGTCGTTCAGCGCGTCCGGCTTGAGCAGGATCTCCTCGGGGATCGAGAGCTTGCCGAGGTCGTGGAGACGTGTCGCGAGGCGGATCAGCTCGACCTCTTCTGCGTCGAGCCCGAGCCGCGACGCGATCCGTGCCGCAATCTCGCTCACCCGCGCCGAGTGGCTGCCGGTGTACTCGTCGCGCGCGTCGACCGCCTTCGCCAGGCTGGCAGCTGCCCGGTAGCAGGCCGCGCGGTCGGAACCGGCGGCGACACGCTTGAGCTGCGCGAGGTCGACGACGTCCGGCTGGTAGACGCGAACCTGATTCTTGCCGTGCTCCTTCGCCCAGTACAGCGCGCGGTCTGCCAGTCGAACGAACTCGTCCCGTCCTGCGCCCTCCACCGGGAGGCTCGCGACGCCGACGCTGACGGCGACCTTCTCCACCTCGTCATCGTCGAGTGCGCCGATGCGGCCCGCGATCGACTTCGCCGCCCTCAGCGCGGCCTGCTCGTCGATGCCGGTGAGCAGCACGGCGAACTCGTCGCCGCCGAGACGGAACGCCTCGCCGCCCTGACGCAGCAACCCGCCGACGCGCACGAGAATCCGATCGCCGGCCGGATGACCGAAGCGGTCGTTGATGCTCTTGAAGTCGTCGATGTCGATCAGACAGAGCGTCAGCCGGGCCCGAACCCGCTCGGCCGCGGCCAGCTCCACCTGCATCCGCTCCTGGAAGTGGCGGTAGTTGCCGAGACCGGTGAGCGGATCGGTCAGGGCCAGGTGCATCGCCCGCACCTCGCGGGAGCTCGAGCGCTGATACAGCTCGATCACCACCAACGGCGGCACGAGCAAGAGCCCCAGAGCCGGAGCGCGTCCCCAGAGCACGACGAGAATCGCCGTCGTGGTCGCCATCAGCAGAAATGGAGTCAGGGTCGAGACCAGATACGCGCGCAGCACCGACGCGAAGTGCGAGCTGTTCGCGGCCGAGATCACGGCCGCCAGCAACACGATGTCGGTCAGGTAGAACGCGCCGGCGCTGACGAGACCGAAGTCCGTGTGGCTGGGAACGACCAACACCATCGCTCCTGCAGCCGCGCCGCCCAGTGAGTAGAGCGCCGTGTTGTAGGCGACGCGAACCAGCGGCTTGCGCCGCCGCGCCTCGACGAGCAGCATCGTCATCAAGCCGACGAGCGTCGCCAGCTGCCACGAATACACAACTGCCGTCGCGACGATGAAGATCGTCGCGAGCGAGGTCGCTCCAGCAGCGACGCCGACGATGCGCACCGGGAACGCCTCGGCGACCGTCGCGCCGAGCAGGAATACGCCCGCTCCCGCAAACGCGGACGCCGGCGTCCCGCCCAGCTGGGTCGCAGCGAGCACCGCCACCGCCGCCGCGCCCGCGATCACGGGCGCGACAACCAACGGCAGTCGCGACACGGTCGGGAACGGCAGCCGCATCTGCCGAACAACGAACAACGCGGAATCCATCACGGCTTAAACCCCCAAGCGAAGAACCGCGAGTATGTCCACGCGAACTCGCCGCAACATCCCCCACATAGGGGATCCAACCGTTGTAGGGGTTCGGGCGGGAGTGCCCCTGGATCGCCTGCGGCGTACGCTCCTCCGGTGAACGGCGCTCAGGCATTGCTCCGGACGCTGGTCGACGGCGGCGTCGACGTCTGCTTCGGCAATCCGGGCACCTCCGAGATGCACTTCGTCGCGGCGCTCGACCAGGTGCCAGAGATGCGCGCGGTGCTGGGACTGCACGAGGGCGTCGTCACGGGCGCCGCCGACGGATTCGGTCGCATGGCGGACCGCCCGGCCGCGACGCTGCTGCATCTCGGGCCCGGGCTCGGCAACGGCCTCGCCGGCCTGCACAACGCGCGCCGCGCCTTCACGCCGGTGGTCAACGTCGTCGGCGACCACGCGACGTATCACCGGCAGTACGACGCACCGCTGAACTCGGACATCGAGCTGCTCGGCAGCTGGCTGGGCGGCTGGGTGAAGACGACGAAGAGCGTCGCGGACGTCGGCTCCGACGCGGCCGAGGCGATCGCGGCGGCGATGACTCCGCCCGGACGGATCGCGACGCTGGTGCTGCCTGCCGACGTGTCGTGGTCGGACGGCGGGGCGCCGGCCGAGGCGGCGGCCGTTCGCGCGCGCGCACGCGTTGCGGACGCGCAGGTGGCGGGAATCGCCGACGTACTTCGCTCGGGCGAGCCGTGCCTCGTCCTGGTCGGCGGCGCCGCGACGCGCGAGCCCGCCCTGCGCGCGGCGAGCCGGATCGGCGTCGGCACCGGCGCGAAGCTCCTCGTCGAGACGTTCCCCGCGCGGCTCGAGCGCGGCGCGGGACTGCCGGCGATCGAGCGCGTCGGCTATCTCGCCGAGCACGTCGAGGCTCAGCTCGCCGGCGTCGAGCACCTGATCCTCGCGGGCACGCGCGCGCCGGTCTCGTTCTTCGCCTATCCCGGCAGGCCGAGCGACCTCGTACCCGAGGGCTGCACCGTGCACGTGCTCGCGGGCAACAGCGACGACTCCGTCGACGCGCTGGAGCGGCTGGCCGAGCTGGTCGCGCGCGATGCCGAGCCGGTTCTGCGGTCGCCGGCGCTGCCGGAGATGCCGAGCGGCGAGCTGACCGCCGAATCGATGGCCGAGACGATCGGCGTGATGCTGCCGGAGCGCGCGATCGTCGCCGACGAGTCGATCACGTCGGGCCGGTCGCTGCCGTGGGCGACCGCCGGCTCGCCTCGCCACGACATTCTCGCCGTCACCGGCGGCGCGATCGGGCAAGGCCTGCCGGTGGCGACGGGCGCCGCCGTCGCATGCCCCGACCGCCCCGTGCTCTGCCTCGAGTCCGACGGCAGCGCGATGTACTCGCTGACCGCGCTGTGGACACACGCGCGCGAGCAGCTGAACGTGACCACGGTGATCCTGAACAACCGCTCGTACGCGATCCTGCGCATGGAGCTTCGGCGCGTCGGCGCCGCGGAGACCGGCAGCAGAGCCGGCGAGCTGCTGGACCTGTCGCGGCCGGACCTCGACTTCGTCGCGCTCGCCACCGGCATGGGCGTGCCGGCCACGCGCGCGACCACGTGCGAGGAGCTGGCCGAACAGCTCCGCACGGCGTTCGCCGAGCCAGGCCCGCACCTGATCGAGGCGATGCTGGTTCGGGCGTTCTAGTCGAAGACGATCACGGCGCGGCCGCGGAGGCCGCCGGCTTCCATCTGGCGGTGCGCGTCGGCGGCTTGTTCCGGCGGGAAGGTGGCGGCGACGCGCAGCGCCAGTGCGCCGCGTGAGGCGAGATCGCTCAGCTCGCGCAGCCAGTCCGTCCGCTCCAGCACTTCCGCGACCCTGACCGAGCGGATGGCGATGCCGTCCTCGACGTCGTCGCCGTCCCAGGTCCGGACGTAGGCGAGCGAGCCGCCGGGGCGAATCGCGCCGAACGCGCCGCGGCCCAGCAGCGCGGTGTCGAAGACGGCGTCGACGCCGCCGGGGACCTCCGCCAGCACCGCGTCGGCGCAGCCGTCGCCTCGCGGCACGACCACGTCTGCGCCGAAGCAGCGCACGCGCTCTTCGTCCGCCGGGGCCGCGTCGGCCAGCACCCGCAGCCCCTGCAGCTTCGCGATCGGAATCACGTACGACGCGAGCAGCCCGGCCCCGCCTGTGACGAGGAGCGTCCCTCCCGCCTCGAGGTCGAGCAGCTCCAGGCCGCGGAGCGCCGTGAGCCCGTTCATCGGCAGCGTCGCCGCCTGCTCGAGCGTCGCGCCGGCCGGAATCGGGACGACCGACGCCGCGGGAACGACGAGCAGCTCCGACTGCGCCCCGCCCTCGGCGCGCCGCGGCGTCGTCACCGTCATCACCTCGTCGCCGACGGCGAGTCCATCGACGCCGTCGCCGACCGACTCGACGGTGCCGGCGGCGTCCATGCCGGGAATCCACGGCGGCGGGATCGTCGCCTCGCCGCGCGCCCGCAGGCCGATGTCCGTCGGGTTGACCGCGGCGGCGCGAACCGCGAGACGCACCTCGCCGTGACCCGGGTCGCGGACGTCGCGCTCGATCACCCGCAGAACCTCGGGGCCGCCCGGCTCGAGAATCGCGACCGCGCGCGTCACAGCAGCTCCAGGAGATCCGCGACGGTATCGACGGTCAGGTCGGGCCGCTGCTTCTCCGGCACGCGGTCGAGGTCGAGATCGGCGCTGATGCCGCTGCGGACGAGAACCGTCGTCGACCGGCCGAGCCGACCGAGCGCGACGTCGAGGCGGAAGTCGTCGCCGACCATCGCTATCTCCTCGGAGCGAACGCCGAGCAGCTGCCGCATCACGCGCACCGCCGCCTGCGACGGCTTGCCGACGACGACCGGCCGCGAGCTGCTCGCCTTCGCGATCGCCGCCGTGATCATCGCGCCGCGACTGAGGATCGGGCCGTTCGCTCCCGCATACGCCGGAACGTAGCTTGCGGTGAGCAGCTTTGCGCCGGCAATGACGGCGCGGGCGGCCCGCTCGAGCTCCTCGAAGTCGACGTGATCCGACGTGCGCGACGAAGACCGCGTCGACCGGGCCGCCGTCGTCGACCATCTCCATCCCGACACTCGTCGATGTACGCGCGCGCCGGCTCGCTCGCGAACGGGATCACGCGCATCGCCGAGCGCGAGTACGCCTGCACCGAGCGCAGCGGCGTCAGCACCTGCCCGTCCGCGACCGGAAGCCCCGCAGCGCGCAGCTGCTCCGCGAACGCGTCCGGCGGGAGATGGCTGCCGTTCGTGAACACCGCGAACGGACGGCCCGACCCGACGATCCGGTCGAGCACCTCGCGCGCGCCGGGAATCGCGTGCACCTCCTCCGGACCGGTCCGGTGCACGAGCGTCCCGTCGATGTCGAAGACGAACGCGCTGTCGCCGCGTCAAGACGCACGACGCCACTCCACGAGATCGTCGCCCTTCTGCACGCGCACGTACGAGATCGGACGCTGCTCGACCCGCGCAGCAGCCGCGACGAGCGGATGCCCAGCCGCGCGCGCCGGCGCCGCGTGCTCCGCGATCGGCCCCGCCGCCCGCATCGCATCCACCTGCTCCGCCGGCATCGTCAACCGCAGCAGCAGCTCCTCGTCCGAGATGCCCGCGCCGAAGCGCTGCCGCGCGCCATCGAGGCTGACCGGCTGCGCGTCGCGCAGCGACTCGACCTTCGGCAGCGCGAGCACTCGATCCGCGACGTCGGGATCCGGCGGCGCGGGAAACTCGCCGTAGTGACCGAGGAAGTAGCGAACGGTCTCGTCCGAGACGGTCGTCCAGCGCTCCGCGTCGACGACGTTCCGGAACGCCTGCGTAGCCATGAACTGCGACACCGGCGTGACGAGGATCGGATACCCCATCTCCGCGCGCACGCGCACGATCTCCTCGAGCACGGCCGGAAACAGCTCGGGCCGGCCGATCTCGTCCAGCATCCGAGTCGTCGTCGTCACCATCCCGCCGGGCAGCTGGTGGTGGTAGTAGGCGGCGTCGTACTCGCGCGGCGTTCCCGGCGGCAGGTGCTTCTCCCGGACGAGGTCGCGGAAGTACGCGGACACGTCGGCGAGCGCAGCCGTGTCGAGCGCGTGCGTGTAGCCCTCGGCCGCGAGATTCCGCAGCGTCGATTCGACGGTCGGCTGGGAGGTTCCGCTCCCGGCCGGACCGACGGCGGTGTGGAGCACGTCGAAGCCCGCGTCGAGTCCGACCATGTAGACCTGCGGCGCGAGCCCGATCGTGCAGTGGCTGTGCAGCTCGACCGTGCGTCCCGTCGCGACGAAGTGCGGCGCGAGCTCGCGCACGGCGTCCGTCGTCAGCAGGCCGCCGGGATCCTTGAGGTAGAAGCGGTCGATGTCCGGCGCAGTCGGCGAGCGCCGCGACGCGCTCCGCGTAGTACGCGTGCGTGTGCACCGGGCTGATCGAGTACGTCATCCCGACGACGATCTCCTCGACGCCTTCCTCGCGCGCCATCCGCGCCGACGCGGCGCAGCGCCGCCGGGTCGTTCGCGGGCTCGGCGAACTGGAAGCGGCGGATGCCGTTGCGGACGACGCACCGGAACGCGAGGCGCATCACGTCCTCGTCGCACGGCTGCCACGCGATGAAGCGCATGCCGGTGCGCGATGAAGTTGAGCGGCGTGTTCGGCATCGCGGCGCGCATCAGCCGGATCAGCTCCCACGGATCCTCGCGGTGGAAGCGCACGGAGACCGCCATGTGCGTGCTCGAGGTGAAGTCGAGCGCGTGGAAGCCGACGCGCTCCATCGTCGGCGCGATGGCGAGGATGTCGTGCGCGGTCAGCCCCGTCGCGCCCCAGAGGCTCTGGTTGCCGTCGCGCGTCGTCGTGTCGACGATCTCGACGGACTGCTCACGGCTCGACCCGGAACAGCCGCGTGCCGTACTCGACCGGCTGACCGTTCTCGACGCAGACCTCGGCGATCGTGCCGGCGACGCCTGCGTGCACCGAGTTCATCATCTTCATCACCTCGATGATGCAGACGATCGTGTCCGGCTCGACGCACGGAGCCGACGTCGACGAAGGGCGGCTCGCCGGGCGCCGGCGAACGGTAGAACGTCCCGAGCATCGGCGCCTCGATCGCGTCGCCGCGGCTGCGGGAGCGCGCTCGGGCGGCGGGACGGCCGCGCCCGCGCGCACGACGTGCAACGACAGCTCCCCGGTCTCGATGCGCAGCTCGTCGAGGTCGGACTCGTCGATGATCCGCAGGATCTCGCGGACGTCGTCGTCGTTCAGCGGCACGTCAGTCCTTCTTCCGACGCCGAACGCGGACATCACGAGCGCCATCGCCGACGCCGCCGGCGTACCGGCCGGCTTGTGCACCGCGGTGACGGGGCGCGACTGGACGACGAACGAGCTCGCCGTCGCGCGCGATCGCCCACTCGACGTCCTGGTGCGAGCCGAAGTACCGCTCGATGCGACCGGCGACGTCGACGAGCGCGCCGATCGCCGCGGCGTCGAGGCACGCGACCTCGCGCCGCTCCTGCGGCACCTCCATCCGGACCGCGCCGCGACCGGCGGCGATCCGGCACGTACTCGACGTCCTTCGCGTGGATGTGCTCGCGCACGACCTCGCGCGTGACCTTGCTGACGAGATAGTCGTCCGGCGTCACCTCGCCGCCGACCACCGCGAGGCCGAGTCCCCAGCTCGCGTTCACGGCGACCATGCTCGGGTCGCCGCTGACCGGGTTGCACGTGAACAGCACGCCGGAGACCTCGGCGTCCACCATCTGCTGCACCGCGACGCCCATCGCCGGTTCGCCGCCGTCGCTGAGCCGCGCGCGGTAGCGATCGCCGGCGGGCTGTACAGGCTGACCCAGCAGTCGCGCACGGCGTCGCAGACGTGGTCGGCGCCGCGCACCCAGAGATACGTCTCCTGCTGGCCCGCGAACGTCGCGTCCTGGCTGTCCTCGCCGAGCGCGCTGGAGCGAACGGCGACCGGCGGCTCCGCGCCCAGCTCGCCGTAGCGCCGGGTCGACCTCGTCGCGCACCGCCTCCGGAATCGGCGCCGACCGCATCGCCTGGCTGATCGCATGCGACGCGGCGCCGACGGACTCGACGTCGGCCGGCGACATGCGCGACATCTCGACGGAGATCATCCCCGCGAGCCCGGCCTCCTCGACGAACGCGCGGAACGCCGACGTCGACACGGCAAAGCCGGGCGGAACCGGAATCCCGCCGGCGATCAGCTCGCCGAGCGTCGAGCTCTTGCCGCCGAACGACGCACTGTCGGCGTGGCGAAGCTCGGCGAGCGTCCGCGTGTGCACGCGCGTCGCTCACTCGAGAATCGTCACCGTGCCCGCCGTCCCGTCGACGCGGATCCGCTGTCCCGTCTTGATCGACGAGGTCGCGCGGCCGGTCCCGACCACCGCCGGCAGCGCGTACTCGCGACAGACGATCGCGGCGTGCGACATGACGCCGCCGATGTCGGTCACCGCCGCCTGGATCTTCGAGAAGATCGGCGCCCACGCCGGCGAGGTGATGCTGCAGACGAGGATCTCGCCGTCGCGGACGTCGCCGATCTCCGCCACCGTCTCGACGACACGCGCCGGTCCCTCGACGATGCCCGGCGACGCGGCGGTGCCGGTCAGCTCCGAGCCCGCCCTCCTGCTCGCGCGCCCACGCGTGCACGCGCTGCGTCGTCACGCCCCAGAGCATGATCAGCGCCGGATCGAGCATCTCCTCCGGCACCGCGCCGACCGCGGGCGGCGGCGTCCACTCGCCAAGCCGCTCGAGGATCTCCTTGCGGCGCGCGACGATCGGCGGCCAGTACTTCGGGCCGCGCGCCGGCCCGCCGGTCGCCCACGTGAGCGCAGCTCGTCGAGCGCCGCGTACACCTCGAGCCGCGACAGCTGGAAGATGTCGTCGCGGTGCTCGAAGAAGCCGTGCGCGACGAACAGGTCGCCGAACTCGCGGATCTTGTTCCACCAGCTCGGTGAGGAACCAGTAGTCGCAGAGGAACTTGTGCTCCTCGACGTACGGGAAGACCGTGCGCGAGAGCGCGAGCAGCTCGTCGAATCCCTGCCGCGCGTCGTCGTTCGAGCAGCGCGGCGTACTCGGTGGCGAGCTGGTCGCGCGTCCTCGGCGATGTGCTCGGACGGCCGCTCGATGTCCTCGCCCGCGTTCAGCGCGCCGATGTGGCCGATCAGCGACGCGTACGGGATGCGCGGATCGTCGAGCCAGCTCGTGTACGTGTGGTAGAGGCCGTCGCCCGTCGCCATGTGGAACCACGGGTCCTTCACCTGCTCGAGCTCGGCGAGCCATGCGCGGCCGGCCTCGCTCTGCGCGAGCTCCGCGTCGATCTCCTCCGGCGAGCGGCCCTCGACGAACGCCGCCGTCGACGCCGGTGTCGATGGCGAGCCGCGCGAGCCGGCGCAGCTCCGGCGTCCGGCCGGAAGAGCAGCACGTCGAGGCCCGCGACCATCTGCGCGATGTGCTGGTCCGGGATGTCCGGCAGGTTCGCCTTGCACAGCTCGGCGAAGGTCATGTACGCGCCGTAGCCGAGCAGCAGGAACTCGAAGTGGTGCTGCCACATCACGTCGTGGAGCCGAAGCGCGTGCCGGTACGCGTCGAGCACGGCGACAGTAGCTCGTCTCCTGGTCGCCGAACGCGACCTCGTCCGGCTCGTACTCGCCGAGCTGCGGGACCTGCAGCTCGCCGAGCTCGGCGATCAGCGCGTCCATCTTCGTGCGCCACTTCGCGTACAGCTCGTCCCAGTTCTCGTAGTAGTAGCCGGCGCGCTTCTGGAAGTAGCCCGCGCGCTCGGCCGATCTTGTCCGGGTCGAGGACGGGGTTGCCGGAGATGTAGATGTAGCCGTTGATGCACCGCCAGTCGATGCCCATGGCCGGCGGGACGGCGAAGACGCGGTTCTGCCACGAGCCGAGCGCCTGGTACGGCGGTGTCGATGCAGATCGCGTCGAACGCGGGCATCGGCACCGGGAAGTGCATCGAGTTCCAGAACCAGAACCGCTGCTCGTCCGCCTCGCGGCGCTCCTCGTCGAAGCGCCCGTAGTACGGGTACATGTCCTCCCAGCCCTCGCAGCCGGGCGGAGTCTCGATCTCGTACGGGCTCGGGAACGACCCAACCGCCGACGGTGCTGCCATGTGGTCTCTCCTCCTCAAAGCCGGGCCGAGCCCGGAACGCCAGGCAGGTGCTGGTCGATTTTTAACGCACGGCGGCGGTTGGCGAGGGGTGAGCGTGCTCAGTGCGGCCGGGAGAGCCCGGGGACAGGGACAGGCCAGACTCCGCAGGCCCTATTCGTTGGCGGTACTGGACTCGAACCAGCGACCGCCAGCTTGTCGATCCGATCGCTGGCTCCAGACGCAGGACCCGACTGTCGCCGATCTCTCCGTCATGCTCAGATCACCCTCCTTCGCCGACGGGCAAAGCGTGGAACGCACTGCTGCCTACAATCCGCGTGTGGAGAGCAACGGCCTTTCAGTCCGAACCTATCGGCCCGGGGACGAGCACGCGATCCAGACCGTCTACGAGAACGTCTTCGGGCGGAGGCGGTCGCTCGCGGAGTGGCGATGGCGCTTTCAGGGAGGTCCGGCCGGCCCCGGGATGTTGCATGTCCTTGAGAACGAGGACGGAATCGTCGGGCACATCGCGCACATCCCGTTCCCGACCTGGGTCGACGGACAAAGGCTCGTCGTCGGCCAGGGCGGCGACACGATGACGCTGCCGGCATGCCGTGGCAAAGGCGGGATGCGGCAGCTCGTGGAGGCGTCACTCTCGGAGCACACCTACGACCTGCGTCTGAGCTTCCCCAGCGCCATGGCCCGCCCGCTATTTGTTCGCTATGGCGCCGGCACCGTCGTCGCAGCCCTTCCGTCGTGGGTCCGCAGGCACAGCCTCACCCGCCCCCTCCCTGCACTCGTGACCCCGCTTGCCCGCGCGGCGCTGGCAGCTAGCAGCTTCGCCGCCGATCGGCCCCGGCCGCGGGTGGGGGTCGAGGCGCTCGACGAACTCGGAGCGGAAGTGGACGAGCTGGCGCGGTCTTCGGCCTCGTTCGCGCGCTGCATAAGGATTCGCGACTCCGCCTATCTCCGCTGGCGCTGGCTCGCGCAGCCTGACGCGCGCTGGGAGATCCGAGCTGCGCGGGCCGAGGACGGGCGCCTCACCGGAATCTCGGTTCTAGGCCTGGAGGCGGGCGCGCACGGTCGAACCGGCTGGATCAACGACCTCCTCGCGCCCGATCTCCTTACGCTCCGCGCGCTGCTCCTCGACGGGGTCGCAAGGCTCGTCGCGCAGGGAGCCGGCTCTATCCGCTGCCACTACCTCGACCCGCGACCCTGGGCCCAGCGCGTTTTCGTGCGCTCCGGGTTCATGCCCAGCGGCGAGGATCACCCGTTCATCGTGCGCCCACTGTCGCCGGCCGCCGGCGATGCGCCGGAGCGGCCCGGGTCCTGGTACCTCACACGCTCCGACACGGAGCCCTGGCCGAACTTGACTAGCATCTAGGAGACCGTGCGACGAGCCGAAGCTCCGACCGGCGGCGCTTAGGATCTCAGACCTTACCCAGGAGCGCCGCCATCCGAGCCCGCTGAAGTTTTCCCGTCGGGGTCCGCGGGATTGCGCCGACGACGTCGATCGACCGAGGCACCTTGAACGGTGCGAGTCCGTCGCGACAGTGAGCGACGAGCTCACGCTCGTCGCAAGGATTGCGCAAGACGACCGCAGCGGCCACGGTTTCGCCGTACTTCTGGTCCGGGACGCCGAAGCAGACCGCGTCGGCGACCGCCGGATGTGAGACGAGCGCCTGCTCGATCTCTTGCGGCGAGATGTTCTCGCCGCCGCGGACGATGATCTCCTTCCGCCGGCCGAGCAGCCGGAGGTAGCCTCGCTCGTCCACCGCACCGAGATCTCCCGTCCTGAACCAGCCGCCGTCGAACGCTTCGGCGTTAGCTTCTGCGTTCTCAACGTATCCCGGCGTGATCCCCGGCCCCCGTATCGCCACCTCGCCGACATCTCCGGCAGCGAGCGAGCGCCAGCCGGCATCAACGATCCGGATCTCCGTTCCCGTTGGGACGCCGACGGACTCAGGTAGGTGCGGTTCCGGCGGCAGTGGGTTCGAGGCGATCTGGTGCCCCGCCTCCGTCATGCCGTACGCCTCGAGCAACGGCACGCCGAAGCGCATCTCGACACGCGCCATGAGTTCCGGCGCGAGGGCCGAGCTGCAGCTGCGCAGGAAGCGTAGTCCCGCAGGTACGGGTGCAGGGTCGTCGCCATCCGCCTCCAGCAACATGTGGTAGACGGTAGGGCTCGCCGACAGCCAAGTGAGCTCGTGGGCGCTCAGCTGGGATAACACGCTGCGACGCGCCAGGCGCCGCGGAACGACGACCGAGCCGCCGGCCAGCAGCGCCGAAAAGACCGATGCAACCAGGCCGTGCACGTGGAAGAGAGGCATCGCACAATACGAGCGGTCATCCGGTCCAAGACGGTAGTGGGTGGCGATCGTGCGCGACGTCGCCATCAAGTTGCGATGGAGGAGCGCCACGAGCTTCGGTCGGCTCGTGGTTCCGCTTGTGTGGAGCAGGAGGGCCACGTCGTCGGGGTGAGCCTCGTCGAAGGTGGCAGCGGGGAGCGGTGAGCGGCCGTCGAGCGCCACTACGATGTCCCTGTTTTGCCCCGGCACGAGTTCCGCGATCGAGGCAATTCCGGACGCAGCCTCTCGCGCGGCGGGGAGGCCTCCACGCGGAAGCAGCAGGAGCTGGGGACGAATGTCCTCCAAGTAGAAGCGGAACTCGCTGGCTGTGTAGGCCGGGTTGAGGGGCGCCGCCGCGGCACCGAGACGAGCGAGCGCGAGAAGCGCGACGACGATCTCGGGGCCGTTCGGGAGCGAGAGCGCCACGCGACCGCCCCTCTCGACGCCGAGCGCGCTCAGACGGCCGGACAGACAGTCGGTGGCCTCGGCGAGCTGGTCGAGGGTGAGCGCGACCCCGTCTTCCGGGCTGACGAGAGCGGCGGCGTCCCGTTCGGGACCGGCCAGCACGGCAGCCAATGTCTCGCGCGCGTGGCCGTTCATGGACGGCTCCTTCGCGTCAACCCGCGGAGCGTCAGGGCGGCCTCCAGCGCACGCTGAGACCTCCGTGAGCCGGCAGCGAGAAGGCGCTTCACGATGACACAGGTTGGGCCGACGGCAGCCTTGGGACTGCCTGGTTCGCAGGCGCCCCAACCCAGGTCGATCGCCTGGACGCCGGCCTCCTCGAGCGCACGGAACAACAGCAGCTGGGATGCGCGACCCGGCTCGTTGAGTTTCCCGCCGAGACGAACGGCTGTCGTGTGCATGACGGCGCCGCGCCCGGCGGTGAGCGCCAGCTCGGCCGCAAACAGCTCGCCGTCTTCTATGACCTCAGCTATGAGAGCCTCGCCGCGCTCAGCGAGCGCGGCGGCCACGCGCCGATACCAGGCCCGATGCGCCTCCGTGGTGGAGAAGCGGGGAATCTCGCCCCCCCGCATCCGCCAGCGCTCGGCGTGCAGGACGAACAGTCGCTCGAGCGCAACCACCACCTCGTCGGGCGACGAGGCGAGCAGCAGCCTGACCTCCGCTCCGCGACGCGCAGCGCGTCGACAGTCGCGCCTGAACCTCTTCAACAGCTCCTCCGTACGTGGTGGTGGTACCGGCGCGATCCAGCCCTCCGCGCCAGGAAGTTCGGTCAGCCACGGAACCCTTGCCCTCAGCGCCACGTAGGCCGCACCGTACGCGGCCGCTGGGAGGTGGATGACGTCGGCGAGGCCCAACAGCGCATCCACGACGGCCTCCCCGGCCGCAGACACCTCGGGGTCGACGAGGAGTTCGGGCGAGAACCACTGCCGGTGGTCGCCGAGCCAGCGAGCGAAGGTCGGCCCGACACGGCCTGCGGGTCGGTAGAGGCCGAACGCACCCGCGGCCACGAGCATGCCGTCCTGCTCGACGACGATGGCGACCGGCTGTCCCTCCTCCCACTCGACCAGGTGACGCAACCAGGTCGCGGACAAGGTCGGGTTCGAGAACGGCTGGCGGCGGACGAGGTCGTCCCAGCGGTCATCGAAGAGCAAGCCACAAGACTCTCCGACCTCCGCACGGACAGAAAGACCCCGGGACACGACCCGCCGTCCGACAACCGCCGTCACCGCCCCCTCCCGCGTAGGCGCCCCACAGACGACGCGACGCGTTCGAGCGGGTGACGCCGCTCATAGGCAAGGACGCGCGCCCGGCGAGCGCCGAGCGACTCCTTGAACCTGACCACGCCGGGGAGCGGGCCGCTTCCATTCAGATCGTAAGTGCGGACACCCTCGTCTTCGAGCAGTTGGAGCAGCTCCCAGTGGAGGAGGTTCGCAGCTCCCGGGCAACGCTCCGGCGCTGTTGCGGCATGCCAGTACGTTGCATACCGGCGGTGCGTGAACACCACCGCGCCGGCGCACACCTGGCCTTCGAGCTCCACGAGCCACAGTCGAATGCCCCGGTCGGTCCGGTCGGAGAGAAGCGAGAAGAGCGAGTCCCGGTAGATGAAGAGAGGGCGCTTCCATCGCTGGACCGACGAGCGGTAGAGCTGCCCATAAGCCGCCCAGTGGCTCCGACTCGTTCCCTCGACCACACGCGCGCCCCGTCGGGACGCGCGCGCCGCCGTGCGACGGGCTTCCGGGCGCCACCGGTCGCGGGCGGCGGCGGCGCCTTCACGAAGGTCGATCACATGGGTGAACTCCTCTAGCCCTCCGTCTGGCGCTACTGCCAGGAGCTCTTCGTCCGCCGGCCCCACACGCCAGACGCACGTCGACGCTCCGAGGACGACCTCGGCGAGCGACCGGATGTGCCCTTCGCCGAGCACGTCGGCGCTGACCCAGCCGCCGCAGTTGCCCTCGGGTGAGAGCATGTCCCGCATCAGGCCCGGGACTCGCGTCGGCACCTTCGTGATCCCCAGAATAGCGCTGCGGCCGTCGGCGAACTCGACCAACCTCGGATCCGGCCGCACCGCGCCTTCCGTGTACGCCTCCCAGAGCTCCGCCCAGCCCGGGCCGTGGAAGAACGTCGCGTCCTCATCCGCCTCAGCGACGACCCGCCATTCGCTCAGCGTCGCCGGGCGAACGGCAGATACCAAGGCCGAGGCGGTCGGCGCGAACTTGGTCGGCACGCTCATCGTTCGCGGGCCCGTGTCGTCAGTGTTCGGCGAACAGCGTGGATGACGTCGGCGACATCATCGTCGCCGAGCTTGGGCGAAAGTGGCAGGGATAGCGTGCGGTCGGAGATCCACTCGGAGTTGGGGAAATCGCCGCGGGCATAGCCGTACGTCTCGCGGTAGTAGCGGTGGAGGTGGAGGGCGCGATAATGGATTCCCGTACCGATCTTGCGCTCATGCAGCGCGGACTGCACCGCATCACGATCGACTCGAAGCCGGTCGACGTCGAGCAGCAGCGTGTACAGATGCCGGGCGTGTCGGGTTCCCTGGGCCTCGGGCGCGGGCAGGAAAACGGGCAGATCCGCGAACGCTGCGTCATACCGCGCC
The DNA here is from genome assembly GCA_963761665.1 of uncultured Actinomycetes bacterium. Taxonomy (GTDB): domain Bacteria; phylum Actinomycetota; class Thermoleophilia; order Gaiellales; family Gaiellaceae; genus Palsa-739. Next base: position 182,667 of record CAVXHM010000004.1, read on the forward strand.
CAGATCTCTTGCCGGCGAACGAGGTTCTGCTCGACACGCGCGAGTTGGTGGATACCCAGCGCGGCCTGGAGGTCCGTCATGTTGTACTTGAAACCCGGTTCCACGACCTCGTAGTGGCGAAACCCGCTGTCGGAAAAGCGCATCCAGGCGTCCGCGTCGAGTCCGTGCAGCGCGAGCGTCTTCAGTCGCTGCGCGACGCCGGAGTCGCGAGTCGTGACCATGCCGCCTTCCGCCGTGACGACGTTCTTCGTCACGTAGAAGCTAAATGCGCCGATGTCGCCGAGCATGCCTGCGTGACGACCGTGGTAGAGCGCCTCGATCGCGTGTGCGCAATCCTCAACGACCGCGAGCCCATGCTCGCGAGACAGGCTCAAGATCGAGTCCATGTCGCAGGGTCGGCCAGCGAAGTGCACGGGAATGATCGCACACGTCCGGGTCGTGACCCGCCGAGTCACGTCCGCGGGATCGAGGCAGAGGGTCGTGCGGTCTACATCGGCGAACACCGGCCGCGCACCGACATGCACAACGACGTTGGCCGTCGCGGCAAACGTCATCGCCGGGACGATCACCTCGTCTCCCGGACCGACTCCGAGGGCCAACAGCGCGAGGTGAAGCCCGGCGGTGCACGAACTGACCGCGACGGTGTGCGGCGAGTCGACATACTCGGCGAACGCGCGCTCGAACCTCTGCACGCGGGGACCAGTGCCGATCCAGCCCGAGCGCAGCGTCGCGACAACCTCTGCAATCTCTTCCTCCCCGAGGGCCGGACTCCCGAACACGAGGTAGTCGGAGCGCACCGCGTCGGGCGGCGGAGCCGGCGACCTGTCGGAGGACCCGCGACGACTTCCTGCGTCATCCGACGGCTGCTCTCCGACGGGCGGCCGCAGACACCAACTCGTAAAGGCGCGGGTACACCAGTTCGTAGTCGTGGTGCAGGACGCTCGTTCGGCTTCTCGCACCGAAGCGCTGTCGCACCGTCGTGTCTGCCAGGTCCTTCAACCGCCGCGCAATCTCCTCAGGCTGCCCTGAGCCCGCGATGCAGAAGCCGTTCACGCCGTTCTTCACGACATCGGACGAACCGGCGTGCTCGCTGACGATTGCCGGCAGGCCAGTCGCGAGAGCCTCGGTCACCGTCATCGGCGCCGTATCCTGCTGGCTCGGCAGAATGAAGACGTCCGCAGCTGCATACCACCCTGGCAGCTCGGACGACGATCGGGCACCGACGAAGCGAACCCGATCACGAACGCCGCATTCGCGGGCGATACGCTCGAAGCGTGACCGATTCTCGTCGGCGCCAACAACCCACAACTCGGCGTCCACGATCCCACTGGCCGCCAGCCCTCGCACGGCACGTTCGACGCCCTTGCGCGCGAAGCCCGAGCCGACCAGCAGCGCGACGAAACGGTCCGGAGGGACACCCAGCTCGTCCCGGAGCCTGGAGCGCTCCGCCGGATCGGGCGAGAACCTCGTCGTATCGAGACCGTACGGGACGACCGTGACGAGATCGGGATGGACTCCGTGCCAATCAACCAGCTGCGCCGCCAGGCGACGGGTCGGAACCACACAGAGAGGGCGCTTAGCGAACAGGCGTCGCTCGATCGCGCGCACGACGGCGATTTGAGGCCCGGTGATGCTGGTGCGCACCCACTGCAGCATCGCGGTGGGCTCGACGTGCTGAAAGTAGTGCTCCGTCTCGGCCAGCCTGACCGCGTGGACGCGCACTACGTCGGCCTCGGTGGTCGCGAAGCCCTCCGAGAACACCACGTCGACCATGCCGCGCAGCGCTCGCAGCGCAGCGTCGGCACGGCGTGCGAAGCTCGCACACTCCACCGCGTAGCGAACGCGGTCGGAACCCGAGAACGAAGGATCGACCGTGACGAAACTGATCGGCGCCGAGGTCTCGGCACGCTTGCGCGACATGGACAGGACTCGCACATCCGCGTCCCAACTGAGCCGTTCAGCGTCCCGCTTGAACAGGCCATGGATCGAGCCGAGACTGTTGAAGTTCCGGTACACGCAGGCGACCCGCAGGCGACCCGCAGGCACGCCGTCGACAATCGGCGCAATCCGGCCCGACGCGCTGCTATTTCGATCCGTGGATACCAGCTGCCGCAGCGACACACCTCACCCCTGTTGCCCACCTTACGAATATGCGTATTACGGGATGCCGCGCCCGACCGCGTCGACCAACGTACGTCCTGTGAACACCGAGCATCGGTCGAGGAACCCTCGGACGAGGAGACCGCCAAATTCGGAAAGCTGGTGCTCTTCCAACTGAGCTAACCGCCCCGGTCGGCGCGGACTGTAGTGGGCTAGATTTGTTACGGTCGGTATAGGTTGGGTCGTAGTGCGCCCGGCGTGAGCGTTCGTAGCGAACAGGCTGTTCGAGTCCAAGCCGGCCCAGGCGGCCCATCGCTGATCGCTTCAGGAGCCCCGAGACTTTCGAGAGCGGCATCGACAGCGTCTCTGCGATCTCTGCCGCGGTGACACGCAGCCGGCTCAGCTTCCGCATCGCTTCGATCCGACCCGAAGACGTGCGATTCCAGACGTCCTTCGGCGACGACGACCGATCGAAAGCCCTTGCGCACCCTCGCGTCGATACCGATCAGACCACTTGCGAGCGCAGCAGACGCTGACACTGGCGGCCTCGGCCGCCGCCGCCCGCATCCATCCCTCAACAACAACCTATTCGGCCCGACGGCGACCACTCCAACTGAGAGCCACGCTAGCGTGAAGCTTCATCCGGTGTCCTCCTTGGAACCAAGCTGCCTTTGACAGCGCTCAGCCTCCAGGGAGGCCCGGATGAACCAACCTGCTCGAGAACTACAGCTAGAAGATCTCCGGGCACCAGGGGAGGGGGCGCCACGCGAACAGCGCGTCGGCTCGCTCCACTCCCCCGGCTCGCAGCTCCTCCGCCCGCAGCGCGGATCGAAGCTGGGCGAACGACACGGCTCCCAGATACGCGGAGCCGAGGGCGGACACGTCCAGGGACAGATCCGCTGCCGCCTCCGTCCGCCTCGCCTCGCCGGCCGAGACCTCCCAGCGGCCTTCGTTCCACGGGCACACCTCGTCTCGCACCTCGAACACGACCGCGCCCTCGCCCGCGTACGCGCGGCCGGACAGCGCGGCGCCGACGTCGACCAGGCGCACCCACAGGCCGTCGCCCATGCGATAGCGCACGCGGCGCGGGCTCGCCAGCAGGAGAAACAGCGGATGGTCCGGCGGGAGCAGCGACGCCGTGATCGTCTCCGTCCAGTCGACGTCGAGCAGGTAGCGCCAAATCTCCGCGGTCGCCTGCGGGGTGGCGCCGATCGCCTCCTGCACGTCGAGCTTCGCGGTCGAGACGCCGTTCTCCCACGCGGGCTCGCGCCGGTAGACCGCGAACGCCTGCGTCGAGCCGTCCAGCTCGAGCGCGACGAAGCGGCGCGGATTTTCCTTCTCCTCGTCCGGGATGCGCAGGCAGCGCAGCGTCCACCACGCGTCCGAGCGCGAGGGCACGCCGGGGCGCTCGCGGCGCAGCGCCTCCCACACCGGCGGGAACACCTCGGCGGCCTCCTCGGCGGAGACGAACCGCACCTGGCCGCGGCGCTCGAGCGGGCGCGCGAACGAGCTCCACACGCGCGGGATCTCCACCTCGCCGGCCCACGACGCGATCCCGTAGCCGAAGCGCGCGTAGATCGTCTCCTCCGACGCCCACAGCGACGCGATCGGCTCGCCGCGCTGGTGGATGTCGGCCAGCTGCGTCTTCATCATCGCGCTGAGCACGCCGCGCCGCCGGTGCGTCGGGTAGACGCCGACGACGCTGATGCCGGCGCACGGCAGAGAGCCGCCGGGCACCGAGAGCTCGTTCGTGAACGCGCCCGCGCCGCCGACGATCTCGCCGCCGTCGAAGGCCGCGTGCATCCGCTCCAGCTCCAGCAGCTGCAGGAAGCGGTCGATGCGCTCCGGCTCCGGGACCGCGCCGAAGTACTGGCCGATCGAGTAGAAGGCGCGGGTGAACTCGTCGCGGTCGCGACAGGGTCTGACGTCGAAGGACACGACCGCGGAGACTAGCGACGACGGCAAGGGTCCGAGGAGGAGCCTCTCCGCGGATTAGGCTCCTTCCGTGCCCGAGCGCTGGACCCGTGCCGTCCTTCGCTATCGCGTGCCGATCCTGCTCTGCTGGCTCGCCGTTCTCGGGGTCGGCGTCGTCGCCTCGATCCGGCTGCCGGGGCTCCTGTCCAACACGTTCACGGTGCCGGGGACCGACTCCGACCGCGCGCGCATCATCCTCGCGCGCGAGTTCGGCGAGCGGCCCGACGGCGTGTTCACCGTCGTCTTCTCCGTGCCTCGTCCGTCCGACCGGGTCGTCCGCGCGAAGCTGCAGCGCGAGCTGAACGCGGCGGCGGCGCCGTCCCCACCGGCCGCGCGGGGACGCTTCAAGCCGGCGGCGGGATTCTCTTCGGCAGCGTCGACACGACGCTCGACCTGCAGCACGCGAAGGGCTACACGACGCGGCTGCGCGCGTTCTTCCGCGCCCGCGGCGGGCCGCGCACGTACGTGACCGGGCAGCCGGCGATCCAGCACGACCTCGAGCCGGTGCTCTCGTCCGACCTGCGCCGCGGCGAGGCGATCGCGCTGCCGATCGCCCTGCTGATCCTGCTGGCGGTGCTCGGCGTCTCGTTGGTCGCACTGGTGCCGTTCGTCTTCGCCGCGTGCACGATCACGCTGACGCTGACCGTCCTCTACGTGATCGCGCAGCACTTCTCCATGGTCAGCTACGTGACGAACCTCGTCGAGCTGATCGGGCTCGGGCTCGCCGTCGACTACTCGCTGCTCGTCGTCTACCGCTTCCGCGAGGAGCTCGACCGGGCCGACACGACGGACGCGGCGATCGTGCGGACGATCGCGACGCGCGGGACGCGCGGTCGTCTTCTCGGGCGCGACGGTGGCGATCGGCGCTGGCCCTGCTGCTGCTCGTGCCGGTGCCGTTCATCCGCTCGATCGGCGTCGGCGGCTTCCTCGTGCCGCTCGCGTCGATCGCCGCGGCGATCACGCTGCAGCCGGTGCTGCTCTCGTTCGCTCGGGCGGCGCGGCGCTCGCCGCGTGCCGGTGGCGGCATCGGTTCGCTCGCGGCTGGGGTTGCGGTTACCCGTTCTCCCGGGGACGGTCGATGTGGAGAACGGCTTCTGGGCGCGGCTTGCGCGGGCGATCATGCGCCGACCGGTCCGTTCCTCGTCGGCGGGACGCTGTTCCTGCTGTTGTGCGCGGCGCCGGCGATCTTCCTGCAGGTCACGCCGGGCTCGATCGCGGCGCTGCCGCAGGTCCCGGAGTCCGTGCGCGGGCTCACGCTCCTGCGCGACCGCGCCGGCGCCGGCGCGCTGACGCCGACGGAGATCGTCATCGACGCCGGTGCCCCGGGCGCGGCTCGCAGCAAGACCGTGCACGCGGCGATCGAGCGGCTCGGCGACGAGCTGTTCCACGACCCGGAGGTGCTCCGTCATTGCGCTCGGGCGCGCGTCACCGTACGTCGCGCCCGGCGGGCGCTACGCGCGCGTGATCGTCGTCGGGCCGGCACGAGTACGGCGACGAGGCGACGCAGGCGTTCGTGCGCCGGCTGCGCGGCACGCTCGTCCCGGACGCGCGCTTCCCCGCGGGCGTGCGCGTGCTCGCGGGCGGCGCGCCGCCGCAGGGCGTCGACTACCTCTCCACCTCGTACGGCGCGTTCCCGTGGCTCGTGCTCGGCGTGCTCGTGCTCACGTATCTCGTGCTGCTGCGCGCGTTCCGCTCGCTCGTGCTGCCGCTCAAGGCGGTGGTGTTGAACCTGCTCTCGGTCGCGGCCGTCTACGGGCTGCTCGTCGTTGCTTCCACTGGGGCGTCGGCGCGCACCTGCTCGGCCTGTACCGCGTCGACCAGATCGAGGGCTGGATCCCGATCTTCCTGTTCGCCGTGCTCTTCGGGCTGTCGATGGACTACGAGGTGTTCCTCGTGTCGCGCATGCGCGAGTCGTGGGATCACGTGCACGACAACGAGCGCGCGGTCGCACACGGTCTCGAGCGGACGGGACGGATCATCACCGCCGCGGCGCTGATCATGGTCGCCGCCTTCTCGGGCTTCGTCGCCGGCCGCATCGCCGGCCTGCAGGAGTTCGGCGTCGGCCTCGCGCTCGCCGTGCTGATCGACGCGACTGTCGTCCGGGCGATCCTCGTGCCGTCGCTGATGGCGGTGATCGACCGCTACAACTGGTGGCTGCCGGCGCGGATCGCGCGGCTGGCGCGGGTGCAGGCCTCGCCGCTCGTCGAGGAGGGACGCGGCGCGCGTCCCTCCTCGTGAGCGGAAGCCACTACTTGACGACCGTGATCGCCAGGCGGATCGCCGGCAGCTGGTAGCCGAGCGCGAGTGCAGGCTCGTCCTGCGCGTAGGTCAGGAACGGCTACATCCCGTACGGCGTGTTCGCGTACGACGGCTGCTGCGTGTAGAGCAGCGGATACCGTCGATGATGTGCGTGCCGGGACCACCGGTGGCGACGATGTTGAGGACGACGTCGCCGTTGCTGTTGAAGCCGCAGCCGTATCCGACGTAGCTGTTGTCGTAGTCGACCGCGATCGTGTTGTCGAGCTGCGTCCAGCCGAGGCCCTTGAGGTGCACCTGGAAGACCTGGCCCTCCTTGACCACGATCTTCGCGGAGCCGACGACGCTCCGCCGGATGTAGTACGGAACCTGGGTCACGACCTTGCCGTTCTGGAGCAGCTGCACGACGTGCCAGCCGCCCAGGCCGTCCGGAATGGTGATCTTGCTCGTGAGCGAGCCGTCGGCGCCGGCCGTGCCGGTGCCGAGGGGCACCGAGATGAACGACCAGCAGGTGCCCGAGCAGTTGACCCGGTTGCCGACCACCGTCGACCACTCCAGGTCGACCGGCGTGTTCGGGGTCAGGCCGGTCGCTGCGACGTCGACCTTCGTGTTGACCGTGCCCGCGGTGGACGAGAGCGTCGCCTGAGCGGCCGTGCTCGAGGCGAGTCCGGTCAGCTGGAGCGTCGTCTTCGCGTTCAGCGTCGGATCGACCTTCACGGGCCAGTCCAGCACTGTCTTCGGCGGCCCGGCGTCCTTCGTCACCTTGAAGCCGAGCTGGAACTCCGTCGTCCACGGCAGCGGCGACTGCGGCACGTTCAGGTAGCCGAAGTTGACCGCGTTGTCGAGGGAGATGACGTGATGCCCGACCGGACCGGAGGCGCGGATGTGCGCCACGGCCACGCCGCGTGTCCAGTTCGCCGTCATCGCGCCGACGAAGTGGTTGTCGTACAGCAACGCTGCCCCGCCCTCGTAGAGCGAGGAGCCGAGGCCGGAGTACGTGATCGTGATCGGCGTTCCGATCGGACCGCTCTTGGGGCTGATCGTCGCCGAGCGGGCGACGAGGAAGCCGCCGTGCGCGAGCTGCAGGCCGTTGGCATCGGCGTAGAGGTCGTGGATGCCGCCCCAGTCCTTCGGCGCGGTCAGCTTGACCGAGAACGAGCCGCTCGCGTTCGTCGTCTCCTGTGCGAGCACGACATTGAGCTTCGTCGTCTGGCGCCCGAGATAGTCGACCGAGTCGGGCCGCGGATCGACGATCCAGGTGACGTTCGCCGAGCTCCACGTGATGGTGATGTTCGTGTTCGCCGGGAGCCCGGTGCCGCTGAGCGTGAACTTCGTGCCGGCGATGCCCGTGTCGGGCTTCGTCGTCATCGTCCCCATCGTGGCGGCAGGCTGTGCTGCCGGTGCGATCGGGCCGGGAAGGCCCGCCACGCCCGGGATCGCCGGGGCGACGAGCGGTGTCGGTGTCGCCGCCGCCAGCGCCGGCAGGAAGAGTGCTCCTGCCAACGCTGCGACGACGGAGGTGAGCTTCGTGTTCATTGCGACTCCTTGCCCTTCGCCTACGACGGGATGACGTTGATGGTGTAGTCGTACGATCCGGTCTCGCCGCTCAGGGTCTTGTACGTAACGTGGATCGTGGTCTCGCCGAGCGGATAGGTGGCCGGGACGATCCAGAAGTTCGACCAGAAGTAGACGAGGCCGTGAGCGCTCCAGGCCATCGTCTCGGTCGGCTGTCCGGCGATCGAGAAGGTCGCCGTGTCGACGTTCGCATTCGACAGGACGTCGTTCGTGGCGAGGTCGGTGCCCCAACTGCGGACGACGACGCGCTCGCCGCGCTTGTACACGTTCGTCTGCGTGCAGCCGATCGGCCGCGCCTGCGTTCCCGCGGGAGCGGTGCCGTTGATGCTGTCGACGTAGAGCGCGAGCTTGAGGGGCTGACCGTTACCGGAGCCCGCAGGCCCGGCGGGAGCCGCCGGCGAGAACGCCGCCGGAGCGGTCGGCGAGATGTTCAGCGTCGCGGTTGCGACGGGCATCTGCACGAACTGGCCCTTCAGCTGCTTGCCTGCGGTGTCCTTGAGCTGGATCAGCACCTTGAACGGAACGTTCCCCGCAGAGGTCGCGGGCACGGTCCACGTTCCCGTCCATGGCATGCCGGTCGATGCGCCCGGTGCAGTCGCGCCGTACTTCAGCTTCACGTTCGGCTGGCCCGGGATCGAGACGTAGAAGTACTTGACGGCCTTCGGATCGACGACCTTCTTCGTCTTCGGGTCGACCGCGTAGGCCCGGAACACGACGTTGTCGCCCGGCTTGAACCAGCTGCTCATCACGCCCTGGCTCGTCACGGTCTGAGCCGCGACGAACACCTGGACGACCTTGGGCGACGGGAAGGGAACCGGCGTCGCCGCCGACGCCGACATCGTCACCGAGGCGACCACTGCCAACGCGGCACCGAGAATCAGGATCTTCTTCATCGTTCCTCCGTTACTTGGTCAGGGTGCCGCTGACGGAGACCGAGAAGCTGCCGTTGTCATGGCTGTAGGTCCCGATCATCCGGAGGGTGCCCTTCGCCTTGGCGAGCTTCCCCGTCGCGCTGAGCACGGCGAGATGGGACGTGATGGTGAAGTTGTGACCGCCTTCGTCCCCGCAGCTGCTCGAGCCGGAGAGGACCTTGAAGGTGATCGTTCCGCTCTTGCCGGTCATCTTTCCGGTGCCGGTGAACGGGATGCACGGCTGCTGGCTCGTGTCGCCGGTGCCGAGGCCGGTGATCGACCCGGCGCCGATCTGCAACGCCGTACCGGTGCCGTTCGCTGCGATGGTGGCGGTGGTGCCGTCCACCTTGGTGGTCGCCGTGCCGGAGTACTTCCCGGTGAACGGGACCTTCTTGGGCGCCGCCGCGAGGGCGGCTGCCGCCGTCACAGCCGTGAGCGCCACGACCGCCACGGCCACGATTGAGATCCGGAACTTGTTCAAGATGCGCTCCTTGTCGGGTATGAGTCGCATGGTCGACTCGCCCGGCCGAAGCCACATCAGAGAACCCCGGCATCCCGGTACGGAGAACTACGGGGGCGCCGTGCGGCGCTTCCCGCGTCTAGATCTTCTCGAGCGGCGCGTAGTCGAGCATCAGGCGCCGCTCCGAGCCGTCGTCGGCGAAGCGGACGGTGATCACGCCGCCGGCCTCGATCCGGACGACGACGCCCTCGCCGAGCGTGCCGTGCTTCACCGAATCGCCGGTCGAGAGCGACGGAGCGTCGTCGCGCGGTGCGATCTGGCTCTGCCGCGGCGTCCCGTAGTTCGACCACGACGCGGGCCGGAGCCGCTCTCGCTCGACATGCCGTTCCGGCAGCTCGTCGAGGAAGCGCGACGGGAGATTGTAGGAACGGCCGCCGTAGAGCATCCGTGACGACGCGTGCATCAGCGTCAGCTTCTCCATCGCCCGCGTCATGCCGACGTAGCAGAGCCGCCGCTCCTCCTCGACACCCTGCTCCTCGATCGAGCGGGAGTGCGGGAAGATGCCCTCCTCCATGCCGATCAGGTAGACGGCGCGGAACTCGAGCCCCTTCGCGTTGTGCAGCGTCATCAGCGTGACGAGCGAGCCCTCGCCGCGGATCGCGTCCTGGTCGGAGTAGAGCGAGATCTCCTGCAGGAACGACGACAGGCTCGGCTCCTGCGTCTGCTCCTGCCACTCGCGCGCGACCGCGACGAGCTCCTGCAGGTTCTCCATCCGCCCCTGCGCCTCGATCGTGCGCTCGGCCTCCAGCGCCTCCATCGTGCCCGAGCGCTGCAATACCTCCTCGATCAACTCCGGCAGCTCCAGCTCCTGCGCGGCCGACATCAGCGACTGGATGATCGTGCGGAACGAGCCGACCGCCTTCGCCGGACCGGTGCCGACGCCGGCGGGGTCGCAGCGGTCCATCGCCTCCCACAGCGACATCTCCGCCTGGTCGGCGAACGTCATCAGCTTCGCCAGCGTCGAGTCGCCGATCCCGCGGCGCGGCCGGTTGGCGATGCGCAGCAGCGAGACGGCGTCGAACGGATTGTCGATCACCTGGAGATACGCGACGAGGTCCTTCACCTCGGCCCGTTCGTAGAACCGCGGGCCGCCGATCACCTGGTACGCGATCCCCTGGCGCACGAGCACGTCCTCGAGCACGCGGCTCTGCGCATTCGTGCGGTAGAACACCGCGATCTCGCGGCCTGAGTAGCCCTGCTCCACGAGCATCGCGATCTCGGCGGCAACGTAGCGCGCCTCCGCGTGCTCGTCCTCGACCTCGATCACGTGCACCGGATCGCCCTCGCCGAGCTCCGACCAGAGGTTCTTCTCCTTGCGCTCGCGGTTGTTGCGGATGACGCCGTTCGCCGCCTCGAGGATCGAGTTGGTCGAGCGGTAGTTCTGCTCGAGCGCGATCGACCGCGCGCCGGGAAAGTCGCGCTCGAACTCGAGCACGTTGCGGATGTCGGCGCCGCGGAACGCGTAGATCGAGTTGTGCGTGACGAGCCCGTCGGCGACGAAGTTGTGCGTGCGCTCGATGTCGAGGTCGTAGACGGGAGCGTCGAGCGCGACCCTCTCGACCCGTTCGACCAGGTCGAACTTGCCCGTCTCGTCGACCATCACCATCCCGGATCGCACGGCGGAGGCCGGCATGAACGGGAGCGAGTTGCGCTCCTTGCCGACCGCGTCGTCCTGCTCGGCGAGCCTCGCCGTGTAGCGGACGGATACGTCCAGACCGTCCTGGATGCGAGCGACCGTCTCGTGCAGCTTCCCGAAATCGGCGAACGAGGACTCGTACCTCCACCCGTCGGATCCGGCGTAGGCTGGCCGCAACGGAAGCCCGAGCCGCTCGAGCGCGGTCCGGCCGTCCTCGTCGTACCCGAACAGCGAGATTCGGTGCTGAGGCCCTGCGCCTCGCCGGTCCCCGCAGAGCGCGACGGTGAGGCGGCGCCTGACGCGTGCGCCGGTCGTCGTGGTCGCGCTGCTGAAATGCGGATGCGCAAAGCTCAGCCCCTCGTCGGCGAGCAGTCGGAGGCCCCCGGCTTCGGTGTCGAGCTCGGAGAAGACGCGGTCGAGCAGCCGCTGGTCGCCGACGAGGCTGCGCCCGTCTCCTCTTCGTCCCGGCCGTGCGACGAACGGAACGGTCGGCAGCCCATAGCGGAGGGAAAGGAGCGTTTCTGACAGTCGCGCCTTAGCCTCGCTGGTGAACGTCCCGATCACCCATGCAGCGTCGGCGTGCTCGCCGTTGAGGCGAATCGCCGGGCCGGCTAGTGATTGGCTGCGCGCGTTTGTGTACGTCCTGGATGTCCCGATGCGGAAGCCGTGCCCGCGCTTCCACATCAGATACGTCATGTGAACCTGCGGGGTCCGTCCGACCTTGAAGCCGGCGAAGTGGACGTGCTCCGGCGTCGAGACGATGCGCCGACCAGACGCGGTCGTGATCGCGATTCCCTCAGTCGCCCTCGACTCGTGCGTCCGCGCGACAACGCCCGGTCCGAACACGCCGCTGCCGAAGCACGTGAGCACCTCGTCCCCGGCACTCACCTCCTCGATCGGCTTCTTCGACCCGTCTGCGATCGTGATCTGAGTCCCAGCGACGAGGCACTGGTCCGGATCGCCCACCGCGAAGACGTTGCCGTGCTGCGCCGCCAGCAGCTGCAGCAGCCGGTACTGCGCGTGGTTCGTGTCCTGGTACTCGTCCACGAGCACGTAGCGGAACGCCTTCTGCCACTTCTCCCCCGCTTCCGGGAACCGCTCCAGCACGTCGACGGTGAGGAAGAGCATGTCGTCGAAATCGACCGCGTTCGAGCCGAACAGCTTGCGCTGGTAGAGGTCGTACACGTCGGCGACCGTCTGGTCGTAGAAGCTCGCGATGCGGTTCCCGTACTCCGCCGGCGAGATCAGCTGGTTCTTCGCGTTCGAGATCTGCGAGTGGATGCCGCGCGGCGTGAACCGCTTCGGGTCGCGGTCGAGCTCCTCGAGGCACTGCTTGGTCAGCCGGATCTGGTCGGCCTGGTCGTAGATGGTGAAGTTGCTGCGGTAGCCGAGCCGCTCCGCCTCGCGGCGGAGGATGCGTCCACAGGCGGCGTGGAAGGTCATCACCCAGGCGCCGCGCGCGGGCGGCCCGACGAGGTCCGCGACGCGCTCCCGCATCTCGGCGGCGGCCTTGTTGGTGAAGGTGATGGCGAGGATCTCCGGCGGCTTCACGCCGACCGCGGCGAGCAGGTGCGCGATCCGGCGGGTGAGCACGCGGGTCTTGCCGGAGCCGGCGCCGGCGATCACGAGCAGCGGCCCCTCGGTGGTCAGCACGGCGTCCCGCTGGGCCGGATTCAGGTCCTCGAGGTAGGTCTCCGGAGCGGTCGCGGCCATCGACCGATCGTAGCGGGAGGCCTCCCCGGCCCCGGGAGCCTCAGGTCTCGCGTCGGGCCGCTCTCGCCTCTTTCGAGACCAGGAAGTTCATCACCTCGTCGTAGCTGCCGTCCCGGTTCGCGAACTCGACGTAGTTGCGGGCGGTGGCGAGCCACTCGAGCGTGCTCGGACGCATGCGGGCGATCGCCGACTCGAAGTCAGCCGCGCCCAGCGGCCGGTCGGTTCCGTGCTCGAGCGCCTCGTCGATGGCGACGTCGATCGCACGGTTCACCAGCGCCTCGAGATCCGCGCCGCTGTACAGCGGTGTCCGCCGGGCGAGCCGTTTCAGGTCGAGCCCCTCCGACGGGCGGTCGCTGAGGAGGATCTCCAGGATCCGCAGCCGCGCCGCCTCGTCCGGGGGCGGCACGAAGACGAGCCGGTCGAACCGTCCCGGGCGCTTGATCGCCTCGTCGACGTCCCAGGGAGCGTTGGTGGCGCCCAGGATGAGCATCTCCTCGTTCTCCGAGCCGATCGAGTCGAGCTCCTGGAGCAGCTGGTCGACGAGCTGTCGGCCGACGTTGCCCGTGTGCTTCCTCCGCGCGAAGCCGATGGCGTCGATCTCGTCGAGGAAGAGGACGCACGGCGCCGCCCGGCGCGCCTGCTCGAACACCTCGTGGAGGTTGCGCTCGCTCATGCCGTAGTACGGGTCGACGATCTCCTCGATCCGGACGTTCGAGAAGGGCAGCGCGCACTCGGTCGCGGTTGCCCGCGCGAGCATCGTCTTCCCGCAGCCCGGCGGGCCGTAGAGCAGGACGCCGCCGCCGGCCCGGCGCCCGTAGCGCTCGTACAGGTCGGGCCGCTGGAACGGCAGGATGATCGTGCGGTGGACCGTCTTCTTCACCTCGTCGAGCCCGCCGATGTCGGAGAACGTCACCGTCTGACCGGACTCGAACTCGAACGGCGGCGCCGTCCCGTCAGGGCCGCCGTGCCGCGTGATCTGCATCACGCCTTCGAGCCCGAGGGACGAGTCCATCGTGCGCCGCAGCTCCGCGACGCCTTCGACGACGCCGGCCTGCTGCGCGGCGTCGGCAAGATCGCCGGCGAGAGCGAGATCGCCCGCCTCGATTGCCGTCTTCGCAGCGTCGACGAGCGCCTCGACCGGGATCGCGTCGTGCTCGAGCAGCGTCCGGTACTCGACCGCCGCCTCCGCCGCAGACCCGTCCGCCGCCAGCGTCTCGGCGAACACGAGGCGCAGCGCGTGATTGTCGGGCGTGAGCTCGAGAGCGCGCCGCAGCCCGTCCGCCCGGTCAGAAGTCACCGTATCGCCTCTTCATCCGCCAGCGAAGATAGCGGGGCGCGGTCCAGGAGAACACCAGCAGGCCGAGCCACGCGAAGATCACCACGGTCGCGAGCGTGTGGAAGCCGGCGGCGAGCAGGCCGAGATAGACCACGAGGAGCGCGACCCTGGCGGGGAACCACCCGACGCGCCAGATCACCCGCAGCGGCGCGAGCAGCGGATGCGCCGCGACGCGCGCACGCCTCGCCGTCCCGACGAGGCTCGCGTTGGCGGGGTCGAGCCGGGCCGCCTCGTCGAACGAGCGCGATGCTGCGACGTACTGCTTGTTCCTCGAGGCCAGGTTTCCCTGCAGCGCGTGGGCGACCTCGTTCTCCGGGTCCTGCTCCAGCAGCTCGTCCACGAGCCGCTGCGCACCGGGATCCCCGGCCAGCATTGCGACCTGCGCCCTCACCTGCGCGACGTGCACCGACCAGGGCGCGATCGTAACCGCCTGCTCGACCAGCGTCCGCGCCTCGGGGAATTCCCGCGCCCGCGCGAGGACGAGCGCGCGGTTGGCGAGCAGCGTCGGGTTCTCGGGCTCGATCGCCAGCGCGCGGTAGAGCGTCTTGTCCGCGTCGGCCTCCCGCCCGCCCTCGAGCTGGCAGAGCGCAAGGATGTTGAGCAGATCCGTGTCCTCGGGATCGATTGCCAGTCCGCGCTGAGCCGCCTTCACGCCGTCCTCGTACGTGTCCAGGTCGAAGTTCGCGCGCGCGCGTACGAGCCAGTACGCAGGCTCCGCCAGCGCCTCACTCGGCGCGTCGTCGAGGATCCGGAGAGTCTCGGCCGGGCGGCCGACCCCGAGATAGTGCGCCGCGAGCGCGAGCTGCTGGTCGACCGTCACCACAGGCGAATCCTACGGAGAGTCGCGGAGGCGGCAAGCACCCGCCTCGGTGACTCGACGCGCGAAACGTAGGATCGCACCGATGCGGGTCGCGCTGATGATCGAGGGGCAGGAAGGCGTCACCTGGGCGCAGTGGTGCGCCCTCGCGGATGCCTGCGAGGAGCACGGCGTCGAGACGATGTTCCGCAGCGACCACTACATCTCCATGTCGGACGAGGACGCGAACGTCGCGCACGACGCCTGGACGACGCTCGCCGCGCTCGCGGCCCGGACGACGGTGCTGCGGCTCGGCACGCTCGTCTCGCCTGCCACTTTCCGCCCGCCGGCGCTGCTCGCGAACGCCGCCGCCACCGCGGACCACGTCTCGGGCGGCCGCATCGAGCTCGGGCTCGGAGCCGGCTGGATGGAGCGGGAGCACGACGCGTTCGGCTTCCCCTTCCCGGAGACGAGCGTCCGCGTGGAGATGTTCGCCGAGCAGCTGGAGATCGTGCACCGGCTCTGGACGCAGGACCGCGTCGACTTCCGCGGCCGCCACTACGTCCTCGACGACGCTCCCGGCCTGCCCAAGCCGGTGCAGCGGCCGCACCCGCCCATCCTCGTCGGCGGGAAGGGTCTGCGCGGCACTGCCGATCCGGCGGCGCGCTTCGCCGACGAGTACAACAGCCCGTTCGTCTCGCCGGACGAGTTCGCGGCGATCCGGGCGAAAGTCGCCGCCGCGTGCGAGCGCGCCGGCCGCGATCCGGCGACGATGCGGTTCTCCACGATGTGCGGCTGCCTGATCGGCGACACGCAGGCCGACGCGCTGGAGCGGTCACGCGAGCTGTACGGCCGCACGACGCGCGACCTCGAGTTCGACGCCTGGCTCGAGGGCTACTCGAGCCGCTCGCTCGTCGGCTCCGTGGCGGAGGTGGCGGAACAGCTGGGCGCGTATGCGCGCGCCGGCTGCGACCGGGTCATGCTGCAGCACCTCCTGCACGAGGATCTCGAGCCGGTCCGGCTGATCGGCCGGGAGCTGGCGCCGGCGGTTGTGTGACGGAGACCGGCACGACACGGATGGAGACGTTCAGCGACGGCGTCTTCGCCATCGCCGCGACGCTGCTCGTCCTCGAATTCAGCGTCGGCGCCTACCAGGGAACGAATCTCGGCTCGGCGCTCCTCCACCTCTGGCCGTCGTACCTCGCGTACGTGACGAGCTTCGTCACCATCGGGATCATCTGGATGAACCATCACTGGTGCGTGGAGACGATGGCCCGGGTCGACCGGACGTTCCTCTTCCTGAACATCCTCCTGCTGATGACGGTCGCGTTCCTCCCGTTCCCGACGAAGCTCGTCGCCGACTATCTCCAGAAGCCCGGCGAGCAGGCCGCCGTCCTGGCCTACGACGCGACGTTCGTGGTCATGTCCGTGCTCTACAACGTCTGGTGGCGGTACGCGAGCACCGGGCGGCGGCTGATCGCGGACGAGGTGCCGGACTCGAGGCTCCGCGCGATCAGCCGTGCGTTCGATCCCGGCGTCCCGATGTACGTCGCCTGCTTTGTCGTCGCCATCTTCAGTCCGCTCGCGAGCGTCGTGCTGACGTTCGCAATCGCGGCGTTCTATCTGCCGTCAGCCGCGCTCTTCGAGCGTGCGGGCTAGCTGCTCGCCGAGCCAGGCCGACGCGGCGGCCAGCTCGTCGTCGTCGCTCGACTTCACCACCACCTCGACCTCCGGCCCCGTCCGCGTGAAGGTCGGATAGGAGCCGACGAGCAGACCCGGCCACCGCTCGCCGAACTCGACGAGCACCGGCGTGATCACGCTCTCGCGGGTGCGATAGAGCTGCCGCCACGCGCCGATCGGGCTGCCGCGCCGGAACTCCTCCTCCATGGCGGCGAACATCGCCTCCATCTCGGTCGGGAGCCCGGGCATGACGTACACGTTCTCGATCGCGAAGCCGGGAGCGCCGCCGAGCGGATTGTCCAGCGGGCGGCTCCCGCGCGGGAGCAGAGCCCAGCGCGCCGCGTACTCCGGGTCGCGCGTGAAGCGGGCGCGCAGGTCGGCCGCGAGCTCCGTCACCTCCTCCTGCGGCACGGCGAACGCGTGCGCGATCGCCTCGCGCGTCAGGTCGTCGGGCGTCCCGCCGAGTCCGCCCGTGACGAGCAGGAAGTCGACGCGGATCGACTCGGTGCGGACGAACTCGGCGATCGCGTCGATCTCGTCCGGGAGCGACGCGAGCATCCGCACCTCGACGCCGAGCGGCGCGAGCCGCTTCGCGAGCCACGATCCGTTCGTGTTCGGGACGTCGCCCGACACGAGCTCGTTGCCGATGGTGAGGATCGACGCGGTGGCCACTAGAGCGCGATCGTACGCGTGGCGCCGAACCGTTCGAGGAAGAGCCGGTCGTGGGTGACGAGCAGCACCGTCCCGCCGTAGCCGGCGAGCGCGCGCTCCAGCTCCTCGATCGCCTCGACGTCGAGATGGTTCGTCGGCTCGTCCAGGACGAGACAGTTGACGCCGCGCGCCGACAGCAGCGCCAGCACGGCCCGCGTCCGCTCGCCCGGCGAGAGCGAGCCGGCGGGACGGAGGACGTCGTCGGCGCCGAGGTCGAACTTCGCCAGTAGCGTTCGGCCCGCCTCGGGCTCGAGGCCCGAGGCGGCTGTAAAGCTCTGGAGCAGCGACTCGCGACCCGAGAAGAGGCTGCGCCGCTGCTCGAGCTCGCCGAGTACGACGCCGGGTCCGGCCCAGCGCGAGCCGCCCGCAAGCGGAACGCGGCCGAGCAGCGCGTCCAGCAGCGTCGTCTTCCCGCTCCCGTTCGGGCCGACGACGGCGACGCGCTCGCCCCAGCGCACCTCCAGATCGAGCGGGCCGAGCGAGAACGATCCGCGCACGACGCGGGCGCCTTCCAGCCGGACGACGACGTCGCCGCTCCGTTCGGCGGGCGCCAGTCCGAGCCGTAGCTCCCACGGCTCGTACGGCTTGTCCACCGCGTCGAGCCGTTCGATTCGCTTCGCCGTCGCCTTCTTCACGTCCTTCGACTTCTTCTTCTTGCGGCCCTGCCCGTAGCCGCGCTCCTCCCATTGCTGCATGCGGCGGCCCTGCTCCTCGATCCGGTCGCGCTCGGCCACGAAGCCCTCCCAGCTCTCGTACTGGCGCGCCCGGCGCCGCTCGCGCTCCGCCTCGTACTCGCTCCAGCCGCCGGCGTACTCGCGCGCGCCGCGCGTCCACACGTCGAGCTCGACGATCTTCGTCACGGTCTTGTCGAGGAACGCGCGGTCGTGCGAGACGGCGACGATCGAGCCGTCGAACGACTGGACGAACGACTCGAGCCGCGCCAGTCCGGCGAAGTCGAGGTCGTTCGTCGGCTCGTCGAGCAGCAGCACGTCGAAGCGGCTGAGCAGGATCGACGCGAGCGCGGCGCGGGCGGACTCGCCGCCGGACAGCGCCTCGAGCGGACGGTCGAGCTCGACGGAGAGGTCCAGGTCCGCCAGCACCGTTGCGGCGCGCGCGTCCAGATCGCCGCCGCCGCGCGCGAGGAACGCGTCGAGCGCGTCGTGATACTCGCCGGCGAGCTCGGGCGCTGCGGCGAGCCGCGCGGCGAGGTCGTCCATCCGTTCCGCGGCGGCGGCGACGCCGGTGCGCCTGGCCAGATACGCGTGCAGCGTCTCCCCGGCGAGTGGATCCCGCTCCTGCGGCAGGTGGCCGACCGCGAGCGACGGCGGATTGCGCCTGACCGTCCCCCGGTCAGGCTGCTCCTCGCCGGCGAGCAGGCCGAGCAGCGTCGACTTGCCCGCGCCGTTCGGGCCGACGAGGCCGATCCGCGCGTGCGGCGGCACGACGAGGTCCACGCCGTCGAGGACGACGTGTGCTCCGTGCGATTTGGTGATGCCGGCCGCGGCGAGTGTGCCGACCGAGCGCATACTGACCTCCGTGACGAGAACGAGCCGGCCCTGTTTGTCTGCTGGGCAGCGGCGGGAACGGGATGGATCTCTCGTCAGTCGGTCATAGACGGCGCAGACGCGCCGTCGGCAAGTGTACTAGGACGGCGGCGGCAGGCCGAGTGCGCGGCACGCCCAGGGCAGCGCGACCTCGAGCTGCGCACGCTGGAAGCCGCGAACCTCGGGGGCGCCCTCCGGCGGCGGCAGGCCCGCGTGCGCGGCGAAGAAGCCCGCGACGACGGGCGCGAACTCGTCGACGCCGAACCGGTCAGGAGGTGGACCGCCTTCGAGTGCGAGGCTCGGCAGCCAGAACGCCACGTCGAACGCGGGATTGCCGACCCGGGTGTGGTTCCAGTCGACGAGGATCGCGCGGCCGTCGCGCAGGCAGAGATTGTCGCTCCGCACGTCGCAGTGCACGGGAGCGTTTCCGCCGAGCGGAGCTCGTTCGCCCGCGGCGACGAGCTCCGGCAGCGCTCGCTCGAGCCACGGCGCCGCGACGAGGCCGAGGCGGAGCAACCGTTCCGGGTCACGCTCGACGACACGCCAGGCGGACGAGTTCTCGGCGGCGAGCGCCGGCAGCTCCCCCGTCGGCGCGGTGGCGGCGACCTCGGCCAGCGCCGCGAGCACGGCGTCGACGTCCCCGTCGCGCCACGGCGGCGGCCAGTAGGCGTCTGCGAGGTCCTCGAGCAGGAGCAGCGGCTCGTCGGCGTCATCCCAGCCGAGCAGCCGCGGCATGAACGGCCCGGAGACACACGAATAGATGCGGTGCTCGTCCCGTAGCCATGCCGGGCCGGGCTCGATGCTCGCCACCTTCGCGAACGCGCGCGTGCCGTCTGCGAGCAGGAGCGTCCAGTGCTCGTTGCGCGACCAGCCGCCGCTCTCGACGCGCGTCCACGAGACGGCCTCGCCGCCAAGGACGTGCTCCGCGCGTGCGATCGTCGCCGGCTTCATCCCGCGACGCTAGCGCAGCGTGAGCACGATTCGCCCGTCCGTCACGCGCACGGAGATCTCCTCCCACGCTGCGACGAGCGTCGCGGCAGCGAGTTCGTCGGCCGTGTGCGTCGTGGGCAGGGCGACGACGCGCATGCCGGCGGCGAGCGCCGCCTGCACGCCTGCGGGCGCGTCCTCGAGCACGAGGCAGTCCGCCGGCTGAACGCCCAGGCGCCGCGCCGCCTCGAGATAGCCCTCCGGATCCGGCTTGCCGGCGGCGACGTCGTCCGCGGTGACGAGCACGGCCGGCAGCGGCAGCCCGGCTGCGGCGAGCCGCGCCGTCACCAGCCCGCGCGTGCCGCTCGTCACCACCGCCCGTGTTTCCGGCGGAAGCGTCGCGAGCGCAGCCGCCGCTCCGGGAAACGCGGTCACGTCCGACGTGTCGGCGATCTCTGCGCCCTCGACCCGGTCGACCTCGGCGGCGAGGTCGGTAGTGAAGCCGAGCTCGCGCAACGTGTCCTCGGTGCGCCGCCCGTGCGCGATCGCCATGACGTCGTCGCCGTCGAGGCCGCGCTCGGCAGACCAGCCGCGCCAGGCGCGCTCGACGCTCGCGGCCGAGTCGACGAGCACGCCGTCGCAGTCGAACAGGATCGCCGCAGCCTCGATCACGGCAGCGGGAACGGCTTGCGCGACAGCGCGGGCAGCGCCTGCGCCGACACCCAGAGCGGCGTCGTGGCGTAGCGCGCCGAGTAGCGGAGGCTGCCGTCGGCGCGCGTCATCCGCGCGAGATAGCGGAAGGCCGCGGCGGGCGGCTTCGCGCCGGCGGCGAGGAACGCCTGGATCGACCAGGCGGTGGACTGGACGTTCGAGCCGGAGCCGGGCTGCAGCTCGAAGCCGCCGTCCTTCGTCTCGCGCTTGCGCAGGTACGCGAGCGCGCGCGTGACGACGGTGCCGCGCACTCCCGTGGCGGCGAGCGCCTCGACCGCTGCTGCGGTGTCGTCGTTGTCCGGCGGGATGCCGGTCGCCCACCCGAAGCCGCCGCTCCGGGTCTGCGCCGCGCGGAGGTACGTGACGGTCGAAGCGCTCACCGGCCGGCCCGCCTGGCGCAGCGCGAGCATGCCCCAGATGGTCGAGTTGAGCGTCGGCCCGATCGCACCGCCGGGGCGGCTCAGCGCGGCGAGCGAGCCGAGCAGGCCCGCGGACGCGCCGCCGGTCACCGCTTCCGCCATCGTCGACAGCTCGAGCTCCGTCGCGGTCAGGCCCGTCTCGTGCGCGGTCAGGTAGGCGCGCGCAGCGCCGGGCACCGGTGCGCCGGCGGCATGCAGGGCCAGCACCGCTGTGGCGGTCAGCCCGACGGTCGAGTGACCGCCCGGCTCCGCGTAGCCGCCGTCCGGCTGCGCGCGGCCCTGGACGAACGAGAGCACGCTCGCCGCCGCGAGCACGGCGATCTTCAGGCCCATACGACCACCGTCTTCAGTCGCTTCCCATATCGCTCCAGCAGCCGCCGCAGCTCCGGGCCGGCCGCGAGCGCGAGCGCGACGTTGCCGAGCGCGTGCGCCGTGTCGAAGGGAAAGCCCGCCGCCTGCCGCGCGATGAACGACGACCACGTGTGCGGATAGAAGCCGTACCAGTTCCAGACGTCCATGACGAAGCCGAACGCGTAGCCGAGGAAGAAGCACGTGACCGCCAGCGGGATGCGGTGGCGGAGCACGGGCGCGGCGAGCGCGCCGACGGCGCCGCACGCACCCCACGCGAGCATCTGCCACGGCGTCCACAGCCCCTGGCCGAGGAAGAAGTTGGACACGAACGCGGCCGCCGCGCCGACGCCGATGCCTGCGCGCGCGCCGAGTGCGACCCCGGTGACGACGACGATCACCGTCACCGGCTGCACGTCGGGGATCGGAGCCATCAGCACGCGACCCGCAGCGGCCGCCGCCGCAAGCGTCGCGATCACCGTCACCTCCTTCGCCGACGACGGGCCGCCGTCGAGCCAGACCGAGCCGCCGACGATCAGCGCGGCGGCGGCGAGCAGCAGCGCCAGCGCCGATGCCTGCGTCGCGAACGCGACCGCGGCGGCGGCGGCCAGCGCGACGCAGAACGCGATGTGCGTGATGCGGCTACGCAACGAGAGCCTCCCGCTGCGCGCCGAGCGAGACCCCGCGGTCGGCGACCGCCTGCGCGAAAGCGACGTCGTGCGTGACGACGAGCGTCGCGCGGCGCCCCGCCTGCGCGCGCAGCAGCCCGGCCAGCTCGGCCTTCCGCTCCGGGTCGACACCGCGCGTCGGCTCGTCCAGCACGAGCAGATCCGGCTCGGTCACGAGAACCGTCGCGAGCGCGAGCCGCTCTCGCTCGCCGCTGGACAGATCACGCGGATGCCGGTCCTCCGCCCACACGAGCCCGACGTCCGCGAGCACCCGCCGCGCGCGCTCCCGGCTCGTGCCGAGCGCAACCTCGTCGAGCACCGTCTCGCGGACGAGATACCGGCCGGGATCCTGGAGCAGGAACGCCGCGCGGCCCACGCGCTCGACCTCTCCGCCCTGCGGCTCGAGCATCCCGGCCGCGAGCTTCGCCAGGGTGGTCTTGCCGGAGCCGTTCGGCCCCGTGAGGGCGACGATCTCGCCGCGCCCGAGCAGGAGCGACGCATCGTCGAGCGCAGGCGGACCGTCGCCGTAGGCGAAGCGGATCCCGGCGAGGCGAGCCACGACGTCTCCGCCGCCCCCTTGTAACAGTCTGTTACTTGGTGTTGCTGTCCAGGCTGGACGGTGCTCGTCCAGCCACGTCACCGCTTCGTCACGCGGGGCGTCGAGGACGACGCGGCCGCGATCGAGGAACAGGACGCGGTCGGCGTGGCGCAGAGCGAGCGCGGGACGCTGCTCCGAGATGACGACGGCGGCGCCGCTTGCGAACGCGTGCTCGAGAAATGCTTCCGCTCCGTCGGGATCGAGCTGCGACGTGGGCTCGTCGAGCAGCAGCAGCTCGGGTTCGAGCGCGAGCGCGGAGGCGAGGCAGATGCGCTGCAGCTCGCCGCCGGAGAGCTCCGCGACGCGACGGTCCGCGAGGTGCGGTGCGCCGACGGACGCGAGCGCAGCGTACGCCCGCGGGAGAATCGTCTCCGGCGAAGCGCCGATGTTCTCGAGCCCGAAGGCGAGCTCCGACTCGACCTGCGCGAGGACGACCTGATCCTCGGGATCCTGGAAGACGGTGGCGACCGTACCCGCGAGCTGCGACGGATGCGTGCTGCGCGTGTCGCGGCCGGCGACCTCGACGCGGCCGCTGAAATGCCCGCCGTGGAACCACGGCACGAGCCCGCCGAGCGCCCGGACGAGCGTCGACTTGCCCGAGCCGGAGGCGCCGAGCACGAGCACGACCTCGCCCGGTTCGATCTGGAGCGAGACGCCGTCGAGCGCCGGCGCCGAGCCCGGATACGAGAAGGTCAGCTCCTCGACCGACGCTAGAGCCACAGCGCACCGACGATCACGAGCACGGCGGCGAGCACGAGCCCGGCCCAGTCGAGTGCACGCCACGGCGGCGAGGGCAGCCGCGTCCTCCCGGCCCGGCCGAAGCCGCGCGCCTCCATCGCCTCCGCGAGATTGACGCCGCGCTCGAGCGAGCCGGCCAGCAGCGGCGAGAGCAGCGCCGCGTGCCCGCGCAGGCCCTCGGGCGTGAGCCCACGGCCGCGCAGAGCCTCGACGAGACCCACGGCGTCGCGTTCCAGCGTCGGCACGAGCCGCGTCGCGAGCGCCGCCGCCAGCACGGAGCGACGTCCCGTCGACGCCGCGATCAGCCGGTCGTGGTCGAGCAGCAGCGCGTAGGCGGCGAACGCGAGGCCGACGGTCGCGAGGCGAAGGGCGTTCAGCGCCGCGATGCGCAGCTCCTCCGTGGTCACGTCGAGCTGTCCGAGCACCGGCACGCTTGGTCCGCTCCAGAGCACGTGATACCCGGTCGACTGCAGCAGCGGCGACAGCAGGAACACGAACCCGGCGCTGAACAGCGTCCCCCACAGGTACGGCCGTGCGCGCCGGCCCGCGCGGAGACAGACGGCGAGCAGGATCAGCGTCATCGCGCCGACCGACCACAGCTGCTGCGCGAGCAGCGCGGCGACGCTGACGCCGGCGAGGAGCGCGGCTGCGGCGGTCGGCCTCACGGCACCGAGTAGCGATAGCGGTACGCGGACGGATCGCGCGCGAGCGCGGCGGCGTCGCCGGAGTAGTCCAGCTCGACCGCGCCGCTCGGAAGCATCCGCGCGGTGAAGCGGTGCGGGCCGGCGACGAGACGCAGCACGTTCGCTCCCGCGGGCGCGCTCGCCGCGACTCGGCCGTGCACGAGCCGCGCGAGCGCACGCGCGCCGGCGGACGCACGGCCGACGACGACGGCCGGCCGCACCTTCCCGCCGTATCCGTGCAGGAACGGCTCCGGGAACGCGCCGACGACGACGGGAACCGACTCGCCGACCTTCCCCCAGTCCCGGTAGTCCCACCACTCGACGTCGCCGGGATGCAGCTTGTACTCGGCGGCGCCGCGGTCGGCCTCGATGCCGTTGACGAAGTAGAACCAGTCGTGGCGGGAGCCGATCGAGCCGGACACGCCGTCGATCGACTGGACGAACCGGCCGCCGTACCGCGTCGACAGCTTCGCCGAGCGGTCGAGCGCCTGCATCGCCGTCTCTCCGGCCGGAACCGTGCGCACGAGCAGCACCTGCTTGCCCTCGTCGCGGGTCACCCAGAGCATCGCCTTGCCGGAGCCCGCGGCGCCGCCGCAGCCGCTGAGGAAGGCGACTGCGGCGGCGAGGACTGCGACTCGGATCACGGCAGCCTGTTGGAGCGCACGGCGCCGGGCGCGGTCGCCCAGACGGTTCCGTGCGGCTTCGTGAAGCAGATGTGGCCGGCGGGCGCGGAGATCGTCCTGCCGTCGACGTGGTAGACGAGCCCGACGGGAACGCTCTTCGCGCCGGCGTCGTCCTGCCCCGTGGCGGCGTAGCAGTCGGCCGCCGTCTTCGACAGCGTCAGCGTCGGCGGCCCGCCGTTCGGGCCGAAGACGGCGTAGTACCACTCGACGAAGTCGCCGTCCTTCAGCTGCACCTGGTCGGCGCCGACGGGCGGCGAGACGCCGTTCACCTTGAAGACCCAGCCGGAGTCGCCGGCGCCGGGATAGAAGCCGATCTGGTCGACGTAGTTGCCGAACGACGATGCGGTCACGTGGGCGTAGAACTCGCCGGCCTGGGCGGCGACCTGCAGGGCTTGGAGCGGCGTGGACGCGACCGCCCTCGGGTTGTTCGGCCCGAAGATGGTGAGCGTCTTGCCCTCGACGCGGATGCGAATGAGGGCGGCCGACGCGAGCGACACGACGACGAGGGCGGCGAGAAGCACCGCAACGAGAACGAGGGAACGGCGAAGCACGAATCCTCCCTTCCGCGAGGGGTTCGGTCTGTCCGGCGGGCGGCAGGTCTTCTGACTCGGGGCTCCCTCCCCCGCCGTCTTCCCAGGCCCGAAAGCCCAGTGACGTCGTGGCGGAAAAGCGTCTCCCCTTACAGCGGCGGGACCGTCCCGGCTTTGCACCGGAGTTCCCTTACCGCTCGCCGATTGCGGGGCGAGTCTACCATCGGCTGCGTGCCGCCCCTCGCCGTCGACCTCGACTCCGTTCTCGCCGACACGCGTCCGCTCTGGCGCGACTGGGTCGAGGACGCATCGCGCCGCGCCCGCGTCGAGCTCGACCTGCCGGACGACCGCCAGGCGGCGGCGGCGCTGCTCGACGAGCAGCTCGGCGACTGGCGGCCGCTGCTCGAGCGGTTCGCCGCCGACCGGGCGCCGGTCTACTTCCGGACGCACGCCGAGACGGTCGCGCAGCTACGCCGGCTCCAGGCCGCCGGAACCCGGGTCGGCGCGTTCACCGACGCGCCGCGCGAGCTGGCCGACCTTGCGCTCTCACACGTCGGCGCGACGCGCCGGATCGTCTCGGTCGGCACGCTGGACGAGGTGCTGCGGGAGCTCGGCGAGGGAGCGGTCGTCGTGCGCAGCCGCGAGGAGCTCACGCAGGCCGCGGCGGTCTAAGCTTCCGTCATGGAGCGCGCCGACCTCTCCGACCGCCGTTTCGAAGTGCTGCTCGAGCGGCTCGACCGGATCGGCGACGAGCTCGCGCGGATGAACAAGCGGCTCGACAACGACGAGAACTTCCTACGCCTGACGAAGGAGCTGGGATCGCTGAACGAGTCGCTGCAGGCGCTCGCCTACGCAGCGCTCGGCCAGCAGGCGCCGCAGGTCCGCCGCCGCCGCGCAGGCTAGGAGGCCGGCGACCTCCGCGTCACGAAGCCGTAACGTTTACGTATTCGGGCCTGGCCCCGGGGCGGATCCGCGCGTCCGCCCCGACTTCGGAACGCAGATCCCGACCCGCTTCCGCAGCGGTTCGACACCAAACGACTGGGGCCAGGCCCCGTGACGAGACGTTCGCGGAATCGTTACGGAAGGTGCCAGATGTCGAGCACGCCGCTCGTCGCGTGGTCGTTCGCGTTCCCCTCCGGTAGCGCGACGCGGCCGTCGACGACGATCGGGCTGTTCCAGTGGCCGCCGCCGCTCGGCAGGGTCGTCACGAGCTTGCCGGTCACCGGCGCGTAGACGTTGAGGCCGCCGCCGGGCGAGTAGACCCAGAGCAGCCCGCCGGCCACGACGGGGCTTGTGCCGCCGTTGCCGTTCCGCCACACCTGCGTCAGGCGGTTGTTGCGGAAGCGCCACGCGGCCGTGCCGCCGTTGTCCGCGGCGAACATCCACGTCGCTCCGGACGACGAGTGCCAGACCGCGGGCGCGGTGAACAGATCCGTCCCCGACGGCGTCGACACCGTCTGCAGCTCGCCGTCCTTGTGCGGCGCGGTCCCGCGCATCTTCGCCACGCTGAGCACGCGGATCAGCCCGTCCTTGCCGCCCTGCGCGATCGTCGTGCTGCTCAGAATCACCGGCGAGGTCGAGCCGAGATCCGCGTCGCTCGTGTTCAGTTCGGCGGTGTTCGTCGGCGTGAAGTTCCCGAGCAGCTTCGTCGCGTTCGACGAGAGGCGGAGCACCGCGTCGCCCCAGTTCGTGTGGCCGTCCCACGGCGCGTTGCCGGTCGCGACGAGCAGGTCGCCGGTCTTCGGGTCGATCACCGCACCGGCGCGACCCCAGATGGCGGAGTCGCTCGCCGGGCACGTGGCCGGGAACAGCAGCCCGGTCTGGTTGGAGCAAAGCGAGTTCCACACGTGCAGCAGCGCGCCGCTCGCGGCATCGATCACGGCCACATGACCCTGGTACGGCGGCGCGTCGCCGATGTAGCCGCCGGTGGCGGCGATCACGTGGCCCTGCTCGAAGTTCAGGGACGCGGCGATCTTCTCGCGCGACGCAAGGCGTGTGATCGAGACGGTCCACACGGCGTGGCCGTCAGCGACCGCGAGCTTCGAGATCGTTCCGCCCGGCGACGCGGCGTAGATGTACGCGCGGCCCGGGTCCGCGACCGGCGTCGCCGTCGTGATCTGCGGCGAGCCGGCCCACGACGAGTAGCCGAGCGGCGTATAGCGCCAGAGCACCGCGCCGCTGGAGGCGTCGATCGCCTCCGTCTTCCCGTACGTGGTCGTGACGAAGAAGGTGTCGTGCTTTGCGCCGGCGACCTGGACGCCGTGGAGGTAGATCGCGGACGAGTCGACGGTGCCGTCCAGCTGCACCTGCTTCTTGACGAGGGACTTGACGTTTGCCGCCGTGATCCCCGTGGCGAAGGTCGGCGCGCTCGTGCGCGACATCGACCAGCCGAAGCGCGTCCAGTCGTGGCCGGTCGCGTCGGTGCGGCTCGACGCGGCGCTCGCGACTGCTCCCACCACCAGTGCGGCGCAGGCGAGTGCGACGACGATTCGTCTCGACCCCATGGAAGCTAGGACGCCCGACACCGCGGAAAGCTTGCTAGCGGTGGAGCAGGACTTTACGCAGCTCGTCTTCCTTGCCGGGCTCGAGGATGGCGAGCACCTGGTCGCCGGGCTCGAGCATCGTCGAGCCGACGGCGATCTCGGCCTTGCCCTCGCGCATCACCGAGATCAGGCGCGCGCCCTCGGGCAGCGAGAGACCCTCGACGCGCTTTCCGGCGGATGGTGAGTCGCGGTCGATCAACACCTCGACGATCTCGAGGTTCTCCTTGCGCAGCTCGAGCAGGTGGATCAGATCGTGCTCCGGCACCTCGTGCTCGACGAGCGCCATGATGCTGGAGGTGGCGCAGATCGTCGGCGAGATGCCGAGCAGGTCGAAGTGCGCCTGGTTGCGCGGGTCGTTGACGCGCGCGATCACCTTCGGCGCCGCGTACTTCTCCTTCGCGATCTGGCAGATGACCATGTTGTCCTCGTCGTCGCCGGTGAGCGCGAGGACGATGTCGGGCGGCCGCGCCATGCCGGCGCGCTCGAGGATGTGCAGCTCCGTCGCGTCGCCCCGCTGCACCTGATGCTCGAACTCCTCCTCGAGCCGGTCGAAGCGGTCGCGCCTCTGCTCGATCAGCGTCACCTCGTGACCGAGGCGGAGCAGCGAGCGGGCGACGTTGGCGCCGACCTTGCCGCCGCCCGCGACGATCACGTACATCAGGCGCTCGCCTTGGCCGGAATCGGGATCTCGCAGGCGCGAACAGCCTCGGTGAGCGTGTCGATCGCCGTCTTCGTCGGGCAGACGGTGCGCATCCCGCGCGCCGCGTAGAAGTCGGCCCGTGCCGGATCGAGCACGCGCACGACGACGCAGTCGATGCCGAAGCGCTTCTGGGCGACCTGGCCGATGACGAGGTTCGTGTTGTCGCCGTCGGTCGAGACGACCACGGCGTCCGCGTCCTCGACGCCCGCCTCGCGCAGCAGGTCGACATCCATGCCGTGACCGACGAGGAAGAGGCCCGGCCAGTGATCGCCGAGCCGCGACAGTGCGTCCTCGTTCTCGTCCACGACCGTGACCTCCCAGCCTTCCTTCTGGAGCTGGAGGGCGATCGAGGAGCCGACGCGGCCGCAGCCGATGACAAGCGCCTTCATGAGGGACAGAGCGTAGCGCGGAGGGGGCGGGCCGCGTCCGTCATGCGTTGATCTCCTCCAGGACTCCCTGCGGGAAGGCGACGATCAGCACCTCGGCAGGGGATTTGCGCAGGACGTAGTCGACGGTCGGCGAGAAGAAGCGAGACTGGCGCCGCCAGCGGGGCGACGAGCCGAGCACGATCAGGTCGGCGCCGCTCTCGGCCGCAGCCTTGACGATCGCCTCGCCGATCGAGCGCGCGCGAATCGTCCGGCCGACCACCTCGACGCCGTGCTCCGCCCCGAGCGCGGCCGCCTCGGCCAGCGAGGCCGCGGCCTGCTCCTCGAGCTGCTCGAGCGGCGCGTCGAGCGGCTGGTCGAGCGGGACGCGGATGACGAACAGCGCCTCCACCGACGCGCGCCGCTCCTGCGCGAGCTTGACCGCGGTCGCGACCATCTCCTCGCCGATCTCCCCCAGCTTCATCGGCACGAGGATCCGCGAGAACTCCGCCTCCGGCAGCGTCTGCTCGTCGACGGCGGCGACGTGCTCGAGCATGCCCGCCCCGCTCTTGTGCCGGACGACGAAGTAGACGACGAGCCCGGCCAGGAGCCAGGCCGGCCCGCCGTAGCGCGCGCCGATGTGCGTCACCATCGCCGCGACGAAGACCGCGCTGGTGAGCAACGCCCCCACGAGCGACGGGACGGGGATGACGGCGCCGCGGATGCGGATCCCGAGCGGAACGCGGAACGGGCGGCGCAGGTCCGGCTGCGCGACGCGCAGCTTCACCACCGCCAGCTGCGCGGCGGTGAACGCGAGCAGCACGCCGAAGCTGAACAGGCTGGCAAGGAACGTGACCGGACGCGTGAGGAACGCCGTGCACAGCAGCAACCCGATCGAGATGCTCGCGGCCGCGATGACCGATGCGGGCGCAACGAGCGTCCGCCGGTTCAGCCGTCCGAATGCGCGTGGGAGCTGGCCGTGCTCGCCCAGCGAGTACGCGAGCCGACCGAAGCCGGAGATCGACGTCGTCGCGGCCGCAAGCAGCACCAGCGCGCCGGTGAGCCCGACGTAGACGCGCAGCACATCGCCGAACCAGTGCGGCAGGTGCAGCTGCAGCGCGGAGACGATTCCCATGATCGGCGCGCGCAGCCACTGGACGCCGAGTGCGGTGGTGCCGTGCGACTCGGGGAACGCGGACAGCCCGACGAGGGCGATCAGCACGTAGATGACGACGACGGCGCCGATCCCGCTGAACAGGCTACGCGGCAGGTCGCGCCCCGGCCGGCGCGCCTCCTCCGCGAGATTGGCCACCGTCTCGAGGCCGGTGTACGCGAGCATCGCCAGCGGCAGCGCGAACACGAGCTGGTGCCACGACGGCGTCGTGCCGAGCGACATGCCGCGCGTGAGGGCGCTGCCGGAGAAGAGCAAGCCGAAGCCGAGCACGACGAGCAGCAGCTGCGTGACGAGATCGAGCAGCGGCACCGCTATTCCAAACGTGTACAGACGTGTGCGCCGCAGCAGCCTCGACACCGCGATCAGCGCGATCACCACCGAGCCCGCGATCGCGTCTCCGGGGTGCCGCGCGATCGAGTGGATCCCGAGCGCCGCCCCGAGGTAGTGCGGGAAGAACAGCGCCGACAGCGCGATCACGATCAGGTAGTCGAGGAAGAGCACCCAGCCGGTGAGGAAGCCGGCGAGGTCGTTGAACGCGACGCGGACGAACGTCGCCGCGCCGCCGGTCTCGTGGATCGCCGCCGTTCCCTCCGCGTACGACAGCGCCACGACCAGGAACAGCGCGCCGACGATGCCGAGGATCGCCGGCGTGAAGCCGAGCGCGTGCAGCGCGATGATCCCGAGCGCGAAGTAGATCGACGAGGCCACCTCGCCGTAGGCGACGGAGGCGAGCGCGGGCGCGTCGAGGACCCGTTCCAGGCGGGGCAGCTTGCGGGCCATGCAGCCGGGAGCCTAACGGCGGAGGAGGAGATACAGCCGGCCGGCGCCGAGCCCGACGAACAGGGCGCCGAAGAGATAGCCGACGCCTCCGCCGAGGGTCGCGGTCCGGACGAGCAGCGCCAGGCCGAGCACGATCGCGACCACGCCGAAGACGACGACGGTTCCATGATGGGCCCGGTTCATGCCGCCGGCCTTCCGGCGGCCACCATCACGCGGCACGGCGCGTGCTTCAGCACGAAGTCGACGGTGTGCCCGAAGATGGCGCGCTGCCTGGCGGCGAGCAGCACTCCGCGCGGGCCGCCCATGACCACGATCTCGGAGTCGCGGCGGGCCGCCTCGTCCACGATCGCCCGGCCCGCGTTGCGCGCACGGGCGATCCGGCCGATCACGTTGACGCCGTACGACTCGCCCATCGCCCGGGCCTCGTCCAGCTGCTCGTTCGCCTCAGCCACCTCGTCCGGGAGGGAGGCGTCGAGCGGCAGGTTGAGCGGAACCTCGATCACCGTCATCGCCACGATCGTCGCACGGCGCTCCGCGGCGAGGCGGCACGCGACGTCCATCGCCTCGTCGGACGGATACCCGGCCGCGACGGGAACGAGGATGCTGCGGTACTCGAGCGCCACCGCCGGCCCGACCTGGATCGGCGAGCGCACGGTCTCGCCCAGCGGCAGGTGCAGGATGCGGCGGCGGTAGAAGACGTAGAACACGAGGCCGGCCGCGAGCCAGCCGATCCCCGCGTACCGGATCACCGGCGTCTGCGTCACGATCACGAGCCATGACAGCCCGGTGCCCAGCCCGCCGACGATCGCGAACAGCGGCCACTCGATGCCGCGCAGCCGCAGGTTGCCCTTGGGCCGGTACGCCACGTCGTCGTGGCCGGCTTTCCTGACGCGGATGGCGACGAGCGACGCGTGCGCGATCGTGAACGAGAACGTCGCGCCGAACGCATAGATCGCGCCGAGGAACGCCGTCTGCCCCGAGAGCGTGAGCGCGATCGGGATCGCTCCCGCGAACACGACGAGCGCGAGCCACGGCGTCTTGAACTTGGGATGGATCTTCCGGAAGGCGGGCGGCAGCTGGCGGTAGCCGGACATCGCGTACGTGATCCGGGACGCGCCGATCACGCCGGCGTTCGCGCCGATGAACAGGATCGTCGACGCGAGGATCCCGAGGTACACCTGCAGGACGTGCGTCACCGTCCGGCCGAGCCCGAGGTTGTTCACGAGCCCGAGCACCGGATCGTTCTGGTAGCCGTGCTGGCCGTTGAGCCGCTCCGTCGGCGGCAGCGCCAGCAGCGTCGTGTACCCGTGCCGGACCGTGTGCACCACCGGCATCGCCGACAGGGCAATCCACGGCAGCGTGAAGTAGATGGCGAAGACGGCGATGGCCACGAGCAGCACGGCGCGCGGGACCGTGCGCACAGGGTCGCGCGCCTCCTCCGACATGTTCGACACCGTCTCGATGCCGGTGTACGCGAGCATCGCCACCGGAATCGACAGCGCGAAGTTCGACCACGTCGGCGCGATGCCGAGGTGGATGTTGGACGTGAGGATGTGCGGCGAGAGGACGAGCACCGCGCCGACCGCGACGAGCAGAAGCTGCGTGGCGAAGTCCGCGACGGCGAGAAAGATGTTGATCCGCGCCGACTCCTGGATGCCGACGATGTTCACGAGCACGAGGACGACGATCACGACGATGCCGACGACGACGTCCCACGGGTTCTGGCGCAGCGGCGGCCAGAACACGGACAGGTAGTGCGGGACGAAGAACGCCGACACGGCGATCGTGGCGACGTAGTTGAGCATCTGCGCCCACGCCGCGGTGAAGCTCACCGTCTCGTTGAAGGCGTGCCGGGCGAAGCTGGACGAGCCGCCCGCCTCCGGATAGCGAACCGTCCCTTCGGCGTACGTCGCGGCGGTGCACGCGAAGATGAAGCCGGCGATGATGAAGACGACCGGCGTGAGGCCGAGCGCGTAGACCGCGACGACGCCGAGCGCGTAGTAGATGGACGAGCCGACGTTGCCGTACGCGGTGGCGAAGAGCGCATTCGTTCCGAGCACGCGCTCGAGCTCGTGCTGTGGGCGCCGTCGCCTGCTCACCCGCGGAGCCTAGACGGAGGCTCCTTCCGGCGTCCGCTGCTCCGCGCGGCCGGCCACCGAGCCGGTGGCCACCATCACGCGGCACGGCGCCTCCCGCAGGACGGAGAAGACGTCGGGCGGGAAGGCGTGGCGGAAGCCCCGGCGCGACTCCACGGGCGAGCCGACCACGATCAGCTCGGCGCGGTGGTCGTGCGCGACCTCGGCGAGCTCGTAGCCGAGAGCGCGGTCGCGCGTGCGCACGAGCGTCTTCCTCGTCCCCACGCCGTACGACTCGGCGATCGCCGCCGCTTCGTCGAGCTGCGCCCGCAGCGCCGCCGTCTCCTCCGGGAATTGCGCGTTCAGCGGCAGCTCCGGCTCGACCACGAGCGGCGCGACGAGAACGACGCGCGCTCGGCGATCCGCGGCGAGGCGGCAGGCGAGATCGACGGCGTGATCCGTCTCCTCGCGACCGAGCAGCGGCACGACGATGCTCCGGTAGCGGACGGAGGCGGTACGGCGCGCGAGACGCCGCGCACGCCGTCGGGTGCGCCGGATCAGCTCGCGCGGGTCGAAGTCGCCGATCTTCATCGCAGCAGCTGGTACGGGACGCTGGCCAGGATCACGTTCGGCTCCAGCAGGAGCAGTCGCTTGATGTAGAGCGCGCGCTGGTTGTGCAGGAGCCGCCGCCACCCGTGCGTGATCAGCTCCGGCATGAGCACGAGCACCGCCGTGCCCTCGTCGGCGGTGAGTTCGCGCAGATAGGCGAGCAGCGGGCCGCCGATGTCGCGATACGGAGCCTCGCTCACCTCGAGCGGGAGCCTCGGGCCCTGCACGGCCCAGGCCCGGCGGATCAGGCGTGCGTCGTCGTGGCTGAAGGCAAAGTTGATCGCCTGCGTGTTGTCGATGCCGAGCGTCGTCGCGTAGTTGACCGCCCGCATCGACGCCGCATTCACGCCGGAGACGAGCACGCGGACGACGAGCCGCTCCGGCAGCGGTCCGCGGCGGTCGGCGACCTGGGGAACGTCTGCGACGACGACGCCCGGCTCCGAGAGCAGCCGGAACTTCAGCGCCAGCTCGCTGCGGTGGCGCGCCTGTTCCCAGATCGACTCGGTGCGGAACTGCTCGGGCACGACGACGGTGACGAAGTCAGACTCGCCGCGCGGCAGCCGCCACACCTGCTCGAGCACGGCGTCGCCGAGGCCGAGCTGCCGGTCCAGGATCTCCAGCTGCGGCTTCCCGTCCACCCGGTGGAACCAGCGCGGGCGGATGCCCGGGTCGGTTCCCGCCTTCGGCACGTGCGCCGCGCGGAACGTGCCGCCCGAGATCGTCTCCGCGAACCAGAGCGCCCGGTCGGTCGCCGCGTCGAGCGCCTCGACGACGAGGATGGTGGTGTTCTTCGCCGACGGCGCCGACACCACCGCCGCAGCGCCGGCGGTGAGGAAGCGCGCGACGCGCCGGTAGTGGCGGCGGACGCCGTAGAAGCCGAGGATCATCACCGGGATCGCGACGATCACCATCCAAGCGCCCTCCGTGAACTTCGTCACGACGACGATCACCATGACGACGAAAGTCGCCGTCGCTCCCACCCCGTTCACGATCGCCCGCCAACGCCAGCCGGGGCCGTGCGTCCTCAGCCAGTAGCGCACCATCCCCGCCTGCGAGAGCGTGAACGCCGTGAACACCCCGACGACGTACAGGTGGATCAGGTTGACGACGTTGGCGTGGTAGATCCAGACCAGGAGCGCGGCCGCGCCGGCGAGCACCACGACACCGTTGGAGTAGACGAGCCGGTCGCCGAGGTTCGTGAACTGCCGCGCGATGAATCCGTCGCCGGCGAGCAGCGCCGACAGCCGCGGGAAGCCCTGGTAGGACGTGTTGGCGGCGAGGATCAACACCGCGAACGTGAAGATCTGCACGACCCAGTACATCCACCCGACGCCGCCGCCGGCCGGGAACACCGCGCGGGCTACCTGTGAGACGACCGAATCGGTGGGGCTGGGGCGTGCGTGCGTGCCGACGGCGAGATACGAGACCCCGATGAAGATCGTGATCGCGACGATGCCGAGCACGCCGAGCGTCCGCGCAGCGTTCTTCGACTGCGGATGGCGGAACGCGTTGACGCCGTTGGCGATCGACTCGACGCCGGTGAGCGCGCTCGCACCCGAGGCGAACGCCTTCAGGACGAGAAAGATCGTGATCGCGCCGACGCCGGGAGGGATCGCATCCGGCGTGACGGCGCGCGGACATCCGCTGACGGCGCACTTCGTCACGCCTGTGCCGACGGCGATCAGCATGGCGAGGATGAAGCCGTAGGTGGGCAGCGCGAAGGTCAGCCCCGACTCGCGCACGCCGCGCAGGTTGACGAGTGTGATCAGCACGATCGCGGCCAGCGACAGCTCCGTGTTGTAGTGCTCGAGCGACGTGACGGCCGACGTGATCGCGAGGACGCCGCTCGACACCGACACGGCGACCGTCAGCACGTAGTCGACGAGCAGCGCCGCGCCGGCGATCAGGCTCGGCAGCGTGCCGAGGTTCTCCCGTGCGACGACGTATGCGCCGCCCGACGTCTCGTAGGCGCGCACGGTCTGCCGGTAGGAGGCGATGACGATTGCCATGAGCAGCGCCACGGCGATCGAGATCGGGAGCGCGACATGGAGCGCCGCGAGCCCCGCGCCGAGGAGGACGACCATCGCCGCCTCGGTCGCGTACGCAACGGACGAGATCGCGTCCGCGGCGAAGATCGGCAACGCGAGCGAGATCGGGAGGAGCTCGTCCTCCGCCTGGTGCGACGGCATCGGCCGGCCGACGAACAGCCGGCGGGCGCGCCTCGGCGGGCCGACGGGAGGGCCGGCCGGCAGGGGCTGCTCCGTCGCGCTCACCGCGCCAACGGTAGAGCACCGGTAGGTCGGGCGCGCGGAACTACGCGGCGCGGCGGGCGGAGCGGATCCGGGGCGGCCCGGTCGGCGTCGGCTTCAGCACGAGCGTCTCCGTCGGTGCGTTGGCGAGGAGCCACGCGAGCTCCTTTTCGGTGAAGCCGCCGCTGCCGTTCACCGGCGCCGGCGCGACGATGCGGTCGAACCGCTCGACCTCCCAGAGCCGCCGCAGGGCGTGCGTCAGCGTCCGGCCCTTCTCGATGCGGGCGTCGACGGCGACACCGGCGCGGAGCGCGGCGTGCTCGACCGCCTCCAGCAGCGGCATCGCCACCTTCACGTCGTCCTTCAGCGGCGAGTCCTCGGCGTAGCGCAGCGGCACGATCAGGAGGTACGCCGGCACGAGCACCGCCTCCTCGGCGCGGGCGATACGGATTGCCGCGGCCAGCACCGTCTCGTCGAGCCGGCCCGAGAACGGCACGAGCACGCGCCGCGCGCCCGCGGACACGAGCAGACGCTTGGGCGACCGCCGGCGGACGAGCACGACCGCGAGCGCAGCCGCGAGACCGAGCACGACGGCGAGCAGCACGACGTCGAGCCCGCTCACCGCACTCCCTCGGGACGGTCGGCCCGGTTGGCGACGACGCGGATGTCCACTCCCGGCAGCTCGC
Source organism: uncultured Actinomycetes bacterium (assembly GCA_963761665.1). Taxonomy (GTDB): domain Bacteria; phylum Actinomycetota; class Thermoleophilia; order Gaiellales; family Gaiellaceae; genus Palsa-739. The sequence goes on from CAVXHM010000004.1 coordinate 218,905, forward strand.
GGACGAGCGCCGAGACGAGCGAGCCGCGCAGGATCTCGCGCCGGCGGCTCTCGTCCGGGGTGCCGACGAACACGTACGTTGTGCCGCGCTCGTAGACGACGCGGCGCACAGTGCCGACGAGGTCGACCCCCTCCTCCTCGAGGAAGTGCGCGCCGAGCACGATCGCCAGGCGGCGCAGCGCGGCGAGCGACACCTGCTCCTCCTCGGGGAGCACCCGTTGCGGATCGCGCACCCACAGCGCGTCGAGCTGCGCACCGAGCCGCTCGGCCGAGCGCCAGGCGCGCCGCAGAATCCGCTGCGAGCGCGGCTCGGGCGTGACGAGCACGAGCACCCGCTCAGCCACCGCCTGCTGGCTGCGCGGATCGAGCACGAGCGTCTGCCGGCGCGCCTCCACGTCCTCCGCCACCTCGCGCAGCGCCAGCTCGCGCAGCGCCGACAGCCGCTCGACGCGGAAGAAGTTCTGCAGCGCGACCTCTGCCCGTTCCTTCGGATAGATCTTCCCGGCGCGCAGCCGCTCCTGCAGCTCCGCCGGCGTCAGGTCGACGAGCACGACCTCGTCCGCCTCCTCGAGGATCCGGTCCGGAAACGTCTCGCGCACCTTCACGTCGGTGAGCTCGGCAATCGCGTCGTTCAGGCTCTCCAGGTGCTGCACGTTGACGGTGGAGATCACGTCGATCCCGGCGGCGAGCACCTCGTCGATGTCCTGGTAGCGCTTCTCGTTGCGCATGCCGGGGGCGTTCGTGTGCGCCAGCTCGTCGATCAGCGCCAGCTCGGGTGCGCGCCGGATGACCGCGTCGGCGTCCATCTCCTCCAGCTCGAGGCCGCCGTGCTCGGCGCGAAGGCGGGTCACCACCTCGAGTTCTTCCGCGAGCGCAGAGGTCTCCGGACGGTCGTGCGGCTCGAGATAGCCGATCACGACGTCGCGGCCGTCAGCCTGCGCCGACCGTCCCTCCTGCAGCATCCGATACGTCTTGCCGACGCCCGCGGCCATCCCCAGCAGGATGCGGTAGCGGCCGCGCACTCATGCCCCGAAGACGTTGTAGACGATCAGGTCGATCAGCTTGATGCCGATGAACGGCAGGATCATCCCGCCGAGACCGTAGATGCCGAGGTTGCGGCGCAGCAGAGCGGTGGCGCCGATGGCGCGGTACTTCACGCCCTTCAGCGCGAGCGGGATCAGCGCGAGGATGATCAGGGCGTTGAAGATGATGGCGGAGATGATTGCGCTCTTCGGATCGCCGAGGTGCATGACGTTGAGCTGGTTCAGCGGGCCGCGCTGTCCCGGCTTCGTCGCGTAGGTGTACGCGAACATCGCCGGGAGGATGGCGAAGTACTTGGCCACGTCGTTCGCGATCGAGAACGTCGTCAGCGCGCCGCGCGTGATCAGCAGCTGCTTGCCCACCTCGACGATCTCGATCAGCTTCGTCGGATTCGAGTCGAGGTCGACCATGTTGCCGGCCTCCTTGGCCGCGGTCGTGCCGGTGTTCATGGCGACGCCGACGTCGGCCTGCGCGAGCGCGGGCGCGTCGTTCGTGCCGTCGCCGGTCATCGCCACCATCCGGCCCTTCGCCTGCTCCTCCTTGATCAGCGCCATCTTCGTCTCCGGCGTCGCCTCGGCGAGGAAGTCGTCGACGCCCGCCTCCTGTGCGATCACCGCGGCGGTGACGCGGTTGTCGCCGGTGATCATGACCGTGCGGATGCCCATGCGGCGCAGCTCGTCGAAGCGCTCGTTCATGCCGCCCTTGACGATGTCCTTCAGGTGGATGACGCCGAGCGCCCAGTTGTCGCGCGCGACGACGAGCGGCGTTCCGCCCTGCTCCGCCACGCCCTGGACGATCCGGTCGAGATCCGGCGGCGCGCTGCCGCCGCGCTCCGCGATGAACTTCTTCACCGCGTCGGCCGCGCCCTTGCGGATCTCGGTGCCGTTCATGTTCACGCCGCTCATGCGCGTGGTCGCGCTGAACGGGACGAACTCGTGCTCGCCGAGGATGCGCTCGCGCAGGTTGAAGCGTTCCTTCGCGAGCACCGTGATCGAGCGGCCCTCCGGCGTCTCGTCGGCGAGAGACGCGAGCTGCGCCACCTCGGCCAGCTCGCGCTCCTCCACGCCGTTCACCGGGAGGAACTCGGACGCCTGCCGGTTGCCAAGCGTGATCGTGCCGGTCTTGTCCAACAGCAGCACGTCGACGTCGCCGGAGGCCTCGACCGCGCGGCCCGACATGGCGAGAACGTTGCGCTGTACGAGCCGGTCCATGCCGGAGATGCCGATCGCGGAGAGCAGCGCGCCGATCGTCGTCGGGATCAGCGCGACGAGCAGCGCGATCAGCACCGTTTGCGACGTCGGCGTGCCTGCGTAGATCGCGAACGGCCGCAGCGTCACGACCGCGGCGAGGAATGTGATCGTGAGGCCGGCGAGCAGGATGTTCAGCGCGATCTCGTTCGGCGTCTTGCGCCGCTCCGCGCCCTCGACGAGCGCGATCATCCGGTCGAGGAACGACTTGCCGGGCTCCTGCGTCACCTGGATCACCAGACGGTCCGACAGCAGCTTCGTCCCGCCGGTCACCGCCGAGCGGTCGCCGCCCGCCTCGCGGATCACCGGAGCGGACTCGCCGGTGATCGCCGACTCGTCCACGGAGCCGACGCCCTCGACGATCTCGCCGTCCGCGGGAATGATCATCCCCGCCTCGACGACGACGTGATCGCCCTTCTGCAGCTCCGGCGCCGCCACCTCCTCCAGCCGGCCGCCGCCGGTCTGCCGCAACGCGGTCGTCGTCGTGCGCGTCGCGCGCAACGCGTCCGCCTGCGCCTTGCCGCGCCCCTCGGCGATCGCCTCCGCGAAGTTGGCGAACAGCACCGTCAGCCACAGCCAGAACGTGATCACGCCGACGAACGCGAGCTGGCTGTCGTGTCCTTCCACCAGCAGCTTGACGAAGATCACCGTCGTGATCACGCTGCCGATCTCGACGATGAACATCACCGGGTTCTTCCACTGCAGGCGCGGGTCGAGCTTGGGGAACGAGTCGCGGATCGCCGCCACGGTCAGGTCCCGCGAGAAGATGCTTGCACTCTGGCGCGCCATTACTTTGCCGTCTCCTTGTCCAGGGCGATGTTGAGCTCGAGCACGTTCACGCCGGGCTCGCCGAAGAAGCCGAGGCTGCGCCCGTCGGTGTGCTGCGAGATCAGCGTCTGCACCGTCGACAGCGGCAGGTGGCGCACGGCCGCGATCCGGCGCGCCTGAAGCTGCGCGTACGCCGGCGAGATATCGGGGTCGATACCGGAGCCCGACGTGGTCACGGCGTCGACGGGGATCTGGTGGACGGTCAGCCCCGGGTTGTACGGGCCTTCGAGCCTCAGGATCGCCTGCGCCGCCTTCTGCACGTTGGTCGCCAGTTGCGGGTTGGTCGGGCCGAGGTTGGCGAAGGTCGTTCCGCCTGGGTTGTACGCGGGACTGGTCGCGGACGGGCGCTCGTGGAAGTACTGCTTGCCGTTGAAGCCCTGCGCGGCGAGCCGCGAGCCGACGACCTTCCCGTTGACCTTGATCAGACTGCCGTTCGCCTGGCTCGGGAACGCCGCCTGCGCGAAGCCGGTCATCAGCGCCGGAAGGCCGAGGCCGAAGACCGCGGTGAGCACGATCACGGCGATCACGGAGGACCTGAGGTCCCGCAGCATCAGTGCATCAGCCCTTCCACGATCGGCCCCAGCGTCAGCGCCGGGAAGACCATCAGGCCGGCGGTGAGGACGATCACGCCGACGAGCAGGACGACGAACGTCGGGCCGTCGGTGCGGAACGTCCCGGCCGAGACCGGTGCCGCCTTCTTCGCGGCGAGCGAGCCGCCTATCGCCAGCGCGGCGAACATCGGCATGAAGCGGCCGAGGTACATCGCCACCGCGCCGAGCGAGGCGGAGAAGCTCGTCGCGCCGTAGCCGGCGAACGCGCTGCCGTTGTTGTTCGACTGCGACGTGTACGCGTAGAGCGACTCCGTGAATCCGTGCGCGCCGGGGTTGTAGATCGACGCGAGACCCGCGTGCGTGACCACTGCCACCGCGGTCATCGTCAGCGCCATCGTCGGGACGAACAGCGCGCCGACCGCCGCGTACTTGATCTCGCGCGCCTCGATCTTCTTGCCGAGGTATTCCGGTGTTCGCCCCACCATCAGCCCCGCCACGAAGACGGCGATGATGATGTAGAAGAGCATCCCGTACAGGCCGCTGCCGACGCCGCCGAAGATCACCTCCCCGACGAAGATGTTCACGAGCGGGACGGCGCCGCCGAACGCGGTGAACGCGTCGTGGCCGCCGTCGACCGAGCCGTTCGAGGCGTCGGTGGTCGCGGTCGCCCAGAGCGCGGTGTTGGCGATCCCGAAGCGAACCTCCTTGTCTGCCATGTTGCCGCCGCTCTGACCGCTTCCCTGCGTGATGTTCACGCCGGATGCACGCAGCACCTGCGAGCCGTGCTGCTCGGCCGGCAGCGCGATGGCGACACCGACGAGGAACAGCACGAACATGGACGAGAAGACCATCCAGGCGTGCCGGCGCGCGAGCACCATCTTCCCGAACATGAAGACCTGCGCAGCCGGGATGAGCAGAATCGAGATCAGCTCGAGGAAGTTCGTGATCCCGTTCGGATTCTCGAACGGCACGGCGGAGTTCGAGTTGTAGAAGCCGCCGCCGTTGGTGCCGAGCTGCTTGATCGCGATCATCAGCGCGACCGGCCCGCGCGCGATCGTTTGCACGGCGCCCTCGAGCGTGTGCGCGGTCGCGTGCCCGGCGAACGTCTGCGGCACGCCCTGCGTGATCAGCACAACGGCGAGGATGATCGACAGCGGCAGCAGGATGTAGACCATCGAGCGGTAGAGGTCGACCCAGAAGTTGCCCAGCTCGGTCGCAGACCGGCGCGCGAGGCCGCGCACGACGGCGACGAGTACCGCCATGCCGAGCGCGGCCGCGCCGAACTGCTGCATCGCCAGCGCGGCCATCTGCGTCAGGTACGACATGGTCGACTCGCCGCCGTAGTACTGCCAGTTCGTGTTGGTGACAAAGCTCGCGGTCGTGTTCAGCGCGATGTGCGACGGAACCGCCGGCAGATGGTCGGGATTGAGGAACAGATGCGCCTGCAGCCGCTGCAGCGCGAAGACGACGACCGAGAAGACGAGCATCAGCATCAGCGCCGTCTTCCCGTAGCCCTTCCAGTCCTGCTCGCGGTCGGCCCTCGCGCCGATCAGCCGGTAGAAGCCGCGCTCGATCGAGCCGAGGAACCGTCCGCCGAACCGCGGCGTCGAGTAGACGCGCGCCATGTACAGCCCCAGCGGGTACGAGAGACCGATCAGAACGACGGCGTAGACGAGGATCTGCGCGATGCCCTGGAGGGGCACTAAAACTTCTCCCCGCGGAAAAGCGCGTAGACGAGGTACGCGAGGATCAGCACCGCGACCGTCAGCCCGAATGCGTCGGAAGCGGACATCAGACGCGGTCGAGCACCCAGATCAGGAGGTACGCGAGCGCGAAGCAGCCGGCCACGATCGCGAGCGCACCGAGGTCGTACATCAAGCGACCTCGAGGTGGGTGGTGACGCGGGCGAGCTCGCGGCCGATGTCACACGTCGCCTGTCGCGCGTAGAGAACACCGTCGGGGTCGGTGAGCAGCCGGCGAACGGCGCGCATCCCGGAGGTCGACACCGGCCGCTCGAGATCGTCGAGACGGTCGGCCAGCTCGATCAGCTGTGCGCAATACGGGCGCAACGCGACGCGGTTGAGCGGCGACGCACCGGGCAGCCGCCGCGGCGACAGGGCCTTGACGATGCCGCGCACGGAGCGGCCGAGCTCGCGGCGCTCCCGTTCGTCGGCCTGCGCGCGGCGGATTCCGAGCTGGACGATCTCCATGCGGCCAACGTAGAACCGCGCTCGTCAATGGCCCCTGAAAGTTCCGCGGGGCGTTCTTAAAGTTGTCTCAAGACTCCTGCGCGGTCGGATCGACGAGTCGGTATCCCGCCCCCGGCTCGGTGAGCAGGTAGCGCGGGCTCGACGGATCCGGCTCGATCTTGCGGCGGAGATGCGAGACGTAGACGTGGAGATAGTGCGCCTCCACCTCGTAGGCGGGACCCAGACCTCGCGCAGGAGCACGCGGTGCGTCAGCAGCTTGCCGCGGTTCTGCGCGAGCACGCGCAGCAGGTCGAACTCGTGCGGGCTGAGCTTCACGCGCTCGCCGCCGGAGGTGACGACCCGCTCCGCCACATCGATCCTCAGGTCGCCGATCTCGATCAGCGGCTCGGGAGCCTGGCCGGACCGGCGGCGCAGCACGGCGCGCAGCCGCGCCAGCAGCTCGTCGACGCTGAACGGCTTCGTCACGTAGTCGTCGGCGCCCGCGTCGAGCGCGGCGATCTTCTCGCTCTCCTCCCCCACCGCTGAGAGCACGATCACCGGCGCGTCGCTCCAGGAGCGCAACTCGCGGCAGACATCGGTACCGCTTCCGTCCGGCAGGACGAGGTCGAGGATCACCGCCTCCGGCGGATGCGCGGCCGCGGCGGTGAGCGCCTCCTCGGCGGTGGCGGCGGAATCGACGGTGTACCCGGCGCCGCGCAGCGTCGCGCGGAGCGCGCGCAGGATCTGGGGCTCGTCGTCCACGACGAGGACCCGCTGGCCGTTCGAGCTCATACGCGCAACTCCGCGGGCACCTCGACGACGGGCAGCGCGAGGGCGAACGACGCACCCTGACCGGGACGCGACTCCGCCCAGACGCGCCCGCCGTTCGCGGCCGCGAACCCGCGCGCGATCGCCAGGCCGAGCCCGGCGCCGGAGCGGGTGTCGGCGCCGCGGCGGTAGAACGGCTCGAAGACGCGCTCGAGCTCGTCCTCGGCGAGTCCCGGGCCCTGGTCGACGACGCGCACGATCGCCTCCATGCGGGTCGCGGTGATGCGCACGTGGACCTTTGCGCCGTCCGGCGAGAACTTCAGCGCGTTCTCGATCAGGTTCGCGAGCACCCGCTGGATCTGCGTCGGGTCGACATTGACGAGCGTCTCCTCGCCCGCCACCTCGACGCGGTCCCTCGCGCCGAGCAGGTCGACCGCCTCGTGCACCAGCTCGTCGAGCGCCCAGACCTCCGGCGCGGGCGCCGCTCCGCCGGCCTCGAGGCGCGAGAGGTCGAGCAGGTCGCCGACGAGCCGGCTCAGCCGCTCCGAGTCGACGTCGATCGTCTCGAGCAGCTCGGTCCGGTCGTCCTCGCTCAGCTGCAGCGTCGGGTTGCGCAGCGCGCCGACCGCCGTGCGTATCCCCGTCAGCGGCGAGCGGAGGTCGTGCGAGACCGCGCGCAGCAGCGCCGTCTTGACGAGATCGCTACGGCGGAGCGCCTCCGCCTCGAGCGCCTCGCGTTCGAGGCGGTCGCGCTCGACGGCGACGGCGAGCAGCGCGGCCAGCGCGGGCAGGAAGCGATGCCGAGCCGCGACGTGCGGGTCGGATCCTTCCGGCACGTAGATGGTGCCGACCGCCCGGTCGGCGGCCTCGAGCGGGTGCGGAGAGGAGCCCTGCGGCGGCCGCCGCGGCGGGCCGAGCTCGATCTGCGCGCTGTCGACGCCGAGCACCGAAGCGGCACGGCTCGCCACCTCGTCCAGCTCCTCCTCGAGCTGCCGCCCGCGCAGCAGCTCCGTCGCCAGATCCGCCAGCAGCGCCGACTCGCGCTCCCGCTGCTCGGCCGACGCCGCACGGCGGCGCGTCCGCGCCGCGAGCTCGCTGACGACGACGGCGGTGGCGAGATAGACGGCGAGCGCGAACCAGTTCTCACTCTGCGCCAGCGTGAAGGTGTGCACCGGCGGCAGGAAGAACCAGTTGAACGCGAGCATGCTCGCCACCGACACCGGCAGCGCCAGCCAGAGCCCCCAGACGACGGCGACAGGCAGGACCGCGAACACGTAGAGCACACCGAGCGAGAGCACCGGCACGTACGGTCTGACGAGGAAGATCACCCCGGTGACGACCGCGACCGCAAGCACGCTCGCAAGAACGCCAACAGCAATGCCACGCCGGGACCGAGGATCGAACTTCATCGAACGAACGCTACTCCCCCACACGGCGACCACAGCCGGAGGCTAACGCGAGCGTTAGCCGCAGGCGCACTCAGCCGGGCGGGGATGCGCAGCACCACCGCCCGGCCGGCACCGCGCGCCGCTCACACTCCGACCAAACACTGCACGGCGGTCGGCCGGGACCCTGCTCCCGGCCGACCGCCGTTCCTATCCCGTCGATCCGCGGCGATCAGCCGTGGATCGAAATGATCAGCGGGATGATCAGGATCGCGACGATGTTGGCGATCTTGATCATCGGGTTGATCGCGGGGCCGGCGGTGTCCTTGTACGGATCGCCGACGGTGTCGCCCGTGACCGCGGCCGCGTGGGCCTCGGAGCCCTTGCCGCCGTAGAGGCCGTCCTCGATCAGCTTCTTCGCGTTGTCCCACGCGCCGCCGCCCGAGGTCATGGCGATGGCGAGGAACAGGCCGGTGACGATCGTCCCGATCAGCAGGCCGCCGAGCATCTTCGCGCTGATCAGCCCGATGATGATCGGGAAGAGGATCGGCACCATCGCCGGCAGGATCATCGAGCGGATCGCCGAGCTGGTGACGATGTCGATGGCGCGACCGTACTCCGGCCGCGAGGTGCCCTCCATGATGCCCGGGTCCTCGCGGAACTGGCGGCGCACCTCCTCGACCACCTGGCCGCCGACGCGGCCGACTGCCTGCATCGCGAGCGACGCGAACAGGAACGGCATCAGGCCGCCGATGAACAGGCCGGCGATCACCCATGCGTTGGAGAGGTCGAAGGTGATCGTGCCGAGCGAGCCGTGACCGGCGCCCTTCGTGTGCAGCTCGTCGGCGTACGAGCCGAAGAGGACGAGCGCTGCGAGCGCGGCGGAGCCGATCGCGTAGCCCTTCGTCACGGCCTTCGTCGTGTTGCCGACGGCGTCGAGCTTGTCCGTGATGTCGCGTACCTCCGGCGGCAGGTCGGCCATCTCGGCGATGCCGCCCGCGTTGTCGGTGACCGGGCCGTACGCGTCGAGCGCGACGATCAGTCCCGTCATCGAGAGCTGCGCCATCACGGCGACGCCGATCCCGTAGAGGCCGGCGAAGTGGTCGGCGAGCAGGATGCCCACGACGATCACGACCACCGGGAGCGCCGTCGCCTGCATGCCGACGGCGAGGCCTTCGATGATGTTCGTGGCGTGGCCGGTCAGCGACGCCTTCGCGATCTTCTTCACCGGGTTCCAGCGCGTGCCGGTGTAGTACTCGGTGATCCCGACGAGGAAGAACGTCACCGCGAGCCCGATCAGCGCCGAGCCGTAGAGATTCCAGAAGGCGAACTTGCCGGTCGAGTCGAAGCCCATCGTCACCGGGATGAACAGCAGGCCCGAGATGACGACCGCGACGAGGACGGCGCGGTAGAGCGCGTTCATCACGTTCCCGGTCGGGCTGACGCGCGCGAACTGCACGCCGATGATCGACGCGATGATCGAGACGCCGCCGATCGCGAGCGGGTAGAGCCAGAGGCTCGTTCCCGAGCCGGCGGCGGAGCCGGTGATGCCGAGCAGCATCACGGCGACCGCCGTGACCGCGTAGGTCTCGAACAGGTCGGCCGCCATGCCGGCGCAGTCGCCGACGTTGTCGCCCACGTTGTCCGCGATCACGGCCGGGTTGCGCGGGTCGTCTTCGGGGATGCCCGCCTCGATCTTGCCGACGAGGTCGGCGCCGACGTCCGCGGCCTTCGTGTAGATGCCGCCGCCGAGTCGCGCGAAGACGGAGATGAGCGAGCCGCCGAAGGCGAGCCCGATCAGATCGTGGACCGCCGACGTCGGCGTGTGGTTGAACCAGCCGGTCAGCACCCAGTAGTAGCCGGCGACGCCGAACAGCCCCAGGCCGACGACGAGCAGACCCGTCACCGAGCCGGCGCGGAACGCGACGTTCAACGCCTGCGGCAGCCCGGTGCGCGCGGCTTCCGCGGTACGCGCATTCGAGCGCACCGCGACGTTCATGCCGATGAAGCCGGCCGCCGCGGACAGGATCGCGCCGATGAGGAAGCCGACCGCGGCGCCCCACCCGAGCGAGTTGTAGAAGCCGAGCAGCAGGAACGGGACGATCGCGACGACGGCGATCGTCTTGTACTGGCGGCTCAGGTAGGCCGCGGCGCCCTCCTGCACGGCGCGCGAGATCTCCTGCATGCGCTCCGTGCCCGCCGGCTGCTTCAGCAGCCAGTAGGTCAGCGCGATGCCGTAGACGACCGCCGCCGCGGCGCACACGAGTGCGAAGAGGACAGCGTGGTGCATGAACCAGCTCATAGCGTCAGGTGCTCTCCTGTCGAATCGGGACGTCTCGGGTGGGAACGTCGGATCAGCGCGTCAGAAAGGCAGCGCCCGGTCGCCCCGGCGCGGCGTGCTTTTGTATCAGATCGGGCGGCCGGATCGTCGGATCACCGGGCGCCAAACCCTCCTAGCGCATGCCGTGGCCGGGCATCCGCATCGGCGCCTTTGGCTGCGATTGCTTGGGCGTCGCGAACTGATCGCGTCCGTGGACGGCCGGGGTGTCCGGACGACCGCTGGGCTGCGGCGTCTTCGTCTTCATCCGCTTCTTCTGCCGCTTCTTGGCCATGCCAACAGGGTCTCACACGGCGGCGGCTTGCGCGAATGCCAGCTGGAGATTGGCCAGGACCTGCTGGATGTCCTTGCGCGAATCCTCGTCCAGCAGCGGGACGAGCGCCTTCAGCGCCTCGATCGCCAGCCGCGCCTGGTCGAGGTCGAGCGCCTCGGGCGAGAGCTTGCCGTAGCCGAACGAGGCGAACAGCGAGCAGGTGTGCACGATCAGGTCGGACACCTTCGCCTTGCGGAGCTCGGCCACGAGCTCCTCGGCGGTGACGGCGTTGCCCGGCTCGCTCATCCGGTCACGCGCTCGCCCTCGACCTGCTCGGCGAAGATCTGCTCCATCGTCGCGCCCTCCTCGTGCCGCGCGATCTGCCGCTCGGCCGCGTTCCGCTCGGGCACGGCGAGCCACGGCGCCGCGCCGAGCTCCTCCGCCATGGGCAGCACCCACTCGATCAGCTGCTCGATCCGCGCCCGCGCCGGTACCGCCTCGCCGCGCTCGAGGTCGATCAGCTCGCCGGAGAGACCGTGACGGATGGCCCGCCAGAGGTTCTCCTCCAGCAGGCGGTTCGGCCACGACGGCAGCGGCTCACCCTCGTCGAGCGCGCGCGCGAGCCGCGCGGTCAGCGAGTAGATCAGCGCCGCGAGCGACCGCGCCTCGCCCAGGTCAGGCTGGCCGTCGCAGATCCGGAACTCGACGGTCGGGAACACGAGGTGCGGCCTGACGCTCCACCAGACCTGCGTGTGCTCGGTGATCGAACCCGTGTCGTAGAGGAACCGGATGTAGCGCTCCCACGCGTCCCAGCTCTCGAACGGGTCCGGGATCCCACACCGCGGGAACATGCGCGTGAACAGCTGCGTGCGCGCGGAGTGGAGGTACGTGAAGACGCCGTCGGCGAACGGCGAGCTGGCCGAGAGCGCGAGCATCTCCGGCAGGAAGGTGCGCAATGCGCTGCAGACGCGGATGGCGCGGTCGGCGCCGTTGACGCCGACGTGGACGTGCAGCCCGAAGGTGTTGTTGCGCCAGACGACGTAGCGGAGCAGCTCGTCGTTGCGGCGGTAGTGCGGCGTGTCGATGATCCGCTGCTCCTGCCACGGGCTCCACGGGTGGGTGCCGACGGCGGACAGCCCGATCCCGAGCCCGTCCGTGAGCGCGCGCAGCTGCACCCGCCGTTCGCCGATCCGCTCCGCCGCCTCGGCGAACGCCTCGCAGCGGCCCGTGCGCACCTCGACCTCGGAGGCGATCAGCTCGCCGACGAGATGCGGCTCGATGTCGGTGCCCTGCGCGGCCGCCTGCACCTCCTCGAAGCGGTCGACGAGGCCGAGCGTCGCCGGATCGAGCAGCGCGAACTCCTCCTCGACGGCGAGGGTGAAGTCCGGGACTTCCTCGAAAGCGGCGCGCGACTGGGCGAGCAGCTCCTCGTAGCCGACCTTCTGCTCCTCGCCCACGCCGGAAGCCTAGACCAGCAATCGCTCTGCGATGCGGGCCCAGCTCCAGTTGCGCTCGACCGCGCGGCGAGCCGCGGCGCCCAGCTCGCGCCGCTCGTCGGGCGGCAGCGCGAGGATCTCGGCGATGCGCTGCCGCAGCGCGTCGGCGTTGCCCGTCGCGAACGCGGACACGTGCTCCAGGCCGGGCGGATACTCGCGCCCCAGCCCGGCGGCGACCTCAGCGAGCCCCGAGTGCTCCGCCACCACCGGCGGCACGCCTGCGGCCGCGGCCTCGGCGGCGACCATGCCGAAGGCCTCCGGGAAGATGGACGGAACGGCAGCGACGTCGCACAGCGGCAGCAGGTGCGCCAGGTGCCGGTGCTCCAGCGGTCCGGTGAAGAGCGTGCCCGGCGGCGCCTCCGCCTCGAGCGCGGCGCGGTAGTCGCCGAAGCCGACGATCACGGCGCGCGCGTCGAGTCCCTGCAGCGCCTCGAACAGCACCTGGACGCCCTTGTTCTCGATCAGCTTCCCGAAGTAGACGACCGTCGCCCGGTCCGTGCTGAAGAAGGCCTCGAGCCGCGCTGCGTTGCCCTCGTCCGGGAGCCGCTCTTCGCGGTTGCCCGGGTTCGGAGGATCGGCGCGCGCCTCATCGAGCAGCGCGGCGAGCGCGGCGTCGCGCGGCTCCGGCTTGAAGCGCTCGACGTCGACTCCGGGCGGAACCTCGTGCACGCGGTCGACGTGGCCGACGACGTCCTCGAGCACGCGTCGGATGTGGCCCGAGCCGACGAAGACTGCGTGCGCGCCGGCGAGCGACTCGCGCCCCCAGCGCTCCAGCTCGGCGTTGCCGCGCATCGAGTACTCGAGCTCCGACCCGTGCGCGTACACGGAGTAGCGCCCTCCTGTCGCCGCGGCGACCGGGCCGCCGACGACGACGTGGTTCGCGAAGACGAGATCCGCCGGCATCAGCTCGCGCAGCGCGGCCGCATTCGCCTCGACGTAGTGCGCGCGCTGCTCCGGCGTGAAGTCGGTCAGCAGCCGCGCGTCCAGCCCCTCGTAGCGGTCGAGCACGAACACCGGCAGCAGCCCGTCCGGGAGCTCCGGCACGACCACGCGCGCGGTGCCGAGGTCGTACAGCTCCGGCTGCCGCTCCTGGCAGACGATCGTGACGTCGTGACCGGCGCGGCTCCACTCTCGGGCGACCGCGCGCGTGTAGACGTTCGAGCCGGTGCCTCCGAGCAGGTAGCCGTGCCATACGAGGATTCGCATTGGAACGGAGCCTACGTCGGGGCCTGGCCCCGCGTCGCGGGGCCAGGCCCCTGCCGTTGGAACCGCTACGTCAGGTGGAAGTACAAGGCGTAGAGCAGCTCGACCGCCGGATTCGAGGTGTGGACCGTGACGTCTCCCGGTGTCTCGAGCAGCGCCTCGGAGTAGTTGAAGATGATCTTCACGCCGGCGGCGACGAGGTCGTCGGCGGCGCTCTGCGCGGCGGTCGCGGGGACGGCGAGGACGCCGACGATCACGTTCTTGTCGTGCACGAGCTCCGGCAGCCGCGCATACTCGCTCACCGCCACGTTGCCGATCGGGAGGCCGAGCTTCTCCGGGTCGGTGTCGAGGACGGCGGCGATGTTGATGCCGTGCTCCGCGAAGATCGGCGAGCTGGCAATCGCCTGGCCGAGCCGTCCGGCGCCGATCAGGGCGATGTTGTGCTGGCCCTGCGTTCGCAGGATCCGGCGGATCTCGCCCAGCAGCGAGTCGATGTTGTAGCCGACTCCGCGCTTGCCGAACTTGCCGAAGGCCGAGAGATCGCGGCGGATCTGGGTGGCGTTGATGTTCGTGTACTCGGCGATCTCCTGGGAGGAGATGCGCGTCTTCCCCATCTTCCGGGCCTGGGTCAGCACCTGGAGATACCGGGACAGGCGCGCGGCGACGCCGACCGTCAGACGATCCGCCACCCCTACCTCTCCTGCTTCGTTTGTGACACCGCAGGCCTTTTTAGCACCGACGACTAGCGGTCTGCTTGTGCAACCGCCTTCCGGAGCGCGTCAGGCTGGACGAAGTACGTGAAACGGCGCCTCCCGTCCACCTCGACCACGGGGATCCATTCGCGGTACTCGGCCTCGAGAGCGGGGTCGCCGCCGATGTCGATTTCTCGTAACTCGAAGCCGAGCTCCGCCTGCAGCTCACGCACCTGTGCCAGCGCCCGCTCGCACAGGTGGCACTCCTGCGCGTGAAAGACGACGACCTCCGGCACGAGCCGGCCTACGGATATATCCCGCGCGTGATCGTCGCCTCGGCCACGCGCTTCACGGCGAGGCCGTAGGCGGCGACGCGCATCGGCATGTCGCGCCGCTGTGAGGTGTCCCAGGTCTCGTCGAACGCGCGGCTGACGATGTCGTTCAGCTTCGCGTTCACCTCGGCTTCCTTCCAGAAGTACTCCTGGAGGCCCTGGACCCACTCGAAGTAGGACACGACCACGCCGCCGGCGTTCGCGAGCACGTCGGGGAGGATCAGGACGCCGTTGCCCTCGAGGATCGCGTCGGCGGCCGGCGTGACCGGACCGTTCGCGCCCTCGCAGATGATCGACGCCCTGACGCGGTCGGCGTTCAGCTCCGTGATCACCTGCTCGAGCGCGCACGGCGCGAGGATGTCGCAGTCGAGCACGAGCAGCTCGTCGTTCGTGATCGCCTCGGCGCCCTTCAGCCCGGCGAGCGTGCCGTGCTCGCGCTTGTGCGCGAACGCAGTCGGCACGTCGATCCCCTTCGGGTTGTACCAGGCCGTGGTCGAGTCGGAGATGGCGACGACCTTCGCGCCTTCCTCGTGGAGGAACTTCGCGAGGAAGCTGCCGACGTTGCCGAAACCCTGCACCGCCGCGGTCATCCCGGCGAGCGAGCGGTCGCGCTTCGCCACGGCGTCGCGGATGCAGAAGAGGCTGCCGCGCGCGGTCGCCTCCTCGCGCCCGAGCGAGCCGCCGATCGTCAGCGGCTTCCCGGTGACGACACCGAGCACGGAGTGGCCCTTGTTCATCGAGTACGTGTCGAAGATCCACGCCATCACCGAGCCGTCGGTGCCGACGTCCGGCGCCGGGATGTCCTTCTCCGGGCCGATCTCGTTGATGATCTCGCTCGTGTAGCGGCGCGTCATCCGCTCCAGCTCGCCGCGCGACATCTTCTTCGGGTCGCAGACGACGCCGCCCTTCGCGCCGCCGAACGGAATGCCCATCAGCGCGCACTTCCACGTCATCCACATCGCGAGGGCTCGCACCTCGTCGACGGTGACGTCCGGGTGGTAGCGGATACCTCCCTTCGACGGGCCGCGCGCAACGTTGTGCGTCACGCGGAAGCCCTGGAAGACCTCCGTCGAACCGTCGTCCATCCCGACCGGGATCGAGACCTCGACCGATTTCTTGCACGAGCCGAGGACGGAGACGAGGTTGGGATCGATGTCGAAGATCGTCGCCACGCGCTGGAGCTGCGCGCGGGCGATCTCGAACGGGTTCTCGCGCAGATGCGAGATCGGTGCTTCGACTGCGGTCACAGTCAGCTCCTTTTCCCGAGCAAATAGGCCGGATTCCGAGTATCCGCGGCGAGTATACGTCCGGTCATCGGAGGACGAATCGGACCTTTCTACTCGTCCGGACACTGCCGTCTACGGAGGTGGCGGCGACCCGGACGACGTACGCGCCGGGCGCGAGGCGGCGTCCGGCGGCGTCACGCCCCGTGAGCCCGAACGCGATCCTGCCGGGCAGGACGTCGCGCAGGCGCGCCAGCAGACCGAGCGGCTCGCCGTTGGTGCGAAACAGCTCGACGTCGAGACGCGCGACCGGACGGATGTCGGTTCCTGCCGAGCCGGCGAGGACGCGGCCGGCGTTCACGGTCAGCACCGCCGGCCGCGTGTCGGACGGCGCGAACGTCACCGGCGCGAGCGACACCTCACCGAGCAGGCCGCCGCCGTCCGCCGGGGCGATCGCCCACGGCACGCGGATCGCGGAGCCGCCGCGTACGCGAGCGACGACGACGCCTTCCATCGGCCCGCCGTGCTCGCGCACGTGCACGACCACGCTCGCGCCGGCGCGCACGACCGCGTGCGCGGGGACGAGCGAGAAGCGTGCAGGCGCCGCTCCGTGATCCTGTCGCCGCACCGTCAGCGTCACCGGCAGATCGCGGCTCGAGAGGTTCGTCAGCGTGAACGACGCCTCGTCGTGCGCGAAGGCGAGCGTCGCCGGAGCGGCCGCGAGCTGCGCGGCGGCCGCGGCGTGGACGTCGACGAGCCCGGCGCCCTGCGCCGTGACCGGATCGTCCGACAGCGGGCTCGCGGTGCCGGCCAGCAGCCCCGCGAGCGCGGCGGCGTGCAGCGCCGGTCTCGCCTGCGCGAGCAGTGCAGCCGCGCCGGCGACGACTGCAGCGGCGGCGCTCGAGCCGTTGACGGTGATGAAGCGCGGCGAGCCGTCGGCGTCCGCGCCCGGATCCGACGTCGCCAACGCCACGCCGGGGGCGACGAGATCCGGCTTCACGCGTCCGTCGAACGCGAGGCCCGTGGACGAGAAGCCGGCGACCCGGCCCGCGTCGGAGTTGACGGCCGGAGCGACGGCGACGAGGGAGACGGTTGCGGTCGCGCCGGCGTCGAGGCGGCGGCGCAGCGCGCGCGCAACGGCGGGCGGAAGCGAGACGACCGGCATGGCCGTCGACTCGTCGAGGCCGAGCCCGCCCGCGGGCAGCGGACGGTCCAGCAGGACCGCGGACGCGCCCGCGGTGACCGCGCGCCCGACGGCGTCGACCGGTGCGGCGCCGGCGGCGACGAGCGCAGCCCGCCCCGCCGCGAGACTCGTGCCCCCCGCGGAGAAGAAGTCCGTCCCCCGCGGCCCGGCGACCTCCAGGCTCAGCCGCACCGCCGGAGCCACGGCACCGTCGAGCGGCACGGTCCCCGAGAACAGCGTCGTCAGCCCGGAGCGGAGGTCGAGCCGGACCTGCGCCGTCGCCGCGCGCGTGTCGGCCGCGCCGACCGTGAGCGCGGCCGCGGCGCCGCCCGGCCCCGAGACGTCGCCGTAACCCGCCCCGGCGGCGCCGTCGTTCCCCGCCGGTGCGACGACCAGCGTGTCGAGCGCGACCGCCCCGGCGACGGCAAGCGCCTCGGGCGAGTCGGGGAAGCCTGCGAACGGCTCCGCCAGCGGCACGAGCGCAACACGGACTGCGTCGCTCGCGTCGCCGTCGTCGTTCGGGTCGACCGCGCGGTCCAGGCCGGCGATCAGCTGGTCGCCCCGCGCGTACACCGCCCAGCCGCCGGCCGCGTCCGGCTGCCAGCCCGCAACGCGGATCGGCAGGACGGAGGCGCCGGTGGCGACGCCCGCCAATCCCGACGGCCCTCCTCCGCCCACGAGCAGTCCCGCCATCTCCGTTCCGTGCCGTTCGAGCTCGGACGGATTCGCCGGGCTCGCCGCCGCGAGCGCGCCGGGGTCACCGCCGACGAGGTCGATCCCTCCGAGCACGCGCCCGCGCAGATACGGAACGGCCGCGTCGACTCCAGTGTCCAGCAGCGCGACGGTGACGCCGTGTCCGTCCCTCCCCGCGAGCCGGATCCCGGAGCCGAAATCGCCGTGCGCCAGCACCTCGGTCGAGACCGACGCCGGATACGCGACCCGCACCGGATAGACGCCGGCGACGGCCGGATCGCGCTCGAGCAGCGCGACCGCGCCCGCGCCGGCGACGGCGGAGAAGCCGTCGAGGACGCGGCTGAAGCTGTAGTCGGGGTGGAGCGCGACGCCCTGCGCGGCCAGGCGCGCGATCAGCTGCGTTTGCGCGGCGAGCGCGGCGTTCGTCCACGCGCGCTCGCGCGCGGGGTCGACCGTGCCGCCCGCCGCGGCCACGCGCTGCGCGAGCGACGGCGTCCGCAGCAGCACGATCACCCGCGCTCCGGTGTCGACGCGCGGGCGCGGGGCGACGAGACCGGCCCAGCTCAGGGCGCTCGTTGTGGGCGCGGCCGCCTGGCCGGCGCCGCGTCCGCCGGTCGCCAGCAGCGTCGCCGTCGCGGCCACGGTCACCATCCCGAGGAGGACGGCGCGCCGCGGCTCAGCGCGAGGCATACGCATCGAGGCCAAGATACCCCGGGTACGCAACGGGCTCCTCGAAGCGCGCCGCCGACGCGATCATCGCGGCGTTGTCGGTGCAGAGCGGCAGCGGAGCGAGCGCCGCGCCCGGCAGCGCCTCCCGTAGCTCCGAGTTGGCCGCGACGCCGCCCACGACGGCGACCTGGGAGCGGCCGGCCCGCTCGGCGGCCTCTTGCACGCGGCCGACAAGCGCGCGCACGATCGCGCGCTGGTACGACGCGGCGAGATCCGCGCGCCGCTCCTCCAGCTCGTCCGGCGAGATGTCCCGCACGGCATAGAGCAGCGCCGTCTTCAGTCCCGAGAACGAGAAGTCCAGCCCGGGGACGCGCGCGACCGGAAACTCGTACGCGGCAGGATCGCCCTCGCGGGCGAGCCGGTCGATCTCGCGGCCGCCGGGATAGCCGAGACCGAGCAGCCGCGCGCCCTTGTCGAAGGCTTCGCCCGCGGCGTCGTCGAGCGTCGTCCCGAGCAGCTCGTGCTCGCGGTACCCGCTCACGTCGAGCAGCAGCGTGTGCCCGCCGCTGGCGAGCAGGCAGAGAAACGGCGGCTCCAGCGGCTCCGGCTGCAGGTACAGCGACGCGACGTGGCCGCGCAGATGGTCGACGGGAACGAGCGGCAGCCGTCGCGCCCACGCGACCGCCTTCGCCGCGGACAGGCCGACGAGCAGCGCGCCGATCAGCCCGGGGCCCTGCGTCACAGCCACGCGGTCGACGTCGTCGAGCGTCGCTCCGGCCCGCGCCAGCGTCTCCCGCAGCACCGGCGCGATCAGCTCGAGATGACGACGCGACGCGATCTCCGGCACGACGCCGCCGTACTCGGCGTGAAGGTCGTCCTGCGAGGCGACGATGCTCGCGTGGATCGCGCCGTCGTCGTCGACGAGCGCGGCAGCCGTCTCGTCGCAGGATGTCTCGATGCCGAGGATGCATGTGGCCGTGCTCCGCACGGCCACTAGTGGCGCTCCGTTTCGAAGCGGAGACTCTGGGGGTGCGATTGCACATCGTCGTGGACGTCTACGAGAGGGAGAGCCGACTTCGTCGGGCGCTGGAGGAGCTCGGCGTCGAGCTCGAGACTCGCCGTTTGTCGGTCGGCGACTACCTGACAGGGCACGCACTCGTCGAACGCAAGTCGGTGCGTGACCTGCACCTGGCGATCATCGCCGGTCGCTTCTGGCCGCAAGTCGGGCGGCTCCGCCGGGTTCGCGGGGCCCCCTACCTCCTGGTCGAGGGCGAGGACATCGACGCTGGACCGCTCCGGCCGGCGTCTGTGCGAGGTGCGCTCCTGGCGGTGGGGGAACTTGGAGTACGGGTCGTGCGGACGGCGAGCCCGGAGGACTCCGCGCTCTGGCTGCAGATCCTCGGTCTTCGACGGCGCAGGAGGAGACGATACGCGCCCAACTATGCGCAGCGGCCGCCGCTGGACGACGCCGAGGAGGCAATGCTTGCAGCGGTACCCGGCATCTCGACCAAATCGGCCCAGGCCCTGCTCGACCGATTCGGGACCGTCGCAAACGTCGTGACTGCCGGTCATGAGAACTGGCTCTCCGTCCCAGGGATCGGTCCGAAGCGAGCAACCGCACTCGCGGAGGCGGTTTCGCATCGGCGGCAGCTCCCTAGTCGCGCCCACCGGGCGCGACCGGATCCTTCCACATGATCAGGGCGTCCTCGCGGTTGTCCGTGTAGTAGCCGCGCCTGATGCCGCGTCCCTGGAAGCCGAGCCGCTCGTACAGCCGGATCGCCGTCTCGTTCGAGACGCGGACCTCGAGCGTGTACCCGCGCCGCTCGTCGTCGGCGGTCAGCGCGAACAGCCGCTCGAGCAGCATCGTCGCGATGCCGTGGCCGCGGTGATCCGGATGGACGGCGATGTTCATCACGTGCCACGCGTCGACGTAGCGCGAGACGATCAGGTAGCCGCAGAGCCGGCCGTCCTCGTCCTGGACGTCGAACGCGCCGAGGCACAGCGAGCTCGGCTTCGCCAGCTCGCCCGCGAACATCGAGCGCGACCACGGGGTCGGATACGACAGCCGCTCAATCTCCTCGATGCCGCTCAGGTCGGCCAGGTTCAGGCGGCGGAGCTCGATCGTCGTCACGGCGTGCTCTTCACCGCGTCGGGGGCGCGCAGGTACAGCGGCTCGATCGTCTCAACCGGGCCGAGCTCGCCGGCGAGCTGCACGTGGAAGCGCGCGCGAGGGAGATGCCGCTCGTCGCCGTCGGGCGGAACGACGCAGCCCTTCTCCTCCAGCAGCGCGCGGTAGCGCACCGCGCCGCTACCGACGCAGACGGTGCCGTCGGGGACGGACAGCTCCGCGGGCGCGAGGACGCGCGGCTCGCCGCCGACGAGCGCGAAGATCTCGCTCCGCCGCGCGTCGATCACCGGCGTCGCCCCCGGCGCGCCCGCGGCGAGCGCGTCGAGCGTCGAGACGCCGGCGCCGCGCAGGTCGAGCGCGACCGCCAGCCCGCGCGCGGCAGCGAGGCCGATGCGGACGCCGGTGAAGCTGCCGGGACCGATCCCGACGGCGAGCGCGTCGAGGTCGGTGGGATGCGCGCCGCCCTGGCGCAGCAACGCATCGACGTCCTCCAGCAGCGTCTGCGCGCGCGACCGGCGCTCGCCGAGCACCTCGCCGTCGTCGACGAGCGCACTCGTCGCGACCTCCGTCGCGGTGTCGAAAGCCAGCGTCAGCACTCGTCGATCGAGATCACCCTGCGTTGACCGTCAGCATGCCGCATCCGCACGGTGAAGCGCGGCGGTGGCAGCACTCCCTCCCCGGCCTCCGGCCATTCCACGAACGCGATCGCGTCGTCGAAATACGGCTCGAGGTCGCCCCACTCCGCCGCCGAGACGCCGTCGAAGCGGAACAGATCGAGGTGCGAGACCTCCACCTCGCGTCCGTGGTAGCGATGCCCGATCGTGTACGTCGGGCTCGTCACGCGCTCGCGCACGCCCAGCGCGACGCAGGCGCCGCGGACGAACGTCGTCTTGCCGGCTCCCAGCTCGCCCGAGACGGTGACGACGTCGCCCGGCGCCAGGCGCGTCGCCAGCAGCGCGGCGGCCGCTTCCGTCTCCTCGGGCGTGTTCGTGTCCGTCTCGGTCACAGGGTGACAGCGTAGAGTTCCGGCATGCCTGCATACCTGATCGTGGAGACGGACATCACCGACCCGGTGCAGTACGAGCAGTACAAGACGGCCGCGGCAGCCGCGGTCGCGGCCGCGGGAGGGCGCTATGTCGTCCGCGGCGGCGAGCTCGCCGTGGTCGAGGGGGACTGGAATCCCGAGCGGCTGGTCGTGCTCGAGTTCGAGAGCCTCGAAGCGGTCAAGCGGTTCTACGATTCCCCGGACTACCGGGCCGCCATCAAACTCCGCGAGGGCGCCGCCACCATGAAGATGGTCGCGGTCGAAGGCACCTGAACCGTCCGAGCGTGTTCCTAGACTCACGCTCCGTGAGTGCCGTTCCGGTCGAGCACGCCGACACGCTCGAGGCCTACGCGGCCGCGACGGCCTCGTGCACGCGCTGCCGGCTGGCGCAGGGACGGACGCAGGTCGTGTTCGGCTCCGGGAACCCCCACGCCGACCTGATGTTCGTCGGCGAGGCTCCGGGCTTCCACGAGGACAAGCAGGGGCTCCCGTTCGTCGGCCAGGCCGGCAAGCTCCTGGAGAAGCTGCTGGCCGGGATCGGGCTGCAGCGCGGCGACGTCTACATCGCCAACGTGCTGAAGTGCCGGCCGCCCGGGAACCGCGACCCGCAGCCGGACGAGATCGAGGCGTGCGAGAGCCATCTGTTCCGCCAGATCGAGCTGATCGAGCCGACGGTGGTGGCGACGCTGGGCAACTTCGCCACGAAGCTGCTGTCCGGGCGGCCGCTCGGGATCACGCGCGTCCACGGCCAGGAGCAGCGGACGACCCTCGGCGGGCGGAACCTGCTGCTGTACCCGCTCTACCACCCCGCCGCGGCGTTGTACACGCCGGCGATGCTGAAGGTGCTCGAGTCGGACTTCGCCCGGCTGCCGGAGCTGATGGGCTCGGCCATGCCCGAGCTCGCCCCCGAGCCGACGCCCGAGCTGACGCTCGTCGCGCCGCCGGCCGCGCCGGTCGAGCAGCTCGGCCTGTTCTAGACGGCCGTGGCCCAGTCGGCGATGGTGCGTGCCGCCTCCGCCGCGCCGAGCGACGACGTGTCGATGACGAGATCGGTCGCAGGCCGGGTGCGGACGGCTTCGTCGAGCTCGTCGTAGTGCAGCCGGAGAAAGACGGGGTCGCGGGAGACGCCCCGGGTGGGATCCTCCCTGACGCGTCGCAGCGCGACGTCGACCGGCACGTGCAGCGTCACGAACACGGGTGCGGCCGCCGGCCGCAACGCCGTCGTGAACTCGGCGCGCTCCTCCTCCGTGAGCAGGTCGCCCTCGACCACGACGACGCCGACTCCGTCGTCCAGCAGCGCGTTCGTCATCGCCGCGGCCGTCCGCCTCGCCCGGCTCCACGTCGCGGGGTTCGCCTTGACCACGGCGTCCTGCTCGAGCATCTCGTAGACCAGGTCGAGGTCGATCGCCGCGGCAGTCACTCCGCGTTCCTCGAACAGCCGCGCCAGTGCGCGCGCGACCGTGGACTTGCCGCTCGCGATCGGGCCGCAGATCGCGACGATCACGCGTCGGGCAGGATGACGTTGCCGTCGGCGTCGAGTCCGAAGCCGGGGTTGTGCGCGATCTCCCAGGCGTGGCCGTCCAGGTCGCGGAACACGCCCGCGTAGCCGCCGTAGAACGTCTCCGCCGGCTCGCGCGTGATCTCGGCTCCGTTCCCCCGCGCCAGCTCGATCACCTCGTGTACCTCTTCGCGCGATCCCACGTTGTGCGCGAGGCCGATGCCGCCCCAGCGGGCGCCGTCGTCGGCGATGCCCAGGTCGGGCGCGAGCTTCTCCCGCGCCCACAGGACGAGGACGACGCCGTTGGCCCGGAAGAACGCCGTCTCCTGCACCTCGAGCGCGGGCGACCAGCCGAGCGCCGCGTAGAACACCTTCGCCGCGTCGTAGTCCGCGACGCCGAGCGTGACGAGGCTGACGCTCTGCTGCACCGGCCCAGGCTAGTCGGTCCGCCCACCTCGCGGCAGAAGCCGGAGGCTAACGAGGCCGCAGGCGCGTTAGCCGCAGGCGAACCGCGCGCGGAGATGGCCGAAGGCCACCGCCGCGCGCACGGCCGAGCGACCGCGCCGGGCATCGCCCTCTGTGGACCGCGACCGGCCGCGCGCAGCCGGGACCGCGCTCCCGGCGAAGCGCACATCCAGAAGCGCCACGAGCGCCGAAGGAGCGGGCTCGCGGGGGAACCTTGGTTCCTCCGCGCTCAGCGGCCCAGCGAGACGATGCGGCCCTTCCACCGGCCGCGCGGCGCGTCCACGACGATCTCGTCGCCGACCGCCTTCCCGAGCACGGCGCGGCCGACCGGCGACTCCGGTGAGACGCCGCCGACGCTGGAGATCTCGACGCTCATCCGCTCGCCGTCGTCCCGCTCGATCTCCACGTGCGAGCCGACCGCGACGACGCCGCTCGCGGCCGCCGCCGCCTCGTCGATCTCGACGGAGTTCTGCAGCCGTGCGCGCAGGATCGTGATCCGCCGCTCGAGCAAGCCCTGCTCGTTCTTCGCGGAGTGGTACTCGAAGTTCTCGGAGAGGTCGCCATGGCCCCGCGCGACCGCGATCGCCTCGACGATCTCGCGCCGGCGCGGGCCTTCGAGCTCGGCCAGCTCCTGCTCGAGCTGCTCGCGCTGCGCACGCGTCAGCTGCTCCCCTTCGGCCACAGGACGAACCCTAGTGGCCGCAGCCGCAGGAGCCGCCGCAGCACCCGCCGCTCGCGCCGCCGCCGTAGGACGGCTGCTTCGCCGCGCCGTGGACCGCGAACGTCGAGAACTGCCGCGACACGTTCGTCGCGGAGCAGTCGGGGCATGCGACCTGCTGCTCGCCGCGGACGAGCTCCTCGAAGTGCGACTCGCACTCCATGCAGACGTACTCGTAGATCGGCACGGATCGCATTCTACTCAGACGCCGAACAGGAGCACTTGCGCGCCGAGCATCACGGAGAAGGAGATGCCGCCGCCGAGAGCGAGAGCCCGCTTGGGGGCGTCATGCACCGCCTCCGGCAGCAACTCCGAGAAGACCATCCAGATCATCGCGCCGGCTGCAAAGCCGAGCCCGCGCGGGCAGCAGCGGCTTGAACGTCTCGACGAACAGGAACGCGAGCGGCGCGATCAGCGGTTGCGGCAGGCTCGAGAAGATGCTCCACCCGGCCGCGGAGGCGACGGTCGCCCCGCGCGGCACGAGCACGAGGCTGATGGCGAGCCCCTCGGGGATGTTGTGCACCGCGATTGCGATCGTGATCAGCAGCCCGAGCCGGGCGCCGTCGCCGTAGGAGACGCCGACGCCGACGCCCTCGGCGGCGGAGTGGACGGTCATCACGGCGACGATCACGAGCGCCTTCCTAGCGTCGGCCCCGGCGAGGCGGCCGAGCACGAGCCCTTCGTTCTCGCCGATCATGCGCCGGAAGACCCAGATGAAGACGGCGCCGGCGGCGGCGCCGAGCGCGAGCCGCACCGGTCCGAGGTCGAAGCCCTGCCAGAGCAGGCCGACGCTCGCGGCGAGCATGAACCCGGACGCGATCGCGTTCGCCGTCCCCAGCCACGTCTTCCCGATTCCCTTGCGGACGAAGAGGAACGGAAGCGCGCCGAGCCCCGTCGCGAGCGCCGTGAACAGGGCAGCGACCGTCACGGTCCAGACGTTGACCGGCATCGGACGCACCATCGGCGTGGTCCGGCCGCAGCGCATCAGGACGTACGCGGAGGCGCGACCAGTAGACTTCCGGGTGCCCGGCATCCGCTATGGAGCTGGAGCGCAGACGTGATCGAACGGATCCAGGTCATCGGCTCGGGCCGCGCAGGCTCGGCGATCGCCGCGAGATTGAGCGAGCGGGGCTTTGCCGTGGGCGCGGACAGCCCGGAGCTCGTCCTGCTCTGCGTGCCCGACTCGGCCGTCGCCGAGGTCGCCGCGTCGCTGGAGCCGGGGCCGTGGGTGGCGCACGTGAGCGGTGCGACGCCGCTCGCAGCGCTCGCGCCGCACACGCGCCGGTTCAGCGTCCATCCGCTGCAGACGTTCACGCGCTCGCGCGGGCCGGAGCAGCTGGACGGCGCGTGGGCCGCCGTGTGCGCGGAGACGGACGACGCGCGCGCGACCGGCTTCCGGCTCGCGGAGACGCTCGGCCTGCGTCCATTCGAGCTGGACGACTCGGAGCGGACGCTCTACCACGCCGGCGCCGTGTTCGTGTCGAACTATCTCGTGACGCTGCATCGCGCCGCGACGCTGCTGTTCGAGTCCGCGGGCGCGCCGCCGGAGGCGCTGGAGCCGCTGATGCGGCGGACGATCGAGAACGACTTCGAGCTGACCGGCCCGATCTCGCGCGGCGACTGGACGACGGTCGAGGCGCACCGCGCGGCGATCCGGGCCGCGCGTCCGGAGCTCGACGACCTCTACGAGACGCTGGCCGGCGCGACGCTGGCACTCGCGACGTGAAGACCATTCGCACCATCGACGGGCTGCACGACGAGCTGCGCGGCGTCTTCGGGATCGGTCTCGTGCCGACGATGGGCGCATTCCACGAGGGCCACCTCTCGCTCATCCGTGCGGCGCGCGAGGAGAACGACTGCGTCGTCGTCTCGCTGTTCGTCAA
This sequence comes from uncultured Actinomycetes bacterium, assembly GCA_963761665.1. Lineage (GTDB taxonomy): Bacteria > Actinomycetota > Thermoleophilia > Gaiellales > Gaiellaceae > Palsa-739. The sequence continues at coordinate 244,732 of CAVXHM010000004.1, forward strand.
TCCGAGCCAGTTCGACGACGCGGCCGATCTCGCCGCCTATCCGCGCAGCGAGTCGCGCGACCTGCGCCTCGCCGAGGAGGAGGGCGTCGACATCGTGTTCGCGCCGTCGGTGGACGAGATGTATCCGCCAGGCTTCCAGACGTGGATCGAGGTCGAGGATGCATCGCGCGGGCTCGAGGGCGACGCGCGGCCGGGGCACTTCCGCGGCGTCGCGACCGTGTGCCTGAAGCTGTTCACGATCGTGCAGCCCGAGTGCGCGTACTTCGGGCAGAAGGACGCACAGCAGGCGCTGGTCGTGCGACGGCTCGTGCGCGACCTGAACCTTCCCGTCGAGATCCGCGTGCTGCCGACCGTGCGCGAGGCGGACGGGCTCGCGCTCTCGTCACGCAACGTGCTGCTGTCGCCGGACGAGCGCGAGCGCGCGCTTGCGCTTCCGCGCGCGCTCACCGCGGGTGCGGACGCGTTCGCGGGCGGCGACGATCCGGTCGCGTCGGCACGCGCCGCGCTGAACGGCCTCACTCCCGACTACGTCGAGCTGCTCGACCTCGACGGCGCGCTCGTGCTCGCGGGCGCCGTCCACATCGGCTCGATCCGACTGATCGACAACGTCCTCCTGGAAGGAGACCTCGAATGAGCGCGAAGCCGCCTCGCTACGCGTCGTGGACCGCCGGCAAGCTGCCGCTGCCGGAGCTGCTCGAGATCAAGCGGCGCGGCGAGAAGATCGTCATGGTCACGGCCTACGACGCTCCGAGCGGGCGGCTCGCGGACGCGGCCGGTGTCGATCTGATCCTCGTGGGCGACTCCTCCGGCATGGTCGTGCACGGACGCGAGTCGACGGTGCCGGTGACGATGGCGGAGATCCTGCTGATGACGCAGTGGGTGACGCGCGGCGCCCGGCGGCCCGTCGTCGTGGCGGACATGCCGTTCGGCTCGTACGAGATCTCGGACGAGCAGGCGGTGGAGAACGCCGTCCGGCTCATCAAGGAGGGCGGCGCCGACGCGGTGAAGCTCGAGCGCGGCGGCACGACCATCTCGCGCGCACGCGCGATCGCCGACGCGGGGATCGCGGTGATGGGCCACGTAGGGCTGACGCCGCAGACCGCGACGGTGCTCGGCGGCTTCAAGGCGCAGGGGCGGACGGCGGATCGCGCGCAGGCGCTGATGGAGGAGGCGCTCGCGCTCGAGGCGGCCGGCTGCTTCGCGGTCGTGCTCGAAGCCGTGCCGTCGACGGTGGCGCGCGCCGTGACGAAGGCGCTCACCGTTCCGACCATCGGCATCGGCGCCGGCGCCGGCACGGACGGCCAGGTGCTCGTCTGGCACGACATGCTCGGCTACTACGACGGTCATGCGCCGCGCTTCGTCAAGCGCTACGCCGACCTCGGAGCGGTCATCACCGAGGCGCTCGGCCGCTACGCCGAGGAGGTGCGCAGCGGCGCCTTCCCCGAGGAGCAGCACACGTACGCGATGCCCGAGGAGGAGCTGAAGGCGTTCGAGGCGGCGCCGAAGACGTCGGCCTAGACGGCGACGAGGCCGGCGGCGCGTCCCACTTCGACAAATGCTTCCAGCGCGCGCTCGAGGTGCACCGGCTCGAGCGCGGCCGACATCTGGACGCGGATCCGCGCCGTTCCCTCCGGGACGACGGGATAGCCGAACCCGGTGACGAAGACGCCGCGGTCGAGCAGCCGCTGCGACAGCTCGATCGCGCGTGACGTCTCGCCGACGATGATCGGGATGATCGCCGCCTCGCCGTCGAGCGGATCGAACCCGGCCTCGCGAAGCGCGCCGCGGAACCACTGCGTGTTCTCGCGCAGCCTCGCCACCAGCTCGGGGCGGTCGAGTAGCACGCGGACCGCGGCGCGGGCGCTACACGCGACCGTCGGCGGCAGCGCGTTCGAGAACAGCTGCGGACGCGAGCGCTGGGCGAGCAGGTCGCACACCGCGGCAGACGACGCGACGTAGCCGCCGGCCGCGCCGCCGAGCGCCTTGCTCAGCGTTCCGGTGGTCACGTCGATCTCGCCGAGCATGTCGAAGTGCTCCGCCGTTCCACGCCCCGTCTTGCCCACGACGCCGACGCCGTGCGAATCGTCCACGACCACGACCGCGTCATGTGCGCGGGCCAGCTCGAGGATGTCCGGCAGCTTCGCCAGGTCGCCCTCCATGGAGAAGACGCCGTCGGTGAGGATCAGCTTGCGCTGCCTCGGCTCGCAGGCGCGCAGCAGGTCGCGAAGCTCGGTCATGTCGGAGTGCCCGTAGCGCACCTTCCGCTCCGGTTTCGCCAGCCGCACCGCGTCGATGATCGACGCGTGGTTCAGCTCGTCCGAGAGGATCGCGGTGCGGTCGTCGGCGAGCGTCGGGATCGCCGCCTCGTTCGCGTTCCAGCACGAGACGTACGTGAGCGCCGCCTCCGCGGCGGACAGCTCGGCGAGATCGCGCTCCAGCTCCAGATGCGGAGCGAACGTCCCGCAGATGAAGCGCACCGACGCGGTGCCGGCGCCGTAGCTCCGGAGTCCCTCGATCCCCGCCTGGACGACGTCGGGGTGATCGGCGAGCCCGAGATAGTTGTTCGAGGAGAGGACGATCACCTCGCCGCGGCCGGCCATGTGCACGACGGGACCCTGCGGCGACTCGAGCGTGTTGAAGCTCTTGTACGTGCCCGCGGCGCGCAGCGCGTCGAGCTCGGACGCGATCGAGTCGGAGAACTCGCTCATCGGTGCGCCCATCGTCCCAGCTTCGGCAGGTTCCCGTTGGCCCGCCCGATTGCCTCGGCGGCGCCGGTCGGCGTGGCCACGACCGGCTCCTGCGGCGCGCCGTTCGGGTGCAGCACGATCTTGCAGGCCCGGCCCGACTCAAGCAGCGCGAACGCGCGCTCGAACTGCGCGAGCTCGAGCTCCGCGGTGATCAGCGGGCGCAGGTCGACGACTCCGTGCTCGAGCAGCCAGCGCGTCTTGTACCAGGTCGCGAACACCTCGCGTCCGCTGACGGCGGACACGGTCAGGTTCTTGAAGATGAGCGCCTCGGCGACGTCGAGCTCGACCGGTTGTGCGGGGATGCCGAAGAGGATCACGCGTCCGCCGTTGCGCACGATGCGGAACGCGTCGCCGATCGCCTCGGGAGCGCCGGACATCTCGAACACGACGTCCGGATGCTCGCCTTCGTTCTGCTCCACGAACCAGGCGGCGACGTCGTCGACGTCGCGAACGTCGAGCGCGGCGTGGACGCCCATCTTCGCGGCCAGGCCGAGCCGGAACGGCGTGCGGTCGGACGCGAGCACGCGGCCCGCGCCCGACGCGCGCGCGATGCCGATGCCGAACAGTCCGACGGGACCGCAGCCGAGGATCGCCACCGCCTTCCCGGCGACGTCCTCGTGGCTCAGCGCGAAGACGGCGTTCCCGAACGGCTCCTGCAGGGTTGCAATCTCCGGCGGCAGCTTCGCGCGATCGTTCTGCCAGATCACCGACTCCGGCACGGCGACGTACTGCGCGAACGCGCCGTCGCGGTCGACGCCGAGGATCTGCGTGAACTCGCACATGTGCGCGCGTCCGGTGCGGCAGTGGAAGCAGCCGCCGCACGTGACGTGACTCTCCGCCGAGACGTAGTCGCCGACCGAGACATGGCGGACGGCGCGGCCGGTGTCGACGACGGTTCCGGCGAACTCGTGGCCGAGCGTGAGCGGCGGGACGATCCGGTGCTGCGCCCACGCGTCCCAGCGGAAGATGTGCAGGTCGGTGCCGCAGACGCTCGCCGCCTCGACCTCGACGAGCACCTCGTCGTCGCCCGGAACGGGGACGGCGGCCTCGTCCAGCGCGAGACCCGGCTCGGCTCCGCGCTTGCGGATCGCCCACATGGTCTCCATGGGACCACGATGGCGGGGCGCCCCGGTCCGGACATCCGCGCCCCGCCGGAGCCTCGGTGCGGGTTTCCCCTACAGCGTGGTCGCGGCGACGATGAGCGCCGGGAAGACGGCCGCCAACGCAACCGCGCCGGCGGCGCGCGCCCATGTCCAGCCGTGCGTCGAGCGGACGCCGACCACGAGCAGCCATGCGCACCAGACGAGGCACGCGAAGTAGATCGCGCCGAAGATCTCGTCCGTCCGGCCGTAGTCGTTGCCGCCGGTGCGGAAGAGATCCTGGCCGTACACGGCGATCCTGATCGGCCAGAACGTGACGAGTGCGAGTGCGAGTGGCGCGGTCGCCAGCGCGAGCGTCTGGCGCGCGCGACGGTAGTTGCCGAGCCCTCCGAGCCGGCGGGCCGCGCCGAACAGGAGCCCGCCGCCGAGCCAGTACAGCGCGAGCGCGTACACCGCGCCGCCGAGGAAGGCCCACACCGGGATCAGGCTCACGGACATCGACCCGTCGTTCAGCAGCGTCCGCGCCACCGGCGTCCCGAGCACCGCGGCGATGCCGGCGAGTCCGATGATCGCGGTGATCGGCTCTGTCCGCGCCTCGACCGCCTCCGGCGACGTGTCGCGCAACGAGACGAACACGGCGCGCGGCGCGACCAGCACCGCCGGAGCGCGCAGCCACCAGTTCCTCTCGTTCGAGGTCGCCGCTGGAGCAGCCGAGGAAGAGCCCATCGCAGAGCAGCGTAACGGCCGCCCGAGCCCCGGCCCATCCGGACGTGGCGGAACCAGGCACGTCCAGGTGCCTGGCACCTGGACGTGTCCCGCGGAGCCGCCGTCACCGGCCGGAGCCGCCGGGACAGGCCGTCGGCGCTGCACGGACATGTCTCGGTGCCTGGCACCTGGACGTGTCGCTAGAGGACAGAGCCTTTGCGAGACTCGCCATGAATGGACCCCGCCGATTCCGTCGATCAGGAGCTGACGGCCCAGGTCGCCGCCGCCGCGCCGTTCACTGCGTTCCTCGGGATCGAGATGGTGTCGGCCTCGCCGCACGAAGTGCGGGCGCGACTCGCGTGGAGCGAGCGGCTCTGCACGGCCGGCGGCGTCCTCCACGGCGGCGCGCTGATGGGGCTCGCGGACAACGTCGGCGGCTTCTGCGCGTTCCTGAACCTGCCCGACACTGCGGGTGGAACCGCGACGATCGAGTCGAAGACGAACTTCTTCGCCGCGGTGCGGGAGGGCCACGTGCACGCAGTGAGTCGGCCGCTGCACACGGGTCGCCGCACGATCGTCGTCGACACGGAGCTGTTCGACGACGCGAGCAGGCTCGTCGCCCGCGTGACGCAGACGCAGGCCGTGCTCTAGGCGGCGACCGCCGTGGCCGGCAGCACGTGCCGGAGGAACTCCCCGGTGAAGCTTCCCTCCACCTCGGCCACCTGCTCCGGCGTGCCGACCGCGACGATCTCGCCGCCCGCCTCGCCGCCTTCGGGACCGAGATCGACGATCCAGTCGGACTGCTTGATCACGTCGAGGTTGTGCTCGATCACGAGCATCGTGTTGCCCGCGTCGACGAGACGCTGCAGCGTCTCGAGCAGCTTCTCGATGTCGGCGAAGTGCAACCCCGTCGTCGGCTCGTCGAGGATGTACAGCGTCCGCCCCGTGGCCACCTTCGACAGCTCCGACGCAAGCTTCACGCGCTGCGCCTCACCACCCGACAGTGTCGTGGCCGGCTGGCCGAGCTTGATGTAGTCGAGCCCGACGTCGTGCAAGGTCTGCAGCCGGCGCCGGATCTTCGGGATCTTCGCGAAGAACTGCAGCGCCTCCTCGACCGACATGTCGAGCACGTCGGCGATCGAGCGGCCCTTGAACCGCACCTCGAGCGTCTCGCGGTTGTACCGCGCGCCCTTGCACGTCTCGCACGCGACGTACACGTCGGGGAGGAAGTGCATCTCGATCTTGATCTGGCCGTCGCCCTTGCACGTCTCGCAGCGGCCGCCCCGCACGTTGAAGGAGAACCGGCCCGGCTTGTAGCCGCGCACCTTCGCCTCCGGTGTCAGCGAGTACAGCTCGCGGATGTGCGTGAACAGATCCGTGTACGTCGCGGGATTCGAGCGCGGCGTCCGGCCGATCGGCCGCTGGTCGATCTCGATCACCTTGTCGAACACGTCGATGCGGTCGACGGCGCGGTGCGTGCCCGGCTTGACCCGCGCCTTGTTCAGCCGGTTCGCCGCGGCCTTGTAGACGATCTCGTTCACGAGCGTCGACTTGCCGGAGCCGGAGACGCCGGTGACGCAGACGAACTTGCCGACGGGAAACTCGACGTCGATGTTCTTCAGGTTGTGCTGCGACGCGCCGCGCACGAGGAACGTGCCGCGATCTTCGGCGCGCCTCTCCGGGATCGCGATCGTCCTGGTGTGGGAGAGGAACTGCCCCGTGACCGACTTGCGGTTGCGCGCAACCTTCGCCGCCGGCCCTTCCGCGACCACCTCGCCGCCGTGCAGGCCCGCGCCCGGTCCCATGTCGACGAGCCAGTCGGAGCGGCGCATCATCTCCTCGTCGTGCTCGACCACGAGCACCGTGTTGCCGAGGTCGCGCAGCCGCTCGAGCGTGGCGATCAGCCGCGCGTTGTCCCGCTGGTGCAAGCCGATCGACGGCTCGTCGAGGATGTACAGCACGCCGACGAGCTGCGAGCCGATCTGCGTCGCGAGCCGCAGTCGCTGCGCCTCGCCGCCCGACAGCGTCGCCGCCGCGCGGTCCAGCGTCAGGTAGCCGACGCCGACGTCGTCGAGGAACGTCAGCCGCTCGCGGATCTCCTTGACGATCCGGTGTCCGATCAGCTGCTCCGTCTCCGTCAGCCCCAGCTCGTCGAGGAAGCCGAGCGCGCGCGAGACCGACATCTGCGTGAACTCGTTGATCGACCGCGCGCCGACCGTGACCGCGAGCACCTCCGGCTTGAGGCGTGCGCCCTTGCAGACCGGGCACGGACGGAACGACATGTACTCCTCGATCCGTTCGCGCTGCTGCGCCGAGTCGGTCTCCTTGTAGCGGCGCTGCAGGCTCGAGACGATCCCGTCGAACGCGAGCATGTACTGGCGGCGCCGCCCCATGCGGTTGCGGTACTGGACGTAGACGCGCTCGCCGTCGGTGCCGTACAGGAACCGGTTCTGCGCCTCTTCGCTCATCTCCGACCACGGCACCGACGTGTCGATCTCGTACCGCTCGGCGATCGCCTGGATCACCGCCTCGTAGAAGCCGGAGGAGCCGCCGACGGACCACGGCACGAGCGCGCCGTCGTCGATCGAGAGCGACGGATCCGGGACGAGCAGGTCGGGATCGATCTCCTGCTGCGAGCCGAGACCGGTGCAGCGCGGACATGCGCCGTGCGGGCTGTTGAACGAGAAGATCCGCGGCTGGAGCTCCGCCAGCGACACGCCGTGATCCGGGCACGCGAAGTTCTGGGAGAAGATCATGCGCTCGCCGCCGTCGAGCCGGTCGACCGCCACGAGGCCCTCGGCGAGACCGGAGGCGGCCTCGATCGACTGCGTCAGCCGCGTGCGCAGGTCTGCCTTCATCACCAGCCGGTCGACAACCACCTCGATCGTGTGCTTGAACTTCTTGTCGAGCGTCGGCACACCCTCCTCGAGCAGGTACTCCTCGTCGTCCACCTTCACGCGCGTGTAGCCCTCGCGCTGCAACTCCTCGAAGACGTCGCGGTATTCGCCCTTGCGGTCGCGCACGACGGGTGCATTCACGGTGAAACGCGTCCCGTCTTCCAAGCGGAGCACCTGGTCGACGATCGCGTCGATCGACTGTCCCGCGATCGGCTTGCCGCAGATCGGGCAGTGCGGCCGGCCGACCCGCGCGTACAGCAGGCGCAGGTAGTCGTAGATCTCGGTGACGGTGCCGACGGTGGAGCGCGGGTTGCGCGACGTCGTCTTCTGGTCGATCGAGATGGCCGGGCTGAGACCGTCGATGTGGTCGACGTCCGGCTTCTCCATCATCTGCAGGAACTGGCGCGCGTACGCGGACAGCGACTCCACGTAGCGGCGCTGCCCCTCCGCGTAGATCGTGTCGAAGGCAAGGCTCGACTTGCCGGACCCGGACAGTCCGGTGATGCAGATCAGGCGGTTCCGCGGCAGCCGGACGGTGATGTCCTTGAGGTTGTGCTCGCGGGCGCCGTGGACAACGAGCTCTTCGGCAGCCATCGGAGGCCCATTCTACCCGGCGAACGTGTGTTCGGGAAGGGTGTTCTACGAGGCGAGCAGGCGCTCGACGAGCCCGTAGACCTCGCGGGGCTCGGCGACGCAGGCAATCTCGAGATCGCCGGCGACGATGGTTCCGTAGCCGAGCAGCCGGCCCGTCAGGGACTGCTCCACCTCGACCGTCCCGACCCTGGCCAGCCGGACGGCTGCCGCCTGGCGCTTCAGCACACCGTGGACGACGAACAGCTTCTCCGTGGTGAGGACGACGTGCGTCCGGTCCCAGCGCCAGACGGCGCCGATCGCCATGGCGGCGGCGACCACGAGCAGGGCCACCCCGGCGGCCGAGACGGGCCATCCCCCGAGCATGCCGATCGCTCCCAGAACGGCCACGACCAGCGCCCGCAGCAGCGGCCGCGCGAGCACGACGCCGTGGCGGCGCGCGTCGAGAAAGACCTGCTCCTTGGACGTCTCGAGCATGGGCCGAACCCTTCGACACGGGCCCGGCGATCCCTGGGGCACGGTCAAGGACGGCGCCCCGGATGCCGATCATCGCCCCAGGATGCGACGCTTCCGGCCAGGGAGATTCGAGCTCGTGGCGGCGGTGTTCCTCGCCGTGACCGCGGCCCTCGCCGTTCGGTCCGCCCACGCCTGGACGGGGAACGACTTCCGGATCTACGGTGTCGCCGGGGAGACGATGCTCTCCGGGGCGTGGCTGCACGCGTATGAGAATCCGCTGGTGCAGGCCGGGCCGCTGGAGCTCGGGCTGGACGGGACGCTCTACCGCCTGTCGCGCTGGCCGGTGGCGATGGCGCTCGTCTCGGACCTGCTCGTGGCGGTTCTGTTCGTCGTCGCCGTGCGCGTATTCGCCGGACGCAAGGCGCTGCCGCTGGCCGTCGCGTGCGCAGGCGCGGTCGCGCTCGGGATCGTCACGAACCCGTACACGCTCGGCCACTTCGCCGAGCCGATCGGCGCGATCCTCTGGCTGTTCGCCGCGCGCGACGCGCAGCGCGGGCGCGTGCTGCGGGCCGGGCTGCTCGTCGGCATCGCCGCCGGCTTCGAGCCGTGGGGAATCCTCGGAATCGCCGTGCTCGCACTCGCGCCGGACCTGCGCGACGCCGTGCGCGGCGCAGCCGTCGCCGGCGGCGTGCTCGCGCTCCTGTTCATGCCGTTCGCGCTCGGCGGCCACTTCCACATGCTCGACTACCACTGGCACGTCACGGGCGGCCCGCTGCGGCTCGTGATGCCCGGGCACTCGTTCGGCTGGCCGGAACGCGTGCTCCAGGCGGCGATCACGCTCGCGATCGCGGGGCTGCTCGCGCGGCGCGTGCGCGGCGTCGCAGCGGCCGTGTTCATCGTTCCCGCCGCAGCCGCGATCATCCGCCTGTCGATCGACCCGATGGGCACCTATTACTACTGGGACGCGCCGCTCACGATCGAGCTCGTGGGCGCGGCGGCCGCGCTCGCCAACCTCGACGCGATCCGCGCCTGGGTCGAGCTCAGAGTCGGCGGCGTCGCCGCACGGCCGGTCTAGCTCGGGCCTAGGCCCCCATCCCGATCAGGCTTTGCGCCAGCGGCCGAACACGAGGCCGCCGAGGGTGAAGCCGAGCCCGAACGTCCCCAGCGCGAAGCCGCCGATCGCGACCGCCTTGCGCCAGGTCGAGAGCCGCTGCCAGCGTCCGAGCACCTCCTGCTCCTCGGTGGTCAGCGTCTCGCCGCGGCGCTGCTTGCGCAGCGCGCCGCCGGCGCGGAGCCCGAGGTAGAGGTCGTCGAAGATCTCGGCTGACTCGTCGGCCATGACATCAATCTATAGCCTCCATCGGTCGTGACCGCGTCCCTCGTTCATGTATCGGATCTGCACATGGGGCAGAAGGAGGATCCGGAGGTCGAGGCGGCGCTGGCCGCCCTCGTGGCGCGGCTGCAGCCGGAGCTCGTCGTCGCGTCGGGCGACCTCACCCATCGCGGCCGGCCCGAGGAGCACGACCGCGCGCATCGCTTCCTCGTCTCGCTCGGCCCTCCGGTACTCGCCGTGCCGGGGAACCACGACCTGCCGTACTCGTTCCCGGCGCGGTTCACGAGCCCGTGGCGGCAGTTCGAGCGCGTCTGGGGGACGACACAGCCGACGCACGTCTCCCCCACGCTGCACGTGGTCGGGCTGAACTCGGCGCGGCCGTACCGGCACCAGGGCGGCGCGCTGCCGGACGATCAGCTGCGCGCCGCAGCCGCACGGCTGGGTGAGGCGGCGGACGGCGCGTACCGCGTCGCGGTGCTGCACCACCATCTGACCGCCGCGCCGTGGCGGGCGGCGCGCAAGCGCCCGCTGGCGCACCGCGACCGCGTGCTGCGCACGCTCGCGGGAGCCGGAGCAGAGCTGATCCTCGGCGGGCACATCCACCAGGCCGCGGTGGCGGAGCGTCGCGAGTTCGAGGTGGTCGACGACGTCGCCGCGCATGCGACCGTGCTCGCGATCGCGCCGGGCTTCGGACAGCCGCGGCCGAACCGAACGGGAGAGGCGCGCGGCCTGCAGGTGCACGAGGTCGGAGACGACGCGCTCACCGTCTCGACGTACCTGTGGCGCGAGCGCGACTGGGCACTCACGGCCAAGCGGCGCTTCCCGCGGGGCTAGCTTCGCAGCGACTCGAGCAGACGCGTCTTCGCCGCCGTGTACTCCTCGTCCGAGAGGACGCCGGAGTCGTGCAGCTCCTCGAGCAGGCCGAGGAAGTGCGCCGGATTCTCCGTCGGGTCCTCCGGCTCGGCCTCGTGCGCGGCGGCGGCCGCCACGGCGAGGCCCGACGCCTCCGGGTTCGGCGGCGCGCCGAAGGGCGAGCCGATCCGGTCCGGATCGATCCCGGCCTGGTTGAGGCGCTGCCGGTACTGCTGGACGCCGAGACCGCGCTCCGGGAAGCGGTACGCCTCCGGGCCGAACAGGGGCCGCTTCTGGACGAAGCGGCGGTAGGCGATCACGAGCAGGATCGCGCAGAGGAAGCCGGCGATGCCGACCCACGCCGCCTTGGGGCCGACGGTGGCCACGACGATCCCCCAGCCGATCAGCGAGCCGACGAGCCCGATCAGGACGGTCAGCCACGCGGGCATCGGATCCGGCCCGGGAACGGCGAAGCGCGCGAGCCCGCCGGTGATGAACGCGGACAGCAGCAGCGCGACGATGCTCGCGAACATTCGGAGGAGCGTAGCGCGGCCCCGCGCGGACCGCGCTGCGATCATCCCCGCATGAGCGCCACCACTCCTGCCGCACCGTTCGTGCTCGCGCTCCGCCTGCGCGGCCTGCCCGACGACTACACGGGGGACCTGCCGGCCTTCCGCGGGCTCGAGCGGCTGGAGCTCGATCCCCGCGTGACCTTCTTCGTCGGGGAGAACGGCAGCGGCAAGTCGACGCTGATCGAGGCGCTCGCGGTCGCGGCGAAGCTGAACGCGGAGGGCGGGGGCAAGCTGCTCCGGTTCGCGACGCGCTCGTCCCACTCGCAGCTGCACCACGCGCTCGAGCTGGAGCGCTCGCCGCTGCCGCCGCTCAACGCCTTCTTCCTCCGCGCCGAGAGCGTCTTCAACCTCGCCACCGCGATCGAGCAGGGCGGATATATCGGCGAGCGCGAGAACGTCTACGAGCGGCCGCTGCACGAGCAGTCGCACGGCGAGTCGTTCCTCGACATCGCGGTCAACCGCTTCGGGCCGCGCGGCTTCTATCTGCTCGACGAGCCGGAGGCGGCGCTGTCCGTGCGCGGGCAGCTCGCGCTGATCCGCCGCATGCACGAGCTCGTCGAGCAGCATTCGCAGTTCGTCGTGGCAACGCACTCGCCGATCCTGCTCGGCTATCCCGGAGCGACCATCTACGAGCTCGGCGACGACGGGATCAACCGTGTCGAGTACGAGCAGACGCAGCAGGTCGAGCTGACGCGCTCGTTCCTCGACGACCCGCAGCGGTTCCTACGTCATCTGCTCGCGGACTAGCTCAGGCTGCGCTCTGCGTGAGCGCGCTCAGCTCGCGGCGCAGGTCGCGGATCTCGTCGCGCAGCTTCGCGGCGTACTCGAAGCGGAGCTCCTCCGCGGCGATCAGCATCTCCTCCTCGAGCGTGACCACGAGCTTCTCCAGCTCCTCGCGGCTCAGCCCCTCGACCTTCGACGAGCCGCGGCGCCGACGCGCCGGGACGTGCGGCGCGTCGACCATGAAGAAGCCCGCCATGTCGGAGACGCTCTTGATGATCGTCTCCGGTGTGATCCCGTGCTCCTCGTTGTACGCGAGCTGGATCGTGCGGCGCCGGGTCGTCTCGTCGATCGACTCCTTGATCGCCTCCGTCTGCTTGTCCGCGTACATCAGCACCCTGCCGTGGATGTTGCGTGCGGCACGGCCGATCGTCTGGATCAGCGAGGTGCGGCCGCGGAGGAACCCTTCCTTGTCCGCGTCGAGAATCGCGACGAGCGACACCTCCGGCAGGTCGAGTCCCTCGCGCAGGAGGTTGACGCCGACGAGCACGTCGTACTCGCCGAGCCGCAGCTCGCGCACGATCTGGATCCGCTCCAGCGTGTCGATCTCGGAGTGGAGGTAGCGCGCCTTCACGCCGGACTCGAGCAGGTAGTCGGTGAGGTCCTCCGCCATCTTCTTCGTCAGCGTGGTCACGAGCGTGCGCTCGCCCACCGCTTCCCGCTTGCGGATCTCGCCGAGGAGATCGTCGATCTGGTTGAGCGTCGGCCGCAGCTCGACTTCCGGATCGACGACGCCGGTCGGCCGGATCAGCTGCTCCGCCAGTCGGGTGGAGTGGCGCAGCTCGTATGCCCCCGGTGTCGCGGAGACGAAGACCATCTGCGGCACCTTGGCGAGGAACTCGTCGAAACGAAGCGGCCGGTTGTCGAGCGCGGACGGGAGGCGGAAGCCGAAGTCGACCAGCGTCTGCTTGCGCGAGCGGTCGCCCTCGTACATGCCGCCGACCTGCGGCACCGTCTGGTGCGACTCGTCCACGAAGACGACGAAGTCGGACGGGAAGTAGTCCATCAGCGTGTGCGGCGCCGAGCCGGGCGGCCTGCCGTCGAGGATGCGCGAGTAGTTCTCGATCCCGTTGCAGAAGCCGAGCTCCTGCATCATCTCCAGGTCGTACTCGGTGCGCTGCCGGATGCGGTGCGCCTCGAGCATCTTTCCCTCGGACTCGAACAGCCTCACCTGCTCGGCGAGCTCGTCTTTGATCGCGCCGACCGCGCGCTCGATCGTCGGCTTCGAGGTGACGTACTGCGTCGCCGGGAAGATGGTGATCGAGTCGTGGCGCGAGAGGATCTCGCCGGTCAGCGGGTCGAAGTGCGAGATCTGCTCCACCTCGTCGCCGAAGAACGAGATGCGGAACGCCGTCTCCGAGTACGCCGGCTGCACCTCGACCACGTCGCCCTTGACCCGGAACCGTCCGCGGCCGAGCAGCGTGTCGTTGCGGACGTACTGGATGTCGATCAGCTTGCGCAGCATCAGGTCGCGGTCCTGCTCCTCGCCCACGTTGACGAAGACGACGCGCTCCTTGTACTCGTCCGGCGAGCCGAGGCCGTAGATGCACGAGACCGAGGCGACGACGATCACGTCGCGGCGCGAGAGGATGTTCGACGTGGCGGAGTGCCGCAGCCGGTCGATGTCGTCGTTGCGCGACGAGTCCTTCTCGATGTAGAGGTCGGCCTGCGGGACGTACGCCTCCGGCTGGTAGTAGTCGTAATACGAGACGAAGTACTCGACCGCGTTCGTCGGGAAGAGCTCGCGGAACTCGTTGCAGAGCTGCGCCGCCAGCGTCTTGTTGTGCGCGATCACGAGCGCCGGGCGGCCGATCTTCTCGATCGTCCACGCCATCGTCGCCGTCTTGCCGGTGCCGGTCGCGCCGACGAGCGTCTGGAAGCGGTCGCCGGCGGCGAGCCCCTCGACGAGCGTCTCGATCGCCTTCGGCTGATCGCCGGTCGGGCGGTAGACGTCGGTGGTGGCGAACTCGGGCACGGGAGAAAGCGTATCGGCGGCGGCCGCCTCTACTTCGTCGGCCCGAGAATCTCTCGCAGGCGCTGCTGCGCCTGCGCGCGCAGCCCGCTGACGCCCGTGCAGAGCGTGCACCGGTACGTCTCGACGCCGCCGCCCGTGTCGCCGACGACGATCCGCTGCGAATCCGGCGCCCAGGCGGCCGACGTCAGGTTGCCGTGCGCGCCGCCCATGTAGAAGAACATCCGGCCGGTGCGCACCTGCCAGATCCCCGCTGTCGTCGGACCGGCCGTCACCACCCACTTGCCGTCGGGGCTGAACGCCGCCTGGCTCACGGTGGCGACGTGGAACTTCAGCCGGTACACCGTCTTTCCCGTTCGCACACTCCAGAGCCATGCGTCGCCGTCGATGCTCGCGGTCAGGACGAGCGTTCCGTCCGGGCTGAACTGAACCGAGGTGATGCCGAACTCGTGCCCGGCGAGCGGGTGGACGAGCGTGCCTGTCTTCGTGTTCCAGATGCGTGCGGTGTCGTCGGCGCTGCCGCTCACGAGCAGACCGCCCGTCCGGTCGAAGGCGAGCGAGCTGATCGCGCCCTTGTGACCCGTCAGCGCGTACAGCGCCGCGCCGTCGCGGCCCCGCCAGAGCTTCACCGACCCATCTGCGGCGCCGGTCGCCACTGTCCCGTCGGCCGCGACGGCGAGCGCGGCGATCGGCGCGCCGTGCGTCGCCGCCCAGAGCAGCCGTCCTCCGGCCGTCCATGCCTTGACGACACCGTCGTCGCCTCCGGTGACGACGCCGCCGCCCGGCGCGAACAGTGCCGCGCGCACGGGCGCCCCGTGCGCGAAGGTCGCGAGCAGCGCGCCGGTCGAGGCGCTCCAGAGCTTCGCCGTGCCGTCCTGTCCGGCTGTGAGGACACTGCGTCCGTCCGCAGTGAACGACGCATCCGTCACCGGTCCGCCCTGGGGCAGCGTCAGGCGTAGACCACCGGCGGCATTCCAGATGCGAGCGCTGCCGTCGGCCGACGCGCTCAGCACGCTCTTGCCGTCCGGACTGACCGCGACGGTCGAGACCTGGCCCGTATGGGTGCCGAGCGTCGCGAGCGTCGGTACGCCCGTCTGCCACAGTCGCGCGGTGCCGTCGGCGCTCGCGGTGAGGAGAAGCGATCCGTCGGGGTTGTACGACACCGAGGTGATGGAGTCGGTATGGCCGCCGAGCGACCGGGGAATCGCGCCGAGCGGCGCGTTCCAGACCTGGGCGACCGAGTCGGCGCCGACGGTTGTGATCTGCTTCCCGTCCGGGCTCACCGCCACCGCGAGCGCTTTCTGCTGGCTCACCCCGAGGAGCGTCGCGAGCGTGGCGCCGGTCGCCGGATCCCAGACACGGGCGGAGCTGTCGACGCTGACGGTGACGACGCGATCGTCCGGTGCGAAGGCGAGACCGTCGATCGCGGCGGTGTGGCCGACGAGGATCTGCAACGCCGTCCACGTCTTCGTGTCCCACACGTATGCGTTTCGGCGTCCGGTCGAGACGAGGTACTTCCCGTCGGGCGAGAACCCGATGTCCGTGATCTCACCGGGCTGTTGCACCGACGCGACGGAGTCGCCGGACGGGATTGCGTACACGTGGACGACCGGGTCGCCCGGCTGCATCGTCGCCGCGAGCAAGCCGTCGCGGCTCATCGCGATCGTCTGCACGGCCCGCGTCCCGGTGGTCGCGCGCAGCAGCTGTCCCGACGCCGAGTCCCAGATCCTGAAGCTGTTGTCGGCGCTTCCGGTCAGCAGCTCGCGGCCGCCGTCGGCGAAGACGACGTCGAGGACCGCCGCACCGTCGTGCAGCGTCTCGACCAGCTTGCCGGTGGCGATGTCGTAGACGACCGTGCGGCCGTCCTGCGTGCCGGCGGCGAGCAGCCCGCTGCGCGCGCCCGCTGCGAAGGTCGTGCTCTCCGGGCCGAACGCGAGGGTCGTCACCGGCGAGCCGAGCGCATGCGACTGACGACGGGCGTGCGTATCCGACTGGAAGACGCGCAGGAGTCCACTCTGGGAGCCGGTTGCGACGAGGTCGCCGTCCGGGCTGAAGCTCGCTGCACTGACGGCTCCTCCCCCGCCCTCGAGGATTCCGCGCACCTGCAGCTTCGCCAGCGAGTTCCGCAGCGAGTCCTCGACCTGCGTCGACGACGGATCGATGCTCGACGCCTCGAGGGCCGCCTGCACGCTCTGCACCGGATCGACGCCGAGCTGCGCGGCGGCGGTGGCGACCAGCTCGCCGACCTTGTACGCGACCGCAGTCTTGTGCTCGCGCTGCGTGGCGGCCCGCGCGAGCGCTGCCTGGTGCTCCGCCCGCCGGCCGCTCCGCACGGCCCGGGCGCGCGCGAGGTTCGCGTCGTTCGCGGACTGCTGCGCGGCCGTCTTCTCGGTATTGGCGGTCGCGGTGGCCGCGGTCGCGTTCTGCGCCGATTGCTCGGCCGCCTTTTGGTTCTTGCGTGCTTTCGCGGCGAACACCTTCGCGGCTTTTTCTGCGCGACTCTCCTTCAGCCGGGCTCTCTCGGCGCGCTGCGACTGCATAACCGCAGCCGTCGCCGCACGCTCGGCCACGCTCCGCTGCTTCGCAGCGTCGTTCCGCTGCGCGAACGCGTACACGGCGAGCGCGACCATCGCCGCCGCGAGCAGCGCCGCCCCGCCGGTGATCACGAGCAGGCGCCGGTGCCGCCGGTCGGCTGCCGCGAGCGCAGCCGTCGCCATGAACGTGCGCCGCCACGTCAGCACCGGCTCGGCGAGGACGTCGTGGAAGATCTCGTACCGCCGCCCGCTCGTGCCGCCGTCGGTGGTGGCGACGCGCAGGATCCGCTGCGCCGCGAGCAGGTCGAGCACCGTCCGCAGCTCCGCAGGCGGCTGGTCGGTGTAGCCGACGAGGTCGTCGAACGACTGCGCGATCTTCGTCCGCGAGGGCGTGACCAGATACGTCAGCGCGCCGGCCGCGATCGCCGCGTCGTGCGGCGACAGCGCGCCGAGCGTCCGCTGCAGATGCGCACTGACGATCGCGCGCGCGCCGCCCAGCCCCGCCAGCGTGTCCAGACGCAGGAGCCGCGAGCCGGCCGCCTGCTCCTCTTCCCACACCCGCTCCAGCACCAGCTGCAGGTACGGCGCCTCGATCAGCCCGGCCGCCGCCGCGCCGTTGCCCGACGGCGCCGCCGCCACCTCGTCCAGCACGGCGGTGATCAGCCCGGCTTCGATGCCGACCCGCTCGTCCGGCGGGACGATCTCGTTCCAGCGGTCGAGCGGCCCGACGATCGCGGCGCGCGCGGCGGCGCGGTCGAGATGGTCGACGCGCAGGCGGTTGCCGAGGACGTTCGGGATGGCGGCCTGGAAGGCATCGAGCCGCGCCAGCGCGTCGTCGCGGAGCGAGATGAGCATGTGCAGCCGCGGCTGCTCGAGCAGCTCCGGCACCTGCGCGAGCAGCGGGCCTTCGCCGTGGTAGAGGAACGACTCCTCGAACTGGTCGAGGATCAGATACGCCTCGCCCTCGGGCCGCGGCAGCGTCGCGTCGCCCGCCCACTCGTCGAGCACGATCACCTCTGCGTCGGGCGCGAGCTCGCGGAGCCGCCGGACGACCGCCGCCTTCAGCATCGAGCTCTTGCCCACGCCGCTCGGCCCGTACAGGACGGTCAACTTGGAGGCGACGAGGTTCGCCACCACCACCTCGCACTCGCGCTCGCGGCCGAAGAAGAGCAGCGCGTCCTGTTCGGAGTCCTCGAACGGCGCGAGTCCCTTGTACGGGGAGAGCAGGGTGGGTGCGGGCGGCGCGGCGACGGTCATACGGCGGCCGCCTCCAGGTCGAGCTCGAGATAGCGCCCCAGCGCGCCGACGTACTCCTCGAGCGGAACCTCGAGCAGGTCGATGTCCCGCGCGCGCCAGAACTGCCGCTCCAGCGGCCGCGCGTCGGGCTGCACCGCCCACGAGCGATACGAGACGCCCTCTGCGCCCCAGATCCGGCCGAGCACGAGCCGTAGGTTCCAGTCGCGCATGCCGTAGCCGAGGAAGAGGAAGTGGCTGCGACGGAGCTTCGCCGCGAGCGCGACCGGGACGGCGCCGCCGACGTCGCCGTACGCGAGGTAGTCGATGTAGTCGTCCTCGGTGACGACGAAGCTCTCGAGCTCTCGCGTCGGCGCCCGGTCGATGCCGCCGTGCAGCTTCAGGATCACCGTGCGCCGCTCGAGCGAGAGCTCGGTCGCGTACGTGTTCGGCATGTCGACGGTGGTCGCCGTGCCGTCGGGCTGCACGTGGCAGAACCGGCCGCGGTTCCGGCCCGACGCGATGTACGAGACGACGTCGAACTCCTCGCCCGCGTCGAGGAACGCCTGCTCCAGAGCGAGGTCGTAGCTCGTCGTCACCAGCAGCATGTGCGGGACGCCGCGCTCCCGCAGCAGCGGCGGCAGCAGTGCGAAGAACCGGTGCACGGGCGACGGCGTGACGCCGGCGGCGAGCATCGCGTGCAGCTCGTCGTAGAGCGGGCCGGAGCCCTTGGTCAGCGCGACGTACTGGGCCACGCGCGCCAGATCGGCCGCCTCGCCCGTCGGATACTCGAACCGGTCCGCGAGCTGCGCGGCGAGATCCGCGACATTCGTGCCCAGCACCGCGACGAGCCGGCCCGCGGTGAGCACGGCGGCCACCTGCTCCACCTGCTCCTCCGGCGACGCTTCCGCTGCGGCCGGGTTGAGCCCCGCCTCCTGGCGGAGGATCGACGCGTGCAGCTGCTGCAGCTGGGGGCCGGGATCGAGGCCGAGCTCGTCGACGAGCGCGCGGCGCGCGTCCTGGTACGCGGCGAGCGCGTCCGCCTGCCGGCCCGAGCGGTAGAGCGCGAGCATCAGCTGGCCGCGCAGGCGCTCGCGCAGCGGATTCCTCGCCACGAGCGACTCGAGCCGCGGCACCAGCTCGGAGGCGGCGCCACAGGCGAGCTCCGCGTCGTTCAGATCCTCCGTCGCGGCGAGTCGCAGCTCCTCCAGCCGGAACACCTCCGCCTGCGCGAACGGCTCGAACGCCAGCTCGGCGAGCGGCTCGCCGCGCCAGAGCGCGAGCGCCTCGCGCAGCGACCCCACCCGCTCCTGCGGCTCCCGTCCTGCGACCTCCTGCACGAACCGCTCGAAGCGGTAGAGATCGACCTGCTCCCGGTCCACCTCGAGCCGATAGCCGGGCGGCCTCGTCACGAGCAGGTCCGCGCCGAGCAGCTTTCGCAGCGCCGAGATCAGGTTCTGCAGCGACGTGCTCGCGGTCCGCGGCGCCGAGTCTCCCCAGAGCGCCGCGATCAGGAAGTCGGTCGAGACCACCTCGCCCGCGCGCAGCAGCAGCACGGCGAGGACGGCGCGCTGCTTCGTGCCGCCCAGGGGCAACGAGGCGCCGACGTCGTCGACGACCTCGAGCGGCCCGAGGATCCGAAAGTCCGGCATGCGCGGCTCGTTCCGGTTCACGCGACGGCTGGCGAGCCGTCCCGAGGCGGACCGTACTGCGCGGCGGGCGCCTCCGCCATCGGGGAATACCTCCTGCCTCCAGGCATATGTGATTTGTAACGGGTTATCCGGCGAATTGAAAGTGGTCCGGCCCCCGCGCCGCGAGGCTCGAGCAGGCGCCGGGTCGGACGTGAGCCGTGCGTGAGCGCGTGATCCGACGGTGGCCACATGGCCGCCACGACACATATCCACGGCGAACGGACCTGCCGTCTCGCGCTCAGCGTCCTCACGGCGTTCCTCTTCGTCCTGCTCCCCGCCACGCGCGTCAACGCACAAGGGCCGCTCACCGTTCGCATTTGGACGATCCACTACGCCGCCTTCGACGGTCGCGACCGGCAGGCCACGATCCTGCTGCCGGGCTGGTACGGGCGGGACGTCAACCCCCGGATCCCGCTCGTCATCTCCCCGCACGGGCGGGGCTGCGACGGTCGCGGCAACGCGACGTACTGGGGCGACCTACCCGCGCGCGGCCGCTTCGCGGTCGTCAACCCGGACGGCATGGGTCGCCGGACGGCAAACCTCTCCTACGGCTTCCGCGGCCAGATCGACGACCTCGCCCGGATGCCGGAGATCGCGATTCACGCCCTTCCGTGGCTGCGCATCGACCGGAGCCGCATCTACGCGCTCGGCAGCAGCATGGGCGGCCAGGAGACGCTGCTGCTCGTCGCGCGCCACCCCGATCTCCTCGCCGGCGCCGCCGCGATGGACTCCGTCACCGATCTCTCCGAGCGCTACGCCGAGCTCCCCACGATCGCCTGCAACAAGCGCTGCGTAAAGCGGTTCGGCGAGCCGTACGGCTATGTGCTGCAGGCGAAGATGCGTCGCGAGGTCGGCGGTGCGCCGATCGACGCACCCGCGGCGTATGCAGCCCGCAGCCCGATCCACTTCGCGCGGCAGATCGCCTTCTCAGGCGTTGCGCTCCAGATCTGGTGGAGCAGGAACGACCGGATCGTGACCGACCAGAACCGTCAGTCCGGGCGGCTGTTCCGGACGCTCCTAACGCTGAACCCGGAAGCGCCGATCGTCGGATACGAAGGCGCCTGGGCGCACTCGACCGAGATGCGCGCGGAGGCGCTGCTCCCGGTCGCGGTCGCCCGCTTCGGCCTCCTCTCGCGGACGTACGCCGCACACGTGGCAGACCGGCAGCACGCGCCCATGCGTCTGCCGGCAGCCATGACCGCCACATCCCGTTGGCGCGGCGTGAGGCGCCCGTGAGGGGGCGATTTGGGCACGGACCGACGGTGGCCCCATGGCTACCAAGACACACATCAGCAGCGGCTCCATCGGCCGCCTCGCACTCGCCCTCCTCGTCCTCGTCCTCATCTTCGTGCTCCCGCCCGCCGCCCGCGTCGAGGCGCAGACCGGGCTCGTCGTTCGCACCTGGACGATCCACTACACGGCCTACAACGGCCGGGACCGCCAGGCCACGCTGCTCCTCCCCAGCTGGTACGGCCCCAAGGACAACCCGTCGATCCCCCTCGTCATCGCTCCGCACGGGCGCGGCTGCAACGGCCGCGTGAATGCGAAGTACTGGGGCAACCTGCCGGCGCGCGGCCGCTTCGCGGTCGTCAACCCCGACGGCATGGGCCGCCGGATGGGGAACTACTCCTACGGCTACAAGGGTCAGATCGACGATCTCGCCCGGATGCCCGAGCTCGCGATGCGCGCCCTCCCGTGGCTGCACGTCGACCGGAGCCGCATCTACGCGCTCGGCAGCAGCATGGGCGGCCAGGAGACGCTGCTGCTCGTCGCGCGCCATCCCCATCTCCTCGCCGGCGCCGCCGCGATGGACTCCGTCACCGACCTCGGCAAGCGGTACGGCGAGCTGCCGTCGGTCGCCTGCAACAAGCGCTGCGAGCAGCGGTTCGGCACGCGCTACGGGTATCTGCTCCAGGCGGCGATGCGGCGCGAGGTCGGCGGCACGCCGAGCCAGGTGCCCGCCGCCTATGCAGCCCGCAGCGCGATGCACTTCGCGCGGCAGATCGCCTTCTCGGGTGTGCCGCTCCAGATCTGGTGGAGCAGGAACGACCGGATCGTGACCAACCAGCGCGGTCAGTCCGGGCTGCTGTTTCGGACGCTGACCAGGCTCAATCCCGAGGCGCCGATCGTCGGCTACGAAGGCGCCTGGGCGCACTCGACGGAGATGCACGCGGAGGCGCTGCTCCCGGTGGCGGTCGCCGGTTTCGGCCTCGTCTCCCGGACATATGCAGCCGGGGCGGCGGAGAGGCAGCACGCGCCGATGCGGATGCCGGCGGCCATGACCGCCGCATCGCACTGAAATACCCCGGAAAGCGGGCGTTTCAGGCAGGATTCGCAGCCGTTTTCTGTAACTGCGACGAGCGCACCCGGCAGCGCACCGACCCAATGCGACCCCGCCTCCTTCTCCCGACCGTGCTCGCGGCCCTCGTTCTTCCGGCCGCGTCCGCCGCGTACCCGTGGCCGATCAAGCCGTTCGACCGGCAGCATCCGGTCCGCGGCAACTTCGGCGACCCGCGCACCGTCTTCGCGACGGACGTGAGCGACAACGGAATCGAAGGGCCGGGCAGCTTCACCTTCCACCAGGGCGTCGACATCGCAGCCCCGGACGGCACGCCGATCTACGCGATCGCGAACGGGCGCATCCGCTACGAAGGTGCGGCGACGCTCGACCTCGTCGTCGGCCGCAAGCTGACCTTTCAGTACTTCCACATCATCAGCGTGGTGGGCGAAGGCCAGCGGGTGAAGGCGCGGCAGACCGTCCTCGGCTACGTGCAGGCGCCGTACGGACACGTGCACATCTCGGAGATCCGGGGCGGCCACGTCGTCAACCCGCTCCAGCGCGGACACCTGACGCCGTACACCGACCACACGCGCCCGACCGTGTCGCGGATCCTCGTGGAGAACCAGAGCGGCGTCGTGCAGACGTCGCGTGGGCTCTGCGGCAGGGTGAAGCTGGTCGCCGACGCGTTCGACACGCCGCCGATGCGCGTCCCGGGCAAGTTCGACGGGCTGCCGGTGTCGCCGGCGCTGGTGACCTGGACGATCACCCGCAACTCGCGTGTCGTCATGCGCACGCGCGTGGCGGCCGACTTCCGCCACCGGCTCCCGCCGAACTCGCATTTCTGGGACGTCTACGCGCGCGGCACCTACCAGAACGACACGCGCTTCGGCCGCGCGCAGTACGCCTCCACGCCGGGCCGGTACCTGTTCCTGCTCGCGCCGCGGTTCGACACGAAGACGCTGCGGAACGGCTCCTACCTGCTCACGGTCCGCGCCACCGACATTCGCGGGAACACCGGGACCCGCTCGACGCTGTTCTCCGTGCTCAACACCAACGGCGGCTGCCGGGGCTCGCTCGCGTCGGAGTCCCCGCCGGCGCCGCCGGTCGACCTGCGGGGACGGGCTTCGGCCGGTCAGCCCAGGCCGAGCGCCGAGCCGTAGGCCCTGCGGTAGATCCCCTTGAGGCGCTCGACGCGGGAGACGTACGCGCGCGTCTCCGCGAACTGCACCCCTTCGTGCGCGGCCTGCCAGCGGTCGACGTTCTCCTGCCCGGCGTTGTAGGCGGCGAGCGCGGTTCGCTCGTCGTGGTACTTGTCCAGCAGGTGCCGGAGGTACCAGGCGCCGTAGCGGACGTTGATCTCCGGGTTGGTCAGATCCGACAGCCGGAACTTGGAGCCGCCGGTGCGGATGGCGATCCCCTCGGCCGTCGCCGGCTGGAGCTGCATCAGGCCGACGGCGCCGGTGCTGGAGCGCGCGTCGGGGTTGAACTTGCTCTCCTGCTCGATCACGGCCGCCAGCAGCGCCGGGTTGAGGTGGTAGTTCGCCGCGTGCCCGCGGACGATCGCCGAGTAGCGGAGCGGGTACCAGAGCCGCGCCCACCACGGAGGCTCGGCCCGCTGCAGATAGAGGAACGCGCCGGCCGCGGCGACGACAACGGCGCACGCGAGGATGAGACGCCTCAGCAGGGTGCGAGCTCCTCGACCACGCCGGCGACGAACGCGTCGAGCTCGTCGAGCGATCCGTCGTTGACGTAGGAGAAATCGGCGCGCCGGACCTTCTCCTCGTCCGGCAGCAGCCGCGACTCCCGGTCGTCCACCACGTCGCGTCTCCCGGCGCGAACCGACTCGGAGGCGGTGACGACGACGACCTTGTCGAACCGCGCCTCGCCGCCGGTCTCGTACAGCAGCGGGATCTCCACCACGGCAAGCGCCGGAGGATCGGGCTCGGCGCGCACCTCGACGAACCAGTCGGCGACCACGCGCCGCGTCAGCGGGTGCAGCACCCCTTCGAGCCACGCAAGCTCGCCCCGGTCGGAGAAGACGATCCGCGCGACGGCGGCGCGGTCGACCTCCCCGTGGGAGAAGACCGTCTCGCCCCAGCGTGCCCTGAGCGCGTCGGCGAGCTCCTCGTCACCGCGGTACAGCCCGTGGATGATCTCGTCGCTCGAGAGGACAGCGGCGCCGTGACGCGCGAACGCCGCGAGCGTCTCCGTCTTCCCTGCCGCGATACCCCCGGTGATCGCGACCGCGAGCGGCCGCTCCACGCTAGTCGGCGGCGGGTTCGGCCGGAGCCGCGTCGGACTCGGCAAGCATGACCGGCTCGTCCTCGACGACCTCGGCCTCGATCACGACCGGTTCGGCCTCCGCCTCGACGACAGCCTCCACCTCGGCCTCCGCTTCCGTCTCGGGCTCCGCCGGGACGGCCGACTCGTCCGTGAAGACGTCCTCGGAGAGATCGATCGTGGGCGGCGCAGCCTCGTCGCCGGGCTTCGGCTGGATCGGCATGCCGTCCTCGACTCGCTTCAGCGAGAGCGACAGGCGCCGGCGCTCGGCGTCCACCTCGAGGATGCGCACGTTCACGTCGTCACCCTGCGAGACGACCTCGCGCGGGTTCTCGACGTGGTGCTGCGCCAGCTCGGAGATGTGCACGAGCCCCTCGACGCCCGGCAGGATCTCGACGAAGGCGCCGAACGTGACCACCTTCGTGACCTTGCCCTGGACGACGTCGCCCTCCTGGTAGCTCTCGAGCACCTGCTGCCACGGATCCGTCTGGGTCTGCTTGAGGCCGAGCGAGATCCGCTGGCGGTCGCGGTCGATGTCGAGCACCTTGACCTCGACCTTCTGGCCGATCTCGAGCACCTCGGACGGGTGGTTGACGTGGCTCCAGGACAGCTCCGAGATGTGGATCAGGCCGTCCATGCCGTCGAGGTCGACGAACGCGCCGAAGTCGACGATGTTGGAGATCGTCCCCTCGACCACGTCACCGGGATTGAGCTTGTCGAGGATCGCCTGGCGCATCTCCTTGCGCTCGTCCTCGAGCACGGCGCGGCGCGACAGCACGACGTTGTTCCGCGAGCGGTTGAGCTCGATCACCTTGCACTTGAGCTCCTGCCCGAGGTACTCGTCCAGATCCTGGACGCGGCGGATGTCGACGAGCGACGCCGGCAGGAAGCCGCGGACGCCGAGATCGAGGATGAGGCCGCCCTTGACCACCTCGATCACCCGGCCGGTGACGGGCTCGCTCTGCTCGTGCGCAGCCTCGATCGCCTTCCAGGCGATCTCGAAGCGCGCGCGCTTCTTCGACAGGATCAGACGGCCTTCGGCGTCCTCCTTGGTCATCACGAGCGCGGCGATCTCGTCGCCCACGGACACCTCGTCCGCCGGGTTCACCGAGCGGCGGATCGAGAGCTCGCTGACCGGGATGACGCCCTCGGACTTGTAGCCGATGTCGACGAGCACTTCGTCCTTGTCCACCCGGACGACCGTGCCGTTGACCACCTCTCCCTCGTTGATCGTCGGGAAGGTGGACTCGTAGTCCGGGATCAGCTCGCCGTCCGGACCGGTGGTCCAGACTCCTTCTTCGAGCCGGGGGTCGTTGAGGGTTTCGTTGGCCATGCGGCGGGCAGTATAGCCCCACAGCACTAGACGTCCCGGCTGCCGCATTTGTTTGTGGCAGGGCGTGTTTTACCTCCGGCTGACCTTCTGTAGTGCATAGTTCGTGGTCCGGTGCACGAGGCAGGCAGTCTCATGCATGCCGTCCGGCAGGCCTGGACGATGACGACGTACGGCCCATCGGCCGTGCGCGTCGCCGTACGCGGCCGCCGCGAGGGCGCGCTCCTGGGCCGCGACGACCGGCTCGTCTTCGTCGTGGGCTCGCCGCGATCCGGGACGACCTTCACCGCCGGCAGCATCGGCGACCAGCCCGGCCTCGTCGATCTGGGCGAGGTCAAGCCGCTGAAGGCAGCGCTCCCCGGCCTGGTCGGCATGACGCAGGGCGAGCAGGAGACGGCGCTCCGCAGGATCCTCGACCGCTTCCGCCGGCTCGCGTTCGTCCAGCACCTGCGCGGCGTCGAGCAGACGCCGGAGACGAGCTTCGTCGTCGGCGCCGCCCTGGCGGCGTATCCGGGATCGACGGCGCTGCACGTCGTGCGCGACGGCCGCGACGTCGTCTGCTCGCTGCTCGAGCGGGGCTGGCTGAGCGCCGGCCGCGCGGGCCACGACGACGCCGGGGCCGGGTACGGCGCCTATCC
This sequence comes from uncultured Actinomycetes bacterium, assembly GCA_963761665.1. Lineage (GTDB taxonomy): Bacteria > Actinomycetota > Thermoleophilia > Gaiellales > Gaiellaceae > Palsa-739. The sequence goes on from CAVXHM010000004.1 coordinate 270,724, forward strand.
GCGCTTCTGGGTCGAGCCCGAGCGCCGCGACGAGTTTCAGCAGGTGAGCGACGCCCGCCGTGCCGCCTGGGCCTGGCGCCGTTACGTCACCTCGGCCCGGCAGGCTCCGGCCGGCCGCACGGTCGAGCTGCGCTATGAGGATCTCGTCGCCGATCCGGCCGGGGCGGCCGAACGCGTCGGCGGCGGCCTCCATCTCGACCCGGGCCTGCTGGCGGAGTCGTTCGAGGCGGCCCACACGAACTCGGTCGGGCGCTGGCGGCAGGACCTGTCGCGCGAGCAGATCGCGGACGTCGAGGCCGAAGCGGGCGACCTCCTCGCCGAGCTCGGCTACGCGTAAGCTCCACCCCCGCCCCCGCCGATACCCTGGCTGCGTGGACGAGCGCTATCCCATCGGCGAGACCGAATCCGTCGCGGTGGCCGTGCTGCGGCACGAGGCCCGCGAGGCCGGCTATCCGCAGTGGTCCTGCGCGATCGGGCGCCTGGGCCGCGAAGCGACGGTGCACGTCCCGGGCCACTATCCCGGCGTACTCGCCCAGCGGCTCCGGCTCGCCAACGAGAAGTTCGCTCCCGGCGCTCGGCTCGGCCGCGACGAGTACCTCGACCTGACGGCGCTGACGCGCGACGACGAGGAGTCGATCGCCATCTCCTCCACCGCCCGCTCCCCGGTCCGCGTCACCCTCGAGGTGCCGCGCGAGGAGATCCCCGACCTGGCGGCGCTGCTCGACCGGGCGCAGGGGCTGATCGAAGAGCTGAAGCAGGGACTCGGGCTCGTCCCGGACTCCCTGCCCGACATGCTGTAGGCACTTCCCACCCGAGCGTCCCGGGTGTCAGCGCCGGAGGCACAACGCGCGAGGAGGCGACGTGCCTCGACTCTCGCAGAACTGGTAGCCCCCAGTGATCCTGTGTGTCTCCCGGTCGTAGCCGACCCGGATGATGCGCCCGCGCGGGAGAAGAGCATTGCTCGGCGCCGAGCAGAGCCCGCAGATGACGACGTGGCTGAACTCGAAGATCACGGCGACCTTCCGTGGATACGAGATGGTGTCGATGTGGATCGGCTTCGCGCCCTCGAAGACGGCAGCGAGTGTCTGCTGTTCGGCGCCGGGCAACCAGCGCGGAAGTGAAGGCGCCGCAGGCGTGGCGATCACCGCGAGAGCACGCACGTCGTCAGCGATTGTGATCGCCTGGATCACGTCGCCTGTCGTCGCATCGACGAAGACGGCCAACGTCGCCTTGTAGGTCAACGGACCGGTGTACGACGGCGGACCGAAGATGAAGTTCGTCGTATCCGGAATCAGGACGAGCCACGCGTCCTTGTCGACGTTGAACGGCGCGACAGCCCCGGTTGTGTCGTCCACGGTCGTCCCGTAGTTCGGATCGGTGTATCGAACACGCACGGCTTGCGCTGCATCGGCGTCGCCCCCCAGGAAGGCATACGTCGTTACGGCGGTATCGATCGCCTGCGAGGCGGGAACATCGTCCGGATTCGTCGACGCCGGCGACAGGGACATGCCCTGCGCAGCGAGCTGATCCGCGACCGATCCCGGGATGCCGGCAACTGCAGCCTGCGGCGGTGCCGTCCGTGCCGCGGGGGCCGAGATGGAGACGATGACCCCAGCAAGCGCAAGCACGCCGATCCCAACGAGCTTCGACGCCTTCATCACAACACCCATACGTCACGGCGTAACGGATTCGTCACAGAACCTCCAGACGAGTCGCCCGGATCCAGGTTAGCCTCGGGCGACAGCGTCACCCATCCGTCACGCGTGCGACCGGGGCCGGAGGATAGGGCAGGCGGAGCCGCCCTATCCGTAGGCCGGAGGAGCGGGCGGGGACGCGGAGCGCGACCGACCGCGCAGGGCAGCCATCCGCCCATAGACGCCGTGGGTTACGGACGCTCGGCATCGCGGAGCGGGGACCGCGCTCCCCGCGGAGCGCACGCGGCGTTCAACTGGTGAGCCCCCTCTCACCGCCAAGGGCGTCAGCTCTTGGCGGTCCCCCAGTCGTCGCCGGCGCCGACGTCGACGGCGAGCGGCGGGTCGAGCGGATACGCGTCGCACATCTCCGCGCGGACGAGCTCCTTCACGGCGGAGACCTCCGCGTCCGGCGCCTCGACGAGCAGCTCGTCGTGCACCTGGAGCACGAGCCGCGCGCTGCGGCCCTCCTCGCGCAGGCGGCGGTGGATGCTCACCATCGCCACCTTGATGATGTCCGCGTTCGAGCCCTGCATGACGAAGTTGACGGCGATGCGCTCGCCGAGGCCGCGCGTCTGCCGGTTCCGCGCGCGGATCTCCGGCACCGGACGGCGGCGGCCGAGCAGGCTCGTGACGTAGCCGTCGCGCTCGCACTGCTCGATCGTGCGCTGGATGAAGTCCTGCACCATCGGGAAGCGCGCGAGGTACGCGTCGATGTACTCCTGCGCCTGCTCGCGCGGGATCTCGAGGTTCTCCGACAGCCCGTACGCGGAGATGCCGTAGACGATGCCGAAGTTGATCATCTTGGCGATGCTCCGCTCGCCCGACGTCAGCTTCACGGGATCGACGCCGAGCACCTCGGCAGCGGTCGCCCGGTGGATGTCCTCGCCGCGCTCGAACGCCTCGCGCAGCTTCGGCTCGCCGGAGACGTGCGCGAGGATGCGCAGCTCGATCTGCGAGTAGTCGGCCGAGATGAGGCGGTGGCCCGTCTCCGCCACGAACGCGGAGCGGATCTCCTTGCCGAGTTCGGTGCGGATCGGGATCGCCTGCAGGTTCGGGTTCGAGGTGGACAGGCGGCCGGTGGCCGCGACGGCCTGGTTGAAGTGCGTGTGCAGCCGGCCGTCGTCGCCGAGCAGCGCCGGCAGCGGCACGAGGTACGTGTTCAGGAGCTTCGTCAGCTCGCGCCATTCCTCCACCACCGCGACGATCGGATGCTCGTCGCGGATCGAGCGCAGCACCTTCGTATCGGTCGAGTAGCCGGTCTTGCCCTTGCGGCCCGGCGTCAGCTCGAGCTTCTCGAACAGGATCCGCGCGAGCTGCTGCGTCGAGCCGAGCATGAACTCCTCGCCCGCGAGCTCGTACGCGCTCGACTCCAGCTCCTCGACGCGGTCCGCGAGCCGCGCGGTGATCTCGCCCATGCGGTAGGTGTCGATCTTGATTCCGGCCGACTCCATCGCGCGGAGGACGCCGACGAGCGGCATCTCCACGTCGCGGTACAGCCGCTCGCTGCCTCGCTCGCGCACGCGCTCGAGCAGGGGGTCGCGCACACGCAACGTCACGGCTGCGTGGCGGACGAGCCGGTCCGTCTCCTCCCCCGCGTCGGGCTCGGGCTTCGCCTCGACCGCGTACTCGGCGGCGAGGTCGTCGAGCAGGTACTCGCTCCTCCCCGGCTCGATCAGATACGCGAGCAGCATCGTGTCGTCGGTCGCATCGACGCCGATCTCCTTTGCGTCGTGTGCCGTCATCTGCGCTCCGCGCAGCTGACCAGGGTCCCCGGCCGAGACGACCACTTCGTCGAGGGTGGCAATCGCGATCCGACCCGTGTCGGCGGCCACGCCGACGGGAGTGTCGCCGATGTCCGGTAACTCCCCCTCGCGCCAAGCAACCGCCGTTCCCGCCACAACCGGCGGCGCAGCTGCAGGAACCGCCTCGTCGAGATCGTCGATGCGCGAGAGCAGTCCGCGGAACTCGAAGCGGCGGAACATCTCGCGGAGCTCCGACCGATCCGGCGGCGCCAGCACGAGCTGCGTCGGATCGCACTCGAGCTCGAGGTCGCGCCGCATGGTCGCGAGCTCTTTCGAGACGCGCGCCTGGTCCGCGAACTCCGTCAGGTTCTTCTTCCGTCCGGGCGACTGCTCCCCCGCGTGCTCGAGCACCGACTCGAGCGAGCCGTACTGCGCGATCAGCTGCCCGGCGGTCTTGTCGCCGATGCCGGGGATGCCCGGGATGTTGTCCGACGTGTCGCCCTTCAGCCCGATGAAGTCCGGGATCTGATCCGGCCGAATCCCGTAGCGCGCCTCGACACGGTCCGGTGTGTAGACCTGGACGTCGCTGACGCCGCGCGGCGTCATCATCAGGCAGACGTTCTCCGAGACGAGCTGGAACGCGTCGCGGTCGGTCGAGACGACGCAGGTGCGGATCCCGGCCGCGTCGGCCTGCGTCGCGAGCGTCGCGATCACGTCGTCCGCCTCCCAGCCCTCGAACTCGAGGTTGCGGTAGCCGAACGCCTCGACGATCGGCCGGAAGTACGGGAACTGCTCCCGCAGCAGGTCGGCCATCGGCTTCCGGCCTTCCTTGTAGACGACCTCCGCCGCCTCGGCTGCGGCGGCGCGATGCACCGGCCTCGTGTCCCAGGCAACCGCGACGCCTTTCGGCTTGTAGTCGGACAGGAGCTTGAACAGCATGTTCGTGAACCCGAGCAGTGCGCCGGTCGGGAAGCCCTCGGAGGTGGCGAGCTCCTCCGGCAGCGCGAAGAAGGCGCGGTAGGCCAGGTTGTTGCCGTCCACGAGGAAGAGCTCCGCCTCGCGCGCGGGCGCGTCGTCGAGGTCGAGCTCGAGGCCCGTCAGCGTCTTCGGCGCCATCTCCGCGAGTCTACGCGGGGACTACTTCAGGGTCTTCAGGTACGCGATCAGCGCCGCGACGTCGGCCGCCGGGATGATCCCGCCCCAGTGCGGCATGCTCACGATCGGCGCCTTGCCGATCACGCTGCCGCTGCGGATCACGGCTGCGATCGCGGCGTCCGTCGGAAAGTCGTGGCGGAAGCCGCCGCCCGACAGCGGCGGGATCACCTTGTCGGCCGAGAGCGGGTTGGGAATGCCGCCGAGGCCGTTCGGCCCGTGGCAGTTGATGCAGCCGTAGCGGACGTACAGCGCCGCTCCGGCGACCGCTTGCCCCTGTCCCTGCGGGATCGCGACGGGGTCGTTCTCCGATACGGCCGGCAGGCCGGCGCGGATGTAGGAGACGAGGTTGTTCACCTGCGTGGTCGAGAGCACCTCGCCCCAGACGGGCATGTACGGCTTCGTCGGGTTCGCCGACTCGCCCAGCCCGTGGTTGATGATGTGCGTCAGCTGCGCGACGGTGAGCGTCTTGCCGATCGTGGTCAGCGCCGGGACGTACGGGGAGACACCGCCCTGGCCCTGCGGACCGTGGCACTGCGAGCAGGCGAACTGGACGAAGGTGTGCGCGCCGGCCGCGACGACCGGGCTGACCGAGACGCCCGCGGGAGGTTGCGTCGTCCCGGCGACCGTCACCGTCGTCGTGTGCGACCGCCAGTTCCCGACGCCGAAGCCGACCGTGACGCCCGCAACGAGCATCGCCACCGCGGCGATCGCGATCGCAGGCACGACCCACATGCTCTGCCCCTTCTTGGGCTGCTCGGTGTTCTCGTCACCCGGCGGCATCTGCCGAGAATGACGGGCCGCCCGGCGTCGCACATCGGTAGGAATCCGTAGGCCGACGGGCGCTGGTGCTTGAATCCACCGGTGCCGCGGATCCCACTCCTGTCAGGCACCCGCCTTGTCGTCGCCGCCGCTCCCGACGACGCGGTCGTGCTCCGTCCGCCCGCGCCCCGTCCCGGCGTCGCCGACGTCGCGGCCGCGGTGCGGGACGCGCTCCGGTTCCCGCTCGAGGGCGAGCCGCTCGAGACGCTGGCGCGCCGCGGCTCCCGGGCGACGATCGTCGTCGAGCCCCCGGCCCTGCCGATTCCCAGCGTCCCGGCGGACCCGCGCCAGCTCGCGATCGGCGCGGTCGTGGGCGAGCTCGAGCGGCTCGGCATCCCGACCGGCTACCAGACGATCCTCGTCGCGTGCGGGCTCGCACGGCGCACGTCGCAGCGGGAGCTCGGGGCGCTCGTGACCCCGGAGCTGGCGCGACGGTTCCACGGCCGTGTCGTCGTGCACGACGTCGAGGACACCGAGCTCGTCGAGCTGGAGGATTCAGCGCAGCCGCCGCTGCGCGTGAACCCGGCGCTCGTCGACACCGACCTCGTCGTCGTCGTGAGCGCCGCCGAGACGGTGCTGAACGGAGGACCAGCCGCGCTCCTCGCCGCGTCGGACGCGGCGGCGCAGCGCGAGGCGGGCGCAGACTCGCTGCTCGAGACGCGCGCGTCGCAGGGCTGGCGCATCGCGCTCGCGCTCGAGCGCGCGCTCTCGCGGCGCGTCCCGACGATCGGTGCGTCGGTCGTCCTCAACCATCCGCTCGTCGCAGGCGCGCTGCGCGGCTACCCGTACGAGCCGGAGGCGCTCGACCGGATCACGCGGTCACCGCTCCGCCACGGCTTCTCGGCCATGCCGGGCGCGCTGCAGCGGAGCGTGCTGCGCTCGCTCTCGACCGAGATGAGCGCGGCCGGAGCATTCGCGGGACCGCCGTCGGTCGCGCACGCCGAGGCCCTGCTGCGGGCGCTCGAGCTACGCCGCGCCGAGCTGGCCGAGCCGCTCGACGCCGTCGTGATCGGGATCCCCGGCACGACGCCGTACCTGCCGCGCGAGCGTCCGAACCCGCTGCTCGCCGCCTACCTCGGACTCGGACTGGCGCTGCGGCTCTGGCGCGACGCCTTTCCGCTCGTCGACGGCGGCACGGCGATCCTCGTCGACCGGTTCGCACGTCATTTCGCGCACCCGACGCAACAGCCCTACCGCTCGTTCTTCCACGCGACGCGGATCGGCCGCGACCGGGAGCTGCTCGCCGACGCCGAGCTCGCGGCCGCGTCCGACCCGCGCGCGCTGCGGGACTACCGGGCCGGGCGAAGCGTCCACCCGCTGCTCCCGTTCCGGGACTGGGACGCCTGCCAGCCGGCGCTCGGCCGCCTCGGCGCGGTCCTCGTCGCCGGCGCCCGCGACGCGACCGCCGTCCGCCAGCTCGGCTTCGTCCCCGTACACGGCATCGGCGCCGCCCTGGAGATGGCGCGCGGCCGCAGCGCGAACGACGCCCCACGCATCGGCTTCCTACTCACGCCGCCGTACTTCCCGCTCCGGGTTGGAGCAACCACCGACGCCGGAGGCTAACGCGATGCGTTAGCCGCAGGCGGACCAGTGGCTCGGGATGGCCGCAGGCCACCACGAGCCGCGCAGCACCGCGAGATCGCCGACAACCTCGTGAGTGCGCCGCGCTCGTCCGCGTGCAGCCGGGACCGCGCTCCCGGCGAAGCGCACACGACGAGTCGCCACGCGCGCCGAAGGAGGGGTCGACCAGGGGAACCACGGGTTCCCCTGGTTCTTAGGTCTCGCCGAGGTACGTCTTGCGCACCTGCTCGTTCTGCGCGAGCGCCTTCGCGTCGCCGGCGAGCGCGACCGTCCCCGTCTCGAGCACATAGCCGCGACCGGCGACCTCGAGCGCCATCAGCGCGTTCTGCTCCACCAGCAGGATCGACGTGCCCTGCTTGTTCACCTCGACGATCGTCTCGAAGATCCGTTCGACGAAGATCGGCGCGAGACCCATCGACGGCTCGTCCAGCATCAGCAGCGTCGGCCGCGCCATCAGCGCCCGCCCGATCGCGCACATCTGCTGCTCGCCGCCCGACATCGTCCCCGCCTTCTGCGTCTTCCTTTCGGCGAGACGGGGGAACAGCTCGAAGACGCGGTCCATGTCCTCCTTGAACGCATGCTTGTCCTTGCGCTGGAAGGCGCCCATCTCCAGGTTCTCCGTCACCGTCATCCGCGGGAACAGCTTGCGTCCCTCCGGCGACTGCGCGATGCCCCGCCGGACAATGTCGTGCGCCGGCTCGTGCGTGATGTCGTCGCCGCGGAAGACGATCTTCCCGACACGCGGATGATTCAGGCCGTTGATCGAGCGGAGCGTCGTCGACTTCCCCGCGCCGTTCGCGCCGATCAGCGTGACGATCTCGCCCTCCTGCACGGTGAGCGAGATGCCCTTCAGCGCCTGGATCGAGCCGTAGTACGTCTCGACGTCGGTGAGCTCGAGGATCGTTCCCGTGGTCGCGGGTGCGGGCGCAGCAGCGCTCATTGCCCGATCGCCGCCTTGCCGAGATACGCCTCGATCACGCGCTCGTTCTTCTGGATCTCCAGCGGCTTGCCCTCGGCGATCTTCTCGCCGTAGTCGAGCACGGTCACGCGGTCGGAGACGCCCATGACGACGCGCATGTCGTGCTCGATCAGCAGCACCGCGAGTCCCTGCTCGTCGCGCAGCCGCGCCACGAACGTGGTGAACTCCGCGGTCTCCTGCGGGTTCATTCCGGCCGTCGGCTCGTCGAGCAGCAGCAGCTTCGGCTGCGTCGCGAGCGCCCGCGCGACCTCGAGCCGGCGCTGGTCTCCGTAGGAGAGGTTCCTGCCGATCACGTCGTCCTTCCGCCGGAGACCGCTGAACTCGAGCAACTCGCGCCCGACCTCGCGCGCCCGTTTCTCCTCGTGTCGCACGCCCGGCGTCCGCAGGATCGCCTGGAAGGCGTTGCCCTTCAGGCGCACGTGCATACCGACCAGCACGTTCTCCAGCGCGGTCATGTTCTGGAAGAGCCGGATGTTCTGGAAGGTGCGACCGATCCCGCGCTGCGTGAACGCATGCGGCGGCTTCCCGGTCAGATCCTCGCCGAGGAACAACACGCGCCCCGCGGTGGGCTTGTACACCCCGGTGAGCATGTTGAAGAACGTCGTCTTCCCGGCGCCGTTCGGGCCGATCAGGCTCACCACCGAGCCTGCCGGCACGGTGAAGTCGACATCGTCGACGGCGACGAGCCCACCGAACTCCTTGCGGAGCCGTTGCGTGACGAGCAGCGGTTCCGCGGTCACATCGACTCGATCGTGTCGGAGATCGGCGCACCGTGCTCGACGTCGTAAAGGTACTCCTCGCGCACGCCTTCGTGGAACTCAGCCGCACGTCTCGAGCTCGGGATCAACCCCTCAGGCCGGAAGAGCATCACGACGACGATGATCACGCCGTAGATCCCGAACTCGTAGAGCGGCACGTTCACGTTCGTGCCGAAGTGTCCGTTGAACCAGGCGCCCACGTTCGCCAGCCCCTCCCGGTCGAGATAGGAGAGAAAGCAGGCGCCGAAGATCACGCCCGGGATGCTCCCCATCCCGCCCAGGATCACCATGCAGAGGATGAAGACGGAGATGTTGAAGAAGAAGTCGTCCGGGAAGACGCCGCTGTTGTAGCTCGCGTAGTACGCGCCGGCGACGCCGCCGAAGAACGCGCCGGTCGCATAGGCCCATGTCTTAGTCCGCATGAGCGGAATCCCCATCGCCGCGGCGGCGACCTCGTCCTCACGGATCGCGATCCAGGCGCGGCCCAGGCGGGAGTCGCGGAGGCGCATGCTCGTGAAGATCGTGATCACGACGAGCAGGAGCGACGTCCACAGGAAGACCGCGTCGAGGTTCGAGGCCGTGAGGAAGTTGGCCGGCAGGTGCAGATGCTGCTGCGCCCAGTTTCCGAAGCCGGGCCCGTCGATCGGTGTGATCCCGCCCGTGCCATTCGTCAGGTTGAAGCCGAACAGGCTGTTCCCGTTGTTCGCGATCTGCGGCATGATCTCGCCGAACCCGAGCGTGACGATCGCAAGGTAGTCGCCGCGGAGACGCAGCGTCGGCAGGCCGATGAGGATGCCGATGAGTGCGGTCGCGATCCCGGCCATCGGCAGCACGAGCCAGATCGAGAGGTGGAAACCGGTCGTCCCGGGTAACAGGCCGACAGCGCCGACGTTGAGATGTTGGCTCGAGAACTGCGACGATGCGAACCAGCCGGCCATGTAGGCGCCCATCGCGTAGAAGGCGACATAGCCGAGGTCGAGCAACCCCGCATAGCCGACGACGAAGTTCAGGCCGAGGGCCATGATCGTGAAGATCATCATCACGACCAGAGTGCTCACCTGCGGGAACGGCCCGAAGACCGGCACCTGCGGCATCGCGCCCACGTAGTACGGATAGGCGATCGCGATCCCAAGGAGGGCGAGCGGCGCGATCCACCTGCCGACCCGAACGCCGCGAAAGGTCACGCGCTGCCATGGGGGTACGACCAGGATCAGCACAACGGCGGCGACCGCGAGCGCGGAGACGGTCCAGACGCCGAAGAGCGCGACGAGGACCAGCGCTACGCAGACCCAGACCACCGCCTTGACCGCGCGACGGGTCAAGCGCGGCAGCGTCTGCCACCGGTTCCGGCTCAGCCCGAGGCGCGCGAGCACCGCCCACCACGCGTTCGAGACCGATTCGGCGATGCGGCGGCGCACGTCAGCCGCCCTCGGGCGTACGCTCGCCGAGCAGCCCTTCGGGGCGGAAGACGAGGATCAGGATGAGGATCGTGAAGACGATCGATTGCGTCCAGTCGCTTCCTGGCGAGTGCCAGGTCAGACCGTCGTTGAACGAGCCGATCAGTCCGATCACGACGGCGCCGAGAACGGCGCCCGGGAGGTTGCCGATGCCGCCGAGGACAGCGGCGGTGAACGCGATCAGGCCGAGCTGGAACCCGGTGTCGTACCGGACTTGCTCGAAGTACAGGGCGTAGGTCAGCCCTCCCGCGCCTGCGAGCGCGCCGGCGATCGCGAACGTGAACGAGATCGTCCGGTTGACGTTGATACCCATCATCGCTGCGGCGTCGCGGTCCTGCGCGGTCGCACGCATCGCCTTTCCCTGACGCGTCCGCTGCACCAGCCACATGAGCGCGAGCAGCACGGGAATCGTGATCGCCATGACGATCAGCTTCTCCCAGGTGACGGCGACACCGCCGATGGAGAACGCCGTGCCCGTGGGGAGCACCTGGGGCACAGCAACGTATCCGGGGCCCTTCCAGGCGATCGCGACGTCCTCGAGGATGAACGAGACGCCGATCGCCGTGATCAGCGGGGCCAGTCGCGGCGCGTTGCGCAACGGCCGGTAGGCGACGTATTCGATCCCCGCGTTAAGGGCGCCGCACGCCAGCATGACGACGACGAGCGTGACGAGAATCGCGGGCGCGAGCGATCCGGCAGACGGGTGCGCGCTCAGGTGGAACGCCGAGAGGATCATCGTCGCCGAGAACATCGCCCCGAGCATGAATACGTCGCCGTGGGCGAAGTTGATCAGCTCGAGAATGCCGTAGACGAGTGTGTAGCCGAGAGCCACGAGCGCGTAGACCGCTCCGTTCGTAAGGCCGATCAGAGCGATCGTGAAGAAGTACGCCGGCCCTTTGACGAGGTTGACGCCGAGCCAGACGAAGAGCAGGACGAGAAGCAGGCTGCCCAGCACCGGCATCACGTAGCTGGTCGGAGACCTCCGCGGCCGGGCGAGTTCTTCGGAGTGGACGGTTGTGGCCACGGAGAGACGGGGATGGGATGGGCGCCGGGGGAGGTGAGCTCACCTCCCCCGGCGGTTGGTTCTTGTCGCGGTTGCCCGCTACTTCACGAGGCTCGCAGGCGGGACGAGCGTCGTCACGGGAACGAGGCTCTTGCCCTTCTGCTTGTAGATCGTGATCGACGTGCCGCTCGTGTCACCCTGGTTGTTGATCGTGAAGCTGCCCAGGATGCCGTTCGTCACCTGCAGACCGAACAGAGCCTTGGACGCGGCTGACCGCTGTCCGCCGGACTTCGCGACGGCCTGCAGCATGACGTCCATCGCCTCGGCGCCGTACGCGGCGTACGGGTTCGGCGTCGCGCCGACCTGCTTGCCGAAGAGCTTGACGAACGTCGCTCCGAACCCGGTCAGCTTGTTCGGCGGCTGGCCGGCGACGCTGATGTAGGCGTTGTTCCCGACCGGACCGTTCGCATTCGGGTCGCTGAAGCCGTCCGGCATCTGCAGCTGGATCCCGGGATCCACCGACTTGATGTCCTGCATCAGCTTCGCACCGTTGTTGCAGACGATGCCGCCGAGGAAGACCACCTGGGCGCCGGACTTCTTGATCGCCTGGCCGAGCGCCTCATAGCTCGCCTGCTTCGCATCCCAACCCTGGAAGCCGACGACCTTCAGGCCGAGCTTCTGCGCCGCGTTCCTGTACGTCAGGGCGACGCCGTAGCCGTAGGTCTGCTTGTCGTTGAGGACGAAGACCTTCGTCTTGCCGAGGGACTTGGTGAACATCGCGTCCGCCGGTCCCTGGAACTGGTCGTTGGCGACGACGCGGGCGTAGTTCCGCACGCCGGTTGGGTAGTACTTGTTTGGCTCGCCCGGCGTCGCTCCGGGGCCTGTTGTCGTGATGCCGGGGCTCGTGTTCGCCGGGCTCACCATCGGCATCGGACCCGGGTTCGCACGGTTCAGGATCGGGATCTCGATCTTCGCGCACCCCGAGTTGAACGTGCCGACGACGCCGATCACCGAGCGGTTGCTCGCGTACAGATGGGCATTGGTCGCGCACTTACCCGTATCCCAGCCGCCCGACTGCGCGGTCGAGTCGTCGCAGGACTGGTAGCCGATCTTGTACGAGCCGGCCTTCCAGCCTCGATTCGCGAGATCCCAGATGGCCGCCCTGGAGATCTGGACAGTCTGCTGGCGGACCGCACCCTGCAAGGGCAGATCCGTCGCGACGATGAAGTCCGGGCTACCGGACCCCTTGTAGACGACCGGGCCGCACGACGACGACGGCAGCGGAGTCACGCTGCTCGCGCTCCTCGCACTCCCGGCATACCCGGCAACAACCGCGGCGAGGACCGCAGCAGCACCGAGCAAGACCCCAAACGCAAACTTTCTGCTCACGCTTCCTCCTCGATCGCATCCACCGAGGTTCCGGAGACCCGGAACCGATGCGTGAGTATCCCCCGTTGAAAAGCACGTTTCAAGGGTCCAAGCCCATCCCCATACGCTTCGAAAAATGTAGTAGCGGCGGCGTACCATGCGCTGACCGCGCCGAAGTGGCGGAACTGGTAGACGCGCCGGACTCAAAATCCGGTGCCCGAAAGGGCGTGTGGGTTCGATTCCCACCTTCGGCATGATCCGGGGCGCGCGGACCCGGGCTCGCCCCCGGGCCCGCGCACGACCGGTTACGGCAGGAAGTTCAGCGTCTCGGGCAGCGGCCCCGCGATCGGCGTCTCGAACAGCGGCCCCGGACCGTCCGGGTCGATCGTGACGGCGCCGCCGCCGGCGAGGAACGTCGCGATCTGCTGCTGGGCGGCGAAGGCCAGCGGCCCCGACGCCCCGCCGATGTTGCTGAGGAACGTGTGCGGGTTCGTCACCGTGTAGCCCGGCACGGTGGCGAAGGCGAGGTCGTTCCGGAAGTACGTCGCCCGGTCCTCCAGCCCGCCGGCCCGGATCAGTGCGGACGCCGTCGGGTTCGGCACCGTCTCGTCGCCCTTGGCGAACTGGACGATCACGGCCTTCGGGTCGTTGCCCCGGAGCGGCTGCTTCCGGATGGTCGGCGCCCACGCGACGGGATCCGCCGGCGCCTGCGCCCAGATCTGCTGGTCCAGCGTGTTCTGGATCGCGTCCGCGCCGGGAACGGTGTCGACGAGCGGCGGCTGCCCGCTCAGCGGCATGTCCTCGTTGAAGTTCGTGAACGTCGCGTTCGGCACGGCGTTGTACAGCGACGGCACGCGGGTGGCCAGCGCGATCCCGACCAGCGGCCGGAACGACGGCGAGAGCCGGGCGATCTCCGTGATCGAGCCACCCGGGACGTTCAGCACGCCGGCGTGGACGGCCGGCTCGACGCCGAGGAACGTCGTCCCGTAGATCCCGCCGAACGACTGGCCGAAGTAGGAGATCTTCGACGCGTCGAGATCGGGCTTCCCGTCTCCGTTCACGTCGATGCCGACCTGGATCTCCCGCGTCAGCTGCATCAAGTCGATCACCGTCTGGCGCAGCCCGTCGCGGTTGCCGATCGCGGTGAACGGCGGCGCGGCGCTGACGCCCTCGGTCGAGTCGATCGTGCCGTTGCCGTCCTGGTCGAACCCGCGGCCTCCCGCGGGGAACGTCACGGTCGTTCCATCCGTCTTCAGCACCGTCAGCGTCCCGAGCGGCCCGCCGCCGTGGCCGACGACGTTGATCGCGATCGTGGCGATGCCGTTCTTGGCCATCGTCGACGCGGTCGTGATCGGGAAGCCCTGCTTCGAGTCGGTGAAGCCGTGTCCGACGATCGCCACCGGCCAGCCGCCGGCCGGCTCGGGCCCGGACGGGAGCCAGAGGTTGAAGTACAGCGTGTTCGTGCTCTGCGGCTTCGGGATTCCGAGCGCGGTGCCGACCGGCGGGATCACCTGCGACGAGTTCTCGTAGTCCGGCGAGGAGAAGCTGCCGTAGGCGACCGTGCCGATCGCGCCGGGGAAGGCGTCGACCGCGGCAGGCAAGGTCGAGTCGCTGAACGTCGCCGTCCCGACCTGGCGGTGGAAGAGAACACCGAGCACGCTCGAGAAGGGGAACACCGTCCGCGCGCCGCCCGAGCCGATGGTGAAGCTCACCGGCGCGGGGCTCGACCGGTCGATCTGGCTGCGCACCTTCTCCAGCAGCGAGGTGATGCTCTGCGTGGTGAACAGGCTCGCGTCCGCGACGTGCGCGAGCGGAACGTGCGCCCAGTGCAGCGCGCCGAGCAGCGCGAGACGGTAGAGCGTCTGCCCGAGGTCGTGGGTCCCGCCCAGCTCGAGGCTCTGGCGGAAGGGCGACGGGTCGAGTGCGCTCCCGTCCGCGGCCTTGACGCCGTCGGTGACGACGAGCACGTACGGCGTGTGCTGGTCGAGATACGTGTGCGGCTCGCCGTGCAGCGTGTTCGTCGCCGGCGTCCACACCAGCCGGTCGAGCGGCATCCGCTGCCCCTTCGCGTCGACGAGGAAGACGGTGCTGGGCGTAACCGTGGTGAGATCGATCGGCCCGCTGAACGGGATCGAGACGCGCGCGTCGACGTTGAAGCCGTCGAGTGTGTTCAGCACGTCGATGTCGGCGCAGTCCGACGGGTGCGTCGTGCAGTCCGGCTTCGGCAGTGCGACGCGCAGCCCGGTGAGCTGCGTCAGGTCGATCTTCGTGTCGAGATTCGTCGGGAAGGGCTGCCCGGGCTTGACGCCTGCCAGCGCGAGCGACGGCAGGATCAGCACCAGGGCACAGGCGACGAGCGCGGAGCGGAGCAACTGCGGCATGGTTGCGTTCCTCTCTTCGGCGGTGACTACCGGCGACGCTATTCCTTTCACCGCGGGCTGCGCAACGACCCCTCACGCAGAAGGGCCGCCTCGAGGGCGGCCCTTCGTCGCACGATCGCTGTGGACCGGTCTACGTGCAGACCTTGGTCGGGTCGGTCGTCTGCAGGATGACGCCGGCCGGGTTCAGCTTGTAGGCGAACCAGTTGCCGATCTGCGAATAGACGCAGTAGTGCGTGGCGTCGAGCGGCGCCGTGGCAGTGACGCCGGCCGCTTCGGCCGCGCCGCTGTTGTTGACGAAGTCGGTCGACGGGATCGCCTGGTCGTACGTCGCCTTGAGCTCGGCGATGGTCATGCCCATGTAGCCGTTGTCCGTCGTGCTCGTGGCGGCGTCAGGGTCGTTCGGGCCGGACGGGACGTTGTCCGCGTTGTACGACTCGACGCTCGGGATGAGCGACCGGACGTTCGCGGCGGCGGCGGTCTTGTTGGCGCGATCCTTGAAGCTGAGGTACGACGGCACCGCGATCGCGAGCAGGATGCCGAGGATGATGATGACGACGAGGAGCTCGATGAGGGTGAAACCCTCTTCCTCCGAGCGCAGGCGTCGGTTCAGGCTGGAAATCATGGAGGACGGCTCCTTCCATGGACGGCGAATGCCGCCTGTATCGGCCGGAACCACCCCTCGGGGGTAGCCTCGGATAGGGGATTCGCCCTCACCCGGCGCAAGGGATGGTTGCTCCGGCAGCCAAATCTTCCTAGGCTCCGACGCTTCGGGCTGTGGCGAGTCGATCGGGAGAGTGATGAGCGCGAACGAGGCGGCGTCGGGTCTCGGCAGATACGTGTCCGTGCTCGACGGCATCCGGCCGTACCGGAAGGAGTGGCTGTCGAAGGACATCGTGGCCGGGGTGACGCTGGCTGCGCTGGCCATTCCGGAGACGATGGGCTACACGAAGATCGCCGGGATGCCGGTGATCACCGGCCTCTACACGATCCTGATCCCGATCGCGGCCTTCGCGCTGCTCGGCTCCTCCAAGCATCTCGTCGTCGGCGCCGACTCGGCGACGGCGGCGATCATGTACGCGGGCATCGCCTCGCTCGGCATCGCGGGGCTCGAGCCGGCGTCGCCGCAGTGGGTCGGGCTCGCCGGGCTCTCCGCGTTGCTCGCCGGCGGCCTGCTGTTCGTCGCCCGGATCGCCCGGCTCGGCTTCCTCTCGAACTTCCTCTCGCGCACGGTCCTGATCGGGTTCCTCACCGGCGTCGGCGTGCAGGTCGCGGCCGGCCAGGTCGGCGGAATGCTCGGCATCCCGAAGCAGACCGGCTCGGTGAAGTTCTTCAGCGACACGCTGGTCGACTTCTTCAAGACGCTCGGCCACATCGGCGACGCGTCCTGGCAGACCGCGCTGGTCTCGGCGGCGACGCTGGCGATCCTGGTCGTGTTCGGCCGCTGGCTCAGGGTCGTCCCCGGCGGGCTCGTCGCCGTCGTCGGGATGATCGCCCTCAGCTGGATTTTCAACTTCGCCGCGCACGACGTCTCGATCCTCGGCAAGGTGCCGAGCGGACTGCCGCACGTCGGCGTGCCGCAGGACGTCACGTGGAACGACGCCGGGAAGCTGATGGCGACGGCCGTCTCGATGTTCATCGTCATCCTCGCCCAGAGCGCCGCCACCTCTCGCGCCTTCGCGGTCAAGTACGACGAGCCGTTCGACGAGAACACCGATCTCGTCGGGCTCGGCGTCGCCAACATCACCGCCGGCTTCACCGGCACGTTCGTCGTGAACGGCAGCCCGACGAAGACGGAGATGGTGGACGAAGCGAAGAGCCACACGCAGGTGGCGCAGCTGACGACGGCGGTCGTCGTCGCGATCGTGCTGCTGTTCCTGACGGTGCCGCTGCAGTACCTGCCGAACTGCGTGCTGTCGTCCGTCGTGTTCCTGATCGGCCTCAAGCTGATCGACGTCAAGGGCATGCGCGAGATCTACCGGCTGCGGCAGGACGAGTTCTGGGTCGCGCTCGCCACCGGGGTCGTCGTCGTGATCGTCGGCGTCGAGGAGGGCATCGTGCTCGCCATCCTCCTGTCGCTCGTGCTCCACGTTCGCCGCCACTACCAGACGACCGACTTCGTCCTCACGCGGAACGCGAAGGGCCACCTGATGACGGTTTCGCCCACGCCCGGGACGAGGACTGAGGCGGGGCTGGTCGTGTACCGCTTCGGCGGCGGCATCTTCTACGCGAACGCCGCGCGGCTGTCGGAGGAGGTGCTCGGGCTCGTCGGCGGCGACGACCCGCCGCGCTGGTTCATCCTCGACGCGGCCGCGGTCGACGACATCGACTACAGCGGCGGGAAGACGCTCGACGAGCTCGCCGACCAGCTGCACGAACGCAACGTCCTGCTCGCGCTCTGCGGAGTGGACGACAAGGTGCGCAAGCAGCTCGACACGTTCGGCATCGCAGCCAAGGTCGGGACGGAGCACATCTACGAGACCGTCCAGGACGCGTTGGAAGCGTTCAAGGCGGGCGGCTGAGCCGGATCACCCCTTCTGGACGATGCCGCCCCCGGCGCGCGGCGCGAGCCTTCGTCCCGTGACAGATGGTCACTCAGGTCCCGTCGTGGTGGGCTACGACGACAAGGAGCCGGCGAAGCGCGCGCTGGAGCGGGCGATCGCGGAAGCGAAGACGCGCAACGCGCAGCTCGTCGTGGTCGCGGTCGAGGAGCTGCCGCTGAACCCGGAGGGCCCGCAGAACTACGGGAGCCTCGACGACACGCCGGTGGTCATGATCCCGCTCGTCGCGCCGCCCGACCTTCAGGACATCTTCGCCGACGCGCGCAAGAGCATCGACGAGGCGGGCGTCGACGCCGACTACCTCTGGGCTGCCGGCGATCCGGCCCGCGTCATCGCCGACGCCGCGCACGACCGGAAGGCGTCAGTCGTCGTCCTCGGAGCACATCACCACCGCTTCATGGACCGCCTGCTCGGCACCGACGTCCCGGCCGAGGTCGAGCGCGAGCTCGGTGCCGACGTCGTCGTCGTCGAGTAGTGGTCAGACGCTCCTAGCGGGACAACTCCGATTCGCGCGGCCGCGCGAATTGCTACGACTACGGACGTGGCGAAGACGATCGGCATCCTCACCGGCGGCGGCGACTGCCCCGGTCTGAACGCGGTCATCCGCGCCGTCGTGCGCCGATCCGATACCGCCGGCTGGGACTGCGTCGCGGTGCGCGAGGGCTGGCGCGGACTGGTCGAAGGCGTGTTCGAGGAGCTCGGGCCGCACCAGGTCTCCGGGATCCTCCCGCGCGGCGGCACGATCATCGGCACGAGCCGCACGAACCCGTTCAAGCTCGACGGCGGCGTCGACAAGGTGCTGCAGAACTTCTCCGACCGCGGGCTCGACGCGCTGGTCGCGATCGGCGGCGAGGACACCCTCGGCGTCGCGTCGCGGCTGCACCAGGAGCACGACTTCCCCGTCGTCGGCGTCCCGAAGACGATCGACAACGACCTCTCCGGCACGGACTACACCTTCGGCTTCGACACCGCCGTGACGATCGCGACCGAGGCGATCGACCGGCTGCACACGACGGCCGAGTCGCACAACCGCGTGATGGTGGTCGAGGTGATGGGCCGGCACGCCGGCTGGATCGCCGTGATGAGCGGCATCGCCGGCGGCGCGGACGTGATCCTCATCCCCGAGCAGAAGATGACGGTGGAAGCTGCGTGCGCGGAGTTGCGGAGACGGCACGCGCGCGGCAAGAGCTTCTCGATCGTCGTCGCCAGCGAGGGGTACGAGCTCACGTACGAGAGCGGCGAGCGCCAGGTCGTCGGCGGCGAGGCGCGCGCGAGCGACCAGTTCGGCCACGTGAAGCTCGGCGGCGTCGGCGAGGTGCTCGGCCGCGAGATCGAGGAGCGGACCGGCTTCGAGACGCGCGTCACCGTCCTCGGCCACATCCAGCGCGGCGGCTCTCCCACCGCGCGCGACCGCGTGCTCGCGACGCGCTTCGGCCTGAAGGCGGCGGATCTCGCGCACCAGGGACAGTTCGGCCAGATGGCCGCGCTGCGCGGCGACGACGTGATCGCCGTCTCGCTCGAGGAGGCGACCGCGGAGCTGAAGACGGTCACGCCCGAGTGGTACGAGGTGGCGAAGGCCTTCTTCGGCTAGCTCAGCGCTTCGCCGCGACGATCACGTTCATCGCCGGTGTGACGGCGAGTTCCACGGCGGCGAGCCGCGGGTCGCGCAGCAGAAAGGTGCGCACGGGATCGCCGGCGATGTCCCTGCCCGGGGTCAGGTCGTCCTTGACGAGCAGCCCGCCCGGCTCGACGAGCTCGAGGATCGCGTCCCAGTCGTAGTCGCCCGAGTCCGCGTACACGAGCCCGAACGGCCCGCGTCCGCGCAGCGCCTCGCGCCAGTCGCCCTCCAGCAGCTCGACCGCCGTGACGCCGGCGAGCCGCCGCCGCGCGACCGCCGCCCGTTCCGGATCGAGCTCGACCGTGACGACGGAGCGCGCCGTCTCGGCCATCGCGGCGGCGCCTTCGCCGAATGCGGAACCGAGCTCGGCCACGTCGCGCCCGGCCGCGAGCACGCGCAGGAGCGCACGCACCTCCGGGACGGAGCTGCCGCCTTCCGTCACGACTAGAGCTCTGCGAGCGGGAAGGACCGGTGCGCGCGCGGCGGCACGAGGAAGTTCTGGCGGTGCGTCGTCCGGAGCACGGAGTTGAAGCCCTGGCCGCGCGCCGCCGGCTGCAGCTTCAGCGTCGTCCCGTCCGGCAGCACGCCGTCCATCGCGAGGCGGTTGCGGTGGAAGTCGTCGCTCGACGGGTTGAACACGACGAAGTGGACCCCTGCGGCGGCGGTTCCCGCGATCAGCCCGTCCCGCTTCGGGTCGGCCGACCACGCAAACGGGTTGTCGAGCGTGTTGAAGTCGGCGCGCTGCGGGATGGCGGTGCCCTTCACGTAGACGGTGCCGTCCTCCCCCGTCGTGTTCTGGAGCAGCCGCGAGCTCGTCTGGATCGACGCGCTGTGCCCGAAGCGGCCGGCGCTCTTGAAGTCCCGCTCGACCTCCTGCACGCTCGAGACCTGCTTCGGCCCCTGCGGAACGACCTGCGCGTTCTCCTTCACCTTCAGGCCGGGCCGGAACGCGGTGTCGACGCGCTCCTGGAACTCGAAGTTGAGGTACCACGCCTCGAGGTCCTCGAAGATGTGCGACAGGTGCATGTGCGTGCCGCCGCGGAAGTAGTCGCCGCGGAGGTCGACGAGGCCGAGCGTCTCGAAGTTCGCGATCCGACGTGGCCCGAGGCCCGCCTTCTGCGTCGAGGTGAAGCCGAGGAAGAGCTCGGAGTCGTGCGGAATCAGGTACGCGCCGGGAACGCCGCCGGCGATGGCGAGCTTCCGCGGCAGGTCGCCGCCGACGAATCCGCGGCGCAGGCTGACGGGCTCGAAGACGTCGAGATCGTCGAGCAGGGTCTTGCGCGCATCCTCGATGTGTTCGAGCCGGTCGCTGCGGATGAGCAGCACGACGTCGTTCTCCTCGAGCAGCGTCCCATGCGGGTCGCTCGGGAACGACCGGGTTGCGAGCAGCGCCGACTTCTGCGCGCGGCGGTCGAAAGGAAGGTGCTTCGCCGCGGCCGTCGCGACGTAGTGGTCGAAGTACGGGAGCCCCCACGCGACCGTGACTCCGAGCCCGGCCGGCGTCTGCTCGTAGCGCGACTCGACCTCGAGCAGTGCGTGCTCGAGGTCCTGCTGCGCCTTTGCGAGGTCGATGCCCGGCTTGAGCGTCGCGGTGACGACGAGGTGATGCCGCGGCGGCACGATCACCTGGACGCCGTCCTGCAGAACGACGGGAATGCCGTCGAGGACGTGCTGCTCGACCGGACGCGGCCCGAGCGGGACGACTGCGCGCGCCGGCGAACCCGACAGCTGGTCCGCGAGCTCGTAGATGCCGGCTGCGCCGAGGGCTGCACCCGCCGCGCCCGCGAAAAGTTGGCGACGCGTCAGCTTCATCGGATCGCTACTGCGCCGGCTCGATGAGGACGAGGCTGTGCATCAGCTTGTGCAGGTTCCGGAGCACCTGAACGCCGGTGTACGGCGCGATCACGTGCTCGCTCACGGTGTACAGCGAGCCCTTGTGCCTCCACGCGTACAGCAGATGCCACTGGTCCTCGCCCTGGTTCACGGTGTACAAGGTCGCGTCGATGCTCCCGACGCGGAGCGTCGCGTTCGGATCGGCGAAGCACGCGATCGTGCCGCGGATGACCCGGTTACCCTCGATCGTGGTCGTGTCGCATTTCGGAATCGTCGTGCGCCCCGGGTAACCGCGGAAATTGACGTGGACGAATCCGGTGCCGAGGTCGTCCTGGGAGAGGAAGCTGACGAGGTAGCTGTGGTCCTTGCCGATCGAGTAGATGTCCTGCCACTGGCCGCCGATCTTCCCGTTGAGGGGGTTCGGCATCCACGTCGGGCAGTAGACGGGAGCGCCCACCTTGGCGGCGAGCTTGACCCAGCCGGCCTTCCACGCGGCCGGGCACACGGCGGCCTTGCGGGCGGTCGGTGCGGCTCCTGCTCCCGCGGCGAGCAGGAGCGTGACTGCTCCCGCGACGATCGCCGCCCTCACGACCCTGACCCTCACGCGGGAAGGGTAGCGCCCCTTTTGAAAAAGGGAAGGACTAGACCTCGGGCGGCGGGCCGCCGGCCAGCAGCGAGACGTCCCGCTGCTGCACGATCACGGCGTCCATGCCCGCCCGCTCCAGCTCCGTCACCTCGTCGCGCGTGGTGAGCGGGAGGTCGGCGATGGCGAGCTTGCCGGCCGGTACCGCCGCCAGCAGGTCGAGCACGACCTCGAGCGCGGTCTCGTCGCTCTCCGCCTCAAGCGGCGACAGGAGGAAGATCTCCGGGTCGATCCGGTCGAGCGCCTGCTCCAGCTCCTCCTCGTTCCGCACCTCGACGGCGCAATCGAGCCCGAGCTCGATCGCCCGCCCGTGCAGCGTCTCGAGCCTGCCGTCGTCCTCCTCGAGCGTGTCGAAGACGAGCATCACCGCGTCGGCAGCGGCCGAAGCCTGTTCGAGCGAGACCGCGGCGCGCCAGAGGATCGGCAGCGTGGTGGCGCCGCGCACGGCGGTAGGATCGTTGCGGACGACGAGCGCCTCGGCTCGCTGCGCCTCGGCAGCTCGGGCGGCGTCGGGATCCTCGACCGCCACGATGACGGAGATCCCGTCGCCCTCGGCGATCGCGTGGCTGAAGCGGCTGTTCGCCATGCGGTCGTCCGTAGCCTAACGAGCCGCGGGGGCTACTGGCCGATCGGGTGCCAGACGGTCTTCAGCTCGAGGAAGCTCGCGATCTCCCACGGGCTCTGGACGTCGGCGCCGCCGTGGACGACGCGCTTCACGTTGTCGGCCGCGAGCCGTTCCAGCTCGGGCCGCTCGCCGTCGGAGCCGCAGACGTCGAGTGCGTTCACGTCCATGTGGGAGGCGAGCACCGGGCCGAGCTCGCCGCGGAAGCCGGTGAGCAGGTTGACGACGCCGCCCGGGACGTCGCTCGTCGCGAGCGCCTCGGCGAGCTCGACGGCGGCGAGCGGACGCGTCTCGGACGCGACCGCGACCACGGTGTTCCCGCCCACGAGCGGGGGCAGCAGCCGCGTGACGAGGCCGAGCAGAGGCGGCTCGTCCGGTGCGAGCACCGCGACGACGCCGGTCGGCTCGGGAATGGTGAAGTTGAAATACGGCCCCGCGACCGGGTTCGCGCCGCCGAGCACCTGCGGCAGCTTGTCCGCCCAGCCCGCGTACCAGACGACGCGATCGATCGCCCGGTCGACCTCGTCACGACCGGTGCAGAGCTCCGCGAACTCGGGCGCGCGTGCCTCCACCATCTCGGCGAGCCGGTAGAGCACCTGGCCGCGGTTGTACGGAGTGGCGCCGGCCCAGCCCGGCTGCACCGCACGCGCGGCGCGAACCGCGTCACGCGCGTCCTTCCGCGACGCGTGCGCGACGTTCTGGCCCTCGGCCTCGTACGTTCGCCCCGACTCGCTGCGCGGAAACGCGCCGCCGATGTACAGCTTGTACGTCTTCTTCACGGGGAGCCTGCTCATTCGTCGAACCTCAGGTACGGCTCGAGCCCGTGGCGGCCGCCCTCGCGTCCGAAGCCCGACTCCTTGTAGCCGCCGAACGGCGAGGTCGGGTCGAACCGATTGAAGGTGTTCGCCCAGACGACGCCGGCGCGCAGGCGCTCAGCCATCCACAGGATGCGCGACCCCTTCTCCGTCCAGACGCCGGCGCTGAGACCGTACGGCGTGTTGTTCGCCTTCTCCACCGCCTCCTCCGGCGTGCGGAACGTGAGGACTGACAGCACCGGCCCGAAGATCTCCTCCTGCGCGATACGGTAGCTCTGTGCCACGTTGGTGAAGACCGTCGGCGCGAACCAGTAGCCCTTCTCCGGGAGCTGACACGGGGGCTGGTAGATCTCGGCGCCCTCGTCGACGCCCGACTGCACGAGCGCCTCGATCTTCTCCAGCTGCATCGCCGAGTTGATCGCACCGACGTCGGTGTTCTTGTCCAGCGGGTCGCCGACGCGCAGGGTGGTGAGGCGCCGCTTCAGCTTCTCCACCAGCGGCTCGGCGATCGACTCCTGGACCAACAGCCGCGAGCCCGCGCAGCAGACGTGGCCTTGGTTGAAGTAGATGCCGTTGACGATTCCCTCGACGGCCTGGTCGAGCGCCGAGTCGTCGAAGACGATGTTCGCCGCCTTGCCGCCGAGCTCGAGGGTGAGCTTCTTTCCCGTCCCGGCGAGCTGCCGCTGGATCGCCTTGCCGACCTCGGTCGAGCCGGTGAATGCGATCTTGTCGACGCCGGCGTGATCGACGAGCGCGGCGCCCGTGCGACCGTCGCCGGTGACGACGTTCACGACGCCGGGCGGCAGCTCGGCCTGGCGAAGGACGTCGCAGAAGAGCAGAGCGGTCAGCGGCGTCGTCTCGGCCGGCTTGAGCACGACCGTGTTCCCGCACGCGAGCGCGGGCGCGATCTTCCAGGCGAGCATCAGCAGCGGGAAGTTCCACGGGATGATCTGGCCGGCGACGCCGACGGGACGCGGACGCCGGTTCGGGAACGCGTACTCGAGCTTGTCCGCCCAGCCGGCGTAATAGAAGAAGTGCGCCGCAGCGAGCGGCAGGTCGACGTCGCGGGACTCCTTGATCGGCTTGCCGCCGTTCAGCGACTCGAGCACGGCGAACTCGCGAGCGCGCTCCTGAAGGATGCGGGCGATGCGGAACAGATACTTCGCGCGTTCCGCCGCGGGCAGCGCCGACCAGCCGTTCGCGAACGCATCGCGCGCGGCGCCGACCGCAGCGTCGACGTCGGCTTCGCTCCCCTGGCCCACGTCGGCCAGGCGTTCCTCCGACGACGGCGAGATCGTCTCGTAGGTCTCGGTCGACTCGAGCCAGGCGCCGCCGACGAAGTGGCCGTACCGCTCCTGGAGGCGGACGATGTCTCGCGACTCGGGCGCCGGCGCATACGTCCAGTCCTTCGGGGCCGGCGTCTGCTGCTGCGTGCGGTCGAGCTCAGTCACGAGGAGCCTCGGTCGCGGTGTCACCGGTGGCAGGGACTCGTACCGTGGCGGCTCGCCCCACCACCCACCCCCCACCCTTCTGGGTGGGGCTCAGGGTAGGGCGGGATCCGTTACGCGTGTGTGCCGGCTTCGTCACGAAAGACAAGATCTTCGTCCGCGTCAGTCGAGGGTGAAGTAGTCGGGGGACTGGTAGGCGCCCGTCTTGAGCTTGCGCAGCTGCATGAGGATGTCGTTCAGCAGCGACGAGGCGCCGAGCCGGTAGAGGTCGGGTGTGAGCCAGTCCTGGCCTAGCGTCTCGTGGAGGACGACGAGGTGCTGCACGGCCTGCTTCGCCTGGCGGATGCCGCCGGCGGCCTTGAAGCCGACGCGACGACCCGTCTCCTCATAGACGTCGCGGACGGCCTCGAGCATGCAGAGCGCGACGGGCAACGTGGCAGCCGGGCTGACCTTGCCCGTCGACGTCTTGACGAAGTCGGCGCCGCCGGCGATCGCGAGCAGCGTCGCGCGCCGCACGTTGTCGTACGTCCCGAGCTCGCCGGTCTCGAGGATCACCTTCAGGTGCGCCTCGCCACAAGCTTCCTTCACCTGGACGATCTCGTCGTAGACCTTCGCGTAGCGGCCCGAGAGGAAGGCGCCGCGGTCGATCACCATGTCGATCTCCTCGGCGCCGAGCTCGACGGCGCTGCGAACGTCGGCGACCTTCAAGACCGTCGGGTACTGGCCGGACGGAAAGCCCGTCGCGACGGCCGCGACCTTCACGCCGCTGCCCTGCAGCCGTTCGCGCGCAACCGGCACGAGGTTCGGGTAGACGCAGACGGCCGCGACCGACGGGATCGCGGGGTCGGTCGGGTCGGGACGGATCGCCTTCGACGAGAGCGCGGCCACCTTCCCGGGCGTGTCCGCACCCTCGAGCGTGGTGAGGTCGGTCACGCGGATCGCCAGCTCGAGCGCAAACACCTTCGCGTCCTTCTTGATCGACCGCTTCGCCAGCGACGCGGCGCGCTCCTCGAGCGCGACGGCGTCGACCGAGCCGATCCGCGGCAGCCGCGGCTCCAGCGGCAGCTCGAATCCGGTGGGGAGTGCAGGCGCCTGCGCCACGCCGTGAGTGTAGTGGCGAGCCGTCCTCAGGACGCCGGCGGCGCGAGGTTGTTCAGCGCGTTTCCGAGCCAGCGGACGGCATGGCCCCGCCAGAGAGCGCTGTCGTGGCCGCCCGGATAGAGATCGAACACATGACGGACGTGCGCGGCAGTCAGCTGCTGGTCGAGCTGGACGTTGTCGGCGACGAACGTCGGGTCGCTGCGGCCGACGTAGAACGCGAAGTAGGTCGGCTGCCACGCGAACGCCGCCTTCAGCCGCGGGATCTGGTCCACCACGCTCGCGTACGCGTTGTCGGCGTCGGACCCGACGTCGAGCGTCTTCTCCCCCGTCGGATCGGTCGGCCGGAAGTAGCCGCTCCACGACTCCATCACCGAGTACTCGCCGAGATGGTGCGCGTCGAGAATCGCTG
This sequence comes from uncultured Actinomycetes bacterium, assembly GCA_963761665.1. Classification (GTDB taxonomy): domain Bacteria; phylum Actinomycetota; class Thermoleophilia; order Gaiellales; family Gaiellaceae; genus Palsa-739. Next base: position 296,708 of record CAVXHM010000004.1, read on the forward strand.
CGCCGTAGCCTCCGGCAGAGAGTCCGATGATGGCGCGGCCGGAACGGTTCGCGATCGTCCGGTAGTTCTGGTCGATCCAGCGCGGCAGCTCCACGGCGAGCGCCGTCTCCCAGTTCCGGCCCGGCCCCCAGTCGTGGTACTCGGGATCGCCGTTCTGCACGCGCGTGCCCTGCGGGATCACGACGATCGCCTGGTGCCCGGTCTGCTCTGCCGCCGTGCCGACCCAGGCGACGCTGCGGTACGCGGTCGGTCCGGCCGGCAGGCCGTGCAGGAAGTAGATGACCGGATAGCGGAGCCCACTCGTGTCGTAGTCCGCCGGCAGCACGACGAGGAAGTGCAGCGTCGCGTTCAGCGCCTCCGACTTCAACGAGGTGTCGATCACCTGAGGCGCCGACGTGTCGGACACCGCGCCGCGCGCCGCGAGCACGGCCGCGGCTCCTGCGCCGCAGGCAAGGGCGAGCAGGACGACGACCGCTGTTCGGCGTGTTCTCGTCACGACAAGGCGCCTGCCCCGTTTCGTTCACCGTACCGACCGCGTGCGCTCCAAAGCCATGCCTAGTCCCGCGTTCATAGGGACTTCTCACATTGCCGCGACGCGCCGACGCTATAGCGTTGCGAGTCCGTGAAACGCCGCTTCCTCCGCCTGCTCGAGCGCACGGGACTGATCGGCCCCGCCTTCGGTGCGTGGGAGTGGGCGCAGGCGCTGGTCGCCGGCCGCAGCTCGCCGGTCGACGCCGACGACGCGCTGCCGGTCCCGCCGCCGCGCCTGATCGTCCGCGTCGCCGGCACCGCCGACGTGGGCTGGTTCCTCGAAGGCGGCCGGCTCGGCGCCGCGAGCGTGCGCGGAGCGCTCCAGCAACAGGGCGTAGCGCTCGATCGGCTCGGCGCGATGCTCGACTTCGGCTGCGGCTGCGGACGCGTAACGCGCAACTGGGTCGGCCTGCCCGACGTCGAGGTCGTGGGCACCGACCTGAGCCGGCCGGCGGTCGACTGGTGCCGCAGCAATCTTCCGTTCGCGCGGTTCGAGGAGAACGGACTGGAGCCGCCGCTCGTCTTCGGCGACGAGAGCTTCGACCTCGTCTACGCGCTCTCGGTGTTCACCCATCTGACTGCGGACCTGCAGCTCGCGTGGCGGAACGAGCTTCGGCGCGTGCTTCGGCCCGGCGGGTTCCTGCTCGTGACCACGCACGGCCGTGCGTACGCGCCGCGACTCGAGCCGGACGAGCGCGAGCGGTTCGAGCGCGGCGAGCTCGTCGTGCGCTGGGCCGACGTCGCGGGCACGAATCTCTGCAGTGCGTACCACCCGGAGGCGTATCTGCGCGACACGTTCGCGCAGGGATTCGAGTTCCTGCAGCTCGACGCCGAGGGCGCGAGCGGCAATCCCACGCAGGACCTCGTCCTGCTGCGCAAGCTCAGCGCGTGAGCGTGATCTTCTGCAGGCCGGCGGGATGGTCGACGTCGAGGCCGCGCTGCTGGGCCAGCCGCATCGCCGTCACCTGACCGGGGATCACGGCCGTGAGCGGGCTCAGCCACTCGGGCACGTCGGGCACGAGCGGGAGCCTGGTGTGCGCGCCGGCCAGCACGGACTCTGCGTCGGAGACGCCGATCACGCGCGCGCCGCGCTCGCGCAACGGCTCGACGACCTCCTCCACGCTCGGACGCGCAGGCCCGGTCGGCGCGACGACGATCACCGGCCAGTCCGGCTGGATCGCAGCGATCGGACCGTGCATCAGATCGGCGGGCGAGTACGCCTCGACGAGCAGTCCCGACAGCTCGCGGATCTTCAGCGCGATCTCGAATGCGGTGCCGTAGTTGACGCCGCGCGCGACCACCGTCGCGCCGATCGCACCGCGGTACTCCTCGAGCGGCGGCGCCGACTCGAACGACAGCGCGATCTGCTGCTCCAGTAGATCGGGCATCCGCCGGAGCTCGTCACGCGCGACGGCATCGTCGCCGAGCGCAGTGAACAGCAGCGCGATCGCGCCGAGCGAGTTGAGATACGTCTTCGTCGCCGCGACCGCGCGCTCCTCGCCCGCCTCGAGCGGCAGCACCGACGCGGCGGCGAGTCCGAGCGGAGAGTCCGGGTCGTTCGTCAGCGCGATCGTCGGGCGGCCCTGCCGCCGCGCTTCGAGCAGAACCGAGACGACGTCGGGCGACGCACCCGACTGTGAGATCCCGATCACGAGCCCACCGTCGAGCCGCGGCGGCTGTCCGTAGATCGTGTACAGCGACGGCGTCGCGAACATCACCGGCACGCGGTGCGCCCGGCCGAGCACGTACTGCGCGTAGCGGGCGGCGTTGCTCGACGTCCCGCGCGACGCGATCAGGACGTAATGGATGTCCTCGCGGTGAAACGCCTCGGCGAGCTCGGCGACGTGTTGACCCTGCCGGTCGAGCAGCCGTGCGAGTGCGGCGGGCTGCTCGCGGATCTCCTCCTCAAGCCACGACACGGGCCTCACCGGCGCAGAGGACGCTGGCGATGTCGAGGCGATCGTCCAGGACGACGACGTCGGCGGGACAGCCCGGCTCGAGCACTCCGAGATCGGGACGGCCGATGATTGCCGCCGGGACGCTCGTCGCGGCGCCGACCGCGTCCTCGAACGGAATGCCGAGTGCGTGGAGATTGCGCACCGCGTCGATCATGGTCAGCACCGTGCCCGCGAAGACGCCGTCCTGCCGCGTCGGCACGCCGTCGGCCACCTCGACCTCGACCTCACCGAGCAGGAACGTCCCGTCGGCCTCGCCCGCCGCCGCCATCGCGTCGCTGACGAGCGCCAGGCGCCCGCCCGCAGCGGCCCAGACGAGCTTGACCGTCTCGTCGGCGAGGTGATGGCCGTCGACGATGATCTGCACGAAGACGTCGGGACGCGTGAGCGCGACGCCGACGATCCCGGGGTCGCGGGAGCGGAACGGCCGCATCGCGTTGAAGAGGTGCGAGACGGTGGACACGCCGAGGTCGAACCCGGCATGCGCCTCCTCCGCGGTCGCGTTCGAGTGGCCCGCCGACACGACGATGCCTCGCTCGAGCAGGCGCCGGATCAGGACGTCGGCTCCGGGCAGCTCGGGTGCGAGCGTGAACTCGGTCACGCGACCGGCATCGAGCAGGCGGTCGAGCAGCTCGAGGTCGGGATCGCGCCTGTGCTCGCGCGGATGCGTCCCCATGCGCTCGGGCGAGAGGAACGGGCCTTCGAGATGCGCGCCGACGACGCGCGGACCGCCGCCGTCGGTCGGCAGCGCACGCAGCGCGTCGACGATCGTGGACTCGGCCGCCGTGATGAACGTCGGCTGGTACGCCGTCACTCCGGTCTCCAGCAGCGCCTCGCCGGCGCGAACGTAGTCCTCCGTCGAGGCGGCGAGGAAATCGACGCCGCCGAAGCCGTTGACCTGCATGTCGAAGAACCCGGGGACCGCGACGCGGCCGCGCACGGCGCCGCCGAGACCGACCGCGACGACGAGGCCGTCCTCGACCTCCACGTCTCCGGGCAGGAGCTCGCCGCGGACGAGCGCGGCCTCGACTCCGAGCCTCATCGCGGGTCTCCCACGGCGAGCCGCACGGAACCGCCGGCGCCGTCCAGCCGCTCGCGCGCGGTCGACGTGTCGACGCCGGCGAGCAGCGAGACGAGTGCGACCTTCGCGTCGCCGCCGGCCTGCGCGAGCGCCGCGTCCACGTCTTCCTCCGGTGCGCCGCTGGCGAGCATGAGGTTCCGGCGTGCGCGCTCGCGAAGCTTCGCGTTGTCCTGCACGACGCCGACCATCAGGCCGCCGTACGTGCGGCCGAGCCGGACCATGGTCACGGTCGAGATGGTGTTGAGCACGAGCTTCTGCGCGGTCCCCGCCTTGAGGCGCGTCGAGCCCGCGATCGCCTCCGGCCCGACGACCACCACCACCTCGTGGTCGGCCAGCGCGCCGGCGGCGGAGCCGCGGACGCAGACGACGGCCACGCGAAGCGCGCCCGCCCGCTTGGCGGTCTCGAGGGCGGCGAGCACGTACGGCGTCGAGCCGCTCGCGGTCACGGCGACGACGGCGTCGCCCCGTCCAGGCCCGATCGCGGCGAGGTCGGCGGCGCCGCGCTCGGCGTCGTCCTCGTCCTCCTCCGTGCCCGACGGCACGACCGCGAGCACCTCTCCGGGCGGGGAGCCGAAGGTGGGGCCGCACTCGGCGGCATCGAGCGCCGCGAGACGGCCGGAGGTTCCCGCACCGACGTAGATCAGCCGGCCGCCGGCCTCGAGCCGATCGACGATTCCCTCGATCGCCACGGCCAGCGCGGCACCCGCATCGGCGACCGCGGCCGGCACCGTCGCGTCCTCCTCGTTCAGCAGCCGGACGAGCTCTCGCGCCGAGCGGAGCTCGAGATCGGCGAAGCGCGGCGACGCCGACTCGGTCGGCTTCTGCGACCGCCCCGTCAGCGCGGCGCTGACCGCATCCCAGACGAGCGGAGCATCCGGCGTGGCGAGGCTCGTCATGTGCCCGCACGCTTCGTAGCCCCACGTCCAGAGATCGCTCACGCCTTCCTCGCGCGCGCCGGCAACGGCGGCCTCGAGCTCGGGAATCTCGTCGGCCGTGAGCCCGAAGCTCGGCAGCCACAGCTGCGCGCCGACTCCGTGCCGGTCGCAGGTCTCGCGCAGCAGGCGGGCGAAACGGCTGACGAACGGGCCTGCCGGCTCGCCCCAGTGCTTCCAGTACGGATCGGTCGCGAAGGTCGTCAGGCCCGGCAGCGACGCGACCGCGTTCCAGTCGGAGATCCCCTGCGTCCCTTCCGTCGCCGGCAGCAGGCAGATGGTGTTGCTGCCGCCGCGGTCGGCGACGTGCGCGACGACTTCGCGCAGGAAGTCGACGACGGACGCTTCGCGGAAGGCCCGAGCCTCCGGCGTCAGCTCCGTCGGCAGCGGACCGCCGAAGAGCTCGGCGCAGACGTCGCAGCGGCAGGTCCAGCGCGCCTCGTCGTCGACGCCGACGTGCACCGGGACGACCCATGCCGGCTCGTCCCAGAAGACCGAGTCGGCGCCCATCTCCAGCACGGCGTCCGCCCACTCCTTGCAGAAGGCACGGTAGGCCGGCTGGTTGAGGCAGGCGGCGGCGACGCGCCGGCCGTCGTCCATCACCTGGCACGCCTCCGGATGGAACGCGACGAAGCGGCTCTCCGCCTCGCCGCCGAACGTCCGGCCGAGCCCCCACGGGCTCACCTGCACGGTCAGTCCCTCCGCGTGGGAGGCAGCGAAGATCTCCGCCATCGTCCCGCGGTAGTACGCGAAGTCGTTCTCGGAGACCGTGTGCAGGACGCCCGTGTACCCGCGTGCCGCGAGATCGGCCATGTCGCGGCGCACGTGGCGGACGATGCGGACGCCGAAGTACGAGCAGCCGGCGGCGCTCACGCGCACACCTCGCGAGCGACCGGAAACAGGTGAAGGGTCTGGTGCAGGTCGCTCTCCTCGGCTCTGATCCTGCCACACCGCGGCAATGTGGTCAATACCAATTTCCCGACTCTCAAAACCGGTTCTACCCGCGTACCGCACCAGAGGTGAGCCCGAAGGCGATCTTCCGCTGCACGAGCAGGAAGAAGATGACCACCGGGATCGCGGTCAGCGTCGACGCCGCCATCAGCGCGCCCCAGTCGGTCTGCCGGCTCGAGCCGAGGAAGTACGACAACCAGACCGTGATCGTCTGCTTCGTCTGGTCGTTGAGCAGGATGCGGGCGAAGATGTACTCGTTCCACGTCGTGATGAACACGAACACGGACGTCGCTACGAGGCCCGGCGCGACGAGCGGCAGCAGGATCTTCACGAAGGCGCCGAGGCGCGTGCTCCCGTCGACCATCGCCGCCTCCTCGAGGTCCTTCGGGATCCCGATCATGAAGCCGCGCAGCGTCCACAGCGAGAACGGGAGCGCGAGCGTCAGGTAGACGAGGATCACGCCGGTGAGCGCATTGACCTCGTGGTAGCGGGCGAGCACGACGTAGAGCGGAATGATCAGGCCGGCGCCCGGAAGCATCTGCACCCCGATCACGAGCACGATGAACACCTTGCGCCCGGTGAAGCGGTACTTCGACAGCGCGACCGCGGAGAGGAAGGCGAGCACCATCGCGATCGCGACCGTGACGAGCACGATGATCAGGCTGTTCTTCACGTCGGTCCAGAAGTAGGGCCTGGCCAGCGCGTCCCGGAAGTGCTGCAGCGTCGGGTGGCCCGGGAACCATGTCGGCGTGATCGAGTTGATCTGGTCGTCGGACTTGAACGCGGTCGAGATCATCCAGAAGACCGGGAAGACGCTCACGAGAAAGAACACGACCCCTACCGCGTTCCACATGGCGCGGCGGGCGGTGCCGACTTTCACGCCGTCTCCTCACTCATCCGGACCATCCGGCGCACGTAGAAGACGCTCAGCGCCGCGACGATGACGAGCATGAGGATCGAGATGGCGGCGCCGCGGCCGAAGTCGGCCTTCACGTAGCCCTCCTCGAACAGATAGATGCCCATCAGGTAGTTGGCGGGGACGATGTGTCCCTGGCCGATCAGCAGATACGGCTGCGTGAACACGCCGAAGTCCCAGATGATCGACAGGCTCGTGAGGATGAGCAGGACGGGCATGATCACCGGCATCGTCACGTCCCTGAAGACGCGCCACGAGCGGGCGCCGTCGATCTCCGCGGCCTCGACGAGCTCGTGCGGCACCTGTGAGAGCGCCGCGTAGACGGTGATCGCGACGAACGGCAGCGCACCCCAGACGATCAGCGTCGTGACCATGAAGAGCTGCCAGAACGGCGTCACGTACCAGTTGTGCTGGAAGTAGTTACCGACGTGGAGCTCGGTGAGGATGTAGTTGAGGATGCCGTTCTGCGAGTTCGTCATCCAGTTCCACACCTGGACGGCGACCACCGGAGGCATCGCCCAGATGAGCACGAGCCCCGCCGTGATCAGGATCCTCACCCAGCCGGAGACGCGGACGAGCAGCAGCGCCACCAACGTCCCGATCCCCATCGTCAGCCCGACGTTGACGGCCGTGAAGACGACCGACCGCAACAGCGTGTGCCAGAAGATCGGGTCGTGCAGGACGCTGCCGAAGTTGTGCAGCCCGATGTAGACGCCGTGGTGCTGGATCAGCTCGAACAGGCCGTAGCGCTGGAGCGAGAGCCTGACGAGGTTGTAGATCGGATAGCCGAGGATCGCCCCCATCACGATGATGACGGGAGCGATCAGGAGGAACGGAACCGACCCGTACGCGAGGCGACGGCCGGTGGACCGCCGTCGAGACCGCCCTGGGGCGGTCTCGACGGCGGGTCCGAGCGCTGTGGGCGCCGGGCCGCTCAGGAGTTACGACTCGTTGAGGGTTTGCGCGATGTTCTGGCTGGCGACCTTCGCAGCCTGTGCGACGGTCAGCTGGCCGGTGAGGATCTGCGACAGCATCGTCTTGAGGATGTTGCCGTTCTCGACGTCGACCCAGTGCTTGGCCTGCGGAACGAACCAGCTCCGCGCCGCCGCCCGCTCGTTCACGCTGTTGCCGAGCAGGTAGGTCGCGTTGGGGATGTTGCCCTTCGCCTCGAGCGACTTCTCGTTCGCGGTGCTGGTGAAGTCGGCGATCCACTGAGTGGCCTGCGACTTGGAGTTGCTCTCACCCGGCACGGCGAGGTCCGAGCCGCCGAGGAAGCCCGGCATCGGCTGGCCCTTCGTGTGGCTCGGCATGACGAACTGCGCCGTCGACGTCTTGTACTTCGCCCCGGTGCAGCAGCTGTACCACGCCGGCCCGTAGTTCGCAGCCGTCAGGCCCTGAGAGAAGACCGTGTACGGATACGGGTTCGTGCCGTCGAGGGTCGCCGTCGCCTTGCCCTGGGTGGCGTTGAAGAAGTTCTTGAACGCCGTCAGTCCGGCGATCGACTTCGCCGTGTCGAGCGTGCCGACCCATTTGCCGGCATGCGTCGTCGCGATCGAGCCGCCGTAATCGAAGACGAAGCTCAGCGCGGAGTACCAGTCCTCGCCGCCGACGTACAGCGGAGAGAAGCCCTTGACCTTGCTCTGCATCTTCCCGATCTTGACCAGGTCCGCCTGGAACGCGGCGAGGCTGGTCGGCGTGCCCTTGATCCCGGCCTTCTTGAACAGGTCGGAGCGATACGTGATGACACGGGAGCCCGCGTAGTACGGGACGCCGTACACCTTGCCGCCGTACATGCCGGACTTCGCGAGGCCGGCGAGCCAGTTCGACGAGTTGTCGAACTGCGACTTGCTGCCGGTCAGGTCGGCGAACGCACCCGCCGCCATGTACTTCGTCATCTCGGTGTTGCCCATCTCGATGACGTCAGGCGTGTCGTTGCCGGCGATCGTCGCATCGAACTTCTGCAGATGGTCGCCCCAGTTCTGGTACTGGACGTTGACCGTCCAGCCCGGGTTCTGCTGCTGGAACTGCTGGTTGGCCGCAGCCACGACATCCGGCCAGCCCGACTGCGCGTCGACCTGAAGCCAGACCGTGAGCGTCTTTGCCTGGGCCTTGCCGCTATTCGCGCTTGCGGTCGCCGCGACGACCCCGAGCGCGGCGACCAGGAGGGCCGCCCCGATAACTCGTAGTTTCATGCAAGTCTCCTCGAGCCGTCGACGCGGGACCTGAGCGCGGAAGAGCTCCGGTGGCCGGAAGGAGCGGGCGCGATGGTCGATGCGTCGAGTGGTCTGTACCAAATGGCCACGAGGCAAAGGTCGCATACAAGACCACCTGTGTCAAGAGGATCCGGTGTGGTCCGGTGCGGGCGGCGGTGCTAGACGTCGTTGGAGCGGCTCGGCTGCTCCCGCCGGCCGAGCTCCGTGACGATCCGGTACCGGTCGCCGCGATAGATCGACTGGACGTACTCGACCGTCCGGTCGTCTGCGTCGCGGCTCGTGCGCTCGAACAGGAAGGCCGGCGAATGGAGCGGCACCCCGAGGGCGGCCGACTCCTCCTCGTTCGTCACCGTGGGCTCGATCGCCTGGGTGCCGCTGGCGATCACGATCCCGTAGGTGTCCCGCATCAGCTCGTAGAACGAGCCGCTCAGGCTCTTGGGCGTCAGACCCGGGACGAGCGCCTCCGGGATGTGCAGCGTCTCGATCGCCATCGAGTCGCCGTCTGCCAGCCGAAGCCGCTTGACTACGACGATCTGCTCGCCGGGAGAGACGTTCAGGAAGCGCCCCAGGCGGGCGCCGGCGAGCTGCGTCTTGAGCGAGAGCGTCCGGCTCCCCGGCACCATTCCGCGGTGCCGCATGTCCTCGCTGAAGGACGTCATGGTCAGCTCCTGCGAGATCTTCGGCTGCTGGACGTAGGTGCCGCTGCCCCGCCGCCGGACGAGATAGCCCTCCCGGGCGAGGTCGCCCAGCGCGGCCCGGACCGTCAGCCTCGAGACGCCGAGATCGACGCTCAGCTGCCGCTCGGAGGGGATCGCCGTCCCGACGCCGAGCCGTTCGATCAGGTCGAGAACCTGCTGCCGCGTGTGGCTCTGCTTCGTCACGCGCGGCGGCAGCTGGACTCCGCTCTCGTCGTGTGGACGGCCTGCCATGGCTAGAGCTGACTATACCCGGCCGACGGCAGATTGGTCAATGCCATTGCGCTTCGAGATCCGCAGCGGTATAGAGTGGTACTGCGCGTGGGAGCAATTCTTCTCGACAGCATCCGGAAGGTGTACTCGGGCGGCGTCGTCGCGGTGGACGACATCTCCCTCGAGATCGCGAGCGGGGAGTTCCTCGTCCTCGTCGGTCCGTCCGGCTGCGGCAAGTCCACCCTGCTGCGGATGATCGCCGGTCTCGAGGACGTGACGGACGGGACGATCGCAATCGACGAGCGGATCGTCACCGACCTGCCGCCCCGGTCGCGCGACGTGGCCATGGTCTTCCAGAACTACGCCCTCTACCCGCACATGACCGTGCGCGAGAACCTCGGCTACGGGCTGAAGGTGCGCAAGACGCCGAAGGCGGAGGCCGTCCGCCGGGTCGACGAGGTCGCCGCCATGCTCGGACTGGAGCAGCTGCTCGACCGGCGCCCCGCAGCTCTCTCGGGCGGGCAGCGGCAGCGCGTCGCCATGGGCCGCGCCATCGTGCGCGAGCCGAAGGCGTTTCTCATGGACGAGCCGCTCTCGAACCTCGACGCGAAGCTCCGCGTCGGCATGCGCGCCCAGCTCTCGAGCCTCCACGCACGGCTCGGCACGACCACCGTCTACGTCACCCACGACCAGGTGGAGGCGATGACGCTCGGGCAGCGAGTCGCGGTCATGCGCGACGGCCGCATCCAGCAGGTCGACACCCCGCAGATGCTCTACAACCAGCCGGTGAACCTGTTCGTCGCCGCGTTCATCGGCTCGCCGGCGATGAACCTCGTCGAGGCGGACGTGGCGCAGGACGGGCTCGAGTTCGGCGGTCTGCGCATCCCGATGAGCATCGACAGCTCGCTGCCGAAGCGCGTGATCGTCGGCATCCGCCCCGAGGCGTTCGAGGACGCCGCCGGCGCGAATCCGACGCTGCCCACGATCGAGACGACGGTCGAGATCGTCGAGGAGCTCGGCCCGGACACGCATGTGATCTTCATGGTGGACGAGGCGCCGGTCGATGTGACCGAGGTGCGCGACGCGAGCGGCGACGACGACGTCCTGCTGAAGAGCGAAGGTGTCGCGTTCACGGCGCGGCTCGATCCGCAGGTGCGCGTCCACGTCGGCTCGGCGATCCGGCTCGCAGTCGACCCGGGACGGTTCCACTTCTTCGACCCGGCGACGGGCCTCCGCCTCGCGCCTCAGCGCGAGCCCGCGCCGGTCGCGGCCGACTAGATCGCTGCGTTGTCCGTCCGCTGTGCGTGTCTCGTCGCCGCTGCGGCGCTGCTCGCGTGCGCCGCTTCCGGAGCGGCCGCCGCTCCGGCCACGCCGCTGAGCCGCCTCGCGGGAGAGACGATCGTCGGCGCGCTCGCCGCGCCGCCCGCCCCGTCGTTCCTCGCGCGGGTCCGGGCCGGGCTGATGGGCGGGGTGATCCTCACCGGGCACTGGAGCTCGCAGGCGGAGATGTCGTCCACGACGGCGCGGCTGCAGGCGGCCGCCTGCCGTGCCGGAGCTCCGCTGCTGATCGGCGTCGACCAGGAGGGCGGCCGCGTCCGTCGGCTTCCCTGGGCCGAGCCGGACGACTCGCCCGCCGCGCTCGGATCGCTGGACGATCCCGCGCGCGTCGAGCAGGAGGCGGCCGACGCTGCCGGCGACCTGCGGCTGGCCGGGATCGACGTCGACTTCGCGCCGGTGGCGGACGTGGTCTCGATCCCGAGCAGCTTCCTCGGCACCCGCTCCTTCTCCCGCGACCCGGCCGTGGCGGCGAAGCTCGTGCCGGCGTTCGTGCAGGGACTCCAGTCGAACGGCATCGCTGCGACGGCCAAGCACTTCCCCGGGCTCGGAGCGGCGCCGGCGAACACGGATGACCGGCAAGTCGTCGTCCGGGCCGGCGCCGCGACGCTCACGCGTGGGCTGGCGCCGTTCCGGAGTGCGATCGCCGCCGGCACGCAGCTGGTGATGATCTCGAGCGCCTCGTATCCGGCGCTCGACGCGTCCGCCGTGCCGGCGATGTTCTCCCGCCGGATCGTCTCCGGCCTCCTCCGGGGGCAGCTCGGCTTCCGCGGCGTCGTCGTCACGGACGCGCTCGATGCACCCGCCGCCGCGGCGACTCCGCATGCCCCCGCCCGGGCGATCGGCGCCGGCGTCGACCTGCTGCTCTACACCGGCGAGCGCGCGAGCGAAGAGGGCTACGACAGCCTGCTCGCGGACGCGTCCGCACGTGCGACGCTCCGGGCGCAGCTGCGCACCGCAGTCGGCCGCATCGACGCGTTGAAGCAGTGGCTCACCGACGCCGGCGGGCCGTCCTGCAGCGGCTGAGCGGACGACGTCCGCCCGCCCGCTGCTTCAATGAGCGCGTGCCGAACGGACGCAGTCGCCGAACGACGTTGCTGATCGCGGGAATCGCCGTCGTCGCAGCCGCGTCGTTCCTCGGCACCGGCGTCGGCCGGACGGCGCTGCTCGGCTCGCCCGGTCACCCCGGCCCAGAGGGAGTCCCGATCCCCAACGGCGCCCAGCTCGCCCCGACGGGCGACGCCGCCGCGATCGGCCCGGTGGACAAGATCCTCTGCCAGCCGAGCGAGCAGGTGCTGTTCCACATCCATGCGCACCTGACGGTCTTCGTCGACGGCAAGCCGCGCACGATCCCGCCCGGGATCGGGATCGCGTCGCCAGAGGCGCAGGCGACGCCGGACGGGCCTTTCGTCGTCGCCGGCTCGTGCTTCTCGTGGCTGCACACGCACGCAGCCGACGGGATCATCCACATCGAGTCGCCGGTCCCGCGCACGTATACGCTGGGCAACTTCTTCGACGTCTGGGGCCAGCCGCTCAGCAGCACCCGCGCCGCGACCGCGCGCGGAACGGTGACCGCCTTCGTCGGCGGCAAGCTCTACTCCGGAAACCCGCGCGCGATCAAGCTGACGCGCCACGCGCAGATCCAGCTCGACGTCGGCCGCCCGGTCGTGAAGGCGGTCACGATCTCGAACTGGAACGGCCTCTAGAGTCCCAGCCGCTCGAGCGTCGACTCGTTGCGCCGCCAGTGCGGGCGCACCTTGACCATCAGCTCGAGGAACACCGTCTGTCCGAGCAGCGCTTCGATCTCCGGGCGGGCGCGGATGCCGATCTCCTTCACCATCGCGCCGGCCTTGCCGACGAGGATCTGCTTCTGCGAGTCCGTCTCGACGAGCACGACGGCACGGACGAAGCTCTCCCCCATCTCCTCGACCTCGACCGAGATCGAGTGCGGCACCTCGTCGCGCGTCAGCCCGAGCGCCTTCTCTCGCACGAGCTCGGAGATCTGGTACTCGACCGAGAGGTCGGTGCGCTGGTCCGCCGGGAAGTAGAGCGGGCCGTCGGGGAGCAGGCCGACCAGCTCGTCGCGCAGCTCGCCGATGCCGTCGCCGGTCTTCGCGCTCACCGGATGGAGCGCGTGGAAGTTGCCGAGCCGCGCGCCGGCGTTCATCTGCTGCGCGATGTGGCCGGGCTTGAGGCGGTCGACCTTGTTCAACGCGATCACCACGGGGACGGAGAGCGCGAAGACGCGCGAGGCGATGAAGCGGTCGCCCGCGCCGATCCGCTCGCGCGCCGAGAGCACGAACATGACCGCGTCGACGTCCTCGAACGATTTGTCCACGGTACGCTGCATCCGTTCGGTGAGCGCGTCTCGCGGCCGCTGGAAGCCGGGCAGGTCGACGAGCACGAGCTGATAGTCGTCGCCGTTCGCGATCCCGAAGATGCGCCGCCGCGTCGTCTGCGGCTTGTCGGAGACGATCGCGACCTTGCCGCCGCACAGCGCGTTCACGAGTGTCGACTTCCCCACGTTGGGACGGCCGGCGATGGCGACGAAGCCGGACTTCATGCGCCGGGGAGGTTCCACGTGTCCGGCAGGAGATCGCCGGGCCCGTATTCGGCGAGGGCTCCGTCGTCGCGCCGGAAGTAGATCCGCTTCAGCCCCCACTCGTGAAGCCATTGCCGGCAGCCGCCGCACGGGGATGCGGTGATCCCGATCGCGTCGAGGTCGCCGGGCTTGACGCCCTCGCTCGCCGCCTTCGCGATCGCCGTCTTCTCCGCGCAGATCCCGAGCGGATACGCGGCGTTCTCGACGTTGACGCCGTCGTACACGCGCCCGTCGACGGTCACGACCGTGGCGCCGACGAGGTAGTTCGAGTACGGCGCGTACGCATTGGCGGCAGCGGCCTCCGCGCGCGCGACGAGCTCCTCGCCGGTCACGAGCCGCCTCCGTAGAGGAAGTGGCCGTTCGCGCTCTCGTGCAGCTCGAGCTGGAAGCCGAGCGGGCGGACGAGCTGCTCGAGCTGCGCAGGCGTCCAGCCGCGCTTGACGATCCGGAACTCACGGCCGTCCGCGAGCGACCGGATCTCCTCGTCGCCGTCGCGGTCGCCGAGCGCGCTGTCGACGAGGAACACGCGTCCGCCGGGACGGACGGCGCTCCGCACCAGAGCCCAGAACTCGTCGAAGCGGGCCGTCGGAACGTGCGACAGCCAGAAGCTGAAGTGGCAGAAGTCGAACTGTCGCGCCGGCCGCCACTCGAAGACGTCGGCGACGACGTGCTCCGCGCCGGCGTCGTTCAGCGCGAGCGTCTCCGGGTTCGCATCGACCGCGACGACGGTGTCCGCGAGCGGAACGAGCTGCCGGGTCCAGGTTCCGGTCCCCGCCGCGAGCTCGAGCACGTCGCCGAGTGGCGCGCGCTCCGCCAGCGCCGCCCCGACCTCCGCCACGTCGGCGAACCAGCGCGCCTCTGCGTCCGGATCGAGCGCGTAGCGGCCCCGGCGCCACCACCAGTCCTCGTACTCCGGCGCCCGCGCCGCGTAGTACCGCTGCTGCTCGGCCAGCAACGCGTCGGAGCTCACGACAGCACCTGGAACACGACCAGCGTGACGAGCGCGCCGAGCACGCCGCCGTACAGCACCTCGAGTCCCGAATGGACGCCGGATTCGACACGCGTGTGCGCGACGAGCAGCGCCATGATGAAGAACAGCGACGAGACGAGGAAGCGATGGTCGTCGCCGATCACGTACGTCGCCGCCATCCAGCCGGCGAACGCGACGGCCGCGTGGCCGGACGGGAGCCCACCGCGCAGCGGCGTGCCGCGGCCGGTCCAGGCCTTCGTCGCGATCACGATCAGGATCACCAGCACGAGCGCGACCAGCGTGATCTCCGCGGGCGCGTCGCGCACGCGGTCGAGCAGGCGCGCCGTGCGATGCGCGGCCGCCTGCGAGAAGACGAGATAGCCGATGCCGAGCGCGGTCACCGATGCGATGAGCACGGCGCCGGCGGCGATGTCCTTCGCCAGCTTCGCGTTCGGGTCGAACGACGTCGTCGACGCGTCGATCGCACCCTCGATGGCGGAGTTGATCATCTCCGCGACGAGCACGAACGCGATCGCGAGCAGCAAGGCGATCAGCTCCATCCGCTGCACGCCGACCCATACCGCCGCCACGATCACCGCGATCGCGATGGCGAAGTGGATGCGCAGGTTCCGCTGCGTGCGCAGGACGTGGATGATCCCCTCGAACGCGTAGTTGAAGCTGTCGATCAGGGACGGCGCCCGGCCGGGCGTGGGCGGCGGCGAGGTGCGCGGGCGCGGCGCCGGCTCGGGCGGCCGCTCGCTCTCCGGCTCCTGGCGCTCGGTGACGATGCTCACCGGTGCACCGCCTCCCGCGCCTCCATCTCGTCGCCGTGGTCGTAGCCGACGAGGTGCAGCACCGCGTGCACGAGCGGCGGCCGCCAGTCGTCGCCCACAACCTGGGGACAGACGACGACGTCGCCGAGCTGGCGCGGCAGCCCGTCCGGGAGATCGTCGCGGCCGTCGATCGGGAACGCGAGCGCGTCGGTCGCCTCGTCGATGCCGAGGTGCTCGAGCTTCAGCGCACGGCTCTCGTCCGGGCCGACGAACACGAGGCCGACGTCGCCCGAGTCGACTCCCTCGGCGCCGAGCACCTGCCGGACGAGCTCGACGGCTGCGGGCTCGTCGACCTCGACGCCGGACCGGTTCTCGACCTCCACCTCGATCACGTTTGCCGTGCGGTGCCGGTCTCCTCGGCGTGGCGCTTGTACGCCTCGACGATCCGCTGGACGAGCTTGTGCCGCACCACGTCCTGGTGCGCGAAGTGGACGAAGGCAATGCCGTCGATCGACTCGAGGATCCCCTGCACCTGGATCAGCCCGGATGCCTGCTCGCGCGGCAGGTCGATCTGCGTAATGTCGCCGGTGACGACCACCTTCGAGCCGAAGCCGAGCCGGGTGAGGAACATCTGCATCTGCTCCGGCGAGGTGTTCTGCGCCTCGTCGAGGATGATGAAGCTGTCGTTGAGCGTGCGTCCCCGCATGAACGCGAGCGGCGCCACCTCGATCGTGCCGCGCTCCATGAACGCGTCGAGCTTCTCCGGGTCCATCGTGTCGTAGAGCGCGTCGAACAGCGGCCGCATGTACGGGTCGACCTTCGCGAGCACGTCGCCGGGAAGGAAGCCGAGCCGCTCGCCCGCCTCCACCGCCGGCCGCGTGAGGATGATGCGGCCGACCTGCCTCTCCGACAGCGCGGCGACCGCGAGCGCGATCGCGAGATACGTCTTGCCGGTGCCGGCCGGGCCGATGCCGAAGGTGACGGTGCACTCGCGGATCGCGTCCACGTAACGCTTTTGCACGACGCTCTTCGGCGTGATCCGCTTGCCGCGGTGCGACCAGACGACATCCTCGAAGATGGAGCGCACGTCCTCGGCCTCGTCCATCGCGCTGAGCACGGTGTCGATGGTTCCGGCGCCGATCTCCTGGCCGCTCTCGACCAGCTCGACGAGCTCCTCGACCACCGCGCGCGCCTCGGCCACCTTCAGGTCGTCGCCCTCGAGCGTCAGGCGGTTGCCGCGCAGGTTCACGCGGCAGCCGAGCCGGTCGCGGAGCGCGACGAGGACGCCGTCGCCGATTCCGGCGAGCTCGGCTGCTACCTCGTTGGGGACGTCCAGCACTTCCTGCACGAGGTCAGTGTAGGAGCAGGGCCGCACGGCGCGGCCGCGGATTCAGCGGGAGAGGTGCGTGGTCGCGGGCACGCCCGCGTTTCCGGCCTCGTCGACCGCCCTGACGGCGACCGTCTTGCCGCGCACCGCCGCGAACGGCAGGCGCACCGACGTCGTCTTCACGGTCACCTGCACCGTCCCCGGCACGGTGACGCGGTAGCCGCGCAGCCCGATCGGATCGGCCACCTTCGGCCACTGCAGCAGCACCTGCGAGCCGACCCGGCTCGCGCGGACGCGGGTGACTGCCGCGGGCGGCACCGTGTCGCGCAGCAGCTTCCCGTTCGCGTCGACGGTGCCGTAGCCGACCTTGAAGCGCAGCGTCGTCGCCGGCCCGAGCGAGCCGCCGTCGTCCTCCGCCCGGATCGTCCAGGTCAGCGTCTGCCCGACCGACCCGGTGGTGGTGAGACTCGTCGAGCTCTCGTCCTGGTCGACGCCCGGAAGCAGCTGGCCCGACGTGTCGTAGATCCGGTAGTAGAGATGGTCCGCGAACGGCTGCGGGAACCAGTTCACCTGGACGACCGAGCCGACGTTCGTCGCGGTCGCGACCACCGGCGGCGTCGGCGGCAGCGACAGGTCGAGGTGGTAGAGCAGCCCCGAGTCCTGCGTGTCCCACCAGCTGCCGGAGTGCCCGTAGTAGTCGTCGCGGCCGACGTCGAGCTGCAGCGTCGCGAGCGAGTCGCCGTCTCCGAACACGGCCTTCATCAGGTCGGACGAGCTGTCGCACACGTGTCCGTCGTTGCAGTAGTGCGGCGCGTCCGGGAGCACCGCGCCGAGACCGTGGACCACTCGTGGGTCGCGACCATGGCGCGCGCGTCGTCGCTGCTCGTCTGGTCGCACGTCTGCAGGTAGACGACGCCGTAGGCCCACGCGTCGTCCGCGGTCGCGCCCTCGCCGCAGACGCCGTACTCGTCCCCGACGTGGAGCGAGCCGTCGAAGTAGACGAGATACGCCTTGTCCGGGCTGTCGAATCCGGCGGCGATCAGGTCGGCCTCGATCTGGTCGAACGTCTCGTCGGCGTTCACGTGCGGGAGATGGACGACGGAGATGTCGACGCGCGCGTACTCGTCCGGGCAGCCGGGCGCGCTGAGCAGGTCGAACCGCGGCTTGCGCGTCGAGTCCTGGCCGAGCCACCAGTTGCTCAACGTCTCGATGTCACCGGCGATCCGCGGCGCGAAGTAGGCGAACCGGTCCTGGCCGCCTTGCGGAATCGCGTAGATGACATGCCACTCGAAGGCGCTCACCGCGTCCGGGAGATCGGTCGCGGGCTCGCCGCTCCCGCACCACGGGATCGGCGCCGATTGCGCGGACGACGGAATCGCGAGAGCGATCAGCGCGAGCGCAAGACAGGCGGCGGCCGCCGCGGCACCGGCGGGACCCCGAAGGGCCCGCATCTCAGGCGAGCTTCTCTCGAACGATCTGGCTGACGACCGAGCCGTCGGCACGGCCGGCGATCTGCGGCATCACGTCGGCCATCACGCGACCGAGGTCGCTCATGCTCGTCGCGCCGACCTCGGCGATGGCGTCGTCGACGATCTCCTCGATCTCGTCCTCGGACAGCGGCTCCGGCATGAACTCCTCGAGGACGGCGAGCTCGTTCTCCTCCGACTCGGCCTGCTCCTCGCGGCCGCCGGCCCGGAACGCCTCGGCCGCCTCGATGCGCTTCTTGCGCTCGCGCTGCAGGACCTGGAGCTCCTCGTCGTCGGACAGCGGCCGCTGAAGCTCCTTCTCGGAGCTCTTCAGCGAGTTGAGGATCAGGCGGAGGGCGTCGCGCCGCTCGGCGTCGCGCGCCTTCATCGCATCCTTGAGCTCGTCTTCGATCGTCGCGATCAGGCTCACGCCATCCTCCCCGTCAATCCTCCGCCGAGCACGTGCCAGTGCAGGTGAAAAATCGTCTGCCCGGCCCCTGGACCGGCATTGACCACGACACGGTAATCCGTCAGGCCCTCGGCTGCAGCAACCTCGGCCACGAACTCGAGCATCCGCTTCGTCTCGTCGGCCGGGAACTGCCCGATCTCGTGGAACGACGCGACGTGCCGCTCGGGCAGGACGAGGAGGTGCGTCGGCGCCTGCGGGTTGATGTCGCGGATGGCGACGAAGCCGTCCGTCGCTGCGACGTGGTCGCCTTCGCGGTAGAGCGTGCAGAAGAGGCAGTCGTCAGGCAGCGAGGATCCCCTCCTCCGAGACGGCTCCGCCGCGCACGCGCACGAGCTCGCCCACGGGCGCGGTTCCGCCGACGAGCCACGGGGAGTAGTCGTCGCCGTAGCCGCGGCCGGGGCGGTCGACGAGGACGAGGTCGTCGCGGCCGATCTTCGTGCGCCAGCGGGCCAGGCAGGCGTCGTGCGACGCGGCCCGGAGCCGGGCGCCACGCTCCTTCTTGATGTGAGGCGGGACCGAGTCGTCACCTGCCGTGACGGTGCCGGGGCGCGGCGAGTACGGGAAGACGTGGATCTTCGTCAAGCCGGCGTCACGCGCGGTACGCAGCGTGTTCGCGAACGCGGACTCGTCCTCGGTCGGGAAGCCGACGATCACGTCGCTCGTCAGGTTGAACTCGTCCTGCAGCGGCGCGAGCCGTCGGAGGTACGTGGCGACGGTGTAGCGGCGGCCCATCGCGCCGAGCACTCCGTCGTCCCCGGACTGGAGCGGCACGTGCAGGTGCCGACTCACCGTCGGCGTCTCGCGCAGCGCGGCGATCAGCGCGTCGTTCACGTGGTTGATCTCGATCGAAGAGAGACGGAGCCGCTCGAGCCCGGGTGTCGCTCCCGCCTCGCCCACGAGGCGCGGCAGGTCGTAGCCGGCCGCGCGGTCGCGGTAGCAGCCGAGGTTGATCCCGGTCAGCACGACCTCGCGGTGGCCCTGCTCGACCCGGCGGCGGATCTCGGCGAGCACCGCGTCCGCGCCGCGGCTGCGCGAGGAGCCGCGCACGAGCGGGATCACGCAGAACGCGCACGAGAAGCTACAGCCGTCCTGCACCTTGACGAACGCCCGGACGCGGTCGAGGCGCGCATCCGCCTGGACGCAGCCGATCGCGCCCACGTCGCCTGCGACGTAGCCCGGCGTCTCCTCGCTCCGTCGCGCGACGACGACGACGTTGTCCGGAAGCCCGGCGAACGCATCGGCGGCGAGGTTCGCTCCGCAGCCGGTGACGTAGACGCGCCGGTGCGTCCGCGCCGCGCGCGCGGCTTCCTTGCGCGACTTCGACACGGCCTCGTGCGTGACGCAGCAGGTGTTGACCACCGCGACGTCGGCGCCGTCGTCACGTTCCGTGTGCCCGTCCGCGAGCAGCCGCTCGCGCACGTCGTGCGCGTCGACGTGCGAGACCTTGCAGCCGAGGAAGCGGACGGAGAAGCTCGCCATGGCGTCGAATCGTATTCGGTCCGTTACCGCACGGCCATCGGGGATCGCGTCCGGGCCGAGACCCGCGCGCACCCCCACCCAAGGGCGGGGCCGCAGGTCCCTCCGCCCTCGGGATCGACGATATCGGCCAGTTCGTGTCGGTGGGGTCGCAGGTTCCCGACCAGGGCGTCAATCTTCATGCACAGGAAAGACACGCAGCTCGCTAATCGACGCGCTGAAACAGGTCCGCCGCCCAGCCGTCTGCGGTGAGGCGGTCGGTGTGCTCCCAGCCGTCGAGCCGCGGTTCGTCCCTGTCGAGGTAGCCCGACGTGACGAAGAGTCGCGTCTCGAGCCGCGGCGCGAGTTGCTCGACCACGTCGAGCGCGACGTTCGCGACTGCGATCTCCGAGCGCGGAAGCGCGTCCGCGAGCGCGTCGGCGACGGACGCCTCGACCTCGACGCCGTTCACGCGCGCGTTCGCCCTCGTCGCCTCGATCGCCGCCTCGTCGAGATCGACGCCGCTGACGGGAGCGAACCCGAGCTTGGCTGCGCCGATCGAGAGCACGCCGGAGCCGCAACCGATGTCGAGGAGCGACGACGGCTCGATGCTCTGCAGCAGCTCGAGGCTCAGCCGCGTCGTCGGGTGCGCACCCGTGCCGAAGGCGCGGCCGGGATCGACGACGATCGGCTCGAGCCCCGGCGGCGGTTCCTCCCACGGCGGGCCCACCCAGAAACGACCGACGGCGACGCCGTGGTGGAACTCGCGCCACGAGTCCTCCCAGCCCTCGCGCACGTCGCCGACCTCGACCACGTCGAAGCCGATCGGCGGCTCGTCCGCATAGACCGCGAACGCGCCGTCGAGCTCCTCGACGCCCTCCGGGAACAGATGCAGCAGGAGCAGAAGCTCCGCGTCGCCGCCGACGATTACGTACCGCTTCAGCGGAACGCGCTCTTCAACTTCTCGAAGAAGCCCTCGTCGGGCTTGTACGTGTGCTCGTCGACGTGCGAGTCGAACTCCGACAGCAGACGCCGTTGCTCGTCGCTGAGACGGCGCGGGACGAGGACGTTCACGAGCAGGCGCTGGTCGCCGCGTCCGAAACCCTGCAGCACCGGCATGCCGTGGCCGCGCAGGACCACGACCTCGCCAGGCTGCGTCCCCGCGGCGAACTCGATCTCTTCGTCGCCGTCGAGCGTCGGCACGGTGAGGGTCGCGCCCAGCGACGCCTGGGTGATGGTCAGGTCGACGGTGGAGAAGACGTCGTTGCCCTCGCGCACGAAGCGGTCGTCCGGCTTCACGTGCACCTGGACGTAGACGTCGCCGGCGCGGCCGCCGGGAACGCCGGCGTGTCCCTCGCCGGAGATGCGGATCTGCTGGCCGTCGTGGATGCCGGCGGGAATGTCGACGTCGAGCCGGCGCTCCTCGAGGACATGGCCGCCGCCGCTGCACTCGGAGCACGGCTGGGCGACGTGGCGTCCGGAGCCGCCGCACGTCGGACAGGCCTGCGTGCGGACGAACTCGCCGAAGACACTGCGCGAGACGCGCTGCAGCCGGCCCGCGCCGCCGCAGGCCGGGCACGTCGTCACCTCGGTGCCGGGCTCGGCGCCGTCGCCGCCGCAGTGCGAGCAGACGACCGCGACCTGGAACGGCACCTCGCGCGTCACTCCGGTCGCCGCCTCGGCGAGGTCGATCTCGACGAGCGCCCCGAGGTCCGCGCCGCGTGCGCGGGCGCCGCTGCCGCGCGCGGAGCGGAGGTCGTCGCCGAAGAACGCGGCGAACAGGTCGGAGAGGCTGCCAAAGTCGAAATGCCCCGGCTGGAAGCCGCCGCTGCGCAGACCGGCATGCCCGTAGCGGTCGTACAGCTCGCGCGTCTCGGACTTGGAGAGCACCTCGTACGCCTCGACCACCTCGCGGAACCGCTCCTGCGCGTCGGGCGCGTCGGAGACGTCGGGATGGAGCTCCCGCGCGAGCCGGCGGAACGCCTTCTTGATGTCGGTCTCGGTCGCGTCGCGGGGCACGCCGAGAAGCTCGTAGTAATCGCGCTCGGAGGTGGCCATCGCGGAGAGGGTAGCGGGCGCTCTCGCGGACGCCTTAGCGCTCGTCGTAGATGGACTCGACGAAGCGCGACAGCTCCGAGGCGGCCGAGCGGACGGCGCCGAGCGCCTTCTCGTAGTCCATGCGCACCGGGCCGACGATGCTGACGGCGCCGAGAGCCCGGTGGACGAGTCCATAGCAGGCGCCGACGAGCGCCACCTCGTGCAGCGCGGGAAGCTCGAGCTCGTGGCCGACGCGGACGAACGGCCGGCGCGGATCCCGCGTCTCGCCGAGGACATCGAGCAGCGCCGCGCGCTTCTCCACCAGGTCGAACAGGCCGCGGTATGCGTCGAGCTCCTCGCTCCGTACGTCGCCGAGCAGGTCGGCCGCGCCGCCGACGTACAGGCGCTGTTCCGCCGACACCAGCTCCACGAACGCAGGCCGCAGCGCCGCGAGGAAGCCGCGCTCGCGCACGGAGAGGCTCTGGTCCTCGAAGCGACTGCGCATGAGCGACGTACCGAGCTGCAGGCCGGAGACGGTCTCGTTCAGGTACTCGCCGGCCCACTGCGAGAGCCCCGGGTCGACCGCGTCGTCGAAGTGGAAGAGCCGCTTCGAGACGCCGCCCGCCGACGTGATCACGACCACCATCACCAGCTCCGGCTGTAGGAGCAGGACCTCGACATGGCGGACGTACGTCGCCTCGAGCGGCGGCGCGGACACGAGTGCGAGCAGGCGCGTGACCTGAGAGAGCATCTCCGTAGTCGCCTGCAGCGCCGACTCGACCTCCGGGTTGGTGGTGTGCAGGTCGAGCGGGAACGCGGCCGGCTGCGGATCGAGCCGCTCCAGCAGCCCGTCGGCGTAAATGCGGTAGCCGCGCTCGGTCGGCACGCGCCCGGCCGACGTGTGCGGATGGGTCAGCAGCCCCAGCGACTCGAGCTCGGCGAGCTCGGCGCGCACCGTCGACGGCGAGGCGCCGAGGGTGGACCGCTCGACGAGTGTCTTGGAGCCGACGGGCTGGCCCGTGGCGACGTACTCCTCGACCACGCGCCGGAGGATCTCCTGCTGCCGCGGCGTGAGCTCCGCCGTGTCTGCGTGAACGGGCATTTGCAGGGGATTTTAGCCGCCGGTGCGGCGTGCCCCGCTCAGGCGAGGAGCTCGAGCGTGACGGCGTCGCCGAGGAAGCGGCCGCGCTCGGTCAGCGTGAGCGAGCTTCCGCCACCGACGTGACAGGCCAGCCCGAGCTGCTCGACGCGCGCGAGGCCGCTCTCGTCGAGTGCGCCCGCGAGGCCCGCGAGCGGCAGCGGCTCGTCGAGCCGGAGGCCGAGCATGACCCGCTCGCGGGCGCGGACGTCTCCGCCGAGCGGCTCCAGCTCGCGCTCCGGCGTCCGGCCCGAGCCGAGCGCCTCCAGGTAGCGCCCGATCTTCGGCGTGTTCCGCCAGCGCTTGTTCTCGATTGTCGTCACCGCGCCGATGCCCACACCGAGATAGTCGTGGCCGAGCCAGTAGCCCAGGTTGTGCCGCGAGCGCAGGTCGCGCCCGCGCGCGCGATCGGGCTCACGGCAGAAGTTGGCCGTCTCGTACCAGCGGTAGCCGGCGCCGGTCAGCCGGGCGACGACGCGCTCGAAGTAGTCCTCCATCGCGTCGGCCTGGCGGGCCAGCTCATCTCCCCAGGCGTGGGTGAAGCGCGTCCCCGGCTTCGCCTCGAGCTCGTAGCAGGAGAGGTGCTCCGGCTCGAGCGCTAAGGCGTCGTCGAGGTCCGCTTCAAGATCGGCGGCGCTCTGGCCGGGGATCCCGTAGACGAGATCGAGCGAGATGTTGTCAAATCCGGCATCACGAAGATGATGGACGGCACGTCGGACGTCGTCAGGACCGGCAACACGCTCGAGCACGTGCAGCAGCTCCGGGCGGAAGCTCTGCGCACCGAGCGAGACGCGCGTGACGCCCGCGCGGCGAAGCGCGACCGCCAGCTCCGGCGTGACCGTCTCCGGATTCGCCTCGACCGTCACCTCCTCCGCCGGCGGCAGCGCCTCGAGCAGCCGCACGAGCTCCGGAAGCGCGGTGAACGTCGGCGTCCCGCCGCCGAGGAAGACCGTCTCGAGCTCGCCCGAGAGCGCGCCGCGCTCGAGCTCCAGCTCCTGCAGCAGCGCGTCGACGTATGCGGCGTGCTGTCCCGGCCGGCCCACGACGGTGACGAAGTCGCAGTAGCCGCACCGATGCGCGCAGAACGGCAGGTGCACGTAGAGGTGGCGCGCGCCGCTCACGCCGCCGCCACCCGCCGCGGGCGCGGGACGAGCTCGCCGCCGCAGTTCGGGCAGACGTGCTCCAGCTCGGCGCCGCATGCCGTGCAGAACGTGCACTCGAACGAGCAGATCACCGCGTCGCCGTCCGGCGCGAGCGCGGCGCCGCACCGCTCGCAGGCGGCTCGCATCTCGAGCGTCACGAGCTCTTCCCCGACTGGCCGATGTTCAGTACGGCGAGGAACGCCTCCTGCGGCACCTCGACCATGCCGACCTGCTTCATCCGCTTCTTGCCCTTCTTCTGATTCTCGAGCAGCTTGCGCTTGCGGGAGATGTCGCCGCCGTAGCACTTCGCGATCACGTCCTTGCGACGCGCCTTCACCGTCTCGCGCGCGATCACGCGCGAACCGATCGCCGCTTGGATGGGCACGTCGAACATCTGGCGCGGAATTTCCTCGCGCAGCTTGTCCACGAGCAGCTTGCCGCGCTCGTAGGCGAACTCGCGGTGAACGATCAGCGACAGCGCGTCGACCGTTTCGCCACCGACGAGGACGTCGACCCGGACGAGGTTCCCGGGCTTGAAGCCGACGAGGTCGTAGTCGAACGACGCATACCCGCGCGTCCGCGACTTCAACTGGTCGTAGTAGTCGAGCACGATCTCCGCGAGCGGCAGCTCGTACGTGAGATGCACACGCTCGGGCGACAGGTACTCGAGGTGGTCGAACGAGCCGCGGCGGTCGTTGTTCAGCTCCATCACCGCGCCGACGTACTCCTTCGGGACGATGATCGAAGCCTTCACGTACGGCTCCTCGACCTCCTCCACCTCTGCGGGGAACTCGGCCGGGTTGTGTACCTCGAGCCACTCCGCGGCGTTTTTCCGTTGCACGCGATATGCGACGTTGGGCGCGGTGACGAGCAGGTCGAGATCGAACTCGCGCTCGAGCCGCTCACGGACGATCTCCATGTGCAGCAGGCCGAGGAAGCCGCAGCGGAAGCCGAAGCCGAGCGCCTGTGACGTCTCCGGCTCGTAGAAGAGCGCCGCGTCGTTCAGCTTCAGCTTCTCGAGCGCGTCGCGCAGCTCGGGGTACGCGTCGGAGTCCGTCGGGAACAGCCCGGCGAACACCATCGGCTTCACGTCCTTGTACCCCGGCAGCGGCTCGCTCGCGCGGCGCGCCACGGACGTCAGCGTGTCGCCGACGCGCAGGCTCGAGAGATCCTTCAGCCCGGTGATGACGTAGCCGACCTCGCCCGCGGAGAGCGACTCGACCGGCACCATCGTCGGCGAGAAGAAGCCGAGCTCCTCCGCATCGAACCGCGTTCCGGTCGCCATCGTCTGCAGCGCCTCGCGGCGCGTGAACGAGCCGTCGATCACGCGGACGAACGCGAGCACGCCGCGGTACTGGTCGTACGCCGAGTCGAAGACGAGCGCGCGCGGCGGCGCGTCGGCGACGCCGGTCGGCGCGGGAACGCGCTCGACGATCGCGTCGAGGACGTCCGCGATGTTCTCGCCGGTCTTCGCGGAGATGCGGACGACCTTCGCGGGATCGTCGCCGAGCAGGTCGGCCACCTCGACCGATGCGCCGTCCGGGTCGGCCTGCGGCAGATCGATCTTGTTCACGACGGGGACGATCTCGAGCCCGTTCTCGATCGCGAGATAGGCGTTCGCGAGCGTCTGTGCCTCGATCCCCTGCGCCGCGTCGACGACGAGCAGCGCACCCTCGCACGCCTGCAGCGAGCGGGACACCTCGTAGGTGAAGTCGACGTGGCCCGGGGTGTCGATCAGGTTGAGCTCGTAGCCCTTCCAGCTCACCCGCACGGCCTGGGCCTTGATCGTGATCCCGCGCTCGCGCTCGAGCTCCATCGAGTCGAGCAGCTGCGCCCTCATGTCGCGCGCCGACACCGTGTCGGTCACCTCGAGAATGCGGTCGGCGAGGGTCGACTTGCCGTGGTCGATGTGCGCGATGATGGAGAAGTTGCGGATCCTGCTCTGGTCCATAGGCCTGGCGGCGATGGTACTCGTATAAGGTCAGCGGCCATCCGACGAAAAGGGGTAGACGATGCAGACCTATGTGATCCTGCGCCGGGGCGGCTGGCGCTCCCCGGAAGAGCTGCAGGCGGCGGCCGCGCGTTCCGCGCAGGTCGGCGACGAGGAGATGTCCGACGACATCCGCTGGATCCGCTCGTACGTGATGCCGGAGAGCGAGGGCGGCCTCGGAACCGTCTGCATCTACCAGGCCTCGAGCCCGGAGAAGATCCGCGAGCACGCGTCGCGTGCCGACCTTCCGGTGACGGAGATCATCGAGGTAGCGGACACCGTCATCGTCCGCCCCGATCCCGCCGCCGCCTAAAGGCGGCGGAGCCTGGTCCGCAGCGACCCGAGCGCCTTCAGCTCGCGCACCTGCAGCAGCCTGCAGCAGACGAGGTACGTCACGATCGCCGCGGCAAGCGCGGCGCCGAGTGAGACGAGCTGGGCCGCGAAGGATCGTCCGAGCGCCGAGTCGAGCGGCCGCCAGACCGTCCACGCGACCGCGGCGACGACCGCGGAGGCGACGACGACCTTGAGCACCGACGCGGCAAGCGCGCCTCCCTCCACCCCGCCGAGCCGCCGCCGCAGCAGCAGGAACAGCGCCCAGCTGCCGGCCAGGTTGACGAACGCCGTCGACAGCGGGATCCCCCAGACGCCGTAGCGGTAGAACGCGAAGTCGAGCACCGCGTTCAGGAACAGGTTCCCGAGCGCGACGATCGTCGGGATCCAGTTCTCCTGCAGGCTGAAGAACGCGCGGTTGAGCATCAGCATGGCGCCGTTGAACACGAGCCCGGCGCTGAACGCGGCGAGAGCTCCGGCGACCACGGGCGTCTGGCTCGGCGCGAACTTCCCGTGCTGAAACAGGATCCGCACGATCGGCTCCGCCAGCACCGCGCTCAGCACCGAGGCCGGGATGAGCAGAAACGCGATCTGGCGCAGGCCCATGCCGACGGTCTCGCGGAAGCGGCTCATGTCGCCGCGCGCGGCGAACCGCGACAGCGACGGGAACAGCACGGTCGCGATCGCGACGGAGAACATGCCCTGGGGCAGCATGTAGATGAGGAACGCTTTCTGGATCGCGCTCGGCGCCAGCTCGCCGTTGATGAAGCGCGACGCGAAGAACGTGTCGATCACCGCGTTGACGTTGATCAGGCCGAGACCGAGCGTCACCGGCACCATCAGGACGAAGACGCGTTTGACCGCAGGGTCGCGCCAGTCGATCACCATCTGCAGGTGCCCGTCGCGGCCGCGCAGCCACGGCAGCGGCAGCAGCGTCTGGATCACCGTCGCGATCAGGATCGAGAACGCGTAGACGTAGAGCTTCGTGTTCATCGTCGTCGCCTGCGGCACGCCGATGACGAGGCCAACGATGATCGCGAGGTTCCAGAAGACCGGCGTGAGCGCCGGCACCGTGAACTCGTCGTAGCTGTTGAGGATCCCGACGACGATTCCGGAGACGCCGAGCAGCGTCACGATCGGGAACAGCACGCGCGACAGACCGATCGCCAGCGCCTGGTCGCCGCCGGGGTTGCCGAAGATGCTCATCACCCACGGCGCGATCACGATGTAGATGGCCGTGATCGCGGTGAGGCCGAGCAGCATCAGCCAGAACAGGCTCGATGCGACGCGCCACGCGCGCTTCCGCTCGCCCTTCTCCAGCAACTCGCTGAAGACCGGTACGAAGGCCGAGGAGAGCGCCGCGTCCGCGACGAGCGCACGGATCAGATTCGGGATCTGGAACGCGACGGTGAACGCGTTCACCTTCCCGGCCACGCCGAAGTAGTTGGCGGTGATGATCTCGCGGACGAGGCCGAGCACGCGCGACAGGCCCGTGGCCGCGGCGAAGATCGCGGTGGAGACGGCGAGCCGGCGGCGGGACGCGTCGGGAACGGCTCCGACGTGCGCGGGCGGCCGCTCGGTCGGCGGCACCATCAGCGTCTCGGCTCCCGAGAACGAGTCCGCTTCCAGCGCGGCCATCGTCTCGGCTTCCTCGAGCGCGTCCCAGTCGAGCTCGCGCTCCTCGGCGTCCTGGCGGGCCGCCTCCTCGCGGAGCCGGGCCGGGCGGATGATCATCGTCGGCTGATCCGCGGCATCGGTGACGAGCGGCCGGCTCTCGACCGTCGTCTCGTCCGGGTCGAAGTACGTCGGCTTGCCCTGCGCCCGGCGGCGGCGGTCGCGCTCGAGCCGGCGCGCGTGTCGCTCGCGCTCGCGGTCGTCGCTCACAGCGTGAGCATAGGGAGCGGGCCTGTCAGGACCCCTGCGGCGAGAGCCCGCGCGGCAGCCTCGTCCGCCCGGCTGCTACCATCGTGCAGCCCGCAGCTGCGGGCGTTTTTCCGCTTATGCCGAACATCAGACAGCAAGAGAAGCGCGTTCGCCAGGCCGGCCGCCAGAGGGCGGAGAACCTGCGCTGGCGCTCGACTGCGAAGACGCTCATGCGCCGGCTGCGCGAGGCCGCCGACGAGGGCGACTCGACCGTGGTCGCGACGCGGTTCAAGGAGCTCGTCAGCTGGCTGGACAAGGCCGCTTCGCACGGCGCTCTGCACAAGAACACCGCCGCCCGCCGCAAGGCGCAGGCCGCCCGCATCGTCGCGGGCGAGCGCGATGCTTCCTAGTTCCTAGGCCGCGCGCTCGCGCCGCCGCGTCACGTCGACAAGCGCACGCTCGAGCTCGAGGTCTGCCGGCATCCGCGAGCCGCCCTTCGAGGCCGCGTCCAGCTCGGACAGCCGGACGATCGCGTCCGACAGCTCCTCGGGCGAGAAGTTCGCAGCCTGCGCGAACGCCTTCTCCGCCGCGAACGGGTGCATCTTCAGCTGACCCGCCGCGTCGCGCGGGCGGACGCCCTCGTCCGCGAGCCGCGCGCACTTGCGTACCCGCCCGACGTGGTTGGCGAGCATGGCGATCAGCCGCATCAGCTCGCCCGAGCGGGTGCGCGTCGAGCGTTCGAGCAGCGACTCGGCAGCGCCCAGCACGGCAGCGACGTCCCGTCTCCCCCACGCGTCGGTCAGGGCGAAGATCGCCGTCTCGGCGCGGCCGCTCGCCAGCCGCTCGACGTTGTCGAGCGTGATCGTGTCACCGGCTGCCCACGTCGCCAGCTTGTCGATCTCCGTCGACAGCTCGTCGAGGTCGTCGCCGACGATCTCGACGAGAGCACGGCAGGCGTCCGCGTCGGCCTTCGCGCCGAGCCGCGTGAACTGCTCCTTGACCCACTCCGGCAGCCGCTTCTTCGTCACGTCGAAGGCGAGCACCTCGCCGGCCTTCGCCACTGACTTGCCGAGCGCCGAGTCGGCTTTGACCTCGGTACCGACGAGCGCGAGAACGGTCGCAGGCGCGGGTGACGGCAGGTACGCGGCCACGTCCTTCACGTCGGCCGCCTTCCAGCGGTCCACGTCCTCGACGATGACCAGGCGGCCCTCCGCGACGAAGAGCCCGAGCGAGTTGCAGGCGGCGACCGCGTCCTCGCCGGAGGTCTCGTGCGCGTCGAGGTGCTCGGTCGCATCCTCACCGATCCGCTCCCGCAGGCGGTGCAGCGCGCGGGCGATCTTGGGCCGGTCGCTGCCGGTGAGGAGGTAGACCGGCTTCAACTCGTTGGCCACGACGCCAAGCATAGGCGGCCGAGACGAGGACGCCCACGCCGAGCGCGGCGGCCACCTGCGGCGAGCGGATCTGGGCTCCCGGAAGTCCGCCGAAGAAGCGCGCGCATCCGGCGAGATACGCGGCGCACCAGCCGTTCGCCTGCGCCAGCACGACCGCGAGCGGGCGCGCGACCGGGGTGAGCAGCGCCGAGACGAGGGCGAGCCCGAGCATCGGCGCGACCGCGGGCGCCGCTGCCGCATTCGCCGGTACGGTCAGCAGCGGGATCTGGTGGAACTGGAACCAGGAGACCGGCGCGGTGCCGAGACCGCACGCTGCAGACACGGCGACTCCGGTCCGCACCCACCGCGGCAGCGGATAGCCGTCGAGGACGCGGCGGAACCGCGGCGCGACGAGGAAGATCGACAGCACCGCGGCGAACGAGAGCTGGAAGCCCGCGTCGAGCACGTGGTACGGGTTCCACGCGAGCAGGCCCGCTGCGGCGAGCAACAGCGCGTGCCACGCGTCCCGCTGTCGCCCGAACAGCCACGCGAGCGAGCCGAGGACGCCGACGATGCCGGAACGGAGCACCGACGGCTGCGGTCCGACCGCTAGGACGTAGGCGCCGATGGCAGCGATCGCGCCGACCTCGGCCCAGCGGCGCGAGACGCCGAGCAGGAACAGGAGCCCGAGCGCGCCGCCCGCGACGACCGCGACGTTCGAGCCGCTCACCGCGAGCAGGTGGTAGAGCCCGCTCGCGCGGAACCGCTGCTTGAGCGTGTCGCTCAGCCCCTGGTCCTCCCCGAGCACGATGCCCTCGAGCACGGCCTCCCGCTCGCCGCCGAGCCCGGGTGCGCCGTCGCGCGCGAGCCAGCTGTGGATCCGGTCCGCAACACCGCCGACGCCTCCGCGGCGGCCGACCACGCGCCACGCATCTGCGCGCAGGACGACCTGGACCCCGTGATGACGGAGCCATGCGCGCTCGTCGAAGCCGTTGGACGGTCCGCGCGGCGACCTCAGCTCGCCGAGGAGCGACAGCGTGGCGCCCTGCGGCGGCGCACGGCCCGGCGGCAACTCGAGCAGCACGGGCTCGTGCGGGCGCATCGTTCCCCAGCGCACGACAAGCGCGCGGACCCGCGTCTCGAAGCGGCCCGGCCGGGCCGGCTCCTCGGTCTGCACGATCGCGCGCTCGGCTGTGCCGATGCGCGGGGCGAGCACGCTCGAGTCGAGCGCCGCCAGCCGGTGGCTCCCCCACCACCAGCCGGCGAGCGCAAGGGTGCACGCCACGGCGACGAGCCGCGCACGGGGATGGCCGCCGCCGAACGCGACCGCGGCCGCGACGGCCGCAGGGACCGCCGCCGCCGGCGCCGAGATCCGCACGGCCACAGCGAGGGCCAACCCGAGGCAGAGCGCGGCCACGAGCAGAGTCGGCGCGCGTCCGCTCACGGCAGCACGAGTCCTTTCAGCTGGGCGATTCGCGAGGGCCCGATCCCGGGAACGGCGTCGAGCTCGTCGACCGCGTGGAACGCGCCGTGTGCCTGGCGGAAGGCGACGATCTTCGCGGCCGTGGCGGGGCCGATCCCGGGGAGCGCGTCCAGCTGCTCCGCCGTCGCGGTGTTCAGGTCAAGCGGCGCCGTCGGCGAGGCGCCCGCGGCGGGAGGGGAAGCCGCGATCGCCCCACCGACGGGACTTCGAGAGGGGACGACGATCTGCTCGCCGTCGGCGAGCGGCGCCGCGAGATTGACGAGCGCGAGATCGGCCTTCGCCGTCGAGCCGCCTGCAAGCGCGACCGCATCGGCGATCCGCGTCCCCTGGCGCAGGTGGTAGAGCCCCGGCCGCCGCACCGCACCGACGACGTCGACCACGACCTGCGCGACCGCCGGCGCAACACGCCGCGCGGGTCGCAGCGGCTCTACCGCAGGTCGAGCGGCTCCACCGCCGCCGACGTGCCGCAGCACAATGACCGCCGCGACCGCAAGCAGAACCGCCGCTGCAAGCAACCGCCGCCTCGGCGGCGAGATAGACGCCAGGAACTGCATGTCGCCAAGTCTGACAACGTAACCGTCAACGAATCGTGCCAGCTTCTTCGAGACATGCTGCCGTGGCTATCCCACCGGCGTTGCGGCAGCCACCTTCCAGCGAAGCCAGAGCGTCGACTCAACATCCCAGTTCGTCGGCGCAATCGGAGCGTCACCGAGGTCGAGCCCGACTGCCTGACTCGCCGCAACAGCGGAGACCGTCATGTGAACGCCGTCCCAGCGTTCACCGATGCTCGCCCAGTCTGGGAAGAGCATGCCGGCATGCTCGATCGGGTAGCTAGACACGACCGCCGCCCAGTCCACCGCCGAGGAGACCTCGAGCACACGGGTCGAGTCTGCGACGTCGACGTGCCAGATCGTCCACGGCTCCGGGAACAGGGTCGAGCCGCGGTAGCTCTCCAGATAGAGCCACCACATGCCGAAAGTCTCCGAAAACCCGGTCGAGGTGAAGAGGCCGACGCCGAACGGCTTCGTAGAAGCGACCTGCGTCCGGCCCGTCGCCGGCTCGTCGAAGTGGCGCACGTCGGGCTGAGGCCGACGAGACGGCTGGCCGAGAGGACGGTCCACCGAGATCCAATACTGCCGACCGAGATCGATCGGCCCGGTCACGATCTCGCGGCAGTCCGAGCGCACGCGACCGATGAGCGCGCAACCGGCGACGATCGCGTCGGCCTCGTCCGGGGGAATCACGGGAAGGGTGTCTCGGTGCGTGTCTGGAACGCGTGTCACGCGCGACACCGTCCGGATGAAGTGCCGGAGATCTGGTACCGGCGGGCGCTGCTTCGGCGGTGCCGGAGGTTCAGCGTCGAGCTGCGTCACGCGGTCGACCAGGATTTGTCTGGCGCTCGTCATCGTGCTCGCCGCGGACTCTAGAGATCGACGGCGGCGAGCGAGACCGGCCGCCCCGGCTCCTGGCGACCGGTCTCAACCCGGGAAGAATGCTAGGCGGATGCAGGCGTCGCGAAGCCGCTCAACGGTTGACTTGTTACCGGCTATCCGACGAGGAACGGCACAGCATCCGCCACCGAGTCGGCGACGAAGGTCGGCGCATATGCAATCTCACTCCACGGGCGTCCACGAGTGATCCAGACGCTCGGCAAACCACAGGCGATCGCCCCCGCGACATCGGCCTCGTCGACGACACCGCCGAGCCGTCGACGATCTCGTCCAGACCGGTCCGGCGAATCACCTCGTCCTGCGTCGGCTCGCCGTTCGTGACGATGCCGAGCTTCCACCCCGACTCGGTCAATCCACGCAACGCCGCGACCGTCTCCGGAGATGGACGTGGCAGACGGCGCGGATAGTCGGTTCGATAGCCGGCCAGCAGCTCCTCGACCGTCTCCGTGAGCACGAACCGATCGCGTACCCGCCCGAGAAACTCGGGACGGTCGACGAGCCAGTCGTCATCCGCCGCGACGAGCCATTCGATCTCGTTGTCGCCGCCGAGCCCGCGCCCCGACACGAACGCACGCGCCCACTCGCGAAACCCACTCGCCCGGTCGATCAGCGTGTCGTCCAGATCGAAGAGCGCGAGACGAGTCGGCACGCTAGCCGACGACGAAGTTCACGAGCTTGCCCGGCACGACGATCGTCTTCCGCACCTCGACGCCGTCGAGATGCGCCTGCACCTTCGGCGACGCCGTCGCCAGGCCGACCAGCTCGTCCTCCGACAACCCCGCATCCACCACCAGACGGTCGCGCAGCTTTCCGTTCACCTGCACCACCAGCTCGAAGCTGTCGCGCACGAGCTGCGACTCGTCGGCGACGGGCCACGGGTGCTCCCACAGCCGCTCGTGGCCCAGCTTCTGCCACAGCTCCTCCGCGATGTGCGGCGCATACGGCTGGATCAGCGACACCGCCGTCTCCGCGGCGAAGCGGGCATCGGGCGCGCCCGGATCGTCGGAGATCGCGTTGACCAGCTCCATCACGGCGGAGATCGGGGTGTGGAACTGGAAGCGCCGCATGATGTCGTCGCTCGTCTTCGCGATCGTCTCGTTCGCCTTGCGCACGAGCGGGCCTGTCGCAGCCGTGTCGGCCGGCGCCCGCTCGGCGACGTCGCCAACGACGCGCCACAGCCGGCGCAGGAAGCGGACGATCCCCTCGATGCCGGTCTCCGTCCACTCCATGTCCTGGTCGGCCGGGCCCAAGAAGAGCATGTAGAGGCGGACCGCGTCGGCGCCGTACTCCGCGACGAGGTCGTCCGGCCCCATCACGTTGCCCTTCGTCTTCGACATCTTCGTCCCGCCCGACTGCACCCAGCCCTGATGGAACAGCCGGCTGAACGGCTCGCGGAAGCCGAGCATCCCGAAGTCGTTCATCGCCTTGACGAAGAAACGCGAGTAGAGCAGGTGGCCCGTCGCGTGGTCGATGCCGCCGATGTACTGCGACACCGGCAGCCAGTAGTCGACGACGCCGCGGCCGAACGGCGCCTGATCGTTGCGTGGATCGACGTAGCGCAGGAAGTACCACGACGAGTCGACGAACGTGTCCATCGTGTCCGGGTCGCGGAGCGCGTCGCCGCCGCAGCGCGGACACGCGACGTGCATCCATTCCTCGTTGGACGCGAGCGGCGCCTTCCCCTTCGGCGTGTAGTCCTCGATGTCGGGCAGCAGCACCGGCAGCTGGTCTTCGGGAATGGGAACGGCGCCGCAGCCGTCGCAGTAGACGATGGGGATCGGACAGCCCCAGTAGCGCTGCCGCGAGAAGCTCCAGTCGCGCAGCCGATACGAGACGGTGACCTCGCCGCGACCCTGTTCCGCCAGCGAGTCGACGATCGCGCGCGCGCCGTCGGCGACGGTCATGCCGTCGAACCGCTCCGAGTTGATCAGCCGCCCGTCCTCGTCGATCACCTGGACGACCGGCAGGCCGAACGTCTCCGCGAACTCGGCGTCGCGCTCGTCGTGCGCCGGGACGGCCATGATCGCGCCCGTGCCGTAGTCCATCAGGACGTAGTCGGCGACCCAGATCGGGAGCCGCTCGCCGTTGACCGGGTTGGTCGCGTGGTGGCCGGTGAAGACGCCGGTCTTCTCCGTCTCCGCGGCGCGGTCCTCGGAGCGTCGCGCGCCGGCGTGGCGCGCGTACGCCTGCGCCTCCTCGCTCGCGTGCGCCTCGACGAACGGATGCTCCGGAGCGACGACGAAGAACGTCGCGCCGAAGAGCGTGTCGGCGCGCGTGGTGAAGACCGGGATGTCCAGGTCGAGGTCGTCGATGCGGAAGAGGATCTCGGCGCCTTCGGAGCGGCCGATCCAGTTGCGCTGGATCGTCTTCGTCCGCTCCGGCCACTCGCCGCCGGGCGGCAGATCGTACTCGAGCAGCTCGTCGGCGTAGGCGGTCGTCTTGAAGAACCACTGCGTCATGTTTCGCAGCTCGACGAGCGCGCCGCAGCGCTCGCAGTGTCCGTCGACGATGTACTCGTTCGCGATCACCGTCTGGTCGTTCGGGCACCAGTTGACCGGTGCCTCCTTCCGGTACGCGAGACCCTCCTCGTAGAACTTCAGGAACAGCCACTGCGTCCAGCGGTAGAAGGCGGGATCGTGGGAGGAGACCTCGCGGTCCCAGTCGATCGCCCAGCCGAGGCGTCTTCATCTGCGCCCGGATGGTGGCGATGTTCCGCTCCGTGATCTCCCGCGGATGGCCGCCCTCGCGGATGGCGGCGTTCTCGGCCGGCAGGCCGAAGGCGTCCCAGCCCATCGGACGCAGGACGCGCCAGCCGCTGCGCCGGCGGACGTGCGTCTGGACGTCGCCCATCGTGTAGTTGAGGACGTGGCCCATGTGAATGCCGTTGCCGGACGGGTACGGCAGCATCTCCAGCTGGTACCAGTGCGTCTCGTCGGCGACGGCGTCCGGCTCCGGATTGTGCGACGTAGAAGGCCTGCGCGTCCTCCCAGACGCGCTGCCACTTCGCCTCGATCGTCCTCGGGTCGTACCTGTCGTCGTCCATGTCGCTCTCCAGAGACGAAAAAGCCTCTCGCAAGAGAGGCCAGGGGAAGCCGGCACGGCCCTCGCCGCGCGTGACTCCCTGTCCTACGTAAGCCGCTCCTGCATTGGAATGGACTCTAGCAACCGGTACCGTCGGCGTCGTGCTCGGCCTCTTCCCCGTAACGGCCCGCGTCGACGACGGCGAGCTCTCGCTCGGCGGAGTGCCCGTCTCGGCGCTCGCGGCCGAGCACGGGACGCCGCTCGTCGTCTACTGCGAGGAGACGCTTCGGTCGCAGGCGCGCGCCTACCGCACCGCCGCTCCGGACGCGCTGATCGCCTACGGGACGAAGGCGTTCGCGAACGTCGAGGTGCTGCGCATCCTTGCGGGCGAGGGGATCGGCGCCGACGTCTCGACGCTCGGCGAGCTGGCGTTCGCGCGGCGGGCCGGCATTCCCGGCGACCGGCTGCTCTTCCACGGCAACAACAAGTCGGACGAGGAGCTGCGCGCCGCCGCGGAAGCGGACGCTGCGGTCGTGATCGACGCCGCCGACGAGCCCGAGCGCGCCGCTGCGGCCCGCGTGCGCCGCGTGCTCGTGCGGCTGACTCCCGGCGTGGAGGCGGTCACGCATCAGGCGATCGCGACCGCGCACGACGGCTCGAAGTTCGGGCTGGCGCACGACGATGCGCTCGCGGCGATCGACGTGGCGCGCGGGCTCGGCCTCCAGGTCTCCGGCATCCACTTCCATGTCGGCTCGCAGCTGGCGCAGATCGACGAGAGCCTCGTCGCCGTCGACCGCCTCGCGTCGTTCTGCGAGCAGGCGCGGTCCGAGCTCGGCTGGACGCCCTCCGTGATCGACCTCGGCGGCGGGCTCGGCGTGCGGCACAACCGCGACGAACATCCGCCGGAGATCGACGCGTGGGTGCACCCGCTGGTCGAGCGGTTGCGCGAGCGCTGGCCCGAGCCGGCGCAGATCGTCTTCGAGCCCGGCCGGTCGCTGGTGTCGCGTGCCGGCGTCTCCCTCTACCGCGTCGGCGTCGTCAAGGAGACCGGCGGCGTGTCGTACGTCGCCATCGACGGCGGCATGTCCGACAACCCGCGGCCGCAGCTGTACGGCGCCCGCTACGAGGCGCTGCTCGCGAACCGCGCGGACGAGCTCGCCACCGGCGTCTATCGCGTCGCGGGGAAGCACTGCGAGTCGGGCGACGTGCTCATCGACGCGGTGGAGCTGCCGCGGCCGGAGCGCGGCGACCTGCTCGCCGTTCCCGCGACCGGCGCGTACACGATGGCGCTCAGCTCGAACTACAACGGCATCCCCCGGCCCGAGATCGTGCTCGTCCACGACGGCGAGACGCGCGTGATCCGCCGCCGCGAGTCGGTGGAGGATCTGCTGCGGCTCGAGAGCTAGCCGCGCCGGGCACCGGCGTCGGATAGTTTCGCTTGGTGGAGAGCCAGTTGATGCTCTTGAACGGCTCGCCGAGCGCTGGGAAGTCGACTCTGGCGCTCGCGATCCAGAAGAGCGCGCCGCGGCCGATCTTCTATCGGTCGCTCGATCACTTTCTCGCGGGTTACTCGTCGCAGTGGCGGGCGACGGACCACTCCCTGTTCGAAAAGGTGATGAGGGGCTACGTGCAGTCTTTGGCGGCGCTCGTGCGCACGGGGTCCGACGTGGTCGCTGAGGCGGTGATCATCCCCGAACGCGTCCCGCTGTATTTCGAGGCTTTGAGAGACACGCCCGTCCTCCTGGTCGGCGTGCGCTGCGATCTTGCCACTGCGGCGGCGCGCGAACTCACCCGGACAGACCGGCCCCAGCTCGAACTTGATGTTCCCTGGTTCGAGACGGTGCATGCCATCCCGTATGACGCCGAAGTCGATACGACCGCCGACCCACCGATCGGTCAGCTGGCGGCCCAGCTCGTCGACCTATTCGAGAATCCGCCTGAACAACGCGCGTTCGCACGTCTGCTCGACGACTGACTAACCGGTCAGCGCGCGCGGGCGGGCGCGGCGACGAAGCCGGGACGGACGAGCCGCGGCGGAGCCTTCAGGCCGGAGTCGCGCACCGGAGGATTGACCGGCTCGACGCACGGCGGCGCTCCGAAGCTCGCCGCGCGGCGCTCCTCGGGCGCGTCGGCGTAGAGGGTCGTCCGCTGGCGCGGCGTGCGCGCGTTCGCGCGGATCAGCTCCACCATCTGCTCCGGCGTCATCTCCTGTCCGTGCTCCGACCCGGCGGCACGGGAGATCGACTCGTTCATCAGCGTGCCGCCGAGGTCGTTGACGCCGGCGCGGAGCGCGGCCGCGACGCCGCGCGGGCCGAGCTTCACCCACGACGCCTGGATGTTCGTGATCCACGGATGCAGCGCGAGCCGTCCGACGGCGTGCATCAGCAGCGCCTCGCCGAAGGTCGGCCCGCGGCGGGCGCGACCCTGGAGGAACATCGGCGCCTCCATCGGCACGAACGGGAGCGGGACGAACTCGGTGAAGCCACCGCTTCGCTGCTGCTGCTCGCGCACGGCGACGAGATGACGCGCCCAGTTGCGCGGCCCGTCCACGTGTCCGTACATGATCGTGTTGTTCGAGCGGAGGCCGACGGCGTGCGCGGTGTCGTGCACCTCGAGCCACTGAGCCGTGGTGATCTTGTCCGGGCAGATGATCGCGCGCACCTCGTCGTCGAGCACCTCGGCGGCGGTGCCGGGAAGCGAGCTGAGGCCGGCGTCGCGCAGCCGCTCGAGGTACGTGTCCAGCGGCAGGTCGAGCGTCGCCGCGCCCTGCCAGATCTCCAGCGCGGAGAACGCGTGCACGTGCATCTCCGGCACCGCATGCTTGATCGTGCGCACGACCGACTCGTAGTACTCGCCGGTGAACGCGGGATGGATGCCGCCCTGGAGGCAGACCTCCGTCGCGCCGCGCTCCCACGCCTCGACGACGCGACGGGCGATCTCCTCGTGCGGGACGAGATACGCGGGTCCGCGGAGATTCGCGGCGAGCTTCCCCTTCGAGAAGGCGCAGAAGCCGCAGCGGAAGTAGCAGACGTTGGTGTACTGGATGTTGCGCGTGACGACGTAGCTCACCTCGTCGCCGTTCACGTCGCGGCGGAGCCGGTCGGCGGCGGCGAAGACGCGGTCGCGCTCGTCGCCGCGCGCCGCGAACAGCCTCGCGATTCCGTCCTCGTCCAGCTCGGCTGTGCTGTCGATCGGCAGAGCGTCCCGAGGCACGAACGGCACCTCCACCGGATCGCCGGGCGCCCACGCGTCCTCACGGGCGAGTCCCAGCGAGTCGGAGAGCCGCAGCGCGGCCGGCAGCGCCTTCGGGTCGATCCAGGCCGAGTCGAGCCATTCGGGATAGACGGCCAGCCGCGGCGCGAGGTCGAGGCCGCGGCTGCGTGTCGCTTCACGGAGGCGCTCGAGGTCGGGCCAGGGCGCCTCCGGATTGACATGGTCGATCGTCACCGGGGAGACGCCGCCCCAGTCGTCGATGCCCGCGTCGAGGAGTACCGCGAAGTCCTCGGTCAGGTTCGGCGGTGCCTGGAGGTGGATCTCCGGCGGCAGGATCAGCCGAGCGGCGGCGAGCGTCCAGAGGTGGTCGTCCGTCGTCGGCTCCGGAGCGTCCGCCATCTTCGTGTCGAGCTTCGCGCGGAAGTTCTGGACGATCACCTCCTGGATGTGGCCGTGGCGCGCGTGCGTGGCGGCGATCGCGTGCAGCGCGTCGAGCCGCTCCTCCCGCGTCTCGCCGATCCCGATGAGGATGCCCGTGGTGAACGGGACGCGTTCCGCGCCCGCGGCGTCCAGCGTTGCGAGCCGCGCGGCCGGGAGCTTGTCCGGCGAGCCGAAGTGCGGGCCGCCGCGGCGCGACAGCCGTTCCGAGGTCGTCTCCAGCATCGCTCCCATCGAGACCGAGTGCGGCCGGAGCGCGCGCACGTCCTCGCGCGTCAGCACGCCCGGGTTCAGGTGCGGCAGCAGGCCTGTCTCGTCGAGCACGGCCGCGGCGGCGCGGGCGAGGTACTCGAGCGTCGTCGCGCAGCCGAGCTCCGCCAGCTCGTCCCGTGCCGCCCGGTAGCGCAGCTCCGGCTTGTCGCCGAGCGTGAACAGCGCCTCGCGGCAGCCGGCGGCCGCGCCGGCGCGGGCGACGTCCAGCACCTCGTCGAGCGTCAGGTACGCGCGCTCGCCGCGCTTCGGCGGCGCCGCGAAGGTGCAGTAGTGGCAGACGTCGCGGCAGAGCTTCGTCAGCGGGATGAAGACCTTCGGCGAATACGTGACGAGCCGGCGGCCGCTCGCGCCGCGGACGGCGCGCGCCTCCGCGCACAACTCGTCGAGCGGCGCCGACAGGAGGTCTCGGACGTCCATCGAGGGAGCTTACGCGCCGCCGAGACGGCTACGGGACGCGTCCGTTCCGGCCGCGCCCCGGTGTCAGACACGGCATACGAAAGTGTGACGTGATCTCACGGAGCAAAGCCGCATCGAGCCCGAAAGTGTCACGACTTCGTCACGGACCGGTCGAGCGACGGACATGTCCTGGTGTCAGACACGGGTGATGGGAGATGATTCGCCCGTGAACGCCTTCGACGGCAGCAGCGTCCAGAACGCGATCTACATCGCCGGCGCCGCCGAATGGCCCGTCGGGCCCGAGGATTGGGAGGCGGCGGCCGAGGCGAAGATCGATGCCGGGGCGTTCGGGTACATCGCGGGCGGAGCCGGCGGCGAGGCGACCGTCCGCGCGAATCTCGAGGCGTTCGAGCGGCGCAGGCTGCGTCCGCGCATGCTCGCCGGCAACATCGTCCGCGACCTGTCCGTCGACGTGCTCGGCACGCACTCGCCCACGCCGATCTTCCTCGCGCCCGTCGGCGTGCTCACGATCGCGCACCCGGAGGGCGAGCTCGCCGTCGCGCGCGCCGCGGCCGCGACCGGCACGCCGTACATCCTCTCCAGCGCCTCCTCGTCGACGATCGAGCAGATCGCGGCCACGATGGGAGAGGCGACGCGCTGGTTCCAGCTGTACTGGGCCAACGACCGCGAGATCGCGGCGAGCTTCGTCGCACGTGCCCAGGCCGCGGACTACTCGGCGATCGTCGTCACGCTGGACACGAGCATCCTCGG
Source organism: uncultured Actinomycetes bacterium (assembly GCA_963761665.1). GTDB lineage: Bacteria > Actinomycetota > Thermoleophilia > Gaiellales > Gaiellaceae > Palsa-739. The sequence goes on from CAVXHM010000004.1 coordinate 337,508, forward strand.
CTGGCGGCCGCGCGACCTGCGCCAGGCGTATCTCCCGTTCCTCCGCGGTGAGGGCTGCGCGAACTTCTTCACCGATCCGGCCTTCCTGGCGAACCTGGCCAAGCCGCCGGAGGAGGATCCGCTGACGGCGGCGGCGACGATGCTGACCACGTTCCCGAACCTCGGGCTGACGTGGAACGACCTCGACTGGCTGCGCGAGCGCGTGTCGGTGCCGCTGCTCGTGAAGGGCGTGCTCACCCCCGAGGACGCGCACCTCGCGCGGGAGCACGGCGTGGACGGGATCCTCGTCTCGAACCACGGCGGCCGTCAGGTGGACGGATCGATGGCAGCGCTCGACGCGCTCGTCGAGATCCGCGCCGCGGTCGGACCGGACTATCCGCTGCTGATGGACGGCGGCATCCGCCGCGGCGCCGACGTGATCAAGGCGCTCGCGCTCGGCGCCGACGCAGTGGCGATCGGGCGGCTCTTCGCCTACGGCCTCGCGGTCGGCGGCGCCGACGGCGTCGAGGCCGTGATCCGGCAGCTGCTCGCCGAGGCCGACCTGACGCTGGCGCTGTGCGGCGGCACTCGCATCGCCGACCTCGACCGAAGCCTCGTGGCGGGGTAACCTCGGGACCGTGGACCTCCGCGACACTCCCGACGAGGCGGCCTTCCGCTCCGAGCTGCGCGCGTGGCTGGACGCGAACCTCCCGGAGGAGCGGCGCGGCTGGCGCGGCGGCGCGCAGCGCTTCGACGACTCGTTCTACCGCGACTGGAGCCGCGCGCTGTACGACGGCGGCTACGTCGGCCTGACCTGGCCGAAGGAGTACGGCGGCGCCGGCGCGCCGTACAGCTACCAGGCGATCTACCTCGAGGAGTCGGCGCGCGCGTCGGCGCCGTCGCACATCGGCGTGATCGGGCTCGGCATGGCGGGGCCGACGATCATGGCGCACGGCAGCGAGGAGCAGAAGCAGGCGCACCTCGCGAAGATCCTCTCCGCCGAGGAGATCTGGTGCCAGGGCTTCTCCGAGCCCGACGCGGGCTCCGACCTCGCAGCGGTGCGGACGCGCATGGAGCGCCGCGGCGACGTGTTCGTCGTCAACGGCCAGAAGGTCTGGTCGTCGTTCGCGCACATCGCCGACTGGTGCATCCTCGTCGGCCTCAGCGATCCGGACGCGCCGCGCTACAAGGGCCTGACCTACATGGCCGTGGACATGCACTCGCCCGGGATCGAGGTGCGGCCGCTGCGGCAGATCACCGGCGAGTCGGAGTTCAACGAGATCTTCTTCACGGATGTCGAAGTGCCGGCAGAAAACCTCCTGGGCGAGGAGGGACAGGGCTGGATGGTGGCGATGACGACGCTGCTGCACGAGCGCGGCACGCTCGGCTTCGCGCTCAGCGCGCAGCTCGAGGTGCACCTCGGCCGCCTGCTCGACGTCGCGCGCGAGCGCGTGAACGGCGATGCTCTGGCCCGCGACCGCGTCGCGCAGGAGTGGATCGACCTGCAGGCGCTGCGCTACACGAACTACCGCGCGCTGACGGCGCTCCAGCGCACCGGGATTCCCGGTCCCGAGGGCTCGGTGGCGAAGCTGCGCTGGTCGGAGCAGAACCAGCGGCTGACAAAGCTCGGCCGCGAGCTGCTCGGCGAGGACGGGATCCTCGACGACGGCTGGTGGCACCACCAGCAACTGCGCAGCCGCGGCAACACGATCGAGGCGGGCACCTCCGAGGTGCTGCGCAACATCATCGCCGAGCGCGTCCTGGATCTGCCGAGGAGCCGCTAGATGGATTTCTCCTTCACGGAGGAACAGCAGGAGCTGAAGCGGCAGGCGCGCTCCTGGCTCGCCGAGCGCTTCCCGCTCGACCGCGACTGGGACGGCCCGCAGGACGACGCGTGGGCGGACCTCGCCGAGCTCGGCTGGCTCGGCGTCTCTATCGCCGAGGACGAGGGCGGCGCCGGCCTCGGGTTCATCGAGGAGGCGATCCTGTTCGAGGAGCTCGGCTACGCGCTGTATCCCGGCCCGTACCTCGCCACGATCGGACTCGCATTGCCGTGGCTCGGCCCGGAGGACCGCTCGCAGGTCGCGGCCGGCGAGACGCTCTGGTCGGCCGAGGTCGGCGGGCTCGTGCCGAACCTCGCCGCCGTCGACCGCGTGGTCGCCGACGGCTCGGCCTATTACTCCCACGGCGATGCGGAGACGTCGGTCGACTCGACGCGGCCGCTGGGCCGGCTCGACCGGCGCGAAGGCACGCCGCTCCCCGGGAGCGGCGACGAGCCGCGCGCGCGGGCCGCAATGGCCTGCGAGGCCGTCGGCGTCGCGCAGCGGGCGCTCGACCTCGGCATCGAGCACGCGAAGACGCGCGAGCAGTTCGGCAAGCCGATCGGCGTGTACCAGGCGATCTCGCACGCGCTCGCGAACACGTACGGCGACGTCGAGCTGGCGCGGTCGCTCGCGTACTGGGCCTCGTGGTGCGTGGCCGAGGGCGACGACCAAGCGGCAGTCGCGGCCGCCGCGGCGAAGGCGTTCGCCACGGAGGCGGCGGTGACGGCGTGCGAGCGGTCGATCCAGGTGCACGGCGGCACCGGCTTCACGTGGGAGCACCCGCTGCACCGCTTCTACAAGCGGTCGCTCTGGCTCCAGGGCTTCGGCGGCCGCCCGGCCGAGCTCCGGGCCGAGGTGGCGGACGCCGTCCTCGGCGCTCCGGTCGGCGCGGGCTAGGTTGGCGCAAGCGCCGCAATCCGCTCGCGCGGATCGCGGCACGCGCGAAGATCCCTGAAGCCGGCCGCATTCGCGGCCGGGCGAAGCCTGATACCCAAAGGAGACGGCACAGGCGGACGCGGCTTGCGAGCACCCAGGTGCCGTGCGACCATCAGCGACCAAGCGACCGAGGAGAAGCAGTGGACGGCCTGATGATGGACTTCCAGCTCACGCTGCCGCACATGCTGCGGCGCGTCGACATGTACTACGGCGACAACGCGATCGTCACCCGGCTGCCCGACAAGAGCTTCCACCGCACCACCTGGGGCGCGACCGCGTCCCGGTCACGGCAGCTCGCCGCCGCCCTGTCCAAGAAGGGGCTCGAGCGCGGCGACCGCGTCGGCACGCTCTGCTGGAACCACCATCAGCATCTCGAGGCCTACTTCGGCATCCCGTGCGGCGGCTTCGTCCTGCACACGCTGAACCTCCGCCTGCACCCGAACGACCTCGCCTACATCGCGGACCACGCCGGCGACCGCGCCGTGATCGTCGACCGCAGCCTCGTGCCGCTGCTCGACTCCTTCAGGGACCGGACGAAGATCGAGCAGGTCTTCGTCGTCGAGGACTCCTACGAGGACCTGTTGGCGACGGCGTCGCCGGACGAATGGGTCGATCCCGAGCTGGACGAGAACGAGGCCGCGGCGATGTGTTACACGAGCGGCACGACCGGCCTCCCGAAGGGCGTGCTCTACTCGCACCGGTCGACCGTGCTGCACTCGCTCGGCGTCGCCGCCGGCAACCCGATGGGGCTCGGCATCTCCGAGCGGGACGTGATCCTGCCGGTCGTGCCGATGTTCCACGCCAACGCGTGGGGCTACCCGTATCTCGCCGCCGCGCTCGGCTCCAGCCTCGTCTTCCCCGGCCCGCACCTCGACCCGCAGAGCCTGCTCGAGGACTTCGTCCAGGAGAAGGTGACGTGGACGGCGGGCGTGCCGACGATCTGGATGGGCATCCTCGCCATGCTCGACGCCGATCCGGGCGCATGGGATCTGTCGCACATGAAGGGCATGCTCGTCGGCGGCTCGGCGGCGCCGCGGGCGATGATCGCCGGCTTCAAGCAGCGGCACGGGATGACCGTCGTGCACGGCTGGGGGATGACGGAGACGTCGCCGGTCGCGTCGACGGCGCAGCTGACCGGCGACCTCGCCGACGCGGACGAGGAGACGCAGTTCGACTTCGTCGCGATGCAGGGCATCCCGCTGCCGTTCGTCGAGGTGCGCGCACGCGTGGGCGACGACGAGATCCCTTGGGACGGCGAGACGATGGGCGAGCTGGAGGTGCGCGGCCCGTGGGTCGCCGCCGGCTACTACGACACGCCGGAGCAGGCGGACCGCTGGACGGACGACGGCTGGTTCCGCACCGGCGACATCGTCTCCATCCACCCGCGCGGCTTCATCCAGATCAAGGACCGCTCGAAGGACGTGATCAAGTCCGGCGGCGAGTGGATCTCCTCGGTCGACCTGGAGAACGCGCTGATGGCGCACCCGGCCGTGGCCGAGGCGGCCGTGATCGCGGTCCCGGACGCGAAATGGGCCGAGCGGCCGCTCGCGGTGGTGGTGCTGCGCGAGGGCCAGACGGCGACGAGCGACGAGCTGCGCGACTTCCTCGCGCCGCAGTTCGCGAAGTGCTGGCTGCCGGACCGCGTCGAGTTCGTGGACGAGATCCCGAAGACGAGCGTGGGCAAGTTCCGCAAGACCGCGCTACGGGAGCAGTTCGTCCCGGAAGCTGCACAGGCGTGAAAGCCGCAGTCCTCAGCACGGTCGACGGGCCGCTCGAGGTCGTCGACGTTCCCGACCCCGTCGCGGGCGACGGGCAGTCGCTCGTGCGCGTGCGCGCGGCCGGGATCAACTTCGCCGACGTGATGATCCGGCGCGGCGTCTATCCGCAGATGCCGGAGCTGCCGGCGATCCTCGGCAACGAGATCGCGGGCGAGCTGGAGGACGGGACGCGCGTGATGGGCTTCGCCGGCGGCGCGGGCGGGTACGCGGAGCTGGTCGCCGTCGACACGTCGCAGCTGGTGCCGCTGCCCGCGCAGGCGAGCTTCGCGGAAGGCGCGTCGTTCCTGCTGACGTTCCTCACCGCGTACATCCCGCTGACCCGGCAGGTGGTGCTGCACGACGGCGCGACCGTGCTCGTCTACGCGGGCGCGGGCGGCGTCGGCACCGCGGCGATCCAGGTCGCGCAGGCGCTGGGCGGGCGCGCGATCGCCGCGGTCGGCTCGCCCGAGAAGCGTGACGTCTGCCTGCAGCTCGGCGCCGCGGAGGCGTACGTCTACGACGAGCTGCCCGAGGATCTGCTCGCCGACGTCGTCGTCGACCCCGTGGGCGGGCAGCTGTTCGCCGGCTCGCTCGCGCGCCTGCGCGCGCTCGGCACGGTGATCGCGATCGGCTCGGCCGCGGGCGCGTGGGTTCCGGTCGACCCGCGCGTGCTGGTCGGACGGAACATCGGCGTCCAGGGCTTCTATCTCGGCCGGCTGATGCGACACGACCCAGGCGTCGTCGTGGCGGCGATCGGCGAGCTGCTGGCGCTGTGGGAGCAGGGCAAGCTGAAGCCGTTCGTCGGCGCGGAGCTGCCGCTGGCCGAGGTGGAGCAAGCGCACGAGCTGGTCGAGTCGCGCCGCAGCGTCGGCAAGGTCGTGCTCGTCCCATGAGGGCGTTGGTCACCGGCGGCCGCTCCGGAATCGGTGCGGCGATCGTGGCCGCGCTCGGCGACGAAGACGACGTCACGATCCTCGACCTCGCGGACGGGCACGACGTCGGCGACGTCTCGACCTGGCACGCGCTCGAGGGTCCGTTCGACGCGGCGTTCCTCAACGCGGGCATCGCCATCGGCGAAGCGGACATGGGCGCCGTGACCGACGAGGACTACCGGCGGATCATGCGCGTCAACGTCGACGGCGTCGTCTACGGCGTGCGCGAGCTCGCCGCGCGGCTGATGCCGGACGGCGGCTCGATCGTCGCGACTGCGTCGCTCGCGGGGCTCGTCGCGGCGCCGCTCGATCCGGTGTACGCGGCGACGAAGCACGCCGTCGTCGGGCTCGTGCGCGCGGCCGCGCCGGGGCTGGCCTCGCGCGGGATCCGGCTGAACGCGCTCTGCCCCGCCTTCACGGACACGCCCATCGTCGCCGACGAGATCCGCGGCATCGTGCCGCCGCTGATGGAGCCGTCGTTCGTGGCGGAGGCCGCGCTGCGCGTGCTGAACGACGACGAGACCGGCCGCGCGTGGGTGGTGCAGATGAACCGCATCGAGCCGTACCGCTTTCCCGGCGTCCCCGGTCCCCGATGATCAGGCTGGGATGACGCGCACCCGTCCCGGCTGGGGCGAGCACGCGCCGGAGCCTCCGCACATCTGGCTGACGCTCGGCTACCGCACCGTCACGCAGGACAGCGGCAGCATCAGCATGGAGTGGGACGCGACGCCGGAGTTCTGCTTCCACGGCCCGTCCGGCCCGATCGTCCACGGCGGCATGGTCACGACGCTGCTCGACACCGCGATGGGCGGCGCGTGCTGGTCGCTCATGTCCGTGGACGAGGACTTCCTCACGGCGGATCTGCACGTCGAGTTCATGCGGTCGGCGCAGCCCGGGACGCTGCGGGCCGAGGGACGCGTCGTGCAGCGGAACCGGCGCGTCGTCTTCTGCGCGGCCGAGCTGTTCGACCCCGACGGCACGCTGCTGGCGGCGTCGCGCTGCACGCAGATCGTCCGGCGCTCACGCTAGCCCGCCCCGGAGCCGATATCCGTTCCATGAAGCGGGCGCTCGCCTGGATCGTCCCCGTGGCCGCGGCCGCCGCCGTGGCGCCGATCGCGCGCGGAGACGGCGGCGACCTCTCCACGTTCGCCGCGGGGGGCCGCGTGCTGCTCTCGTCGCACTGGAGCCACACATTCGCCGATCCGGGCATCCAGGTCGGGCCGCTCCAGCTCGCGCTCTTCGGCTCGGTCGGCCGCTCGCCGCTCGCGCTGGCGATCGTGCTCGGCATGGCCGCCGCGCTACTCGTGCTCGCCGCGGCGCGCGCCGCCGGCGTGGAGCAGCCGCGCCTGCTGGCCGGCATCGGCCTCGCCGCCGTCGCCACCGGCTTCACGCGCGCCGGCTTCGACGCCGGCCACCCCGCCGACTCGCTCCTGCCGCTGCTATGGATCCTCGCCGCCGTCGAGGCCCGGCGCGGCCGCGTGCTCCTCGCCGGCGCCGTCGTCGGGCTCTCCGCCGGTCTCGAGACCTGGGGGATCCTCGGCGTCGCGGTGCTCGCGCTCGCGCCGTCCGCGCGCGACGCGGGTCGCGGACTGCTCGTCGCGGTCGGCGCCGCCGCCGTGCTCTTCGTCCCGTTCGTCGCCGCGGGCCAGTTCCACATGGGCGGCTACCGCTGGCTCGTCTCCTCGCAGTCGCTCGTCTCGCTCGTCGTCGCGCCGGGCACGCGCGTCGGCTGGACGCTGCGCATCCTCCAGGGCGCGGTCGCTGTGGGAGCCGGAGTCGCCGTCGCGCGCGCGGCGCGCGGGTCGCGTCACGCGGTCTGGCTCGTACCCGGCGTGGTCGTGCTCGCGCGGCTCCTGCTCGACCCGCTGGACAGCGGCTACTACTTCGTCGGCATCGAGGGTCCCGCGCTCGTCGGGCTCGCGCTCGCTGCCGCGGTCGGCCTACGGCTGCCGGGGCGCCGTCTTGCCGGCGAGCCGCTCGCGTAGCACGGCTTTCACCGCCGGCCAGTCGTCGTCGATCACCGCGTACCAGGCCGAGTCGCGGCGCTCGCCGCCGCGGACGACCATGTGCTTGCGGAAGATGCCCTCGAACTCGGCGGGAAGCGCGGCGAGCGCGGCGCGGGCACGCTCGTTGTTCGAGTCCGTTTTGAACTCGACACGCCGGAAGCCCTCGCGCTCGAACGCGTGCTCCATCAGCAGCAGCTTCGCCTCGGCGTTGGCGCCCGTCCCCCACGCGGCCGGGGACAGCCACGTGTTGCCGATCTCGAGCACGCCGTCGCGCTCGCGGATGTTCATGTACGACGTCGAGCCGAGCGGGACGCCGTCGACCACTTGCGCGAACGGCAGCCACAGGTCGCACACGGATTCGAACCAGCCGTGGAAGATGTCGCGGCTCTCGTTCGCGACGAGCGGGAACCAGCGGAACGTCCGCTCGTCCTGCGCGGCCTCCCACAGCGGCTCCTCGTGGCGCGGCTCGAGCGGCTCGAGGCTGACGAGCGAGCCCTCGAGCGTTACGTGGAGCATGCCCGGCGTTCGCGTCGGTTCGGGCCAACGGCAGGGGCCTGGCCCCAGGAAGGCGAACGGCAGGGGCCAGGCCCCATCACGTGAAGCGCCAGACGCCCCCGTCCTGGAACGAGCGCAGGATCCGCCGCGCGACGACCATCTTGTGCACCTCGTCGGCGCCGTCGTAGATCCGGGCGCCGCGGGCCATCCGGTACATCACCGCGAGCGGCGTGTCGTCGGTGACGCCGAGCCCGCCGTGCACCTGGATCGCACGGTCGATCGACGTCGTTGAGCACCCGCGCCGCGTAGAACTTGATCAGCGACACCTCGACGCGCGCCTCGTCGCCCTCGTCGAGCCGGTGCGCAGCCTGGAGCGTCATCAGCCGGCACGCCTGGATCTCCGCGGCCGACTCGGCGATCCAGTTCTGCACCGTCTGCTTGTCCGCGAGCGGCTCGCCGAACGCCTGCCGCTCGAGCGAGTACGAGCACATCAGCTCGAACGCGCGCTGCATCTGGCCGAGCCAGCGCATCACGTGGTGGATCCGCCCCGGCCCGAGCCGCTTCTGCGCGATGCGGAAGCCGTCGCCAGGCTCGCCCAGCGTGTTCGACACGGGAACGCGGACGCCGGTGAAGCGCGTCTCGCAGTGCGTGCCCCAGCCGCGTCCCTCGTGGCCCATCACCGAAATCTTCCGCACCAGCTCGTAGCCCGGAGTGTCGGTCGGGACGAGGATCATCGACGCGCGCCGGTGCGGCTCCGCGTCGGGATCGGTGACGAGCATGACGATGCCGAAGCCCGCGCCGTCGGCGCCGGAGGAGAACCACTTGTGCGCGTCGATCACCCAGTCGTCGCCGTCGCGCACCGCGCGGCCCTGCAGCAGCGTCGGGTCGGAGCCGGCCACCTCCGGCTCGGTCATGCCGAAGAACGACCGCGTCTCGCCGGCGACGAGCGGCTTCAGGAACCGCTCCTTCTGCTCCGGCGTGCCGAACATGTGCAGGATCTCGCCGTTGCCGGCGTCGGGCGCCTGGCAGCCGAAGATCAGCTGCGCGATGAAGCTGCGGCCGATCTCCTCGTTCAGGTACGCGTACTCGATGAAGCCGCTGCCGCTGCCGCCCGCCTCGGGCGGAAGGTGCGGCGCCCACAGGCCCGCGTCCCTCGCCTGCTGCTGCAGCTCGGCGATCAGCGCGTCGGCGGCCGCGTCCTCGGTGAACAGCCGCGGCTCGTTCGGGTAGACGTGCTCCTCCATGAAGGAGCGGACCTGCTCGCGACGGACGCGGATGGGTTCCGGGATGACAGAGGACACCAGTGGGGGCGATGATCGCAGAGATGCGTGAGGAGATGCAGGCGGCTCTGTCCGCCGTGCTCGGCCGCGAGGTGGAGATTTCGGAGCCGGTCCTGCTCGCGGGCGGAGCCTCGAAGGAGGCGTGGGCGGTCGACGCGGACGGCGAGCGGCTGCTCGTCCGGCGCGCCGCGGCGAGCGTGATGCACGCCCACACGCTGACGCTCGGCGCACGAGTTCGAGGTGCTGCAGGCGGCGCACGAGGCGGGCGTGACGGTTCCGCGCCCGTACGGCTACATCCCGGAGCTGGCCGGCCGCGAGGCGTTCGTGATGGAGCGGCTCGAGGGCGAGACGATCGGGCGGCGGATCGTCCAGAAGCCGGAGCTCGCGGCCGCGCGCGCGCGGCTGCCGGTGCAGATGGCGGAGGAGCTGGCGCGGATCCACGCCGATCCCGCCGGAGCGGCTGCCGTTCCTCCCCGACGCGCGGCTCGAGCGGATGGTGGACGAGCTGGACGAGGTCGGCGAGCCGCACCCGGCGATCGAGCTGGGGTTGTGGTGGCTGCGGGAGAACCGCCCGGCGGCGCGGCCGGCGGTGGTCGTCCACGGCGACTTCCGCATCGGCAACCTCGTCGTCGGCGAGGACGGGCTCGCCGGCGTGCTCGACTGGGAGTTCGCGCACGTAGACGATCCGGTGCGGGACATGGCGTTCTCGCTCGTGCGCGCGTGGCGGTTCGGCGTCACAGAGAAGCGGCTCGGCGGTGTCGGCGAGGTGGAGCCGTACCTCGAGCGCTACAACGAGCTGACAGGCTTCGACGTGCGGCCGGAGGAGCTGGACTACTGGGAGGTGGCCGGCAACGTCGGCTGGGCGGTGGGCTGCCTCACGCAGGCGCAGCGGCACCTGAGCGGACTCGACCGCAGCGTCGAGCTGGCCATCCTCGGCCGGCTCTCCGCCGAGGTCGAGTACGAGATCTGCCACCTGCTCGAGCAGAAGGCGGCCGCGTGAGCGTCTCGTCCCCGTCTTTCCCGTGGCGTAGCCACGACATTTGTCGTGGCTACGCCACGCCACGCCACATAGCCACGCCAAGCCACGCCACATCGGAGGACCGGTGAGCGAGCGGCCTACCGCACAGGAGCTGGCCGAGGCGATCCAGGAGTTTCTCGCCGGCGAGATCCTGCCGACGCTGAGCGACCACCGGCTGCGCTTCCGGATGCTCGTGGCGCTGAACGCGCTCGGGATCGTCTACCGCGAGCTGGCCGCGCTCGAAGCGGAGGACGACACGGAGCAGCGGGAGCTGGCGCGCCGGATCCGGGCCGGCGACGTCCCGCCGGGAACGCTGGCGCTCGTCAAGGCCGGCGTCGAGGGGCGGCTGGCGGTCTCGTCGCCGCGCTATCTCGACACGTACTAGACGAACGCGGACTCGCCCGTGAGCGCGCGGCCGATCAGCAGCTTTTGCACCTGGCTCGTGCCCTCGTACAGCGTCAGCACGCGCGCGTCGCGGAGATACCGCGCCACCGGGAACTCGTCGATGTAGCCGTAGCCGCCGTGCACCTGCAGCGCGGCGTTTGCGGCCCGGACGGCGACCTCGCTGGCGTAGTACTTCGCCTGCGACGCCGCCAGCGTGTACGACTCGCCCGCGTCCGCAAGCGCAGCGGCGCGCCAGGCCATCAGCCGCGCGGCCTCCGTCTCGACGGCCGTGTCCGCGATCAGCTCCTGCACGAGCTGGAAGCCGGCGATCGGCTTGCCGAACTGCGTCCGCTCGGTCGCGTACGCGGTGGACGCCTCGACGCAGCCGCGGGCCAGCCCGACCGCGCCCGCCGCGAGCGAGATCCGCCCGTTGTCGAGCGCCGACATCGCCACCTTGAAGCCCGCTCCCTCGTCGCCGAGCCGCGCCGAGTCGGGGACGCGGACAGCCGTCGAGGAGCAGCTCCGCCGTGTCCTGCGCGCGCAGCCCGAGCTTCCCCTCGATGCGGCGCGCGCTGAAGCCGGGCGTCCCCGCCGGGACGAGGAAGCACGTGATCCCGCGCGGGCCCTCGCCGCCGGTGCGCGCAAACACGAGCGCGACGCCGGCCCAGGAGCCGAGCGTGATGAAGATCTTCGAGCCGGAGATGACCCAGTCGCCGCCGTCGCGCTCGGCGCGCGAGACGAGCGAGGCGGGGTCAGACCCCGAGCCGGGTTCCGTCAGGCCGTAGCACCCGAGGGCCTGTCCGTCCGCGAGCTGCGGCAGCCACTCCTGCTTCTGCTCGTCCGTCCCCCACTTCGCGATCGTCTTGCCGGCGAGGCCGTTGTTGACGGAGACGATCCCGCGCACCGAGGAGTCGGCGCAGCCCAGCTCCTCCATCACGAGGCAGTACGAGACGGTGTCGAGTCCCATGCCGCCGTACTCCTCCGGCAGGGCACACCCGAGGAAGCCGATCTCGGCGAGCTTCGCCACGATGCCGCGGTCCATCGTCTCGGTGCGATCCCATTCCCGGGAGTAGGGGACGATCTCGCGGTCGCAGAACTCCCGGGCGGTGTCGCGGATCAGCTCCTGTTCTGCCGAGAGCGTGAAGTCCATCCCGCGTATTCTCCACGCATGCCAAACCTCACGAGCAAAGTGGCGATCGTCACCGGAGCGGGCCGAGGGATCGGTCGCGAGCATGCGCTCGCCCTCGCCGCCGCCGGGGCCAAGATCGTCGTCAACGACCTCGGCGGCTCGCTCGCCGGGGAGGGATCCGACCTCTCGCCCGCGCAGCAGGTGGTCGAGGAGATCCGGGCCGCGGGCGGCGAAGCGGTCGCCGACGGCGAGAACGTCGCCGACTTCGCCGGCGCCGGCCGGCTGGTGCAGCACGCGGTCGACGAGTTCGGACAGCTGGACATCCTCGTCAACAACGCCGGAATCCTGCGCGACCGGATGCTGGTGAACATGACCGAGGCGGAATGGGACGCCGTGATCAACGTGCACCTCAAGGGCCACTTCGCGCCGACCCAGCACGCAGCTGCGTACTGGCGGGAGCGCTCGAAGGCGGGCGACGAGGTCCGCGCGCGCGTGATCAACACCGCGAGCCCGTCCGGTGTCTTCGGGAACGTCGGCCAGGCGAACTACGGCGCTGCGAAGGCGGGGATCGCCGCCTTCACGCTGATCGTCGCGCAGGAGCTCGGCCGCTACGGCGTCACCGTCAACTGCATCGCGCCGAACGCGCGCACGCGCATGACGGAGGACACGTTCGACATGGGCGAGGTCCCGGAGGGGTTCGACCCGCTCGACCCCGCCAACAACTCCGTTGTCGTCGTGGCCCTCTGCGCGGACGAGGCGCAGGGAGTCACCGGCCAGGTGTTCCACATCTGGGGCGGTGCCGTGAATGCGCTCCGCGGCTGGACGGGCGGCGACCTGTTCGAGTCGGCCGAGGGCTGGGACTCCGACTCGTTCCTCGCGGAGCTGCGCACGAAGTACCCGGACGGCGTCGGGCCGCCCGGCATGGTCGCGGGCATGCAGTCCGCGGGCGGTCAGTCGCTCAGCACGAAGTGACACCGCAGCGGCGCCGCATCTACCTGATGCGCCACGCGCAAGTCCGCTACTTCGAGGGAGTCCGCCCGGAGCAGGTGCTGCTGACCGACGAGGGGCGGCGGCAGGCGCAGGCCGCCGCCGCCGCGCTCGCCGGCGTCCGCTTCGACCGCGTGCTGACGAGCGGGCTGCCGCGCACGCTCGAGACCGCGCGCATCGTCGCGCCCGGGATCGACCCGGAGGAGCACCCGGCCCTGCGCGAGATCGAGAGCGGAGACATCCGCGGGCTCGATCCGGACGAAGTACAGGCGATGATGACCACCGCGTTCCAGGGCGGCGTCGTGCCGCGGGAGACGCCGTTCCTCGGCGGCGAGACGATCGGCGCCCTGCTCGACCGGGTGCTGCCGGAGCTGGACGAGCTGGTCGCGGACGAGAGCTGGGACGTCGTCCTGCTCGTCCTGCACGGCGCCGTCAACCGCGCCATCCTCGGCCGGGCGGTCACCGGCGAGGACGTGTTCCTCGGTGCCTTCGAGCAGGCCCCCGCCTGCATCAACGTCCTCGACCTCGGCCCAGGCGGCGAGTTCGTCGTCCGGGCGGTCAACCACACGCCGTACGACCCCGCCCACGTGCAGGCGGCCCGCGTGACGACGATGGAGCAGCTCTGGGCCGAGTACCTCGAGGCCCGGCGGCAGCGCGCCGCCTCCGACCTATGACCCTGTACGGGCCGCTCCGGATTCCATAGGGTCCCCGTCCGGATGGGTCTCCTCTCGATGCGCAACGTCTCCCTGCGCTTCGGCGGCATCGTCGCGCTCGACGACGTGTCCCTCGAGGTCGAGGAAGGGAAGATCGCCGGGCTGATCGGGCCGAACGGCGCCGGCAAGACAACGGCGTTCAACGTGATCACGCGGCTGTACCGGCAGGACAGCGGCGACGTCGTCTTCAAGGACAAGTCGCTGCTGCACACCCCGGCGAGCGGCGTGATCCGGCTCGGGATCGCCCGCACCTTCCAGAACGTCGAGATCTTCCCGACGATGACCGTCCTCGAGAACGTCCTCGTCGGCGCGCACAGCGTCTCCCGCTTCAAGACCGAGCGTGCGGCCCAGCGCGCCGCGATCGAGACGCTCGAGCTCGTCGGCATCGCCGACGTCTCCCGTCGCCCCGCGGCCGGTCTCCCGTTCGGGACGCTGAAGCGCGTCGAGCTCGCGCGCGCGCTCGTGTCGAAGCCGAGCCTGCTCCTGCTGGACGAGCCCGCGGGCGGGCTGAACCACGAGGAGGTCGGCGACCTATCCGCGTTCATCCGCCGGCTCCGGGACGAGCTGAAGCTGACCATCCTGCTCGTCGAGCACCACATGAATCTCGTGATGAACGTCTCCGATCACGTGCACGTCCTCAACTTCGGGCGGACGATCGCGAGCGGCCCGCCCCAGGAGGTGCAGCGCGATCCCGCCGTGATCGAGGCGTATCTGGGCGGCGAGCTCGAGGAAGAAGGCGCGGCGTAGTGCCCCTTCCGGTGATGCCGTCTAGCTTCTGGGTCGCGAGCACCAAGCGATGCAAGGACGCAGGGAGCGCTCGTAGCCAAAGCTACGGGCGCGACCGAGGACGCGGCAGCGCGCCGCGTGATCGCGGGCCAGAAGCGGGCATGTATTGCCGGGAGGGGCACTAATGGCGCCGCTGCTGGAGCTGGTGGACGTGACCGCGCGGTACGGGCCGGTGCAGGCGCTGCACGGCGTCTCGCTGAGCGTGAACGAAGGCGAGATCGCCGCCGTGCTCGGCGCGAACGGCGCCGGCAAGACGACGACGCTCCGCGCCATCTCCAACACGGTGCGGCGCGAGGGCGAGGTCCGCTTCGACGGCAAGGCCGTCGGCCGCAAGGGCCCCGAGTCGGTGGCGCGGTTCGGGATCGCGCACGTGCCCGAGGGCCGCGGCACCTTCGCGGAGCTGACCGTCTGGGAGAACCTCCGCCTCGGCGCGTACTCGCGGCGCGGCTCGGTCAAGGCCGACTTCGCGCGCGTGCTGTCGTACTTCCCCTGGATCGAGGACCGCCGCAACCAGCAGGCGGGAACGCTGAGCGGCGGCGAGCAGCAGATGCTCGCGCTCGCCCGCGCGTTCATGCAGCGGCCGCGCCTGCTCCTGCTCGACGAGCCGTCGCTCGGCCTCGCGCCGGTGCTCGTGACGGAGGTCTTCCGGATCGTGCGCGAGCTGAACGAGCACGAGGGCCTGACCGTCCTCGTCGTCGAGCAGAACGCGCACATCGCGCTGCAGGTCGCGCAGACCGCCTACGTGCTCGAGGTCGGCCGCGTCGCGCTTTCGGGTCCGAGCGCGGAGCTGCAGGAGCACGAGTCCGTCCGCCGGAGCTACCTCGGATACTGATGACCGAGCTCGCCCGCCGACTCAACTTCCGCGAACGCCGCGCCTCCCGCATCGGCACCGGCGTCTCCCCCACGGTCGTGCTCGGGCTCGTCGCGGCGGCGATCTTCCTGCTCGTCGGCTCGCTGCTCAGCCCGATCTTCGCGCAGCAGACGGTGGCCGGACTCGCGCAGGGCGCGGTCTTCGCCAGCCTGGCACTCGCGCTCGTGCTCATCTACCGCGCCACCGAGGTGATCAACTTCGCCCAGGGCGAGATGGCGATGGCGACGACGTACTTCGCCTACCAGCTGACCCTCTGGCACATCTCGTACTGGTGGGCGTTCTTCCTCACGCTGATCATCGCGTTCTTCTTCGGCGCGATCATCCAGACGGCGCTGATCCGCCCCGTGCAGCACTCGGTGATCGCCGTCGTGATCGTCACCGTCGGCCTGTTCGTCCTGATCGACGGGCTCGTCACCTGGAAGTGGGGCGCCGACCTCAAGTTCATGCCCGCGCCGTTCGGCAACACCGTCTACCACGTCGGCAGCGTCGCCTTCGCGCGCCAGGACATCGGCACGCTGCTGGTCACGATCGTCTCGGTGCTGCTGCTCTGGGTGCTGTTCAAGTTCACGAAGCTCGGGCTGGCCATGCGCGCGGCGGCGCTGCGGCCCGCGTCGGCGGCGCTCGTCGGCGTGCGCGTGAACCGCATGCTCGCGATCGGCTGGGGCCTCGCGGCAGTGCTCGGCGCCGTGGCCGGGCTGATGACGGAGCCGACGGTGTTCCTGCAGCCGACGATGATGCAGGCGGTCCTGCTCTACGCCTTCGCCGCAGCCGTGCTCGGCGGGCTCGAGAGCCCCGCGGGCGCCGTGATCGGCGGGCTCGCCCTCGGCGTCTTCCTCAACCTGATCGGCCAGTACGTGGGCTTCGCCACCTCGGAGCTGCGGCTGCCGATCGCCTTCGCGGTGCTGCTGATCGTCCTGCTCGTGAAGCCGCACGGACTGTTCGGCCGAAAGCAGGTGCGACGGGTATGAAGGGGTTCTCCCTGGCGCATCCGCTGCTCGCGATCGGAGCCGTCGTGATCGCGCTGCTGCCGTTCCAGATGAGCGACTATCACACCGGGCTCGCGGCGCACGTGGCCATCTTCTTCATCGCCATCCTCGGCCTGAACATCCTCACCGGCTACACGGGCCAGATCTCGATCGGACACGGCGCGTTCATGGCCATCGGCGGCTACACGACCGCGGTGATGTCGCACTACCACAACACGAACCTGATCCTGACGCTACCGCTCGCGTTCGTCGATCGCCTTCGGGTTCGGCGTGCTCGTCGGGATCCCGGCGCTGCGTTTCTCCGGCGTCTATCTCGCGCTGGCCACCTTTGCCTTCGCCGTGTCGGTGCCGCAGTTCGCGCTGAAGTTCTCCACGTTCCTCGGCGGCAGCAACGGGCTGCAGACGTCGAAGACGCCGACCAACGCCTGGATCTACGGCGTCAGCTGGTCGTGCGCGGCGATCCTCTACCTCGTCGCGTGGCTCGTGCTCCGCGGCCGCACCGGCCGCGCCTTCCGCGCCATCCGCGACAGCGAGGTGGCGGCGACCGCGTCGGGAGTGACGCTCCCGATCTACAAGACGCTCGCGTTCGGCATCTCGGCGGCGTTCGCCGGCGTCGCGGGCTCGCTATTCGTGATCGCGACGAACGGGTTCGCCCAGCCGAACGAGTTCGCGGTCTTCCTCTCGCTGGAGCTCCTGATCGGCGCCGCCGTCGCCGGCTTCGGCTCGCTCTGGGGGATTCTCGTCGGAGCGGTCTTCGTCGCCCTGCTGCCGACGGTCTCCGCCGACGTGCCGCTGATCGGCTCGGCGCACGGGCAGGACGTGGTCTTCGGCCTGATCGTGATCGTGATCATGCTCCTGCTCCCGACCGGCTTCGCCGGGCTGCTCTACCGGCTGCGGTCGCTGCCGGGGATCCGGACCGCCGGGGAGAAAGGGGTCGGGGGCTAACAAATCGGATCCGAGAGCGTCATACTGCCGACTTCTGATCTGGCGTTCGCACGGCTTTGGGTCAAAACGACTAGGAGGGTCGGATGGGCATGAAGGGCAGGGTGCTGGCGGTATTCGCCGGCGTTATCGTCATCGCCGCCGTGGCAGTCACGGCCGCGTTTGGCGCGCACAAGGCGGATCCGGGCATCACGTCTTCGTCGATCACGATCGGCGGGACGTTCCCGCTCACCGGGGTTGCGTCGCTGTACAAGACGATCCCGGCGGCCGAGGCGGCGTACTTCGCGTATGTCAACGACCACGGCGGCGTCAACGGACGCAAGATCAACTTCGACGTCAAGGACGACGCGTACGACCCGTCCAAGACGGTGCCGCTGACGCAGCAGCTCGTCGAGCAGGACAAGGTCTTCGCCGTCTTCGGCAGCCTCGGCACCGCGCCGAACCTCGCCATCTGGAGCTACCTGAACTCGAACAAGGTGCCCCAGGTCCTGATCGCGACCGGCGACTCGTACTGGGGCTTCTCCGCGAAGAAGTACCCGTGGACGATCGGCTGGCAGCCGGACTATCCGGGTGAGGGCAAGATCTACGGCAAGTACATCGCGGCGAACACGCCGAACGCGAAGATCGGCGTGCTCTACCAGAACGACGCCTACGGCAAGAACTACTACGCCGGTCTGCGCGTCGGCCTGGGCGCGAAGAAGAGCAACATCGTCAGCGCCCAGTCGTACGACGTGACGCAGACGAGCCTGGCGCAGCAGATCCTCGCGCTGAAGGCCGCCGGCGCCGACACGTTCGTGATCTTCGCGACGCCGTCGCCGACGATCACGGCGCTCGTGACCGCGACGAAGGTCGGCTGGTCGCCGAACGCGACGTACGTGAACAACGTCTCGGCCAACCGGCTGTTCATGCAGCTGGCCGCGTCGAACGGTGCGAATCTCGCCGGCGTCGTCTCGACGGCCTACACCGCTTCGTCGACGTATGCGCCGCAGGCGAACCTGCCGGGCGTCAAGCTGGCGAAGGCGATCATCGCGCAGTACGCGCCCGCCCTCGCTCCGAGCCTTGCCGGCGGCGACGGCAACATCATCTACGGGCTCGGTGCCGCGTGGGCGATGGTGTACGGACTTCAGCACGCAGGCAAGACGCCGACGCGGGCCGGGCTGATGGCCGCGCTGAAGAGCATGCACAACGTCAACGACCCGTTCACGTACCCGGGGATCAGGATGAACACGTCGAAGAACGACAACTTCCCGATCGAGCAGGAGATCCTGGTCAAGTGGACCGGCAACGGCGCCGCGGGCGATTGGGCGCCGTTCGGCAAGCTGTACAACGGCGTTCGCTAGACGTCGCCGGACTGTGATGGAGTACGGGGGAGCTTCGGCTCCCCCGTAGTCGTTCCGGCATGGAATCCATCCACCCGACAGCGCTGAAGCTCCAGGAGCGGCTGCACGAGCGCGGCCTCGACGTCCACGTGCAGGTGCTCCCGGACTCGACCCGGACGGCGGTCGAGGCGGCGGCCGCGTGCGGCTGCGAGCTCGGCCAGATCGTCAAGTCGCTCGTGTTCGTCGTCGGCGGCGAGCCGACGATGGTGCTCTGCGCGGGCGACCGGAGGGTGGACACGGCGTCGCTCGGTCAGGGCGCGCGATCGGCGAAGGCGGACGAGGCGCGAGAGGCGACGGGCTTCTCGATCGGCGGCGTGCCGCCGCTCGGCCACGAGCGGGAGCTGCCGACGCTCGTGGACGTGTCGCTCCGCCGCTTCGAGCGCGTCTGGTGCGCGGCCGGGACTCCCCACGCGGTGTTCGAGGTCGACCTCGATGCGCTGCTCGCGGCGATGCCGGGCGCGGAGGTGCGCGAGCTCGCCGAGGGCGGATGACCGTTCCCGCCTCGGCGGACGCGGTCGTCGTCGGCGGCGGGGCGATCGGCGCGAGCGCGGCGTTCCATCTGCGCCGGCTCGGGATGGACGACGTGGTGCTGCTCGAGCGGGAGTCGCTCGCGTCCGGTTCGACGAGCAAGTCCGCCGGGGGGATCCGAACGCAGTTCGCCGACGAGCTGAACGTCCGCATCGCGCTCCGGTCGCTCGAGGAGTTCGAGCGCTTCAAGGAGCTGACGGGCGCCGACATCTCGTTCCGGCAGCACGGGTACCTGTTCCTCCTGGACGACGAGGAGGACGCGGCCACGTTCCGCGACGCGCTGACGCTGCAGCACGGGCTGGGCGTGCCGTCGCGCGAGCTCACTCCCGCCGAGGCGGCGGCCATCGTGCCGCAGCTGTCGCTCGACGGTCTCGTCGCGGCGACCTTCTGCCCGCGGGACGGCACCGCCACCCCGGAGGCCGTCGTCCAGGGCTACGCGTCCGCGTCCGGAGCGACGATCCTCCAGGGCTGTCCGCTCACCGCCGTCGACGTCCGCGGCGGCCGCGTCGCCGCCGTCGAGACACCGCTGGGCCGGATCGCGACGGACACGGTCGTCTGCTGCGCCGGCATCTGGTCGAAGGAGGTGGCCGCGCTGGCCGGCGTCGAGCTGCCGGTCGAGGGCGAGGCGCGGTCGATGTGGTTCACGCCGGAGGACGGCGGGCTGCCGGAGCGGCTGCCGCTGACGATCGACTTCTCCACCGGCTTCTACGTCCACCGCGAGGGGCCGGGTCTCGCGTTCGGCGGACGGGAGCCGCGGCTGGAGGACGTGGCCGAGGCGGCGGCGCGGCGGCTGCCGGCGATCGTCGACCTGCCGGTGCAGTCGTCGTGGTGGGGCTGGTACGACGTCAGCCCGGACTGGAACGCGCTCGTCGGCGAGGCCGCCGAGCCGTCGCGCTTCCTCTACGCCACGGGCTTCTCCGGCCACGGGTTCCAGCAGGCGCCGGCGGTGGGCGAGCATCTGGCCGAGCTCGTGCTCGGCGTCACGCCGACGATCGATCTCTCAGCGTTCACCGTCGACCGTTTCGCCGGCGGCGCGGCGAGGCCGGAGCCGTTCGTCGTCTAGCCCGAAACCGACAAGCCACGTCCAGGTGCCAGGCACCGGGACGTGTCCCGGAGAGACGCGTCGCACGAAAAGCCCTGCACACGGGCTGTTCCGTAACTCGAGCGCGCGTGACGTCCTGGCCGAACGGACACGTCCTGGTGCCAGGCACCGAGACGTGGCTCCCGGAGACGCGTCGGCTCGGGCTTACGAGGGCCAGCCGTGGCTGGCCGGGCGGAGGTCGTACTTGCCGCCGTCGCGGCACTGCGCCGACCAGTACGTCGGCGTCGACGTCCGGCGCTCCGCATAGACGTGCGTCCAGTAGAACGCGGCGATCCGCTGGCCCTCCGCGACCGTCGCGCCGAGGCTCGTCGCCACGAACCAGATCGACTGCATCCCGTAGCACTCGACCTGCGCCTCGAGACGGTAACCGAGGACGTGGTACGACTCGTGCGACACCGTCGCAAGCGCGAGCGCGGCGTACTCGTCCGTCTTGATGCACGTGGAGTCCGAGCACATGCTCGGGTCGTACCGCTCCGGGTCGGCGCGGAACCAGGCGAGGTAGTTGCACATCTCCGGAAGGAGCAGGAAGTAGGTCGGCAGCCCAACCGGCGGCATCAGCGTGATCCCGGTCACAAGCGTCCCCGGAGGCACATCCAGGCCGAGCGGACCGCACCGCACCTCGGGGTGCCGGTGGGTCAGCCGGGCAGCCACGGCCTCGGCGATCACCTCCTCCTTCGTCGGCGCCCGCTTCAGCAGCGCGGCGTCGGAAGGCCGAAGCGGCCGGGTCGAGGCGTGCGCCGACGCGGCTGCGAGACCGGCGGCCAGGACTACGCCCAGAAGGATCCTCAGACGCATCAGCGTCTCATCGGCAGAACCGCCGTACAGGCTTAGAGCGCGGCCGGATCGGTCACCGGCGCGCGGCAAGCGAAGCGCTCGCAGACGTAGACAGCGGGCTTCCCGTCCACGAGCGTCTTCCCCTCCAGCAGCGGCACGCCGTCGCCGGGACCGAACGCGACCACGGCGTTCGGGTCGAAGTCGCGCAGCGCGGCACGCGCGACGTCGCTGTCCGGACCGCCGACGATGGCGAGCTCCCGCGGCGGGGCCAGGTAGAGGTCGAGCGCGCACAGCGCCCAGCCGAACGCGGACGGCGCACGCGACATGACATCGCGGGCGAGGCGCAGCACGCCGACCGCGCGCCGCTCCAGCTCGTCGTCGCCCCAGATCCGCGCCAGCCGCAGCAGCACGAACGCGAGCATCGAGTTCCCGGACGGCGTCGGGTTGTCGTCGACGTCCTTCTGCCGCGCCACCAGCTGCTCGCCGTCGGACGGAGTGAGGAAGAAGCCGCCGCGCTCGTCGTCCGCGAACAGCTCGACCGCGAGCAGCGCGAGCCGCCGAGACTCCTCGAGCCAGCGCAGCTCGCCGGTGGCGACATGTAGCTCGACCAGCCCGTGCGCGACATTCGCGTAGTCCTCGAGGTAGCCGGTGCCCTTCGCCACGCCGTCGCGCCACGTGCGGTGCAGTCGCCCGTCGGACGAGAGCGGCCCGAGCAGGAACTCCGCCAGCGCACGGGCCGCGTCGATCCAGTCGTCCCGCTCCAGCCGCCGCCCCGCCTCGGCCAGCGCGGCGAGCGTCAGCCCGTTCCAGGAGGCGATCGCCTTGTCGTCGCGGAACGGCTTCGGACGCAGGTCGCGCGCTGCGAACAGCACCTCCCGCTCCTCGTCCGTGAGCCGGCCGCGCAGGACGGAGCGGCCGTCCTCGAACGGCTGGAGCAACGCTTCGCGCCCCGGTCCGATCACCGCGGCGAGCTCCTCCGCCGTCCACGTGAAGGTCAGTCCCTCGACGCCGTCGGTGTCGGCATCCTGCGCCGACGCGAACCCGCCGCCGCCGAGCGCGAGCTCGCGCAGAACGTAGTCGACCGTCGCCTCGACGATCGCGCGATAGCCCGCCGTGCCGGTCAGCACCCAGGCGTGCAGGTACGCGGGCACGAGCAGCGCGTTGTCGTACAGCATCTTCTCGAAGTGCGGCACGAGCCACTGCCGGTCGACGGAGTAGCGATGGAAGCCGCCGCCGACGAGGTCGCACATCCCGCCCGCCGCCATCCCGTCGAGCGTGCCCAGCGCGAGCTCGAACTCGCCACGCCGCAGGAGAAACTCGACGGCGGACGCAGGTGGGAACTTCGGCGCCCGCCCGAAGCCGCCCCACTGCGGATCGAACTGGGAACGGAGCACGCCGATCGCGTCGTCCAGCAGCTCCGCCGTCAGCGGCTCGGCCGACGGCTCCTTCGCGGCGCCCTGTCGCAGCGCATCGACGAGCACCGACGCCTGCCGCGCGACGTCCTCGCGCCGGTCGCGGTACGCCTCCGCCACCGCGCCGAGCACCTGCTGGAACGCGGGCATGCCGTGGCGCGGCTCCGGCGGGTAGTACGTGCCGCCGAAGAACGGCTCGCCGTCCGGCGTGACGAACACCGTCATCGGCCAGCCGCCCTGCCCCGACAGCGCGATCACCGCGTCCATGTAGACGGCGTCGACGTCGGGCCGCTCCTCGCGGTCGACCTTCACGCAGACGAAGAGGTCGTTCATCATCCGCGCGGTCGCCTCGTCCTCGAACGACTCGCGCTCCATCACGTGGCACCAGTGGCACGCGGAGTAGCCGATCGAGACGAGCAGCGGCCGGTCCCCGGCGCGTGCGCGCGCGAACGCCTCGTCGCCCCACGGGAGCCAGTCCACCGGATTGCCCGCGTGCTGGAGCAGGTACGGGCTCGTCTCGTCGGCAAGGCGGTTCACCATTTCTTGACGGCGACCTTACAGAGGCATGTCAACATACGGTCGTGCTCGCTCTCGCCGTCGTGAGCGTGATCCCGTGGATCCCGGCGACACCGCCGGCTCCGCCGGTTCCGCCGCTCGCCCCCGCCTGCCGGACCTCGCAGCTCCACGTCAGCGGCGCCGGCCGCAGCCGGGGCCTGTTCGTCAACGGCGCGGGCGGACAGCTCGTGGGCAGCGTGACGCTGCGGAACGAGGGCGCTCCGTGCTCGCTCAGCGGCCGTCTGCAGCTGCGATTCGTCGGCGGGCCCTCCGCCGCCGTGCCGCAGCATCAGTCCGCCCTTGCGAGCAGCGCGCCGACCCCCGACCAGCTCCTGCCGCCCTTTTCGACCCGGGCGCTGCCGCACGGGGCCGCGGTGAGCACGACGTTCTGGTGGCGGAACTGGTGCGCCCCGGGCAACGCCGGAGGCGGGAAGCTCTCGGCGCCGCCGACCGCCGCCGAAGTGCGCATCCCAACCGGAAGCACGGTGCGTTTCAAGGTCGCGACCGCGCCGCGCTGTGACCAGCCCGGGGGCGCGTCGACGGTCTCCGTCGGCCCCCTGCAGCCGGTCGCGCCCCAGCCGAAGGCTGCGACGCACCTCCCGGTGACGTTGGCGCTGGATCAGGAGCAGTACCGCGCGGCCGCCGGCTCCGTCCTCCACTTCCAGGTGACGATGACGAATGCCGGCAAGCGCGTCCTCGCCTTCCACGGCTGCCCGTTGTACTTCGAGGGGCTGGCGCCGACGTCGAGTCACGAGATCCACATCCTCAATTGCAAGCCGATGGGCGCGCTTTCGCCGGGCGCCCACGCCGTGTTCGCGATGGAGGAGCGCATCCCGCAGCTCCGCCCCGGCTCCTACGGCCTGCAATGGCAGGTCGGCCTCGGCACGTACCTGCCGCCGTCGGTCGGCGCCGGTCTGACGGTCACGGGCTAGGAGGGTTTGGCGGAATGGTGCTCGTCGCTGGGGTGCGATGGGCGGTGCGAGGCAAGGACGCAGGGAGCGCCGATAGCCGTAGCTATCGGTGCGACTGAGGACGCGGCATCGCGCCGTTCAGCGCGGCCCGGCGACACAGCCGCTATTTCGCCAAACCCTCCTAGGCGCGCCCATACCCGACGATCGTCAGGTACCGGCGGAAGCCGACCGACTCGTACAGCGCGCATGCCGGCGCCGTGTCCCAGCCGACGATCGCCTGCCTCATCCCCTCCGCGTGCAGGAGGCGCAACGCGTACGTGCAGACAGCCGCACCGAGGCCGCGGCGACGGAACTCCTCACGAGTGCCGACCGGTTCGAACAGGCCGACGCGATGCTCGTCGTCCGGCCACGCGAGCACGTAGGCGGCGAAGCGGCCGTCGGGCGCCTCGACGACACAGTCGAGTGAGCTGCGGTAGGGCCACGCGGCCATGACGTTGCGGTAGCTCGACTCGGTCACCCGCGACGGCGCCCACACGTCGCGGTGGATCGCGACGCGCTCGGCCAGATCGGCGGGCTCGACCGTGCGACAGCGGAACCCGTCGGGCACGGGCGGGAGCTCCGGTGCGTCCTCGAGCTCGCGCACGCTGTAGTGAATCGCCCGGCCGGGCTCGGTGAAGCCGTGACGCGCGACGGCTGCCCGGGCGACGTCGTCGTCCTCCACCACGACCGCCGTGATCGCCTCCGGCTCGTCGAGGATCTCGTCGAGCAGGTGTGTGTGCTGCGGGTGGACGTCCAGCTCGAGGACGCCGCGGTCGCCCTTCAGCCACGACCAGGCGACGACGCGGTCGTGATCGTGCCAGAGGCGGATCTTCCACTCGTGTTCGCGGCCCTCGTGCTGCCGCAGGCCCCACGCGATGTCGCCGACGTGCCACGGCGCGCGGAGCCCGCTCAGCCTCCGCTGCTCGAGAGCGAGCTGCTGCATCCCTGCGATGATCTTCGGTGTGAGTCGCACGTTTGAGGACATCGAGGTCGGCGCCGTGTACCGCAGCCGTTTCGGGCGGACGGTACTGGAAGCCGACAACGTCTGGTTCACGCTGTTGACGCTGAACACGAACCCGATCCACTTCGACGCCGCCTACGCAGCGACGACCGAGTGGAAGCAGCCGCTCGTCGACTCGACGTTCACGCTCGCGCTCGTCACCGGGCTCTCGGTCACGGACATCTCGGAGCGCGGCGTCAACCTCGGCTGGCGCGAGGTCACGCTCCCGGCGCCGGTGTTCGCGGGCGACACGGTCCGCGCCGAGACGGAGGTGCTGTCGAAGCGCGAGTCGCAGTCGCGGCCCGGCCGGGGGATCGTCACCGTGCGCACGCGCGGGCTCAACCAGCGCGACGAGGTCGTGATCGACTTCGAGCGCACGATCATGATTCCGCTCGGCGATGCAGATCGAGACTGAGCGGCTCCTGCTGCGCGAGCCGCGGCTCGACGACGTCGACGACTTCCTCGAGTTCGCCGCCGACGACGAGGTGATGCGCTGGACCGCGGGCGTGCCGGGCGACCGCGTGGCGACCGTCGAGCTGCTCGAGCTCTGGGTCAGGCGCTGGGAGCGCGACGGCGTCGGCCCGTTCATCGCCCTCCTCGACGGGCACGCGATCGGACGAGCCGGGCTCCTGATCTGGGACACGCGGACCTGGGAGACATCCTCATACGCCGCGGCGGGCGAGCACGCGCAGCCGGAGCTCGGATGGGCGTTCACGCGCCGGTTCTGGGGGCACGGCTACGCGACCGAGGCCGCGCGCGCCGTCCGCGCGTGGGCGCGCGAGGAGCGCGGCGTCGACCGCATCATCTCGCTGATCGCGCCCGACAACGCGCGCTCGATCCGCGTCGCGGAGAAGCTCGACGCGACGCCGGAGCAGACGATCTCGACCTTCCACGGGCCGGCGACCGTTTGGGTGCACCCGCGATGAGCTTCGAGCCGCTGGCCGGGATCGGCGTCGTCGACGTCACGTCGTCGCTCGCCGGTCCGTCGTGCACGCAGCTGCTCGCGTCGCTCGGCGCCGACGTGGTGAAGATCGAGCCGCTCGGCGGCGATCACGCGCGCGCGTGGGGGCCGCCGTTCGTCGACGGCGAGGGAGCGATGTTCCTCGCGTCGAACTCGGGCAAACGGTCGCTCGCGCTCGACCTCTCCGAGCCGCGCGGGCTCGAGGCGCTGCTGCGGCTCGCCGACCGCAGCGACGTGCTCGTGCAGAGCCTCCGGCCGGGCGCCGCGGCCGAGCACGGCTTCGGCGCGGACACGGTGCGCGCGCGCAACCCCCGGCTCGTCTACTGCTCGATCGGCGCGTTCGGCTCGAAGGGGCCGCTGCGCGACCAGCCCGGCTACGACCCGCTGCTCCAGGCGGCGAGCGGGATCATGAGCGTGACCGGTGTGGACGAGCTGCCACCGGTGCGCGTCGGCGTCTCGCTGATCGACTTCGGCACCGGCGTGTGGGCCGCGCTCGGCGTGATCGCGGCGCTGCACGAGCGCGCGCACACAGGCGAGGGGCGGTCGATCGAGGTGTCGCTGTACGAGACGGCGCTGTCGCTGCTCTCGTACCAGCTCGTCGGCTACGTCGGCACCGGCGAGATCCCCGGGCGCGAGGGCAGCGCGTTCGCGCAGATCGCGCCGTACCAGGTCTTCCCCACGCGCGACGGCGACCTGATGATCGTCGCCGGGAACGACAAGCTGTACCGCGCGCTTTGCCGCGTCCTCGGGCTCGACGAGCTCGTCGACGATCCGCGCTTCCTCACGAATCCGGACCGTGTGCGCAACCGTGCCGAGCTGCTGCCGCCGCTCGAGGTGGCGACGCGGTCGCGCGGGACGGACGAGCTGCTGGCCGCGCTGATCGACGCCGGCATCCCCGCATCGCCGGTCCGCAACGTCGGCGAGGCGGCCGAGCACGAGCAGACGCAGGCGCTGGGGATGCTCCAGGCGCTCGGCGGGTTGACCACGGTCGCGCAGCCGCTCTCCGTCGACGGCGAGCGGGTCACGCACCGAACTCCGCCGCCACCGGTCGGCGCCGACACCGCGGAGATCCTGCGTGAGCTCGGCTACGCCGAAACGGAGGTGGCCGAGCTCACCGCAGCCGGTGTCGTGCGGCTCGACTGACGGAACCCTCCGGCCGGGGCCAGGCCCCGATACGAAAGTGTCACGGCCGGCCGCCCGCCCGGTACACGTAGCCCTCGAGCGGGCGGCCGAGCAGCCCTTCCAGCCACTCCGAGACGGCGATGAGCGCGTCGAGGTCGACACCGGTCTCCACGCCCTCGCCTTCCAGGAGGTAGACGAGATCCTCCGTGGCGACGTTGCCGGTGGCGCGCGGCGCGTACGGGCAGCCGCCGAGCCCGCCGACCGACGCGTCCAGCAGACGGGCACCGGACTCGATCGCAGCAAGGGCGTTCGCGTAGCCGGTGTTGCGGGTGTTGTGGCCGTGGAAGCCGTCGGCGCCGGTGCGCTCGACCAGCGCACGCACGCGCGTCGGCGTCGCCACGCCGATCGTGTCCGCGAGCACGACCTCCGCGCGACCGGCGAAGCGTCCCGCCAGCTCGGCCACGACGCCGGCGTCGACCGGCCCCTCGAACGGACAGCCGAAGCAGACGGAGATGGTCACGGTCGCCGGCACGTCGGCCGCCGTGAGAATCGCCTCCGCTCGCGCGACCGCCTCCTCCAGCGACGCGTTCGCGTTGGCCCGGTTGAACGCCTCGGTGGCGCCGAAGCCGACGTTCACGCGGTCGAGCTTCGTGGTGCGGAAACGCTCCCAGCCGCGCTCGTTCAGCACGAGCCCCGAGTACTCGACGCCGTCGCGCCGGTCGATCGCCGCGGCCACCTCCTCCGCCCCCGCCATCTGCGGCACGCGCTCGTCGCGCACGAAGCTCACCGCCTCGATGCGCGGCAGCCCGGCCGCGGCCAGGCGGTTCACCAGCTCCGCGCGGGTCGCCGGCGGCAGCGTCTCCGGCTCGTTCTGGAGGCCGTCCCGCGGCCCGACGTCGCAGAGGGTTATCCGCACGGGCAGAGCGTAGTTGCACCGGATGTGACGCGGCCCGGCGGGCGCGACCATGCGAACATGGCCATCGTCCCCCACCACGAGCAGACCCTCCCGGTCCCGTTCGACACGGCGTGCGTCGCCGACGCGATGAGCCCCGGCGTGATCAGCTGCCCGCCGGAGACACCGCTTCGCGTGGTCGCCCGCATGATGTCCACCTTCTCCGTGCACTCGGTCTTCGTGTTCGAGCGGCAGCAGGAGGACGACGAGGACATGCAGCTCTGGGGCGTCGTCTCGGATCTCGACCTCGTCGCGGCCGGACGGCTCGACGTGGACGCGCGGACGGCAGGCGGCAGCGCCGTCACGCCGCTCGTCACCGTCTGCTCCACCGAGCCGCTCGCGACGGCAGCGCAACTGATGGCCGAGCAGGGCGTCGCGCACCTCGCGGTCACCGACCCGGGATCGAAGCGTCCCGTCGGCGTCATCTCGACGCTCGACATCGCCCGCTCGATCGCAGCCGGCACCGGCACGCGCGAGACGCAGGCGTCGGCGTAGCCCTCTAGCGCGTCCCCAGCTCCATGCCGAGCAGGCGCGGGAGCGCCGCTCCGGCACGGGCAGCCGGCGGCGCACGCCGTCCCTCCTCCTCCGCCGCCTCGCACGCCATCACCGACCTGCGCACGAGCCCGCCGGCGATCCGGCGCAGCGGCTCCGGCGGGAGGCGTGGAACGCTTCGCGTCGCGAGCGGCAGCCGCGTCCAGTCGTCGTCGGCGCCGAGCGCGAGCGAGGCGAGGATGCGGCCGCCGAGCCAGCTGGGGCCGACGCCGTGGCCCGAGTAGCCGGCGCCGTAGTGGATCCGCGTCCCCGGTTTCGTCGCGAAGAACGGGAGGTGGTCGGCCGAGACGTCGATCGGGCCGCCCCACGCGCGTTCGACGCGCGCGCCTGCGAGCCCCGGCAGCAGGCGTCGCAGTCCCGCCTCGGCGCGCTCCGCCGTCGGCCGGTCGCGGCTGAAGCGGTCGTCGACGCGACCGCCGAATCCGATCGGGCCGGAGCCGCTGCCCATGAGCACGCGGCCGTCGTTGGTGGTGCGGAAGTAGTGGAGGAACATGCGCGCGTCCATGATCGCCTCGCCGCCGGTCCAGCCGATCTGCTCCACCAGCTCGGGCGCCGGCTCCGTCAGCACGACGTACGAGCCGAAGTTGGTGAGGGTGCGCGACGCCGGCGACCAGCCGGCCAGCGCGGCGTTCAGCGCGAGCACGATCTCGCGGGCGCGCACGACTCCGCGCTCAGTCTCGACGGCGCCGTCGCGGACCCGGCGCACCGGCGTCCGCTCGTACACGTCGACGCCGGCGTCGACGGCGGCCCGCCGCAGCGCGCGCACGAGCAGCCCCGGATGGACCGTCGCCCCGTCCGGATAGGAGACGCCGCGCCGGAAGACCGGCGAGGCGACGCGGCGCGCCAGCTCGTCGCGCGAGAGCGCGACCGCCTGGTCCGGACGGCCGACCGCCGCCGCGGCGGCGACCGCCCGCTCGATCGCCGCATCCTGCGCCGGAGCCGCGGACACCATCAGCATCCCGCCCTCGCGCAGCCAGATGTCCTCGCCCCGCGCCTCCGCGAACGCGCGCACGCCCGGCACGATCGCGCCCGCCGCCTCCGCGAGGCGCACCGCCGCGGCGTCCCCGAGCACCGGCCGCAGCGACACGAGCGACGCCCAGTAGCCGTGGATGAACCCGCCGTTGCGGCCGCTCGGGCCGGCGCCGCAGATCTCCGCCTCCAGCAGCGCCACCCGCAGCTCCGGCGCCCGCTCGCGCAGGGCGAGCGCCGTCCAGAGGCCGGTGTAGCCGCCGCCGACGATCGCGACGTCGACGTCGAGGTCGCCCGCGAGCGCTGGAGCAGGCCGCGGCTCCTCCGCCGCGAGCGCCTGCTCCAGCCACCACGCGGGAAGGCCCGGCGCGACCGTCACGTCACATCAGAAATGCGACGACGCGTGCTCGACCGGAGTGTCCAGCAATCCCGCCGGTGCGGTCTCGGTCTTTCGGCGGAAGTACGGCCGGTACTTGGCCCAGCAGATCAGCATCAGCGGGATGCCGAGCAGCAGCGTCCCGATGCCGATCACGATCGGGATCTGGATCCCCCACAGCGGCTTCGAGTAGCCGGCGTCGGGCTGGCTGTAGTCGTGGAACGCCTTCCCGAACACGGCGAACATGAGCACGGCGCCGGCCAGCGGCAGCAGCCCGACGAGCACGAAGTGGCGCACGCTCTTGAACAGATCGCGCCGGTAGTACCACGCACACGCGAGCCCGGTGAAGCCGTAGTAGAAGCAGATGGAGAAGCCGAGCGCGGTGATCGAGTCGCCGAGCACGTCCTGCGCCGGGTTCAGCGCCACGAGCAGGATCGTCCACACGATCGAGAGCGCACCCATGCCGATGGTCGAGACGGTCGGCGTGAGATAGCGCGGATGGATGTCCCCGAACACCTTCGGGATCGCGCCCCATCGCGCCATGGACAGCGTCGTTCGCGCCGTGGGCAGGATCGTCGTCTGCGTCGACGCGGACGCCGACGTCAGCACCGCGATGATCAGCAGCTTGTTCCACGGCGAGCCGAAGACGCCCTTGCCGAGCACGCTCAGCACGTCGTCCGAGTTCTTCTCCAGCGTGCCGGTGCCTGCGAACGCCTGTGCCGCGGTCGAGACGACGACGTAGATGGCCACGAGCAGCAGCGTCGAGACGACGGCCGCGCGGCCAGGCCCCTCGGCCGACGCCTCCGACTCCTCGTTCACGGCGACGCCGGAGTCCCAGCCCCAGTAGATGAAGATGCCGAGCAGCACCCCGTCCGCGAGCGCGCTGAACGAGAGCGAGAACGGGTTGAACCACTCCGCGCTGACGTGGATCGACCCGACCGGATGCTGTGTGTACACGCGGATCAGGGCGATCACCGCGAACGCCGCGAGGATGACGATCTCGGCGGCGAGCAGCCCCATCTGCGTGCGCGCCGACAGCTCGATGCCGCGGTAGCAGATCCACGTCATCAGCGCGATCCAGACGACCGCGCCGAAGATGATCCAGAACGTCGAGCTCTCCGCCGAGGTCCAGCCGAACAGCAGATACGTGTACTGCGCCGCGATCACCGACAACGACGCCATCACGATCACGTCGGCGACGAAGATGGCCCAGCCGTTGATCCAGCCGGCGAACGGACCGAACGCACGCGTCGTCCAGGCGAACGTCGTCCCGCAATCGGGATCGGCCTTGTTCAGGTACTTGTAGCCGAGCGCGACGAACAGCATCGGCACGAACGAGACGATCAGGATTCCCGGCGCGTGCACGCCGACGCCCTTGACCGCGACGATGAAGCCGAGCGTGGCGGCGAGCGAGTACGCCGGCGCCGTCGACGCGACGCCGATGACGATGTTGGACAGGTAGCCGAGGGCGCCGGCCTTCAGGCCCTTGTCGCCGACGGGAATGTGCCCCTCGACCAGCTCCGGAGCGGCTGCGTCGCTCGTCATCGCATTACCCCGCGGACTGGCTCGCGAGTGCGTCCGCCAGGTCGACGCCGAGCTCTGTCGTCACCGTCTCGTTCCGCACGCGCCCGGCCGCGGCGTAGCCGATCGCTCCGACCGCGACGATCACGAGCAGCGTCCCGAGCGTCAGGTACTCGAAGGTACCGCGGTCCACTCCCCACGCTCCCTTGAACCCGTAGCCGACGCCGAACAGCTTCTCGAGCGTGTCCGGGAACACGGCCACCCACGAGCCGAGCGCGATCCAGCCGGTGACGAGGATGGTCGAGATCCAGAGGCCCGTCATTCCGCCCGGATGGGTGTACGGCCGCTTCACGTGCCCGTGCGAGTAGCGGAGCTTCAGCACCGCCGGGAAGATCCACAGGTACGAGAGCAGCGTCGTGGAGATGGCGATGTCGAGCACGACGACGAACTTCGCGTTCGTCGCCGCCGTTGAAGGCGGCGACCGCGACGACGCAGAAGATCGTCGACGTGATCCCCGACATCACGTTCACGCGCACCGGCGTCGAGAGCTTGCGGCTGAAGACGCCGAAGTACGGGAAGAACGCGCCGTCGTACGAGGCAACCGCCTGGATCCGGTCGGAGCCGATCATCCAGACCGCGCCCGAGGTGATCAGCGCGCCGATGAAGCAGAGCGTCATCACGATCAGCAGCGCGTGCGCCGCGCCGCCGTAGACGCCGTGGAACACGAGCGTTGACCGCGTCGATGAAGCCGCCGATCCCCGTCACGGCCTTCGGCCGGCAGCACGAGCAGGATGCAGAGGATCGGGATCACGTACATGAGCGACGCCGATGATCCCGCTGCGCAGCACCGAGAGCGGCACGTCCTTCTGCGGATTCTCCATCTCCTCGGCGGCGCCGTTCTGGAGCTCGAAGCCGACGTAGTTGAACAGCAGCAGCGGCACGAGGCCGAAGAAGATCGCGCGCGTCGGGCTCATGTCGCTGACCGCGAAGCCCGCGACGCCGTGCTTGATCCCGTAGATGATCACCGTGATCGAGAAGAAGCCGAGCACGACCACGCGCAGGATGGCGCCCGCGTTCGGGATCCACTTGCCGTAGCGGAGCGAGATGATCGCGACGCCGATCGAGATCCAGATGAAGAGGAGCTTGAAGAAGTAGTCGCCGAACGAGCCGCTGCCGATGCCGGAGACGTTCGAGCTCCACGCGGCGGTCGCGATGAACGCGAGCGAGCCGCCGACCCAGAGCGGGTTCGTCACCCAGTAGAGGATCGCCGCGATGCCGCCGTGGAAGCGGCCGAAGGCGAGCTTCATCCACTCGTACGGGCCGCCCTCCTGGGTGAACGCGGAGCCGACCTCGGCCATCAGGAGCATGTACGGCACGACGAACAGGATCGCGAGCACGCACGAGCCAGAAGAAGCCCTCGCGGGCCGTTCGTCGCAACCGTTCCGAGCGTGTCGAGCCCGACGAACGCGCAGACGGTGAAGAACACCATGTCGAACCGCCGCAGCGACTTGATCAGCTTGCCGCTTCTCCTCGAGCGCGAGGGTCGTCGTCTGCTCGATCAGCTGGGGGTCGGTGCTCACGTGTTCCCTCCGTTGTTGACTCGCTCCCATGCCTCGGCGAGCACGTCGCCGAGGATGCCGGTCATCTCGTCGAACTCCTGCTGCGTCGCCGACCAGCGGCGGCGAGATCTGGATCACCGGGTCGCCGCGGTCGTCGGCGCGGCAGATCAGCCCGCGCTCGAACAGCGCGCGGCGAGAGGAAGCCGCGCAGCAGCGATCTCGCACTCCTCGTCGCTGAACGTCTCGCGCGTCTCCTTGTCCTTGACGAGCTCGAGCGCGTAGAAGAAGCCCGTGCCGCGGAGGTCGCCGACGATCGGCAGCTCGAGCAGCTGCTCGAGCGTCGCGCGGAAGCGCGGCCTCGTTCTCGAGCACGTGCTCGACGATCCGCTCGCGCTTCATGATCTCGATGTTCTTCAGCGCGATCGCGCACACGACGGGATGGCCGCCGAACGTGATCCCGTGCGAGTACATCGACGTCGACGTCGAGGAACGGCTCGCATCACGCGGTCGGTGGCGATGACCGCGCCGATGGCGGCGTACGCGGACGAGAGCCCCTTCGCGCACGTGATGAGGTCGGGCCGGATGTCGTAGCTGCTCCGACCCGAACCAGTCGCCGAGCCGCCCGAAGCCGGTGATCACCTCGTCGGCGCAGAGCAGGATCCCGTAGCTTGTCGCAGATCGCGCGCACGCCCTGCCAGTAGCCGGCGGGCGGCGATGAACGCGCCGCCTGCGTTCTGCACCGGCTCCATGATCACCATGCGACCGTCTCCGGCCCGCCTGGCGACGATCGTCTGCTCGAGGTCGTCGAGCAGGAACGCGCGTGAACTCCTCCTCCGTCTCCCCGGCCGGCCGGTGGTAGCGGTTCGTGTTGTGCACGTGCCGCACCTCGGGGACGAGCGGCTCGAACGGCGTGCGCAGCGCCGGGATCCCGTTGATCGAGAGCGCGCCCATCGTCGTGCCGTGATACGCGATGTGGCGCGCGATCGCCTTGTAGCGGTTCGGCGGCCGGCGCATCTCGGAGACGATCGCGTCGTGCCGCGTCTCCGGCTCGCCGCCGCTCGGCAGCGTGACCGCGATCGCGCGCAGGCGCGCCTCGTCGCGCGCGACGTGGTACTGGCGCGCGAGCTTCCACGCCGACTCGACCGCCTCCGAGCCGCCGGAGACGAAGAAGGCGCGGTTCAGGTCGCCGGGGGCGAGCGACGCGAGCTCGGCCGCGAGCTCGATCGCGCGCGGGTGCGCGTACGACCAGTTCGTGTAGAACGGCAGCTCGCGCATCTGCTCGAGCGCCGCCTGGCCGATCTCCTCGCCGTACCCGTAGCCGAGGTTGACCGAGAAGAGGCCGGCGAGCGCGTCGAGATAGCGGTTGCCCTTGCTGTCCTCGAGGTAGCAGCCGTCGCCGCGCACGATGATCGGCGGATCGCCGCCGCCCATGCGCGTGAAGTGGAGCCAGAGATGGTCGCGCGCGGCGCGCTGCAGCTCCTCGGCGTCGTGTGCGGCCTCGAAGGTCGTCACCCGTCTCCTCCCGTCGGCGTATGCGCTCCCCAGTCGTACAGCTGCTTCCACATCTCGAGGTAGAAGAACGTCTCGGTGGAGACGACGCCGGCGAGCGCGCGCATCCGGTCGGTCAGCGCGAGCAGCTCGTGACGGTCGGCGACGACCACCTCGACCACGATGTCGAACCGGCCGGCGGTCACGACCACGTAGTCGGCCTCGGGCCAGTGGGAGATCTCGTCCGCGACCTCTCCGGGCGGGGACGACGTCTTGACGCCGACGAGCGCCTGCTCGAAGCCGAGCCCGAGCGGGTTCGTGACAGCCACCACCTGGAGGATCTCGTCGTCGGTGAGCCGCGCGTAGCGGGCGCGCACGGTCGCCTCCGAGACACCGAGACGCGTGGCGATCCGGCGGAACGACTCCCGCCCGTTCTCCTGCAGCGCCTCGATGATGCGCCGGTCGAGCTCGTCTACGCGCCGGGCGGGCGCAACGGGCCCGCGGCGCTGGGCGGGACGTTTGGCGAGCCGGAGCGGCTGGGCATCCTCCCTGCGCAACGCGAGGCATTCCTACCATCCAGCCACGCATTCCGTCAATGAACTTGACTCTCGACGCCGCGATACGAGATCGTCGGCCGGTTCGACCACGCGACCGAAGGAGAGGCGGGCACATGGCACGGAGCGCGTTGCTGCAGGCGATCCAGCGGCTGGCGGAGGAGCACCGCAGCGCGGACCGGCTCGGACTCGCACCGGCGGAGCTGCGCGAAAGACGCGCCGAGGGCGCACTCTCGCGCCGCGAGTTC
This sequence comes from uncultured Actinomycetes bacterium, assembly GCA_963761665.1. Classification (GTDB taxonomy): domain Bacteria; phylum Actinomycetota; class Thermoleophilia; order Gaiellales; family Gaiellaceae; genus Palsa-739. The sequence goes on from CAVXHM010000004.1 coordinate 372,534, forward strand.
CTCAAGCGCGCCGGGCTCGCCGGCGCCGCCGTGACGGCCGGGCCGCTCGCCTTCGCACACGCGGCGAGCGCGCACTCCAACGGACCCGCGCGGGTCGCGATCGTCGGCGGAGGGATCGCCGGCCTGACCGCCGCGCTGACCCTGGCCGACGCGGGCCACTCCTCCACCGTCTACGAGGCGTCGCCCGACCGCATCGGCGGGCGCATGCACTCGGACAGCCCGCTCGTCACTCCGGCCGACTCGTACTGGGCGGGCGGGCAGACGAGCGAGTGGTGCGGCGAGCTGATCGACAGCGGGCACGAGACGATCCTCGCGCTCGCCGACCGCTTCGGCCTCGTCGCCGCCGACGTGCTCGGCGCCGAGCCGGCGAGGTCGACCGAGACGTACTGGTTCCTCGGCGGCTACTACTCCGACAAGCAGCTCGACCGCGACTTCAAGCCCGTGCTGAACATCCTCGACAACCAGAACGACTTGGCGGGCTACCCGACGACGTACGACAGCTCGACCGCGACCGGCCGCTACCTGGACAAGCTGTCCGTCTACGGCTGGATCGAGAAGTACGTGCCCGGCGGCCACGGCTCGCAGCTCGGCCGCCTGCTCGACGCCGCGTACACGGAGGAGTACGGCGCCGACACGAACGACCAGTCGTCGCTCAATCTCGTCTACCTGCTGGACGGCCAGACTCCCGGGGAGGGCTTCGCCATCTTCGGCGAGTCGGACGAGCACTACCACCTCGCCGGCGGCAACCAGCAGCTGCCGGAGGCGATCGCCGACCACGTCGGCCGCCGGACGATCAAGCAGGGCTGGCGGATGACGTCGATCCGCGCGAACCGCGACGGCACCTCGACGCTCGCCTTCGACACGCCGGGCGGGAAACAGACGGTCACCGCCGACCACGCGATCCTCTGCATGAGCTTCGCCGTCCTGCGCACGCTCGACACCTCCCAGGCCGGCTTCGACTCGCTCAAGCGCCAGGCGATCACGCGGCTCGGCGCGGGCCGCAACGCGAAGCTGCAGCTGCAGTTCTCCAGCCGCTACTGGAACACGCGCGGGCCGTGGGGCATCTCCAACGGCGACGTGTACAGCGACCTCGGGTTCCAGAACACCTGGGACGTCACGCGCGCGCAGGCGGGCGCGCCGGGGATCCTGAACAACTACACCGGCGGCAGCGTGGCGGCCGCGCTGAGCGCAGCGACGCCCTACGCGACCGCGTCCACGGATCCGGCGGTGACGACGCAGGCGCGGAGCTTCCTGCAGAAGCTGGAGACGGTCTTCCCCGGCGTCTCCGCGAAATGGACGGGGAAGGCGACGCTGTCGACGCCGTTCCGCGACCCGAACCTCGGCTGCTCGTACTCGTACTGGCGCGTCGGCCAGTACACGGCATTCTCCGGCTACGAGGGCGTGCCGCAGGGGACGATCCACTTCGCCGGAGAGCACTGCTCGCAGGACTTCCAGGGCTACATGGAAGGCGGAGCGAGCGAGGGCGTGCGCGCGGCACAGGAGGTGCTGGACGCCCTGTGAGATTGCTGGTCGTCGGCACGGGCGGCGTCGGCGCCGCGGCCGCGGAGGTGGCCCGGCGCCGCCCGTTCCTCGACGCGGTCACGCTCGCCGACGTCGACCCGGCCCGCGCGCAGGCGGTCGCGTCCCGTCTCGACGACGGCCGCTTCACGGCGGCCGCCGTGGACGCGTCCGACAGCGCGTCCGTCGCGGCGCTGATCCGCGACAGCAAGGCCGACGCCGTGCTGAACGCGACCGATCCGCGCTTCAACCCGCAGGTCTTCGCGGCGGCGTTCGACGCCCGCTGCACGTACCTCGACATGGCGATGACGCTGTCGCAGCCGCATCCGGACCGGCCGTACGAGGAGCCGGGCGTGATGCTCGGGGACGCGCAACTCGCGGAGCACGAGCGCTGGCGCGAGCGCGGGCTGCTCGCGCTCGTCGGCATCGGTGTCGAGCCCGGGCTGTCCGACGTCTTCGCCCGCTACGCGGTGGACCATCTGTTCGCGACCGTGGACGAGGTGGCGGTCCGCGACGGCTCCGACATCGCCGTCGACGGCTACGACTTCGCGCCGACGTTCTCCATCTGGACGACGATCGAGGAGTGCCTGAACCCGCCGCTCGTCTGGGAGCGGGAACGGGGCTTCTTCACCACCGAGCCGTTCTCCGAGTCGGAGCTGTTCGAGTTCCCGGAGGGAATCGGCGCCGTCGAGTGCGTCAACGTCGAGCACGAGGAGGTCGTGCTCGTGCCGCGCGAGATCGACTGCCGACGCGTCACGTTCAAGTACGGGCTCGGCGAGGAGTTCATCGCCGTGCTGAAGACGCTGCACAAGCTCGGGCTCGACTCGACCGAGCCGGTGCGGGTTCGCGGTGTTGACGTCGCGCCGCGCGACGTCGTCGCCGCCGCGCTCCCCGATCCGGCCAGGCTGGGCGACCGGATGCACGGGAAGACGTGCGCCGGCACGCTCGTGACGGGCACGGGCGCCGGCGGCGAGGCGAAAGCGGTCTACCTCTACCACGTCGCCGACAACGAGCGGACGATGCGCGAGTACGGGCATCAGGCGGTCGTGCTCCAGACCGCGCTCAACCCGGTGGTCGCACTCGAGCTCCTCGCCACCGGCGCGTGGAAGGGCACAGGCGTCCTAGGGCCGGAGTCGTTCGACGCGGCGCCGTTCCTCGAGCTGCTCGCCGCCTACGGCGAGCCGCACGGCATGGTCGAGGGCGACCCGCGGCTCTAGTCGAGCCCGTGCGCCTGGACGCGCTCCGAGGCGATCTTCACCGTCACGCGCTTCTCGTCCGCGGTGCGGAACGGGTACTCGTCCTTGCCGAGGTACTTCTTCGCCAGCCGGTCGATCTGGCCGTCGGCGCCGTCGGTGGTGAGCGACGCGCGTCCGTCGACGGCGATCCACTTGTACGCGTCGTTCGGGTCGGTCACGACGAGCGAGATGCGCGGATCCTGCTCGAGGTTCGACGGCTTCACGCGGCCGTATGCCGTGTTGAAGGAGACCTCGCCGTTCTCCTGGTCGACCCAGACGACGGTCGAGTGAGGCGACCCGTCGGGACGAAGCGTCGTGACGACGCCGACGTACGGATTGTCCAGGAACTGCTGCTGCTTCTCGTTGAGCGTTGCCATGGTGATGCTCCTCCTCGTCGTTGCCCCGTGCACCACGCTATCCGCCCGGGCGCACCGTGTGCAGAGACACCCTTTTGGGTGATCGCCTGTCAGCCGTTCGGGGGATGGTAGGACGGCCGACGGTGGCGTTACCGTTGACAATTGGTTGTCGGAACCCTCTGACTGCGCCGCAGTGGTCAGAGGACATATCCGGTCCGGCAGCCGTACCAGGAGGGGGCGCGCCCGATCCCTACCCCTAGCGAAGGGTGCGCCCCCCTCCTCCCTTTTCCAAAGCAGAGGGAGAGGGCGCAGGCGGCGCGGCGGCTAGCGCGTCGGCGTCCGGAACGCGAGCGGCGTGTTGCCGAGCGAGCTCGGGTTTGCGTCCTCCTCGGGCGCGAGCGCGCGCTCGCGCGCGTTCGGGAGCCGGTCGAGCACGCGCAGCGCGTACACGCTGACGAGCGTCGCCGGCGCCGCGCCGGCCAGGCGGCGGTGCACGACGACGCGGATGGTGTGCCGGCCGGGCGTCAGCGGCCGGATGAAGAGCGTGTTCACGCCCATGTTCAGCGTGCCCAGGTCGCCCGGGAAGTAGATGCGGCAGATCAGCGGCCCGTCGTTCCGGTAGAAGACCCAGAACCGCTCCGGGCGCGGGACGGTCGCGCCGTCGATCGAGATCGCGACCCGGAACTGGCGCGCGTCCTCACGGGCCTGTGCCTCGGTCAGGGACGACGCCATCGCCGTGTCGAGCACGAGCGCGGTGCGCGGGGTGGTGATCCGGTACGTCTTCACCGTCCTCGCGCCCGGCACCGACGTGCGGAAGACGTCGAACGGGAGCAGCCGCTCCTGCGCCGCGTCGATGTAGACGGGCAGCTGGCCGAACGCGTGCGTGATCACCGCGCTGCCGAGATTCGCCGGGTTCGTATCCATGTCCGTCTTCGCGCCCGGCTGGCGGATCGCGTTCGCCGGCAGGACGGGCTGCGTTCCGGCGGCCGGCGCTGCGCCGCTCCAGCAGGCGGCGAGGACGACGATCGACAGGACGATCCGGCGCTGCACCCCGCCGCAAGCGTACCCCCGGGTCGGGACCTCGCGCCGGCGTGCAAACGTACCGTCGTACATGGCGCCTCCACGCCTCGAACCGGGTCCGCGATGGACGCCGCGCTGAGCGGGGCCGCCGGCGTGGGAGCGATCGGCCGGGCCGAGCGGCGCACCGAGCTCGAGCGGCACGAGCGCGCCTGGGTGCGCGCGGCGCAGCGCGGCGACCCGAAGGCGCTGGAACAGCTCTTCCGCCACCACTGGCCGCGCGCGCACCGCGCGGCGCTGCTCGTCGTCGGCGACGCCGCCGCGGCCGAGGACATCGCCCAGGAGTCGTTCCTCGCCGCGGTGCGCGCGCTCGACCGCTTCGACCGCCGGCGGCCGTTCGGGCCGTGGCTGCACCGGATCGTCGTCAATCGCGCCATCGACTGGTCACGGGCGCGCGCGCTCCGGCGGGAGCTCGCGGCCGACGATGCGGCGGAGCCGTCGGCGCCGGAGCGCGAGGAGTCGCCGCTCGCACGCGAGCTCGCCGCCGGTCTCGCCGCACTCGGTCCGGAGCAGCGCGCGGTGATCGTGCTCCGCTACCTGCTCGAGTACACGCCGGGCGAGATCGCCGAGCTGCTCGACCTGCCGCGCGGCACGGTCAACTCGCGGCTGCGCCGCGGCCTCGACCGGCTCGAGGAAGCGCTGCGGGAGGAGCTGCAATGACGGAGCAACGCGTCCGGCAGCTGCTCGAGAGGACGCCCGCCGACGAGGCCGCCGAGGAGCGCGGCTGGGAGCTCGTCCGCGCCGCATACGCCGAGCGCGAGCCCGTGCGGCGGCGGCCGCGGCTTTGGCTCACCGTCGCGGTGGCCGTCCTGGGGGCGGTCGTGGCCGCAGCGGCGCTGTCCTCCCCGGGCCGGGCCGTGGTCGATGCCGTGCGCCGCTCGATCGGGATCGAGCACGCGCAGCCGGCGCTCTTCCGTCTCCCGGCGCCGGGACGGCTGCTCGTCAGCGGCGCCGGCGGCTCCTGGGTGGTCGCGGCGGACGGCTCGAAGCGGCGGCTGGGCGACTATGCCCAGGCGTCGTGGTCGCCGCACGGCCTCTACGTCGTCGCCGCGACGACGGACGAGCTCGCCGCGCTCGACCCGAAGGGAAGCATCCACTGGACGCTGGCCCGGCCGCGGATCCGCTTCCCGCGCTGGGGCGGCACCCGGACCGACACGCGCATCGCGTATCTCTCCGGCGGCGTTCTCCGGGTCGTGGCCGGCGACGGCACCGGCGACACGGGCATCGAGGGGCTCCCCACCGCCGCCCGCGTCGCACCGGTCTGGAGCCCGGCGAGCGGCGCGCGGCACCTGCTCGCGTACGTCACCGCGGACGGGAGGGTGCTGGTGGTCGACGCGGACCGCGGCGCCGTCCGCTGGATCTCGCCCGCGTACGCGCAGCCGCGCGCGCTCGCATGGTCGCCGAACGGAAGGCAGATCGCGCTCGCCGCCGGCACGCGCACGATCCTCTTCGACGCGCGCACCGGACGGGCGCGGACGCTTCCCGTCGGCGGCGTGCAGGCGCTCGCGTACGCGCCGGACGGACGGCTCGCGGCCGTCCGCGGGCGATCGCTCGTGCTCGTGCAGCCTGACGGCCGTACGCGGACGGTCTTCTCGGCCCCGGCGCGGCTCGCCGGGCTCGTGTGGTCGCCCAACAGCCGCTGGCTGCTCACCGCCATGCCTGCCGCCGACCAGTGGGTCTTCGTCGGCGCGCACCGGGTGCTCCCGATCTCGAACATCCGGCGGCAGTTCGGCGGCCTTCCGTCGCTTGACGGTTGGATGCCCGGCACCTAGCCTGTTTGCAGAGATTCCGTTCCCGGCGAGAGGAGGTTGGACAAATGAAGCCTGTGTGTGCCGCCTCCTCGGTCTCCAAGACCTAGCCGCGCGACGGCGCACTTCCTTCGGGAACGCGGCCGCTGCGCCGCCGTGTTGCCGTATCCACATCTCGAAGGAGAACTGCGTTGCCTCAGTACGACCTGGGCGACCTCGGCTGGAACGCCGGGCTCGCCGACAATCTGGAGCCCGGCCTCGTGCCGGGACGCGTCACCGCGGCCCACCGCGCCGCGTACGACGTGCAGACGGCGGACGGCGTCGTCCGCACCCGCTTGCCCGGACGCCTCGTCCACGAGAGCCTCGACGTCGCCGTCGGCGACTGGGTCGGCCTGGCCGACGGGCTGATCCGGACCGTGCTGCCGCGCACCTCGGCCATCGTCCGCAACGCCGCCGGCCGCGCCGTGTCGCTGCAGACGCTCGCCGCCAACGTCGACGTCGCGTTCGTGGTCAGCTCGCTCGGCCCCGAGCTCGAGCCGCGGCGGATCGAGCGCTATCTCGTCACCATCTGGGAGAGCGGCGCCACACCGGAGATCGTCCTGACGAAGGCGGATCGGTTCGACGACCCGTGGGAGATGGTCGCGCAGGTCGAGGCGGTCGCGATCGGCATACCGGTGCACGTCGTCAGCGCCCTCACCGGCGTCGGGTGCGACGCGCTGCGCGTGCGCATCCAGCCCGGCAAGACCGCCGTCCTGCTCGGCTCCTCCGGCGTCGGCAAGTCGACGCTCGTGAACCGCTTCGTCGGCCACGAGCAGATGGCGGTGAAGGAGACCCGCGCCGACGACGACGAGGGCCGCCACACCACGTCGCACCGCGAGCTGATCTCGCTGCCCGGCGGCGGAGTCGTGATCGACACGCCCGGCCTGCGCGAGCTCCAGCTGTGGGACCGCGGAGGGCTCGACGAGACCTTCTCCGACATCGAGGAGCTCGCCGGCGACTGCCGCTTCAACGACTGCAGCCACACGCTCGAGCCGGACTGCGCCGTGCTCGCGGCGATCGACGACGGCACGCTCCCGTCCGACCGCTTCGACAGCTGGCTCAAACTGCAGAAGGAGCTGCGCGCGATCGCGATCCGCCACGACCATCTGCTGCGCAAGGAGGAAGCGCGGAAGTGGAAGCTGATCGCGAAGGAGGGACGCGCGAAGGCGCGGCGCGTCTAGCTACGCGAGAATCTCGAGAGGCTTTACGACCTCTGCGAAGTGGCAGGCGACCGGGTGTCCCTGGCCGCGGTCGATCAGCGCCGGCTCCTCGTTCGCGCAGATCTCTTGCGCCTTCCAGCAGCGCGTGCGGAACCGGCAGCCGGACGGCGGGTTGGCCGGGCTCGGCACGTCGCCCTCGAGCACGATGCGCTTGCGCTTGCCGCGCTGTGTCGGCTCCTCGATCGGCACTGCCGACAGGAGCGCCTGCGTGTACGGGTGCGCCGGCGAGTCGTAGATCTCGTGCTTCGTCCCCGATCTCGACCACCTTGCCGAGGTACATGACGGCGACGCGGCTCGACACGTGGCGGACGACGGACAGGTCGTGCGCGACGAAGATGTACGTCAGACCGAAGTCGCGCTGCAGCGACTCGAGCAGGTTCACCACCTGTGCGCGGATCGACACGTCGAGCGCCGACACAGGCTCGTCGAGGATGATCAGCTGCGGGTTGAGCGCGAGCGCGCGCGCGACGCCGATCCGCTGGCGCTGGCCGCCGGAGAACTCGTGCGGGAACCGGTTCGCGTGCTCCGGCGAGAGCCCGACCGTGCGCAGGAGCTCGTCCACGCGCTGCCGTCCCTGCTTGCCCTTGTGCTGGTTGTGGATCTGCAGCGGCTCGCCGACGATGTCGCGCACCGTCATGCGCGGGTTCAGCGACGCGTACGGATCCTGGAAGACGATCTGCATCTCGCGGCGCACGTCGCGGAGCTCGCTGCGCTTGAGCCAGGTGATGTCCCGGCCGTTGAAGATGATCTTCCCATCCGTCGGATCGGTCAGCCGGATGATCGTCCGCGCCAACGTCGTCTTGCCGCAGCCCGACTCGCCGACGAGGCCGACCGTCTCTCCGGCCTGGATGGAGAGGTCGACGCCGTCGACGGCGTGGATCGCACCGACGGTGCGCTTCATCAGGCCGGCGCGGATGGGGAAGTGCTTGACCAAGCCCTCGAGGCGCAGGATCTCCGAGCCGGAGCCGGCGCGCTCGTGGATCGCCTCGATCGGCGTCGTCTCCGGCGCCGGAGCCGACTGCTCGGCCGCGCTCACGCGCCGCCTCCTGCGGGCACCGGCTGGGAGAACTTCGACTTCGCGCCGATCAGCTCGTCGGCGAAGTGGCAGGCCGCCTGGTGACCCTGGTCGTCCATCAGCTCGAGCGACGGCACGTCCTCACGGCACTTCGGGCGACCCTGCGAGAGGAAGCAGCGCGGGTGGAACGCGCAGCCGGGCGGGCGGTTGATCAGGCTCGGCGGCTGCCCGGGTATCGGGTGGAGCCACTCCTCGTCCTCCGTCAGCTTCGGCAGGCTGTTCATCAGCCCGATCGTGTACGGATGTCGCGGCGCGGCGAAGATGGTGTGGACGTCGCCCTACTCGACGATCCGGCCGCCGTACATGACGAGCACGCGGTCGCAGAGCTCGGCGACGATGCCGAGGTCGTGCGTGATCAGGATCGTGGCCGCGTTCGTCGCCCCCTGCACCGTCTTCATCACCTCGAGCACCTGCGCCTGGATGGTCACGTCGAGGGCGGTGGTCGGCTCGTCCGCGATCAGAAGGGACGGCGAGTTGGCGATCGCCATCGCGATCATCGCGCGCTGCCGCATGCCGCCGGAGAACTCGTGCGGATACTGGTCGTAGCGCACGTCCGGGTTGGGGACGCCGACGAACCGAAGCAGCTCGATCACCCGCTCCTTGACCGTGTCGTCCGACTCCTTCGGGTAGTGCGCGTGGATCGCCTCGCCGAGCTGGTGTCCGACCTTCAGCACCGGGTTGAGCGACGTCATCGGGTCCTGGAAGATCATCGCGACCTCGTCGCCGCGGAACTGCTGCAGCTCCTTCTTGTTCAGGGTCAGGAGGTCCCGCCCCTTGAACATCGCCGTGCCGCTCGCGATGCGGCCGGGCGGCACCGGAATCAGCCCGAGGATGGACATGGTGCTGACGCTCTTCCCGGAGCCGGACTCGCCGACGATGCCGAGCGTCTCGCCCGGAAGCACGTCGTAGGTGATGTCGTCGACGGCGTGGACGATCCCGTCGTCCGTCTTGAACTCGACCACCAGGTTCTTGATCGACAGAACCGGCTCAGGCACGGACTCTCCGCTGGGTCGGGTCGAGCGCATCGCGCAGGCCGTCGCCGACGAAGTTCACGCAGAGCACGATCAGGACGATGGTCAAGCCGGGGAACACGGTGAGCCACCACTGCTGCGGGTTCGTCTGCGCGTCCGAGACGAGCACGCCGAGCGAGGGCGTCGGCGGCTTGATGCCGAAGCCGAGAAACGAGAGCGCCGCCTCGAGGAGGATCGCGCCGCCGACCGCGAGCGTCGCGCTGACCACGATCGGCCCGAGCGTGTTCGGGAGGATGTGACGGAACATGATCCGGGTGTTTCCGGCGCCGGCGGCCTTCGCCGCCTCGACGTACTCCTTCTCACGCAGCGAGAGGAAGATGCCGCGCACGACGCGCGCCGTCCCCGTCCAGATCAGCAGGGCGACGATGATCGAGACGCGCCACTGGCTGCCCTCGCCGAGCAGCGCGGCGGCCGTGAGCAGGATGGCGAGCAGCGGCAGCGTCAGGATCAGATCGGTGAAGCGCATCAGCAGGTTGTCGAGCCAGCCGCCGAAGTAGCCCGCGATCGCGCCGACGATGAGGCCGATGAACGTGGACAGGATGGCGACGAAGACGCCCACCTCCTCGGAGGTGCGGATTCCGTAGATCACGCGGCTGAAGTAGTCGCGTCCGATGTCGTCCGTGCCGAAGAAGTGGTTCCCCTGGAGGGTCGGCCCGTGCAGGATGTTGCTCAGGTCGATCTGGTCGAACGAGTACGGCGCGATGAAGTTGGCGAAGATGCCGGCGCCGAAGAGGATGATCAGCCCGATCAGTCCGGCCATCGCGAGCCGGTGCCGGAGGAAGCGGCGGCGCGCGTAGTCCCACTGACTCCGGACCTTGACCTCGAGGCCGGCCTCGACCGTGGTGTCGGTCAGCCCGGGCGGCGTCGACGCCGCAGCTGCAATTGGACCGCCGACGCTGACGGGCGTCGGCTCAGTCATAGCGGACGCGTCGGATCGAGGTAGCCGTACAGGACGTCCGCGATCAGGTTGAAGATGATGATCGCGACCGCAGTGACCAGCAGGTAGGCCATGATCGCGTAGATGTCGAGGTTCTGGAGCTTCTGGATGAAGTAGAACCCGATCCCGTCGAGGCTGAAGATCGTCTCCGTGATGATCGCTCCGCCGAGCAGCGCCCCGAAGTTCAGCGCGGCGACGGTGACCATCGGGATGAGTGCGTTGCGGAAGACGTGCCGCATGATCACGCGCCGTTCCGACACTCCCTTGGCGCGCGCGGTGCGCACGTAGTCCGTGTTGATCACGTCCAGCATCGAGGCGCGCATGTAGCGGCTGTAGAGCGCGAAGCTGATGACGAGCAGGGTGATCACCGGCAGCGCGATGTGCTGCAGCCGGTCGATCGACCACGTCCCCTTCCCTGGGCTGTTCAACCCCGACGTGTAGAAGATCCGCACGTTCCACTTGAGGTAGATGTCCACGAACAGGATCTGGAGCAGCAGCGCCAGCCAGAACGTCGGCATGGCGAAGCCGACGAAGCTGATCGTCGTGAACGTGTAGTCGAAGAACGAGTACTGCCTGATCGCCGAGAAGATCCCGACGACGACGCCGAGGATCAGCGCGAGCGTCTCGGCGATGACGAGCACCTGCAGCGTGTGCCCTGCCGTCCGCGTGATGTCGGGCCAGATCGGCTGGAACGTCTGCAGCGAGACGCCGAGCTTGTGCGTGAAGATGTTCTCCACCCAGAACCAGTAGCGCACGGGAACCGACGCGGTTCAGGTGCTGCTGGACCTCGATGTGGTGCAGCGTGAGCGGCGAGAAGCGCGGGTTCGCGCGCAAGAGCGCCGTCGGATTCCCTGCATACGAGACGAACGTGAAGGTCAGGAACGTCGAGAGGATCAGGACGGGGATGCTGTAGAGCAGGCGTCTGGTGATGTAGGTGAGCACGGGGCTGTCCTTGGTCGTTCTGGCTGCAGATACGGAGGATCCGCGCCCGCCTTGCGGCGAGCGCGGATCCGTCCGTTTCGAGAGCTGTCGGCTAGTTCGCCTTCAGACTCGTCGTCCCTACGAGCTCCAGGCCCACTGTTCGATGTTCCACGTGGGACCTGCGAGGGTCGGGTTGTTGCTGTTCTGCATACCGGTGATCCCCTTCTTGTACACGAGGATGCTCGGCTGCGAGTAGAGCGGGATGGCCGGGATGTCGTTGGCCATCAGCTTGTCGGCCTGCTCGTAATCGGCGACACGCTTGGTCGGATCGAGCTCCTGGTCGCCGGCGGCGAACAGGGCCGTCACCTTGCGGTTGCAGTAGCTCGTGTAGTTCGAGTCACCGCCGCAGCCCCAGATCGAGTCGAAACCCGACGGATCCGGAGACCCGACCCACGCGTACTCGGCGAGGTCGTAGTTGTGGTTCGGCAGATCAGTGCCGAACACCGTCGTCGACGGCTTGATCTGCGAGTCGAGCTGGATTCCGATCGACTTGAGCTGCTGGGTGAAGATGGCCGTGCTGGTCGCGCGGCGCTGGTTGCCCGCCGTCGTCTCGTAGCCCGAGCTCGGCCTTCTGACCGTCGCAGGTCCAGATCGCCGTGTTGTTCGCCGACGGCTTCGTCGGGCCACCGGTGCAGTGCGCCGCGAGCAGCGCGTCCGCCTTCTTCTGGCTGAAGTTCCAGATGGCGAAGTGCGGGATCGCCGTCGCGCCGGTGACGTACTCCAGGTTGTTCAGCGGCTTCTGGCCCGGAGCGATGTCGCTGTAGAGCGCCGTGATCAGCGAGTTCCGGTCCATGCCCATCATCAGCGCGTGGCGGAACCACGGCGCCTTGAGGAGCGGGTTGCCGTTCGGGCCGTACTGGATGTCGATGTGCTCCTGGTAGTACGCGTTGATCGCGCTGTACACCAGGTTCGACTGCCCGCGGAGCTGCGAGAGCGCCGTCTGAGGCGACGGAGCGATCGCGTCGACCTCGCCGCCGCGCATTGCCTGGATCTCGGAGTTGGTGTCGGTGATGATCTTGAAGTCGACTTCCTTCAGCTTCGGCTTCGACCCGTACCACAGCGGGTTCGCCTTCAGCGTCAGGCCCTGGCCCTTCGTGTAGTTGGACATGTAGAAGGGGCCGTCCGAGACGGGCTGTCCGTTGTTGCCGCACACGCAGTTGGACCAGAACGTGTTGAAGTCCTGGCCTGCCAGGGCGACGGACGGATAGATCAGGCCGAACAGGTCACGGTAGTCAGCGAACGGCTTCTTCCACGTGAAGGTGATCTGCTTCGTCCCCTTCAGCTTGTAGCCCGTGATCTGGTCGTAACCCGTGCGCGACGCAACGTCGTTGTTCGGGTTCATGATCTGCTGCCACGTGTAGACGTAGTCCTTGTTCGTGACCGGCAGCTTCTTGCCACCCCAGTACCAGTAGGCGTCGGGGCGGATGGTGATCGAGAGCGACTGCTTCGTCGCGGTGACGTTCGACGCCAGGTCGAGCTTGTAGTTGGCGTTGTTGTCGATGATGTAGTTGCCGCGCAGGATCGGGGTGTTCCCGGTGATCGCAGCCCAGAAGGCGTTCTCGGACTCGATCGCCGTGTTGAACCCGACGATGTCCTGCTCCATCCCGAAGACGAGCACGCTCTTCGCCTTGCGAGCTGCGGGCGTTCTCGGAACGTTGGCCCAGCTCTGGGCGAACGGGGCGGCAGCGAGCGCGGAGCTGCTTGCGCTGCCGGCGACCTTGGTCGTCGCGGTGGCCGACGCCGCGAGCAGCAGAACCGCGGCCGCTGCTCCCGCGAGGAGCCAGAGGCGTCTGTGCATCGAATCCCTCCGTTTGATTTGCGCCGGGAGCCTGTGCTTCGGCGGCGCCTGCTCGCTCCCACGCCCCCGAAAGGGCGCGCCTGTCACGTTCGTAAGACGACGGCGCGGTAGCTTAGTTAGGTACGGCGGAAGATGCTACTCCTCCCAGCGGGAGGTGTTCCGCCCGGGGCCCCGGAGGGGGGCTCAGACCGGCTCTGGCTGGCCCGGACGGGCCGTGGGAACCGGCTCCAGCTGCGGGAGCATCGCCAGGAGGTGCTGGGTGGTCGAGTCGGAGCGCATGCTCAGCAGCTCGGCTGCCCCGGTAGTGCCCGCCTCGGCCGGTGAGCCGTGGCCGCGGAGGACATGGCCGAGGGTGAAGGACGAGCCGGCGACGGCCGCCGCGACCGCGACGGCGGCGGCGGCGACAGCCGCCTGCAGCCGGGCCCCGGAGACCCGGCGGCGCCGGGGCAGGACGACCCCGTGGGAGGGGCACTCGAGCGCGGCGCCCCGCAGCCGGACTGCGATCGCGCCGATCTCCGCGACGTAGGCGCGGCATTCCGCGCACCCACGCAGGTGCGCGTCGAGGCGCGCGTTCTCCAGCTCGGACAGCTCGTTGTCGAGCCGTGCCGAAGCTGACTCGCACGCCAGCATGCAATCGGTTGGCGGCACAGGGGTCAGCATGTGTCCTTCTGTATTCACTAGACGTCCGGGTTTCCCCGAAGTTTGTAACGACAACTGGTTATCGGCCGGGGGCGCTCGATGATCAAGCCCGAGTCCCTCCCACCGGCAGGTGCCAGACACGATACCGGCAGCGGTTGCGGCTCCGGATTTGGCTCAACGGCCCCATCTCCCGCCTCCGTATGGGTACGGAGAGGACGCGGGCGCGGACGTGTCCTGCGACCAGACGACCGAGAAGGAGCTGCCGTCGCTCGAGAGGGCGCCCGGCGTCGCGTCGGCCGTGGGCTGCGTGCCGGCAAAGCGGCCCCGGGAGAGCCCGCCCGGCGTTCCCTGGAGGTTCACGGCGGTCTCCGTCCAGGCGGGGTCGCTGATCGGGCCCGCGTGCCCGTCCCCCGTGGCGGAGGCGGCGCTGAAGGTGGCGCTGCCGAAGTCGGCCAGCGGCAGCGGCCGGCAGCCGCCGTAGCCGCCGCAGGTGGACGGCGCCTCGGCCACCCACTCGGCGGAGCTGAGGTCGGGCGACGCCATGGTCAGGTTCCGGGTGAAGACCGTCCCCCGGGTCAGGTCGGCGATCCGGAGCGACACGGTCGTGCCGGTGACGGCCACGGCGGCCGAGAGGGAGTCGCCCGGCGCCAGCTTCAGCCTGACCGTGACCGGAGCGGCGGGCACGAGCTCGTACCAGACGGAGTAGCTCGCCCGGCCGGCGGCGGTGCAGTCGCTCTCGGTGCCGATCTGCTCCAGCCCGTTCGACCCCTGGGCGAACCCGCCGAGGCCGACCCAGAAGGCGGAGTAGGCCTGACTGCGGCCGGTGCAGGTCGCCACGGGCTGGACCCAGCTCCCGGACACGTTGGAGAAGGTCGTCGGCGCCGCGCCGGTGTCGGCGGCAGTGCCGGCGGCGGTTCCGGAGTCGGTGACGGCGTAGCCGGCCCAGTTCGAGCTCGTCTGGGTGGGGCCGCTCGCCGCGAAGGCGGACCCGGCGCCGACGGCGAGCGCGGCGAAGCCGGCGAGGACGAGCGTTGCGAGGCTGCGGGCGGTCACGGATCGACTCCTTCGCGGTCGCTGAACAGGTGGACCGCCGCGCGCGCCGGCCGGTGCGGCCGTTGCTTCAGCCGGCGCGCGCGGCGATTCGGCGGGGCTAGGCGTTCGGGCCGCCCCAGAAGCGTGTCGTGGTGCCGGTCGAGCCGCTCGGCGGCGGGCCGCCCCATCCTCCGTGAGCAGGCCCGCCTGCCGGCCGTGTCCCGTTGACCATGTCCGTGACCCGCGTCTGCAGGTCGGCCGTGATCTGGTCGGCCTGTGCCTGCGTCAGCTTCCCGGCGGTGACCGCGGCCGCGATCTCCGTCTTCTCCGCCGCCACCAGCGCGGCGATCAGCCCGGCAGAGGACTTGTCGCTGGTCGCGTCGGCGACCTGGGCCAGCGTCTTGCCGGCCCCGAGATCCGTCTTCAGCTGAGCCGTCGTGATCCCGAGATACGCGGCTGCCGCGGCGAAGTCGTCGCCCGGCCCTCCCGGATGGCCGAAGGCGGAGCCACCGGGGCCGCGGCCACCGGGGCCGGGGCCTGCGGGACGCGTCCCGTTGACCATGTCGGTGACCCGCGCCGTCAGGTTGGCCGTGATCTGGTCGGCCTGCGCCTGCGTCAGCTTCCCGGCGGTGACCGCGGCCGCGATCTCCGTCTTCTCCGCCGCGACCAGCGCGGCGATCAGCCCGGCGGACGACTTGTCGCTGGTCGCGTCGGCGATCTGCGCCAGCGTCTTGCCGGACTTGAGATCCGTCTGCAGCTGGGCGGTGGTGATCCCGAGATACGTGGTCACGGTGGCGAAATCGTTGCCCGGTCCCCTCCCCGGACCGCCGAAGCCGCGTCCCCCGACGTGGCCGGCCTTCCCGAGCAGGCTCGAGATGGACGTGGAGGACGAGCGGACCGCCGACGTCTTCGCGTGGCCGTGGCTGTGGCCGGAGGCAGCCGCGACGGCAGCGCCTGCACCGGTGAGGGCCAGCGCGCCGGCGGCGGCGAGGGTGAGCTTGCGCTTCAGTGGCATGTTCAGGGGTTCCTTTCGCGTTGCCTGGGCTTCTTCAAAGCCTGAACGACCGGACTAAGAACCCCGTTAGAAACGTCTAAGAATCGGCTGGGCGACGAGCGGCGGCGCCCGTGCCGGGGCGGACGAGCCCCGCGTCGTACGCGACGATCACGGCCTGGACGCGGTCGCGGACGCCGAGCTTGCGCAGGACGCTCGACACGTGCGTCTTCACCGTCGTCTCGCTGAGAACGAGCTCCTGGGCCAGCTCGGCGTTGGAGAGCCCGCGAGGCGAGCAGCGTCAGGATCTCCCGCTCGCGCTCCGTCAGGCGTGCCACCGCTTCCGCCGCTCCCGCCGACGCGTGCTCGTCCGACGAAGCGCTCGAGCAGACGCCGCGTGACGCTGGGGCCGAGCAGGGCGTTGCCGTTCGCGACGAGCCGGATCGCCTCGACGAGGTCGCCGGGACGGACGTCCTTGAGCAGGAAGCCGCTCGCGCCCGCGCGCATCGGCCGCGTACACGTACTCGTCGAGGTCGAAGGTGGTGAGCACGAGGATCCGCGCGGGACTGCCGGCGGCGACGATGCGCCGCGTCGCCTCGATCCCGTCCACTCCCGGCATGCGGACGTCCATGAGGATCACGTCCGGCTCGAGCTCGCGCGGTCAGCTCGACGGCCTCCGCGCCGTCCTCGGCCTCGCCGACCACCTCGAGATCGGACCGCGTCTCGACGATCAGCCGGAAGCCGCTGCGGACGAGAGCCTGGTCGTCGGCGATGAGGACGCGGATCGGCAAGGATCAGTCGATCGGAATCTGCGCCGAGACGAGATACCCGCCGCCCGGGCGCGGGCCGGTGTCGACGCGGCCGCCGAGCATGGCGACGCGCTCGCGCATGCCGATCAGGCCGCTGCCGCCGTTCCCGTCGGCGGCGCCGGTGCCGTCGTCCCGGATCTCCAGCGCGAGCTCGTCGCCGTAGCGGACGCGCACGGTCGCGTGCTCGGCGCCCGCGTGCTTGAGCGTGTTCGTCAGCGCCTCCTGCACGATCCGGTAGGCGGAGAGATCGACCGCCGCCGGCAGCGGCCGCGCGGCTCCCTCGAACTCGAGCGCGACGTCGAGGCCGGTCGCGCGCACCTGCTCGACGAGGCTGTCGAGCCGGGCGAGCCCCGGCTGCGGCTCGTACTCCGCGCCGTCCTGGATGATCCCGAGCACGCGGCGGAGGTCGCCGAGCGCCGCGCGGGCGGCCAGCTCGATCGCGCGGATCGGCTCGCGCGCCAGCCGCGGCTCCACCTCGAACACGTCGTCGGCGGCCGCTGCCTGGACGACGATCACGCTCAGCGCGTGGGCGACGACGTCGTGGAGCTCGCGCGCGATCCGCGACTGCTCCTCGGCCACGACCCGCTGCGCCTCGGCCTCGCGCTCGCGCTCGAGCCGCCCCGCCTTCTCCTCGATCTCGCGCACGTACGCGCGCCGGGAGCCGATGCTGTCGCCGAGCAGCCAGGCCGCGACGAGGAAGACGACGCGCGCGGCGGAGTCGCCGAACTGCGAGTAGCCCGTTGCGGCGAGAGCGACCGTCACCGCCGCGATCGACGCGACGCCGGTCAGCCGTGCGGTGCGCGTGCCGGAGATGGCGGCGAGCGTGTACAGCGCCACCGCCAGCTGGAACGGCAGCAGCCGCAGGTCGAGCGCGACGATCGCGAGCGCAGCGGCGGTCACGACGACGACCACGGCAAGCGGCCGCTGCCGCCGCCACAGCAGCGGCAGCGTCTCGATCGTCCCGAGGACGATCGACGCAGTCCTGTGGCTGTTGTGCGTCGCGACGACGACCGTCGCGGCCAGCAGCACCACGACGAGCCCGACGTCGACGAGCAGTGGGTGGCGGCGCAGCCAGTTCCAGATCATTTGCGCACCACGGTACTCATGGCGCGGCGGTTACGTGTCGCGGCGGACGAGCAGCACGGCGGCGATGGCGATCGCCAGCAGCGTGTACCCGCAGAACAGCGCGAAGCCCGGCCCGGGGGCGAGATCGTGCGCGCCGTGCGTGAGCGAGAAGACGTCACGGCCGGCCGCGTCCGGAAGGTACTTCGAGATCGCGTTGTTCCAGCTCGTCGGCAGGACGTTCATCAGCGGCGGGATGACGAAGAAGATCGCCACGAAGGTCGCGATCCCGCCCGCGGTGTTGCGGACGATCGCACCGATCGCCAGCGCGAACAAGCCGAGCACGACGAGGTACAGCGCACCGCCGACCACCGACCGCAGCGACGCCGGGATGCGAGAGCGAGATCTGCAGGATGTGATGCTGGTTCAGGATCGCCTGGCTCCCCCAGAACGCGAGGAACACCGACGGCAGCATCAGCACGAAGGTGACGACTGCGAACACGCCGAGCTTCGCCCACAGGACGGGCAGCCGCTTCGGCACGGCCGTCATGCTCGCGCGGATCATCCCGGTCGAGTACTCGCCGGTGATGATCAGCACGCCGAGCACGGCGATCGCCAGCTGCGAGAGATTCACGCCCGCGAGCGCGATGTCGAGCGGATGACGGTTGGCGCGCTCCTGCGGGCGCATGTGCGCCCAGTGCGAGCCGACGATGGTGGCGAACAGCAGCGGCAGGCCGATCGTCAGCACGACGGCGACGAGCAGCGACCAGCGGGTCGAGCGCAGCGAGTGAAGCTTCGTCCACTCGGAGACGACGACGCGCATCTGCGTGACCTTTCCGATCACGGCGAGCCGCGGAAGCGCGACGACGTTGGCGGCGTCGCTGCTCATGCCGCGCCCTCCGCCGGCACGTCCCCGGGGACGAGCTCGGCGGCCTTGAACTCGACGTCCTCGCGGGTCAGCTCCATGAACGCCTCCTCGAGCGACGCCTGCATCGGCGTCAGCTCGTGCAGCGCGATCCCGTGCGCGGCGGCGGCGTCGCCGATCTGCGCGGCGGTCAGGCCGCTGATCTCGAGCACGCCGGGCTCGCTGCTCGCGACCGTCACGTCGGTACCGAGCACGACCTCGCGCAGCCGCATCGCCTGCGGCGAGCGCGCACGCACGACGCCGCCGGACGCGCGATGGACGAACTCTTCGACGCTCGTGTCCGCGATCAGCTTCCCGCGACCGATCACGATCAGATGGTCCGCAGTCAGCGCCATCTCGCTCATCAGGTGCGACGAGACGAAGACGGTGCGGCCCTCGGCGGCGAGGGACTTGAGCAGGTTGCGGATCCAGTGGATGCCCTCGGGGTCGAGGCCGTTCACCGGCTCGTCGAGCAGCAGCGTCGCCGGATCGCCGAGCAGCGCGGTGGCGATGCCGAGCCGCTGGCCCATGCCGAGCGAGAACTTTCCGGCGCGCTTGCGCGCGACCTCGTGCAGGCCGACGAGGTCGATCAGCTCGTTGACGCGCTTCTTCCCGATCCCGTGCGTCTGGGCGAGCGCGAGCAGGTGGTAGTAGGCGGAGCGGCCGGTGTGCACGGAGCGCGCCTCGAGCAGCGCGCCGACCTCGTGCAGCGGCGCGGGAAAGTCGCGGTAGCGCTTCCCGTCCAGCGTAACCGTGCCGGAGGTGGGCGCGTCCAGGCCGAGGATCAGGCGCATCGTCGTCGACTTGCCCGAGCCGTTCGGGCCGAGGAAGCCGGTGACGATCCCGGGGCGGACGGTGAAGCTGAGGTCGTCGACCGCCCGCTTGTCGCCGTAGTCCTTGATCAAACCGTGCGCTTCGATCATCTGGCTTCACGCTAGCCGCGGCCCGGGCGCCGCGCCTCGTCCGGGTGGACGAACGTGCTCTCATCCGAAAGGACGAGATTGACCGCCCTGGAGGAGCGCCTTACATTGAGGCCTTGCGCAGCGTCGCCGCGCTTGCGGTCATCGCCTTTCTCGTTCTCGCCGCGTCGTCCTCGGCGGCCACCGGCACGCGCGGCGGCGGCCCGATCAAGGTCGTCCCGGCCATCCCGAGCGGCACGACGTACACCTGCTCCGGCCCGCAGATCACGCTGTTCGACAACTCGAACGGCGGCGGCGTGCAGAACGGCGGCAAGCCCGCGACGTTCTCCACGGGCAAGAAGACGTACTGCCTCGCGTCGATCACGACGTACCACTGGAACGACGGCCAGGGCGCGGCGCCCGGCTCGATCGGGCTGAAGGTCGTGGCCGGTCTGGGCGGCAAGGGCCAGACGCTCGGCCCGCTCGCCGCCGCGGCCAGCGCCGGACAGGGCGGCGCGCAGAACGTCAACTGGACGGCGACCGCTGCGCAGCCGATCGTGCTCAGCGGCAGCTACTCCTGCCAGGACTCCGACCCGGCCACCTGGTCGCAGAACCAGGCATCGAAGAGCCAGGGGTTCTGCACCGTCACCGTCACCGCCGCGACGCCGACGAAGCCGGTCAAGCCGGCGAAGCCGACGTACGTCTGCATCGGCTCGCAGGTGACGCTGTTCGACAACTCGAACGGCGGCGGCGTGCAGAACGGCGGCAAGCTGCCGAGCTTCACCACGTACGGAACCGTCGGCGTCACGGCCTGGTGCCTCAACTCGATCACGACCTACCACTGGAACAACGGCCGGGGCGCGAAGCCGGGGACGATCGGGCTCGGCCCGTTGAGCTTCGGCGCGATCGTCAATCCGGTCGCGCCGCGTCAGGCCACCGGCAGCCCCGGTGCGAACGGCGCCGCGAACGAGAACTGGACGGTGAACTACTCGACGACGAAGCCGACGATCGTCAGCGGCGCGTACACGTGCAAGGATTCCGACCCGGCCACGTGGTCGCAGGACCAGCAGTCCGGCGGCAAGGGCTTCTGCATCGTCACCGCGACGCCCGCGTACGTGAGCAACTTCACGCTGCCGTCGGGAGTGCACGTCGGACCGGCGCCCGCGCCTCCCGCGCCTCCGGCCCCGAGCAGCAGCACGACGGGCTCGACGTCGCACGTGAAGTGCTTCACCGGAACGCTGTCGACGATGCTGCTCTATCCGATCCACGTCGCGCCGGACCAGTGGGGCCTGCTGCTGTTGCAGTGCGGGATCAAGCAGGGCGACGGGTTCCAGGGCCGCCTCACCCCCAGCTCGATGTTCGTGATCCCGCGCGGGTGCGGTCCGTTCTGGACGTTCCCGGCCCCGTCGGGCAATCCGCCGCAGCCGGTGTTCATCCAGTACACCGGCCAGCCGAACGCACCGTGCAGCACGGCGAAGGAGTACATCCCCTTCAAGGTGCGCAACAACTGGCGGATCGACATCCAGACACGCGACGCCGTCACGCAGGCGCCGTTGCGCAACGCCGCGTACGGCGTCTACATCCACTACGGCGGCGGCGACGTGCAGGCCCAGAACACGCTGAACGTCCCCTAGGTGCCGCTGCAGAATCGCGTCACTCCGCTCGGCGAGCTCATCGCCGATCCGGCGCGCGGGCTCGTGTACGGGAACCGCGGCTGCCTGCACGACGCGACAGGACGGATCCGCCGGCGCTACAGCGGCCGCCGCTGGATCGCCTGCCGGCTCGAGTTCCGCGGCAGGCTGCGCCGCCCGTTGTTGCAGCCGGGCCGCTACACCGAGCTGTTCTTCCTCGACGAGGCGACGGCGCTCGCGGCCGGGCACCGCGCGTGCGCGGAATGCCGGCGCGAGGACTACGTCCGGCTCACGGAGATCCTCGGTGCGCGCGCCGATGCGATCGACGCGCAGCTGCACCGGGAGCGGCTCGGGCCTCGGCAGGAGGCTCCGCTCGACGACCTGCCCGACGGCGCCTTCGTGCTCGAGGCCGGCACGCCGTGGCTCGTGCTCGGCCCGCACCTGCTGCGCTGGACGCCGGCGGGATACGACGCGCGCCGCCCGCGACCGGGGCGCGCGCAGGCGCGGTTGATCACGCCGCCGACGCTCGTCACGGTGCTACGCGCAGGCTGGGAGCCGCTCGTGCCGCTGTTCCATCCCTCGGCCGGCGGGCACGTGTAGCCGCCGCCGCGAGCGGCGCGCAGTACTTCATCTTCACCCCGCTCCTGCTCGCCGACTTCCTCACGCAGTTCCTCAGCGACGAGTCGTCCACACGAAAGGCGTGAAGAACACGGCCTGACGCCGCGTGGCAGAGTTCGACGATGGCGACGATGTCCGATCTGGACAAGCTCGCGCTGGCCATGCCGGGTGCGACGAAGGAGGTGTCGGACGACGGCCGGCCGACGTACTCGACCCACGGGAAGTACTTCTGCTTCCACCGGACGCAGCGGCCCGACGCGCTCGACCCGGACACCGGCGAGCGGCTCGACGACGTGCTCGTGTTCCGCGTCGAGGGCTCGGACGTGAAGGAGCTCCTCCTCGCCGACGACCGCGGCGTCTACTTCACCACGCCGCACTGGAACGGCTATCCCGCGGTGCTCGTCCGCATCCCGCATCTGCGCAAGCTCCGCCGCGCGGAGCTGCGCGATCTCGTCGTCGACGCGTGGCTGACGCGGGCGCACAAGCGCGAGGCGAAGGCGTGGCTGGCCGAGAACGAACCCGAGAGAGGAACCCCGTGACCGACATCCCGTCGCAGAAGGCCTTCTACGTCGTGCAGCTGACGACGAAGTACGCGTCGCTGCAGGAGGCGATGCAGAACGCTCCCGACGAGATGGCCGCGCACATCGCGCGCTCGAAGGAGTACCACGAGCGCGGCGACCTGCTGATGGCGGGAGCATTCCTCGACGGCGACGGTCCGGTCGGAACGATGGCCGTGCTGACGACGCGCGAGGCGGCGGAGGAGTTCGCGAGCGGCGATCCGTTCGTCCTGATCGACATGGTCAGCGAGTGGCACGTTCGCGAGTGGGCGAATCTCTTCGCCCGGCCCTGAGGCGCGGGAGGCGGCTTCGGCGGCGCGACGAGACGACTCAGGGCGACGCGACGCCGACGGACGCGGCGGCGCCGTCCCGATGGTCGTGCCCATGCGACAGATGAAGCCAGCGGTGTTGCGCCGGCAGCGTTGCGGCCCCGACGACGATGCCGGCGACGACCGCAAAGGACAGGAGATACGTACGGGCCTTCGCGCCGCGCACTGAGGCGCGCGACTCTGCCGTCACGTCTTCACGGGCTCCGATCAATGACCGCTTCAGGTACACGAGAACGTGCACGCCGACGAGGATCATCCAGATGACAGAGGCGGGGCCGTGCAGCCGGCGGGCGATCACGAGCGGTTGCCCGTGCAGAAGGCCCATGGCAACACCGCTGGCGAAGAGGATGACCGTGGCGGTGATCAGCAGCGGAGCGAGCAGTCGCATCGGAAGCTGCGGCGCACCCTTCTGCACGTACGGCTCGCTCCCGGAGTAGTAGCGGACGAAGCGCCAGCCGGTGCTCGCCAGCTTCAGCAGCACCGGCGGAATCAGGACGAGCCCGACGAACACGTGCAGCGAGAGGTAGGTGTGCAGACCGAAGACGATCGTCGCGAGCTCGACGGTGGTGAGCAGGAGCAGGACGAGCCCGGCGGCAGCCGTCAGGCGCTCGTTCCCGTCCGGGTTCAACTCGAGCTCCAGCTCATCCACTCTCGACTCATCCATCGCGAAGCAGAAGCGTTGCAGCCCGCGGATGAACCTGCGATGAGCGTCTCGGTGGCCCTCTCCAGGGCCGTTCGGTCATGGAGCTAGTCAGATTCGAACTGACGACCTCCTGGGTGCGATCCAGGCGCTCTCCCAACTGAGCTATAGCCCCGCTGCGGCCTAGTGTAGCGAGGCTTCGGCCGGTGCTTCTGTCGGCTGAACCCCGCCGTCCTACGATACGCCGATGCGAGCGGTTTCACTCGACGCGGCGGGGCGCCCGGGGGTGCGCGACGTCGACGAGCCCGACGGGCCCGGCGAGCTCGTGCGCGTGCTCGCGTGCGGGCTGTGCGGCTCGGACGTGGAGAAGCTGCGCCCCGAGTTCGCAGGCGCCGTCCTCGGGCATGAGGTGGTCGGCCAGACCGAAGACGGACGGCGCGTCGCGCTCGTCCACCATCGCGGCTGCGGCGAATGCAACCGCTGCCGCGCCGGCCACGAGTCGACGTGCGAGCAGTTCGCCGCGCCGACGATCCGTCCCGGCGGTTTCGCCGAACGGGTGCGCGCGGACGCGTGGGTCGATCTTCCCGCAGGGCTGAGCGACGCCGAGGCCACGGCGCTCGAGCCGCTCGCGTGCGTCGTGCGCGGAGCGGACGCGGTGCCGCCGGGACGCGTGCTCGTGCTCGGGCAGGGATTCGTCGGCCGGCTGTTCGCAGCGGTGCTCGCGCGCCGCGGCGACGACGTGTTCGCGCTCGACGCTGATCCGCGCCGGACCGGACCGGAACCGGACGCGCCTGTCGACGCGGTCGTGGTCTGCGCGCCGGGAGCCGCGGCGGCGGCGCTCGAATGGGTCGCTCCGGGCGGAACGATCCTCGTCTTCACCGACGCGGGCGCGCTGCCGGCGGAGCAGATCTACCGGCGCGAGCTGACGGTCGCCGGGCGGCGCTCGGCCTCGCCGGACGCGATGCGGGCGGCGGTCGCGATCCTGCCGGAGCTGGAGCTGCCGGAGCCGACGGTGCTGCCGCTGGAACGATTCGCCGAAGGGCTCGACCTGTTCCTCCGGCGCGACGCCGCGAAGGTCGTGTTCGTGCCGTGAAAGCGCTCCGCTACTACGGCATCGGCGACCTGCGGGTCGAGGACGTCCCCGACCCTGTGCCGGGACCGGGCGACGTCCTCGTCCAGGTCGAGGTCGCCCTCACCGACGGCACCGACCTGAAGACGTACCGACAGGGCCATCCGGTGCTGCTGTCCGAGGTGCCGTCGGCGTTCGGGCACGAGTTCTGCGGGATCGAGGTCGCCACCGGGCGGCGCGTGGTGGCGGCGAACTCGGGCCCGTGCGGCAAATGTGCTGCGTGCCTCCGCGGCGACGAGCCGTTGTGCGACAGCCTGCTGCCGTTCCTCAACGGCGCCTACGCGGAGCTGCTCGTCGTCCCGGAGCGAATCGCGCGCGTCAACCTCCTGCCCGTGCCGGCCGGACTGAAGCCGGAGATCGCTGCGCTGGTCGAGCCGCTCGCCTGCTGCATCCGCGGCGTCGAGCGCGCGGGAGTGACGGAGGGACAGACCGTCGCGGTGCTCGGCGCCGGCCCGATCGGGCTGATGCTCTGCGCGTGCATCGCGGACGCGGGCGCGAAGCCGGTGCTCGTCGGCGGCCGCCCGGAGCGCCGCGCGCTCGCGCCGGAGTTCGGCGCCGTCGCCGGCAACGGACGGAACGTCGACGTCGCGATCGAGGCGACCGGCTCGGCGAAAGGCTGGGGCGACGCCGTCGCGCTCGTCCGTCCCGGCGGCACCGCCGTCGTGTTCAGCGGCCTCCCCGGTCAGAGCGAGGTGCCGCTCGACGCGTACCGGATCCACTATCAGGAGCTGACCGTGCGCGGGTCGTTCCACCACACGCCGCGCGGGGTCCGTGCGGCGCTCGTCTTTCTCGCCAGCGGCGCGCGGCCGTGGGAGCGGCTGCTGACGCACGAGGTCGGGCTCGACGACCTGCCGGCGCTGTTCGCCGATCCGCCGCGCGACTACCTGAAGGCGGTCGTGCGGCCGTAGCTAGTGCGTGAAGAGCGTCAGATCCGGCTCGCGCTCGCCGCGCAGGAGCTCGAGGTCGACCTCGACGCAGCGGATGCCGCGCGACTCCGCGAGCGTGACCGCTTGTGCCGTCAGCCGCTGCGCCGCGAGAATGCCGCGGCACGCCTCCTTCGCCGGGTCGACGCGGATGAAGCCGAGGTAGCGGGTCAGCTGCTCGACCGCGTCGATGGTGCCGGTGCGCTTGATCTCGACGGCGACCCAGCCGCCGTCCGCGTCGCGGCACATCAGGTCGACCGGCCCGACCTCGGTCGGCCATTCGCGGCGGACGAGCGTCAGCTCCTCGCCCAGCGCCGACGGCTGCGCCGCCAGCTCCTCCTGCAGGTCGCGCTCCACCCCGTCCTTCTGCAGCGCGGCCGACTCGCCCATGTCGTGGACGACGTCGCTCAGCACCTCCACCAGCCGGATCTCGAGCACGTCGTCCGTCTTCAGCTTGCGGACGACGAGCCGCTCGCCCTCGTCCTCGACGAACGTCGGCGCGGTCATCCAGTTCAACGGCTTGTAGCCGCCGGCGTCGTCGTGGACGAGCACCGAGCCGTCCGCCTTGAGGATCAGCAGGCGCACCGCCTCAGGTAGCACGGCGTTGAGACGGCCGGAGTAGCGAACCTCGCAACGGGCGACGAGCAGGCGCATCCCGGCAACCTACTGTCCGTTTCGGACATGGCCCGGGGTCTGACCCCGGGTCTGACCCCGCGGTAGCGTGTCGCCATGCAGAGCGACAGATTCCGGGCCGCTGCCGAGAGCAAGGACTTCTCCGCGATCGACGATCTGTTCGCGGAGGACGTCGTCTTCCGCAGCCCGGTGGTGTTCAAGCCGTATCGGGGGCGCGACGCCGTGGCGATGCTGCTGGCGGCGGTGGCCCAGGTGTTCGAGGACTTCCGCTACACCGACCAGGTGGAGACGGGCGACACGGCGGTGCTGGCCTTCAGCGCGCGCGTGGGCGATCGCGACCTGGACGGCATCGACCTGCTGCGCTTCGACGACACGGGCGCCGTGAGCGAGCTGGCCGTCTACGTCCGCCCGCTCAGCGGCGCGAACGCACTCGCGGAGGCGATGCAGCGGATGCTCGCGGAGCTCGGCTAGTCGGAGAGCTCGACCTGCGGCTCGGGCAGATGGCCGTTGCGCCGACGGCTGAGGATGCGGCGCAGCTCGTCCGACACCGTCAGCCGTTCGCTCGGACGTGGCGGCGCCGGAACCGCCGTCGGATGGACGACCAGCGGCTTCGCGCGCATGTGGGCGGGACACCAGCGCGCGTCGTAGCCGGCGCCCATGTCCGCGCAGGTCAGGCAATGCGCGAGCGCGCGAGGCGGATCGGTGGCGGTGACGCGGATCGGCCACTTGCCGTCCGTGCCGAGCGACCACGGGCGACCGCACAGGCTGCACGTCAACTCGCCGGAGGTCGTGCTCACCTGTCCATTCCTACCACTTGCTACCGCAGCCGCGCGCGCTCGATCGCGAGCCGCCAGTCCGCGCGCTGCTGCTCGACCTCGTCGCGGGACATGGACGGCTCGTAGCTCGGGCCGCGCCGCACCCGTGCGGCGAACGCCTCGGGGCTCGGCCAGACGCCGGTGGCGAGGCCGGCGAGACCGGCCGCGCCGACGGCGGTGCTCTCCTGCTCGGCCACGACCTCGACCGGGCTACCGAGCAGGTCGGCCTGGAACTGCATCAGGAACCCGTTCCGGCTCGCGCCCCCGTCGGCGCGGAGGAACGCGACGCCGTCCGGATGCGCTTCGAGCACATCTGCCACCTGATGCGCGATCCCCTCGAGCGTCGCGCGCGCGATGTGCCCGCGCGTCGTGCCGCGCGTGATGCCCGCAATCAGGCCGCGCACGTCGGCATCCCAGTACGGCGACCCGAGCCCGGCCAGCGCGGGCACGAAAGTGACGCCGGCGCTCGACCCGGCCTCCTCGGCCAGGCGCTCGACCTCGTCCGCGTCGGCAGCGATCCCGAGACCGTCACGGAGCCACTGGACGACGGCACCGCTCGTCAGCACGGAGCCCTCGATCGCGTACTGCGCGTCGTGCCCGGGCGCGACCGCGGCCACCGTCTTCAGCAGCCCGGGCGGCGCGGGCCCGCGCTCGCCGCCGACGTTCACCAGCACGAAGCTTCCGGTCCCGTACGTCGCCTTCGCCTCGCGCGGCTCGAAGCAGCCCTGTCCGAACAGCGCCGCCTGCTGGTCGCCGACGAGGCTCGCGATCGGCAGCGTCGCACCGAACAGCTCCCCCTCGCCGACCACACCGGACGCCGGGACGACCTGCGGCAGCAGCCCCGGGTCGACGCCGAAGAGATCGAGCAGCTCGCCGTCCCACGCGAGCCGGCCGATGCCGAACAGCAGCGTCCGCGCCGCGTTGGTCACGTCGCTGACGTGGAGACGGCCGCGGGTGAGATTCCAGACGAGCCAGCTGTCGACCGTTCCGAACGCGAGCTCGCCCACCGGCTGCTCGGTTCGCGCCAGCAGCCACTCCAGCTTCGTGGCCGAGAAGTACGGATCGGGGACGAGACCCGTCCGGTCGCGGATCAGGTCGGCCGGAAGCTCGCGACAGCGGTCGGCGGTGCGCCGGTCCTGCCAGACGATCGCGTCGTGGAGCGGCCGGCCTGTGCTGCGCTCCCAGAGCAGCGTCGTCTCGCGTTGGTTCGTGATCCCGATCGCCGTCAGCTCGTGCGCGCGGAGCCCGGCCGAGGCGAGCGCAGCCTCCGCGGCGGCGAGCACGCTCGACCAGATCTCCGCCGGATCCTGCTCGACCCAGCCCGGCTGCGGATACCGCGCCGAGATCTCGACATACCCGCGGCCGCGGATCTCCAACTCGTCGTCGACGACGAGACACGTCGTCCCCGACGTGCCCTGGTCGATCGCCAGAATCAACTCGACAACACCGTCATCAAGGCCGGAGGCTAACGCGGCCGCAGGCGCGTTAGACGGAGGCGGACCAGCGGGCGGGGATGGCCGCAGGCCACCACCGGCCGCGCGGCACGACGAACACGCCCAGACCGCTCAGGGTGCGCCGCGATCCCGCCGCGCGCAGCCGCGACCGCGCTCGCGGCGAAGCGCACAACCCGGGTTCACCCACGAGCAACGCGACTTCCACCGACGATGGCACTTGTGCCATCGTCGAACCTCACCCAGGCCTTGCCCTTGCCGTCGTAGTCCGGCGACCAGACCACGAGCGTCGCGTCGCGGCCGGCGACGCGCACCCGCTCCGTCCCCTCCGGCTCCGTCCCGAGCCAGACGCGGATGAACGGATTCGACTGGCGCTCGCGGCCGATCGTCGTCTCGTCGGTGTGGCCGGGATAGACGACGCAGTACTCGGGCAGCTCCAGCAGCTCGAGGACGGACGCACGCACCTGCGCGAGGTCGCCGCCGCCGACGGCATCCTTGAACAGCACGTCTCCGGTGAACACGGCCTCGTTGTCGAGCACGAACGCAAGATGGTCGTCGGCGTGACCGGGAGTGACGATTGCGCGCAGCCGCAGGTCGCCGATCGTCGACGGCAGCGCGTCGACCGTGTGGATCACCGGAATGCCGTAGCGCTCGCGCAGCTCGTCCTCGTGGACGACGTGGTCGGCGTGCGAGTGCGTTCGCAGGATCGCCTCTGGAGCGGCGCCCCAGGCCTCGACCGCGGCCACGAGCGGCGCGACGTCGGCGCCGGAATCGACGAACACGGCGGTCCCGCCCTGCTTGTCCGCGACGGCGTAGGCGTTGGACAGCCACTCGGGGTGCATGCTCCGTTCGACCAGCATTACCGCGCTAGGCTACCTCGACACCGCGAAGAGGAGGATCGATGGCCGGGCTTTGGTCACGGACCACGCTGATCATCAAGTCGAAGTACTCGAAGCTGCTGAACAAGACGGAGAACCCGACCGAGACGCTCGACTACTCGTACGAGCAGATGCAGGAGCAGCTCCAGAACGTCAAGCGCGGGGTCGCCGACGTGGTCACGGCGAAGAAGCGGCTGGAGATCCAGATTCAGGGGCTCGAGCAGAACGTGGTCAAGCTCGAGACGCAGGCGCGGCAGGCGGTCGCGGCCAACCGCGAGGATCTCGCGCGCCAGGCGCTCGAGCGCAAGGCATCGGCGCAGCAGCAGCTTCAGGGGCTCGACGCGCAGGTGCAGCAGCTCGCCGAGACGCAGGACAAGCTGGTCGCCGGACAGCACCAGCTCGAGGCCAAGATCGAGGCCTTCCGCTCGCAGAAGGAAGTGATCAAGGCGCAGTACTCGGCCGCCGAGGCGCAGGTCAAGATCGGCGAGGCCGCGACGGGCATCGGCAAGGGCATGGCCGACACCGGCATGGCGATCCAGCGCGCGAAGGACAAGACGGACGAGCTGACCGCGCGCGCCTCGGCCATCGACGAGCTCACGAGCACCGGCGCGCTCGACGACCTGACCCAGCCCGGTACGACCCAGCTCGACCGGGAGCTGGCGCAGATCTCCTCCACCGCGCAGGTCGACGACGAGCTGGCGAAGCTGAAGGCCGAGGTCGGCACCGGCGACGGAGGCGACGCGAAGCAGCTCGCCGCCGGCGACGGCGCATCCGCGCCCTCACCGGCCGCAGCGGCCGACCCGCCGGAGGAGCAGCCGGCGGAGAAGCCCGCGTCCTAGCGCCGACCGTGCCGCTCACCGACATCTTCTTCGGCCGCAAGAAGCTCAAGGAGCCCGCCGGCGATCGCATCTTCGCGCTCACGACGGCAGCGGTGACGCTCGATGTCGAGTGCGGCTTGAGGACCGCCGGTGTCGGTGCGGTCGTGTTCAAGCCGCTCTCGGCAGGCGAGTTCTCCCAGGTCGACCAGGACGTCGAGCAGCTGCTGCAGGCGGTCGCCGCCGGCTCCGGCTCGAAGCTCGACCGCAAGACGGACTCGTTCGGGTTCGAGTGGGTGATCGTCCACGACGCCGACCTCGAGGATCAGGTGGCGGCGGTGCACGCCGTCGCCGACGAGTTCCAGTCGCGCGGCTTCGGCGCGCAGCTGCTGGCGGCGCCGTTCCGCTTCCAGGGAGGACCGCATCCGGTCTACTGGGTGTACGGCTTCAAGACCGGCAAGTTCTGGCCGTTCGTCCCGACCGGCGAGAAGCAGGATCGCGACAACGCGCGCGAGCTGGAGCTGAAGGCGAAGCTCGAGCCCGAGCTCCCGGTCGAGCCCGACCTGAGCAAGTGGTTCGGGCTGTTCGACGCACCGATCTGAAATAAGGGGACCGAGGTTCCCCGTATGGGATCCCCTCCTTCGGCGCTCGTGGCGGTTCTGTGCGTGCGCTGCGGCGGGAGCGCGGTCCCGCCTCCGCGCGGGTGAGCGCACTCACCCGAGAGCGCCTGTGGGCGAATTCGCTGCGCCGCGCCGGTCGTGGCGCTGAAGCGTCCCGACCGGCAAGGGTCGGGCTCCGGCTAAGCCGGCTGCGCCCGTCTTAGCCTGCGCCCCTTGTGGCGCTGAGTGACGGCGTCAGGGAGGCGCCGGCCGCCGCGGCGTGCTCGACCCCGGCGGCGGCGTAGGCGTCGTCCTCGTCGAGCGTCTCGTGCTCGAGCAGCGCCTCCGCCAGCGAGTCGAGCTTGCTGCGGTTCTCCTGCAGGAGCGCGACCACCTCGTCGTGGGCGGCGTCGACGATGCGGCGGATCTCGTCGTCGATCAGCTGCCGCGTGTGCTCGGAGACGTCGGAGGATCCCGGGAAGGTCGCCTCGCGCGGGATGACCGCGAGCGGCCCGACGACAGGGCTCATGCCCCAGCGGCCGACCATCTGGCGGGCGATCTCGGTCAGCTGCTGGATGTCCGACTCGGCGCCGGTCGTCGGCTCGCCGAACACGACCTCCTCGGCTGCGCGGCCGCCGAGCGCGACCTTGATCTTCGCCTGCAGCTCCCGCCGGTCGTAGTTGTAGCGGTCGCCGTCGGGTGCGGAGAACGTGACTCCGAGCGAGCCGCCGCGCGGGATGATCGAGACCTTGCGCACCGGATCCGCACCGTCGGTGAGCATGCCCACGATCGCGTGCCCGCCTTCGTGGTAGGCGGTGCGGCGCCGGTCCTCCGGCGTCATCATGATCTGCCGTTCCGCGCCCAGGATGATCCGCTCGAGCGAGTCGGCGAGATCGGACTCGTCCACCTGCTCGTGGCTTCGGCGCGCGGCGAGGAGCGCAGCCTCGTTGACGAGATTCGCGAGGTCCGCTCCGACCATTCCCGGCGTGGTCGCCGCGATGCGGCCGAGATCCACGTCGGGCGCGAGCGGGACGTGCCGCGTGTGCACCTCGAGGATCTTCTGGCGGCCGGCGCGGTCGGGCGGCTGCACCGCGACGCGGCGATCGAACCGGCCCGGCCGCAGCAGCGCCTGGTCGAGCACGTCGGGACGGTTGGTCGCGCCGATCACGATCACGCCGGTGGACGAGTCGAATCCGTCCATCTCGGTGAGGATCTGGTTCAGCGTCTGCTCGCGCTCGTCGTTGCCGCCGCTGAAGCCGGCGACGCCGGACGTGCGCGAGCGTCCGATCGCGTCGAGCTCGTCGATGAACACGATCGCCGGCGACGACTCCTTCGCCTGCGCGAACAGATCGCGCACACGGGCCGCGCCCACTCCGACGATCGCCTCGACGAACTCCGACGCGGACATGGAGAAGAACGGCGCGTTCGCCTCGCC
This sequence comes from uncultured Actinomycetes bacterium, assembly GCA_963761665.1. Classification (GTDB taxonomy): domain Bacteria; phylum Actinomycetota; class Thermoleophilia; order Gaiellales; family Gaiellaceae; genus Palsa-739. Next base: position 404,338 of record CAVXHM010000004.1, read on the forward strand.
CGCGACCGCGCGCGCCAGCAGCGTCTTGCCCGTTCCCGGCGGCCCCGACAGCAGCACGCCGTGCGGGATGTGGCCGCCGAGCCGAACGTACTTGTCCGGCTTGCGCAGGAAGTCGACCACCTCCGACAGCTCCGCCTTCGCCTCGTCGATGCCGGCCACGTCCGCGAAGGTGACCTTGCCGGCGGCCGGCTCGTACCGTCGCGCCCGCGAGCGGCCGAACGAACCCAGCGCGTTCTGCACTCCCGAGGCGCGGCGCATGAGCAGGAACAGCAGCCCGACGAAGAGAATCGTCGGGCCGAAGCCGACCAGCACGCTCTCCCACCACGGCGCGCCCGTGTCGAGCGGGACGGCGTTGACGACGACGCCCTTCTGCTCGAGCAGCTTCGACAGCGCCACCGTGTCCGCGAACGCGGGGATCTCCGTCTGGAACCGCGTCGACGACTTCGAGCCCTGGTAGCTCTGCGCGTGCTTGAACGTGCCCTGGATGGCCGTGCCCTTCGAGGTGATCTCGGCCACGTCGCCCTTGCTCACCTGCTGCAGGAAGTACGGGCTGTACGGCACCCGCGCGCGCGACTGCGCCTGCGTCGCCCGCGAGCCGGCCCAGTAGTTGATCGCCAGCAGCGCCAACAGAACGCCGATCCACCACCAGCCGAAACGCCGTCGCGGCGGCGGTCCGGAGGCGGGCGGCGAGCCCGGCGCGCTCGGCGGCTTCCCCGGATTCGAGCTCATCGCGGGACGATACCCCGGAGCGTCCTCGATCAGGACCGGCTTAGATTGGCCCAGCACCATGGAGGCGGATGCGGGTGGCTCTCTTCCGTGCGGTCCCGATCGCCATGGCGCTGGCGGCATCTCCTCTCTTGACCGCCGCGGCCGCGCGGGCCGCGGGTCCCTCGGCCCCCGCCAGACCGACGATCGCCGGCGCCGCCGTGGTCGGCGCGCGGCTCAACGCCGTTTCCGGCTCATGGACGGGATCCGGCACCGTCCGCGTCTCGTACCAGTGGCACCGCTGCGACGCGACCGGCGCGCACTGCTCGTCGATCCACGGCGCGACCGCTTCGAGCTACACCCTGGTGGCGGCCGACGCCGGCAAGACCGTCGGCGTGACGGTGACCGGCACGGACTCGACCGGAGCGACGCCGGCGTACTCGAGCCTCGTCGGCCCGATCGCCGCGAAGTCGTCGCCGCTGACGTCGACGACGCAGCCGGGCATCACCGGGACCGCCGCCGTCGCCGGCACGCTCACGGCGACGCCCGGTAGCTGGACGCCGGCGCCGAGTGCGCTGTCCTACGCCTGGGAGCGGTGCAACGCGAACGGTCGCATCTGTCTGCCGATCGCGGGTGCGACGGCCGCGACGTACGCCGCGACCGCCGCGGATGCCGGGCATGCGCTCCTCGTCGACGTCCAGGCCACCGCAGGCAGCGCCGTCCAGTGGGCGCTCAGCATCGCGACACAGCCGGTCGCGGCCCCGGCTCAGCCGGCGGCGGGTACGGCGACGAAGCCGGCTGTCTCCGGAACGGCACGCGTCCGTGAACGGCTCACGGCCACCCCGGCCCCCGCGGCCGCAGGCGCGACCTTCGCCTACCAGTGGTACCGCTGCGATCCGACCGGCGCCCACTGCAGCTCCGTCCACGGCGCCACCGGCACCGCGTACACGACCGTCGCAGCCGATGCCGACGAGACGATCGGGCTGACGGTCACCGTGACCGCGGCCGGGGCGACGACGCCGACGTACGCGTCGCTCGTCGGGCCGATCGCCGCGGCGGGCACGACCTTCGTCTCGACCTCGCAACCGACGATCGCGGGCAACGCCGTCCAGGGACAGGCACTCACTGCGTCGGCCGGCACCTGGAGCACACAGCCGACCGCGCTCTCGTACACGTGGGACCGCTGCAACGCGAACGGCCGGATCTGCGCGCCGATCGCCGGCGCCGCAGCCGCGACCTACACGCCGGCCGCCGCCGACGTCGGACACGCTCTCGTCGCGATCCTCCATGCCACATCTGGAAGCGCCGTCCAGACTGCATTCAGCGTGGCCACGCCGGCGGTCACGACGCCGCCGCCGCTCGCGAACACTTCGGCTCCGACCGTGACCGGCACCGCCCGAACGGGGCAGCAGCTCACGGCGTCGCCCGGAACGTGGGTCGGCACGGCCCCGATCTCCACCACCTACCAGTGGTATCGCTGCGACGCGACCGGCGCGCACTGCTCGTCGATCCACGGCGCGACGAAGTCGACGTACAGGACCGTCGCCGCCGACGGAGGTCACACGCTCGGGCTGACGGTCAACGCGAAGGATGCGACCGCGGCCACCACGGCTGCGTACGCGAGCCTCGTCGGCCCCGTCGTCGCGGGCACCACCGCGCTCGCCACGACCGTACAGCCGGCCATCACCGGAACGCCGAAGCCCGGGTCGACGCTCACGGTCGGAACCGGAACGTGGAGCGCGACACCCACGACGGTCACCGACCAGTGGGAGCGCTGCAACGCGAACGCGCGCATCTGCGTCGCGATCGCCGGCGCGACGACCGCGACCTACACGCCAACCGCCGCCGACGTCGGCCACGCGCTGCTCGCGATCGTGCAGGCCACGGTCGGGAGCACGGTGCAGCCGGCGTTCAGCACCGCGACGCCGGCCGTTGCCTCGTCCTGATCTACGAGACCGACTCGCTAGGAGACGGGGCGGCCCATCTCGCGCGCGATCGCGGCGAGTGCGGCCAGCCGCTTCTCCAGCGGCGGGTGATCCATGAACAGCTCGGCGGCCTGCGTGCGCCAGTTCGTCGGGACGATGAAGAACGCGTTCATCCCGGCGACCTCGCGCAGATCCTGCTGCGGAATCTGGGTGATGCCGCTGGAGATCTTCTGGAGGGCGCTCATCAGGTGCTCCGGCGTGCCGGTGATCAGCGCCGAGCCGCGGTCGGCCGTGTACTCGCGGTAGCGCGAGATCGTCCGGATGAGGACGAAGCTGATCGCATACGTGATGATCGAGACGGCGAGGATGATCAGGAAGACGGGAACGCCGCCCTGGTTGTTGCTGTTGCTGCTGCGGCCTCCGCCGAAGCCTCCTCCTCCTCCGCCGAAGCCGCCGAACATGCCGGCGTAGAGGCCCCAGCGGGTGATGAACGCCGCGAGCATGGCGAAGAAGCTGGCCACGGTCATGACGAGCACGTCGCGGTTGGCGATGTGCGACAGCTCGTGCGCGAGCACGCTCTCGATCTCCTGCGGCTCGAGACGCTGCCACAGGCCGGTGGTGACGGCGACCGCCGCGTGCTTCGGGTTGCGGCCGGTGGCGAAGGCGTTCGGGACGGTCGAGTCGACGACGGCAATCCGCGGCTTCGGTAGGTCGGCCATGGCGCAGAGCCGCTCGACCATCGCGTGCAGCTCCGGCGCCTCGTCGGCCGAGACGATCTTCGCCCCCGACGCGGCGAGCGCGAGCTTGTCCGAGGTCCAGTACTGGACGAAGGCGAGCCCGATCACGATCAGGAGCACCGCCACCACGCCGACGTTCAGCAGCGAGACGAGAATCACGCCGAAGACGACGTAGAGCAGGCCGAGCAGACCGCCGGTGGCGAGGATCCGCAGGGACAGGCCCCGATCGCGTCCGAAGTTCTTGCGCTTCACGGCTCCATGGTAGCCCTGTCGGAGGTTCTGGAGAGTTCGTCCGGCGCGCAGTCTTAACCCTTGTTTAGAGTCTGGCACCGGATGCGCCACGTCGCCGTCATCGCCCTTGCCCTCGTCGCTTGTGCCGGCGTGTTGGCGGGGTGCGGATCCGAAGGCGTCGCCACCCCCACGCCCGAGACCGTGATCGGCCCGCTGCCGAAGCCGGCGCTCGATCCGATCACACCGGCATTCCTGATCAAGGGCGACCCGGTGGCCGGAAAGAAGGTCTTCCTCACCGCCGGCTGCACCGGCTGCCACACGCTCAAGGACGCCGGCTCGACCGGCACCGTCGGCCCGAACCTCGACCAGGCGCAGCCGACCTACCGGCGCGCCACCGCGCGCGTCACCAACGGCAAGGGTGTGATGCCGTCGTTCAAGAGCCAGCTGACCACACAGCAGATCGCGAACGTGGCGTCGTACGTCGTCAAGGCCACCGGCGGCACTCCGTAGCTCCGGTCGAGCTCCCGCCGACGTTTCCGCGCGAGGTCCAGGCGTTCGCGTCCGATCTCGACCGGACGCTCGTCGCCGAGGACGCACTGCTCCGCCCTCGCACCGCAGCGGCGATCGCGGCCGTGCGCGCGACCGGCACGCACGTGATCGTCGTCACCGGGCGCATGTTCCGGTCGGTGCGCCCGTACGTCCTGCAGGCGGGGATCGACGATCCGGTGATCTGCTACCAGGGCGCCGTCGTCGCGGACCCGGTGAGCGGCGAGTTCCTCCGCCACGTGCCGGTGCCGAACGCGGTCGCGCTCGAGGCGATCGACGCGGTCGTCGCGGCCGGCTTCCACGTCAACTGCTACGTGGACGATCTGCTCTACGTCGCCGAGCTCACGCCCGAGGCACGGTCCTATGCGGACTTCCAGGGGCTCGAGATCCACGTGGTCGGCGACCTGCGCACCTGGCTGAAGGCGGATCCGACGAAGATCGTCGCCGTCGGCGACCCGGCCGCGCTCGACGAGCTGGAGGCCGAGCTGAAGCCGCGCTTCGCCGACAGGCTCTTCATCGCCAAGTCGCTGCCGTTCTTCCTCGAGTTCGCGCGCGCGGGCGTGAGCAAGGGCGCCGGCCTCCAGTTCGTCGCCGACCGGCTCGGGTTCACGCCCGCCCACACGGTCGCGTGCGGGGACGGCGAGAACGACCGCGAGCTGCTCGACTGGGCCGGCTTCGGCGTCGCCGTCGCGAACGCGCACCCGGACATCCTCCGGCGCGCGGATCTCGTCGTGCCGCCGGTCGAGGAGGAAGGCGTCGCCGCGCTGCTCGAGGCGTACCTAGACTCCCGTTCGTGATCGACGCCAAAGCAGCGCGCAGCGACCCGGACGAGTTCCGGCGCAAGCTCGCGCGCAAGGGCGCGGCCGAGCATTTCGACGCCTGGCTCGCCGCCGACGAGCGGTGGCGCGCACTCGTCCCGCGCGTCGACGATCTCCGCGCCTCGACGAAGCTGAAGGGCAAGCCGACGCCGGAGCAGCTCGAGCAGCTGCGGGGCGTGAAGGAGGAGCTCCAGGCCGCGGAGGAGGAGCTGTCGGAGGCCGAGGCCGTCCGCGACGCGGCCATCGCCCTGCTCCCGAACCCGCCCGACGACTCCGCTCCGGACGGGTTCACCGACGAGGATGCGGTCGAGATCCGCCGCTGGGGGGAGCCGCCGCAGCTGACCGATCCGAAGGAGCACACGGAGGTCGGCCGCTTCGACATGGAGCGGGCGGCGCGGCTGTCGGGCTCGCGCTTCGGCTATCTGCTCGGCGACACGGCGCTGCTCGCGCTCGCCGTCTACCGCTTCGCGCTCGACCGCGCCGCCGCGCACGGGCACGTGCCGATGCTGCCGCCGGTGCTCGTGCGCGAGGACGCGATGTACGGCACGGGCTTCTTCCCGACCGAGCGCACGAACATCTACGCGATCGAGAGCGACGACCTGTATCTCACCGGCACCTCCGAGGTCGCGCTGGCGGGACTGCACATGGGCGAGGTGCTGGAGGAGCTGCCGCTCCGCTACACGGCGTTCTCGACCAACTTCCGCCGCGAGGCGGGAGCCGCCGGCAAGGACACGCGCGGGATGTTCCGCGTGCACCAGTTCAACAAGGTCGAGCTGTTCACGTTCATCGAGCCGTCCGGGTCGGCCGACGAGCACGAGCGGCTGCTCGCGATCGAGGAGGAGATCCTGCAGGCGCTGGAGCTGCCGTACCGCGTGGTCAACGTCGCCGCCGGTGACCTCGGCGCGCCCGCGGTGAAGAAGTACGACTGCGAGGGCTGGTTCCCGTTCCAGGAGCGCTACCGCGAGCTGACGTCGACCTCGAACACGACCGACTTCCAGGCGCGCCGGCTCGGCGTTCGCTTCCGCAACGGGAAGAGCCTGGAGCCGGTGCACACGCTGAACGGCACCGCCGCGACCGACCGCGCCGTCCTCGCGATCCTGGAGAACTTCCAGGGCGGCGTGCCGGACGTCCTGCGGGCGTACGGCGCACCCGGTAGCGTCACGCGCTAGCAAACCCACGTCATTCGATTCCAAGGGAGACTCATGCCTCTTACCCAGACCCAGCTTCACCGCGAGATCGCGGAGCGCGCCGACCTTTCCGCCGCAGACGTCAAGCGCGTGTTCGAGGCGCTGGAGGAGGTCGTGCTCGGCGAGATCGGGGAAGCGCAGAAGGTGAAGATCGGCAACCTCGTGCAGCTGACCGTCGCGCTGAAGGCCGCGACGAAGGCGCGCCCCGGCAGGAACCCCGCCACCGGCGAGGAGATCACCATCGCCGCGAAGCCCGCCTCCGTCGCGCTGCGCGCGCGGCCGCTGGCCAAGGCGAAGACCGCCCTGCCGTCGGTGCAGAAGGCACGCAAGAGCCTCGGCGTCTGAGCGTTGCTGAACATCGTCGTATCCAGCATCAAGGGCGGCGTCGGCAAGACGACCACGTCCATGTACCTGTCGGCGGCCGCGGCCGAGAGGGGATACGACCCTGTCGTGCTGATCGACGCCGACCGGCAGGCGTCCTCCGCCCAGTGGTACGACGAGCGTCCCTTCGAGGGCGTGACGATGGTCGAAGCACCGTCGGAGCGAACGTTGAAGCGCGCGATGGGCGACCACGAGGGTCTCGGGATCGTCGATACCCCGCCCGGCGACGAGCGGCTGCTGCAATCAGCGGCCGCCGCCGCCGACGCGGTCGTGATCCCCACCCGCGCCGGCGGCGTCGAGTTCCAGCCGGTGCTGCAGACGCTCGCCATCCTCCCCGCCAAGATGCCGCGCGGAGTCGTCATCTGCGCCGCCCGCCTCGGCACCAACGACCTCGCCGAGGCGATCGCCTGGTGGAAAGAGCAGAAGGTCTCGATCTGGGGCGTGATCCCAGAACGCGTCGGCATCGCCGCCGGACCGGAGGCGCGTCTCTACCGCGAAGGCCTGAACGAATACGACGCGGTCCTGCGGCGGGCGCTGAACAGCAAGCGCTGATCGTCTACCGTGCGCCTGCGGCGGGGTGCCGGAGCGGTCGAACGGGACGGTCTTGAAAACCGTTGTGGGCTCGCGCCCCCGAGGGTTCGAATCCCTCCCCCGCCGCCTCAGACCGTACGCAGCGCTTCGGTCGGTGACATGCGGGCGGCGCGGATGGCGGGCAGCAAGCCTGCGGCGGCGCCGATGAGGAGCGCGGCGGCAAGACCGCCCGCCCATGCAGCCGTGGGAATGACGACGGTCCAGTTCTTGGTGTCGGCGTAGACGGCGGTGGCGAGGATGCCGGCGATGACGCCGGCGGCTCCGCCGAGCAGTGCGAGCAAGATCGCTTCGGAGAGAAACTGGTTGCGGATCTGCCGCTTTGTGGCGCCGAGGGCGCGGCGCAGTCCGATCTCCGAGCGGCGCTCGAGCACGCCGATGAGCATGATGTTGCCCACGCCGACCGCGCCGACGAGCAGCGACACCGCGCCGAGTCCGAGGAAGAGGCTATTGAGCGCGCTCTGCGCTTCCGCCCGCGCGGTAAGCGCAGCCGAAGGCTGGCTTACGTCGACCTCGTTCGGCGCTTCCGGGTTGGCGGTGGCAGCGAGAACGGACTGAACCGCGGCGACCTGGCTGGTCACGCTGCGAACGTAGATCGTGGTCGGGTGGCCGTCGAAGCCGAGGTAGCGCTCGGCGGCCGGGAAACCGACCAGAACCGAGCCGTCGATCTCGGGCGCCAGCAAGGCGGGCGTGAGGATGCCGGCGAGATAGAACCACTGGCCGCCGAGCCACACCCGCTCGCCCGGGAAGACGCGGTCGATCCCGAGCCGTTGGGCGGCGGCCGCGCCGAGCACCGCGACCGGCTCGCGCGCGGTGGCGGCGTTCAGGTAGCTCCCGTCCGCGACCGTCGTGCCGACCGTCGCCGGCAAGCCCAGGCTGGCGGCCTGGACGGAGATGGCGTTCGTGTTGACGGACGGGATGAGCGGGCTGCGGTAGACGTTGGCGGTCGTCGAGCCCGTCTCTTGCACCTCCGTGACCGGACCGATGCGGGCGATCATCCCGGGGGCGGCGAGCGGCAGCTCGGCCGTCTGTCCGAACAGGGTCTGGCCGTTGGTCACGGTGAGGAGGTTGGTGCCGAGCTTGTCGATCTCGCTGAGCAGACCGGCCTGGGAGGAGGCGGAGAGACCGAGCACGGCAACGATCGCCGCGACGCCGATGGCGATGCCGAGTGCCGACAGCGCGGCGCGGACGCGTCGGGTGCGCAGGCCGACGCTGGCGACCCGGGCCAGGTCGGAAAGCCGCAGCCGTGGCGGCTCGATGCTCGGGTTCGGGGTCGCGCTCACGGGCGCGGCTGGTTCACCAGCGCGAACGCGGCCCGCTTCGAGGTGCCCTTCACGACGGCCGTGACGATGTAGCCGCCCGCCGTCGCTCCCGCGGCAAATGGTGGCGCGACTGCGATGCCGTTGCTGTTGGTCGGGACCCGCACGGTGCGGCTCATCGTCCGCTTCCGCAGCGCGAAGCGGCCGCTCGGGCCGTGGGCCGGCGCGGAGAAGACGACGGCCGCGCCCGCGACGGGGTTCCCGTCCGTGTCGAAGACAGTGACGGCGAGCCTCACGGGAAAGCGCGTTCCGGCCGGCGTGGACTCGCCGCTGGCGGCGCCCGCGGTGATCGTTGCGGGCGCCGCGGCGCGGTTCTCCAGCGTGTAGGTGGCCGCCTGCGAACCGCCCGCTGCGGTTGCGGTGGCGATGTACCTCCCCGCGGTCTTGTTGGCGAGCAGCGGCGGCGACGTCGCGAGGCCGTTCGCGTCGGTCGCCTCGGTCGCCTGCATCGCGCCGCCGACGAACGTCGCGCCGGCGCCGGAACCGGACGGTTGGACGCTGAAGGTCACGCTCGCCCCCTCGACCGGCTGTCCGCCCGCGTCGAGCACACGGGCCTGCAACGGCGTGCGGTAGCGGCTGTCGACCGTGGCGATCGGGTCGGAGGTCGCGGTCGTCTCGATGGTCATGGGCGCGGCGTGATTGTCGAGGGTGTATGTCGCCACGGCCGAGAGCCCGTCGGTGGACGCAGTCGCGGCGAACCGCCCTGGACTGCCGTTCGCGAGCAACGGCGGCGACGTCGCGATCCCGTTCGAGTTCGTCGTCGCGGTTCCCTGTCCGCCGAGGAAGCTCGCACCCGCGCCGGTGATGCCGGGGACGATCGAGAAGCTCACGGCTGCGCCCTGTACCGCGTTCCCGTTCGCGTCGGTGACGCGCGCCTGCAGCGGCTGGGCGTACCGTTCGTTCACGCTCGCTTCCTGCCCGGCGGCGCCCTGGACGGCGATCGCGGCCGGCAGGCCGCCGGCGGTGTTGGTGAGATAGAGGCGCACGGTCCCGTAGTCGGACTCGGCGTCGACGCTGTAGCTGCCTGCGGTGTCGTCGGCGGTGAACGGAGGCGCGGTCGCTGTTCCCTGTGCGTCGGTGCCGACGACCGCGACTCCGGTGCCGGTCGAAGCGAAGATCCCGCTCGCCCCGCCGCCGGGAGCGACGAAGTCGACGCCGATGCCGGCGAGGTTGCCGGTCAACGGACAGCCGTCACTGTTTGCCAGCGCGACCTGCAGGTTGCCCTGGAACTGCCGGCCCACCTGCGCCGTCTGGCCGCTCCCGCCGGTCAGGACCAGCGTGTTCGGCGGATTCGAGGCCGGACAGGCGTTCCCCGCGCCGGCGGACGGGCCGACGCCGATCGCGAGCAGGACGACGAGCGCGAGAGACAGACCGACCGTCGTACGGATCATCACCGTCACGTGCTCCTCTCTCGACGTTCGCCGTCGGAGACGATCCGGCCGTCGAGCAGACTGATCTGCCGCGGGAAGCGGGCCGCGATCTCGTGCTCGTGGGTGATCACGACGATCGTGGCGCCCTCCGCGTTGAGCTCGTCGATCAGGCCCATGATCGACTGGCCGGTCGTGCTGTCGAGATTGCCCGTCGGCTCGTCCGCGAGCACGATCGCGGGGCGTCCGACCAGCGCCCGCGCGATTGCGACCCGCTGCCGCTCGCCGCCCGACAGCTGGGTCGGCCGGGCGGAAAGCCGGTCGCCGAGACCCACCCGGGTGAGCGCTTCGGCCGCGCGCTCACGCCGCTCGCCGACGGCGACGCCCGCGTACAGCAGCCCATCGGCGACGTTCTCGAGCGCGGTCGAATGCTCGGCGAGGAAGAACTGCTGGAAGACGAACCCGATCCGCGTCGCGCGCACTGCGGCCAGCTCCCGGTCGGACATCTGCGCCGCGTCGAGGCCGGTGATCGAGACCCGTCCCGAGCTCGGTCGCTCGAGCGTCCCCATCAGGTGCAGAAGCGTCGACTTGCCAGACCCGGACGGGCCGATGATCGCGGCCAGCTCGCCGGCGCGGATGCTGAAGCTCACGCCCTGCAACGCGGCAACGGGCGGGTCCGATCCATACGTCTTCGTCACGGCATCGAGCTCGAGCACCGGCAACGGGGCGGCGACGGTCACGACGCCGGCACCACGATGCGTTGGCCCTCGGAGAGTCCTGAGCCGCTGACCTGGACGAGCCCCTTGGAGTCGTCGAACAGGCCCGGCTCGACGGCCACGAGCCGGTGCGTGCCACTGGGTTGGACCAGTTCGACCGCGTAGCCGCCGCCCGCGAGCGCGAGCAACGCGTTGACGGGCACGACGAGCACGCCCTTGACGGTGGCGGTCGTGATCGAGACGTCGACCGGCGCCTGGTCGAGACGGCCGGTCGCGCTCGGATCGTCGGGCGCGACGTCGACCTCGATGGTCGGCGTGCTCGAGCCGTTGCCCTGGTCGCTCGCAGGCGTCGTCGCGACGGTGCCGACGAACGTCACGCGTCCCGGCGTCGTCGAGTTGTCCGGAAGCGTGATCGTGACCGGGTCGCCGACCTTCACGCTCGTCTGCTGCGAAGCGTCGAGCGCGATCGTGACCACGCGGCGGGTCGACGTGACGCCGAGCACCGGCCCCGCCTGCACCGGCCCCCCCACGGACGGCGTCACGGAGGTGACGCGGACAGGTCCGGACTCGAACACCACCGAACCGAGCAGCAGCCGGCCGGTCGCCGGCAGACCGTGCGCATGCTGGAACGCCCTGATCGCCGAGGCCGTCTCGGCGGTGAACGCAGTGCCCTGCGGCTGCCCGTAACCGAGCGCGCGCAGGTTCTCGTTCAACTCCCAGACGTCGGCGCCGGAAGACATCCCGGGAGCGAACGCCCGCCACGGCGTCGTACGGCCGTAGAAGAGCACGACCGGCTGTCCGCCGATCGCGAACAGCGTCCCGCCGAGCCGGATCACCCGGCCGACCGTCGGCAGCGTCGTGTACACGGACGTCTGCCCGTAGGTCGCCGCCGACGACTGCGCGGCCGCAAGCGCCTCGTCCATGCCGGAGAGCGCGGTTTGCGACGACGAGACGGCGCGCCGGTCGGCCTGCACCTTCGCGGTGTCCGCGGTCATGCCCTGCTCGTCGGTCGCGACCGCCTGATAGCCCGTCGCGCATGGCGCCGCGGCCGTGCCCGATCCGCCCGCGCCGCCGCCGCCGCCGGTCTCGGCGGCGTTGTCGCCGCCGCAGTCGACCGCGAGCTTGCGGCGATCCGCGGCGAGCGTCGCCTGCGCGAGCACCAGAGCGGCGTTGTCGGCGGCCAGCGTCGCCTGCGCACCCTGAAGCGCGGACTGCGCGGACGCCGATTGCTGCTGCTGCTGCTGGACGCTCGTGGGCGCCGTGCCTGCCGGCACCGAGACGACCGACGTGTCTCCGTAGCCGAGAGTTGCGCTCACCTCCGTCTGCGAAGACAGATCCTGGCGTGTCACGACCGCGGTGGAGGTCGGCGCGCCGTTGTCGAGACCGGCGGAGCTCGGCGACGCGCCGCCGCCGAACGGATCGACGACCGCGAGTATCGCCGCGACCACCGCGACGGCGAGAACGACGCCGACGAGGACGCGCCGTCGCGCGACACGGGAGCGAAGATCCGTCACTTCCCGCCGGGCGGCGCGCCCTTGGTCGCGATGTTGCCCGGCAGCTTGCCCCGGCATGCCGTCTGGGCGGCCTGGAACCGGGGCGACTGCGGGTTGAGGTCGCTGCCCGGGCCGCCGCCGATCTTCATCTCGGCGCCGCCGCCGGCAGGAAACGTCGGGTCGGGGAAGTCCGGCAGGCCGTGCGAACGCATGCAGGCGGAGAACGCGAGCAGGGCCTGCTGCATCTTCGCCTGCTGCTGCGGCGACGGCCGGCCGCCGTTCGGTAGCAGCTTCTGGCAGGCCTGCTGCGCAGCCTGGAACGTCGGCGAGCGCGGGTCGATCCCGGAGCTCGGGCCGATCTGGATTCCGCCGCCGCTTCCTGGGTCGGGGAAGTTCGGCACGCCGTGCGAGCGCATGCAGGCCGAGAACTGTCTCCCATTCCCGATCTTCAGCGCCAGGTTGGGCCCGCCGGAGCTCCCGCTCGTGGACGGTCCGGCCGCCGATCCGCCGTCGGACGAAGTCGTCGTGCCGCCACCGCTCGTCCCGAGGCTCGCCACCGAGGGTGATGCGGAGCCGCCGCACCCCGCGGCGAGCGTCGCGACGGCCACGACGGAGAGCCCGAGCACAGCGATGAGCGCGTGACGTGATCGCATCGTCCCTTCAAGGAAACCGACCGATCGTAAATCGGCTCTAAAACCGCTCTAACGAGTCGGTGAAAGCTGCAGACGGAGGAGCGCGCCGCCGCCGGGAGCCGCGTCGACCATGACCTTGCCGCCGTGCGCATCCGCAATCTGCTTGACGATGGCCAGGCCGAGGCCGGCGCCGGGCATCCCCCGCGCCTTCGCGGAGCGGTAGAACCGGTTGAAGACCAGCGGCAGATCCTCGGCGGCGATTCCCGGGCCGTGGTCACGAACCTCGACGAGCCCGTCGTGAACGGCGACCTCGACCGTCGCACCGGCTGGGCTCCACTTGCGAGCGTTGTCGAGAAGATTCGCGACGGCGCGCTCCACCCGCTCCGGCACTCCGGTGACCACCGACGGCTCGAGGTGCGTCCGGAACGAGACATCGGGCGCGCGCCGAGCTGCGCGTCCGACGGCATCGCTCACCACTTCGTCGAGGCGGAACTCGCGCGGCTCGATGTCGAACTCCTCGCCTCGCGCGAGCTCGACGAGCTCCCCGACGAGCACCGTCATCGACTCGAGCTCGTCCCGCACGTCGATGAGCAGCTCCGTGCGCTCGTTCGCATCGAGCGCACCCGGGTCGGCGAGGACCTCGAAGTTCGCCCGCAGCGTGGCGATCGGCGTGCGCAGCTCGTGCGATGCGTCGGCGACGAGCTGGCGCTGCGTGCGCAGCGACGTCTCGAGCGTGGCGAGCAGCTCGTCCAAGCGCGTCGAGAGGCGGCTGACCTCGTCACGGCCGCGCTGCCCCGTTCGCTCGCTCAGGTCGCCGGTGTCGATGATCCGCTCCGTCGTCTCGGTCAACCGTCGCAGCGGAGCGACCGCGGTGCGCGAGACGGCCGCACCCAGCAGGGCGGCGACACCGATGCCGCCGAGCGAGATGAGGACGAGCAGCTCCCTCAGGTGGGAGAGGTTCCTCTCGATCTCGACGAGCGAGCTCGAGATCTGAATGGTCTTCGCCCCGGAGGCGAGCGTGAGCACCCGCGAGGGCTGGCCCGCGATCGTCTGCGTCGTGAATCGCCGCGTCGTCGGAACGTTGAGGCTCGGTCCTCCGATCTTTCCACGCACTCTCACCCGCACGGCCTTTTGCGTGCCGGGAACGATGACCTGTCGCGACCCGGGCGGAATCGGCCCGAAGTGCGCCAGACCTTGCTTGAGCTTTGCCGCCGCCGCGCCGCCGTACGCGGCGTTCAGCGACGGCAGGCTGAGGGTCCTGGTGAGATCGCTGTCGACCTCGCTCATCAGCTGGCTTCGATCGGTGTAGTACACGACCACGGAGGCGCCGACGATCGCCACGGCGACCGCCGCCGCCACCAGCACTGTCAGGCGCAGGCGAAAGCTCATCGCTCCCTCAACGTGAAGCCCACGCCACGCACCGTATGGATGAGACGGCGCTCCCCACCGGCTTCCAGCTTTCGCCGCAGATGACCGACGAACACGTCCAGCGAGTTCGACGACAGCGACGCGTCGTACCCCCACACGCGCTCGTAGATCAGGCCTCGCGCGAGCACCTGGCGGGGATGACGGAGAAAGAACTCGAGCAGCTCGAACTCGATCGGGCTCAACTCGATCTCCCGCTCGCCGCGGCGCGCGTCACGCGTGAGCAGATCGAGCTCGATGTCGGCGAACGCCATCCGCTCCGACCCCGCGCCGCCGCCCGTCCGCCGCAGGAGCGCACGCACCCTCGCGACGAGCTCCTCGTTCGCAAAGGGCTTGACGAGGTAGTCGTCGGCGCCCGCCTCCAGACCGACCACCCGGTCGCGCACCGCATCCCGCGCAGTCAGCATCAACACCGGCAACTGGTCGCCGTCGGCACGGATGCGCTCGCAGACCTCGATCCCGTCGGTCCCCGGCATCATCAGATCGAGAACGACCAGATCGAACACCTCTGCACGAAGCCGCTCCAGCGCTTCCGTGCCGTCCACGGCCGCCTCCACCTCGAACCCATGCGAGACGAGCACACGCCGCAGCGCACGCCTCAGGCCAGCATCGTCGTCGACGACGAGAATCGCCACCCCCGGAAGTGTGGCGAAGCTGTGTGAAATGAACCTAAACGAGCCGCCTGTGCATCAGCCATGTGTCCTGGCGTAGGCGTTGTAGGCGGAATTCGAGGGCATGTAGGGAGGCCGGTACTTTCCGCAAGCCTGGTTTGCGGCCTCGAACTTCGGCGAACCCTGGTCGATTCCCACGGTGGCGGGGTCGGGTATCCGGCCGTCGCTGCCGGGGTCGGGGAAGCCCGGGACGCCGTGGGCGCGCACGCATTGGGAGAACCTCAGCGACAGCGCACTGACCTGCTGCTGCTCCGCCTGGCTCGGCGGGCCGCCGCCGTTCGGGAGCAGATGCCGGCAGGCGCGCTGGGCAGTCTGGAACCGAGAGCTGCTGACCCCGAGTTGCTGCAGGCTCTCCTTCACGAGGCCGCTGCTGGTCGGGTCGGGATATTTCGACACACCGTTGGAGCGCATGCAGCCGGCGAAGGCGAGCCCGTTCCCCTGCGCCGAGGCGTTGGGGGAAGAGCCGGTCTGCGTCGCCGTCGAGCCGAGCTGCGCCACCTGACCACCCGAGGAACCGCCGCCGCAGCCCGCGACCACGAGCGCCAGAGATACAAGCGCAGCCAAGCCCAGAGCAGAGCGACTGAACACCTCCGACCAGAAAAGCACGGGAGTCTGAAGCGCCTCTAAAAGCTGCTCGGCCGGGTCTTGACGCACCTCGAACGGGCTGTATTATCTGATTATCTATATGACTAGTTATTTGAGGTCAACGCGGTGATCGAGTTCCACCTGGACGGCAGGTCGGGGGTGCCGGCGTACCTGCAGCTGGTGCAACAGGTGCGCCAGGCGATCCGGCTCGGCATCCTGCGGCCGGGCGACCAGCTGCCGACGGTGAAGGAGGTCGTCACCCGGTTGACGATCAACCCGAACACGGTCCTGCACGCCTACCGGCAGCTCGACCTCGAGGGATTGATCGAGGGTCGGCGAGGCGTGGGGACCTTCGTCTCGACCGATCCCGTTCCGCCGCCCCCGGACGATCTCAAGCGGCTGCGCTCCTCGCTCGAGCGCTTCGTCGGGCAGGCGCGCGCGGCAGGCCTCGACGACGAGGGGATCGCCGCCTTGGTCGCAGAGGCGATGCGGCCGACGGCGGTGTCGAGGGTCGCGTGAACGACACGGTCGCCCTTCGCACGTCCGGGCTCGGCAAACGATACGGCTCGCGGTGGGCGTTGCACGACTGCACGCTCGAGATCCCGTCGGGATCGGTGACCGCGCTCGTCGGGCCGAACGGCGCCGGCAAGACGACGCTCCTGCACATGGCGATCGGACTCGTCGAGCCGACGAGCGGCGTCGTCGAGGTGTTCGGGCGCTCGCCGCGGCGCGATGCGAGGGAGGTGCTGCCACAGCTCGGCTTCGTCGCGCAGGACCATCCGCTGCACCGGAACCTGACCATCGCCGAGACCCTCAGGTACGGGCGCAAGCTCAACCCGAGCTGGAACCAGCCGCTGGCCGACGCGCGAGTCGAGCGTCTCGGCCTGTCCCCGAAGCAGAAGGTCGGTCGGCTCTCCGGCGGCCAGCAGGCACAGGTTGCGCTGACGCTGGCACTTGCCAAGCAGCCGCGGCTGTTGCTGCTCGACGAGCCGGTGGCATCGCTCGACCCGCTCGCGCGCCGCGAGTTCCTGAACGCAGTGATGGAGGCCGTCGTCGACGAAGGGATCACGGTCGTTCTGTCTTCGCACATCGTCGCCGAGCTCGAGCGCGTCTGCGATCACCTGATCACGCTCGCCCAAGGCGCCACGCAGCTCGCCGGACCGATCTCGGAGATCGTCGCGAGCCACCGGCTGCTGACCGGACCGCGCGGCGACACAGCGAGCGTTTCGCGCGTGCACGACGTCATCCGCGAAAGCCACACCGAACGCCAGACGACGCTGCTCGTGCGTGCCAACGGTCACGTCTACGACAGCTGCTGGGAGCAGCACGAGGTCGACCTCGAGGAGATCGTGCTCGCCTACCTCGGCTACCAGCCCGGGAACGGCGCGTCGACGGCGTCGGCCCTCCAGGCGGTGCGGTCGTGACCTGGGTCAGCTGGCGCCTGCAGCGGACCGAGACGCTGATCGCGGTCGGCATCCTCGCCCTGCTTGCGGCGTTGCTCGTCCCGACCGGCATCCAGATGGCGAACGCCTACCACCAGGACGGGCTGGCCGCGTGCCTCTCGATCAATCCCGGCCCGACCTGCGGGAATGCGCTCGGCGGTTTTCAGCAGCGCTTCCAGGCGCTCACGACGCTTGCCAACTGGTTCACGCTCATCCCCGGCCTGATCGGCGTTCTGCTCGCCGCACCGTTCATCTTCGACCTCGAGCACGGCACCTACCGGCTCGCCTGGACGCAGAGCATCACCCGCGGCCGGTGGCTGCTCGGCAAGCTCGGGTTGCCCGTCGTCACTGCCGCCCTCGCGGCCGGCGCACTGATCCTGCTCTTCACCTGGTGGCGCGCTCCGGACGTCCACATCAACGGACGCCTCGATACCGGCAACTACGACACCACCGGCACCGTCGTCATCGGCTACACCCTCTTCGCGCTCGCCCTGGCTCTCGCTCTCGGGGCGATCTGGCGACGCGCGGCCGTCTCGCTCACCGTCGCCTTCGTCGGCTACTTCGCCGTGCGCATCTCCGTCGACTACTGGCTACGAGACCGCCTCGTCGCACCGCTGAAGGCGACGTACAAAGGCGCACAGCAGCCGAGCTTCCTCTACAACGCGCACGTCCTGAGCATGAACGGCACGGTGCACGGCCATCGGTTCGGCACCGCCGGCGGCGGAGGCTTCCTCGGCGGCCATGTGCAGGTCGCGGCGCCCGGAATCAGCGACGCCGTCTTCCATGTGGTCTACCAGCCTCAGAGTCACTTCTGGCCGCTCCAGCTGACCGAAACCGGCCTCTTCGCCGGCACCGCCGTCGTGCTCATCCTCTTCGCCGCCTGGTGGACGCAACGACGCGCAGGCTGAGCACGAAGCCGCGATTTTAGGGCTGCTTCAGAATTCGCCGGTTCAATCGTGAGGTGGATCTTGCGGACCGACGATGAGACGTTTCGCTCAGAGCCCGACGACGTACCTCGCCGTTGCGATGCTGACGAGCGTCTTTCTGCTCGCCTCGGGCTGCGGCGGCTCGTCGAAGCCGTCGTCGGTCGCGAGCGTCGCAACGACGACATCGAGTAGCACGGACGCCGGCACAACCGCCGGCGCCGCGGCCGGCTCCGACTCGCCGTCGAGCCAGACGCAGCTGCAGCAGGACGCACTCCAGTACGCCCGGTGCATGCGCGCGAACGGCGTTCCCAACTTCCCGGACCCGAACGCCGACGGAGGCTTCCTCTTCCACACCGGCAACGGCGTCGATCCCTCCTCCCCGGCATTCAAGACGGCGCAGGCGAAGTGCCAGAAGCTCCTGCCCAGCGGCCCCACTCCCGGCTCGACCACGCACCCCACCGCACAGTGGCTTGCGCAGATGGTGCAGGCCGCCCAGTGCATGCGCCGGCACGGCGTCGCAGACTTTCCCGACCCGGCGACCACGGTGCCGTCGTTGCAAGGCTTCGTCGGCGTGGTCTCCGATATCGAAGGAGCGATCTTCGTGTTCCCGTCCACGCTCGACACCCAGTCGCCGGCGTTCACGCGGGCGGCGGCCGCGTGCCGGTTCCCGTTGCACAACCACTGAGGCGTGGCCCTGCGTCAGCCGCCGGCGTTGTTGAGCGCCTCTCTGACCTTCGCGGGCGTGAGCCCCCCGTGCGACGCCGGCAGGCACGCCTGCACGATCCGCAGAACCGCCGGTGAGCGCACGTCGATCCCCTGCGCCTGGACAATCTCGACCGTCAGTTGACCCTGCGCGGTCGGATCGGGGAAGCGGGCCACGCCGTGGCTGCGCATGCACCGGGCGAACGACAACGCGTCCGCGAGCCGGGTGCGCTGCTGCTGGGCTGTTTGCTGCGGCCCGAGGCCGCCGCTCGGGAGTAGGTGGTTACATGTCGTCTGGGCCGCATTGAATGTGCTCTGGTTGCTTTCCGCCGCGGCTACGACTTGGAGCTTCGGGATCTCTCCGCTGCCGTCGGGGTCGGGGAAGCTCGGGACTCCGTGGGCGCGCATGCATGCGGAGTAGGAGACCAGTCCGCTCTGCGCCGGCGTCGTGACAGTCGTGGAGGTCGAGACACTCGCAACCCCCGGCGAGCCGCCGCCGCCACAGCCGGCCGCGAGCAGCGCGAACGCGGCAGTCGCGACGACGGAGGTGAGGGTGAGTGAACGACGGCAACGCATCATGTTCGATTCCTTTCAGGCGGCGGCAGGGAACGCAACGTCGACTCCGAGGCCTCCGCCGGTTCGGGCTCGTGCGCTGACGGTGGCGTCATGTGCGTCGGCGATCGCTTGCACGATGGAGAGGCCGAGGCCGATGCCGTCCGCGGTGTCGGCGGGATGGAGCGCGAGCCGTTGGAAGGGTTGGAAGAGCCGCTGAAGCTCGCCGGCCGGGATCAGCGGGCCGGTGTTGGCGACGGTGAGGTGGGCGCGTCCCGACTCGGTGCGGGTCGCAACCTCGATCCGGCCGCCGACGATGTTGTGCCGGATCGCGTTCGAGACGAGGTTGGCGGCAAGCCGCCCGAGCAGGTCTGGATCGCCGGCCGCCCAGGCCGGCTCGAGCAGGACGACACGCTCGAGTCCGCTCAGGTCGTGCGCTCGGAGCGCCTCGCCCGCGATCGCAGCGATCTCGACCGGCTCGCACCGCTTCGGCCCGCCCTGGCTCCGGGCGAGGGCGAGGCAGGCCTCGAGCAGCCGCTCCTGTTGCCTGCACGCGCAGAGGACTTCGTCGCCGATCTCTCGCCAGGTCGCCAGGTCCGCGTGCGGGTCGGCGAGTGCCAGTTCGAGGAGGGCACGCTGGGTCGCCAGGGGCGTACGCAGCTCATGCGCCACAAAGGCCGCGAAGCGCTCCCCGCTCACGAACGGCCCGCACTGCTGTAGGGCAGACCCGCCGGTATCAGTTTGGTGCAAACCGCCGCCGCACTCTTGAACCGGGACGAGTCCTGGTCGATGCTCGACGGGATGTCGGTCTGGACGCTGTTGTCCGGGAATGTCGGGTCGGGGAAGTTCGAAAGACCGTGCGAGCGCATGCACGCGGCGGCCTCGAGGTAGTCGGCCCGATCGGCAAGGGTGATCGTCGGCCCGGGAGAGGGTGCGACCAGCAGGTGATTGCAGGGACCGTCCTCGATCGCCCTGACCTGGGACACGCTGACCCCGAGCTGCCGCAGCTTGGACTTGTCGAACACTCCACTACTGGTGGGGTCCGGCCAGTTCGGCACCCCGTGGGCGCGCATGCAGCGGGCGAAAGCGAGCGCGCCGTTCTGCGTCGTCGTCGTTGCAGCGGTCGGGGAGGAGGCGACGTTCGCGACCGCCGGCGCGCCCCCGCTGCCACAGCCGGCCGCGAGCAGCGCAGACGCGGCAACCGCCGCGATCGGGGCGTATGTCCGTGGGCGGCGGCAACGCAGGTCCATGGGCCCGGACGGTAGAGACCCCACCGCTCCGGCGCGTCGCGCGCGAGCGCGGTCTTTCGGCTCACCCTGGAGGGTGAGGCAGAAGATCGTCTGCCGGCGCGAGGCGCGTCACGCAACGAGAGGCGAGAATCAGGTCGTGCGCCATCCCCTCTCAGGACGCGCCGGCGAGTTTGCCCTGATCGTCGGGTTCACGCTCCTCGCCGTCTACGGGGCGAGCCGCTTCCAAACCGATGCAGGGCCGGTCGACAGGACCAGGGCGATCGCATTGAGCGTGCTCGCGCTCGTGCCGCTCGCGCTGGCGCGGAGATGGCCCGTGCTTGCTGCAGGGGCCGCGACGCTCCTGACCGTCACGATCCTGCGCACGGAGAACCCTGCGCTGACCGTCGCGAGCGTTTGCATCACGCTGTTTCTGCTCGCGCAGCTCGTGATCCGGCGCGGCCTCCTCTTCGCTGCTCCACTGGTTGTCCCGTTCTTCGTCATCACCGTCGTGCGGCTCCATGGGCCCCACAACGCGCTCGGGAGCACGGCACCGCTGCTCTTCTCCCTCGCCGCGCTCGCGATCGGCGAGTCGGTGCGCAGACGCAGGCTGGCCGTCGCGGCTCTCGACGCGACCGAGGAGGCAAAGGCAGAGAGCGATCGCGCGCGGGCAGTGATGGAAGAACGGGGGCGCATCGCCCGTGAGCTACACGACATCGTCGCGCACCACCTGTCGGTCATCGCCGTCGAGAGCGAGGCCGCGCGTCTGACCTCGCCGGGGCTCCCGGAGGACGCCGGCGTCCGTCTCAAGTCGATCGCGGCCACGGCGCGCGAGGCGCTTACGGAGACGCGCCGGTTGCTGGGGGTCCTGCGCGAGGACACGAGCGGCGAGCCGGACAGGGCGCCGCAGCCTGGGCTCGGCCGGCTTGACGACCTCATCGACAAGGCGGAGGCGACCGGGACGCACATCCGCGTCATTCGCGAGGGAAAGGTTGCCCGGTTGCCGCTGAGCACCGATCTGGCCGCGTACCGCATCGTCCAGGAGGCGCTGACGAACGCACGGCGACACGCGCCGGGCGCGGATGTCGACGTCGAGCTGTCCTACCGCCACCACGCGCTCCACCTGCGCATCAGAGACTACGGCCCGGGCGCAGCCGGCGGCCGGCCCGTCGAAGGCCATGGGCTCATGGGGATACGCGAACGCGCCACGCTCGCCGGCGGCACCTTCTCCGTGGGACAGGCAGACGGAGGCGGCTTCGAGGTCGACGTCACGCTGCCCAGCAACGAGGAGACGCAATGATCCGCGCTCTCGTCGCCGACGACCAGCAGGCAGTGCGCGCAGGCCTCGCCGCGCTCCTCGAGACCCAGAACGACATCACCGTCGTTGCGACCGCGGCAGACGGCGAGGACGCGGTGCGCCAGAGCGACGAGCACCGGCCCGACGTCGTGCTGATGGACATCCGCATGCCGGTGCTGGACGGCATCACCGCCACGCGCTGCATCTGCTCCGCGGACGACGGCCCGCGCGTCCTCGTCCTGACGACATTCGACCTGGACGAGTACGTCTACGACGCACTTCAGGCCGGCGCGAGCGGATTCCTGCTCAAGGACGCCCCGCCCGAGACCCTGTTCGAAGCGGTGAGGGTCATCGCCGCCGGAGACGCGCTGCTCGCGCCGGGTATCACGCGCCGCCTGATCGCCGAGTTCGCCCGCCTCCGCCCGCCGCAACGCACGCGTCCCCAAGACCTGGACGCGCTCACCCAACGCGAGCTCGAGATCCTCAGCCTCGTCGCCACCGGTCTCTCGAACGACGAGATCGCCGACCGCCTCGTGCTCAGCAACGAGACCGTGAAGACGCACGTCAGCCACGTCCTGCGCAAGCTCGGGCTGCGCGACCGGGCACAAGCCGTCGTCGCCGCGTACGAGTCCGGTCTCGTCGTCCCAGGCCCTTGACTCATCCTTTGCCGGCACGGCTTGGGGGCGGAGGCGCGCCGTACTTGTGCAGACAGACGTGGAGGGCAGCCAGGTACGCCGGCGAGCTCTCCATGGCGTGGGGGATTCTGATCGCGCCGTCACTATCGGGGTCGGGAAAGTTCGTGGCGCCGTGGGCGCGCATGCACTGGGAGAACCTCAGCGCCTGCGCCAGGACGTGCGGCGACGGCCGGGTGACGGATGAGGTCGGCAACAGCGATCTGCAGGCTTGCTCGGCTGCCGCGAGCTGCGAACTGCTGACTCCGAGTTGACGCAGAGTGAGCGGGGACCCATCGGACGATCCGCTGCTCTCCCGGTCGGGCCAGAGCGGCACGCCGTGGGTGTGCATGCAGCGGGCGTAGGCGAGCGCGTGGTCGTGTGTCGAACCGCCGCTCGGTGGGTTGCTCTGCGTCGTGCTCGTGCTGAGCTGCGCCACCTGACTGCCCGGCGAACCGCCGCATCCTGATACGAGCAGCGTCACGCTCACCAGTCCGGCAAGGGCGGGAGCAAGACGTTTCAATCGGCCGTCCACAGGAGTCGCTTCGACATTCAAACTGCAGACTCTGAAAACGCTCTAAATCGACGGACTCGGCGCAAGCCTCCGTCGCCCTTCTACGCGATTTTCGTCAGTTGGGCTGCTGCCGGCTTCTCTGGTGGGACGCAGACCATTCCTTCGCTGAAGCCGGCGGAGCCGATCGCGAACGCGGCGTTGAAGCGGTCGAGGTTGACGAGCGTGAGCAGTGCGGTCAGTTCGACGATCTGCTCGGTGTTGAAGTGTTGCTGCAGCTTCGCGAACAGTTCGTCGGTGACCTCGACCGGGGTGCGCATCACGGCCATCGTGTAGTCGAGCGCAACTTTCTCGCGGTCGTTGAACAGCTCGCTGTTCCTATACTGCGGGACGGCCAGCAGTTCCTCGTCGGAGAAGCCCGAGTTGCGGCAGATCTGCGAGCCGAGATCGAGGCAGAACTCGCAGCCGATCATGGCCGAGCCCTTCAGCTCGCAGAGGTTGCGGATGCGTGCCTCGAGCGCTCCCGGCTTGCGGATCGCCCCGTTGAACTTGCCCATTGCCAGCATCAGCTTGGGCTTGTAGGCCCAGATCTCCATTGGCTCAATGCCGTTGCCGATCGACGCCTCGCGGCCGGTCAGCTTCCTCATCATCCTCGGCCCGAGCCGGTAGACGAGCTTCACCATCGGACCGGCTTGGCCCTTCTGGACGCCCTGAATCCGTGCCATCGCGCACCCTCCTGTCACATCGCATCGGTTGCTGGGGTCTGCTAGGTATGACCCCGAACGACGGTTGGATGTGACAGATGGACGAACTCGCGCTCGCCGACCGGTTCAATCGTCAGCGGCCGCGCCTGCGGTCGCTCGCCTACCGGATGCTCGGCTCGCTGAGCGAGGCCGACGACGCGGTGCAAGAGGCGTGGCTGCGGCTGCAACGGACCGGCGCGGACGAGATCGACAACCTGGAAGCGTGGCTGACCACGGTGGTCGCGCGGATCTGCCTGAACACCGTTCGGGCGCGCTCGACCCGCCGGGAGCAACCACTCGACGGCTTCGTGCCCGAGCCGCTCGTCTCACCGGCGGCCGGCGAGGACCCTGAGTACGAAGCGCTGCTCTCCGACGCGGTCGGGGTGGCGCTGCAGGTGGTGCTGGACACGCTCGCCCCGGCCGAGCGGGTGGCGTTTGTGCTGCACGACATGTTCGCGGTGCCGTTCAACGAGATCGCCTCGCTGCTCGATCGTTCGCCCGCGGCAACACGCCAGCTGGCCAGCCGGGCGCGGCAGCGCGTGCACGACACCGCGCCCGCCCCCGATGCGGACATACGGGCACAGCGCACGATCGTCGAGGCGTTCTTCGCAGCGGCCCGCGACGGCGACCTCGACGCCCTGGTCGCAGTGCTCGACCCCGAGATCGTGATCCGCAACCACCACCACGAACGGGTGACCGAACTGCGAGGCGCAGAACGTGCCGCCCGCGGCGCACTGCAGTTCAGCCGCTTCGCGCCATTCGTCCAGCCGGCGCTGATCAACGGCGCAGCCGGCGTCGTCGCTTTCGACGGCGACCAACCGTTCGCGCTGCTCGCCTTCACCGTCCAAGACGGGCGGGCAGTCGCGATCGACATCTTCAACGACCGAGAGCTCGTCCCGAAGCTCGTCCGGCACGCGCGGTAACGAAAGCCCCACTGTTTTCACCATCGCTGCGAAGATGATCCGGTGGAGCAGGTGCGGATCGACAAGTGGCTCTGGGCGGCTCGCTTCTTCAAGACGCGCAGCGCCGCGACGGACGCCGTCGCCGGCGGTCACGTCCAGGTCGGCGGCGAGCGGGTGAAGCCGGCGAAGGAGGTTCGCGTCGGCGACACGCTGGACATCCGGCGCGGCAAGGTCAGCTGGACGGTCGTCGTCACCGGGATCGCCGAGCGCCGCGGCTCCGCGGCCGCCGCCGCGGAGCTGTACGACGAGACCGCGGACTCCCGCGCGGCGCGCGAGCAGCAGCGGAGCGAGCGCCGCCTTGCGCGGCCGCTCGGCGCCGACCTCGGCGCGCGCCCGACGAAGCTCGCGCGCCGGCGGATCGAGGCGCTGCGCCGCGGCCAGCGGCGCTAGCTCAGGCGGTCGCCGCCTCCGTGCGCCACCCTTCCGCGTACTGCGTGCGCGGGACCGTCTACCGGTTCGCATCTCCCGGCGAGCTCTGAGTCGGAACGGGCGGCCCGCTGGGTCCGTTCGACGCAAAGGTCTCAGCCTCGGTCCCGATCGACCCGCTCGTCCGGGTTGGCCACGTCCACCTGCGGACCGCCGACATCGATCGCGTGCGCGCGTTCCGGACGGGAATGCGCTCGAGCTGGCGTGGGACCGCCCGTGGGACCAGTGGCCCGAAGCGGGGGCCGACGTCGACGCGGACTACGACCTGGAGAAGCTCCTCGCGCACGTGCGCATCACGCAGTCGCCCCGTTGAGCGCGCGCCGCCAGTCCACGAGCACGCGGTGCACGGCGGCGGCGCCGACGATCGGCTCCTCCGGAGAGGCGAGACCGACGGGATAGAAGAGGAACGGCCGCGTCTGCGGACCGCCGAGGCCGCCGTGGAACGAGATCAGCTCCTCGAACGCGCAGCCCTCCTCGAGCGCGGGGTCGTAGAAGCTGCCGATGGTCACGTCCGCGGCGTGCTCGAAGCCGTCGGCGCGCAACAGATGCTGCGGCGCGCCCGGCGAGAACAGCGCCAGCGGATCCTCGCCCTCGATGCGTCCCTCGGCGAGGTAGTGCGTGCCGTTCGCGCCGAGCACGACGGCGCCGTGCTCGGACGAGTGGACGAGCAGCCAGCCGATGTGCGGATGCCCGCGCAGCGCCGGCAGCAGCCGCGGATGCCGCTCGTCGATCTCCTCGCGCGTCAGCCGGCGGCGCTCCTCCATCAGATAGACGAGCCCGAGATTCCCGGAGCCAAGGACGACGATGTCGCGGTCCGAGACGTCGTTCTTCGGCCGCTTCTTCTTGCCGCCGCCGGTCGCCTCGCTGAACGCGTGCGCGGCCGCGCGGTCGTTCTCGTCGCCGGCTTCGAGCGGTGCGACGTCGCCGCGCTCGACCGACCGGCGCACGAGCTCGTCGAGGCCGTAGCCGTTGCGCTGCTTGAACGTCGCGCCCTGCGTCTGTCCGTGATCCGAGAGGACGACGATCTCGTACGGGCGCGGCGCGAACCGGCGCGCGCGCTCGACGCGGCCGAAGCAGGCGTCGAGCTTGCGCAGCGCCTCCATCGTGTCGGCGCGCTCGAGCCCCGAATGGTGCGCGACCTCGTCGTAGCTGGAGAACGTCGCGTACATCGCAGGCCGCCCCTTGAGCATGTCGGTGAGGACGCCGTACGTGATCAGATCGCGGACGACGACGCAGACGGCGGCGCGCAGGAACGGGTACATGCCGCCGCGATGCCCGCGCGGCCGCACGTCACGGCGCGCGCCGCGCAGCGCGGCCGACCACTCCAGGATCACCTCCCAGAAGAACAGCGCCATCGACCGCGTGACGTTGTAGCCGTTGGCGAGGAACGTGCGATAGCCGGGGTTCGCCTTCTTCTCCTCGTCCATGCGGCTGACGGTGAGGATCACGTGGTCGGCTTCGCCGGAGAGGAGATTCCCGCGGCTCGCACCGCCGTCGACGAGCAGCCCGTGCCCGGTGGCGTGACGGCGCTCGATCTCGGCGCAGTCCGCCGGTCCCGAGCAGACCAGCATCGTCGCCTTCTCCTTCTCGACCCAGCGGAACGCCGGGATGTCGTCGTTCGAGCCGAGCAGGATGCCGGCCTGCGACGCACCGGTCTGCGACGACAGGTCGGTCTCCCACTCGACGAGCCTGTGTGAGCCGCTCGTCAGCCAGCGCGCCATGTTCGGTGCGCTGCCGTCGCGCATCGCGCGTTGCAGCACCGGCAGCGCGAGACCGTCGATCTCGAGGAAGACGACTCCGGGAGCGTCGCTCTCGACCCGGTCCTTCGCACGACGCGCGATGCGGTCGATCACGCGCAGCGAGTAGAGATCGTCGTCGTCCACGCCGAACAGCACGCCGAGCGCGACGCCGGCTGCCGCGGCCACGAGCGCGACGCCGAGCGCGGCCCAGAAGCTGTCCACGTGCAGGTCGCCGCCCGTGATCGCGTCGGCGGCGAGCAGCATCGCCGCGTCGAGGATGAGCACGAGCAGGAAGCCGACGAGCGCCATCAGCGGCAGCCGCAGCGCCGCCACGATCGGCGGCAGCAGCGCGTTGAGGATGCCGATCACCGCGGCGGCGGCGAACGCGCCCCAGAGGTCGTTCACGGCCGCGCCCGGGATCACCGCCGTGCCGACGACGAGCGCGATGGTCGAGAGCAGCCAGGAGAGGAGCAGGTGCAGCAAGCCGAGGCGCGGCCGCGTGGGGCTCCAGGCCGGCTTCTCGCCGTATGCGTGCGTGCCTGCCGTCATCTCGGGTGAGACGCTATCGCGCGCGTAGACTCGCGGCGTGGCCGACTGGGTGACCATCTCCGCCCTCGCGACCGCGGGCGGAACGCTCGTGCTCGCCGGCGCAACCTTCGCGTCCGTCCGGTCGGGGAACCGGTCGGCGCGGATCGCCGAGGCGTCGCTGCTCGCGGGCCTTCGCCCGCTGATCGTCCCGACGCGCCGGGAGGACCCTCCGCAGAAGATCGGCTTCCAGGACAACAAGTCGCTCGCCGCACCAGGCGGCGGAGGCGCCGTCGAGGCGACGGCGACGGCGATCTACCTCGGCATCGCGCTGCGAAACGTCGGCAACGGCATCGCCGTCCTGCACGGCTGGGACCTGTACTTGACGGCGGACGCGCCGGACGATCCGCGCCCGCAGCTCGAGCGCTTCCATCGCCTCACGCGGGATCTCTACATCGCTCCCGGAGATGCCGGCTTCTGGCAGGGCGCGATTCGCGACCCCGCCTCCGAGTCGTTCGCGTATGCGTTGCGCGCGATTCGCTCCGGAGAGCGGATCCTCGTCGACGTCCTCTACGGCGACCAGCAGGGATTGCAGCGGATGATCAGCCGCTTCTCGCTGCTCCCGCACGACGACGGCGCCTGGGCGGCGACCATCGCGCGGCACTGGAACGTGGACGGAGCCGACCCGCGGGAACGCTAGATCGCGGGCGGTGCGGGCTCACCGACGTGCGGGCCGAGATGATCGGCCGCACGCGCTGCGTCGAACGTCGCGTCGACGCCGTTGTGGAAGTACGAGTCCGCGGCTGCTTCCTTCGCAGCCTCGCTCGGGAACTCCGCACGGATCCTCCCGAGCTCGCCGGCATCGAGGTAGATGCCGCCGCACTCGGGGCACTCGTCGATCGTGATCTCGCGCTTGACACTCCAGAAGTGGCGCATCATCACGACGCCGTCGTTGCACTTCGGACAGTCGTAGCGCTTGCTCGGGTCGACGACAACGGACGGGTCGCGCTGGATGTCGAGCAGCTGGTCGCCGAGTGCCTCGGATGGCTCGTCGACCTTGCGCAGCTCGTAGTGGTCGAACCAGATGCCGCCGCAGCCGCCCTCGCAGGCGTCGACGGTGAGCTCGCCGACGCTCAGCGGCGTCAGCGGGTGGGAACAGGCTGGACATTGCATGCCGGGTCTATCGGCAGCACGCGGCAACCCCTGAAGACCTCCGTATGATCGCCGCATGGTGGAAGGCGGCGAGCTGCGGAGCCTGATGCGGTCCTGGCCGCACGGCGTCTCCGTCCTGACGGTCGATCACGACGGCGACCGCATGGGCGTGACCGTCTCGTCGCTCGTCTCGCTGTCACTGGATCCACCGTTGATCGGCATCTCGATCGGCAAGCAGGCCTCGTCCTATGAGCTGCTCCGCCGCGCCGGCGCCTTCGCCATCAGCCTGCTCGGCGCCGACCAGGAGGCGATCGCGCGGCAGTTCGCCGCCGGCCGGCCGCCGATCGTGCACTGGCAGGGCGTGGCCACACGCGAGGGGCAGGTCGCGCCGCTGATCGAAGGCGCGCTCGGCTGGATCGAGGCGCGCACCGCCGCCGAGCACGACGTCGGCGACCACACCTTCTTCGTCGGCGCGGTGATCTCGGTGGAGCAGGGCCCGTCCACGAGCTCGCTCGTCTACCGCGAGGCCGAATACCACGCGCTGTGATCGACGCCGCGATCTTCGACCTCGACGGCGTGCTGGTGAACTCGGAAGAGGTCTGGGACGCGGTGCGCGAGATCTACGTGCGCGAGCGCGGCGGCCGCTACGACGCCGAGGTGCAGCTCGCGATGATGGGCATGAGCTCCGGCGAGTGGGCGCGCTACCTCCACGACAGCGCCGGCGTCCCGGCCGAGCCTGACGCGATCAACGCCGAGGTCGTACGCCGGATGCTCGCCGCGTACCGTGAGCATCTGCCGCTCGCGCCCGGCGCCGTCGAGGCGGTGCAGCGGCTCGCGGAGCGGTTCCCACTCGGGCTCGCGTCGTCGTCGAACCGGCCGCTGATCGACACGGTGCTGGAGGTCGCCGGGCTGACGCCGTTCTTCCGCGCCACCGTCTCCTCCGAGGAGGTCGCCCGCGGCAAGCCCGCGCCCGACGTCTACCTCGAGACCGCGCGCCGGCTCGGTGTCGCGCCGGAGCACTGCGCCGCGATCGAGGATTCGCACTCGGGCATCCGCTCCGCGCACGCCGCCGGCATGCGCGTGATCGCGATCCCGAACCCGAGCTACCCGCCCGGCGACGACGCGCTCGCGCTCGCCGACGTCGTCGTCGCGTCGCTTGCGCAACTCGGGGGAACCCCTGGTTCCCCCGAGGACCCCTTCCTCCGGTTGTGAGTGGCCGTTCGTCGTGTGCGCTCCGGCGCGAGCGCAGTCCCGCCTCCGCGCGCGGAGCGCGCTGCACCCAGAGCGTCCTGGGCGGATTGCCTGTTCCGCGCGGCCCGTGGTGCTGAAGCATCCCGGCCCGCTGGTTCGCCTCCGTCTAGGACGCCCACGGCCGTCCTAGACTCCGGCCTTGATCGCAGGAAGCTCGAGCGGTAGAAGCCGGAGGCTAACGCAGCCGCAGGCGCGTTAGACGCAGGCGCACTGATGCGGTCGGGGATGGCCGGTAGGCCACCACCGGCCGCACGGCACCGCGCTGCGCTCAGATCGATCTGGGTAGACCGGCCTCTCTCGCGCGCAGCCGGGACCACGCTCCCGGCGAAGCGCAGACGAAGAGTCGCCACTCAAGACCGCGGTTCCCGCATCGGTCGCGTCCTAGACGCGGCCGATTAGAACGCAGCCGTTGTGGCCGCCGAGGCCCATCGCGTTCGACAGTGCCACGTCGATCCGCGTCTCGCGCTTCTCGTTCGGCACGTAGTCGAGGTCGCAGTCCGGGTCGGGATTGCGGTAGTTGATCGTCGGCGGGAGCACGCCCTCGTGGATCGCGAGCACGCACATCATCGCCTCGATCGCGCCCGCGGCTCCGAAGCAGTGTCCGGTGACCGACTTCGTCGAGGAGACGGCGAGGTCGTACGCGTGCTGGCCGAAGACCTCCTTGATCGCGTTAGTCTCGGCGAGATCGCCGAGGGGTGTGGAGGTCCCGTGCGCGTTGATGTAGCCGACCTGCTCCGGCGCGACACCTGCGCCCGCGAGCGCGCGCCGCATCATCTCGGCGACGCCGACGAAGTCCGGATCGGGCTGCGCCATGTGATGCGCGTCGTTGGACGCGCCGTACCCGAGGATCTCCGCGTAGATGGTGGCGCCGCGCTTCTGCGCCGCCTCCAGCTCCTCGACCACGAGCACGCACGCGCCTTCGCCCATGACGAAGCCGGCGCGCGTCGCGTCGAACGGCCGGGAAGCGAGCCGCGGATCCTCCTCCTCGGCGACGAGCCCGCGCATCGAGCAGAACCCGGCGAGAATGAGCGGGTGCATGCAGGCCTCGGCGCCGCCCGCGAGCACCGCGTCGGCGTCGCCGCGTCGCACGAGCTCTGCGGCCTCGCCGACCGCATGCGAGCCGGTCGCGCAGGCGGACACCGGCGCGTAGTTCGGTCCGCGGTAGCCGAGCGAGATGGCGAGCTGGCCGCTCGCTGCGTCGGCGAGCACGCTCGGGATGAAGGTCGGGGAGACGCGCGTCGGGCCGCGCTCCCGGAGAATGTCGTGCTGCTCCATCATCCCGAGGAAGCCGCCGATCGCCGTGCCGAAGAGGATCCCGATCCGGTCGGGCGAGTACGCGCCGTCGAGTCCCGCGTCGACGACGGCCTCGCGACCCGCGCCGAGCGCGAGCAGCACGTTGCGCTCGAGCTTGCGCACCTCCTTCGCCGAAGCGACCGTGGTCGCGTCGAAGTCCTTCACCTCGGCGGCGATCCGCACCGGGTACTCGCTCGCGTCGAACGCGCGGATCCAGTCGATCCCGCTCTCGCCGGCGAGCGCCGCGCGCCACGTCGCGCGCGCGTCGTTCCCGATCGGCGTCACCGCGCCGAGCCCCGTGACTACGACCCTCCTCACCTGACGAGCTTAGACGCCCGTCGCAGAGCCGGGTTGCGGTTGATCTCCGGTTCAGTGAGACGCCGGCTCGATAGTGTCGCGGCGTGACCGATGCACCCGGGCCGCGCGTCCCGTTCCCGCCCATGGAGGCCGAGCTCGTCGCCGACCTGCCGGAGCAGGGCGGGTGGCGCTACGAGCCGAAGTGGGACGGCTTCCGCGGCGTGCTGGAGAACGACGGCGGCGAGCTCGCGCTCTGGTCGCGCAACGGGCGGCCGCTGCTCCGCTACTTCCCCGAGCTGCGTGCGCTGGGCGAGCTGCTGCCGCCCCGGTCGGCGCTCGACGGCGAGATCGTGATCGCGCGCGACGGCAAGCTCGACTTCGACGCGATGCAGATGCGGCTGCACCCGGCCGAGAGTCGCATCCGCAAGCTGTCGGCGGAGATCCCGGCCACCTTCGTCGCGTTCGACCTGCTGCTCTGGAACGGGAAGCCGGTGCACGAGCTGCCGATCGAGGAGCGCCGCGCCGAGCTGGAGCGCGTCGCCGGCGGCATCGCGCTCTCCCCCGTCTCCGCCGACGTGGAGCAGGGACGGGCGTGGCTGCAGACGCTGCAGGCCGCCGGGTTCGACGGCGTGGTGGCGAAGCGGCTCGGGCTTCCGTACCTCCCGGGCTCCCGCGACGGCGTGGTCAAGGTGAAGCCGCACAAGACGGCCGACTGCGTCGTCGCCGGGCTGCGCTGGAAGGCCGGCGGCCGCACGACGATCGCGACGCTGCTGCTCGGGCTCTACGCAGACGACGGCCACCTCGACTACGTCGGCTCGTGCGCGGTCGGCGCGAAGAACCAGGCCGAGATCGCTGCGAGGGTGCTCCCGCTCGTGGACGAGACGAGCGACCGCGGCTTCTCGGAGCCGAACCGCTGGGGCACGAACGGACTCGAGGAGCAGGCGCTGCAGCCGGAGCTCGTGGTCGAGGTGCGCTACGACAAGCTGGAGAAGCGCCGCTTCCGGCACGGGACGAAGCTGATCCGCTTCCGCCCGGACAAGGACGCGGACCAGTGCACGTGGCGCGAGGTGCGCCCGCCCCGCCGGCCGGACGACCTGGCCGTCGAGGACCTGCTCGCCTGAGCCGGTGCCGTGCCCCTGCGGGCCACGGCCCGGTGTCAGACACGGTTCGCAAAAGTGTCACGACTTTCGTACGAAAGGGTCACAAACGTTCCACAGCTCCGCATGGTTGAGCGGTGTCCGGCCGTTCCGGCCCGCATCTGTCCCGCGGGGACGTGTCGCTCGACGAGGCTGCGGCGGACAGGTCCCGGTGTCAGACACAAGGGCATGTCCCGCAAGGACGCGTCAGTCCGTCTTCTTCTTCGCCCGTGACGGCTGCACGCGCTTCGGCTCGCCCGGCATCTTCGGGAAGTTCGGCGGATACGGCGCCTCGCCGACTCCCTCCGCCTCTTCGCGCTCGACCCACTCCTCGAGCTTCCGCAGGTCGCAGACGGCGTCGTCGATCCCAACCTGCACATCGCCGCGCTCCGCGAACCGCGCCGGCATCGTCGCCAGCGTGAAGTCCTCCGTCTCGACCGCATCCAGCTCCTCCCACGTGACCGGGGCGGACACCGTCGCATCCGGCCTCGCCCGGACGGAGTACGCCGACGCGATCGTGCGGTCGCGGGCGTTCTGGTTGTAGTCGATGAAGACCTTCTCGCCGCGCTCCTCCTTCCACCACGCCGTCGTCACCAGCTCCGGCCGGCGCCGTTCCACCTCGCGCGCGAACGCGAGCGCGCACCGACGCACTTCGCGGAAGCCCCACTTCGGCTCGATCCGGCACGCAATGTGGATGCCGCGATTCCCCGACGTCTTCGGCCAGCCGACGTAGCCGAGCTCGTCCAGCACCTCGTGCACGATCGCCGCGACGCGCTTCGCGTCGGCGAACGACGTTCCCGGCTGCGGATCGACGTCGATGCGCAGCTCGTCCGGATGCTCGACGTCACGGCGTCGCGACGGCCACGGATGAAAGTCGATCGTCGCGAGGTTCGCCGCCCAGGCCACCTGTGCGACCTCGGTCACGCACAGCTCGTCCGCCGTCCGCCCGGACGGAAACGTGACCGTCGCCGTCTCGATCCACTCCGGCCGCTTCTCCGGCACCCGCTTCTGATAGATCGCCTCGCCGGTCGACGCCGTCGGGATGGCGCTTCAGCTGCGTCGGCCGCTCGTACAGCGCGCGCACGATCCCCTCGGCGACCGAGAGGTAGTACTGCACGAGATCGAGCTTCGTCTCCCCGCGCTCCGGGAAGAAGACCTTGTCCGGGTTCGTCACCTTGACGGTGCGGCCCCCGATCTCGAGCTCGACGAACGGCGACGGCATTCCGGGAGTATCGTGATTCGGCAGTGCTCGAGGATCCCCGCCCCATCCGCCTGTCGCTGGAGCCGCTCGACGACTACGTCGTGATCGAGCCGTCCGACGCCGAGGCGGAGACGCGCGCCGGGCTGATCCTCCCCGCCAGCGCCGAGACGGACTGCATGAGCGGCATCGTCACGGCCGCCGGCCCCGAGGCGGACGGCGTCACGCCGGGCGACAAGGTGCTCTTCCCCAAGGACGCCGGCTACGACGTGCGCCTCGCCGGCACCGCGATGAAGGTCCTGCGCCGCCGCGAGCTGATCGCCCGCGTCCAGGACTAGTCCCCAGAAAGGGCAAAGCCCGCTTCGTTGCCGCAGCGGGCTTTGGGGGGATTTGGGGTACCGGAGGAGGGGGGAAGTTCCGGTAGTGCAAGCATCGGGCTCCGCGCATTCCGCCTCGTCCCCCAACCGAGTGATTCCCCGAAACGCGCGAGCCGCCCGAAGGCGGCTCGCACTGCGAAGCGGAGAGGGCGGGATTTGAACCCGCGAGGCACCTTTCAGCACCTACGCGATTTCCAGTCGCGCTCCTTAGACCACTCGGACACCTCTCCGCGCCGCTGGATCGTAGCCTCGGTCCGCCACAGCTAGCTGCTTCGCGGCGCCAGTCCGGTGTCGACGAGCAGATCGCCGAAGCTGAACGTCGACGTCTCGGGAGCGAGCTTGACGAGCCTCGGGTCCGGCTGGAAGCTCGTGTGCAGGATCGAGTTCGGCGTGTTCCACAGCACTTGCAAGAACGTCTGCGCGACGATGCTCTTGCCGACGCACCCGAGGACCTGGCCGGCCTGTTTGGCCTCGGCCAGCACGTAGTAGAGCAGCGGTGTCCCGGTGTTGAACACGGCATCGTGAGTCGGGTTGATCCGAGCTGCGGGGATCACGCGGCAACCGAGTGCTTGCGCGATCGCCTGACCGGATGCCAAGCCGTCGTAGTTGCCGCGCGCGAAGTCCCGTGAGATCAGGTCGCCGGTGCCGTTGCAGACCGGTGAGGCCGCGTCGGTACAACCCGGAATCGTCTCTGCAGGGAGGTTGAAGAGTGCGGGACTGATCGTCGGCTGCGTCTGGCGGGCGAAATTGATCCCGGCGTCGTTCGGGTCGGCGTCGAGGCTCGGCACGAAGTACTTCCACTGGATCTGATGGCCGGCCGGATCGGGCTGCGTGCAGAGCGACGTCGACGTACACGTCGACACACCGGACAGAGTTGGGCGCGGCAGAGGTCCACCGCCGGACAGGTCGCCGGCCTGGAAGTTGTTCACGTCGAAGATCGAGACGTTGTCGTCGATGTCCGTGGTCAGCGGGGCGATGTCGTTGATGTGGTAGTTCTCGCGTACCAACGCGTGCCCAAACCGGTAGGCGCCGACCGAGAACTCGATCGGGGTGAAGTTGGCCGTCGGGAAGTTCGGCGTCTGCACACTCGCCTGGCCGTGATGACCGAAGCGGAGGTATTGATTGATCGTGCTCTGCCCCACGTACGCCGGCAGCACATCGGTGAGCACGATCTCCTGGTAGTAGTTCTCGGTCAACTGGCGAGCCTGGGCGTAACTCGCGCCGCGGTTGACGAAGTTGTTGTAGAAGGCGCCGAACGCAGCGGTGATCTGGGAGAGGATCTGGTTCTCGTCATCGCGTGGCTCGACCAAGAACGCCTGGCCGGTCTTGGGATCGCGGCCGAGGTCGAACACGCCACCGTTGCCGGTCACCGTCGGGAAGCCGTCCGACTGGGGCGTGCCCAACGTCCCCGCCACGAGGAGATGCCGGTGATCGGAGGCATACAACTGCGGGTCGGCCGAAGGCCCGGCGCCGAACACGTTGTTGAGATCGAACCGGAAGCTCTCGAAGTTGGTCAGCGAGCCCGGGTTCACGTTTGCCGTCGGCTGTGCGGTCTCGTCGAAATCGAGGTTGTGGTCGATGAACTGGCCGAGATACGTGTACTCGGCGGGCAGCGTGGCGCTGTCGTCCGAGGTCCCGCGGTCGGTCCCCGCCGGGTCGGGGGCACGATTCTCCATCGTCGCAGCGAGATCGGCTGCGGCCCGGTCGGAGTAGTGGAACGCAGACAGGCTCGGGAACATCGTTCCGAAGCACGTCGTGGTCTGGGAAGCGGGACCGTCCACACTTCCGCGGGGGCATGACTGGGAACTTGGGAACGCCTGGCTGGCGGTCAACAAGAAGACCGTCGCCGCGACACATGTCGCTGCGAGCACCATCTTCGTGATGGACGTGTTCTTGGCGGCCGCAAGACCCACGATGCTGCGCATTGCCTGCTCCTTCCTCGTGCGAGGACGGACGTGGCCGCGCGTCGTTGCTCGCCGTTTCGGTAAGTGATGAACCTTCGGCGCTCGCCCGCGATCGCTCAAGCGAATGAGCTAAGAGCGTGAGAAGAGTTCCGTAAGAATTCCGCCGCTACGACGCGCGCAGCACGTAGCCGACGCCGCGCACCGTGTGGATCAGCCGCGGCTCTCCTTCCGTCTCCGTCTTGCGCCGCAGATAGCCGACGTAGACGTTCAGCGAGTTCGACATCGCGCCGAAGTCGAATCCCCACACGCGCGTGAAGATGAACGAGCGCGTCAACACGTGGCGCGGGTACGAGAGGAAGAGCTGCAACAGCGCGAACTCGATCGGCGTCAGGTCGATCCGGCGACCGCCGCGACACACTTCGCGCGTGCGCGGATCGAGCGTCAAGTCACGAAATCTGAGAGTGGGTCCACCGTTCGGCGGAGGGTCGGAAAGAACTGCTGCCGCAGCAACGGACGGGAGAACCTGCACGACACCGCCTTGTCGCTGGAGGACGAATCGATCCTAGCGAGGATCGGCCGCGCTCGCGAGAGGCCCAACCCCCTGACGAGTGACGCAGCCGATACCGTCCATGATCCGATGGAAAACGCCGCCACACCCGTGAAGCACTCGGGCCGGATCCTGGCCGTTCTCGCCTTCGGCGGCGGCGCGTACGCGATGCTCCAGTCGCTGGTCGTACCGGCGCTGCCCATCCTGCAGCGCGATCTCCACACCACTCCGTCGGGAGTCGCCTGGGTCTTCACCGCGTATCTCCTCGCCGCGTCGGTGGCGACGCCGATCGCCGGGCGGATCGGCGACATGTTCGGCAAGAAGCGCACGCTCGTCGTGGTGCTCGCCGGGCTCGCCGCCGGAACGCTGCTCGCCGCGCTCGCGACGACGCTGCCGGTGATGATCGCCGCACGAACGATCCAGGGGCTCGGCGGCGCCATCTTCCCGCTCGCGTTCGGCATCGTCCGCGACGAGTTCCCGCGCGAGCGCGTCGCCGGCGGGATCGCGCTCATCTCGGGGCTCCTCGGCGTCGGCGGCGGACTCGGGATCGTGCTCGCCGGACCGATCCTCGCGCACCTCGACTACCACTGGCTGTTCTGGATCCCGCTCATCGTGATCGTGGTGACCGTGGTGGCGACGATGCTGATCATTCCCGAGTCGCCCGTGCGCGCGCCCGGAACGGTCGACTGGACGGGCGCAGCGCTCCTCTCTCTCTGGCTCGTGTGCCTGCTCGTCGCGATCAGCGAGGCGCCGAGCTGGGGCTGGCTGTCCGCGCGCACGCTCGGGCTCATCGCCGTCGGCGCCGTCGTCGCAGTCGTGTGGATCTGGGCCGAGACGCGATCGCCGAGCCCGCTCGTCGACATGGGGATGATGCGCATCCGCGGCGTGTGGACGACGAACCTCGCCGGGTTCCTGCTGGGGATCGGGATGTACAGCTCGTTCGTGCTCATCCCGCAGTTCGTGCAGACCCCGGTCTCGAACGGATACGGCTTCGGCTCGTCGGTGACGCAGGCGGGGCTGTTCCTGATCCCGAGCACGATGGCGATGATGATCGCGAGCCCGCTCGGCGGACGGCTGTCGGGCCGCTTCGGCTCGAAGGTGCCGCTGGTGCTCGGCTCGACCATCACCATGCTCGCGTTCATCCTGCTCGCCGTCGCGCACACGGAGCACTGGCAGATCTATCTCGCGTCGCTGCTGCTCGGCACCGGCATCGGGTTCGCGTTCGCGTCGATGGCGAATCTCATCGTCGAGGCGGTCCGCCCCGACCAGACGGGCGTCGCCACCGGCATGAACACCGTCATGCGCACCATCGGCGGCGCGATCGGCGCACAGATCGCGGCGAGCATCCTCGCGGCGAACGTGCTCGCGGACGGGCTCCCGAAGGAAGAGGGATACACGCTGTCGTTCGTGCTCATGGCCGTCGCGCTGGCGGCGGGGATCGTGGCGTCGCTTGCGGTTCCGGGACGGAAGCCGCACCGCGTTCACACGGTCACGATCGGCGATGCGCATCCCTCCACGGAACAGGCGGGCGCGTGAGCGCGCGCGTCGTCGTCGGGATCGACGGCTCGCCCGAGGCCGACACGGCGTTGCGCTTCGCCGCCGGCGAAGCGGTGCAGCGCGCGCTGCCGCTGCGCATCGTCTGCGCCTGGGAGGCTCCGGCCGGAAC
The DNA here is from genome assembly GCA_963761665.1 of uncultured Actinomycetes bacterium. Lineage (GTDB taxonomy): Bacteria > Actinomycetota > Thermoleophilia > Gaiellales > Gaiellaceae > Palsa-739. The sequence goes on from CAVXHM010000004.1 coordinate 442,207, forward strand.
CTACGTCGGTGAGGCGTTCGCGCCGACGGCGGACGGCATCGTCGAGGCCGAGCACCACGCGGACGACGTGCTGCGCGCCGCGCTCGAGCGACTCGCCGTCGGCGCCGCACTCGAGACCGAGGCGCTCGCGATCGAAGGCCATCCCGCCACGGTGCTGATCGAGCAGTCACAGGACGCCGCGCTGCTCGTCGTCGGCTCCCGCGGCCGCGGCGCCGCAGCCGGCCTGCTCCTCGGCTCCGTCAGCCAGAAGCTCGCGCAACACGCAACGTGCCCACTGACGATCGTGCCCTGCGCGAAGAAATAGAAGCGGAGGGGGAGAGATTCGAACTCTCGATCCGCCTAACGACGGATAACGGTTTTCGAGACCGCCGCATTCGACCGCTCTGCCACCCCTCCGCGGCCGGTGCATGGTACCGAGCCGCGCTGCGGGAAACGGAGAAGGAGGGATTCGAACCCTCGATGGAGACATTCATCCCCATAACGCCTTAGCAGGGCGCCGCCTTCAGCCACTCGGCCACTTCTCCGGAGGGGAAAACGATACCCGCTCGCGCGGCCGCGGCTAGTGAACGGTCAGCTTCGCGACCATGCCGGCGGCCCGGTGGCCCGGCACGGTGCAGAAGAGCGTGTACGTGCCGGCGGGCAGCTTCACCGTCAGCTTCGCGGTCTGGCCCGGGTTCAGCAGCGGCGTCTTGGCGTTGACCGCGCCGCCCTGGACGGCCAGGTCATGCTGGATCTTGCCGGCGTTCTTGACCACGAACGTGTACGTGCCGGCCGGCAGCGTCTTCGGGGCGAGGATGATGTGGAACTCGTTCTCCGTCACCGGGACCGGCTTGCCCGCCGCCACCACGGCCTGTGCCTCGCTGACCTTCTCCGTCTTCTCCGCGCCGAAGACCGCGACGGCGCCGAGCATGGCGATGAAGAGCAGGAAGCTGATCGCCATGAAGATCTTCAGCCCGCCCTTGCCGGGGAAGTCGGGCTTCCAGCGCGGGCCGACGAACGACGACAGGAGCGCGAAGGTGACGAAGATCGCGGCGACGACGCCGAGCCCGATCGCATGTCCCGTGGTCAGCCCCGCGAGCAGCACGGGGGTATTCCATCAGATCGACCAGCCGTCGGAGCGGGTCAGGCAGCCAGGAGACGTCGCTCGTCGCGCCGCCGCCGCGCCCGGTTCAGCGCCCACGCCAGACCGGCGAGGAGCACGAACGGGCTGATCACGATCAGCGCGTAGAGCGCAACGGTCGCCTCGAGGGCGAGGAAGCCCACGGCCGAGTGCACCATCCGGCCGATCCGGCCGCGATGCGTGGGCACCGGGACGATGCTCTGCTTCGTGCTCAGCACGAGCGAGACGCGTGCGGTCGTGCCCGAGGCGACCGTGCCCGCGCGCGCGTGCAGCCGCTGCGCGAGCGCGCGCTTCTGCTCGGCGAGCCGGATCTGCAGCAGCACCTTCTGCGCGTCCGGAAGCGACGGGCTCTGCAGCGCCTGCTCGAGCGCCGCGATCGACCGACGCAGCTGCGCGATCTGCGCCGACTGCACCGCGAAGGCGTGCTGGAGGTCCTGCACCGAGACCTGCTGCGAGACGAGCGTGCCGAGCGCGGCGAGCCGGGTCAGCGCCTGCTTGACGTTCCCGGCCGGGATCCGCAGCTCGAGCAGCGCCGTGCCGCCGCCGCCCTGTGGGGTGCGATAGACGACCGACTGGGCGTAGCCGCCGAGCGACGTGGCGATGCGCGTGGCCGCGGCCGTCGCCTGCGAGAGCTTGTCCGTGTCGGCCACGGTCACCTGCAGCGAGGCGGCGGTGTGCTGGAGACGGGTTGCGCTGCCGGTCGGAAGCGTGAGGGCCTTGAAGGCGCCGGGGCCGGTTGCCGCGCCGCCGCTGCCGGAGTTGGTCGTGGCCCCCGTCCAGGCCGGCGTCGACGCGGGCGACCCGTGCGCGACGTATGAGCGAAGCGCCGACGGGTGGTTCCCGGAGCCGACGAGCCCGTGCACGAGCGCCGCGCCGACCGCGATTGCAGCCGCGGCGGGAACGACGACGAACACGAGCCGGCGCGACGGCAGCCGGAACCGCGCCGGCCGCGGTTCGGACGCCCGCGCGAGCACGCGCGCCTGCAGCGCCTCGGGCGCGCGCAGCTGCGCCGCACGGAGGCCGCCGAGCAGCGCGGCGCGCCGCTCCTCCCCCGTCGTCCGCGGCGCGTCGCCGCGCAGCAGGGCTTCCATGCGCTCGCTCCCGATCACGTCACTCGCGGACATCGCCGACCCTCTCCTCCAGTTTTTGCAAAGCACGGCTCAGGCGCGTCGAGCACGCCGTCTGGCTGATCCCGAGCACGCGCGCGGCGCTCGGCCCGTCGAGCTCGAGCACGACCCGCAGCGCGACCACCTCGCGCTCCGCCGGGGACAGCTCACGCAGCGCCTGCTCGATCGGCGCCGACATCCCGTCCCCGAAGGCGTCCTCGGCCGACTCGCCGAGGTCGCGCGCATACGTCTCCTCCCGCTTCTTCCGCCGCGACTCGGCGCGGAACCAGTCGATCGCCACCGAGCGGGCGATCCGGCAGAGCCACGTCCGCGGCGAGCCGCGGCGTGGATCGAAGCGCCGCCACATCTTGAACGCCTTCTCGAACGTCTCCGCCGCGAGGTCCTCCGCGGCGGCGCGGTCGCCGGTGAGATAGACGAGATAGCGGTAGACCGCGTCGAGCTGCTCGGCGGCCACGTCGGCGAAGGCGGGCGGCGCGGCAAGCGCGCGCGGGTCGAGCGAGGTCGAGACCGCGTTCACGCCCTTCATACGGCGCCGACCCTCCCGATCGTCACACGGTCAGCGTACGGCCGCTGCCGGCGCCTGGTGTGCGGCGCCCGTCTTCAGGGGCCGCTCGTGCAGCGCGATCACGGCCGACGCGAGCGCGATCAGCACGATCAGGAGCACGAACCGGAGCGTCGCAGTCACGCTGAGGGTCATCGACCGCCGGGCCCGCACGGGCGCATCCCTCGTCAGCAGGATCCGGGCTGCGGCTGCCCGCCCGGCCCGATCTCGTGCTCGACCGCCGTACCCACATTGGACTGGAGGCAGAACGAGGTCGCGTCGGCCCGGACGAGCTGGACGGTCAGCGACGGATCCAGGGTCGCGCCGGCGTAGGTGCCGTGCTCTGCGAGCCATGCCTGCAGAGACGCAGTCGCGGCCTGGAAGTTCGTACCGGCCACGGCCGCGTTCGCCGCCGCCTCGTCCTGGGTGATCGCCGGCGAGGTCGGGCCTTCCGTCTTCGACTGCTGCGCGAAGAGATAGGCGCCGATCACGAGCGAGATCAGCAGCAGCGGGAGGCCGACAGTGCGCGTCATGGCCCCGTATATCGGCACGGGAAGCGCAATCGATGAGCCCTGGTAGCGTGGCCGCCGTGCGCCGCCTGCTCCTTCTCGTGGCCGTGCTCGTGGCCGTGGACACAATGCTGTACGCGGCGCTGACGCCGCTCCTGCCCCACTTCGCGCACGAGTTCTCCATGTCCAAGGGAAAGGCGGGCGTGCTCGTCGCCGCCTACGCCGCCGGCGCGCTCGTCTTCGCGCTGCCCGGCGGGATCGCCGCCGTCCGCCTCGGCCCGCGACGCGCGGTGCTGATCGGGCTGGTGCTGATGGGCCTGGCGAGCCTCGGGTTCGCGTTCGTCGGCAGCTACTGGGGACTGTTCGCCGCGCGGTTCGTGCAGGGCGGCGGCAGCTCGTTCACGTGGGCGGGAGCGCTCGCCTGGCTGCTCGCCGTGTCACCGAAGGAGAAGCGCGGAGCGCTGCTCGGCACCGCGCTCGGAGCGGCGGTGTTCGGCGCGCTGTTCGGACCGGTGATCGGCGCGGCCGCCGCGCTGCTGGGCCGAAGCGTCGTCTTCACGGCCCTGGCCGGACTGGCCGTCGTGCTCGGCGCGTGGGCGCTGCGGCTCGAGGACGCGCGCGCCGAGGAGCCGTCGCGGGAAGCGCTTGCCGCGGCGCTGCGCAACCGGCGCTTCCTCGCCGGTCTCGTGCTGATGACGCTGCCGGCGCTGCTGTTCGGGATCATGTCCGTGCTCGGGCCGCTCCACCTCTCCGACGCAGGCTGGGGAGCGGCCGCGATCGGCGGCGTCTGGCTCTTCGCCGCTCTGCTGGAGTCGATCCAGGGGCCGATCGTGGGACGGATCGTCGACCGCCGCGGCAGCCTGTTCCCGGTGCGGATCTCGCTCGTTGCGGGGACGGTGCTGTCGGTCGCACTCGCGTTCGGCGGGCGCCCATTCGTCTACGTCCTACTGCTCGTGCTGGCGAGTCTCGCGTACGGGATGCTGTTCACGCCGGCGTTCGCGCTGCTGGCGGACGGCGCGGACGCCGTCGGCCTCGCGCAGGGCATGGCCTTCGGCCTGATGAACGCGGCGTGGGCGACCGGCGCGGTGGCGGGCCCGGCCGCAGCCGGCGCGATCGCAGGCGCTACGGGAGACGTCGTCCCCTTCCTGCTGGCGGCGGTGCTGTGCGCCGCCACACTGGTTGCCGTGCGTCCGCGCACGCGCCGGGAGAGCGCCGTTCCGGCCCGGTAAGCTGTGACCGTTCCGGGCGCGTAGCTCAGCGGGAGAGCACTCGCTTCACACGCGAGGGGTCGCTGGTTCGATCCCAGCCGCGCCCACTCGAACAAGCCGGTGCGGGAGACGGGCTCCCGCCACGCCGCGTTCGCAGCCGAGACAACGCAGGAGCCGCCGTGGTCACCCGGTGGTCACCGCGAGCCTGCCGCTGCCTGTGCAGGACGTCTTGTCGACCTCGTCTCAGATCAAGATCGATGGACGATCTCGCAGCTTCGTCCGATCTTGTCCTGACGGTCTGCGATTACCGTGTCGACACCGCCGAGGCAGGTAACGGTGTCGATGCTTCCGTTGCGGACGTTGATCACGTCGTTTGCTGGTGTTCCGATGACGAGATCCCCGTGGCCGCGGCCGCGGCAGGCGACCAGCGGTGCGTCACCGCGACCATTGACGCTTACAGTCCGTAAGCCAAGGTCGTTATTCGGGTGGGGAAACGGGGAGATGACGTCGTAGACGATGCGTGTTCCTCCGGGGAGGACGCTGACCGGGCCTGCGACGAAGATCTGAGAGGCGCTCAGGGCCCGAAGTGGTTGGAGGACGCGGGTGCGGCCGGTCGTTGGGTTTCCGACGGCGATGCCGCTTGCGGGCTTGCCGCCTCCGTGGGGTAGCCAGACGAGCAGGCTGCGAGCCCACAGGGGTGTCTCGAAGCCTCCCGGTAGAAGACCCATGACCCGTCCGGGCGACCCATTGACAGGGGTGGCGTGTAAGACGATGGGGATGAATCCTGTGTCGCCTTCGCTGTAGGCGATTGTGCGGCCGTTCGGTGCCCAGGCGAGCGCCCCTTGTAGAGGGTAGTAGGGAGGAGCGAGCGTCTTTCGTGTGCCGGTGGTGAGGTTGAGCAGCTTGAGGTTGCCGCTGTCGAAGTAGGCGATCGTCGAGCCGTCAGGTGAGTACGCGCCACCCGCGCCGGACCGAGGTCGTGGATATGCCCGTCTGGCACACCAACGGCCAACAGTTCGAACTGGGGCACAGTCGGCACCTGCGAAGTGTTTTCGGTGACAAGCAGGTGGTCGCTGCGAGGCGACCAGCCGCTCGCGAAGATTGAGGCTCCAGGCGCCGGTATCATCAGTGTGCGTACGACGCCGGTGCTTGCGTTCACGACCGCCAACGACCCGTCGAGACCACGCAGCGCGAACTCTTAGCTGTTTGGCGCCCACAGTGGCCGGAGACGAACGTCCCACCGAACTGGCGCTCCTTGCCAGTTCGTACCGAGATGATCGAGACGCGCCATCGGTTGGGACCAGCCGCACGCAGGCCGGCGAGACTGGCGCTAGACGGGGACATCGCCAAGCTTCCCGGAGCAGCTGTTGCGTACGATCCGATCGTGCAGTGGATCACGACCCGGGTAGGCCGGAGCGTTGCCGCGTGAGCCTGCCGCTGTAACCCAGCCACGACCGAGCAGGAACCGACGAGCAGGATCACGGAGGCTAAGCGGCGGATACGGCTCACGATACGCCGCAACCTGTCAAGACGGAGTTCGGAAACCGTACGAGGACGCTACAGATATCGGCGCGATCCACTGCCGGATCCCCGCAGGCCGGTCGCTACCGTCGCGACGACCGGTGCCTGCAGGTCAGGGGGCCGGGCACGGCTGTTGCGGTGCTCCGACGGGCTCGCTGTGGCTGACCGGACTACACGCGTCAAGGCTCGGGATCGCATAGACGCTGCCCTCGTTCGGCAGCCTCGACGTCGCCCAAACGACTCGGCCGCTTGCGTCCTCGACGCCGACATAGAAGCCGAGCAGCGGTATCCGCGGCCGGAAGAGCAGCGCCAGGAAGGAAGCGGCACGGTGTTTCAGGAAGGCGGCCGGATCGGAAACCTTGAGCGTGATCGCGATTGCTCGCGCCGGCAGCGAGATCGTCCGCGCCTCGACCACCTGCGCGCCCCGTTTCTCGGCGGCGTTCAGCAGTAGCCCGATCTGGCGTGCAACTGCGGCCGCTGTCGGCGGCTTGTCCGAGCCGTCGTAGACGGCGGCGCGATCGGCAGGCGCCGCAGACTCTGCCGTCGCCACCGCGGCGACAGCCGCCTTCGGATCGCGTTCGGCGAGCGCGAGATAGGTACCGAGGTAGAGCTCTTGTTCCCACTCGGAGCGCAACAGCAGCCCATTCCCGAGCCCCGGCGAGGACAGCACCTCGAGCTCGCTGCCGTGCACGTGCCAGGGTTGAAAGACACGACTCGGTGACCGGAAGAACACCACCCGCCGAAGCGTGACCCCACCCACCCGCAAAGCCACCAGCCGCGCAAGCCGCCGTTGCGCTGCCGTCCCACCGACAATCGCGACCGAAGACCCGCGCGGCGATCCTGCTGCCACACCGATCGGAACTACGACACCTGCACACGACATCGCGCACGCGGCAACGAGGAGCAGACGGTTCCAGCGGATCGGATCGAACCTGTGCCTCATCGGGGCGCGGCTAGCGCTTCCATTGGGGCGGGACATCGCCGCTGGAGAGGATCTTGGTCACCCATCCGGCCGGTGACTCGATCAGCTGCCAGCGGTGGTGGCGGACGGGCGAGAGCGGTGAGTAGCGTCTGCCAGAGCGATCGAGGCCAGTCCAGGTTTCCGCGAAGGTCACGACCGTCCGCGTCCTCTCGAGCGTCACGTTCTCGCTGCAGCTGCCCCTGATCAGCTTCCCGTTGTCGGGAAGCCGGATCTGGCAGCGCGAGCGTCCGAGGCGGATCCCGAACGGCTCCTCGATGCTGGGGCGCAGCGCGTCCATCGCCCGCAGCGCCGAGTCGAGCGCGATCGTTCTGCGGCTGGTGCAGGCGGTACCGCCACAGAGGTCATCGCTCTCAAGGCTCTGCCGGGAGGCTGACAGGCCGAAGTCGGTCGCTTGATGGCTGACGGCGTCGAACCGCAGCGCCGCGTAGTGCCCCGTCGGCACCGGCGTCGCGGGCGACGGGCGCGAGCAAAGGGTGCAGCGGAAGGTGCCGTGCAGCACGATGATCGGGAACCGCCCGAGCTGCAACGAGACGACGGTCGCGTCGGGATCGCCGAGCGACCGCACGGTTTGGGTCGCGGCCTTCGCGATCCAGTGGGGCGTCTGCGGCGGGAAGCTCACACTACGCGCGGCGGCGTTCGAGGCCGTCGCGGCCGAGACGCCGACAAGCGATCCTCCCGCAAGGGCCAACAGCAGGGGCAGCGCTCGCAGTGTCCGTCTCATCGCCCTTCCCACATCCGACATACGTCGCCGACCCACCGTTTCGTCACACCAGGCTACGACGAAGGTGTGCGGGACCGGTTAGCGGACTATTAGCGGTCCGCCCGCCCGAGCACCGACGGCATCGACCTTGACCGGGGGTGGTCAGGGAACTGAGGGCAGAGCAAGCAAAGCGGAGATAGGGACGGGCAAGCGCCAATACCAACGCGAAGACAAAGGAGCGAGGGAACAAACAGAAAGAGAGAGAGAGAGAGAGAGAGAGAGAGAGAGAGAGACGGTGTTCGTGGGCACTGGTTCACTGGACGGGAACGAACTAGAGACAACCGAGCACGACGAAGATGCGCGGAGAGAGGGTTACCCCGCCGAGGAGCCGGTTTGAATGTGATTAGCCGATCGACTTGGAGAAGTTACCGGCGACGAGCACTTCCTCTTGGGTGGCGGCGATCGAGTCGACCGCGACGTAGCGGGCGAGGTTTGGCCCCCAGCTCGTGAATGTGTTGGTGGCGAGGTCGATCGCAGCCAGGTTGTTCCGCGGCATCCCGGCCACCGCGCCGATGCTGTTGCGGACATCCCCGCCGAGATACGCGATGGTGCCGAAGGCCGCGAATCGCTGGGCACCAACCTGGTTCATCCACGGTTCCATCTTGCCCGTGCGCGCGTTGGTGACACCCCACCCGTCATACCCGGAGGTGAGCACCTGGCCGTGGGCGACCAGCATCGTTTCCACATCGCCGACGCTCCCTGATCTCCACGGAGTGACGTCGCCGGTCTTGGCATCGAGTGCCGCGACTGCGTTGGGTCGCGGCTGGCCGTCGACTGAGGTGAAGACGCCGCCGATGAAGAGGCGCGAGTCCGTCAGGCCGAGGCCGGCGACGCTGCCGGTGTGCCCGTCGTTGTCGATCGGCGGCGCCTGCCAGGCGAGGAGGTGGCCGCTCGCCAAGTCGAGGGCTGCCAGCGTCGGGTGCGTGGTGTCCGCGATCTTCTTGAAGTCGCCGCCCACGTACAGCGCATGCCCGTTCGCCGCGAGTGCCGACACGTATCCGTCCACCGCCGTCTGCCATCGGCTCGCTCCGGTCGAGGCGTCGAGCGCTTCCACGAAGGAGCTGCCCGCCGCATAGAGGGTGTTTCCTTCGAGAGCGAGCGCCACCGCGAACACATGTCCATTGGCGTTCTGCTTCGACACGGGCAACGTTGCTTGCCAGCCGGTGTCGAGCGTCCCGTCGGCGTGCAGGTGCACGAGCCCCGGGACGGAGACGGTCCCGACGCAGCTAAAGCCGCCGCTGACGAACCAGCCGCCGTGCCCGTCTGCCAGGACGACGTTCACGTCGGGAGTCGTGCCGCCGCCCGCGACGTCCGGGAAGCTGCGATCGACGGCACCGGTCTTCGCCGAGATCAAGACCAACTCCCGGATCGCGCGCTTCTTGCAGGCGGCAGTGGTCGTTCCACTGTGGGAGCCGCCGCCGCAACCAGAGAGCGCAGCCGCCATACCCAAAACGACAACACCAAAGGCCAGCCGTGGCACCGTCGGAACTCTACTTCCAGACCGCCCGCGACACTGAGCACACTCGCCCCCTCCACCGCGCCGAGTTGCCGGGTCATCCGGCGTCGGTGCTCTCCTCGAGACTCAGCGGCTCGCCGGTTACGACCTGGTTTGCGCAACGCCAAGTTCCCTCCATCATCCCGCTTCGCCCGCTTCGCGCTAGCAGGCGCGCTGCGCGCGCGCGCTACGCGATTCGCTTTCCGCTCGCTCGTGGGCGAGCCGGCTTTGCCGACTCGCGTTCAGGAGAGTTGACGGTGCGAGCCGCGCCCGCGCATGTCGGGCGCGGCGCCGGACAGTTCAAACGAGCCTCAGCGCGTCTCCTCGAAGCAGCGACTGGTTTGTGCAACGCCAAGTTCCGTCCACTCCAACGAGCCGGCGCAGTCGGCTCGTTCTTCGTTCGGCATCGCCCCGCTTCGCCCGCTTCGCGCTAGCAGGCGCGCTCCGCACGCGTGCTACGCACTTCGCTTTCTGCTCGCTCGGGCGCGAGCGGGCTTCGCCGGCTCGCGTGCAGGGGCTGGGGCCTCGTCAACGCGCACGACCTTACCGTCGTCGCAGTCCACCTCCTCTCTGACGCGACGGAGGCGGAGTGCGCGGCCGCCGGCTACCGGCCGGATCCTCGCGACACGTTCGTACCCACCCGGGGGCTCGACGACGAACACGCTGCCGAGCGCATCGCCGCCGCGGAGCTCGATCTCCTCGTCGACCTGAACGGCTACAGCGCGCTCGGCCGCTTACCCGTCGTCGCCTACCGCCCGGCGCGCGCGGTCGCGGGGTGGTTCAACCACTACGCCACGTCGGGGATGACCGCCTACGACTGCCTCATCGGGGACGCGGTCGTCGTGCACCCGGACGAGGAGGCCCAGTACAGCGAGCGGATCGAGCGCGTTTCCGGCACGTACCTGACCTTCGACGTCGCCTACGCCGTGCCGCCGGTCGAGCCGGCGCCCGCGCGACGCAACGGCCACGTCACGTTCGGCTGCTTCGCGTCGCAGTACAAGCTCACGCCACAGGTGGTGAGCGCCTGGGCCGCGATCCTCGACGGCGCTCCGCGAGCGAAGCTCCTCGTCAAGAACCGAACCATGCAGGCGGAGTGCAACCGCGTGGCGCTGCTGCAACGGTTCGCCGAGCACGGCGTCGACCCCGCCCGCATCTCGCTCGAGCCCGGCGCGCCGCACTACGACTACCTCGCTGCCTACTCGAGGGTCGACGTCGCCCTCGATCCGTTTCCGTACAACGGCGGCACCACCACCTCGGAAGCGCTCTGGCAAGGCGTTCCCGTGCTCTGCTTCGACGGCGACCGCTGGGCGGCGCGCCAGGGCGCGTCGCTGCTGCGCGCGGCCGGGCTCGACGAGTTCGTCGCGCGCGACGAAGCGGACTACGTCGCCCGCGGCATCGAGCTCGGCCGGGGATTCGCCGACGAGCGGATGACGATGCGCGACCGGCTGGCCGCCTCGAGCCTGATGGACACCTCGGCGTTCGCGCGCGAGCTGGAGGGCATGTACCGGCGCCTCACGGAAGAGGGCCGGCTCGCGCCGGCCCTCGACCTCGAGACGTGACGAATGCGTCAGGCGGCGATCTGGTCCCCGCCGGGGTGCGGCGCAGCCTGGACGAGCCGCTCGCGCACGCGGTCGATCTCGCTGCTGAACATGTCCAGCTCGCCCGGGTCGGCGCCCTGGCCCTGGCGGTAGGCGCGCACCAGCGCGAGTCCCTTCAGGCGCAGGACGAGATCGTCCAGCTGGTTGGTCTGTTCCGCCATGGTTCCTCCTTCGTGTCGAAGCGTGTTGCTCATGCGGCCTCCTCCAGCGCGACCGCGTCGCCGTCGAACTTCTGAGCCTCCGGGACGGGAACGCGGGCCGGCCGGACGAGCGCCGCCACGAGCAGAGCGCCGAACAGCAGCAGCCCGGTGAGCGTGTAGAGCGCCGTCTGGAAGCCGTGGTCGAGTGCGGCTCCGCTCGTGACGGAACCTCCGTGTGCATGGACGTAGCTGGTCGTCGACGCCGCAGCGATCGCGCTGACCGCCGCGATGCCGATCGCGCCGCCGATCTGACGGCTGGTGTTGATCAACCCGGACGCGGCTCCCGCGTCGGAGCGGTCGACGCCCGTCAGGCCGGCGATCGTCACCGGGACGAACGTGAGACCCATGCCGGCGCCGCCGAGGACGAACGCCGGGAAGAGATCCCAGAAGTAGTGGCCGCCCACCGGCAGCCGGGTCAGCAGCGCCACCGACAGCGCGGAGACGAGCAGCCCGGTCACGAGCGTCGGCCGCACGCCCACGCGCCCGACCACGACCTGCGCGATGTTGGACGTGACCACGACAGTCAGCGCGAATCCGGTGAACGCGACGCCGCTCTGCACCGGTGAGTAGTGGAGGACGTCCTGCAGGTAGAGCGTCAGGACGAAGAACTCCGAGAACGCCACTGCACCGATGATCGCCATCGCACCGTTCGCCGCCGACAGCGTCCGCGAGCGGAAGATCCGCATCGGCAGCAGCGGCGACGGCGAGCGCAGCTCGACCAGGACGAACGCGGTCACGAGCGCAGCGGACGCCGCCAGCAGGCCGAGAGTCGCGCTCGAGCCCCAGCCGTCGGTCGTCGCACGCGTCATCGCGTAGACGAGCAGCATCAGCCCGGAGGTGATCGTCAGAGCACCGGCGACGTCGAGATGCCGGTGAGCCATGTCAGCCCTGCTCTCCTTCAACAGCATCGGCGCCAGGACGATGGCCGCGATTCCGACCGGGACGTTGATGAAGAAGATCCAGGACCAGCTCAGGTACGACGTGAGCAGCCCGCCGAGCAGCACGCCGGCGGCTGCGCCGCTCCCCGAGGCCGCGCCGTAGATCCCGAGCGCGAGATTGCGCTCCCGGCCTTCGGCGAAGGTCGTCATCAGCAGCGACAGTGCCGCCGGAGCGAGGAGTGCGCCGCCGAGGCCCTGCAGCCCGCGGAAGGTGATCAGCGATCCCTCCGACCAGGCAAGGCCGCACAGGAGCGAGCTGATCGCGAACACCGCCAGGCCGGCGACGAACAGCCGCCTGCGCCCGAGGAGGTCGGCGAGCCGTCCGCCGAGGAGCAGGGCTCCGCCGAACATGATCGCGTAGGCGGAGATCACCCACTGCAGGCTCGTCTGCGAGAAGCCGAGGTCCGACTTGATCGACGGCAACGCGACGTTCACAATCGCCACGTCGAGAATGACCATGAACTGTGCCGTGACGATGAGCGCCAGTGCGCTCCACCGTCTCTTGCTGATAGTGCCTTTTCCCACTAATTGCTCCCTCAAATCGTTGACGAGTACAACAATATCATGCGACAACGCTTGAGCGCGCTACTCTATTTCCGATGACTGTCACGAACGCTGAAACTTCCCGCCCGCTGCCCCGCTTTCCGGACGAGCTGGTCGCCTCGAACTCCTTCCTGCTGAAGAAGCTCGGCCACATGGCCAAGGAGGAGGCGCTGGCGGCCTACGAGGAGACGGGTGTCGGTCCGTACCACCACGCGGTGCTGATCGCGCTCGACGAGAGCACGCACAAGACGCAGGGCGCGATCGCGGACACGCTGGGCTACGACCGCGGCCAGCTGGTCGGCCTGCTCGACGAGCTCGAGGAGCAGGGCTTCGTCGAGCGCCGCCGCGATCCGGACGACCGCCGCCGGCACATCGTCAAGCTCACGCCCGACGGCAAGCGCGCGCTCGGCCGCCTCCGCACGCTGTCGCGCCGAATCGAGGACGAGTTCTTCGAGCCACTGGACGAACAGCAGCGGAAGCAGCTCCACGCGTTGCTGCTGCGCCTGGCCGAGCATCACCTGCCGAACTGCAGCGCGATGGCGCCGCCGCGCAAACCGTGAACGACTACAACGCGGCGATCATCGACGAGTTCCGGGCGAACGCCGGCAGGCTCGGCGGGCGCTGGGAGGGGCGCGACCTGCTGCTCCTCACCACCACGGGACGCAAGAGCGGCCGCGCGCACACGACGCCGATGGTCTATACGCGCGACGGCGACAGGCTGCTCGTCTACGCGTCGAAGGCCGGCGCGCCGACGCATCCGGACTGGTACCTCAACCTCGTCGCCGATCCGAAGGTGGTCGTCGAGGTCGGAGCCGACCGCTACGACGCCGTCGCGGCGTCGCTCGAGGGCGACGAGCGCGAGCGCGCGTTCCAGGAGCAGGCCGAGGCAAACCCGGTGTTCGCCGAGTACCAGGAGCAGACCGACCGCGTGATTCCGGTCGTTGCGCTGACGCGTTCGCGCACGGCCTAGTCAGTCGCGCGCGAAGAAACGGCGCGGGTTGTCGACGAACATCTCGTCGATCTGCGCCTTCGTCACACCCGCGGTGAGCAGCTGCGGCACGATCGTGTTCGAGATGTGCAGGTAGTCGGGATGCTCGTCGGCGAACCACGGGTTGCCGACCATGAAGTCGTAGAAGCATGCGCCGTCGTGGCCGAGGTGGACGCTGCCGGTGTAGCCCTCGGCGACGAGCGCGTTCAGCGTCTCGATGCGATTCGCGTCAGGGTTGAAGTGCGGGATGTTGAACCGGTCGCAGCCGAGGCTCGCGCCCGTGTCCGCGATCGCGCGCAGGTAGTCCAGGTCGTTGCTGTCGCCGGCGTGCGCGATCACGATCCGCTTCGGGTCGACGCCTGCGTTCGTCAACGTCTCGAGCGCGATCAGCCCGGTCTGCGCGGGCGCGTTCGTGTGCACCATTACCGGAGCGCCCATCTCGACGGCGGCGGCCGCGATCGCGGCAAGCACGCGCGGAACGTCGCCGACCAGACCGTGCTTCTCGACGGCGCACTTGAGGAACGCCGCCTTCACGCCGGTGTCGTCGATGCCCTCGCGGAGCTCCCGGACGAACAGCTCGGCGAGCCACTCGTCGCTCCGGTTGGACAGAAACATCGGCAGCTCCATGAACGCGTAGACGCCGGTGGCGACGACGATGTTCAGGTCGACCTCGGCGTTGATCCGCTGCAGGCGCGGCACGAACCGTCCCAGTCCGACCACGGTCGGATCGACGATCGTGTGGATGCCGCCGTCGCGCAGCCGCTGCAGCTTCGCGATCGCGTCCGCGACGCGTACCTCCTCGTCCCAGTAGTGCGCGCCCCAGAAGTGCCCGAAGTTCTGCATCGCCTCCGCACCGAGGACGAAGACGTGCTCGTGCATCAGCGTCGGGCCGAGCCGATCGACGTCGACGGGGCCGCGCACGGTCTCGACCGCGCTCATGCCGGTGGGTCACCTCGAATCGGGTCGCTCCCGTCCCAGTCGATCGCGGCCTCGTACATCGCGGTGTAGAAGCGCTCCTGCGCGTCGGTGTGCTCGATCAGCTCGATCATCCCCGGGAGGTCGCGCAGGGAATCGAGGTACATGACGCGAGAGCTGTTCGGGATGCGGTCGTAATACGCCTCCTCGTAGCCCAGCGCCTGGTACCGCGCGACGTCGTCGTCGAACGTCTTCGTCAGCGTCCCCCAGTGGTGGAAGCCGTACGTGCGCGGGCCGCCGCCCTGGTGGAAGACGGACGGGCTGTCGTCGTGCTGCTGGATCAGCTCGAGCATCGAGTGGCCCGCGAACGCGTGCGCGAGCGTGAACGTGGCCGCGGTCGGCTCTCCGCGGTAGCGCCCCTCCGGCGGCTGGAACGGGCCGAGGACGAACCACGGACCGACGTGCAGCCGCTCCGCGTACAGCAGCATCTCGCGCTCGATGTCCTCCACCGAGTACGCGAACTGCGCGACTGTGCCGAGAGGCTGACCGAATCCGAGCAGCTCCATCGCGCAACCCTAACGCGACGGCGGTTCAGAGTTCCGCGGGGAGGACACGGCCGCGCACCTCGCCCAGCTCGACGTCGCCGGCGTGCGCGCGCAGCACCACCTCGTCGCCGTCCTCGAGGAACGTCCGCTCGGATCCGTCCGGGAGCCGCAGCGGCTCGGCGCCGTTGAGGGTCAGCTCGAGCAGCGAGCCCTCGGAGCCGCGGTCGGGGCCGGAGATCGTTCCGGACGCCATCAGGTCGCCGGTTCTGATCGACGCGCCGTTCGACGTCAGGTGCGCCAGCTGCTGCGGCATCGTCCAGTACAGCGTCCGCGCATTCCCGCGCGAGACGACGACGCCGTTCAACTCGACGGCCAGCTCCAGGTCGAGCGCCCAGTCGCGGCCGCCGGCGAGGTACGGCAGCGGCGGCGGCTCCTGCGCGCGCGCCGCGACGCGGTGCTCCTCCAGCAGCGCGAGCGGCGTCACCCACGCCGAGATCGACGTCTGGAACGACTTGGCGAGGAACGGCCCGAGCGGCCGGTACTCCCACGCCTGCAGGTCACGCGCGCTCCAGTCGTTGACGAGCACGACGCCGAAGACGTGGTCGGCGAAGTCGCCGACGGGCACCGGACGGCCCTGTCGGCTCGGCGCGCCGACGACGAAGCCGAGCTCCAGCTCGATGTCGAGGCGGCGGCTCGGCTCGTACACCGGCGCGTCCGCTCCCGGCGGCATGACCTCGCCGCGCGGCCGGACGACGTCGGCGCCGCTGACCGCGACGGTGCCGGCGCGGCCGTGGTAGCCGACGGGCAGCCAGCGCCAGTTCGGCTGCAGCGGATCTGTGTCCGGCCGGAACAGCCGCCCCGCGTTCGTCGCGTGCTCGAGCGACGAGAAGAAATCGACGTAGTCGGCCACCTCGAACGGCAGGCGCAGCGTCGCGTCGGCGAGCGGAACCCGCGGGAGCTCGCCGCCGCGCGCGCGGCCGAGCGCGTCCTCCCAGGCGCCGCGACCCTGCGCGAGCAGCCCGTTCAGCGACGGCCGCCGGAAGATCTCGCCGAGGCTGGACAGGTCGCGGATCTCGTCGCCGTCCCGGAATCCGACCCGCGGCTCGCCGCCGCCGACCGAGAAGACGCCGAAGCCCGTCATCGCCTCGCATCTTCCCAGAGCTACACTGCTGCGGTTCCGGGCGCCGTCTGCTCGGGCCAGGCTCCGCGCAGTGGGAGCTTGCGAACCGCGTCAGGTCCGGAAGGAAGCAGCGCTAAGCATTCCCTCCCAGGTGCCGCGGGTCAGCCTGGCCCGAGGAGACGGCGCCGCCGCGCGGGATATGGTCCGGCCGTGAAGCGCGCGACCGTTCTGGCCGCAGTCGCGATCGGCGCGATCGGGATCGCGTACTCGCTGCCGATGCAGTCGGTCGGCTGCGCGCAGAACGCCCACTATGCCGCCGAGCGCGCGTTTGCGTCCGGCAGCCCGACGATAGACAAGTGGGCGAACGAGACGTGCGACTCCATCCGCACCGGGGGCCACGTCTATGCCGCCAAGGGACCGCTGATGGACCTCCTGGCTGCGCCGTGGTACATCGTCCTTCGCACCGTCGGCGCGGTCCCGCCGAACAGGAACGCGGGCGACGCGTACCCGGCCGCGATGGTCGGCGTGCCGCTTCGCGCGATCTGGCAGATGGGCCTGCTGGTCGTCGTCCTGCCCTCGATCCTGCTCCTCGTCCTGCTCCGCCGCACCGTCGAGCGCTACGAACCGGGCCTCGGCACGGCATGCGCCGCGATTCTCGGGCTCGGGACGTTGCTGCTGCCCTTCTCGACGCTTCTCTTCGCGCATGTCCTGGCTGCGCTGCTGCTGTTCGCGTCCTTCGCCCTCCTGTTCGAGGGCGGCTCCGGCCTCGCGCGGCTCGGCGCGGCCGGCCTGCTCGCGGGACTCGCGATCTCGACGGACATCCCGGTCGCGATCCCGGCTGTCGCGATCGGTGTCTATGCGGCGGCGCGATCTCCCCGGGTGCGGCGCGTCGTGACCTTCGGCGCCGGAGGGCTATTCGGCCTGCTGCCGTTGCTCCTCTTCGACTGGTGGGCGTTCGGCAACCCGTTTCACCTTCCGTACTCGGGCCAACCGGGACAGGGCGCCGCCGGAGGGTGGTCCCAGGCGGGCTTCTTCGGCCAGGCGGTCCCGAGCCCGCGCATGGCCGTCGAGCTGTTCCTGAGTCAGCGTGGGCTCTTCGTGCTGACCCCGGTGACCGCCGCGGGCGCCGCCGGAATCGTCCTGCTCTGGCGACGGGGACTCCGGGCGGAGGCCGCGCTGATCGCCGCGATGTGCATTGCCATGGTCGCCTGGAACGCGGGCCGGATCCATTACGCGTTCGCGCTCGGGGGTTGGGTTCCCGGGCCGCGGTTCCTCATCCCGCTGCTGCCGTTCCTCTGCTTCGCGCTTGCGCCCGCGCTGCGCCGCGCTCCGGCGACCGTCGGCGTCCTGGCGCTCGTCTCCATCGGCGCGATGACGGTGGCCACGGCGGCGGGGCCGCTCCTCTCGAACGACGACACGCGCAGCTGGCTCGTGCGCATCGGGCACGGGAACTTCACGGCGACGGTGCTCAGCCCGGCCGGCATCGGCCACGGCTGGCTCGCGATCCTGCCGTTCTTCGGCCTCGTGCTGGTCGGCGCCGGGGCCGCAATCGCAGCGACTCCGCCTCTGGCGGTCGGCCGCCGCGACCTCGTCGTGGCCGTCGCGGCGCTCGTCGCCTGGATCCTCGTCGAGCACGGGGCGCCGGAGCTCCTCCGCGTCGATCGTGCGGTACACAAGGGCTGGGGCGTCGCCGCTGCGATCCTCCTCGTCGCAGCCCTCGTCTGGACGGTCCTCCGCGTCCGGACCGGCGGCGTCTGGGCCGCGCTCCCGGCGGTGCCGCTGCTCGCGTTCGCGACGGTGCGCTTCGACCAGCACACGAAATGGGCGCTCCTGGTGACGCTGCTCGTCCTCGTCGCGCTCGCACTCGTGCCGCCGCTCGCGGGGCGGGTGCGGCGTCCGGGCATTCCTGCTTGAATCGACCCGTGACCGCCCTGTACCGGAAGTACCGCCCGCAGACCTTCGACGAGGTGATCGGGCAGGAGGCGGTCGTCCGGACGCTGCGGAACGCGATCACGGCCGGACAGGTGCGCCAGGCCTATCTCTTCGCCGGCCCGCGCGGCACCGGCAAGACCTCGATGGCGCGCATCCTCGCCAAGGGCCTGAACTGCGCCCACGGCCCGACGGCCGAGCCGGACGGCACCTGCCACGCATGCCTTGCCATCGCGGCCGGCACCTCGCTCGACGTGATCGAGATGGACGCCGCGTCGCAGCGCGGGATCGACGACATCCGGGAGATCCGCGACCGCGTCGTCCTGCAGCCGGTCGAGGGCCGCTACAAGGTCTACATCCTCGATGAGGCGCACCAGCTCACCGACGCCGCCTGGAACGCGTTGCTGAAGCTGATCGAGGAGCCTCCGCCCCACCTCGTCTTCGTCTTCTGCACCACCGACCTGTCCAAGGTGCTGCCGACCGTGCGCTCGCGCTGCCAGACGTTCGTCTTCCAGCGGCCGCGGCTGCAGGAGCTTCTGAAGGTGCTCCGGCACGTCGCCGACGCCGAGGGGATCGACGCTCCCGACCCGGCGCTGGCGCTGATCGCGCGCGGCGCGCGCGGCGCCTACCGCGACGCCGTCTCGACGCTCGACCAGCTCTCCTCTGCCACCGAGGGGAAGGTGACGGTGCAGGCGGTGCTGCAGCTGCTCGGCACGGTCGAGGAGGAGGCGCTGTTCCGGCTCTGCGACCTCGTGGTCGACCGCGACACGGCGGGCGCGCTCACGTTCGTCGAGGAGCTGTCGGAGCAGGGGCACGATCTCGGGCGGCTCGTCTCCGATCTGATCGAGCACCTGCGCCACCTGATGCTCGTCCAGCACATGCGCGAGGTGCCGGACACGCTGCCGGTGACCGAGGAGACGCGCGAGCGGCTGCGCGCGCAGGCGAACCAGCTCGGCGAGCCGACGGTGATCCGGCTGCTCGACCTGCTTGCGGTCGCGGTCGACGACATGCGCCAGGGCGGCGACCCGCGGCTGCCGCTCGAGCTCGCGCTGGTCAAGGTCACGCGTCCCGCCTCCGATCTCTCTCGTGAAACGGTCGCGTTTCGACTGGAGCGACTGGAGCAGTCGGCAGGACGGGTAACGGGTGACCTCCCTAGTCCGGAGGCCGGCAGTCGGAACGTCGCGGCCTCGGAGCCGCCGCCCTCGGGCGGAGAGATGCCGCCTCCGGACATGCAGCTCGAGCAGCTGCAGGAGGCCTGGTCACGCACGATCCTCCCGGCGGTCGAGGAACGCGGCGGCATCCCGACCGCGTCGCTGCTGCGCGAGGCGCATCCGACGGTGCTCGCCGGCGACACGCTCACGGTCGAGTTCCCGCCGAGCGCGCAGTTCCACCGCTCGCTCGCGGAGGATCCGAGAAACGTCACGCTCCTCTCCGACGCGCTCTACGACGTCACCGGCCGGCGGCTCTCGCTCGCCTTCGCGGTGGGCGACGAGGACGAGGCGGACTCGGCCGTGGCCACCGAGGCGGAAGGCCCGGCCGGCGAGGACGCGATCCTGGAGTTGATGAAGGAGACGCTCGACGCGAAGGAACGGGGTGGTGAGTCGTGAGCTTCGACATGAACAAGCTGATGGAGCAGGCCGCGCAGATGCAGGCGGAGATGGCGCGGATGCAGGAGGAGGCGGCGGCCGAGACGGCGGAGGCGTCGGTCGGCGGCGGCATGGTCAAGGTGACCGCGAACGGCGCCGGCGAAGTGCTGTCCATCACCATCTCGCCCGAGGCGATCGACCCGGAAGATCCGGAAGGCCTCGGTGACCTCGTCCTCGCCGGCGTGAACGAGGCGCTTCGCTCCGCGCACGCGGCGGTCGAGGCGAAGGCGCAGGCGATGGTCAATCAGATGGGACTCGGTGACCTCGGCCTGCCGGGGCTGGGCGGCTAGCGGGAGAAGTCCCAGACCCAACCCCAGACGATCACGCCGATCAGTGCCAGTACGATCAGCAGCCAGATCCAATTCGAGACGACGAGAAAGCCGCGGTCTGAGCTGCGACTCTGAGGACCGGGAGGCTGCGAAGCCACGCTTGGCACGATACCGCCCGTCCGATTCGGGCGGCTACGCTCCGCCGATGCTCAGTCCGGCCGTCGACAATCTCGTGGCGCAGCTGACGCGCCTGCCCGGGATCGGCAGCCGCACGGCACATCGGCTTGCGTTCCATCTCCTCCAGGTGCCGAAGGCAGAGGCGCTCGCGCTCGCGGACGCGATCGTGGAGGTGAAGGAGCGCGTGCGGTTCTGCCGCGAGTGCGGGAACCTGACCGAGGAGGAGGTCTGCTCCATCTGCCTCGACGCGCGCCGCGACCGCTCGATCATCTGCGTCGTCGAGCAGCCGGTCGACCTGCTCTCGCTCGAGCGCACCGGCGAGTTCCGCGGTCTGTACCACGTCCTCGGCGGCTCGCTGTCGCCGCTGGACGGCGTCGAGCCGGAGCATCTGACCATCGACGAGCTGCTCGGGCGCGTCGAGCAGAACGGCGTCCAGGAGATCGTCCTCGCGACGAACCCGAACATGACGGGTGAGGCGACGGCGGCGTACCTCGCCGACCGCCTGCGCGGGCGCGTCCGCGTGACGCGGCTCGCGAGCGGCCTCCCCGTCGGCGGCGACCTCGAGTACGCCGACGAGGTCACGCTCGGCCGCGCGCTCGTCGGCCGCCGCGACATGCCGTAGCCGGCTCGTCTGTGACGACGCCGTGACGGATCCCGGAGACTCCTGGTGTCTGACACCTGCAGCGCGATCCGTGTCTGGCACCAGGATCCCCTTTGGTGCCTGGCACCAGGAGGCCGTTTGGTGCCAGGCACTTCGTCACGTCTTCGTGTCAGGCACCAAAGGCGGCTGCCTAGACTGTTCTGCGTGACGACGACGCATTACGAGTCCGTTCCGGAGATTGCAGCCGACGCGGATCCGCGCGGGCGCGACCTCGTGGTGATGAAGTTCGGCGGCACCTCCGTCGGCGACACCGAGCGGATCAAGGGCGTCGCCCGCCGGCTCGTCGCGGCGCGCGAGCACGGCTACCGCGTCGTCGGCGTCCTCTCTGCGATGGGCGACACCACCGACGACCTGATCCGCCTCGCCCACGAGATCTCGCCGAAGCCACAGCCGCGCGAGTACGACATGCTCATCTCCGTCGGCGAGCGCATCTCCAACGCGCTCTGCGCGATGGCGATCTACGACCTCGGCCACGAGGCAATCTCGCTCACGGGCTCGCAGGCGGGGATCGTCACCGACGCCGTGCACGGCAAGGCGAAGATCGCGGAGGTGCGGACGCAGCGGATCAACGAGGCACTCGACGAGGAGAAGATCGTGCTCGTCGCCGGCTTCCAGGGAGTCTCCGCCGACTCGCACGACGTGACGACGCTCGGCCGCGGCGGCTCGAACCTGACGGCGGTCGCACTCGCGGCGGCGCTCGGCGCAACGGCCTGCGAGATGTACACCGACGTCGAAGGCGTCTTCACCGCCGACCCGCGGCTCGTCCCAGGCGCGCGCAAGCTCCAGGCGGTGACGTACGAGGAGATGCTGGAGCTGTCCGCGAGCGGAGCGAAGGTGCTCCAGCTACGCTCGGTCGAGTTCGCTCGCAACCACGACGTGCGGCTGCACGTTCGCTCCACGTTCTCCGACGCCGAGGGGACGTGGATCGTCGACGAGGAGGATCCGGTGCTCGAGAAGGCAATCATCTCCGGTGTGGCCCACACCGACTGCGAGCCGCTCTACCGCGTGCGCGAGATCGACGCCGCGAAGCTGTTCGCGCTCCTTGCCGACGCCGGCGTGAACATCGACACGATCCTCCAGGTCTCGTCCGACGAGATCGTCTTCAGCGCACCGCTCGAGGACCGCGATGCCTGCGAGGACGTGCTCGGCTCGCTGGCGGTCGAGTGGTCGATGCGCGACGACCTCGGCAAGGTCAGCCTCGTCGGCGCCGGGATGAAGAGCCACCCCGGCATCGCCGCGAAGACGTTCGGCACGCTCGAGGGCATCGGCGTCGAGGCGAAGGTCATCTCCACGTCGCCGATCAAGATCGCCTGCCACGTGCGCACCGAGGACGTGCCGCGCGCGGTGGAGGCGCTACACGACGCGTTCGAGCTGGAGACCGCCGGTGCGCACTGACGCGCGGATCGGCATCGTCGGCGCGACCGGTGCCGTCGGCACGGTCACCCTGGGACTGCTCGCGGCGCGCGGATACGACAACGTGCGCGCGTTCGCGTCGGCCCGCTCCGCCGGCGGCTCGGTGCAGTACGGCGATCGCGAGCTGACGATCGAGGAGGCGACGCCGGAGGCGCTGGCCGCGGGCGAGCTCGACCTCGCGCTCTTCTCCGTCGGCACCTCCGCGTCGCGCGAGCTGGTGCCGCACGCGGTGCGCGGCGGCGCGGTCGCGGTGGACAAGTCGTCCGCCTACCGGCTCGAGCCGGGCATCCCGCTCGTCGTCCCCGAGGTGAACGGCGCCCGTGCCTTCGAGCACGACGGCATCGTCGCCAACCCGAACTGCTGCACGATCCCGCTGACATGCGTGCTGAAGCCTCTACACGATGCTGCCGGTCTGCGGCGCCTCCGCGTGTCGACGTATCAGTCCGTGTCCGGCGCCGGCGCGCAGCGGATGCAGGTGCTGCTCGCGGAGCCGCAGGCGGAGCACAACCTCGCCATGGACTGGACGTGGGAGGGCGACGAGACGGACGAGGAGTCGAAGCTCCGCGCCGAGACGCGCAAGATCCTCGAGCTGCCGGAGCTGCCGATCAGCGCGACCACGGTGCGCGTGCCGGTGCTCGTCGGACACGCCGAAGCGGTCTGGGTCGAGTTGGAGGAGCCGCTGTCGCCTGAGCAGGCGACGGAGCTGCTCGCCGCGGCGCCGTCGGTGCGCGTCGTCGACGTGCCGACGCCGGGCGACGCCGCTCAGACGGACGACGTGCTCGTCGGCCGCATCCGCGTCGACCGCGCGGCCGACAACGGTCTCGCGCTGTTCCTCGCGTGCGACAACCTGAACAAGGGTGCCGCGCTCAACGCCATCCAGATCGCCGAGCTGCTGCTCACGCGGGAGCGTGCGGCGGCTTAAGAGGGTCGATCGGCTCTCTGGCCGTCTTCGCCCAGCTGTCCCGCCCCGTGAGCTGACGCGCGGTCGCGCGCACGAGCACCGGCCACAGCAGCCACGAGTACGCGGCTGACACCGGCACGATCAGGATGCCGCGCACGATGCCGCCGAAACCGCGGTCTGCTCCGCGGGCGATGCAGCCGAGGAAGACGCCACCGAAGCCGAGCACGAAGAAGACGACGAGCACCCACCAGTCCTGGTCGCCCCAGAACTTCGCCGCGCCCGTGATCGCCAGCACGATGCTCGCGAAGAACGCGACGCCGACGAACGCCTGCAGCGCCGGCTGCAGCAGATACGCGACGAGGTCGAGCCGGACGAGGAACGGCAGGTCCGCGTTCCACATCCGGCCGAGCTGGCTCATCGCCTGCAGGTTGCCCTGCGACCAGCGCGTGCGCTGGCGGAGCAGCCGGCGGAGCCCCGGAAGCCCCTGCTGGTTCACGTTCGTGCGCGCCTCGGCCGCTCCGCGCCAGCCCGCGGCGATCAGACGCAGGCCGAGATCCTGGTCCTCCGTCAGCTTGTCGCGCCACGGCCCGCCCGACTCCTCGTCGGCGATCGAGTCGAGCGCCGCGAGCCGGTTGAACTGTCCGTTCCCGCCCATGCCTGCGGTGCCCCACGGCGTGCGGCCCGCCTGGTACAGCAGCCCGTAGATGCCGAACTCGACGTCCTGGCACCACGTCAGCAGACGCGAGCGGTTGTAGATGCGGACGCGCACCTGCAGCCCGCCGAGGCGGTCGTCGGTGAAGTGCCCGACGGCGTACTCCGGCGCGTGCGGGTCGAGCCGTCCGTCCGCGTCGACGACGACCACCACCGTCTTGGCGCGCGGCCAGCCGGCCCAGCGGCCGGTGGACAGCAGCTCCTCGAGATGCCGCCACGCGTCGTTCAGAGCGGCGGCCTTTCCCTTTTGCGCCTCAGGCGGATCGCGGCGGAGCACGCGCAGGTCGGGGACGTCGAGGCCGGCCAGCACCGCCGGCGTGCCGTCGGTGGAGCCGTCGTCGATCACGACGATCGCCTTGTTCGCCGCCTCGACCGCAACCAGCCTTTCGACGCTGTCGGCGATCGTCACCTCCTCGTTCAGCGCCGGGACGAGGAATACCCAGAGGAACTCGTCGGCGGCTTCGCGGTCCGGGTCGGGCGCCGAGTGCAGCGCCTCGCGCGACGAGACGAACAGCACGCTCGTCCAGGCGAGCATGAAGACGATCTCCAGGAACGCGATCGTGAACAGCACCTGCGCCCAGACCGGCAGACCCGGGAAGGGAAGCGCCAGGGCGGTCAGCGGCCCACCCACCGGTCGTGCTCCTCGGTGCGGTCCGGCTGCGTGTTGCGCGCATCCTCCGGTGGCGCCAGCAATCCGGCCGGGTAGCCGGCGGCGGTGAGCACGGCGCGGCGCGAGAAGCCGGGGCCGAAGCGCACCGGCACGCGCGGGAAGCCGGAGATGTACTCGAGCGCCATGACGATCCGTTCCGACGCGAGCCCGTCCCCGTACGGGTTCCGCGCCGGGTCGACGCGATGCGCCGCCGGATCCGCGAGGACGGTGCCGGCGGCGTCGACGATCTTGTCCGGATCGGTGCCGACGAGCGTCAGCGTCCCGGCGTCGACGCCCTCGCCGCGCTCGGTGCTGTCGCGTGCCACGAGCACCGGCACGCCGAGCGCGGGCGCCTCCTCCTGGATCCCGCCCGAATCGGTGACGATCACCGCCGCCTTCGACATCAGCCGTGCGAACGGCGCGTACGCGAGCGGTTCGGTGCGGATCACGTTGGCGTGGCCGGCGAGCGGCTCGCCGAGCTGCGTGCGCACGAGCGGATTGGGATGGAGCGGAATGACGAAGCGCACCTCCGGATGTGCGGTCGCCAGCCGTCCGATCGCGTCGGCGACGCGGCCGAGCCCGCCGTTCCAGTTCTCGCGCCGGTGCGCGGTCACGACCACGAGCGGGCTGCCGGACGTGATCGCGCCGGCGACGGCCGGATCGTCGAAGACGGCCTCCTGCCCCGCCGCGAAGCGCAGCGCGTCGATGCCGGTGTTCCCGGTGACGAAGACCTGCTGGTACTCGATCCCCTCGCGAACGAGGTTCTCCTCCGCGATCGAGGTCGGCGCGAGATGGAACGCCGCGATACGCGCGATCAGCTGCCGGTTCAGCTCCTCCGGAAACGGCGTCAGCGTCAGCCCGGTGCGCATGCCAGCCTCCACATGGCCGACCGGGATGCGGAGGTGGAACGACGCGATCGCCGCGGCGAGCGCGGACGACGTGTCGCCGTGGACGAGCGCCGCCGCGGGGAACCCGTCCTTGCGGATGTCGGTCTCTGTCGCGATCGCCGCTCCCGTGGCGCCGTAGCGCTCGCGGCAGTACGTGTCAAGCTTCTCGATCACGGTCCCGACCAGGTCGTTGAGCGTCAGCCCTGGCCGGCCGACCTCGAGGTCGTGGTCCGGGACGATGCCGGCGAGCTCGAGGATCGGCTCGACGAGGTCGCGGTGCTGCCCGGTCGTGATCACCACCGGCGTGAACCACTCGCTGGCCCGGAGCGCATGGACGACGGGGAACATCTTGATCGCCTCGGGGCGCGTGCCCATCAGGCACAGGATGTGCGAGCTCTCGCCGGCCATCGCGGGAGCTTACGCGACCGGTAGCCGGAGCTACGGCCGCTGCGGCGCCGGGGCGGGCGTGAACGCCTCCCGCACGACGCGCAGCACCTTCTCTCGCGCGCCCTCGGCCACGGGCTGAAGGCCGCCCAGCTCGAGCCGGGCCAGCTCGACGCGGCCGTGCGTCGCGCACCGGCAGGAAGCCGAAATCGGCGAGGAAGTCGCTGCGGGAAGATCGTCTTGTGCACGTGGAACCGCTCGTACGCGGACTCGCCCTCCGGATACGCGTACGCGAAGGCCTCGAGCGCACGCGCGCCCTTGTCGCGCGCGTCGCCGATCGCGGTGAGGAAGAGCGACTGCATCACCCACGGCTTCGACGGAGTCCGCGAGGTACGCGCACGTGACGAGCACCGCGTCGTCGCTCGGCGGTCCCGCCGGCAGCTCGGCCGCGCGCGGAAACAGCCGAGGCCGGCCCGTACTGCATCGACCCGAGCAGCCGCTCGTCGTCGTCGTGGTAGACGGTCCCCCAGGCGCCCCACTCCTCCTCGGCGTCCGGTGATCCAGCGGCGCTTCTCGATGCTCCGGCCGCTTCGCGCGACTGCCACCAGACGCACTCGTGGCAGACGGTCGGCGCCGTCGGCAGGGTCGCGTACGTCAGTCCCGCGATCCTGGTGGTCACTGCCGCGGCCCGATCTCGTCGACGACGACGTCGACCGACGCGGGCTCGACGTCGGCCATGCGCAGCAGGTACTCGCGCACCCGCTCCTGCACCTCGCGTCCGACTCCTGGGATCGGACGCGCCCCAGTCGACGACGAGGTGCAGCTCGACGCGGACGCCGCCGTCCTCGCCGCTGACGCGGACGCCGCCGCGCCGTCCCGGGATCGAGCTCTCCGACAGCCCGCGCACACCGACGACCTCGCCCGCCGCATCGGCCGCATAGCGCGCGAGGATGTCCGTCGAGATCGAGGCCTGGCCCTCCACTCTGAGAGCTAGCGTAGCGCTGTCCGCAGCACGAGCTCGGTCGCCTCCGGGCGGGCGGCGAAGCGGAACGGCACGAACGTCGTGCCCGAGGCCGGGCGAGACGTGCATCGACGGCGGCGTCGGTGCGGTAGACGCCGCGCACGTAGCGCGCGGTCGGGTGGGCGAGCCGGACCTTGCCGCCCGGGTACGGAACGCAGATCTGGCCGTCGTGCATGTGCCCGGCGAGCACGAGGTCGAAGCTTCCGGGCTCGAGCCGGTCGAGCACGCGCGGGAAGTGGCAGAGGAGCATCCGCAGGTCGGCCGCGCGGGAGAGCGAGTTCGGGTCGACCTTCTGCGAGCCGGCGAACGATCATGCGCGGGTGCGGTCCCGGCGATCCACACCTGTCGGCCGCGCAGCTCGAGCATGACGCCGTCGTCGCGCAGCAGCGTCGCCGGCGACGAGGTCGCGCAGGTTCGACGCACGCGCCTGCGGGTCGCGGGAGATCGCCATGTCGTGGTTGCCGAGCACCGCGAACGTCGGCACTCCGAGCCGCCGACGAGCTCGCGCAGCCGCGGCTCGCCGCGCGGCTGCGTCAGCAGGTCGCCGGTGATCGCGGCGAGGTCGGGCCGGCGCTCGGCCGACCCACTCGACCGCCTCGCTCGACCGCGTGCACGCCGCGCGAC
Organism: uncultured Actinomycetes bacterium; assembly: GCA_963761665.1. Classification (GTDB taxonomy): domain Bacteria; phylum Actinomycetota; class Thermoleophilia; order Gaiellales; family Gaiellaceae; genus Palsa-739. The sequence continues at coordinate 469,589 of CAVXHM010000004.1, forward strand.
GGCGGACCCGAGATGGAAGTCCGACAGGTGCGCGATCCGCAGCCCGTCCAGCTCGGCCGGCAGTCCGGGCAGCTCCACCTCCAGCTCCCGCAGCCGCACCCAGCCGGCCTCGAACCAGCCCCACGCCACCGCAGCGGCGAGCGTCGTAGGCACGGTGCTGCGAAGCCGCATTCCTTAGCGCGAGGTCGTGCGCAGCACGAGTCCGCGCTCAGACCTTCAGCTGCTCGAGCGCCGGCCGGGGATCGACGATGTGCCGCTTGAACTTCAGCTCCGAGTCCTCGAGCCCCGCGGCGACGCCGACGAGCTGCGCGAGGTGGAGGATCGGCAGGCCGAACTTCCGCCCCGTCGACGCCTCGAGCTTCTGCTGCCACGCGTCGAGCGAGAGGTGGCAGAGCGGGCACGGCGTCACCATCACGTCGGCGCCGGCCTCCATCGCCTGCTCGATCGGCTGGATCAGCTCGCCCAGCGCCGTCTCCTCGCGCGCCTGGATGATCGGGAAGCCGCAGCACTTGATCTTCGCCGGATAGTCGATCGCCTCGCCGCCGCACGCCTCGATGATCCGCTCGAGCGACCACGGCCGGTCCGGATCCTCGAAGCCCATGATCTTCGACGGGCGCAGGATCTGGCAGCCGTAGAACGGCGCCACCTTCAGCCCCTTCAGCCCCTTGTGCGCCGCCTCCTTGCAGCTTCTCGTAGCCCTCGCCCTCGGCGATCTCCCAGAGCAGGTGCCGCACCTCGACCTCGCCGCTGTACGGCGGCACGCCGACGGACTCGAGGTTCTCGTTCACGCGCGCGCGCAGCGTGTCGTCGCCCTGGAGCATGAAGTTCGCCTGGCGAAGGTTGAGCGTGCAGACGTTGCAGACCGTCATCAGCGTGTCGCAGCCGGTCGCCTCCGCGTACGCGAGGATGCGCGCGTTCAGGTGGAGGTAGTAGTCGGGCTCCGCCTCGTGGATGTCGCCGGCGCCGCAGCAGGTGACGGACTCGAGCTCGACGAGCTCCAGGCCCGACGCGCGGCGCGAGCGCCTGCGTCGACGTGTCCAGCTCCTTCGCCGACAGCGAGGCGAGGCAGCCCTTGTAGTACGCGACGCGCTTCATGCCGGTCTCGACGGTGCTCACGCTTGATCCTCCGGTAGGTATGGCTGCGGGAAGGCGCCCGGCTTCGCGTAGATCTCCTCGAGCGAGCTCTTCGACGTGACCGTGCGTCGAGCTTCGCGAGCGCGTGCTCGCCCTGCACGTGGCCGAGCGCGCCCTGGCGGTCCTGCTCGCGGACGAGCTTGTGCAGGTTGCGCGCCTCGCCGACGTCCTTCGCGACGTGCGGCGGGAACGCGAGCCCGGCCTTGTTGTGCTTCGTCAGGTTCATCGCGAACTTCATCTGCTTGATCGACGAGACGACGCCCTGCGTCTTCGGCACGAGCTCCGTCTCGCGCAGCCAGCCGGTCGTCTCGGTCGAGCGGACGAACCACTTCGCGTGCTTCGCGCCCATGTCGCGGTCGATCCCGTGCTTGATCGCCTCGGCGCCGAGCTTCGCGATCGCGTCGCGCGGGTCGACGCCCTTCGGGCAGCGCTCGTTGCAGAAGAAGCAGCGCGTGCACTCCCAGATTCCGTGCTCGCCGCTGTACTGCTCGAGCCGCTCGACCGTCGCGCCGTCGCGCGGGTCGCCGACGAAGCGCATGCCCTTCGCGAGCGCCTGCGGGCCGAGGAACTCCGGGTCGGACTCCATCGCGTTGCACTCGGAGACGCAGCAGCCGCAGTTGACGCAGAGCGCCTCCTTGTGGATGACGTTCATCCGCTCCTGCGTGATCCGGTACTCGCGCCCGTCCTCCGGCCGGTCGAAGCCGGGCTGGAGGTACGGCTTCATCGCCTTGAACTTGTCCCAGAACGGCTCCATGTCGACGACGAGGTCGCTGAGACCGGGAGGTTGCCCATCGCCGAGATCACCGGCACCTCGCCCGCCTGCGCGATCTCGTACATGCGCGTCTTGCACGCGAGCACGGCGGCGCCGTCCATGCGCATGCCGCACGAGCCGCAGATCATCATCCGGCAGCTCTTGCGATACGCGAGCGTGCCGTCATGTCTGTCCTTGACGATGTCGAGGCAGTCGAGGAGCGTCGCCTCCTCCGGCGCGTCGATCTCGTACTCCTGCAGCGCGCGCTCGCCGCTGGACGAGTCGAAACGCCAGACCTTGAGCGCGACCTTCACGTTCTAACCTCCGAGTCCCGGGATGGATCCGTTCGAGTCGACAGTCTGAGCGGCCGGCGGGACGGTGACCGTCACCGGCTGCGCCGAAACCGGAGAGCGTCGACGTGGCCGTCACGGCTCCGGTGCTGGAGCTCGAGGTGCCGGCGATCGTCGTGCGCACGCGGTGGACGTACCCGTCGTGGCCGACCCAGACGTCGTAGACGCTGCCGGCCTTCGTCGAGCTGTTCGTCTTCTTGATCGTGGCCGTGTAGTGAGTCGCGACGATGCTCGCCGAGCTTGACGGTGCCGACCTGCGACCACCGTGCTCGCGCTCTCGAGCGCGTCGAGCGCCTGCGTCGGATCCTGCGAGAGCAGCGACGAGAGGTCGACGCCGGCCGCCTGCGCGCTCTTGGTCAGATCGAGCTTGATCCACGATTTGCCGGCCGGGAGCGCGAGCGAGAACAGCGGCGAGCTGACGTAGAGGTCCGTTCCGCTCAGCACGACGTCGAGCGTGCTGGAGATCCCGCTGGTGGAGAAGTGCAGGTGCAGCTTGCCCTGGTGGTTCGTCGTGTCGAAGCCGCCCGCGCCGGCGACGGCGATCGTGGTGCTGCCCGTGGCGGCCGCCGTGAGCGCGAGCTGCATGCTCCCGGCCTTCGCCGTCTTCTCCGCCGCGGCGCGCACGGCGTCCAGCGGCGAGGACGCGGAGGTGGTCGTCGTCGACGACGACTTCTTGCCGCCGCCGCAGGCCGCCGCGCCGAACGGCAGCGCGAGCAGAAGCAGCACGACCGCGGCCCGCCGCGCTCCCATCAGTACTTGCGCTCCTCGGGCTCCCACTTCGTGAACCGCACCGGCTTCGTCGACAGCTCAGGGCCGCCGTCGCGCCAGTAGACGATCGAGTGATGGAGGAAGTTCGCGTCGTCGCGACTCGGATAGTCGTACGGCCGCGAGTGCGCGCCGCGGCTCTCCTTGCGGGCGACCCCGGCGGTGACCATGCACAGCGCCGTGTCCAGCATGTTCCCCAGCTCGATCGCCTGCGTCAGGTCGCTGTTGAAGACCGTGCCCTTGTCCTCGACGTAGACGTTCCGGTAGCGCTCGCGCAGCTCCTCGAGGATCTCGACCTGGCGCACCATCTGCTCCTCGCGGCGGAAGACGGCGAAGTTCTCCAGCATGGATGCGCCGAGCTCCTCGCGGATCTTCCACGGCCGCTCGCCGGAGGTCCGGTCGACGAGCGTCTTCAGCTTCTGCTCGGCGTCGCGCTCGGCCGACTCGGGAACGTCGCCGGCCGCGTTCGCGAGCGCCCATTCGGCGGCGGCGGTGCCGGCGCGCCGGCCGAAGGTGATCGTCTCCATCAGGGAGTTGCCGCCGAGGCGGTTCGAGCCGTGGACGGAGACGCACGCGCACTCGCCGGCCGCGTACAGGCCGGTCAGCTCGGTGGCGCCGTCGCTGTTCGTCTCGATGCCGCCCATGTGGTAGTGCGCGCCCGGCCGGACCGGAACGGGATCGAAGATCGGATCGACGCCGGCGAACGTCATGGACAGCTCGCGCGAGCCCGGCAGCCGGTCGATGATGCGCTCGGCGCCGAGGTGCCGCATGTCCAGCATCACGGAGCCGTTGATGCCGCGGCCCGCGTCGATCTCCGTCTGCTCCGAGCGCGAGACGACGTCGCGCGACGCGAGCTCGAGCGCGTTCGGCGCGTAGTTCTTCATGAAGCGCTCGCCGTCCTTGTTGATCAGGAACGCGCCCTCGCCGCGACAGCCCTCGGTGAGCAGGATTCCGGACGGATACAGCGTCGTCGGATGGAACTGCATGAACTCCATGTCCTTCAACGGCACGCCCACGTGCAGCGCCATCGCCGTGCCGTCGCCGGTGCACGCGTACGCGTTCGTGGTCACGCGGTACTGCCGGCCGGCGCCGCCGGTGGCGAGCACCACCGTCTTGCCGCCGAGCGTCTTCAGGCCGCCGTTCAGGAGATCCCAGCAGACGACGCCCGTGCAGCGGCCGTCATCGACCACGAGCTGCCACGCGAAGAACTCCTCGTACACCTTGATGTCGCGCTTGCAGACCTGCTCGTACAGCACCTGGATCAGCACGTGGCCGGTGATGTCGGCGGCGAAGACGGTGCGCGGGGAGCCGGCGGCGCCGAAGGGGCGCTGCGCGAGCTTGCCGTCCTCGCGCCGGGAGAAGACCGCGCCCCAGTTCTCCAGCTGGATGATGTCCCCGGGAGCCTCGGCCGTGAACAGCTCGATCGAGTCCTGGTCACCGAGATAGTCGGAGCCCTTGACCGTGTCGTACGCGTGGATCTCCGGGCTGTCGTCGGCCGCGTTCCCGAGCGCCGCGTTGATGCCGCCCTCGGCGGCGCCGGAGTGCGACCGCGTCGGGTGCAGCTTCGAGATCATCGCGACGTCCGCACCGGCGTCGTGGGCGGCGATCGCGGCGCGCATGCCCGCGCAGCCGGCGCCCACCACGAGAACGTCGTGCTTTCCGATCACATTTCGTGACGGTATCAGGCGAGGGGTCCTGCGGCCGCGAGACCCGGCGCGACGGCGGCGAACCTCTGGAAGTTCTCCCGGAACATGCCCGCGAGCTCCTGCGCCTTGCGGTCGTACGCCTCCGGATCGCGCCAGGTCGAGCGCGGATCGAGCAGCGACGAGTCCACGTCGGGCACGGCCACCGGCACCGCGAACCCGAACACCGGATCCGTCCGGTACTCGGCGCGGTCGAGCTCGCCGGACAGCGCCGCGTGCAGCAGCGCGCGCGTCGCCGCGATCGGCATCCGCCGGCCTTCGCCGAAGGCGCCGCCGGTCCAGCCGGTGTTGACCAGCCACACGGTGGAGCCGTGCTCGTCGAGCTTCCGCCCGAGCATCTCGGCGTATGTCGCCGGCGGCTGCGGCAGGAACGGCGCGCCGAAGCAGGTGGAGAAGGTCGGCTGCGGCTCGGTCACGCCGATCTCGGTGCCGGCGAGCTTCGCCGTGAAGCCGGAGAGGAAGTAGTACAGCGCCTGGTCGCGGCTCAGCCGTGCGATCGGCGGGAGGATCCCGAACGCGTCCGCCGTGAGCATGATCGCCGCAGACGGGTGGCCGGCGCGCTTGTCCGGAAGCGCATTGGCGATCTGCTCGAGCTTGTACGCCGCGCGCGTGTTCTCCGTCTTCGAGTCGTCGTCGAGGTCGAGCACGCCGTACTCGTCGATCACGACGTTCTCCAGGATCGTCCCGAAGGTGTGCGTCGTGCGGTAGATCTCCGGCTCGGCGGCGGCGGACAGGCGGATCACCTTCGCGTAGCAGCCGCCCTCGAAGTTGAAGACTCCGGCATCGCCCCAGCCGTGCTCGTCGTCGCCGATCAGCCCGCGCTCCGGACTCGCCGACAGCGTCGTCTTGCCCGTGCCGGACAGGCCGAAGAAGACGGCGACGTGACCGCCGTCGTCGACGTTGGCCGAGCAGTGCATGGGGAAGACGCCCTCGAGCGGCAGCCGGTCGTTCATTACGGTGAAGATCGACTTCTTGATCTCGCCTGCGTAGAAGGTGCCGCCGACCAGCACCTCGGTGCGCGACGGATGCAGCACGACGAAGGTGCCGGTGCGCGTGCCGTCCTCTTCCGGGCTTGCCTCGAGCGCGGGCGCGTGCAGCACGAGCGCCTGCGGCTCGAACTCCGCGGCCTCCGCAGCGGTCGGGTCGATGAACATCGTCTTCGCGAACAGCGCGTGATACGGGTGCGTGGTGACGACCCTGACGGCAATTCGATGAGCAGGGTCCGCGCCGGCGAACGCGTCCACGACGTAGAGGGTCGCCTCGCGTCCGAGGAAGGAGGTGACCTTCTCGCGCAGCCGGTCGAACCCGTCCTCGGAGAACGGCTGGTTGCCGTCCCACCAGATCCGGTCCTCGGAGCCCGGCTCGCGTACGACGAACTTGTCCTTCGGCGAGCGGCCGGTGTGCAAACCGGTGTCGACGACCAGCGGGCCGCCCTCCGCGATCCTCGCCTCGCCGCGCGCGACCGCGTGCTCGACCAGCAGCGACGTCGTCGGGTTGCGGACCACGCGGCCGGTGGCTCGGATCCCATGCGCGGTCAAATCAACGCGGCCACGGACGTCCATCGTCGTCATCGGATCCAATCCTCCCGGGGTCGAATCGAAGACTCGGCGGCGCGACCCTCCAGACGCGCCTCTTCTATCGTAAGCCGAATGGCGGATCTCCCGCGCGCGAAGCCGCTCTCCGACGGCTTCCTGGCCCTCCGTCCGTGGAGCGAAGGCGACGCGACGGAGCTGGTCGTCTGCCTCGACGGCGACGAGGAGATCACGCGCTGGCTCGACCAGATCCCGCAGCCGTACGGCCTCGAGCAGGCCCTCGCCTACATCCGCGGGACGACGGGCACCGGGGCCGAGACGCGCTTCGCCGTGACGGAGGCCGGCGGCGGTCGCGTGCTCGGGTCGATCGGCGCCACGTGGAACGAGCCCCGCGACGTCGCCGAGATCGGGTACTGGCTGCGCGCGGACGCGCGCGGACGGGGCGTGACCACCGCGGCGCTCCGGCTGATCGTCGCATGGGCGCTCGCCGAGGGTGCGGCCCGAGTGCAGCTGCGCGCCGCCGTCGGCAACGACGCGTCCCGTCGCGTGGCGGAGAAGGCGGGGTTCCGTCTCGACGGCGTGCTCCGCTCGGCGTACTGGAATCCGCGGCTCGGCCGCCGGGTCGACTGGGCCATGTACTCCGTGCTTCCCGGCGAGCTCGCGTGATCCCCGTCATCGACGGCCACAACGATGCGCTCCTGCGCGTGTGGCGCACAGGCCGTTCGCTGCGCGACCGCGACGACGAGGGCTGCCTCGACCTGCCGCGGATGCGCGAGGGCGGGATCGCCGCCGGCTTCTTCGCCGTCTTCGTCCCGGCCGAGGACGGAGCTCCGCCCGACCCGCGCGCGCTCGTCGTGCGCACGGCCGAGGGCTACGAGGTGCCGATGGAGCTGCCGCTGCCGTTCGAGCGCGCCGCGCGCGTCGCCGACGAGATGGTGTCGATCGCCGAGCGGGATCTCTTCCTCGTGCGGACGGCGGCCGAGCTGCAGCGCTGCGTCGCCGGCGAGGAGGTCGGCGCGATCCTCCACTTCGAGGGAGCGGAGCCGGTCGAGCCGGGGCTCGGCAACCTCGAGGCGTGGGTCGAGCGAGGCCTGCGCTCGCTCGGGCTCGTCTGGAGCCGCCCGAACGCGTTCGGCCACGGCGTCCCGTTCCGATTCCCGGGGACGCCGGACACGGGTCCGGGTCTCACGGCAGCGGGCCGCGAGCTCGTGCGCGCCTGCAACGAGCTCGGCGTGATGATCGACGTGGCGCATCTGAACGAGGCGGGCTTCCGCGACGTGGCGCGGCTCTCCGACCGGCCGATCGTCTTCACGCACGGCGGCGTGCACGCGCTCGCACCGATTCCGCGCAGCCTCACGGACGAGCAGCTCGACACGATCCACGATTCGGGCGGAGTCGCGGCGATCGTGTTCGACACGGCGATGACGCGCAGCGACGGCGACCTCGTCGACGACACGCCGATCGACCAGATTCTCGACCACATCGATTACGTGGCGGAGCGGATCGGCGTCGAGCACGTCGCGCTCGGCTCCGACTTCGACGGCGCGCATCCGCCGACCGCGCTGAACGATGCGACCAAGGTGCCGGCGCTGCTCGACGCACTCGCCGCGCGCGGCTGGAGCGACGACGACCTACGGGCCCTCGGTCATCGGAACTGGCTGCGTGTGCTCGGCGACACCTGGCTCTAGCTCCGGCCCAGAGAACTCCTGGCGGACGACGAGCGCGACGCAGGCGAGCACGAGCGTCGCGCCGATCACGATCGTCCAGGTCAACGACTCGCCGAGCACGATCGCCCCCAGCGCGATCGCCACCACCGGGTTCACGTACGCGTAGGTCGCGACCGTGCCGAGCGGCGCGTTGTCGAGCAGCCAGACGTAGGCGGTGTAGCCGACGAGCGAGCCGAAGGTGACGAGATAGATCCAGCCGGCGATCGACCGGGTCGAGAACTCGGACGGGTGCGGGTTCGTGAAGGCGAGCCCGATCGGGAGCAGGATCGCGCCGCCCACGAGCATCTCGATCGTGGTGGCGGCGAACGCGTCGTCCGGCATGCGCAGGCGGCTGGCGAGGAACGAGCCGACCGCCCACATCACCGACGAGCAGAGGACGAGCAGGAACGCCCAGAACGGCGCGCCGCTGCTCGGCCGGACGAGCAGCGCCAGCCCGGCGAACCCGACGAGCACACCGCCGATGGCGACGCGCGGCGGCCGGTCGCCGGTCATCGTCCGGAGCAAGACGATCCAGAGCGGCACCGCGCCGATGATCAGCGCAGCCACGCCGGTCGGGACGTACCGCTCCGCGACGAACAGCACGGCGTTCGCGCCGGGGAGCAGCGCGCCGACGATCACGCAGCCCGCGAACTGCGCCCGCGTGACGCGCAGCACGTGGACACCGCGGCGCCATGCGGTGAGGCCGGCCATCAGCAGCCCCGCCGCGAGGAACCGCGTGCCGACCGCGAACAGCGGCGGAATCGTCTCTCCGGCGAGCTTGATCCCGAGGTACGTCGAGCCCCAGATCACATAGACCGTGCCCAGGGCGATCCAGACCTTGGTGCGATGGCTCACGTTCGGAGACTGCCCGATCCGGCGGAGGCTGCGAGAGCGGAACGTCGAATCGGTCTGCGTGGACGCCGAGACCGCCGCCGCACGCTTCCTCGCCTCGCCCGCCCTGTCGGAGGGCACGCGGCGCGCGTACCGCGTCGACGTCGAGGAGTTCTGCCGCTGGCTGGACGCGCGCGGGACTGTCCTCGACGACGTCGACGTCCGCGTCCTCGTCGGATACGCCTCGCACCTTGGCGCCTCCCGTCCCGGCCGGCGGCCGACCCGCCTGGCGCCGACGACGATCGCACGGAAGCTCGCCGCCGTTCGCGCGTTCCTCCGTCACGCACTCGGGCCCGCGCGCGTCCCGGACGCCCGCATCGCGCCGAGGCGCGGCCGCCGGCTCCCCGACGCGCCGCGCGAGGCCGACGTCGACCGCCAGCTCGCCGCACTCGACGGCGACGCGCCGATCGACCTGCGGAACCGCGCACTCGTCGAGCTCGTCTACTCCGCGGGGCTGCGCAGCGCCGAGGCGGTCGGGCTCGACCTCGCCGACGTCGACTTCGAGCAGGAGCTCGTCCACGTGCGGCACGGCAAGGGCGGCAAGGAGCGCGTCGTCCCGCTCGGCGAGGAGGCGTCGTTCCGGGTCGCGCGCTACCTCCGCGAGGGCCGCCCTACACTGGCGCACGGCGCGAACGACGCGCTGTTCCTCTCCGTCCGCGGCCGTCGGCTGGACACGAGCACGCTGCGCCGCCTTGCCCCGCACCCCCATCGGCTTCGCCACGCATTCGCAACGCACCTCCTCGAAGGCGGCGCGGACCTCCGCACCATCCAGGAGCTGCTCGGCCACAGCTCGCTGTCGACGACGCAGATCTACAGCCACGTCGACGCCCGCCGCCTGCGGCGGGTGTACGACCGTTCGCATCCGCGCTCCTGATTCGTTGAACCTCTCGTGACGAAGTGTCTGGCACCAAACGGCCCTGAGGTGCCAGGCACCAGATGGGCCGTTGGTGCCAGGCCCCAGATGGGCCGTTGGTGCCAGGCACCGAGACGGGAGGCCTCGCCGCTCTCGTCACGAAAGGAGAAGGCCGATGGATTCCGCCGTCGAGTCCTTTCTCGCGCTCGCGTCGGCGCGGCTGGCGCCGCGGACCGTCGACGCGTACCGGCGCGACCTCGCGGACTTGTCCGCCTGGCTCGGCGGCTCGCCGGCGGACGCCACCACCGACCGGCTCGCCGAGTACGTCGCGACGATGCGCGCCGACGGCAAGGCGGCGACGACGATCTCCCGGCGCATCGCGGCGGCCCGCTCCTTCTACCGTCACGAGGTGCTGCTCGGCACGCGCACGGACAATCCCGCGGCGGAGCTGGAGCTGCCGCGACGCCGGCGGACGCTGCCACGCACGCTCTCGCCGGGCGAGGCGGAGCGGCTGATCGAGGCAGCCGCCGGCACGACGCCGCGCTCGCTCCGCGACCGCGCCCTCGTCGAGCTGCTGTACGGCGCCGGGCTTCGCGTCAGCGAGGCGGTCGGTCTCGAGCGCTCGGCGGTCGACCTGGAGGGACGGCTCGTGCGCTGCATCGGCAAGGGCTCGAAGGAGCGCGTCGTGCCGATCGGCCGCGAGGCGGTCGAGGCGCTGCGGCGCTACCAGTCCCGCGGCCGGCCGTTCCTCGACACCCGCCACCGGCCGGAGCTGTTCCTCAACGCGAAGGGCGGACCGCTGACGCGCGCCGGCGCCTTCTTCATCCTCCGTAGGCTCGCCGGAGCCGCAGGCCTCGAGCCGGAGCGCGTGCACCCGCATCTGCTCCGGCACTCGTTCGCGACGCACCTGCTCGAGGGCGGAGCCGACCTCCGCTCGGTGCAGGAGATGCTCGGCCACGCGGATCTCGCGACGACCGAGCTGTACACGCACGTGTCCGACCGGCGGCGGCGCGAGCTGTACTTCCAGGCGCATCCACACGCCCGGAAGAAGGCGTAGCTCTTTACTTACGGGCCTGCTTGGTGCGCTTCAGCGCCTGGGCCACGCCCGCAGCGGTGCGTCGCAGCTCCGCGTCCGCCTCGTCGTCGCCGGCGATCCCGTCCAGGAGAACGATCGTGTCCGGCTGTGGCGATCCGTTCTTGAGACACAACACCGCGAGCCGCCGGACGGCCGCGTTCCCGTCGCCGTTGACGAGGTTGTGCAGCAGCGGACGCACGCCGTTGACGGTGCTCGGATGGTCGCGGGAGAGCAGCTCGAGCGACAGCAGCGCCGAGCCGCGGCAGGCCGGGCTCTCGTCGTCGAGGCCGCGGCGGAGCAGCTCCTCCTTCGCGCGCCAGCGGAACTGCCCGATCGCGCGGAACGCGACGGCCCGCTCGCGGAAATCCTGGCTGCGCGCGGCCGACTCGAGCTCGTCGCCCCACTCCGACCGCAGATCGGCGAGCTCCCGCTCCGACCCCGCCTGGGCGAGCTCGTCGGCGGAGGCGGCGGCTTCGGCGAGCGTCACGCTGGGGAATCTACCGACGCCGACGCGCGAACGGCTCCGCTAGGCTCGCCCGCATGGCACACAGAGTCGTTTTGATCCCCGGGGACGGCACCGGTCCCGAGCTGACGGAAGCGACGCGCCGCGTCCTCGAGGCGACCGGCGTCGCGTTCGACTGGGACGTCCGCGACGCGGGCGCCGACGTGATGGAGCAGTACGGCGGCAATCCGCTCCCCGACGAGGTGCTCGACGCGATCCGCGAGACCGGCGTCGCCCTGAAGGGCCCGATCACCACGCCGGTCGGCGTCGGCTTCCGCTCGGTCAACGTCGCCCTGCGGAACCAGCTGGACATGTACGCGCAGGTCCGGCCGTGCAAGAGCTACCCCGGCGTGCGCAGCCGCTTCGACGACGTCGACCTGATCATCGTCCGCGAGAACACCGAGGATCTCTACGCCGGCATCGAGTACGAGCAGGGGTCGCCGGATGCGGAGGAGCTGATCGCCTGGATCGAGTCGAAGGGCGGCCGCCTCCGCCACAACGACGCCGGCATCTCGATCAAGCCGATCTCCGTCACCGGTACCCGCCGGATCTTCGAGTTCGCCTTCGACTACGCCCGCAAGAACGGCCGCCGCAAGATCACGGCCGTCCACAAGGCGAACATCATGAAGTTCAGCGACGGCCTCTGGCTGCGCGTCGCGCGCGAGGTCGCCGCGGAGAACGACGACATCGAGTTCGACGACCGCATCGTCGACAACATGTGCATGCAGCTCGTCCAGCGGCCGGAGGAGTACGACGTCCTCGTGCTGCCGAACCTCTACGGCGACGTCCTCTCCGACCTGTGCGCGGGGATGATCGGAGGCCTCGGGATGGCACCGGGAGCGAACTACGGCGAGAGCGTCGCGGTCTTCGAGCCGACGCACGGCTCCGCCCCGAAGTACAAGGGCCAGAACAAGGTGAACCCGATGGCGGAGCTGCTGTCGGGGATGCTGATGCTCAGCCATCTCGGCGAGCACGACGCGGCGACCCGGCTCGAGGCCGCAATCGCCGCCGTGATCGCGGAGGGCGCGAGCCTCACGTACGACATGAAGCCGACCCGCGACGACCCGACCGCGGTCGGGACGAGCGAGGTCGCCGACGCGATCATCGAGAAGCTCGAGACTGGAGTGCCGGCATGAGCCAGCGGAGAAAGGTCACGGTCGTCGGAGCCGGAAACGTCGGCGCGACGTGCGCGCAGGTGCTCGCGACGCGCGACTACGCCGACGTCGTCCTCGTCGACATCAAGGAGGGTCTGCCGCAGGGCAAGGCGCTCGACGTCAATCAGATGGGCGCGGTGCTCGGCTACGAGCCGAACGTCACCGGCTCGAACGGGTACGAGGAGACCGCCGGCTCGTCTGTCGTCGTCGTCACCGCCGGCCTCCCGCGTTCGCCGGGGATGTCCCGCGACGACCTCGTCTCCACGAACGAGAAGATCGTCAAGGACGTGACCGAGAAGGTGACGGCGCAGAGCCCGGACGCGATCCTGATCGTCGTCTCGAACCCGCTCGACGCGATGTGCCACGTGGCGAAGAACGTCTCCGGCTGGCCGAAGCAGCGCGTGTTCGGCATGGCGGGAATCCTCGACACGGCCCGCTTCTCCACCTTCATCGCCTGGGAGACCGGCTCGTCCGTGAAGGACGTGCAGGCGACGGTGCTCGGCGGCCACGGCGACCAGATGGTGCCGATCGTGTCCGCCACGACGGTCGGCGGGATCCCGCTGCGCAAGCTCGTGGCCGAGGACAAGATCCAGGCGATGGTCGAGCGCACCGCGAAGGGCGGCGGCGAGCTCGTGAATCTCATGGGCACATCGGCCTGGTACGCGCCGGGAGCTGCGGCCGCGCAGATGGTCGACTCGATCATGCTCGACGAGAAGCGCGTGCTCCCGTGCACCGCGTACCTCGAGGGCGAGTACGGGATCGACGGCCTGTACATGGGCGTCCCGGTGAAGCTCGGCCCGTCCGGGATCGAGCAGATCGTCGAGCTCGACCTGACGGACGAGGAGCAGGCGGCGCTGGCGGCGTCGTCGGCCGCCGTCCGCGAAGTAGTCGAAGTCCTCACCACGTAGCCGTGGATCTCGGACTGAACGGCCGCACCGCGCTCGTCTGCGGCGCCTCCTCGGGGCTCGGGCTCGGGAGCGCGGAGGCGCTCGCGCGCGAGGGCGCCAACGTGGCGATCCTCGGCCGGCGGCGCGAGCTGCTGGAGCAGGAGGCGCAGCGGATCGGCGCGCTCGCCGTCCCTGCGGACGTCACCTCCGCGGACGAGCTCGAGCGGGCGGTCGCCGCCACGGTCGAGCGTTACGGCGGCCTGGACGTGCTCGTCTGGAACGGCGGCGGCCCGACGCCGGGCTCTGCGGTCGACGTCACCGCCGACTCGATCCGGCAGGCGCTCGAGCTGCTGCTCGTGCCGGCGGTGCGGCTCGTCGGGCTGTGCCTCCCCCACCTCGAGCGCAGCGCCGGCGGGCGGATCATCGCGATCACGTCGCTCGCGGCGAAGGAGCCGACGCCCCACCTCGCGCTGTCCAACTCGATCCGGCCGGGCCTCACTGGCTGGATGAAGTCGTTGTCCAAGGAGCTCGGCCCGCGCGGCATCACCGTCAACTGCGTCGCCCCGGGACGGATCGCCACCGCACGGCTGGACGAGCTGTATCCGCAGGGCCCGAGCGAGGAAGCGCTGACCGAGATCCCGCTCGGCCGCTGGGGGACGACCGAGGAATTCGGCGACGTCGTCTGCTTCCTCGCGTCCGACCGGGCGCGCTACGTCACCGGCCAGACGCTGGCCGTGGACGGCGGGCTGCAGCGCTTCCTGTTCTAGCTCTTAGATATCTCTAGCCCGAGGTATCCGGAAACCCGGCTACGCTGGCACCGGTGAGGCGCCTTCTTTCCCCGGCCCGTATTGCGGGCGCGCTCGCCGGACTGCTCGTCGTCGCGTTCGTCGTCCTCTACCTCGTCCCCTCGAACGACTTCATCTTCCTGCCCGACGCGGCGCATCCGGTGGCGCCGCTCGTCCGCGTGCAAGGCGGCAACGAGGCGAACGGACCGGGCAGCATCTACTTCGTCGACGTCTTCGAGCGTCGAGCGACGCTGCTGGAGAAGCTCTTCCCGTGGATCCGTTCGGGCGCGACGCTCATCCCCGCGAGCTACGTCGTCCCGGCCGGCGTGAGCGACGCGCAACAGCGCAACGCCGACCTGCGCGAGATGACCATGTCGCAGAAGGTCGCCGCAGCGGTCGCGCTGCGGAAGCTCGGGTACCACGTCGTCGCCAAGCCTGACGGCGTGCTCGTCGACGCGGTCGAGCTGGGCAGCCACGCCGTGGGCAAGCTCCAGCCGACCGACAAGATCGTCAGCGTCAACGGCGCGCCCACGCTGACCATCGCAGCGCTGCGCACCGAGCTGGGCAAGGTGAAGCCCGGCGACGTCGTCACGCTCGGCGTGCTGCGCGGCACGCAGCCCGTGACGGTGAAGGTGAAGACGGTGCCCGACCCGGCGGAGCCGAAGCGCGCGCTCGTGGGCTTCACGCCCGACCAGTCGGCGGACATCCAGCTCCCGATCAAGGTGCAGATCGACGCCGGCAACGTCGGCGGCCCGTCGGCCGGGCTCGCGTTCGCCCTCCAGGTGATGGAGGAGCTGGGCAAGAACGTCGCCCGCGGCTACCGCGTGGCGGCCACCGGGCAGATGAACCTGGACGGGACCGTGTCGGCGATCGGCGGCATCAAGCAGAAGACGTACGGCGTGCGCAAGGCGAAGGCCGACGTCTTCCTCGTGCCGCTCGCTGGGGATAACGCGCGGGACGCGAGACGCTACGCGCACGGGCTCCGAATCATCGCTGTGAAGAGTTTTCAACAGGCGTTGCACGCGCTGGCAACACTGCCGCCGAAGCGCTAGCCGGCCGGGATTTTCCGCGCGCCGAAAGTCCCGGAAATTCGTCAGTTTTCGTCCCCGGCAACGCTTGCCTGTGCGGTTTTCGCCCCTATGATCGCTCCTCGGAAGCCCAGTCCGGATGTTCGAGCAACGAGAGCTATGAGCAAAGGCGTCACACCTACCTGCAGCGATTGCTACTTCCGCCGCGCCGGCCTCTGCGCCCTTCCCGGCGAGGCGATCTGCCCGACGTTCCGCGTGGTCACGGCCGGCAGGCTCGAGCCGCCGGTGCAGCCGCGGCTCGTCCCGCGGCCACTCGCGCCGGTACCCGCGCACGCGGCGGCGTAGCATCCGGGCGGTGAGGCTCCGCCGCCCCCACGTCGACACCGGCGAGATCGAGGAGAACTGGCAGCCCCGGCTGTACGTCGGGCTGATCCTGCTGGCGGCGCTGATCGCCTATGCGATCGCGTTCGTGCTGGAGAACCGCCAGCACGTGCACGTGCACTTCGTCTTCTGGACGGCGACCGTCTCGCTGATCTGGCTGCTGCTGCTCGGGATCGGGATCGGCCTGCTGGGCGGAATCCTCGCCGCGCAGCTAGCGCGCCGTCGCCGGCGCCGCCGCGCCGCTCAGTAGCGGCGCGAGCCGGGCCACGCCGTCGGCGATCTCCTCCGGCGAGACGAAGCTGAAGGCGAGCCGCATCGACCGTTCGCCGTCGCTGCCGCCGGCGAAGAAGTCGGTGCCCGGGACGAACGTGACGCCGGCCTGCTCGGCCACGCCGAGCAGCTCTCCGCTGGTCGGGCCCGAAGCCCAGTCGAGCCAGACGAAGTAGCCGCCCTCGGGGCGGCTCCACGTCGCGTCCTCCGGCAGGTTCTGCTCCAGCGCCGTCAGCATCGCGTCGCGGCGCGCGCGCAGCAGCCCGTTGACGCGAACGAGGTTCGGCTCGAAGTTGCCGCGCGCCAGGAACTCGTGCACGGTCGCCTGCGTCAGGAACGGCGGCGAGATGTACGTGGACACGGCCAGCGCCTCGATCTTCGCCGCGAGCGGCGCAGGCAGGACGAAGTAGCCGACGCGGACGCCGGGCGCGATCGTCTTCGAGAACGACGACGCGTAGGCGACGCGCTCGCCGCCGGCCTCGCGGTCGAGGTCGAACAGCGTCGGCGGGGCGGTTCCCTCGTAGCGGCAGAGTCCGTACGGGTCGTCCTCGAGCACGAGTAGGTCGTGCGCCTCGGCGAGCTCGACGACGCGCCGCCGCCGCTCCTCCGAGAGCGTGCGCCCGCTCGGGTTCTGGAAGGTGGCGATCGTGTAGAGGAACGCCGGCTTCTCTCCGCGCGCGAGCGCCTGCTCGAGCGCGTCCGGGAGCAGCCCCTCGTCGTCCATCGGCAGCCCGACCACGTCGGCGCCGAGCCGCGCGAGGATCTTCAGCGGGCGGTCGTACGTCGGCGCCTCGACGAGCACCCGCGTTCCGGGCCGGACGAGCTCCTCGACGAGGAAGACGAAACCCTGGAGCGAGCCGCTGGTGACGACGACGCGACCCGGCTCGACGCCGTGCCGCTCGGCGATCCACTCGCGCAGCGGGCCGTAGCCGCCGCCCGGTCCGTACAGCAGGATCGTGCGCCCGTCACGCTGGAGCGCCGCGCGCGCGCAGTCCGCGAGCTCCTCGACGGGCAGGCATTCGGGCGCGGGAACGCCGCGTGCGAAGGAGACGACAGCCACCGATTCAGCGTACCCGCAGCCTCGGAGCTAGCGCATCCGCTCCGCGACGAGCTGCGCCACCTCGGTCGGCGTCGTGCCGACCCGGATCCCGCGCGCCTCGAGCGCGTCCTTCTTTCCCTGCGCGGTTCCGGACGAGCCGGAGATGATCGCGCCGGCGTGTCCCATCGTCTTGCCCGGCGGCGCCGAGAAGCCGGCGATGTACGAGAGCACCGGCTTCGTCACGTTCGCGCTGATGAACTCCGCCGCCTTCTCCTCCTCGTCGCCGCCGATCTCGCCGACCATGACGATCAGCTCCGTCTCCGGATCGTCCTGGAACTTCGCGATCACGTCGATGAAGGAGGAGCCGACCACCGGGTCGCCGCCGATGCCGACGATGGTGGAGTTGCCGAGGCCGAGCTGCGTCAGCTCGTGGCCGATCTGGTAGGTCAGCGTGCCGGAGCGGGACACGAGCCCGACCGAGCCCTCGCTGAAGATCTCCGCCGGGATGATCCCGACGTTCGCCTTGCCGGGCGAGAGCACTCCCGGGCAGTTCGGGCCGATCATCGTCACGCCCCCCGTATCCGAGGGCCGAGTCTTGAAGTACGTGTACGCGTTCAGCATCTCGTGCACGGGAACGTGCTCCGTGATGCAGATGACGGTGTCGATGCCGGCGTCGACCGCCTCGTAGATCGCGTCGGCGGCGAAGCGCGCGGGCACGAAGATCAGCGTCGCGTTCGCCCCCGCCTCGGACACGGCGTCTGCGACCGTGTCGAAGACCGGAATGCCCTCGACGTCCTGGCCGCCCTTGCCCGGCGTGACTCCGGCGACGACGTTCGTCCCGTAGGCGCGGTTCCGCAGTCCGTGGAAGCGGCCCTCGCTGCCGGTCAGGCCCTGGACGACGAGCCGCGTGTCGTTGTCGACGATGATCGCCATCAGGCGGTGGGGACTCCCTTGATCACGAGCGTGGGCAGCTGCATCCAGCCGTCGACGATGCGGTGGCCGAGCAGCTCGCGAACGCGCGTCGCGTCCGCGCCCGTGCAGCCCGCGCGCGCGAGCCACGGCTCGATCTCGAGCGGGCGCTCCATGTACTCCGACGCGGCCACCTCGAGCCCGGCGAGCTCGAAGAAGCTCTCCCATTCGGCCACGGCGTAGTTGCGGACGTGGCTCGGGTCGCGGACCCGGTCGGCCTCCTCGGACGACTCGCTGACGAAGGTGTTGTCGCAGACGACCACCGCGTGCCGCGCGACGCGCGTCATCTCCTTCACGGCGGCGACGACGTCGGCGAAGTGATGGGCGGCGAGCCGGCACGCGACCGCGTCGAAGCTCGCGTCGGCGAACGCCAGGTCCTCGGCGGGGCCGATCACGTCCGGCTTCATCCCGGGAGCCGGGTCGACCGTGACCACGGTGCAGCCGGCCTCGCGGAGCCGCCGCGCCACGTGGCCGCCGCCGGTGGCGACGTCGAGCACGGTGACGCCGTCACCCGGCTCGCACCACGCGACCGTGAGGTCGAGGTCGTCGCCCGACGCGTGGATCGCGCTCTGCCGGTACGCCTCCGCGCGCTCGGACCAGACGTCGCTCATGCCGCCGCGAGCTCCACCGCGCGCCGCGCGCCCTCGAGCATCGTCGCCTCGGGATGGATGTTCGGCTTGCCCGCGTCGGCCAGGATCTGCCGTCCCTCGACGGCGTTCGTCCCGTCCAGGCGGACGACGATCGGATACTGCGACATGTCCAGGCGGTCGAGCGCCTCGAGGATCCCGCGCGCGACCTCGTCGCAGCGGGTGATGCCGCCGAAGATGTTGAAGAAGATCGACTTCACCTGCGGGTCGCGGGTGATCACCTCGAGCGCGTCGACCACGCCTTCCGCGGAGCCGCCGCCGCCGAGGTCGCAGAAGTTCGCCGGAGTGCCGCCGACGTGCGCGACGACGTCGACGGTGGACATGGAGAGCCCGGCGCCGTTGCCGCAGATGCCGACGGTGCCGTCGAGCTTCACGTAGGTGACGCCCTTCTCGCGCGCGAACGTCTCCAGCGGATCGGCCGCAGCCGTGTCGCGCATCTCGGCGATGTCGGGATGGCGGAACAACGCGTTGTCGTCGACGGTGAACTTCGAGTCGAGCGCCTTCACCTCGCCGTCCGGCGTGACGATCAGCGGGTTGATCTCGCAGAGCATCGCGTCGAACTCGACGAAGGCGCGGTAGAGCTTCTCGACGATCGCGGCGATCTGCTTCTGCTCGGACGGATCCTCGACCTTCCCGCCGTAGACCAGGCGGCGCGCGACCCACGGCTGGAAGCCCTCGGACGGATCGACGTGCAGCCGCACGAGCGCGTCCGGATTCTCCTCGGCCACCTGCTCGATCTCGACGCCGCCTTGCGTGGTGAACATGAACAGCGGCTTCTTCGCGCCGCGGTCGAAGGTGATCGAGAGGTAGTACTCCTTGGCGATGTCGGACGCCTTCTCGATCCAGAGGCGGCGGACGACGTGGCCGTTGATGTCGAGGCCGAGGATGTCCTTCGCCTTCTGCTCCGCGTCGTCGACGCTGTCGGCGAGCTTGACGCCGCCGGCCTTGCCGCGGCCGCCGGTGAGCACCTGCGCCTTGACCACCACCGGCACACCGACCTCCTGCGCAGCCGCACGGGCCTCCTGCGGCGAGTCGGCGCGGCGCCCGTCCGACACGGGGATGCCGACGCGCCGGAACAGCTCCTTGCCCTGGTACTCGTAGAGGTCCACCGCCGACGGACTCTAGCGGCGGGGTGATGGAAGGCGGCGCAGTAGCGCGTGACTAGACTCGGCGCCGTGGACGCGATCGTCGCCGAGGATCTGCACAAGCGCTACAAGACCGTCCAGGCGCTCGACGGCGTCTCGTTCGCCGTCAGCGAGGGCGAGGTCTTCGGGCTGCTGGGGCCGAACGGCGCGGGCAAGTCCACCTCGGTCCGCGTGCTGACCACGCTGACGAAGCCGGACTCGGGGAAGGCGCTCGTCGCCGGCGAGGACGTCGTCCGGCACCCGAACCGCGTCCGCCACCTGATCGGCTACGTCGCGCAGGACTCGGGCGTCGACTGGGAGGCGACCGGCCGCGAGAACCTGCTGCTGCAGGGCCGGATCCACGCGATGGCCGGCGCGCCGCTGCACAAGCGCGTGGACGAGCTGCTCGGCCTGCTGGGCCTGACCGACGCCGCCGACCGGGTTGCGCGCGGCTACTCCGGCGGGATGAAGCGCCGCCTCGACATCGCGCTCGGGCTCGTGCACAAGCCGCGGGTGCTCTTCCTCGACGAGCCGACCACCGGCCTCGACCCAGAGGCTCGCGCGGCGATGTGGGTCGAGGTGGAACGGCTCGCGGTGCAGGAGAACCTGACCATCCTGCTGACCACGCACTACCTGGAGGAGGCCGACCGGCTGGCGGAGCGGGTGGCCATCGTCAGCCGCGGCAAGGTCGTCGTCGAGGGCACGCCGGAGGAGCTGAAGGCGGGCCTGCACGGCGAGTCGGTCACGGTGGAGCTGGAGAGCGCCGACGCGCGGACACACGAGGCGGCCGCGGTCATCCGCGACGTCGACGGCACGACCGAGGTGCTGGTCGAGGGACAGCACCTTCGCGCCCGCGTCCCCAACGGCGCACAGGCCATCCCCGGAATCCTCTCGACGCTCGAGAGCCACGGCTTCCCGGTCGCCGCGGTCACGACCGCGCGGCCGTCGCTCGACGACGTCTACCTCCACTACACCGGCCGCGAGTTCGCCGCCGAGGACGAGGAGGGGAAGTCGTAGTGCAAACCGTGCGTCAGACCGGCTGGATGGTCGTGCGGCAGGGACGGAATCTCATGCGCGAGCCGATCTGGATCGCGATGATGATCATCCAGCCGCTGCTGTGGCTGCTGCTCTACGGGCAGCTGTTCTCGAAGGTGACGCCTCTGCACGCGGGAGCGTCGAGCTACATCGAGTTCCTCACGCCGGGGATCATCTGCATGAACGCCTTCTTCGGCGGCTCGTGGTCCGGGATGGCGATGATCTCCGACCTCGACCGCCATGTGATCGACCGCTTCCTTGCGGCGCCGGCGTCGCGGCTCGCGATCATCCTCTCCCAGGTCGTCCGCGCCGGCGTCACCGCCGTGCTGCAGGCGATCATCCTGCTGGCCATCGGCTACCTGCTCGGCGTGCGCATGCACGGAGGCGTGCTGGGGTTCATCGTCGTGTTCGCCGCGGCCTTCCTGCTCGCGAGCGTCTTCGCCGGGTTCTCGCACGGCGTCGCGCTGCTCCTGCGCCGCGAGGCGTCGATGATCGCCACCGCGAACTTCGTCAGCCTGCCGCTGATGTTCCTCTCGTCGATCCTGATCGGCGCCGCGCTGATGCCCGGCTGGATCAGGGAGGTCTCGCGCTTCAACCCGGTCAACTGGGGCGTCCAGGCGGCGCGCAACGCCGTCGTCTTCGACGGGCCCTGGGGCGAGACCGGCGTCTACCTGCTGTTGCTGCTGGCCGCCACCGCGGTGACATCCGCGTTCGCGACGTGGAGCTTCCGCGCCTACCAGCGCTCGATCTAGCCGCTGATCAGGCAGATGACCTGGCCGTTCGTGACGGCCTCGCCCGCCGTCACGGACAGATCCGTGACCGTGCCGGCGCGCGGAGCGTGCACCTCGTTCTCCATCTTCATCGCCTCGACGATGCAGAGCACCTGCCCGGCATCGACCTCGTCGCCGTCGGCCACCGGGACGCTGAGGACCGTTCCCTGCATCGGCGACACCACCGCGTCGCGGCCGCCGGCGCCTCCGGCCGACGCGTGCACGCGCGCCCGCCGGCGCCGCGCGAGCTCGGCCCACGGCGGCTCCGGCTCCGCGAGCCGCACCTCGAAGCGGCGCCCGTCCACCTCGACCGTTCTGACCCGGTCGACGGTCCGGCCGGGTGCGGCGACTCCGACCGGTGCGCCGAACGCGGCTCCGCCGTCGAGCGCGGCCGCACGCGCGGCCAGCTCGTCGGACTCGACGAGCCCGTGGCAGGTCTCGCCGCGGACGAAGCACTCGTGCGACAAGAGCGCCTTGTGGAACCCGATCAGCGTGGTCGGGCCCTGGATCAGGAACTCGTCCAGCGCGCGCAGCATCCGACGGCGCGCGTGCTCGCGGTCGACGCCGTGGACGATCAGCTTCGCGATCATCGGGTCGTAGGCGCCCGAGACCTCGTTCCCGGCGGCGATCCCGGAGTCGACGCGAACGCCCGGGCCGGCCGGCTCGCGATAGGCGGTGACGAGCCCCGGTGTCGGCAGGAACCCGCGCGACGCGTCCTCCGCGTTGATCCGGCATTCGATCGCGTGGCCGCGCAGCTCGACCTGCTCCTGAGTGACGGAGAGCGGCTCGCCCAGCGCGATCCGCACCTGCTCGCGCACGAGGTCGATGCCGGTGACCATCTCCGTCACCGTGTGCTCGACCTGGATCCGCGTGTTCATCTCCATGAAGAAGTAGTCGCCGTCCACGGTGAGCAGACCCTCGATCGTCCCGGCCGAGCGGTAGCCCGCGGCGCGTGCGGCGTCGACGCCGATCGCGCCGATCCGGGCGCGGAGCTCGTCGTCCACCGCCGGCGACGGCGTCTCCTCGACGAGCTTCTGGTGGCGGCGCTGGATGGTGCAGTCGCGCTCGCCGAGGTGGATGACGTTGCCGTGCGCGTCGGCGAGCACCTGCACCTCGACGTGCCGCGGATCGACGATCAGCTTCTCCACGTACACGTCGGGATTGGCGAAGTAGGACTGCCCCTGCCGCTGCGCCGTCTCGAACGCCTTGGCCGCGCCCTCCGGCGCCTCGACGATCTCCATGCCCTTGCCGCCGCCGCCGGCCGCCGCCTTGATCAGCAGCGGATAGCCGATCGACTCGCCCAGCTCCAGCAGCTCCTCGACGGAGCCGACCGGGTCGGTGGTGCCGGGGATGATCGGGACGCCCGCGTCCTGCATCGCCCGCCGCGCCCGCGTCTTCTCGCCCATCAGCTCGATCGCGGCCGGCGGCGGGCCGATCCAGACGATCCCCGCGTCCTCGACGGCGCGCGCGAACGCGGCGTTCTCGGCGAGGAAGCCGTAGCCGGGATGCACGGCGCCGGCGCCGGCCCGCTGCGCCGTCTCCACGAGCCGCTCGACGTTCAGATAGCTCTCCGCCGCCGGCGGCGGGCCGATCAGATACGACTCGTCGGCGAAGGACACGTGCAGCGCGCCGCGGTCGGCCTCCGAGTAGACGGCCACCGAGCCGAGCCCGAGCTCGCGCAGCGTCCGGAAGACGCGAATCGCGATCTCGCCGCGGTTGGCCACGAGAACCTTGTCGAACATCACCCGTATTCTCTCCACTCAGTGAGCCCGGCCGATCAGCTGACCGTCGCCCGCGCCCTGTCGGTGCCGCTCGTCGTCGTCCTGTTCGCGTGGAACTTCCCGAACCACGACTACTGGGCGACCGCGGTCTTCTGCGTCGCCATGAGCACCGACTTCTTCGACGGACGGCTCGCGCGCCGGCACGGGCGCACGTCGCCGCTCGGCTCGCTGCTCGACCCGATCGCGGACAAGGTGCTCGTGCTCGCCACGCTGGTGATGCTCGTCGGCGCCGGCGTCGCCCCGGCCTGGATGGTCGCGCTGATCGTCGTCCGCGAGGTGCTGATCACCGGGCTGCGGCAGGCGGCGATCGAGCGGGGCATCGTCATCGCCGCCCGCGACCTGGGCAAGCTGAAGACGTGGGCCCAGGCGATCGCGGCCGCGGTCGGCGGCTTCGCGGCTGCCGGAGCCTGGGGGACGAGCGTCGCCTGGTGGACGCTGCTCGTCGCGGTGGTACTGACCTGGGTGTCGGGCCTGGACTACGCCCGCAGCGCGCCGAGCCTGTTCCGACCCCGCGCGACCGCTTAATCGGCGGGCTCGTCGTCTCGCACCGGCAGGAGCGCCTCCTGCCAGCGAGAATGAGACTCGGCCTCGCTCGATTCCAGCTCGAGCGCGGCGGCGATCGCCGCCCGCTCCTCGTCGCTCGGCTCCGGGGTGATGACGATGTCCATGACCGCACAGGCTAAAGCGAGTCCCGGAGTGGGACGATACGAATCCAGGTGAGACGCCGCCTCTCCCCAGTCGCAGCCGTCCTCGTGCTGGTCCTGACCGGCTCTGCCGCGGCGTCGCGCTCGACGCACTCGGCCGGCTCGGCGCCGGTGGACTGGGCTGCGGCTCAGATCCGGGCGGTGACCGCGCAGGGCCTGATGGGCACCTCCGACCCGGCCACGTTCCGGCCGAACGGGACGCTGACCGCGCAGGCGCTGGCCAACCTCGCCTTCGGCCTGCAGCAGGTGCTCGCGCCCCCGCCGACGGATCCGGTGCCGCCGTTCGACCCGACCGTCCCGGCGGACCCTACGACGACCGACCCGACGACGACCGATCCGACGGACACGACGACCACGCCGACCGACACGACGCCGACGCCGGAACCGACGCCCGCGCCGACGCCCGCACCGAAGCCCGCGAAGGTGGCGAACCCCGGCGCACCGGTGACGATGACCCAGCTCGACGCGCGGCTCGTCTCCGCCCTCGGCCTCTCCGGCGCCGCCTCCGAGTTCGTCAAGGGCGCACGCGCGGCCGGCCTGAAGGTCCCGGCGCGCTTCGGAACCGAAGTGGTGGCGCGGCTGCTCGGCCTGCGGCTCAACCATCCCGCCGCCGAGGACGGGCTCGAGCTGCGGCCGAACGACCCGGCCACGCGCGCCGAGGCCGCCTACTCCGCCGCCCAGATTCTCGGCTTCGGCCTCGCCGGCGGTACCGAGGTCATGGCCGTGCAGGCCCTCGCCGACAGCTTCGCCCTGCCGCAGCTCTCGACCTGGCAGACCCGGATCCTCGACGTCGCCGTCTCGAAGATCGGGATGCCGTACGTCTGGGGCGGCACCAGCGACGGCCCCGAGGCGCCGTTCGGCGTCCAGTCCCGCGGCGGCTACGACTGCTCCGGCTTCGTCTGGCGGGTCTACAAGCTCCAGAGCTACCCCGGCGAGGGCGACCTGGCCTCGGTGATCCGGGGCCGCACCACCTTCGTGATGAGCGTCGAGGTGCCGAAGTCGGAGCGCATCGGCTACGCCGACCTCCAGCCCGGAGATGTCCTGTTCTTCGGCGCCGCCGGGCCCCGCTCCCAGTCGGCCCAGGTGGATCACACGGCGATCTATATGGGGAACAACTGGTTCATCCAGTCCTCCGACGAGGGCGTCGCGGTCACGACGCTGACCGGCTGGTACAAACGCACGTTCGCCTGGGCGAGGCGGCCTCTGGCCGAAGCCGGGCTTACCGGCTGATTCCTTCGAGGGAGAGCCTGTGGAAAACCCACGATCACCCCTTCGGGTGATTTGAATGGGTGGGCCTGTAGGAAAGAATCTCCTCGTCTGGCGTCCCTGAAAGTTGCTCTGGAGGAATACATGTTGGAGTGGAAGCCCAAGCTCGTCATGTTGGTTGTGGCGCTCGCGCTGGTCGCGATGATGGTCGGCCTGGGTCTGGTGCACGTCACCAGCCTCAGCACCGACGTCACCAATTTCGGCTGGTAGCCGTCACGTCCCTGGGGAGGGAGACAGGTGGTGGATGGCACTGCAGCTCGGCCTGCTCCCTCGGAGCGCCCTAACGTCGCTGGTCGACATGCGGCCGCCTCGGCCGCCGCAGGGCGGTGAGTAGCTCCGCCGCTGTTCCTCGCAGAGTCCTCGTGCTCGTGGTCCCCGTCTGCGTGGCGGGGGCCGCGGCCGTTGGAGCGGCTGTGGGCACGTTCGTGCAGAAGCCGCACAGTCTCGGGCAGCTGCTGGCGATCTTCGGGCTCTTCGTGGTCATGGTCGTCGCCGAGCGGTTCCCCGTTCCGATCGAGGGCGTGGACGCGGGCGGCGTCACGCTCGGCTTCGTCTTCGCCGTCGCGGCGATCGTCCTCTTCGGCTGGCAGGCGGGCGTCTTCGTCGCCGCCGGCGCCACCACCGTCACGCGGCTGATCGGCCGCAAGCCGCCGCTCCGCATCGCCTACAACGGGTCGATGTTCGCGCTGTGCGCGCTCGGGAGCGGGCTCGTCGTCGCCCAGATCCACGGCAACTCGACCGCCGCGCTGATCGCGAAGGTGACGCTCTGCGCCTTCCTCTACTACTGGGTCTTCAACCTCGTACTGATCAGCGGGATCGTCTCGGCCAGCATGGGGACGTCGTTCCGCAAGGTGGCCTGGGAGAACGCGCGGCAGACGACGGCGCCGTTCGCGCTGATGGCGTCCGCGGCGCTGATGCTCGTGGTGCTGTGGCAGCGTTCGCCGGCACTGTCGATCGCGCTCGTCGGCCCGCTGCTCGCGATCGCCCTCTACCAGCGGTCGACGTTCGCGGCGCTGCGCGCGATGCGGCTGGCGCTGACCGATCCGCTCACCGGGCTCGGCAACCACCGGCACTTCCACGAGCGGCTGCAGCGCGAGCTCGCGACCGCCGAGCAGGCGGGCAAGGACCTCAGCCTCTGCCTCGTCGACATCGACGACTTCAAGCGGATCAACGACCGCTTCGGCCACCCGGCCGGCGACCGCGTGCTCGGCCAGGTCGCCTCGCGCCTGCGCCAGGGCGGCGAGAGCTTCCGCCTCGGCGGCGACGAGTTCGCCGTCCTCCTCCCCGGGCTCGACGACCGCTCGGCCGTCTCGGTCGCGCAGTCGATCATCGAGCGGGTCGGCGCGCTCGACCTCGAGCAGGTCGGCCCCGTGACGGTGAGCGCAGGCGTCGCGACGTTCCCCTCGCAGGGGGTCGGCCGCGACGAGCTGATCCGCCTCGCGGATAGCGCGCTCTACTGGGCGAAGGAAGAGGGCAAGAACCGCGCCCGCACCTACGAGCCGAGCGCGCTCGAGCTCACCGACCTGCAGCAGCTCGCCGAAGGCCCGGACCGCGCGGCGCGCTATCGCGCGGCCGCCAGCCTCGCCAAGGCGGTCGACGCGCGCGACGCCTACACCGGCAGCCACTCGGAGCGGGTCGGAGACCTCGCGGCCAGGATCGCTCACCGCCTCGGCCTCGACGAGTCGCAGATCGAGCTGACGCGTCTCGCGGCCAGCCTGCACGACCTCGGCAAGCTCGCCATCCCCGAGGAGGTGCTGCGCAAGCCGGGAGTGCTGAGCGAGTCGGAGCGGCTCGTGCTCGAGCGCCATCCCCAGATCGGCTTCCGCATGCTCGAGAGCCTCGGCGTCGAGCCGATCGCCGACTGGGTGCTCCACCATCACGAGCGCTGGGACGGGACGGGCTATCCGGACGGGCTGCGCGGCGAGGAGATCCCGCTCGGCGCGCGCATCATCTTCGTCGCCGACGCCTTCGACGCGATGACGTCGGAGCGCGTCTACCGCGATCCGCTCTCCGAGCGCGACGCCCTCGCCGAGCTCGAGCGCTGCGCCGGGACGCAGTTCGACCCGGCCATCGTCGAGGCGTTCTCCGCGGAGCTCGGGCTCCGCACCGCGGCACTCGCGTCCGCGTCCTAGAGCGCGTCAGAGAGGAATGTTGCCGTGCTTGCGGCGCGGCCTGGGCTCAGCTTTGGTGAGAGCCGTCTCCAACGCGTCGATCAGAACAGGCCGCGTGCGCCTCGGCTCGATCACGTCGTCGACGTACCCGCGCTCGGCCGCGGCGTACGGGTTCGCGAACTGCTCCTTGTAGTCGGCGATCAGCTCGGCGCGGCGCACCTCGGGATCGTCCGCGCTCTCCAGCTCGTGCCGGAAGATGATGTTGACCGCTCCTTCGGGGCCCATCACCGCGACCTCCGCGGTCGGCCAGGCGAAGTTGAAGTCGGCGCGGATGTGCTTCGAGCTCATCACGTCGTACGCGCCGCCGTATGCCTTGCGCGTGATCACGGCGAGCTTCGGCACCGTCGCCTCGCAGTACGCGTACAGCAGCTTCGCGCCGTGGCGGATGATGCCGCCCCACTCCTGCGTCGTGCCCGGCAGGAATCCCGGGACGTCCACGAACGTGAGCAGCGGGATGTTGAACGCGTCGCACGTGCGCACGAAGCGCGCCGCCTTGCTGGACGAGTCGATGTCGAGCACGCCGGCGAGCGAGCGCGGCTGGTTGCCGACGATGCCGACGACGTGGCCGCCGAGCCGCGCGTAGCCACAGACGATGTTCTCCGCCCAGAGCTCGTGCACCTCGAGGAACTCGGCGTCGTCGATCACCCGCGTGATCACGTCCTTGATGTCGTACGGCTTGTTCGCGTTGTCGGGGATCAGCGAATCCAGCTCCGGATCCTCCCGGTCACGCGGGTCGGTCGGCGCGGCGAACGGCGGCTTCTCCGCGTTGTTCTGGGGCAGGAACGAGAGCAGGTAGCGCGCGTCCTCGAGGCACGCCTCCTCGTCCACCGCGGTGAACTGCGCCACGCCGGACTTCGCCGCGTGCGTCGCCGCGCCGCCCAGCTCCTCGAAGGTCACCTCTTCGCCCGTCACCGTCTTCACCACGTCGGGGCCGGTGATGAACATGTACGAGGAGCCCTCGACCATGAAGATGAAGTCCGTCATCGCAGGCGAGTAGACGGCGCCGCCGGCGCAGGGACCCATCACGAGCGAGATCTGCGGGACGACGCCGGACGCCTGCACGTTGCGCCAGAAGATCTCCGCATAGCCGGCGAGCGACACCACGCCCTCCTGGATGCGC
Organism: uncultured Actinomycetes bacterium; assembly: GCA_963761665.1. Classification (GTDB taxonomy): domain Bacteria; phylum Actinomycetota; class Thermoleophilia; order Gaiellales; family Gaiellaceae; genus Palsa-739. The sequence goes on from CAVXHM010000004.1 coordinate 497,982, forward strand.
GCGCCGCCGGAGTCGTTGATCCCGACGAGCGGACAGCCGTACTTCACGGCCATGTCCATCACCTTGCAGATCTTCTCCGCGAACACCTCGCTGAGCGAGCCGCCGAAGACGGTGAAGTCCTGGGAGAAGACGAAGATCTTGCGACCGAACACCGTGCCGTAGCCGGTGACGACCGCGTCGCCGTACGGGCGCTTGTCCATCATCCCGAAGTTCGATTCGCGGTGCCGCACGTAGCGGTCGAGCTCGACGAAGGAGCCGGGATCGCACAACTTCTCCGCGCGCTCGCGCGCGAGCAGGCGTCCCTCGTCACGGCGGCGCTGCACGGCTTTGGCGCTACCGGCATGGAGCGCCTCGACCCGAAGCTCCTCGAGCCTGCGCAGCTTCGCCTCGGTCGTCTCCTGGTCGTCCGTCGTCGCCATCCTCACGGGAGCGTAACGCGCCCGGATAGATTCCTCTCATGGAGTCACTCGACCGGTCCACGATCTGGCCGTACGACGAACACGGGGAGCCGCGGGAGTTCTTCTACTCGCGCTACGGCAACCCGACGGTTGCCGACGCCGAGGCGCGGCTCGGCGAGCTCGACGGTGGCACCGCGCTGCTGTTCCCGTCCGGCTCCGGTGCGACGACGGCGCTCGCGCTCGGCACGCTGAAGGCCGGCGACACGATCGCGCTCGCGGCCGGCTGCTACTTCGGGACGAGCGTGACCTTCAAGACGCTGGAGCACTGGGGGCTCCGCTACGTCGAGTTCGACCAGACCGGCCCGCCGCCGGACGGCGTGCAGCTCGTGTGGGTCGAGGCGCCGTCGAATCCGTTCCTGACCATGCCGGATCTCGAGGCGGCGGCTGCCCATCCGGCGCCGGTCGTCGTCGACTCGACCGTGGCGACGCCGGTGCACCTGCGGCCGCTGGAGCACGGCGCCGACTTCGTGCTGCACTCGGCGACGAAGTATCTCGGCGGGCACGACGACGTCCTGCTCGGCGCGGTCGTGTGCCGTGACCCGGCCGCGGCCGACGCGCTGCGCACGTTTCGCACGCGCACCGGAATCGTGGCCGCGGCCGATCCCGCGTGGCAGCTGCTGCGCGGATTGAAGACGCTCGACCTGCGCGTGCGCCGCCAGGGCGAGACAGCGGCCGCGATCGCGGAGCGGCTCGCGGGCCACCCGAAGGTGGTGACGGTCCGGTATCCGGGGATCAGCGGGTTGCTCTCGTTCGACGTCGCCGACGCGGACGCCGCGCGGCGCGTCGAGACGTCCACGCGTCTGATCGTCAACGCCACGTCGCTCGGCGGCGTCACGAGCGTGATGGAGAGCCGGTTCCGCTGGGAGGGCGACCGCGTGCCTTCCGGGCTGCTCCGCCTCAGCGTCGGCCTCGAGGACGCCGACGCGCTGTGGGCCGACCTCGCCGCCGCGCTCGAGCACGCGTAGTCAGGGTTCTCTCCGGGTAAGTCCGGATGGCGCAGACCGGCGTACCGTCGGCACACTCGAAGCAGGACACGGCAAACCGCAGGGGGAACGATGGACAGAGGAAATCTCGCTGCGCGCGCGGGACGTTGGAGCGCGGCGCACTGGAAAACCGCGACGTTCGCGTGGATCGCGTTCGTGATCATCGCCGTGGCGATCGGACGCGTGGCGGGTACCGTCAAGCTGTCCGACGCGGAGTCCGCGACCGGAGAGGCCGCACGCGCGCAGGCGATCCTGCAGAACGCCGGCTTCTCACAGCCCGCGGCCGAGAACGTCCTCGTGCAGAGCAAGACGCTGACCGCCGCCGACCCCGCGTTCCGCGCGGCGATCGAGAGCGTCGCGGCGAAGCTGCGCACGCTGCCGCAGGTGGAGCAGGTCCGCTCTCCGCTCGCTGCGGCCGGCGCGAGGGCGATATCGCCCGATCGTCACGCCGCGCTCGTGCAATTCTCCGTCCGCGGCAATGCCGACACCGCCGACAAGCGCATCCAGCCGGTGCTCGACTCCGTCGCGGCGCTGCAGAGGCAGAACCCCAGCTTCACCGTCGCCGAGTTCGGCTTCGCCAGCGCGAACCACGAGCTGAACAACACGATCGGCAAGGACTTTCAGAAGGCCGAGCGGCTGACCGTCCCGATCACGTTCCTGATCCTGCTGTTCGTGTTCGGCTCGTTCGTGGCAGCAGGCATTCCGGTGCTACTCGCGTTCACGGCGGTGCTCGCGTCGATCGGGCTGGCCGAGGCCGCGAGCCATCTCGCCCACGCGTCCGACTCGACCAACTCGGTGATCCTGCTGATGGGCATGGCGGTCGGCGTCGACTACTCGCTCTTCTATTTGAAGCGCGAGCGGGAGGAGCGGACGGCCGGCCACGAGGACGCGCTCCAGCGCGCCGCCGCGACGTCGGGCCAGGCGGTGCTCATCTCCGGCGGAACCGTGCTGATCGCGATGGCGGGGATGCTCCTGTCCGGCTCGAAGATCTTCACGTCGATCGGCGTAGGCGCGATGCTCGTCGTGTTCGCGGCGATGGTCGGGTCGCTCACGGTGCTGCCGGCGCTGCTCGGCAAGCTCGGCGACCGCGTCGAGCGCGGGATCGTAGCCGTCAGCGCTGCCGGAGCTCTGCTGCTCACGCGCATCGCCGGGAAGCAGCCGGCCTGGCTCGTGCGGCTGCGCGAGCGGCCGACGTATCTGCACCGACTCAAGGGCGAACGGAGCGAGTCGCGCGTCTGGGCCCGCATCCTCGCGCCGGTGCTGAAGCATCCGGCGATCTCGGCCGCGCTCGCGGCGGCGTTCCTCGTCGTGCTCGCGCTGCCGGTGCGCGGCATCCACACCAAGCTGCTCAGCTTCACCGATTTGCCGCGCAGCATTCCGATCGTGAACACGTACATCGCCATCCAGAAGGAGTTCCCGGGCGCGCAGACGCCGGCGCAGGTCGTGATCCAGTCACGGGACGTGACCTCGCCGCGGATACAGCAGGCGATCGGCGCGCTCGAGCAGCGGGCGCTCGCGTCGGGCCGGATGTTCCAGCCGATCGAGCAGTTCGTGAACCCGACGCACACGGTCGTCCGGGTCGAGGTGCCGCTGGCCGGGAACGGCGACGACGCCACGTCCGTCGCGGCGCTGCAGACGCTGCGGACCGACGTCCTCCCTGCCACGGTCGGGAAGGTGGCCGGCGCGACGTACGCCGTCACCGGACAGACCGCGGGGACGCACGATTTCAACGAGACGATGAAGAGCCGGTTCCCGCTCGTCTTCGCGTTCGTGCTCGGACTCGCGTTCATCCTCTTGCTCGTCACCTTCCGCTCGATCGTCGTGCCGATCACGGCGATCGTGCTGAACCTGCTCTCCGTCGCGGCCGCGTACGGCGTGCTCGTCTGGATCTTCCAGGACGGCCACCTGCAGGGGCTGCTCGGCTTCCACTCGAACGGCGCCGTGGTCACGTGGCTGCCGCTCTTCCTCTTCACGGTCCTGTTCGGGCTCTCGATGGACTACCACGTGTTCATCGTCAGCCGGATCAAGGAGCTGGTCGACCGCGGCGAGCCGAACGAGGTCGCGGTGGCGCACGGGATCCGGCGGACGGCGAGCACGGTGACGTCGGCGGCTGCGGTGATGGTGGCCGTGTTCGCGGTCTTCGCCTCGCTGCGGACGCTGGACATCAAGCAGCTCGGCGTGGGCCTCGCCGTCGCCGTCCTGCTCGACGCGACGGTGATCCGCGGGGTGCTGCTGCCGGCGACGATGAAGCTGCTCGGCGACTGGAACTGGTACCTGCCGAAGGCGCTGGACTGGCTCCCGCGCGTGGCGCCCGAGGCGGGTCCGGAGCGGCCCCGACGCGATGCGGAGCCCGCCCTGGACTGACCGGCGCTACCGTGGGGGCAGGTGGAGTACCCGAAGCCGTACCGGGTCCTCGTCGCCGAGGACGATGAGGCGTTCCTCGAGCTCGTGGTCGAGCTGCTCGAGGCGGACGGCCGCTTCGCCGTGGTCGGCCGGGCCACGAACGGCCGGGAGGCGGTCGAGCTGGCCGCGGAGCTGGCCCTGGAGGCCGTGGTGATGGACATCGAGCTGCCCGTGCTCGACGGCGTCGAGGCGACGCGGTTGATCCAGGAGCTCCGACCGGGCCTTCCGGTGGTGGCGATCAGCGGCCACGACTACGAGGAGCGGGTGCTGGACATCCGCAGCGCGGGCGCCGCCGACTACGTCCGCAAGTCGAGGATCGAGGAAGAGCTGCCGGACACGCTCGCGGCCCTCGCGGCGCTCGGCGCGACGGCACAGACCGACTGAGCTCGGAAGAGCCGGAGGTGGGACTCGAACCCACGACTCCCGGTTTACAAAACCGGTGCTCTGCCAACTGAGCTACTCCGGCACGCAGCGCGCAGCGTACCGAGGCGACGCCTACTGCAGGACTTCGCGGCCCTTCTGGTGCGTGATGATCTTCCGCTTCACGCGCTGGAGCGCGTTGTCGATCGTCTTCGTGTCGCAGCCGAGCCGCTCGGCCATGTCCTCGTAGGACGACCCTTCCAGGTAGAGGCGCAGCGCGTCCGCCTCGAGCGGCGAGAGCCCGCTGCCGAGGCAGAAGACGAGGCTCTGCAGCTCCTCCGTCGAGATCACGCAGACCGACGGCTCGTTCACGGCCGAGCCCGGCAGCGCGTCGCCGAGGGTGCACTCGCCCTCCGACTCCTGCCCTGCGGGTGTGTGACTGAACGAGACGTACGTGTTCAGCGGCGCATGCTTGAAGCGCGTCGCGGTCTTGATCGCGGTGATGATCTGCCGGGTGACGCAGAGCTCGGCGAAGCTGCGGAACGACGTCTCCTTGTCGGGGCGGAAGTCGCGCACCGCCTTGTACAGACCGATCAGGCCTTCCTGGATCAGGTCCTCGCCGTCGCCGCCGGCCAGGAAGTACGAGCTGGCCTTCAGGCGAACGAAGCCGTGGTACCGGCGCATCAACACGTCCATCGCGCTGCTGTCGCCGTTGCGCGCCTTCATCACGAGCTGAAGATCCTCAAGCTCGCGTTGAGCCTTTTGCGGCGAATACGCTGGGGCGGTGCGTGCTGCCAACGGGGTCCCCTGGTCTTTTGCGGGCAATTCCGGCAACGGCACCACATCTCCGTCGCCGAACTCTCACCCTGAAGTTGAGGGAGAACATAGCAACGGGTCCAAGGTTTTACAACCCCTTTTGCAGTGGACCCAACCTGATACGAACGGATGTTCGGTCAGCCGCCGCGGCGCAATCGCTCGAGCTCGGCCAGCGTGGCCGCGTCGAGACGGTCGCGAAGGTCGCCGGGCGGGTGGGAGTCCTGCACCGTCGGAGCGAACTCGGCCAGGAACGACTGCGACGAGAGCTTTCGCACCTCCACGCCCGACGTGCCGCGTACGGCCGCGTCCGAGGAGACGACCGCCACCTGCTCCCCGCGGCGCAGCTCGGCCGCGAGCCGCTCGATCTCCGTGTCGGCGTTCTCGGCCCATCGCACCTCGAGCGGACCGTGCTTCTCGCCGGCGCCGTGGCCGTCGAAGACGACGATGCCGCGCACGCCCTTCCCCGCGACCCAGCTCGCGAGCAGGTCGCGCAGCTCCTCCGGCGAGCCGAAGCCTCCGGCGTGCAGCAAGTTGAACCCGTCGAACAGGTAGAGCGTCGGCTCAGCCATCTCGTTGTCGTCGCGCCTCGTACAGCAGCACCGCCGCCGCGACGCTGACGTTGAGCGACTCGACGCGTCCGAGCTGCGGGATGGCGACGGCCAGGTCGCAGGTGCGGCGCACGAGCGGCCGCAGCCCTTTCCCCTCGGCGCCGAAGACGAACGCGAGCCCGCCGGAGAGATCCGCCTGCCACATCGGCGTGCCCGACTCGCCGGCGGCGGCAGCGATCCAGAGGTCGTTCCCCTTGATCTCGGCGAGGTAGCGCGCGAGGTTCGTCACCACCGCGACGGGCAGGTGCTCGACCGCCCCCGCGGACGCGCGGCAGACGGCAGGCGTGACCCGCGCCGAACCGTGTGCCGGAACGACGACGCCGGTCGCGCCCGCTCCCTCGGCGCTGCGGCAGACCGCGCCGAGATTGCGCGGGTCGCTGACCTGGTCGAGGCAGGCGAGGAGCGGCCGCTCGCCGGCGGCCAGCTCGTACGCGTCTGCGTAGTGGTACGGCTCGCACCAGGCGAGCACGCCCTGATGGTCACGCGTGCCGGCGGCTTCGCTGATGTCGCGGTCGAGCTTGACCTGGACGCGCGGCTTCTCGACCTCGCGCAGCCAGTCCTCCGACTTGACGGCACGCTCGGTCGCCCACAGCTCCAGGGCTTCGCGGCGGCCGCGCAGCAGTTCGCGGACCGGGCGGCGCCCGTAGACCTGTTCCCGGTTCACCGGCGACGGTAGATCGCGGTCCCGCCGGTCGGCTCATCGCGGACGTCGTACCCCTTCGCCACGAGCGCGTCCCGAATCCTGTCGGCCTCGTCCCAATTGCGCTCCTCACGGGCGCGCTCGCGAGCCAGCCTGAGCTCCTCGTCCTCCTGCGGTATCTCATCCTCCGCGGCAAGCGAGTCGAGTCCGAAGATCTCAAGACCCCGTCGCAGTAATCCGCGGTCACGCCAGCTGTGCATCACAGCGAGGGCCTCCGGCGTATTGAAGTCGTCCTCGAGTGCCAACTCGAACGCAGCCCAGTCGCCGACGGGCTCACTCGGCGCGCGGAAGACATTGCGGAACGTCTCGACCTGAGCTCGTGCCTGCGCCAGCGTCTCATCCGTGAAGTCGATCGGCTTGCGCCAGTGGGCGGTCATGAAGAACAGCAGCACGACCTCTCTTCCCCACTTGTCCAGCACGTTGCGCAGCGAGACGTCGTTGCGGAGCGACTTGGACATCTTCTCGCCGGAGAACTCGAGCATGCCGTTGTGCATCCAGAGCTTCGCGAACTCGTGGCCGAGTGCGCGCGACTGCGCCAGCTCGTTCTCGTGGTGCGGGAAGACGAGGTCGAGCCCGCCGCCGTGGATCTCGAACACCGGCCCGAACGCAGCCTCCGCCATCGCCGAGCACTCGATGTGCCAGCCGGGGCGGCCGCGGCCCCACGGCGCGTCCCAGGCGGTGTCCTCGCCCGGCTTGTTCGCTTTCCAGAGCGCGAAGTCGCGCGGATCCTCCTTCAGCGGGTTCGGCTCCTGCTCCTCCATCTGGTCCGGGCGCTGACCCGAGAGCCGGCCGTAGCCGGGATCGCTCGCGACGCGGAAGTAGACGTCGCCCTCGACCGGATACGCGTGGCCGGACTCGACCAGCTGCTCGATGAAGTGGACGATGCCCGGAATGGACTCGGTCGCTCTCGGCAGCTCGTCCGGCATGCCGAGGCCGAGATCGGCGGTGTCCTGCAGGTACCACTCCGTCGCGTCGGCCGCGAGCTGCGCGCTCTTGCCCGGCGCCGCGTCGTAGATCTTGTCGTTCACGTCGGTGATGTTGTGGACGAGCGTCGCGTCGTACCCGCGCGCGCGCAGCCACGCGCGCAGCCACATGCCAACGACGAACGGCCGCGCGTTGCCGATGTGCGCGCGCTGGTACACGGTCGGACCGCAGACGTACATCCGCACGGGGCCGGGCGGCTCCGGCAGCTCCTCGAGCTGCCGCGTCAGCGTGCTGTAGAGACGCATCGCCCTAGCCTAGAGTGCGGCGCAGCAGCTCGTCCTGCGGCAGCGCCGCGATCACCGCGGCGAGCTCCGGTCCGCGCTCGCGTCCGGTGAGCGCGAGTCGCACCGCCTTCAGATCGCCGCCGACCGCCTTCAGCTCGCGCACCGTCTCCTTCGGACCGACGCCGCTCTCGACCAGCTCCCGGAACCGGTCGAGCGTCGGTCTCGTTTCCGGCGGCAGCGTCACCGGTTGCGGCTCGAGCACCGCGTCCGCGTAGGCGCGCGCCTCCGCGAGGTCGCGTGCACCGCGCAGCACGGGCGCGACCGAGACGGGAACGCCGACCCGCTCCGCGAGCTCGTCGTCGGAGAGGGCGGCCAGCGCCTCCGTCGACAGCCGTCGCAGCCGCGGCAGGTCGAGCTGCACGTCGTGCTTCGGCAGCCCCAGCTCCTCGAGGTACGCGCGCACCGCCTCGGGCGGGATCCCGGCGTCGCGGACGTCGGCGAGCGACGACGCGCCGTGCCGCTTCGACAGCTTCGTCCCGTCCTCACCGAGCAGCAGTCCGTGATGGACGAACTCCGGCGGCTCGCCGCCGAGGGCCTGGATCAGCTCCGTCTGCAGCTCGGCGTTCGCGCGATGGTCGGAGCCCCGGATCACGTGCGTAATGCCGAAGTCGAGATCGTCGACCGCGCTCGCGAGCTGATACGTCGGCGAACCGTCCGCCCGGAGCAGCGTCGTGCGCCCGAAGCGGAGAGCGCCCTCCTCGTCCGGCTCTCCGATCAGGTGCGCCGCCTCTCGGTGACGGACGAAGCGCTCGCTCTGCCGCACCGGCCCCTCGTCCCAGCCGACGCCCAGCCACGCGAGGTCCTCGACGATTGCATCGGCGCCGCCCTCGACGTTGCGGGCCGCGTCGGTGTCGTCGATGCGGAGCAGGAAGACACCGCCGTGCTCGTCGGCGAAGCTCCGGTTCGCGACAGCGCTCAGCGCGCTGCCGAGATGGAGCGAGCCGGTCGGGCTCGGGGCGAAGCGGACGCGGACCACTCCGCGAGTCTAGGCGGCGTCGGTCTCGACCGGTCCGTCGCCGCGCCAACCCGGCGCCGTGTAACGCGGCGTCAGGTCGAATCCCGTCACCTCGCCGCCGCAGGCGCGGCAGGTGTGGACGAGATCGAGCTCGTGCCCGCACGTGTGCTCGAACGCGAGCGTCGGCGCATCCACCGCCCAGCGGTCGCCCCACTGCATCAGGCTCAGCAGCACCGGCCGCAGCTCGTGCCCGGAGCGCGTCAGGTGGTACTGGAAGCGCGGCGGCCGCTCCTGGTACTGACGCCGTTCGACCACGCCGGCCGTCTCGAGGCGGCGCAGCCGGCTGGTGAGGATGTCGCGCGGCGCGCCGGTGTTGCGTGCGATCGCGTCGAAGCGGTGGACGCCGAAGGCGAGCTCGCGGATGACGAGCAGCGACCACTTCTCGCCGATCACGCCGAGCGCGGCCGCGGCGGAACACGGACGTGCTGTCGTCGTTTGCATGGACGGAAGTGTGGCACAAGTGGGTTGACTTTTCCAACTGACCCGTGTACAACCTGGTCAGTCGGTTGGGTTTTCCAACCCGGTACGAAGGAGTCGCAGATGCACGCACACGTGGTCAAAGCCGGACGTTTCGGGCCGACCCTTCGGCTCACTCCGCTCCGGAACGGCGACACCGCCACGGTGGCCGCGCTCTTCGCACGTCTCGGCGAGCGCTCGCGGCGCGCCCGGTTCCTCGGCGCCAAGCCGTGTCTGTCCCCCGCCGAGCTGGAGGCGTTCGCCGCCGAGGACTCGCGGCGCCACGCGGTTGTGGCCTACGTCGACGGCGATCCCCTGCCCGCCGGAATCGCACGGCTCGTCCGTGACGGCGACAGCGCCGAGATCGCGTTCGCGGTCGCCGACGCGCACCAGGGAAAGCACGTCGCGACGACCCTTGCGCACGAGCTGCTCGCGGACGCGCGCGCCGCCGGCATCGGTTCCGTCACCGCCACGATCGACAGCTCCAACCGCGCCGCGCTCGCACTGCTCCGCCGCTGCACGCGCATCCTGAGCATCCGCGCCGAGGGCGGCCTGCTCTCGATCCGCGCGGCGATTCGCTAGGCCTGGCTACGCAGCGTCGCGGAAGCGCTCGGCGCGCAACGCGTGCCAGAGCTGCAACAGCCGTTCGCGGTCCGAGACGGAGAGCGTCTGCCCGGTCTTCCGCTCGAGCAGCGCGAGCTCGTCCTCGACCATCGCGGTCGTGAAGGTCTCGTCCCACGCGTACCCGCGCACCCACCCCTCGCACGCGCGCACGACGTCGGCCTTCTGCTTCCGCGCCGGACTCACCGCCCGCCGCGCCAGCTCGTCGCCGACCCGAGAAAGCTCCGATCGGAGCTCCTCGACCGTCCACTCCTCCAGGGGTTTGGCCACCTATCCGAGGGTAATCCGCCCCCCGGACGCCGCCACGCTAGCCCAGCCGGATCCTCGGGTCGAGGTACCCGTAGAGGATGTCCGCGACGAGGTTGAACACGATGATCACCACCGCCGTCACGAGCAGGTACGCCATCACCGCGTACAGATCGAGCTGGTTCAGCTTCTGCACGAAGTAGTAGCCGATCCCGTCCATGCTGAAGACCGTCTCCGTGACGATCGCTCCTCCGAGCAGCGCGCCGATGTTCAGCGCGGCCACCGTCGTGATCGGGATCAGCGCATTCCGCATCACGTGCCGCGCCACGACGCGCGGCTCCGATACTCCCTTCGCACGCGCGGTACGGACGTAGTCGCTGTTGATCACGTCGAGCATCGACGCGCGCATGAACCGGCTGTACAGCGCGAAGCTGATGATGCACAGCGTCATCACCGGCAGCCCGAGGTGCTGGAGCCGGTCGACCGACCACGTTCCCTCGTGCGGGCTGTTCAGACCCGACGTGTAGAAGATCCGGACGTGCCACTTCAGGTAGATGTCGACGAACGCAATCTGCAGCAGCAGCGCCAGCCAGAACGTCGGCATGGCGAAGCCGACGAAGCTCACTCCCGTCGCGACGTAGTCGAACAACGAGTACTGGCGCACGGCGGAGACCACACCCACGCCGATGCCGAGCACGAGCGCGAGCGCCTCCGACAGCAGGATCAGCTGCGCGGTGTGGCCGATCGTCCGCGTCAGATCGGGCCAGATCGGCTGCAGGGTCGCCAGCGATCTGCCGAGCCGGTGCGTGAAGACGTCGTCGACCCAGTACCCGTAGCGAATGGGGATCGGCTGGTCGAGATGGAACTGGTGCCGCAGGTGGCGCAGCGTCAGCGGCGAGTAGGTCGGGTTCTGCAGGATCGCCGCCGTCGGGTTTCCGGCCAGCGACACGAAGGTGAAGCTGAGGAACGTCGAGACGACGAGGACCGGGACGCTGTAGAGGAGCCGCCTGGTGATGAAGATGAGCACGCGTCGTCCGGGACGGAAACTCGCAGCCGGCGCGCGCTTCGGGACGCACGCCGGCTGCGACGGAGGGCTTCTTCAGCCTTTCCGGCGACGCTAGCCGCCGCGTCGCCGCCCGGGCAATCCCGTCCCGCACTTGCTCCAACACGAGCCGCTATAGGTGGCTATACGCCGGGCGACTAGCCCCTACTATCGCTGGTTATAAGCGGAACTAATCCTTCTCGGACGCGTCATAAGACGAGTCCTACCAGCACGACCACAGGAGGATTCGATGCACAGACGTTTGTGGCTCCTCGCGGGCACGGCTGCGGCGGTACTGCTGCTCGCCGCCTCCGCCACCGCGACCTCCCGCTTCGCCGGCAGCGCCCGGACGACGGCGACGACACCCGCCGCGGCGCCCTTCGCGGAGTCGTGGGCCCAGGTGCCCCGGACACCGGCGGCGCGCAAGGCGAAGGACACCCTCGTCTTCGGCATGGAGCAGGACATCAACGGGTTCAACACCGTGCTCACCTGCTGCAGCGCGTTCTGGGCCGCCGTCACGGGCAACACGCCCGAGGTTCGCGGCGCCTACAACATCACGAACACGCTTCAGCACGTCGCCGACCTCGTCTCGAACGCGCAGGCGACGAAGAAGACGCTCACGTTCACGATCAGACCCGACGCGTACTGGAACTGGGGCGGCAAGAAGTCGCCGGTCACGTACAAGGACTTCGTCTATACGTGGCAGCAGATCGTCAACCCGAACAACGACGTCGTCAGCCGCAGCGGCTACGACCAGATCACCGGCTTCACGCACAAGGGCAACCGGCAGGTCACGTTCACGTGGAAGACGCCGTACGCCGACTGGCAGGACCTGTTCGGCGTCGTCTATCCGTCTGCCGCGCTCGCCGGTACGAACTTCAACACCATCTGGGCGAACTGCGTCTGCGGCAACGACGGCAAGCCGATCTCGGACGGCCCGTTCATCATGACCAACTACACCAAGGGCCAGGGCCTCACGCTGAAGGCGAACCCCTTCTGGTACGGCGCGAAGCCGGGCCTGAAGGAGGTCGACTTCCGCATCATCACGGACACGAACTCCGAGGTGCAGGCGATGCGCGGCGGCGAGGTCGACGCGATCAACCCGACCTTCGGCTCGAACCTGTCGCCGCTGAAGGGCCAGAACGGCATCGTCTTCAACACGGTGCCGGGCCTCTTCCAGGAGCACATCGACATCCAGTTCGGTCCGAAGGGGCAGCCGCTGCTGCGGTCGCCGTGGATGCGGCAGGCGATCATGATGGGCATCGACCGGCAGGCGATCATCAAGACCGTCTACGGCTCCCTCGCGGGTAACACAACACCGCTGAACAACATCGTCTACTACCAGTCCGACGCTGCGTACAAGCCCGACTTCGCGCAGTGGAACTTCAACCCGACGAAGTCCCTCGCGCTGCTGAAGAAGCACTGCACGGGCGGACCGAGCTCGGTGTCGCAGAGCAACTCGGCCATCTGGACCTGCGCCGGCTACCCGGCGAAATTCCGCTTCACGTGGACCGCGAGCAACGCGACGCGCACGACGCAGGAGCAGATCATCAAGGCGGAGATGAAGTCGATCGGAGTCGAGATCGACGAAGCGGCGCTGCCGGCGAACCTCGTCTTCGGCCCGACTGGAATCCCGTCGAGCAACTACGACCTGGCGAACTTCGCCTGGGTGACCGCACCGGATCCCGCCGGCTACGTGCCGACGTGGAGCTGCGGCGGTCTCGAGAACTACCTGAACTACTGCAACCGCAAGGCGACCGCGTTGATGAACGCCAGCCAGTCGGAGCTCGACCCGGCGAAGCGCGCGATCGACTTCCAGCAGGCGGACGCGCTGATGGCGAAGGACATTCCGACCATCCCGCTGTACTCGCGTCCGAACCCGCTGATCTACAAGTCGACGATCCTCGGGATGAAGAACAACCCGTCCATCGTCGGCTTCAGCTGGAACATCGAGGCGTGGAAGTGGAAGTCCTGATCACGCCGTGAGAGGCCTCGAGGAGGGGGCCGCCCGCAGGCGTCTGCGCGGCGGCTCCCTTTCGGGGGTTTCGCAGCAGGTGGGCCTGCAGGTACAACTGCCGTCATGGCACTGCGGATCCGCTTCCCGGCCGAGCAGCCGCCGGAGATCACGCTCGCGAGCTACCCGCTCACCGAGCTGTACCTGAGTCTCCACGTGATCAGCGAGCCGGGCCATCACGTCGCGCACCAGCCGTTCGTGCAGCGCATGAAGCGCCGCCTGCCGCAATCCGTCCGCGCGGAGCTCTCGGAGCTGCGCTGCCTGTTCGGTCCGCCGATTCCCGGCTCGTTCACCTTCCCGGAGGCGCCGTTCCAGGGCGACGCGCCGAGCGCGATCCGCGCGGTCGCAGACGACCAGTCGAAGCTCGTCTGGAGCCTGCAGGAGATCGCGGTCGAGACGTGCGTGCCGAAGCAGCCTTCGCGCGCGGAGGCGCGCCTGCGCGTGATCGCCGAGCTCGAGCGCGATCCGCGTGCGGTCGCGGAGCGCTTCGCGCAGCTGCTCACCGACTACTGGACCTACGCCTTCCAGGACGAGTGGCAGTCGCTCGAGGCGCAGCTCGGCCTCGCCCGTGCCGACGCGGAGCTCGAGCTGGCGAACGCGGGACTGTCGTCGTTCCTGACGCGGAGCTCGCCGCGCGTTCGTCTCGGCAACGACGGCATCGCCGTCGCGCCGAACTTCCCGACGGAGCTGGCCGCGGACTTCCCGGAGGACGGCACGTTCCCGCTCGTGCTGAGCCTGTTCGCGGCTCCGCACGTGTTCACGCTGTGGGGCCCGCCGCACGAGTTCGGGCTCGTGCTGCCGCCGCCGGGGATGTCGAGCCGCGTCACCTCGCCCGCGCTGAACCTCGTGCAGGGACTCGCGGCGATCGCCGACCCGACGCGGTTGACGCTGCTCCGGCTCGTCTCGGTGCGGTCGCGCTCGACGCGCGAGCTGGCGCAGCTGCTCTCGATCAGCGACAGCGCCGTGTCGAAGCACCTGCGCCAGCTCACGCAGGCAGGTCTAGTCGAAGGCCGAAGGCAGGGCTACTACGTGCTCTACCGGCTCGTGCCGGAGCAGGCGCTGAAGACGTCGGATGCGGTGCTGCAGTTCCTGGACGTGGCCGGAAACGGCAACGGCCACGCGCACGCCAACGGCAACTGATTTCCTCTCGGGTTCATCACGCTCACGGACCGGCTGCCGGCGCGTCTTACCGGCTAATGGTGGAGCGAGTGACCGGTGAGAGACAGGAGGCGAACTGGCACGGCGTCGAGCTGCGCCATCTGATCGCCCTGCAGGCGGTCGCGGCCGAGCGGTCGTTCAGCGCCGCCGCCGCCAGGCTCGGGTACACGCAGCCGGCGGTGAGCGGGCAGATCCTCTCGCTCGAACGGCTGATCGGCGCGCGGCTGTTCGTCCGCATGCGCGGCACCCGTCCGCTCGAGCTGACCGACGAGGGCAGCGTGCTGCTGCAGCACGCGGCCGCGATCACCGCGCGGCTCGACGCAGCGCAGGCCGACGTCGCCGCGGTGCGCGCGTTCGGGTCGGCGGCGTTGCACGTCGGCACCTTCGCCACCGTCTCGCCGACGCTCGTCGCGGGGGTGCTGCGGCAGCTGCTGCCGGCCCAACGCGGCGGACAGATCGTCCTGCGCGAGGGCGCAGACTCGCCGGCGCTGCTCGAGCTGGTCGAGCGCGGCAAGCTCGACCTCACCTTCGCGACGCTGCCGCTCCCGGCCGGCCCGTTCGAGGCGACCGCGGTCTACCGCGACCCGTACGTCCTGCTCGTCCGCCGCACAGATCCGCTCGCGGCGCGCGGGACCGTGTCGCTCGAGGAGCTGACGTCCTTCCCGGTGCTGACGCTGGAGCGCTCCTCCGCGCAGGCTGCGGTCGAAGCGGCGATCAGCGCGGGCGGCCGCCCGCTCGAGGTCGCGCGCCGGTTCGAGAACGTCGCGTCGATCCTCGCGTTCGTCGAAGCCGGGCTGGGTCCGGCGCTCGTTCCCTCGCTCGCCGCGGAGGCGCCGGCCGACCTCGTCGCCCTCGAGCTCGACGCGCGCGTGCCCGCGCGGGTGGTCGCGCTCGCGTGGCACGGCGACCGCACGCTCGGCCCGCTGGCCGAGGCGTTCGTCGAGACCGCGGCCGCGGCCGCGCGCACATTGCAGGGCGCCCGCAGGTCGCTCCGCGCCGCCAGCTAATAGGCTTCTCGGCGTGGACAAGGCCGAGCTGCAGGCGCTGCAGAAGCCGCTGAAGGACCGGTACCGGCAGGATCCGGCGAGCGCGCTCGTCACCCTGGCCGCGGAAGGCGAGCTGGACGCCGCCGCCGTGGCGTGCTCCGTCGCCACGGGCCGCGCGCTCGTCGAGGCAGGGCTCCATCCCGCCACCGGCGGCACGGGGATGCTCGCCTGCTCCGGCGACTTGCTGCTCGAGGCGCTCGTCGCGTGCGCAGGCGTGACGCTGCGCTCGGTGGCGACCTCCCGCGAGATCCCGGTGTCGGGCACGGTGCGCGCCGAGGGCGACCTCGACTTCCGCGGAACGCTCGCCGTCGACAAGGAGGCACCCGTCGGCTTCCGCGCCATCCGGCTCTCGTTCGACCTCGTCCACGACGCGACGGACGAGCAGCTCGAGACGCTGCTCAAGCTGACGCAGCGCTACTGCGTCGTCCTGCAGACGCTCACCGGCGGCGTGCCCGTCGACGTGTCGCTCGCCTAGGCTGACGCCGGTGGAAGCGCGGCTGCTCGCCTGGTTCGCCCGGAACGGACGCGACCTGCCCTGGCGCCGGACGCGCGATCCGTACGCGATCCTCGTCAGCGAGGTGATGGCGCAGCAGACACCGGTCGACCGCGTCGTGCCGCGCTGGGAGCGCTGGCTCGAGCGCTGGCCGACGGTGGAGGCGCTGGCCGCTGCTTCCGCGGCCGACGTGATCCGCGAGTGGCAGGGGCTCGGCTACAACCGCCGCGCGCTTGCGCTGCACCGCGCCGCGCAGCAGATCGCGGCGCACGGCTGGCCCGACGATCTCACGGAACTGCCCGGCGTCGGGCGCTACACCGCCGACGCCGTCGCATGCTTTGCGTTCGGACGCGACGTGCTGCCGGTCGACGTCAACGTGCGCCGCGTGTCCGAGCGGACAGGAGCCGAGTTCTCGCCGGCTGCGGCGCAGGCGCTGATGGATCTGGGCGCGACCGTCTGCCTCGCGCGCGTGCCGAGGTGCGGCGGGTGCCCGCTCGCGGACGCGTGCCCGTCGCGCGGGCGCCGCTACGAGCCGCTGCGCAAGCAGGGCCCGTTCGAGGGCTCGTTCCGGCAGCGGCGCGCCGTCACGCTGCGTCTCGTCGCGGCGGCGGCCCGGCCGCTCGCGGAGCTCGACCCCGACGCGGTGCGGTCGCTCGCGCGGGACGGGCTGGTGCTCGTGGCCGAGGACACCGTCTCGCTCCCGGCCTAGCGCCCCGGTACCATCAGCCCGATGCTGGCCACCGACTTCGCCGTGTTGCTGATCCCGCTGTGGATCCTCCTGTTCCTGCTCGTGCTCCTCGGGCTGCTCGCGCTGCTCGGCCGGTTCAGGGGCGGCAAGTACCTCCGCCCGCTCTTCACGCTGATGGCGAAGGTGCCGTTCCTACGCCGCTGGCTCCAGAAGGCCTCCAACGCAGCGATGGAGCGCTCGAACCCGGAGCTCGCGAGCGCGATGAAGAAGATGCAGCGCACCGGCGCGATCCGCGACCCGCAGAAGGCGCAGGCGGCGATGTCGCAGCTGACGCCGCAGGAGCGTCGCGCCCTGCTCGAGATGCAGGAGGAGCAGGGGCTGATGCCGGAGGCGACGAACCGCGAGATGCGCCGCCGCCTCGAGCGCGCCAAGAAAGACGGGCAGCGCCGCCGCTAGTCGTTGTAGAGCGGGTGCTTCATCCAGACGTTCGGCTCCACGTAGGTGCCGACACCCTGCTCGAACCGCACCGGAACGAGCCCTCCGGGGACGACGTAGTCGCCGTCCTCGGGGAACTGCAGCCCCGTCCACTCCTCCCACTCGGCGCGCGACCCGGTGATCGTCATCGAGCGCGGAGCGACGTCCAGCACATCGGCTCCGAGCCGCTCGTGCGTGCGCAGCCACGGGTCGTACGGCAGGCCGTCCTCGCGCCGCCACAGCAGGTAGCGGTCCATCGGCGTCAGCGGGTAGCGGTCTTTCCAGGTCGGGCGCACCGGCGCGATCAGCTCGTCGAGCCCGTGCGCCGCCGCGATGCTGCCCATCCGCCGGAGGAGCGCCTCGGCCAGGCCCTTGCCGCGGTACGCAGGGACGATCGAGACGGTGATCGCGCAGAGCGACGACGGCTCTCCGGCGACGCCGTTGGTCAGCGCCCAGTCGAGCCCGCGCGGTTCGGGAATGCCGTCCCAGCGCACGGGGACGGTGCAGGCCTGTCCAACCGTCGTCTTGCCATCGAGCGCCCAGAGCTGGAAGTCCGGGTAGACCTCGAACAGGCGCCCCCAGAAGGTGTTGACGATCGGGTCGTGAGCCATGAACTCGGGCCAGATCATCTCCGGCAGCGTGTTCCGGAGATCCTTCTCCGCGTGCGTGAGGATGCGGAGCTTCACCGGCGCAGCAGCGCGACGGCCTGCGCGGCGAGCCCCTCGCGGCGGCCCGTGAAGCCGAGGCCGTCCGTCGTCGTCGCGCGCACCGCGACCCGTTCCGGCTCGACGCCGAGCGCGTCGGCGAGTCGCGCCCGCATCGCGTCGCGGTGTGGGGCCAGCCGCGGCTCCTCGCCGACGAGGACGACGTCCGCGTTGGCCAGCTCCCAGCCGGCCGCGCGCACGCGCTTCCATGCCTCGCGCAGCAGCTCCACCGAGTCGGCCCCCTCGAGCGCCGGATCGCCGGACGGGAACAGCGCGCCGATGTCCTCGAGCCCGGCCGCGCCGAGCACCGCGTCCGTCAGGGCGTGCGCGAGCACGTCGCCGTCGGAGTGGCCGGCCAGGCCGCGCGGATGGTCGATCCGGACGCCGCCGAGCACGAGCGGGACGCCGTCCTCGAACGCGTGGGCGTCGAAACCGGCGCCGACCCGGAGCTCGTCCGTCACAGCCACGACTCGATCTTCGCGAGGTCGTCGGCCGTCGTCACCTTCAGCAGCCGCGTGTCGCCCGGGACGACCTTGATGCGGCCGCCGCGCGCCTCGACGAGGCTCGCACAGTCGGTCGCGTCGCCGCCGGCCGCGGCTGCGGCCCGAAGCGCCTCCGCGACGAAGGCCTGCGGCGTCTGAATCGCCCAGAGACCGTCCCGCGAGACGGTCTCGGCCACGGCTCCGTCCGGGTCGACGCGCTTCAGCGTGTCCGCCACGGGCAGGCCCGGAACGGCCCCGTCCCAGCCCTCGGACAGAGGCGCGAGCACGCGCTCGATCACCTCCGCCGGCAGCAGCGGCCGCGCAGCATCGTGCACCAGCACGACGAGCGCGTCCTCGGGCACCTCGGCCAGGCCGGCCCGTACCGAGTCGGCACGGCTCTCCCCGCCTGCGACGCAGGCGCTGACCTTGTCGCAGCCGAGCTCCTCCGCCAGCAGGATCGCCGGCTCCTCCCAGCCGGGCGGAGCCACGAGCACGATCGCGTCGATCCAGTCCGACTCGTCGAGCCGGTGCAGCGGCTCGGCCAGGAGCGGATCCTCGCCGAGCTTCGCGAATGCCTTCGGCTGATCCAGGCCAAGCCGCTCTCCCCGTCCCGCTGCGACGAGGATGGCCCAGACGGACACGGCCCGGGGTCTGACCCCTACGGCGCCTACGCCGTAGCGGCGACGGCCTTCTTCTTCGCCGCAGGCTTCTTCTTGGCGCCGCCCACGCCGGCCAGGACGTCGTCGAGCCACTCGGCGCACTCGTCCTCGTCCATGCCCTTGGCGTACATCAGCTCGGAGGCGAGGATCTTCTTCGCCTTCACGAACATCTGCTTCTCGCCGGTGGACAGGCCCTTCTCGTGGTCACGCAGCGACAGGTTCCGGACGACCTCGGCCAGCTCGAGGATGTCGCCGGTCTTCATCTTGTCGCGGTTGTGCTTGAAGCGGCGGTTCCAGTTCTTGGGCATCTCGGTCGAGCCGCCGGTCAGCGCCTTCAGCACGACCGCGACTTCCTTCTCTCCGATGACCCGGCGGAGGCCGACTTTCTCGGCGTTCTCGCAGGGCACCTGCACCGTCATGTCGTTGTGCAGGATCTTGATCGTCAGGTATTCGCGCTTCTGACCGAGAACCTCGCGCGACTCCTTCTTGACGACCGTCCCCGCTCCGTGGTGCGGATACACCACTTTGTCGCCGACCTTGTACAAGCCGACCCTCCCTGTTTGTATGTCTTTCCGCCAAGAAAGCCGGCGCTCGAAGGGCGCCGGCCAACGGCCATGCACTATAGCTGAAACCGCCTGGAAAAGCCAGATTTCCGGGAATTGTGGCACTTTACGGCCACGTCCCGGGGTCTGACCCCGCTGTTCTACAGGCCACCACCGGCCGCACGGCACAACGCGCCGCTAAGAACGCTCTGGGTCGATCGCGAGCCCGACGCGCGCAGCCGGGACCGCGCTCCCGGCGAAGCGCACACCCACAACCGCCGCGAGCGCCGAAGGAGGGGTCTCCCAGGGGAACCACGGGTTCCCCTGGGGTCAAAGTTGGAGGTACCGGTCGACGAGGTTGTGCTCCTGGAGACGACGCAGCCCCTCGCGGATCTCGCGGGCTCGGACCGCCCCCACGCCCTCCACCGCCTCGAGATCGCGCTGCGAGGCGCGCACGACGGCGTCGAGGCTGCCGAGGTCGGCGACCACGTGCCTGACGACGGAGTCGGGGATGCGCGGGATGTGGGAGAGAACCCGGTAGCCCCGCGGCGCGACCGAGTGATCGAGCGGATTGACCGAGCGGCCGTAGCCCAACAGCGTCGTCAGCCGGTCGAACTCGAGCAGATCCTGGTAGCGGAGCGCCCGCAGCCCCTCGAGTGCGACCGCCGCCTCCGGGCCGCCGCCGACCGCGTGGTAGTCGCGGACGATCGCGTCGCGCTCGCTCGGGACGTCGCCGACGAGCTCCTCGAGCTGGAGGCGGATCAGCCGTCCCTCCCCGCCCAGCTCGACACAGTCCCGCTGGATCCGCTCCGACATGCGGCTGGTCATCTCCGCGCGCTGCAGCACCACGAGGACGTCGTCGAGCACGACCGCGTTCTGGAACTCGAGCGCAGTCAGCCGGGTCAGGACCTGCTCGAGCCGCTGCCGGTACGTGTCGAGGGTGGCGAGCGCCTGGTTCGTCTTCGCGAGCACATCGGCGATCGGGTCGAGCTGGTACCGCGCCGGTCCCACGAAGATCGTCACCGTCTCCCGCTGCTGCGAGATGGACACGACGAGCGCGCCGGTCTGCTTGGCGACGCGCTCGGCCGTACGGTGGCGCGTTCCTGTCTCGTCGGAGGGGATCGTCGGGTCCGGCATCAGCTGGACGTTCGCCCAGGAGAGCCGTCTCACCGCTGTGTCGACGATGATCGCCCCGTCCATCTTCGCCAGCTCGTACATCAGCTGGGGCCGGAACGGCGCGTCGAGGCGGATGCCGCCGGAGAAGAGGAACGAGAGCTCGTCAGGCTCGCCGATCACGATCAGCGCGCCCTCGTGCGAGCGGATGATGTCGTCCACCGCCTGTCGCAGCGCCGTCCCCGGCGCGACCGTGGCGATCGCCTCGAGCAGCACCGGATCGCGCCGCAGGTCGTCGTCGGAAGGGGTGCGGGTGAAGCCGAGCTCACCGAGCGGCCGCACCTCCTTCGGTTCGAGGCTCATGCCCTGAGTCTGCCACGTGAGCGTGCCGTGAGCGGATGGCGGGACGTACGGGAGCGACGGGCCGCATCACGCGGCCCCGCGAAGGAGGAACGCAATGCTCCGCACCCTCGCAGCCCTCGTGTTCGCCGTCATCGTCCTCGCCCTCCCGACCGCCGGGTTCGCCATGAACGGACCGGGAGGCGGCAGCCCGAGCACCACGACGAACAGCGGCTTCGGCGTCCGAGACGCGGCAGTCGGCGCCTCGATCGGCGTGCTCGTGCTGGCGGCGGCCGGCGGGACGGTGCTCGTCATCCGCCACGAGCGCGACGCGACGCACGTCCACAGCGGGACGGCCCACTAGCTAGGCGGCGGGCGACTCCGCGGACTCGGCGTCCGCCTCGAGGCCTGCCTTCAGCGCAGCCCGGAGCGTCTCGGCCTCCGTCACGCGGAGGCCGGGGCGCTTCGGCGTCTCCGGCGGCGCGACGACGTGCTTGAGGCCGAGCTTCGCGCACTCCTCCAGCCGCCGCTCGGCCTGAGCCGCAGGACGGAGCCGCCCGGTGAGACCGATCTCGCCGAAGGCGGCCGTGCCGGAACGGACCGGCACCCGCTTCGCCGCCGAGGCGATCGCCAGCGCGACCGCGAGGTCCGCCCCGGGCTCGTCGATGCGGACGCCGCCGGCGACGTTGACGAACACATCGGCCTGGCCGAGCGCGATGCCGGCGTGGCGCGCGAGCACGGCGACGATCATCGCCAGACGCTTCGGATCGACGCCCGTGGCGACACGGCGCGGCATGGCGAGGTCCGTCTGCGACACGAGCGACTGCACCTCGAGCAGGATCGGGCGCGTCCCCTCGAGCGCGCAGGCGACCGCGGCGCCCGCCTCGCCGTCCACCGTCTTGCCGAAGACCTCGGACGGATCGGGGACTCCGACGAGGCCGGCTCCCGTCATCTCGAAGACGCCGAGCTCGTTCGTCGAGCCGAAGCGATTCTTCGCCGCCCGCAGCACGCGATGCGCGTGGTACCGGTCGCCCTCGAACTGGAGCACGCAGTCGACGAGGTGCTCGAGCACGCGCGGGCCCGCGACGGAGCCGTCCTTGGTCACATGGCCGACGAGGATGGTGGCGACACCGTTCTCCTTCGACACCCTGCAGCAGCCGCGCCGCGGCCTCGCGCACCTGCGCGACCGAGCCGGGAGCCGAGCCCAGGTCTGCCGAGTAGAGCGTCTGCACCGAGTCGATCACGCACACGTCGGGCCGTTCGGTCTCGAGCGTCTCGCACACGACGTCGAGCTCGGTCTCCGCGAGGATCTCGACCCGCCCGGCGCCGCCGAGCCGCTCCGCGCGCAGCTTCACCTGGGCCACCGACTCCTCGCCCGTGACGAGCAGCGCGCGCCGCTCGACGGAGATCGCCGCCAGCGCCATCAGCAGTAGCGTCGACTTGCCGACTCCCGGCTCGCCGCCGACGAGCACGAGCGACGCCGGGACGAGCCCGCCGCCGAGCACGCGGTCGAGCTCCGGCACCCCGGTCGAGATCCGCTGTGCCTCCTCGGCGCTGACGTCGACGAGCCGCAGCAGCGGCTTCGGCGGCGTCTTCGACTTCGCCACCTGGCCGACCACTTCCTCGACGAGCGTCCCGAAAGAGGAGCAGCCGGGGCACTTGCCGAACCAGCGGCCGGCGGAGTAGCCGCACTCCGTGCACGCATAGACAACTGCCGCCTTGGCCACCAGGCCAGCCTACGCAGCAAGGCGGACGCCGATGGTGACCGCTTCCCGGCGACTCCGTCCCGGAAAACGAAAAAGCGGCCCGCCGCAGGGCCGCTTGATCGTTGGGGGGATGAGGGTCCTGAGCCCTCGCCGCATCGGGGCTCGTGGGGATGTGCCGTCTGGAAGGGATGGTGCCTGCCCGACCCCCGTTGATTCCTCCCCTTTTGGGTGGTTCATCGCGTTGCTTCACCCGCAGGCGGCGCGCGGGAAAGCCGCAGCGAGGTTCCGGGCAGGCCCGAATGTCCCGGCACCGCCTGCCCTCGACCATGGGGCCATGGCAATACGCCAGCGTTCGAATGGAGGAGACATGAAGAAGGTCCTCGAGTTCGGTGGAGTCGCCGCCGGCATCGTGCTAGTCGCTTTCGGTGTGGCCGCGATCGTGTTGGGCGTCAACGGCCGCAGCACAGTCCAGACGAACCTCAAGCAGCAGCAGATCGTCGGCACGCCCGACATGACGCCGTCCGGCATCGCAGCCGAGGCGAAGTCGGCCAACCTGCCGGCGAGCATCCCGCTCCCGACCTGCAGCATCGCCAACAAGGCCGTCACCACCGGGGCCCAGGCGCGCTGCTTCGCCCAGTACATGCAGATCCATGCGTACGAGGCGACGGGCGGCGTTCCCTACGCCCAGATGCCGGAGTACGCGACGGCTGACGGCAAGGGCACCAACGACGCCTCCAAGGCGCTGATGTCGAACGGCCAGCCCGTGCAGAACGCCCAGCGGGATGTCTGGGTGACGGAGACCGCTCTGACCGGTGCGCTGAACATGGCGTACATGGCAGAGCAGCTCGGCATGTTCGGCATCGTCGTCGGCGTCGCACTCCTGCTCAGCGGCGTCGGGTTCATCATCCTCGCCCTGGGCGGAGCGCTCAGCGCAGGGGGATGGTTCTTCGAGCGGAAGGCCGTGAAAGAAGCAGCGGCGTCCGCGAAGACGACGGCCCCCGCCGCCGGCTGATCCGGCTCATCCAGCAGCACGCGAAGGGCGGCCTCCGGGCCGCCCTTCTTCGTGGTCCGGGGCGTGAGGGATCCGTGAGCGGCGTCGGGCAGCGTGCGGGCACTTCGACCGAAAGGACGGTTGGGATGAAGGCACTCACGTTCCTCCTCGTCGTGGCGGCCGCGCTCGCCGGCGGCGGCGGGATCGCCCGCGCCGGCACCGGCTATCTCTCGATCACCACCAGCACGACCCTCACCGAGGATCAGCACGGCCCGATCGTGGTCGCCGCGTCGGGCATCACCCTCGATTGCGCCGGCCATCAGGTGCTCGGCCCCGGACCGGCGGGCATCACGCTCGCCTCGGTCGGCAACGTCACTGTGAAGAACTGCACCGTCAGCGGGTTCGACAACGGCTACGTCCTCTCCGGGGCAACGGGAAACACGTTGCAGAACGACACGAGCACCGGCAGCACGTGGAGCGGCTTCACGCTCGATCACGCCTCTTCCGGGAACGTGCTGACGGGCGACGTTGCAGACGGGAACGGCACCCACGGCTTCACCCTCGACGGTGCGACCGGGAACACGCTGCGCAGTGACAGGTCGTCGTCGAACCTCGACAGCGGCTTCGGCGTGATCAACGGCGCATCGGGCAACGTGCTCGCTCAGGACACGGCGGCCGGCAACCACGTTCACGGGTACGCGCTCTACTGGCCCGGCTCCAACAGGCTCGACGGCGATACCGCGACGGACAACGGGTCGGTCGGCTTCGCCCTCGTCGGCGCGATCGAAACGGAGCTGCGTGGCGACACGGCGACCGGCAGCACCTTTGCGGGCTTCGCCGTGCTCAGCGGATCGCAGAGCACGACCGTCGCGGGCGACACGGCGAGCGGCAACGGTGCCGGCGGCTTCTACGTCCAGGGCTCGACCGGGACGACGCTGACCGGCGATGTGGCGAGAGGCAACGTCTCCGGCGGCTTCACGCTCGGCGCCGGAGCCGGCGCCACCACCGTCGCCGTCGACCTGGCCACGGGGAATACCGGGGACGGCTTCGTCGTGGACGGCGGCTCCGGCGTGACGCTGCGACTCGATGTGGCCAAGGACAACCAGGGAAGTGGGTTCGCGCTCCTCGACGGCGCTACGGGTAACCAGCTCGAGCTGGACGCCGCGACGGGGAACGCGTTCGGCTTCCTCGTCCTGCTCGGCTCGACCGGTAACACCATCCGCCTCGGCGTCGCGCAGGGGAACGACATCGTGGACGCGGCCGAGCAGAACGCAGCGGGCATCAACACGTGGACGCACAACGCGTTCGGGATCACGAGCTTCGCCTGAAGAGACGGAACGGCCGCCTCTCGGCGGCCGTTCCACGTTTCGGGTGTCGCCGGGCCTAGTCCTCGGCGGGCGGCTCGCCGTCGACCTCGTCGGCGGCGGCCTCCGGCTCGTCCGGCGGCACGGTGATCTTCTCGGGCGTGACCTCGCCCGGGATGACGGTGATGTCGACCTCTTCCGTCCGCTCTCCGTCCTCGTTGATCAAACGGGAGACGAGGATGGTCGAGCCCGGCTCGAGGCTGCGGCCGAGGACGAAGTCAGCCAGCGGGTCCTCGATGTAGCGCTGGATCGCGCGGCGCAGCGGCCGGGCGCCCATGGCCGGGTCGTAGCCCTTGTCCACGAGCAGATCCTTCGCGTCGTCCGTCAGCTCGATGGTGACGCCGTGCGTCGCCATCTGCTCGCGCAGCCGCTTGAGCACGTAGTCGACGATGATCTTGATCTCGTCCTTGTCCAGCTTGTGGAAGACGATGATCTCGTCGATGCGGTTCAGCAGCTCGGGGCGGAAGACCTTCTTCAGCTCGCCCATGACGCGCGACTTCATCTCGTCGTACGACAGTCCCTGCTCGTCGCCGATGGAGAAGCCGAAGCCCTGATTCTTCGCGATCGAGCCGGCGCCGATGTTCGACGTCATGATCACGATCGTGTTGCGGAAGTCGACGCGGCGCCCCTGGGCGTCGGTCAGCTTCCCCTCCTCCAGGATCTGGAGCAGGATGTTGAACACGTCGGGATGGGCCTTCTCGATCTCGTCCATGAGGACGACGGAGTACGGCTTCCGGCGCACGGCCTCGGTCAGCTGGCCGCCTTCGTCGTAGCCGATGTAGCCCGGCGGCGAGCCGACGAGCCGCGACACGGAATGCTTCTCCATGTACTCCGACATGTCCACCTGGATCAGCGCGTCCTCGTCGCCGAACAGGAACTCGGCGAGCGTGCGCGCCAGCTCGGTCTTGCCCACGCCTGACGGGCCCAAGAAGATGAAGCTTCCGGTCGGACGCTTCGGGTCCTTGATCCCGGCCCTTGCGCGGCGAATCGACTTGGAGACGGCGATGATCGCCTCTTCCTGGCCGACGACGCGCTTGTGCAGCTCCTCCTCCATGCGGATGAGCTTCTGCGACTCGGCCTCGGTCAGCTTGAAGACCGGGATCCCCGTCCACATCGAGACGATGTCGGCGATCTCCTCCTCGCCCACCTCGGGCTGCTCCTCGCCGGACTCCGAGCTGCGCCACTGCTCCTCGAGCTCGCGCTTCTTCTGCGTGAGCTTCCGCTCCTTGTCGCGGAGGGACGCGGCCTTCTCGAACTCCTGCGCCTCGATCGACGCTTCCTTCTCCTTGCGGACGCGCTCGATCTCCTCTTCCAGCTCGCGGTAGCGCGGCGGCGCGCTCATCGAGCGGATGCGCAGGCGCGAGGCGGCCTCGTCGATCAGGTCGATCGCCTTGTCCGGCAGATGCCGGTCCTGGATGTAGCGGTCGGAGAGCTCGGCCGCGGCCTTCAACGCCTCGTCCGTGATCTTCACGCGGTGATGCGCCTCGTAGCGGTCGCGCAGCCCACGCAGGATCTGCACGGTCTCGTCCACCGACGGCTCCTCGACGCGCACCTGCTGGAAGCGCCGCTCCAGCGCCGCGTCGCGCTCGAGGTACTTGCGGTATTCGTCGAGCGTCGTCGCGCCGATGGTCTGCAGCTCGCCGCGCGCGAGCGCCGGCTTGAGGATCGACGCTGCGTCGATCGCGCCTTCTGCCGCGCCGGCGCCGACGAGGTTATGCAGCTCGTCGATGAAGAGGATGATGTCGCCCCGCTGCATGATCTCCTTCATGACCTTCTTCAGGCGCTCCTCGAACTCACCGCGGTACTTCGAGCCCGCGACGAGCGCAGCGAGGTCGAGCGTGTAGATCTGCTTGCCCTTCAGCAGCTCGGGCACCTGGTTCGTAGCGATGCGCGCGGCGAGGCCCTCGACGACGGCGGTCTTGCCGACGCCGGGCTCGCCAATCAGCACGGGATTGTTCTTCGTGCGGCGCGAGAGGATCTGCATCAGCCGCTCGATCTCGTTCTGGCGGCCGACGACCGGGTCGAGCTTGCCCTCCGTCGACTGCTTCGTCAGGTTGCGGCCGAACTGGTCGAGCAGCTTCGACGACTTGGACTTCTCGCCCGCAGGACCGCCGGCTGCACCCGAACCCTGGCGGCGGCCCGGGCCGGAGAGCATGCGGATGATCTCGTTGCGGATCTTCTCGGCGTCCGCGTCGAAGTCGAGCAGGATGCGCGCGGCGACGCCTTCGTTCTCGCGCACGAGCCCGAGCAGGATGTGCTCGGTGCCGATGTAGTTGTGACCGAGGGAGAGCGCTTCCCGCAGCGCGAGCTCCAGCACCTTCTTCGCGCGCGGCGTGAACGGGATCTGTCCGGTGGTGACCTCGTCACCCTGGCCGACGATACGCGCGACCTGCGCGCGTACCTCCTCGACTGTGATGTCGAGCGACTCGAGCACCCGCGCAGCGAGACCCTCCTCCTCGCGGAGGAGCCCGAGCAGGATGTGCTCCGTGCCGATGTAGTTGTGCTTCAGCGCCCTGGCTTCGTCCTGTGCGAGGACGACGACCTGGCGAGCCCGTTCAGTGAAGCGTTCGAACACTGTCCCTCGACCCCCCTTCCCTGGTGAACCGCGAGGCGGCCGGCTGGCCGCCAGACCGGTCGAAGGTAGGCCCATCGTAGCCGACGGCCTCCCGCGCACGAAGCGGGCAGAGATCAGACGAGCTCGGCGAACTCATCCTCGATCAACCAGTCGAAGCTCGCCGGGACGCTTCCGTCGGGCTCGGCGTAGTCCCGCAGGAAGAAGAGGTAGGACGCCCACTCGTCGATCCGCTCCGGAAACTCGCCTCCGCGCTCCTCCACCAGCCGCTCGAGCACGGTGAGGTTCCAGTGGCCGCGGGCGGCGCCGTTCACCGGAGCGTCGGCGCGGTAGACCGGAACGCCGGGTAGGACCGGCTCGGGCTGGGCGGCGGCCTGTGCCGCAGCCGCCTCGGCCGCGCGGGCGGCGGCTTCCTGCTCCTCCGCCGCGCGCGCGGCGGCTGCGCGCTCGGCTTCTTCGCGTTCTGCGGATGCGCGCTCGGCTTCTTCGCGTTCTGCGGCTGCGCGCTCGGCTTCTTCGCGTTCTGCGGCTTCGCGCTCGGCCGCTTCGCGCTCGGCCGCTTCGCGTTCTGCGGCTTCGCGTTCGGCGGCGTCACGTTCCGCCTGTGCGCGTTCGGCTGCTTCGCGTTCGGCGGCGTCACGTTGGGCCTGTGCGCGTTCGGCTGCTTCGCGTTCGGCTTGTGCGCGTTCCGCCGCTTCGCGTTCTTCGGCGTCACGTTCGGCCGCTTCGCGTTCAACCGCCGCGCGGTCGGCCTGCTCGCGCTCCGTCTCCTCGCGCTCGGCTGCTGCGCGCTCGGCTGCCTCGCGCTCGGCTGCTGCACGTTCTGCCTCCGCCCGCGCGGCCGCCTCGCGTGCAGCGCGTTCGCGCTCCTCGGCCTCTGTCGCACGGGCTTCGGTGCGGGTCTCGAGCTCCGCCGTGCGGCGCTCCAGCACCTCGGCGCGCTCCTCCAGCTCCGTCGTGCGCCGCTCCAGCCGCTCCGCCTTCGCGTCGGCCTGCTGCTCGCGCACGGCCACCGCGGCAGTGCGCTCCTCCAGCTCGCGCAGCTGCGGGCGGAGATCGGGCGCAGCCGCGGCGCCCGCTGCGAGCAGGTCGACGGAGCGCGGCGCGGCAGCCCTGGCAGGTGCCTCTGCCCGGGGCCGGCGCCGGGTCAAGGCGAGGATCGCAACCACGATCAGCCCGAGCAGGAGACCCGCCGCCGCGCCGATCCCGACGATCAACGGCCGTCGCGGCCAGATCGCCGCCGTCGGCGCCTCCGCCTGGTCGGCGGGGCGGATGGTCGGATCGGGCTGGCCCTGGAGCGAGCGGAGCACGGTCAGCCGCTGCTGGAGATCCGCGCCGGTGCCGGTCGTCCGTTGGCTGGGCGGCAATGCCTGCAGCTGCTCCTCCGCCCGCCGGATCGCCGTCGTCAGCTGGCTCTGGAAGCTCGCCGTCCGCTGCGAGACGAGCGCGCTGGCGAAGGCGTTCGCGAGCTGGGCAGCGCGAACCGCCGACGTGTCCTGGACGGTCACGTCGACGATGTCGCTGTCGCCGACGGCGTGCGCGTGCAGCGCCGACAGGAGCGAGTCGCGCGAGCGCGTCAGCCCGAGCTCCGTCCGCACCGCGTCCGCGACCTGCGGCGACCGCAGCATCACGGCCGCGCTCGCCGCGGCGGTGCGCTTGCCTCCGGTGTCGCGAAGCAGCCCGAGACCGAGATAGGTCGGGTCGGAGGAGGAGACCGGAGAGACGATCAGCTGGGAGGTCGCCTGGTACCGGTTCGCCGCGGTGTACGCGAAGCCCGCGGCGGCGGCCGCTCCGACGGCCGTCAACGCCACAACGGGCAGCCAGCGCCCGAGCAGGCTGAGAGAGAATCGCACCGCGGTATTATCGGCCGGGAATGCGGACTTCCTGACCTTTCTTGCAGTGGCGCGAATGTCCTGCGAACAGCATGCTGACGGTTCCGTCACAGGTCCCGACTAGGATCGACCGCGTATGAGCGGGGAAGAGACAGGCCGCAGCGCCCTGATCACCGGCGGTGCCGGCTTCATCGGCTCGCATCTGGCCGAGCTGCTGCTGGCCGACGGCTGGGAGGTCTTCGTCCTCGACGACCTCTCCACCGGCTCCGAGCGCAACGTCGCCCACCTGCGGGAACGCCGCGATTTCCACCTCGTCGTCGACTCGGTGCTCAAGTCGTCCGTCGTCAACGAGCTCGTCCACCGCTGCGACGTCGTCTACCACCTCGCCGCTGCGGTCGGCGTGCGGCTGATCGTCGAGGAGCCCGTGCGCACGCTCGTCACGAACATCCAGGGGACGGAGAACGTCCTGGACTACTGCAACGAGTTCGGAAAGCGCGTGCTCGTCGCGTCGACGTCCGAGGTGTACGGCGACCGGCGCGAGCCGGAGCCGCTCGCCGAGGAGAGCCGCCGCGTCTACGGGCCGACGACGGCGCGGCGCTGGGCGTACGCGGAGTCGAAGGCGCTCGACGAGTTCCTCGCGCTCGCGTACCACCAGGAGCGCGGCCTCGACTGTGTGATCGCGCGCCTCTTCAACACCGTCGGCCCGCGGCAGAGCGGCCAGTACGGGATGGTGATCCCGCGGTTCGTCGCCGCCGCGCTCGGCGGACGTCCGCTCGAGATCCACGGCGACGGCACGCAGACGCGCTGCTTCTGCCACGTCCAGGACACGATCCGCGCGCTGGCCGGGCTGATGGACCCGCCTGCGGTGTCGGGCGAGATCCTCAACATCGGCTCGACCGAGCGCGTCACGATCGACGAGCTCGCCAGGCGCGTGATCGAGCTGACGGGCTCGAGCTCGGAGATCGTCTACGTGCCGTATGACAAGGTCTACGGCCAGGGGATCGAGGACATGCTCCACCGGCAGCCGGCGATCGACAAGATCACGGCCACGATCGGCTGGGAGCCGACGCGCTCGCTCGACGAGATCCTCGCCGACGTGATCGAGCACACGCGCTCGGCGCCGGCGCTCGTGACCGCGGACTAGCTAGTTCTTCTCGCGCAGCGGCGGGAAGAGGATCACGTCGCGGATCGACTCGCTGCCGGTGAAGAGCATGGCGAGCCGGTCGATGCCGAGGCCGAGGCCGCCGGTCGGCGGCATGCCGTACGACAGCGCCTCGACGTAGTCCGGGTCGCCCTCCTCCGCCTCGACGTCGCCGGCCTCGCGCTCGTCCTGCTGGTGCGCGAACCGTGACTCCTGCTCCTCCGCGTCGTTGATCTCCGAGAACGCGTTGCCGAGCTCGATGCCGCCCGCGAAGAACTCGAACCGCTCGACCATCGTCTCGTCGTCGTCGGTCGTGCGCGCGAACGGCGACAGCTCGATCGGATAGTCGTGGAGGATCGTCGGCTGGATCAGCGCCGGCTCGACGAAGTGCGAGTGCGCGTGGTCGATCAGCTGCGACCACGTCTTGTCGTGCGAGACGTCGACGTCGCGCGCCTGCAGCAGGGTGCGCAGCTCGGTCTCGTCTCGCGTCCAGAGCCCGTGCTCGGCGAGCGCATCGACGAACTTCACCCGCTGCCAGGGCGCCGCGAAGTCGATCTCCGTGTCCCGGAACCTGACCGTCGTCGTGCCGAGCACCTCCGTCGCGGCGCGCGAGACGAGCTGCTCGACCCGCACCATCGTGTCGCGGTAGTCGGCGTACGCCTCGTACCACTCGAGCATCGTGAACTCCGGGTTGTGCTTGAACGACACGCCCTCGTTGCGGAAGTCCTTGCCGATCTCGTAGACCTTCTCGAGCCCGCCGACGATCAGCCGCTTCAGGTACAGCTCCGTGGCGATCCGGAGGTAGTAGTCGGCGTCGAGCGAGTTCCAGTGCGTGACGAACGGCTCGGCGAAGGCGCCGCCGTAGCGGGGCTGGAGGATCGGCGTCTCCACCTCGACGAAGCCCGACTCGTCCAGGATCCGGCGGACGGCCGAGACGGTTCGTGCGCGCACGAGTGCCGTGTCGCGGGACTCGTCGTTCATCAGCAGGTCGAGATAGCGCCGCCGGTAGCGCACCTCGACGTCGGTGAGGCCGTGGAACGTGTCCGGCAGCGGCGTGCGGATGCGCGACAGCAACTCGAGCGTATCGACCATCAGCGACGGCTCGCCGCGGCGCGACTTCGCGGGCGAGCCGGTCACGCCCACGACGTCGCCGAGGTGCACGTCGATCTCGCCCGTCCGCTCGAGATGACAGAGGAGCTGGATCCGGCCGCTGCGGTCTACCAGGTCGAGGAAGACGAGCTTGCCCATGTCCCGTCGGGCCATCACCCGTCCGGCGAGCCGGCGGGTCGTCTCGCCGGTGGCGCCGTTCTCGAGCGGCTCGGCCTCGTCGCGGACGGCGGCAATCTCGTCGCGGTCGGGAAAGCGCTTCGGAGCGGCCATTGGGCGCGAGTCTAGTGACGGCGGAGCCGCAGGCGGCTCTTCTGCGGTCGCTCCGGGACGGGAGCTCCCGCGAGCACCGCAGCCGGGACGTCGTGGGTCAGCCAGCGCGCGAGCGCGTCGTCTCCGACCGCCTCGGCGGCGGCGGTCATGCCGATCGCGCGGATCGCCGGTGCGTGCGCATCGCTCGCGATCAGGTGCGCGAGCCGCGCGTCGAGCAGCGCACGCGACGCGGACGCCTGGGCGCGGCCGAGCCGTCCGTCCACCGACGCTGCGGTCAGCTGCACGAGTACCCCGGCGTCGACGAGCGGACGCAGCCGTTCCGGGTCCTCCTGGACCTCGCCGTTTCGCTCTGGATGCGCGAGCACCAGCCGGAACCCGCGCGCACGCAGCTGGAACAGGAGCTCGCCGAGGTCGAGCGGCCACCCCTGGAGCGGCGTCTCCACCAGCAGCAACTCGGGATTGCCGCCGAGGCCGAACCGCCGGAGCGTCGCGTCGTCGAGCGATTGCGCGACCACGCAGTCCAGCTCGCCGCCAGGCAGCAGCTCGATGTCGATGCCCGCCTCGCGCGCGGCCTCCGCGACCGCCGCGACCCCGGCCTCCATCGTCTCCGGCGCGGTCGGATAGCGCGGATGGACGTGCGGCGTCGCCGCGATCCGCGTGATTCCGTCCTCGACGGCAGCCCTGAGGATGTCGAGGCTCTCGTCGAGCGTCCGCGGGCCGTCGTCGACGCCGGGCAGGACGTGTGAGTGGAGATCGATCACGGCGTGCCCAGGCGAGCCGGGCTACGCCGCCTTGATGTCCATGATCTTGAACTTCATCTTGCCGCGCGGCGCCGCCACCTCGACGATCTCGCCCTTCTTGCGGCCCATGATCGCCTTGCCGACGGGCGACTCGTTCGAGAGCTTGTTCTCAGCCGGATCGGCCTCGGCCGAGCCGACGATGTGGTACTCGACCGTCTTGTTCGCGCCGACGTCGCGCAGGCGCACCTTCGTGCCGATCGACACCTCGCCGGACTTGATCTCCTTCTTGGTGACGACACGCGCATTCTTCAGCCGCTCCTCGAGCAGCGCGATGCGGGCCTCCAGATGGGCCTGCTCGTTCTTCGCGTCGTCGTACTCCGCGTTCTCCGCGATGTCGCCGAACTCGCGCGCGACGCGGATGCGCTCCGCCACCTCGCGACGCTTGTCGGTCGACAGCGTGTCGATCTCTACCTTGAGCTTCTCGTAGCCCTCGGGAGTGAGGATTACTTCCTTCAAATGCCCTCCTGAACCCGCCAAATCGGACGGCGGCGAGACAACCACGCCCGTCCGGCGGGGGCGGATGGTACCTCCCGCGCCGGATCTCCGCAAACAGACCCGTCGGTACGATCTCCGGTCTATGCAGACGCGTCTCCGCGAGTCGTGGTGGATCGGCGAGGTCGAGGTGCCGACCCGCGTCGTGCTGGCTCCGATGGCCGGCGTCAGCGTGCAGGCGTTCCGCCGCCAGGGGCGCCGTTTCGGCGCCGGCCTCGTCTGCTCCGAGATGGTCTCCTGCGCCGGCATCGAGCACCGGAACGAGCGGACGCTCGACTATCTGCGGGTCGGCCGCGACGAGCATCCGCTGGCGATCCAGATCTTCGGGTCGGAGCCGCGGATGATGGCCGAGGCGGCGCGGATGGTCGAGGCCGCCGGCGCCGACATCGTCGACATGAACTTCGGCTGCCCCGTCCGCAAGGTGACGAAGACGGGCGCGGGCGCGCATCTGCTCGAGGATCCCGTGCTCGCGTGCCGGATCGTCGAGGACGTGGCCCGCGCGGTCTCGGTGCCGGTGACCGTGAAGATGCGGCGCGGCGTGGCGGACGGCGCGCGGACGTGTCTCGAGCTCGGGCCGCGGTTCGTCGAGGCAGGCGCCGCGTCGCTGACGCTCCATCCGCGGTCGGCCCGGCAGATGTACACCGGTTACGCCGATCATTCGCTCACGGCCGAGCTGGTGGAGCTCGTGGACGTGCCTGTGGTGGCCTCGGGCGACGTGACCTCGCGGGCCAAGGCAGAGGCGGTGATCGACGCGACCGGCGCGGCTGCGGTGATGATCGGCCGCGGCGCGCAGGGCAATCCGTGGGCGCTGCGCGAGATCGTCGACGGCGACGCGACCGAGCCGTCGCGCGAAGAGGTCGCCGCCGAGCTGATCGTCTTCATCCGCGAGACGGTGCGCGAGTTGGGCGAACGGCGCGCATCCGGGTTCCTGAAGAAGTTCTACAGCTGGTATCTCGGCTACGGCCGGTTCCCGAAGCCGTTCAAGCAGGAGCTGGTCGTGCTCCAGGACACCGAGGACGTGGTCACGCGGCTGCTGGCCGCCGCTCCGGGAGCTGCGGAGCTCGTCGCGCAGCTGGAGGCGGAGCTGCCTGACCCTTCGGGAGAGATCCTGCTGGATCAGCTCCCCATCTCGGTCTACGGCGGCGGCTAGCCGCAGCGGCCGTGCCGCCGCGCGCCTTTCGTCACGCTCCCGTATCGGGGCCTGGCCCCCGGCCGTTCGGGCACAGCCCATTGTCCGCGAGCCGTCACGGCTCGCGGCACGCGGCTGGGGCCAGGCCCGTATACGCGGAAGTCACGGCTTCTGCGCGGCCGCATCTTCCGCGGGGTCAGACCCCGAAGCGTGTCCGCCCGGGACTACTGGTTCCGTTCCCAGACGAGGCGGAGGCCGTCGAGCGTCAGGAACGGCTCGACGGCGGAGATCGTCCGCGAGTGCGGCTCGATCAGATCCGCCAGCCCGCCGGTCGCCACGGCCGGCGCGTCCGCGCCCAGCTCGCCGCGGATCGCGTCGACGATCCCGTCCACCTGCCCGGCGAAGCCGTAGACGAGCCCCGACTGGAGCCCGCCCTCGGTCGTCTTCCCGATCACCTGCGGCGGCTCCACGTAGTCGACCTTCACCAGCCGCGCCGCCCGGGCGAACAGCGCGTCCATGGACGTCTCGATCCCCGGCGCGAGCACGCCGCCGACGTAGTCGCCCTCGGGCGAGACGATGTCGAAGTTCGTCGAGGTGCCGAAGTCGACCACGATCACCGGCGCGCCGAAGCGCTCCTTCGCGGCGATCGAGTTGGCGATCCGGTCCGGACCCACCTCGCGCGGGTCGTCGTAGTGGATGGCGATGCCGGTCTTCACACCCGGCCCGAGCACGAGCAGCGGCGCCTTCGCCCACCGGTCCGCCAGATGCTCGTACTCGCGAATCAGCCGCGGCACGGTCGACGACAGGACGATCCCGTCGATCGCCGCCAGGTCGAGGAAGTCGCCGAGCAGCGCCCCGAGCTCGTCTCCGGTCCGGTGTGCCTCCGTGGCGATCCGCCAGCGGTCGCCGAGCTCCACGCCCTCGTACAGACCGAAGACCGTCTGGGTGTTGCCGACGTCGACCGCGAGCAGCATCGCGGCGCGAGCCTAGCTAGAAAGACTCGTCGTCGCGGCGAGGCTGGCCGAGCTTCTCGGCCAGGTCCTCGGCGGTCAGCGTGGGCTCGTCGCCCTCGCCGCGCAGCTCCTCGATCGTGACATCGCCGGAGACGACGATGATCTCGGTGCGCGGAATCATCCGCGTCGGGCGGTTCTTGTCCCAGACCCAGACGTCCTCGAGCTTGAGGTTGATGAACGGGTAGGCCTGGTGAGGCACGACCGTCCGCTCGAGCCGGTTGCAGAGATACGTCGCGTCCGGGGTGAGGATGCAGTACCGGAAGAGGCCGAAGACGGCCTGGTACTCCCTCCTCAGCTGGAGCTCGAGGTCTGCCTCGTACTCGTCGAGATCGTCGAGGTTGGACATCCGGCCTCAGTGTAGCCGCGCCAGGATGTCCTGCACCTGGCCGTTTCCGGGCACCTCCAGGGCCGGATCGAGATCCGCCAGCGGCTCCAGCACGAACGGTCTCTCGTGCATGCGCGGATGCGGGATCCGGAGCCCCGGCTCGTCGATCTCGGCGTCCCCGTACAGGAGCAGATCGAGGTCCAGCGTCCGCGGCCCCTGCGCGGGGACGCCCTCGCGGCGGCGGCCGAAGCGGAGCTCCACGGCGAGCAGCAGCTGCAGCAGCTCCCGGGCCGGCAGCTCCGTGTCGAGCGCGGCGGCGCCGTTGAGGAAGCGCGGCTGGTCGACGTAGCCGACCGGCTCCGTGTCGTAGAAGCGGGAGACCGCGACGACGTCGATCCCCGGCTCGGCCGCCAGCGCGTCGAGCGCCGCGAGCAGCGTCCCCTCACGGTCGCCGAGGTTGGAGCCGAGGGCGACGTAGGC
Organism: uncultured Actinomycetes bacterium; assembly: GCA_963761665.1. Lineage (GTDB taxonomy): Bacteria > Actinomycetota > Thermoleophilia > Gaiellales > Gaiellaceae > Palsa-739. The sequence continues at coordinate 533,895 of CAVXHM010000004.1, forward strand.
GCGGGTCACCGCGCGAGGCTACCGCTACGCTGGCGCCTCGTGGGGTCGCGCCTCGCCATCGCGCTTGCGGCGACATTCGCCGCCCTCGGCCTGGCCGGAACCGCCGCGGCCGCGACGGGCCGGATCACCGACGACCCGCTCCAGGCACAGGAGTGGTGGCTGCACGACATCGGAGCCGACCAGGCGACGCCGCCGGGACCGGGCGTCCCGCTGGCGATCATCGACAGCGGCCTGGACGTGACGACACCGGAGTTCGTGGGCCGGCCCAACGTGACGCTGCTGAACGACCAGACGACGTTCGGTCCGGAGGAGTGGCACGGGACGTTCGTCGCGTCGGTTGCCGCGGCCGCGGCCAACGGCGTCGGCATCGTCGGCGTGTACCCGCAGGCGGCGCTCGAGATCTGGGACGCGAGCCCGGTCAGCAACATCGTCAGCTTCAGCGCCGCGGTCGGCATCGAAACGGCGGCGCAGCACTGCCCGACGGTGATCAACCTCAGCTTCGGCAGCCTGAGTCCCAGCCCGCTGATCACGGACGCGATCATCTACGCGCAGCACCGAGGCTGCCTCGTCGTCGCCTCGGGGGGTAACGACGGGCAGCACGGCAGCCCGCCGACCTTCCCCGCCGGCCAGGCGCACGTGCTCACCGTTGCGGCGACGGACGAGAACGACGCGGCGGCGGACTTCTCGACCGTGTCGCCGACCAACGACCTCGCCGCTCCCGGAGTGGACATCACGGGCGCCGTCACCGCTCTCGTTCGATCCGACGGGGTTCTCGCAGCAGGACGGGACGAGCTTCTCGGCGCCGATCGTGGCCGCGGCCGCAGCGTGGATCTGGACGGTGCGGCCGACACTCGACGCGACGCAGCTGTTCCAGCTGCTGCGCTCCACCGCACGCGACGTCGGCCCGCCGGGCTTCGACCCCGCGACGGGCTTCGGCATCCTCGACATCCCGGCCGCCCTCGCCGCGCCGGCGCCGCCGAGCGACCCGCTCGAGCCGAACGACGACATCGACCAGGTGAAGCCCGGCGCGCTCTTCCACGAGGGGCAGCCCGCGATCACGACGGCCGCGAAGCCGTCGGTTCGCCTGTCCGGCAGCCTCGACGCAAACGAGGATCCGCGCGACCTGTACCGGATCTGGGTGCCGGCGCATCAGACGGTGCGAGTCTCCGTCGCCGCAGGCGGCGCCGCCGCCGCGCGGATCTGGGGGCCGCAGACGGTGAGCATGGACGAGGGCGTCGCCGCCCGCCGGCGCGACCTGAAAGGGCCGCAGCTGAGCGGCGGCAAACGCGGCTCCGCCGCCTACATCGAGGTGCTCCCCACCGGCAAGACCCTCGCGGCGAGCTATGTGCTGACGGTCAGGGCCTCGAGATCCTGACGGCGGCGAAGCCGCCGACGCCGCCCGGCCGCACCGCAGGCTTCGTCACGCGCACGACCGCCCGTTCCGCGGAGAAGCGGCGCAGCAACTCGTCCGCGACGGCCGCGGCCAGCGCCTCCAGCAGGTTGTACGCGCGCGCGTCCGAGACCTCCTGCACCGTCCTCGCCACGGCGTCATAGTCGACCGCGTCGTCGAGCTGGTCGGAGACGCCGCGCTCGCCGACGTCGAGCTCGACGTCGAAGATGAAGTCCTGGCCCTCCTCGCGCTCCTGCGGGTAGACACCGTGACGGCCGAACATCCGCAGCCCGTGCAGCTCGATCGTGATCACGGGCCGACCGCCACCGCGCGCGCGACCGCGAGCGCCTCGACGTGCTCGCGGACGTCGTGCACGCGGAAGATCGTCGCTCCGCGCTCGTAGGCCGCGACGGCGGCGGCGACGCTGGCGGACAACGGCCCGGTGCGCGCGTCCGGGTCGCCGACGATCTTGCCGAGGGAGCTCTTGCGCGAGAAGCCCACAAGGATCGGCCGGCCGAGCGCGAGCAGGACGTCGAGGCGACGCACCAGCTCGAAGTTGTGCTCCACCGTCTTGCCGAAGCCGATGCCGGGATCGAGGCAGATCCGCTCCTCCGGGACTCCTTCGGCCACGGCGAACGCGAGCCGCTGCTCGAGGAAGGCGGCGACCTCGGCCGCGACGTCGTCGTAGCGCGGGTCCTGCTGCATCGTGCGCGGCTCGCCCAGCATGTGCATCAGGCAGACGTACCCGCCCGCGTCGGCGACGACACCTGCGAGCTCGGGATCGGCGCGGAACGCGGTCACGTCGTTGACGAGCTCCGCCCCGAGCGCGAACGCGCGCCGCGCCACCTCCGCCTTCGTCGTGTCGATCGAGACGGGAACCTCGCCGCCGAGCCGCTCGAGCACCGGCACGACGCGCCGCAGCTCCTCGTCGACGGAGACGCCTTCCGATCCGGGCCGCGTCGACTCCCCGCCGATGTCCACGATCGCCGCGCCGTCCTCCACCATGCGGCGCGCCGCAGCAGCTGCGACGTCCGCGTCGAGGTTGACGCCTCCGTCGGAGAACGAGTCCGGCGTGACGTTGATCACGCCCATGACGGACGGCCGCGCGAACCGCTCCTCGATCGGAATCACGTCGTGATCGTTGCACGAAGTCGGCACACCGCCGCGAAGAAACGGCCGCGACGCTGCCAACGCGAAGCGTCGTCCCCGAGGTAGCTCAACCGGTAGAGCACCCGGCTGTCACCCGGGGAGATGCCGGTTCGGATCCGGCCCTCGGGGCGCCCCTTCATGGCATACTCGGAGCACCGGGTGACAGTCGGGCTCAGCAGTTGAGTTGCCTGGAAGGCCCGCTTCGGCGGGCCTTCCGCTTCAGACGAGAGAACGCTCGCCCAGGCGAGGTCGTCGCCCGAGCCTACGATGCGACCATGGCAAGGCGAGTCGCCTGGCTGGTACCGCTCGTCGTGATTCTGTTCGCCCGCCTTTGGCTGGGCTGGGGATTGATCGCCGCTGCCATCGTTGCGCCTTCCGCCGCGTTGGTCGGGATCGGCATCGGCTCGCTCGTTGTCTGGCGCCGTCGCCACGTCGGGTGACGGTCGGGACGGTGGCCCAGGCTAGCGCCCCGTCATACTCGATGCGATGCGCGTTATCGACAGCGGTCCGATTCCACACCCCGAGATCGAGCGCTATGACGACGCAGACATCGAGACCGGTCTAGAGCATTCGGGATGCGACGCTGTGCACGCTGAGTACAGGCTCGTTGAACTCGACGTGGGTGAGATCGAGGATTCGTCATCCTTCCCGTACGAGTGGGAGCCGACGCAGATGGTCGAGGCTCTGGCCCGCGGCGAAAGCCTTCCGCCGATCGTCGTCGTCGAGTCCGACCGCGGACCCGGCTTCGGCCTGATCGACGGCTTGAACCGCACGTACGCACACTGGCTCACGCAGCGTCCAACGATCCGTGCCTACGAGCTGCTCGTCAGGCGTCTGTGAGAGTCGCTTGGTCGGTCCGTCAGGGGCCGTTGCCAGGGTGGTGTCGTCCGTGTCGTTCGTGACTCATCAGGCGTCAGGCCGCGTTCGTGCCTTCGCAATGAATCGTCCGGGCGTGCACGGCGACGCCGGTCTGGCGCCCGCTGTTGGCTTGATCAGGAGCTTGTCCGCCTTGCCGGCGTGACTCATCACAGACCTGCCACGCGGTTTCCCTGCATCAGACCGGCGTCATCCGGACCCTGCGAATCGAGTCGGAGGATCGATCGGGATGCTTGCAGACGAGGTGGATTACGTGATCGGTGTCGACACGCACCGCGATCAGCACACGCTCGCTGTCGTTGTCGCACCCACGGGAGCGGTGCTGGCGCAGACGGTGGTTCGTGCTACCGGGCGCGGCTACGCGCAGGCGCTGCGCTTCGCGAAAAGCCACGCTGGCGGCGTGCGTGTCTGGGCGATCGAGGGTGCCGGCCATTACGGTGCCGGGCTCACTCGTTACCTCGGCGATCGCGGCGAGACGGTGCTCGAGGTCGGCCGCCACGCCCGCACTGAACGGCGACTGCGCGGCAAGGACGACCCGCTCGACGCGATCCGGGCTGCACGTGCTGGACTCGCGGCCGAGACGCTGACCCTGCCACGCGCGGGCCAGCGCCAGGAGGCGCTGCGCGTGCTGCTGCTTTCGCGGCGCAGCGCCGTCGACGTCCGTCGGGTCGCGCTCGTCCAACTCCGCAGCGTGATCGTGACGGCGCCCGAGCAGCTCCGTGACGAGCTGCGTCGACTGCCCCTGACAAAGCTGATCCAACGCTGCAGCCGCTTCCGCCGCTCAGGCTCACGTACACCTGATGAGCTAGCGATCGTGCTCGCACTGCGCTCGCTCGCCCGACGCATCGAGGCGGCGACCGCAGAGGCCGACGAGCTCGAGCGTGAGATCCTCAAACACGTTCGCGCGCTCGTGCCCGAACTGCTCGACGAACCCGGCGTCGGCCCGATCGTCGCCGCGCAACTGATCGTCACCTGGTCGCACAAAGATCGCGTCCGCTCCGAGGCCGCCTTCGCTCGCCTCGCCGGCGTCGCGCCGCTACCAGCCTCGAGCGGTCAGACGATCCGCCACCGGCTCAGCCGAGGCGGCGACCGCCAGCTCAACCGCGCCCTCCACACCGTCATCCTCCACCGCCGCCAGCACGACCCCGCGACACGCGACTACATCACGCGGCGAATCGCCGAAGGCAAAAGCGCACGCGACGCCACCCGCATCCTCAAGCGCTACCTCGCCCGCCACCTCTACCGCGTCATGCAGAAGGCCACACCACTGACGACTTGACAGTCATAGGAGATTCATTCGTAAGCGCTCGCCCAGACCAGCGTCCTCTTGCTCGGTCAACGCAGACGCCAAAGGACGGAGCTAACGCGCAGCGTTAGCGAGGGCCGAACTCATGCTCGCCGGGATGCTTTAGCACCACGGCGGGCACGGCACGACCAAACGCTCACGGACGCCGTTGGTACGCAGCGAAACCGCACAAGCGGAGCCGCGACCGCGCTCGCGGCGGAGCGCACAACAACGACACGCCACGCGAGGCAAGCCCCGCGGAAAGCGTCAGCTTTTCGCGGGATCCGGCGGAGGCTGCATGGTCGCGCCCGGCAACGGGAACGGCCTCGGGCGCGGCTGGCGCTCGCGGCGCGGCTCTTCGGCCGGCGGCGTCACCGTCGCGTCGGGAGCCGGCTCCGGGAAGACCGTGGACTCGTCCTCGCCCGCGAGCAGCCGCTCGAACTGGTCGCGGTCGATCGTCTCCCGCTCGATCAGGATCAGCGAGATCCGGTGCAGCTGCTCCATGTGCTCGCGGAGCACCGACAGCGCAAGCTCGTGCGATTCCTCGATCACCCGGCGGATCTCGTCGTCGATCTCGCGCGCGATCTCCTCGGAGTAGTCGGCCTGGGCGCTGAAGTCGCGGCCGAGGAACGGCTGCTCGTTGCTGTGGCCGAGCACGCGCGGGCCGAGCTTCTCGCTCATGCCGAAACGCATGATCATCGCCTTCGACGTGGCGGTGACCTTCTCGAGGTCGTTGGCGGCTCCGGTCGTGACCTCGTGGAAGACGATCTCCTCCGCGGCGCGGCCGCCCAGCGTCATCGCCATCTGGTGCATCAGCGCGCTGCGCGTCGTCAGGTAGCGGTCCTCAGTGGGGAGTGAAATTGTCAGACCGAGCGCCTGTCCGCGCGAGACGATGGTGATCTTGTGCACCGGATCGGTGTGCTCGAGGAAATGCCCGACGAGCGCATGGCCCATCTCGTGATACGCGGTGATCTTGCGCTCGTGCTCGGAGAGGAGACGCGCCTTCTTCTCCGGGCCGGCGATCACGCGCATGATCCCTTCCTCGAGCTCGTCCTGCTCGATGATCTTCTTGCCGCGGCGCGCGGCCAGCAGCGCGGCCTCGTTGACGAGGTTCGCGAGGTCGGCGCCGGTGAAGCCCGGCGTGCCGGAGGCGAGCGTCTCGAGATCGATCTCGGGCGCGAGCGGCTTGCCCTTCGTGTGCACCTCGAGGATCTTGCGGCGGCCGAGGCGGTCGGGCCGGTCGACGACGATCTGCCGGTCGAAGCGGCCCGGGCGCAGCAGCGCCGGATCGAGGATGTCGGGGCGGTTGGTTGCGGCGATCAAAATGATGTTGTCCTTCATCTCGAAGCCGTCCATCTCGACGAGCAGCTGGTTCAGCGTCTGCTCGCGCTCGTCGTGACCGCCGCCGAGGCCGGCGCCGCGGTGACGGCCGACGGCGTCGATCTCGTCCATGAAGACGATGCACGGGGCGGCCTGCTTCGCCTGCTCGAACAGGTCGCGCACGCGCGAGGCGCCGACGCCGACGAACATCTCGACGAAGTCGGAGCCGGAGATGGAGAAGAACGGCACGCCCGCCTCGCCTGCAACGGCGCGCGCGAGCAGCGTCTTGCCTGTGCCAGGCGGCCCGTACAGCAGCACGCCCTTGGGGATGCGCGCGCCGAGCGCCTGGAACTTCTTCGGGTTCTCGAGGAACTCCTTGATCTCCTGCAGCTCCTCCACCGCCTCGTCCACGCCGGCCACGTCCTTGAAGCCGATCTTGGGCGAGTCCGGCGTCATCCGCTTCGCTCGCGACTTGCCGAAGCTCATCACCTTCGAGCCGCCGCCCTGCACCTGGTTCATCAGGAAGATCCAGAAGCCGAACAGGAGCACGAACGGGAGCAGGCTGGTGAGGATCGACCACCACGGCGATCCGCCGATGCCCTTCGAGTCGTAGGTGACGTTCCCCTTCTGCAGCGCGTCCTGGAACTGGATCTGCGCCTGCGGCGTCGGCCAGTGCACGACCACCTTCTTGCCGCTCTGCAGGGTGGTGTCGATCTCCTGCTTCGAGGGGACGAAGGTGACGCCCTCGATCGAGTTCGGCGTCGACAGGACCTGGTTGTACAGGTCCGAGTAGGTCATCTTGACCTGCTTCGCGCCGTGGCTCCCGAGGGTCTGCAATGCCAGCCAGACCAGCGCTGCGATGATGATCAGCGGGAAGAGGGCGCTGCGGAAAAAGCGGTTCACGTGGCCTCGCGTTTCAGGGTACCAGCGGAATCGGGGTTTACCCCGTTTCGCCCCTGGTTGCTATGCCCCTTCTGGGATAAGCGAGGAATCCAGGACGCCCACGTAGGGCAGATTCCGGTACCGCTCGGCGAAATCGAGGCCGTAGCCGATCACGAACCGGTTGGGGATCTCGAAGCCGACGTAGCGCACCGGCACCTCGATCTCGCGGCGCTCCGGCTTGGTCAGGAGCGCGCAGACCTCGAGGGTGGCGGGCGCGCGGGCCTCGAGGTTCCGCATCAGATAGGAGAGCGTCAGGCCCGAGTCGATGATGTCCTCGACGACGAGGACGTCGCGACCCTCGATGTTGATGTCGAGGTCCTTGAGAATCCGGACAACTCCGGAGGAATCGGTTGACGCGCCGTAGCTGGAGATGGCCATGAAGTCGATCTCGCACGCGATGTTCAGGTTCCGCATCAGGTCGGCCATGAAGAACACGGCGCCCTTCAGCACTCCGACGAGGAGCAGGTCGCGGCCCGCGTAGTCGGCGGAGATCTCCTCCCCCAGCTCCGCGATCCGGTGCTGGAGTGCGTCCTCCTCGATCAGGATCTCGCCCACGGCCTTCTGCAGCTCGGCCGCGCTCACAGCTGCTCCGCCGTCACGCCCGGATGATCCACGATTCCCGGCACGGCCACCACGTCGTCGCCGCGCACGACCAGCGGCCACGCCTCGCGCTCGGATCGGGGGATCTTGGCGTCGACGAACACGTCCTGGATCTTCTTCGAGCGCCCGACGAGCCGGTCGCCGGGGCGCCACCCCCGTACCTTAAGGCCTTCGAGCCGGGAGGTGATCCGCCACGCTCCCCAGCGCACCTCGCCGTCGAGATCGACCGGTCCGCGCTCGAGCCAGAGGCGGTCGTACTCGCGCACCGCCTGCACGCCGCCGCCGAGGTCGACCCGCTTCGAGCCGGCCGGTGAGGCGAGCAGCTCCGCGAGCGCGGGCGGCAGCGTCGCGCGCGGGTCGAGCGCGCGCAGGATGTTCTCGTCGGCGGCCGGGTGGAGGCGACGGAGCAGCGGCAGGATCTCGTCGCGGATCAGTCCGCGCTTCGTGTCCGGGTTGGTCGCGTCCACGCGGAACTGCAGCGACTCGGTGCGGCAGTACGCCTCCGCCTCGTCGCGCCAGACGGTGAGCAGGGGATGGACGACGCCGTCCTCGCGGCGCGGCTCGATCCCCGTGGCGGCGCCGCGCGACGCCAGCCGGTAGAGGATCGTCTCGACCTGGTCGGAGGCGGTGTGGCCCGTCGCGCGCAGGCGGTCCTGCGCGACCGAGTAGCGGAGGTCGCGCAGCGCGGCCTCGGTCAGGCCGCGCCCGTCGAGCACGACCACCTCCGCGCCCAACGTCTCTGCGCAGAAGCGTGCGTCCGACTCCGAGTCCTCGCCGCGCAGGCGGTGGTTCACGTGCAGCGCCGAGACCCGGTAGCCGAGGGCGCGCAACGCGTGCCACAGGCACGTCGAGTCGGGCCCGCCGGAGACGAGGCAGCAGACCTCGCCGCCCGGCTCGATCAGGTCGTGCCGCCGGACGTGCGTCTCGATCCGCGCGCGGAGCTCATCGGTGTCCACACGACGATTCTGCCGTAGCCGCGCAGGAGCGAACCTCGCCCGGCCGCGAATGCGACCGGCTTCAGGGGTCTTTGCGCGTGCTGAAGTCCGCGCGAGCGGGTTTCAGCACTTGCGCCGACTAGCCGCCGTTGAGCAGTCGCGTCGGGTCGCAACCCTTCGCGGCGAGCGCGGGCTGCGCCTTGACGAGCAGGTCGTGCACCTCGTTCGCGAGCGTGTACGAAAGACCCATGTACACGCCGGCGTCGCCGCCGCTGTACTTCGCGTCGACGGCCTTCGCGTACTGCACGAACATGCCCTTCAGCAGCGGCCGGGCCTGACCGAACGTCGGATCTGTCGGCCGGGTCGCGTCGATCTGGTCGGCTTCGGCGCGAGCCTGGTGGACGACAGTGGGCGGGTCGACGTCGTCGCTGACCAGCGAATCCGACCAGTACGACAGCTGCGTCATGTTCGAGCTGACGGTGTCGATGAACTGCCTGTCCGCCGCCGAGCAGGTATGCGTGACCCGCGCCGCCTGGGCGTGCCCGTTGCTGAGGAAGTACGAGACCCCCAGAACAGCCGCAGAGCAGACAAAAGTCGCAATGGTGAGACGCCGCAGTGGCACCGGGCGTAGAAATCGGCCGCGGCCGCGCGGCCGTGTATCACCCGTTCGGGTCTTCGGGCTCGTGACGGCGCGGCATCCGCCCCGGGATCCGCATGGATTCGAGGGGCGGCGGGCCGGGCGGGCGCCTGCGGCCGAGCCACGAAGCGGCCTCGAGCGCGGCCCAGCGGAGGATCCACGCCGCCGCGGCGAGACGGAGCAGCCTCTTCACCACGTCGGCTCCTCTCGCCAGGCGTCGATCACGGCCAACGCGCGGCTCAGCTCGGCCGCATCGAGCCGGAACGGCGTCGCGTACTCGATCGTCCGCCCGATCCGCGGCGCCGGCGGCGAGCCGTCGAGCGCATCGAGGAGGTACGCGATCGGCAGCGCGTGCGCGACGGCGAGGACGAGCGGCTCTCGCCGGTCGAGCAGCGTGCGGTAGGCGCCCGCGTACCGGTCGACGATCGCGCGCCGGCTCTCGCCTCCGCCCGGCGCGTCCTCGGCGGACGGCGCCGACCAGGCCCAGGTGCGGTACTCGTCCAGCGGCAGGCCCTCGAACCGTCCCGCCCCCGGATCGGCCAGCTCTGCCATCTCCTCGACCCGCACGGACCGCGCCGCGAGCGCCGCGTCCGCCGTCGCGCGGGTGCGGCGCATGGTCGAGACGACGCAGAGGTCGATCGGCTCGCCCGCAACGGCGCGGCCGAGCGCCCGCGCCTGCTCCTCGCCCGCCGCGGTCAGGCCGACGTCGACGGACGGGTCGCCGTTGACGAGCCCGCGGACGCTGTACACGGACTCGCCGTGCCGCGCGAGGATCAGCCGCTCCACGCGGCGAACGCTACTTCGCAGCGCAAACGATCGTTCCCGCACGTGCGGCCGCGAGCGCCTGGAGATACGCGACGAACGCGGGCTTCGCGCTCCAGTCGGGGCGGAGCAGGCCCGACTGCCAGCCGGACAGCGAGCTGTCGTCGCGCAGCTCGAAGTTGAAGAACCCGCCGACCGCGGGCTGGCAGTACGCCAGGTCGACCGCAGCCGTCAGCTGCTCCGCCTGCACCTCCTCCGACACAGCCTGCTTGTCCGTCTCCGCGCCGGAATAGAGGCCACGTGCTCCGCCGGGAATGCTCTGGAAGCCGTCCTCGAGGTACCAGACGGTGACCCCGCGCTCGCCGGGGAGCGGCTGCCCCGTCCCGCCGAAGGCCTTCTTCAGCGCCGCCAGCAGGCGGTCGATGTCGCCCTCGTCGATCGGGCCCTTCGCGTGCGTCGCGGACGGCGACTCGGCGGAGGTCTGCGGATACCCGTTGTGGCCGACCGTGTCGAAGATGGGAAGCGTCCGGCCGGAGGCGCGGTACGCGGCGCCGAGCCCCGCGAACCAGGAAGCGGGCTTGACGTGCGGGGAGCTGGTGGCGATCACGTTCACGCCGGGCGCGGCCGCGTGCAGCGTGTCCCAGCACGTCGCGAGCAGCGCCTCGTACGCCGCCGGCGCGCCCTTCTGCGGCTGCCAGAACTCCTTCGAGTTCGGCTCCGTCCAGATCGCGACGTCGCGGATGGAGGGGTAGACGCGGAGCACGTTCGCGGCGAAGCCGCAATACGAGGCGCGGCCGGCGGCGTCCACCGGCGGGGAGTCCGCCGGTCCGGTGACGGCGAGCACGACGCGGATCCGGCGCGACGCGTTGCCGACGCGGTTCAGCTCGGTGCGGTCCGTGCCGACGGGAAAGGTCTCGCCGGGGCTCCACGCGACGTTGACGCGGACGGCGCCGACACCGAGGTCGTCGTAGATCGAGAGCAGCGACTGCGTGTGGGCGTACCAGTTCAGCGAGTCGTCGTCGACTCCGAGGAGCAGCCCGGGCGCCGCGGCGGCCGCAGGGGAGAGAACGGCCGCCGCGAGCGCCACGGCGAGCAGGAGGTGGGCCGCCTTCACCTGCGCAACCTGTGCCGGTTGCGTAATGGGCCAACACGCGCGCTGTAAGAACGACGTAAAGCGCTAGAAGATCAGCGAGCGATACGACAGCCGGCGGTCCATGCCGACCGCCTCGTACACGCGGATGGCCGGAGCGTTCTCCGGGCGGACGAAGAGGCAGACGGTCGGCGCGCTCTCGAGCAGCAGCAGGCAAAGGTCGCGCATCGCCCGTTGCGCATAGCCGCGGCCGCGCACCTCGGGGTCGACCCAGACCTGCTGGAGCTGCACCGCCGACGGCGTCCACGCCGACGCCTCGGCCTTGAAGCGGATCACGCCGTCCTCGAGCCAGATCCAGGAGCGGCCCTCCTCGATCTGCGCCCGCGTCCGCCAGCGGAAGCCGTCCGGGTCACGGCGCAGCGGGTCGATCCCGATCTCCTCCAGATGCGCGGCCGCGCACGCGGGCACGAGCCGGTCGAGGTCGTCGAGCGTCGCGGCGCGCAGCAGCGTCTCCCCCGGCTCCGGCGGCTGCTCCAGCGCGTAGACCGGCTGGCCGGGACGGTCGTCGCGCGGCTTCGGCATCCGCCGGTGCACGGCGTCCCACAGCTCGTCGACGGCCTGCTCCTCGCCGATGATCATCCGCGCCTGCCCGCGCGCCGTCGCGTCCGCGAACGAGGCGCACGCCTCGCCCGACGGGACGACGTTCGCGCCGACGTGGCAGAGCGCGACGAGCCGGCCGTCCCGCTCGAGCGCGGAGAAACGGCCCAGCCCGCGCCGGGCGATGTCCTCGAGGAACACGCGCTCGATCGGGTCCTCCGCGCAGAAGGAGAGGATGTCGTCGAGCCCGGGGGTGAATGGTTTCCCGCTCACGCGGGAAACCTATGTGCTCAGGAGCCACATCTCTCGGTCCGAGAGTTGGTCGTCCTGCGCACCCAGGCCGAAGACAATAGGCTTCGGCCTGTGCCGATCCACGTTCGCGCCGAGCCAGGCGAATACGCAGAGGCGGTCCTCCTTCCCGGCGATCCGCTGCGGGCGAAGTACATCGCCGAGACCTACTTCGACGACGTCGTCCAGACCAACTCGGAGCGCGGGATGCTCGGCTTCCGCGGCACCTGGGAGGGCAAGCCGGTGTCGGTCCAGGCCACCGGGATGGGCTGTCCGTCCGCCGCGATCGTGATCGAGGAGCTGGTCATGCTCGGCTGCAAGAAGCTCCTGCGCGTCGGCACCTGCGGCGGGCTGCAGCCGCACCATCAGCTCGGCGACATGATCGTCGCGATCAGCGCGATCCCGCAGGACGGGACGACGAAGACCTACGTGCACGAGCCGCACTGCCCGACCGCGGACTGGGGGCTCGTCCACGAGGCCGTCCACGCGGCGAAGGAGATGGGCCAGCCGATCCACGTCGGCCCGGTCGTCTCCAGCGACGTCTTCTACAACCCGGACAGCGAGCAGTACCAGCGCTGGTCGGATCGCGGCGTGCTCGGCGTCGAGATGGAGGCGGCGATCCTGTTCACGCTCGGCGCGCTGCGCAAGGTGCACGCCGGCTGCCTGCTGACGGTCAGCGACATCGTCGTCGAGGGCGAGTTCACGCGGATCAGCGACGAGGAGCTGCGGGCGGCCGTCGACCGGATGACGCGGGTCGCGCTCGCCGCGGTGACCGCCGACTCGACCTTCGCGCCGAGCGGAATCCGTCTTCCTCGTCAACCCGGCCTCCGACAACGGCGCCACCGGGAAGCGCTGGCCTGAGCTCGCGAACCGCGCGGCGCACCTGGGGCTGGAGGGCGAGACGCTCTTCTCCGAGCGGCCGGGCCACCTGATCGAGCTGGCGGAGCGCGCCGCCGCCGACGGCGCGACGCTGGTCGTCGCGGTCGGGCGGCGACGGGACGATGAACGAGGTGGTGAACGGACTCGTGCGCTCCGGCGCGACGACCGAGCTGGCGATCGATCCCGCTCGGCACCGGCATGGACTTCGTCCGCACGCACGGCATCCCGACGAAGTTCGAGGACGCGGTCGCGGTCGCGCGCGACGGCGTCGTGCGAGTCGTCGATGTCGGCCGCGTTTCGTACCGCACCTGGGACGGCGCCGACGCGGAGCGCTACTTCGCGAACGTCGGCAGCGTCGGGATGAGCGCGGCCGTGGCGCAGCGGGCGAACGGCATGTCCAAGGCGATGGGCGGCAAGGCGACGTTCTTCTACGCGCTCGTCCGCGTCTTCCTCGAGTGGGAGAACACCGTCGTCACCGTCGAGTTCGACGACGGCGAGCGGCGCGAGGCGCGCATGCACGACGTCGTCGTCGCGAACGGCCAGTACCACGGCGGCGGCATGTGGCTCGCGCCGGACGCGCAGCCGGACGACGGCCTCTTCGACGTCCTGCTGATCGGCGACGTGACGAAGCGCGACTTCGTCACCACCGCGCCGAAGCTCTATCGCGGCACGCATGTCTCGCACCCGAAGATCGAGGTCGTCCGCTCGAAGACCGTCGTGGTGGACGCGAGCGGAGCGGCTGCCGATCGAGCTGGACGGCGAGCAGCTGGGGACGACGCCGATCCGGTTCGAGGTCGTGCCGGGCGCGCTCCGCATTCGCGTACCGCAGCGCTAATGCGCGTCCGCGTCGGTGTTCTCGCTGCGGCCTTTGCCGCGCTCGCCGTCCTCGTTGCCGCGGGATCGCTGACGCGGATCGACCAGTGGGCCGTCGACCACCTCATGCCCGGGGCGTCGTACCGGGCGACGTCGCAGACCTTCGTGGAGTCCGTCGTGCCGTTGCTGCACGCGAGCTGGCATCCCCTGCTGCACGCGATCGCCAACGTCGTCACCATGCCCGCGTCCGTGCTGCCGTCGCTGCTGATCGCCGGCGCCGGCTGGCTCGTGCTCTGGCGTCGCGGACGGCCGCGCGCGGCGATCGCGTGGGCGGCCGCATGGGTGGCGGGCACCGCGATCGAGGTGCTGACGAAGGAGACGCTGACGCGGCCGCCGCTCTACGCGCACGGCGCGCACCTCGTCGGCTTCGACGCGTCGTTTCCGAGCGGGCACACGATCCGGATCGTGCTCGTCGCGGCGACGATCGTCGTCGTCTGGCCGGCCGCGCGCCTCTGGGCGGCCGCGTGGGCGGGGTGCGCGATCGTCCTGACCGAGCTCGCCGGATTCCACACGCCGTCCGACGTCGCCGGCGGCCTCGTCCTCGCCGCGCTGCTCGTCGAGCTCGCACGGCGGTACGCCTAACTCGCGCTTTTCGCGGGAGCCTTCGCGGTGGACTTCGCCGCGCGGGGCGCCGCGCCCTTCGACAGCTTGTCCACCTTGCGCTCGAGCACGGCGACGCGCTTCTCGAGCTCGTCGACCCCGCGCAGGCGCCGCTGCAGCTCGTCGAGCCGCTCGCGCGTCGTGTTCAGCGCACCGAGCAGCTTGTCCGCTCCGGGCGCGTCCGAGAAGCGCTTGATCGCGCCCTCACCGAGATCGGTGAGCCGGGCGACCGGATCCTGTGTCTTTCCTGCGGGCATCGTCCCTCCTTGCTTGCTGAACAGACCTTACCCACGCGAGGGGATATCGTCCCGAGGGTGACCGCCGGCTGGGAACGGCCGCTCACGCGGCGCCGCTTCGTCTCGACCGCCGCTGCCGCCGCGGGTGCGCTCGCGGGCGCGGGAGCGCTGGGCACGCTCGCCCGCGCGGCCGCCGCCGCCGCTCCGGCCGCGCTGCCGCAGTCCGGCCCAGTCCGGGATCGACCACGTCGTCGTCGTGATGATGGAGAACCGCTCGTTCGACCATCTCGTCGGCTGGCTGCCGGGCGCGGACGGAAAGCAGGCCGGGCTCACGTACCTCGACGCGCACGGCGTCCCGCATCAGACGTATCCGCTCGCGCCGGACTTCCAGGGCTGCGGCTTCCTCGATCCTGACCATTCGTACGAGGGCGCCCGCGTCGAGTGGGACAACGGCGCGTGCGACGGCTGGCTGCTCCCGACCGGCGACCTCTTCCCCATCGGCTACTACCGGCAGGAGGATCTCCCGTTCATGGGCGCGGCAGCGCCGGCGTGGACGATGTGCGACCGCTACTTCGCGTCCATCCTCGGGCCGACGTTCCCGAACCGGATCTATCTCCATTCCGGCGTCACCGACCGGCTCGACGACTCGTTCACCCGCGTCGACCTGCCGACCATCTGGGACCGCCTCGCGGCGAAGGGCGTGAGCGGCCGCTACTACTGCGGCAACGTCAGCTTCCTGCTGCTCTGGAACGGGAAGTACAGCTCGATCACGAAGACGCAGTCGCAGTTCTTCGCCGACTGCAAGGCGGGAAAGCTGCCGGCCGTCTCCTACATCGACCCGAACCTGACGTTCGCCGACAGCGGGCCGCAGTCGGGAATCTGGAACGACGACCATCCGCACGCCGACATGCGCGCGGGCGAGTACTTCATGTCGACGATCGTGAACGCGGTCACGCACAGTCCCGCGTGGTCGCGCACGCTGCTCGTGATCACCTTCGACGAGTGGGGCGGCTTCTTCGACCACGTGCCGCCCGGTGTCGCGCCCGACGTCGATCCGCGGTACCAGCAGCGCGGCTTCCGCGTTCCGTGCCTGCTCGTCTCGCCGTTCGCGCGTCGCGGCTATGTCGCGCACGACGTGTACGACCACACGTCGATCCTCCGGCTGATCGAATGGCGCTGGGGGCTGAAGCCGCTGTCGGTGCGCGACGCGGCCGCGACGAATCTCGCCACCGCACTCGACTTCTCGCGCCGCAACCTCGCCGCGAAGCAGGTCGTCGTGCCGCGCCTCGTCGGCGGCGCCGCCTGTCCGGCGACTTGAGCGGCGAATCCCTCGTTCAGTTCCTTTCGCTCGCGCCGATTCTCACTACCGTGAGAGGGCTGATGATCGAACTGCGGCGTCGAATCCATCTGCTCCACAAGCACCGTGCTGTGAGCGTGCATCTGCTCGTTCAGCGCGACGGCGTCCCGTACCGGGTCGAGCGCACCGTGTGCGGCGACTGCGCCCGCGTGCTCGCGGAGCGGCCGCCCCAGCGGGCGACGGCCTAGACCGCGGGGGGCAGCAGAGTCGCGCGCGGAGCCACCGGCTCCACCGGGGCGTACGGCGAGCCGAGCGGCGGCCGCGGATCCGGCTCGCCTCGGTTCGGCCAGAACGCGAGTGCGCGCTCCGACTGCGCCGCGATGGTCAGCGACGGATTCGCGCCGAGATTCGCGGACACGGCCGCGCCGTCGACGACGTGCAGTCCCGGCTCGTTCCAGACGCGATGCCACGCGTCGAGCACGCCGTCGCGCGCGTTCGCGCCGATCACGGCGCCCCCGAGGATGTGCGCGGTGAACGGCCGGTTCAGCAGCACCTCGTTCAGCCCCGATCCGGGAAGTCCGCCCATCACGTCGGCGGCGATGCGCGCTGCCTCGTTCGCCTCCGGGATCCACGACGGCGCCGGCTCGCCGTGGCCTGGCCCGGAGCGGAGACGCGTCCCGTTCCAGGTGATGCGCACGAGTTGTCGCGGGCCTGCATGACGAGGAGGATCACCGTTCGCTCGGCCCAGCGGCGCACGCGGTGCGCGCGCACGAACGCACGCGGGTCGCGCGCGGCCGCGCGAACCCAGCGCACGGGCCGCGGCGTCGTGCCGCCGCCGTCCACGAGGATGGTGGAGAACAGCCCCATCAGGCTGGAGCCCTTCGGGTACCGCACCGGCTCGATGTGCGTCTCCGCGCTCGGATGGAACGACGAGCCGATGGCGATGCCCGTCGAGTAGTCGACGGATGTATCGGGTGCGCCCGCGCCGACGATCACCTCCGAGTTGGAGCGGACGAGCGCGCCGACGTTCGGGCCGCCGAGCCCGGAGCGGAAGAGCAGCCGCAGCGTCCCGAGCACGCCGGCGGCGAGCACGACGTGCTCCGCGCGGAACAGCTCCGTCCGCCGCGCGCGCGGGCCGGGACGGACCGTCTCGACCTCCCAACGCGAGCCGACTCGGCGCAGTAGCGTCGCCTCCCGCTCGGGATGCACGGACGCGCCCGCGCGCTCCGCGAGCCAGAGGTAGTTGCGGTCGAGGGTGTTCTTCGCGTTGTGCCGGCAGCCGACCATGCAGCCGCCGCAGCGGATACACGGGCTGCGCGGCGGGCCGGCGCCGCCGAAGTACGGGTCGACGCCGTCCTCGTCGCCGAAGTAGACGCCGACGGGCGTGCTGCGAAACGTGTCGCCGACGCCCATGCGTTGCGCCACTGCGCGCACGACGTCTTCGGCGGGCGACTCGAACGGCGTCTCGACCACGCCGAGCATCCGCCGCGCGAGCGCGTAGAACGGCGCGAGCTCCTCCCGCCAGTCGGCGACGGCCGCCCACTGCGGGTCCGCGTAGAACGGATCGAGCGGCTCGACCAGCGTGTTCGCGTAGACGAGGGAGCCGCCGCCGACGCCCGCGCCGGAGAGCACGACCAGGTCGTCGAGCATGCTCAGCCGCTGGATGCCGTACAGGCCGAGCCGCGGCATGAACAGGTAGCGGCGGAGATCCCAGTTCGTCCGCGCGAAGTCGTCCGGGCCGAACCGCCGTCCGGCTTCGAGGACGGCGACGCGGTAGCCCTTCTCCGTCAGCCGCAGCGCAGCGACGCTGCCGCCGAAGCCGCTGCCGATCACGAGCACGTCGACGTCGCGCGTGGACATCAACCGATCGTACGACGGGTCGTGACCCGCCGGTACGCTGGCCGGCCAGTGCGTCGCATCCTTCCGGCTCTCGCAACGCTCGCGCTCGTGCTCGCCGCGCCGGCGCTCGCCGCGACGATCCACGGCACGGCGCACGGCGACCTGATCCTCGGCACACCCGCGCCGGACACGATCAGCGCGGGAGCGGGCAACGACCGGATCCAGGTCGCCTGGGGCGGCACCGACCGCGTCGACTGCGGCCCGGGACGCGACATCGTCAGCGCGGACGCGGTCGATCGCATCGCCTCGAACTGCGAGGTCGTGTCGCGCCGGCTCTCCGTCGACACGTCGACGAATCCCGCGAGCCAGCACGAGACGGCCGTCGAGCCGGACAGCTTCGCCTGGGGCTCGACCGTCGTCGCCGCGTACCAGGTCGGCCGCTTCGCCAACGGAGGAGCGTCCAACATCGGGGTCTCCGTCTCGACCGACGCGGGTCGAACCTGGAACAGGACGCTGCTGCCGTCGGTGACGGCCGAGTCGCAGCCGCCCGGCCCGGAAACGGCCGCGTCCGATCCCACCGTCGCCTACGACGCGGAGCACGGCGTCTGGCTGGTCGGCACGCTGACGATCGAGCCGAACGCGTCACACGTGTTCGTCGCGCGCTCGACCGACGGGATGCACTGGTCCGCGCCGGTCGTCGCAGCGAGCGGCCCGGAGCTGGACAAGGACTGGATCGCCTGCGACAACAACGCGGCGAGCCCGTATCGCGGCCGCTGCTACGCCGAGTTCACCGACGACGCGCAGGGCATCACGGTCAGCGAGTCGAGCGACGACGGCGGCGTGACGTGGTCGGCCCCCGTCCGGGCGGCGTCGATCCTCGTCGGCACACAGCCGGTGATCCTCCCGAACGGGACGCTCGTCGTCGTCGCGGGCGACTACGCCGACGAGAACGCGCTGAGCGGCGCGATCGCCGCGCTCCGTTCCACCGACGGCGGAGCGACGTTCACGCGCGTGACCATCGCGACGTTCCACGCCGCCCCGAACGACGTGATGCGCGCGGCCTCGCTGCCGTCGGTCGACGTCGACTCGGCCGGGACGATCTACGCCGTGTGGCACGACTGCCGCTTCCGCGTCGGCTGCAAGGAGAACGACATGGTGCTGTCCACCTCCACCGACGGCATCACGTGGACGACGCCGACGCGGATTCCGCTCGCACCGGTCACCTCGACGCTCGACGCGTTCATCCCGGGGCTCGCCGCCGACCCGACGCGGCCGGGCCATCTCGGACTCGTGTACGCCTTCTTCACGCCGGGCTCGTGCGCGCGCGGCGCCTGCACGCTGGAGATGGGCTTCACGTCGTCGCCGGACGGCGGCAAGACGTGGACGGCGCCGCAGCGGCTCGACGCGCAGCCGATGCAGGAGACCTGGATCGCGCGCACGAGCGACGGGCGGATGGTCGGCGACTACTTCTCGACGTCGTTCGCGGGCGGTCGCGTCGTCCCGGTTTTCGCGCTCGCCACGTCGCCGTTGAACGGTCGGCTGCGCGAAGCGATCTTCGCGGCGTCGCTACCCGCGTAGCTCTGCCGCGAGCGCGCGCAGCGTCTCGCCCGCGCCCGCGGCGATGCGCACGGACGCGCGCGCGTCGTACTGCGTCTCGTCGCGATTGACGACGGCGAGGCTGCCGCCGGCGGCGAGCGTCTCCTGCGGGAGGCCGGCCACGGGATAGACCTCGAGCGAGGAGCCGACCACGAGGAGCAGCTTCGCGCCGACCGCGAGTGCGTGCGCCCGCGCGATCACCGCCGGGTCGAGCAGCTCGCCGAACATGACGACGTCCGGCTTGAGGATCCGCCCGCAGCGCGTGCACGACGGCAGCGGCAGGAGCAGCAGCACCTCGTCGACCGGCACGACGGTCCCGCAGTCGAGGCAGCTCGCGCTCCGGATCGAGCCGTGCACCTCGACGAGCTCCCGCGTGCCGGCGCGCTCGTGCAGGCAATCGATGTTCTGCGTGATCACGGCGCGCACCCAGCCGGCCTCCTCGAGCTCCGCCAGCGCACGGTGCCCGTCGTTCGGCTGCGCCTCGCCGAGTACCTCGAGCCGCATCCCGTAGAACTCCCACACCCGCGCCGGATCGGTGAGGAACGCGTCGATCGAGGCGACCTCCATCGGGTCGTACTGCGCCCAGATCCCCGTCGGCGAGCGGAAGTCGGGGATCCCCGACTCGGTGCTGATCCCCGCGCCGGTGAGGACGACGCACGGCTGCCGCTGGCGGACGAGTCCTGCGAGGCGGTCGACGGCGGCGGACACGTCGGTCACGGCGCCATCGTAGAGTTGTCGCCGATGGACGGGTTCACCTTCTCCACCACGGTCCGCGTGCGGTTCGCCGACACGGACGCGCAGGGCATCGCGCACAACTCCGCGTACGTCGTCTGGTTCGAGGTGGCGCGCGTCGAGTATCTGCGCACCTACGCCGGCGGCTACCAGTCGCTCCGCGACGAGGGGATCGAGGCGCTCGTGCTCGAGTCGAACATCCGCTATCTCGTCCCGGCGAAGTTCGACGACGTCCTGCACGTGCACACCCGCTGCCGCGACGTCCGCGGTGCGCGCTTCCGCTACGAGTACGAGATCGTGCGGGAGAGCGACGGCACCCTGCTCGCGGAGGGGTGGACGGCGCACGCGTGCGTGGACGCCGCGACCTTCCGGCCGACGCGGATCCCGCAGTGGCTCGTCGAGGCTATGGCGCGGGCTGAGTCGTCGTCGGCGACGTCGACGTCGTCGTCGTAGCCGGCGACTTCGGCTTCTTCGGCTTCGGGCCGACGCGGACGAGCTCCGGCGCAGCGACGTAGGACGAGTAGAAGGTGTCCTTGCTGAGCAGCTTCCCGTCGGCCGAGTAGACGGTGCGCGTGACGCTCGTCGTCATCGCCGGCTCGCCGGGGTCGTCGACGATCTTCTCCCCCGGCTTCAGCGACTTGTCGATCGTCTTCTTCACCGGCGCCTTGCCGTGCACGACGAGCGGCGTGGTCGTGCTCTCGACCTTGCGGCCGGTCGGCGTGCCGTACAGCGTGACCGTGAGCGCGTCCGGACCGACGAACGTCTTCAGGAAGAGCCAGTGGCCGGTGTCGTTGACGAACCGGAGGTCGACGTCCGGGTAGTCGACGGTTGCGTCGCGCCCCTGCGGGTAGTGGCTGATGTAGAGCGCGTGATTCGTCCGCTCGGTGATCTTCAGCCCGGCCTCGTATGCGGCGTTGAAGACGGTGGTCGAGACCTGGCAGACGCCGCCGCCCAGGCCGGTGGTCACCTCGCCGTTGATGATCACCGGCGCCTCGAGGAAGCCCTTCGCCGCCGTGCGTGCGCCGGTCGTCTTGTTGAACGAGAACTCCTCGCCCGGCGAGATCAGCTTGGCGTCGACGAGATGCGCCACCAGCTGCACGTTGTGGATGCGGTTGGGGATGCCGCCGTAGATGGTCGTGTACGTCGAGACGACGCCGTCGATCCCGAGCGTCTTCGCCTTCGCGGTCGAGAGCTTCGCCGGCTGCTCCTTGACGGGGAGGACGGCGACGCGGCGGTCGGCGAGCCGGTGGGACGCAGCGGTGAGGATCGCGTCGGCGGCGGCCAGCGCGTTCAGCTGGAGGCCGGGTCGCGCCGGGACGACGTGGATGTGCGTTCCGCTCGCGGCGAAGGTGGCGTTGCGCGGCGCGGCCACGACGCCCTTGCCGAGGCGGGCGAGCCAGGCATCAGCGGCGGGGCCGCCGATCCGCAGCGCCGTCGTTCCGCCGGAGGGGAGCGCCAGCAGCTGGGCGAGCCGTTTCGGCTGCACGAGCCAACGCTTCTCGTTCAGCTGGAGGGCGACCGGTCCGGAGAGGACGAGGCGTGCCTGCCTCGCCGCCGGCGCAAGCGCGGCCGCGCGGACGCGGGGGGCCTCGACGCGGAGCGGCAGCGCGACCGGGCCTGCCGGCCGTGTCAACGACGCGAGCGACGCGACGATCGTGTCTGCGGCGGCGGTGCGGTCGAGGACGTGTCCGGCACGGGCGGGAACGACGGCGACGCTCGTTCCGTCCAGCGTCAGCGCGGCACTCCGGCTCGGCCGGTCGACGGCCTTGGCCATCTGGTTCAGCTCGTAGGTCAGCGCGCCGTCGAGGACCCGCGTCGGCGGCGTCACGTCGGCTCCGAAGAAGTCGACGTCGATGCGGCGGAAGCCGCGGAGAGGCCCGAAGCCGTTGCCCTGGCGCTGCGCCGAGTCGACCGCGGCCGTCCAGTCGGGCTCGACGCCGAGGGTGGTGGGGCTGATCCGGAACCGCTTGCCCGCCGCGACGAAGACGACCGGCCTGTCGGCGAGCGCGGACGACCTGCGCTCGAGCAGCGACCGCGCGTCCGTCGCCTCCAGCCCGCCCACGTCGATTCCGTCGATGCGAACGCCTTCGGCGATCTTCGTCGGCGATCCGGCGAAGACGAGGCCGAGCACGACGCCCGCGCCGACGATCACGCCGACCAGGATGAGCACCCGCCGGGTCAGCGACGACCGCGGTTGACGCGAGGGCCTGCGACCACGGCTGCTGGTCGGACGGGACGATTGCGTCTGCCGGCGCACCTGCTCGATGGTAGCCCGAGGTAACGGGGGCGTCAGTGAGGCATACCCCACTTTGCGTGGCCCTTACGGACCCGTCCCGGGGTCTGACCCCGAAGCTGCTCCGCGACAGCCGGCGGACACGTCCCGGGGTCTGACCCCGGGTCATGTCCCTCAGAAGACGAAGAGCTCGACGCCTCCCGCGACGTTCAGCTCGATCCCCGTGATGTACGAGGCGAGGTCGGAACAGAGGAACGCGATCGCGTTCGCGATCTCCTGCGGCTCGCCGGGCCGCTTCAGCACCGTGCGGCTGACGATTCGCTCGTTCATGGCGGCATTGCCCAGATGGAACGCCTCCGAGCCGATCACGCCCGGGACGATCGCGTTGCACGTGATCCCGTGCCGGCCGCCCTCCATCGCCAGCGTCCGCGTCAGCCCGAGCAGCCCCGCCTTCGTCGTCGAATAGCTCGCCTGGCCGAAGCCGCCGAGCGTCCCCGCCACGGACGCCATGTTCACGATCCGCCCCCAGCCGCGCTCCTTCAGATGCGGCCACACGGCCTGGGCGCAGTTGAACGCACCGGTGAGGTTGACCTGGAGGTCGCGCTGCCACAGCTCCGGCGACTGGTTCTGGAACTGCGCCGCATGGTCGAGCGTGCCCGCGTTGTTGACGAGGATGTCCACGGAACCGAGGTCGCCCACGGTGCGCGCGACCGCCGCGTCGACCTCGTCGCGGTTCGTCACGTCGCAGCGCACCGCCAGCGCGCGCCGGCCCAACTCGCGGATCTGGGCGACCGTCTCCTCGGTGTGGACGAGGCCCTGCTGCCGCGCGACCGTCGCGAGCGGGCCGTAGCGGTCGGTCTCCTCCGACAGCTCCGACTCGACGAGCAGGTCGGCGACGACGACGTCCGCACCGGCGCGCGCGAGCGTCAGCGCGTCCGCGCGGCCGAGCCCGCGCGACCCACCCGTGACGAACGCGACGCGGCCGGAAAGGTCGATCTCGATTGCCACGGCCGCAGCCTAGTCCTTCGGCAGGAAGATCTCCTTGGCAATCACGAGCCGCTGGATCTGCGAGGTGCCCTCGTAGATCTGGAACAGCTTCGCGTCGCGCATGAGCTTCTCGACCGGGTACTCCTTGATGTAGCCGTAGCCGCCGAACACCTGCACCGCGTCGGTCGCGACCTTCATCGCCGTGTCGGCAGCGAAGCGCTTGGCGAACGACGAGTAGAGCGTCGCCTTGCGGCCGTAGCCGTTGTCGAGCATCCACGCGGCCTGCCATGTGAGCAGCCGCGACGCCTCGATCTCGGTGGCCATGTCCGCGATCATGAAGTTGACGCCCTGGTGCATCGCGATCGGCAGGTCGAACGTGACGCGCTGCTTCGCGTACTCGACCGAATGCTCATACGCCGCCTGCGCGACGCCGACCGCTCCGATGGCGGTTCCGGGCCGCGTGACGTCGAGCATCGCCATGGCGATCTTGAAGCCGTCGCCCTCGCGGCCGAGCAGGTTCTCCGCCGGGATGCGGACGTCCTGCAGCGCGAACGCGGACGTGTCCGTCGCGCGCTGGCCCATCTTGTCCAGGTGCGACTCGATCGTCACGCCGGGGGTGTCCATCGGGACGATGAACGCGGACATGCCCTTGCTTCCGCCCTTCGGATCGGTCTTCGCAAAGACGACCGTCCAGGCCGCGTAGCCGGCATTCGTGATGAAGGTCTTCGAGCCGTTGAGGACGTACTCGTCGCCCTCGCGCACGGCGGTGGTCGAGAGCGACGCGACATCGGAGCCGGCGCCGGGCTCGGAGAGCCCGAACGAGGCGAGGATCGGCTCCTCGAGCAGCGGCGGCAGCCACTTCGCCTTCTGCTCGTCGCTGCCGAACGCGATCACGGGACCGGAGCCGAGACCGTTCGCGGAGATGGAGGTGCCGATGCCGGAGCAGCCCCAGTACAGCTCCTCGCCGACGAGCATCCCGTCGAAGGTCGAGAGCCCGAGGCCGCCGTACTCCTCGGGGACGTGCAGGTTCATCAGCCCGACCTCGTGCGCCTTCGCGATCACGTCGACCGGGTGGTGCATCTGCTCGTCGTACTCGTGCTCCTTGGGCCGGATCTCCTTCGCGGCGAAGTCGCGCGCGAGCTCGCGCAGGGCCTTCTGCTCGTCGGTCAGCGCGAAGGAAATCCCCGCTGCGGTGGTCTGGTCGATCGTCGCCATTCTCTCCGTCCCGGGTTCGATTGAACAGTCAGTCAAAAATTGTACTCTAGGATTCCAGCAGTGGCCACGACCGCAAAACCGACCGCTCTCGATCCACTGGACTTCCTCGCCATCGACGCCCTCCTCGACGACGAGGAGAAGGCGATCCGGGACACCGTGCGGCAGTTCGTCCGGGAGCGAATCGTCCCCGACGTCGGCGAATGGTTCGAGCAGGGGATCCTGCCGCGGGAGCTGGCGCAGGAGATCGGGCGGCTCGGCCTGTTCGGCATGCACCTGGACGGCTACGGCCTCCCCGGCGCGAGCGCCGTGGCCTACGGGCTGACCTGCCTCGAGCTGGAGGCGGGCGACTCCGGGATCCGCAGCTTCGTCTCCGTCCAGGGCTCGCTGGCGATGTTCGCCATCTGGCGCTGGGGCTCGGAGGAGCAGAAGCAGCGGTGGCTCCCGGCGATGCACACCGGCGACGCGATCGGCTGCTTCGGCCTGACCGAGCCGGACGCGGGCTCCGACCCAGGCTCGATGCGGACGCACGCGCGCCGCGAGGGCGCCGACTGGGTTCTGAACGGCACGAAGATGTGGATCACGAACGGCTCCATCGCGGACCTCGCCGTCGTCTGGGCACGCCTGGACGACGGCTCGATCAACGGCTTCATCGTGGAGAAGGACATGCCCGGATTCACGGCCCCGGAGATGCACCACAAGCTGTCGCTGCGGGCGTCCGTGACGTCCGAGCTCGTGCTGCGCGACGTCCGCGTGCCGGAGGAGAACCGCTTCCCCGAGATCTCGAGCCTGCGCGGCCCGCTGTCGTGCCTGAACGAGGCGCGGTACGGGATCGTCTGGGGCGCCGTCGGCGCCGGGCGCGCGTGCTTCGAGGCCGCCCTCGACTACGCGAAGGAGCGGATCGTCTTCGAGAAGCCGGTCGCCGGCTACCAGCTGACGCAGCAGAAGCTCGCCGAGATGGCGCTCGAGATCAACCGCGGGACGCTCGTCGCGCTGCACATCGGGCGGATGAAGGACGAGGGGACGCTGCGGCCGGAGCACGTGTCGCTGGGCAAGATGGGCAACGTGCGCGGTGCGCTCGAGGTCTGCCGCTCCGCGCGGACGATCCTCGGCGCCAACGGCGTCACGCTCGAGTATCCGGTGATCCGCCACATGAACAATCTCGAGTCCGTGCTGACGTACGAAGGCACGCACGAGGTGCACACGCTCGTGGTCGGTCAGGCGCTGACCGGGGAGAACGCATTCCGCTAGCGCTCGACCCGCGGATCGAAGCGCTCTTCACCGAGGCGCGGAACTTCGTCCATCTCGCGACGGTGCTCCCGGACGGCTGCCCGCACTCGATCCCGATCTGGGCGATCCTCGAGGACGGGCGGATCGCGTTCTTCACGCAGTCGACGTCGCGGAAGGCGCGGAATCTCGCGGCCGACCCGCGCGTTGCGCTCTCGCTCGTCGACGCGGACAATCCGTACCGGAACGCGCAGCTGCGCGGGCGCGTCGTCGAGACCGTGGAGGGCGACGCCGCACTCGAGGTCATCGACCGGATCTCGCAGCACTACATCGGCGCTCCGTTCCCGATGCGGAGCGGCACGGTCTACTGGATCGAGCCGGAGCGGGCGCACTTCACCGAGCTGCCGTTCACGCACTGACGGACATGACCCGGGGTCAGACCCCGGGACGTGGCCGCGAGGGACTACTCGCCGTCCCAGTAGTCGACCGGAACGTCGCGGAGCATGACCTGCTCCCGTCCCGTGGCCGAGATCAGCAGCTTGCCGCTGTCGGGGTAGCCGGCCACCGCGAGAGACGACTTCGTCGAGCCGATGAGAACCCGGAACACGTCGTCCGAGCGGTTCAGCAGCTGATGGGTTCCCGGCTCGCCCTCGGGAAAGTGGACGACATCGCCCGAGGCCAGCTCCCGCTCGCCGTCCGGCGTGCGGACGGTCGGCCGACCCCACACGACGACGAGGAATTCCTCGCAGCCGAGCTCCCAGTGGTACGGCCAGAGCTTCTCGCCGGGCGGCACCTCGTACACGGTCGCGCCGAGCAGCTCGCCGCCGAGCAGCCGCCCAACCTGACGGCGGCGGTGGCGATACCCGGGCCGCTCCTCTGCGTCGTCGAGCTCGCCGTCCAGCAGGTTGAAGACGTCGCTCATGCCTCGCCGTCGAACTGGTCGAGGTTCGCCTCCGGGCGGTTCCGCAGCCCGACGCGAACGTCATCGCTGCGAGACCAGCCGCCGTACGCGCCGACCTTGCCGCTGTCGGGATAGACGGACACCTCCGGATCGGACAGGGACGACAGCAGCAGCACGCGCGCGACCATGTCACCGTCGTTCCGCACCTCGTGCGCGCCCTCGGGCCCGCGCGGGAACACGGCGACGTCCCACGCGCGCAGCGAGCGCTCGCCGTCCGGTGTTCGCAGCGTCGGCGTGCCCGCGACGACGAGCAGCCATTCCTCCTCGCCGACGTGCCAGTGATACGGGCAGATGCGCTCGCCGCGACTGAGCTCGTACATCGTCCCGCCCCAGAGCTTTGCGCCGAGCTTCTCGGCAACGAGCCGCTCTCGCGACGCGTACCCGTCCTGCTCCGCGCAGTTCCTCCAGACGTCGTCGAACAGATTGAGGGTCATAGACCCGCACCTGCCGGCGCTGACAGCGGGCTCGTCGGCAGCCCCGGCCGGGCGCCGCCCTCGTTGTAGACCGACGGCGCGACGTCGTTCGGACCGTCCGCGTAGAAGAGGCTCGCGAGCCGCTGGATCTGCAGCCGCCCCGGCCCGAGCTCGTACTGGCCGCCGCCGTACATCGCGATCCCGCGCTGCTCGCACGCGTCGATGCAGTCGAACAGCCCGCGCACGGTGCCGAAACGCGACGGCTTCACGTTCAGCCACTCCGGCTCCAGCGGCAGCGCGTCGAGATCCGCGAGCGAGTGGACGGGCGCGTCGAAGCTCAGCCGCGACTCCGCGCCGGCGAGCGCCTCACGGCAGCCGTCCTCGAGCCACGCGTCCTCGATCACGACGTCGGGGAAGATCTCCGCCACGGCGCCGTACTGCGCCGGATCGGGCGCGAGGTCGACGCTCGTCCCGCGGTAGTACGCCTTCAGGTCGAGCACGCGCACGCGATTGAGCGCGGCGAGCCGCTCCATCAGTGCGCGGTCCCAGTCGGCCTCGACGTCGAGCTTGAACTCCATCGCCGGCTGCAACTCGAGCCACGGCTCGATCTCGGCGCGGGTGGAGACGACGAAGCGGATGGGCCGGTACGCGCGGCCGAGCTGCTCGCCGAGGGAGCGGCCCGCCTGGCGCAACGCGAGGTCGAGCGCGGCGCTCTCGAACGCCCAGCGCCGGTGGTCGCGCGAGGTCGTGTTCGTGGGGTCGCCGCGCCAGATCTCGAGCCCGTCCAGATGGCGCGAGTACTCGTCGAGGCTGCGCTCGCCCTCGAGCGGCAGATCGGCGGGAACATGGTCGTGGTCGGGCGCGGTGTATGTCACGTCCTCCCCGCGCCCGGTCTCGCCCGCGCCCGCGAGCACGACCGTCGTCGTGACGCGCGTCCAGCCGCTCGCCGTCTGCAGCTCGGCGCGCTCGAGCAAGTACCCGTCGACCGTCACGCCGAGACCGGCCAGCGCATCCCAGAGCGGCATACTGCGAGCATATGAGGCGCGCCCTCGCCTGCGCGGCGGTTCTTGCGTTCGCCACAGCCGCGTCGGCCGCCGCGGCGCTCCCGCACGCCGGCGCGCTCGTCGCCGGCAGTTCGCTCGGCGGGGTGCGGCTGGGAGAGCCGGCGGCGCAGGTCCGCGCCGCGCTCGGCGGCTACGGCGTGTGCAACAGCTGCGCCCGCCCGACCTGGTACTTCACGTACCACCCGTTCGCCCAGCCGGGACTCGGCGTCGAGCTGACCGGCGGCCGCGTGTCGGCCGTGTACACGCTGTGGCAGCCGCCCGGGTGGCACGGCCCGCAGGGACTCGTCCTCGGCGCGACCGAAGAGGCGGTCAACGCGCGTCTCGGGCCGCTGCTGCCGATTACCTGCCCCGGCTATACCGCGCTCGTCCACGACCAGGCGCAGACGCGAACCGCCTACTACGTCCTGAACGGCAAGCTCTGGGGCTTCGGACTCCTCCGCGCGCAGGCGAATCCCTGCCGGTGATCGACCTCGCGGACGTGCAGGAGGCGGCGCGCCGGCTCGACGGCGTGGCCAACCGCACGCCGGTCGTCACCTCGCGGACGCTGGACGGCCTCGTCGGCGCGGAGGTCCACGTGAAGGCGGAGTGCTTCCAGCGCGGCGGCGCCTTCAAGTTCCGCGGCGCGTACAACAAGATCGCATCGCTGCCGGAGCCGGTCCGGCGCGGCGGCGTCTTCGCATACTCGTCCGGCAACCATGCGCAGGCGGTGGCGATCGCGGCGCGGCTGCTCGGCACGACCGCGACGATCCTCATGCCGGAGGACGCACCGCCCGCGAAGGTCGACGCGACGCGCGGCTACGGCGCCGCGATCGTCCGGTACGACCGCTGGACGGAGCGCCGCGAGGAGATCGGCGCCCGGCTGGCCGCCGAGCGCGGGCTCGAGCTGGTCCGGCCGTACGACGACCCGCTCGTGATGGCGGGCCAGGGGACGACGGCGCTCGAGCTGCTCGACGAGGTGCCGCAACTCGACGTGCTCGTCGTTCCGGTCGGCGGCGGGGGATTGATCGCCGGTTGCGCGACCGCCGCGAAGGCGTTGCGGCCGTCCATCCGCGTCGTCGGCGTCGAGCCGGTCGCCGGCGACGACACGCAGCGGTCGCTCGCCGCCGGCGAACGGGTGCGGATCGACGTGCCGCGGACGATCGCGGACGGACTCCAGTCCGACGCGCCCGGTGAGCTGACCTTCGAGGTGAACCGCCTGCTCGTCGACGAGGTGGTGACGGTGACCGACGCGGAGATCCTCGACGCGATGGCGTTCCTGTTCGACCGGATGAAGGTCGTGACCGAGCCGAGCGGCGCCGTCGGCGTCGCGGCGCTGATCGCCGGACGCGTCGAGACGGCCGGGCGCCGCGTCGGCGTCGTCGTCTCCGGCGGCAACGTCGGCGTGGCGCGGTTTGCCGAATTGCTCGGCGCGCGCTAGCGCTCGAGGCCCGCGCAGACCACGTCGACGAGCGTCCGCTCCGCGGCGGCGACGTCGTCCGGCCCGTCCGGCTCCTGCCCGAGCACCCACGAGGTGAGGATCTCGTCGATGCCGCCATAGAAGATCGTGCCGGCGAGACGCGGGTCGATGTCGCTGCGGAACTCCCCGGTGCGCTGGCCGCGCTCGATGATGCGGCGGATCGCCTCGATCGGCTTCACCAGCTCGCCGATCCGCGACTGCACCTCGGGGCTGCGCGCGATCTCCCGCACGACGACGCGGACGACGTCGGGCTGGTGCAGCCACGTGCGCAGGAGGATCGCCGTCACGTGCCGGAGCTGCTCCCGCGCCTGCTCGTCCGTCGCCTCCACCGCCTCGATCCGGTCGACGAGCACGCTCCAGTTCTCCCGGAATACCGCCTCGAGCACCTCGTCCTTGGACGAGAAGTAGTGGTAGAGCAGTCCGTGCGAGACACCGGCCTCCTCGGCGATGTCTCCGACCCGGCAGGTGTGGAAGCCCTTGTGCGCGAACACGCGCACCGAGGCGTCGAGGATCTGGCGCCGTTTCTCTTCCGTCCCCGTCGAGCGCTCGGCCAAGGCGGACGAAGGGTAGTGGTACCGTCGCGCCCGATGCAACCGGCGCTCCACGGGCAGCTCGTCGTCGACCTCAGCCGCTATCTCCCGGGGGCGTTCGCCTCGACCGAGTTGTTGCGCCTCGGCGCGCGTGTCGTGCGGGTCGAGCAGCCGGGTGGCGACCCGATGCGGGACACGGCGCCGGGATGGTTCGACGCGTTGAACGCCGGGAAGGAGTCGGTCGTCTGCGAGCTCCCGGCGGAGGCTCCGTTTCTGCGGTCGCTGCTGTCGCGGGCGGACGTGATCCTGGAGACGTGGCGGCCGGGCGTGGCGACACGTCTCGGGGTCAGACCCCGGGACGTGCCCGAGCGGGCCGTGTACTGCTCGATCACCGGCTTCGGGAGCGGCGGCCGGCACGAGCAGCGCGCCGGGCACGATCTCAACTACCAGGGCTGGGCGGGCGTCCTCGCCGACACCGCTCCCGCCTGGCCGCCGGTGCAGATCGCCGATCTCGCCGCCGGCGCCCTCGGCGCCGTGACGGAGGTGCTGGCGGCGCTGCTCGCGCGCGAGCGCACCGGCCGCGGCGGACACGTCGTCGTGTCGATGACGCACAACACGCACCGGCTCGCGTCCTACCGCCTCGCCGGCGACCCCGTCCCGCGGCTGCTCACCGGCGGTCTCGCCTGCTACCGCACCTACGCGACCGCCGACGGCCGCTTCCTCACGGTCGGCGCGCTCGAGACGAAGTTCTTCCTACGCCTCTGCGAGCTGCTGGACCGGCCGGACCTCGCGGCGAAGCAGTACGCACCGGAGCAGGAAGCGCTGGCCGAGGCACTCGCGGCGATCTTCGCGACGCGGCCGCTCGACGCATGGCTCGCCGCGTTCGACGGCGAGGACGTCTGCGTCGGGCCGGTAGCGACGCTCGCGGAGGCGGCCGCCGATCTCGGCACCCCGGCACCCGGCCGCGCGGCCGCACTCGGGGAGCACACCGCGCAGTGGCGGAGCGAGCTCGCCTAGGCGGGCGGCTCTTCCGAACCGCCGCCGAGCACGCCGCCGATCTTGCCCAGCGCCTGCTGGAACTCGGTCGGGATGATCCAGACCTTGTTCGACTCGCCCTGCGCGATCTGCGGGAGCATCTGCAGGTACTGGTACGCGAGCAGCTGCGGATCCGGCTTCCCGTCATGGATCGCCTGGAAGACGGTGCCGATCGCCTTCGCCTGCCCCTCGGCCTGGAGGATGGTCGATTCGCGGTCGCCCTGCGCGCGCAGGATCGCCGCCTGCTTCTCGCCCTCGGCCGTGAGGATGGCCGACTGCTTCTCGCCTTCCGCCTGCAGAATGGTCGCGCGCTTCTCGCGGTCGGCGCGCATCTGCTTCTCCATCGAGTCCTGA
Source organism: uncultured Actinomycetes bacterium (assembly GCA_963761665.1). GTDB lineage: Bacteria > Actinomycetota > Thermoleophilia > Gaiellales > Gaiellaceae > Palsa-739. The sequence goes on from CAVXHM010000004.1 coordinate 565,290, forward strand.
ATCGACGCCGGCGGATCGATCGCCTTCAGCTCGACGCGATTGACGCGGATGCCCCACTTGCCGGTCGCCTCGTCGAGCACGCCGCGGAGCTGCGCGTTGATCTCGTCGCGCGACGTCAGCGTCTTCTCGAGCGCGAGCCCGCCGATCACGTTGCGCAGCGTCGTCACGGTCAGCTGCTCGATCGCCTGGATGTAGTTGGCGATCTCGTACGTCGCCGACTTCGGGTCGGTCACCTGGAAGTAGATGACCGAGTCGATGCTGACCACGAGATTGTCCTCCGTGATCACCGGCTGCGGCGCGAACGACACAACCTGCTCGCGCAGGTCGATCATGTCGCGGATCCGGTCGACGAACGGCACCACCAGCGTCAGCCCCGGCGAAAGCGTGCGGCTGTAGCGGCCGAGCCGCTCGACCACGCCGGCGCGCGCCTGCGGCACGATCCGCACGGTCCGCCACAGCGTCAGCAGCACGAGGAAGACGACGACGGCGGTGGCGATCAGCGGATACATGAGTGCTCCTTCATTCGTAGACGAGCGCGGTCGCGCCCTCGATCTTCATCACTTCGACCTGCGTCCCAGCCTCGTACACCGCGTCCTCCGTGTACGCGCGGGCGGACCACTCCTCGCCGCCGATCTTCACGCGGCCGCCCCGGGCGTCCACCCGTTGCAGGACGACGGCTTTCGTCCCCTCGAGCGCGGCGGTGCCGGTGCGGATGGCGCGCGGCATGGTCAGGTGCGCCTTGGCGATCGGCCGCAGGACGGTGAGCGACGCGAGCGATGCGCCGGCGAAGACGATCAGCTGCAGCCACAGCGCGCCGCCGAGGAACGCCACGAGTCCGCCGGCCACCGCGGCGAGCGCGACCGGACCGAGCCAGAACAGTCCCGGCGTGAGGATCTCTCCCACCGCCAGCAGGACCGCCGCAATCGCCCAGCCGACCCACGCTGCCATCTGTGGTCAAGTCTAGGCCGTTGCGGCCGGCATGCCGAGCGCCGAGGGCAGCGCGCGCAGATCCTCGATCCGCGGCTCGACGTCCGGGTAGCGGCCGAGCCGGTCGAGCAGAATCGCCTGCATTCCGAGTGCACGGGCTCCGGCCAGGTCCTCCTCCACTGCGTCTCCCACCATCACCGCGTCTTCCGGCCCGACCTCCAGGAGATCGAGCACGGCGCGGAAGATCGACGCGTGCGGCTTCGACTTGCCGTGGTGGAACGAGCTGATGCCGGCGTCGATCTCGAGCCCGTGGTGGACGGCGAACTCGTGCACGTCGCGCGCGGAGTTGGAGACGAGACCGATCTTGAGCCCGGCGCGCCGCAGCGCGGCGAGCACCGGCATCGTGTCGTCGTACAGCTCGAAGTTGTCGTGGTGCTCCCAGGCGCGCGTGATCTCGACGGCGCAGTCGTAGGACGCCGGCTTCGTTCCGCCCATGCCGAGCACGATGCGCTCCGAGAAGGAGAACCAGATCGTGTCGTCGTGCTCCAGCTCCGGGTGGCGTCGGAGGTCGACGAGCGCCGCCTCGCGCGCGTCGCCGTAGCGCGCCGGATCGAGCGTGAGCCCGTGACGCTCGCCCGCGCGGACGTAGCCCTCGGGACCGAGCTCGGGGCCGGGCCGGGCGAGCGTGAAGTCGACGTCGAAGAGAACGGCGCGAAGCGTCACGCGTCAGGCCGGCGCCGGCCACCGGTAGGCGTCGGCCCGCCGGTTCGCGAGCGACGGGAGCTTGGCCCGGATCTCGCGCAACCGCGCGCGGTCGATCTCCGCCACGATCACCGTCTCCTCGTCCGGCGCCTGCGCGAGGACAATCCCCCACGGGTCGACGATCAGCGAGCGGCCGTACGCCGGCTTGCCCCGGAGCGTCTCGCCGACCTGGCCCGCCGCGGCGACGTAGTACTGGTTCTCGATCGCGCGGGCGCGCAGCAGCACGTGCCAGTGGTCTTTCCCGGTCGGCGTGGTGAAGTGCGCCGGGACGGTCGCGAGCTCGGCCCCCTCGAGTGCGAGGATCCGGTACAGCTCGGGAAAGCGGACGTCGTAACAGACGGTGAGCCCGACCGACCAGTCCTCGACGCGGGCGACGACCGGCTGCGTGCCCGGCTCCTCCGCCTCCGACTCGCGGTAGACCTGGCCTCCAACCTCGACGTCGAAGAGGTGGATCTTGCGGTAGACGGCGACAAGCGTGCCCTCCGGGTCGAAGACGCAGCTCGTGTTGGACAGCTTCTCGCGGCCGTCGCGGCGCTCTGTGATCGAGCCGCCGACGAGCGTGATCCCGAGACGGCGCGCCCAGCTCGACATCGCGTCGACCGACGGACCGCCGTCGAGCGGCTCCGCCGCAGCCCGATAGTCGTCGGCGCTGCCGATCAGGTTCCACTTCTCCGGCAGGACGACGACGTCGGCTCCGGTCGAGGCGGCGCGGGCGACCAGCGACTCGGCGCGCTCGAGGTTCGCGGCCTTGTCCTGCCGGCTCGTCATTTGCACGCAGGCGACGCGGATCCGGTCAGGCATGGTTCGGAGGATAGCCCTGCCGGTCGGCGTAAGCCGCTACCCTAGGCGGCGCTGTACGGGGTGTGGCGCAGCCTGGTAGCGCGCTCCGTTCGGGTCGGAGAGGTCCCCAGTTCGAATCTGGGCACCCCGATGTGAGAGCCGCGGGATTCGCTTCCGCGGCTCTTTCTCTACTCAGACGTGACTGTGTGGTGACGGTTCCCGGCCTAGCGTCGTGTGCATGCCCCGTCGGCTTCGTGTGCAGGCGCCCGGGATCTACCACGTGACGTGTCGCGGGAACCGGCGGCAGCCGATCTTCACCGACGACCATGACCGAGAGCGGTACCTCGACCTTCTGGGCGTGGTGTCGAGGAAGCTCGGCTGGAGGTGTCTCGTCTACTGCCTCATGTCGAACCACGTGCATCTCGTGCTCGACGTGCCCGATGGGACGCTCTCGCGCGGGATGCAGCTGCTCAGCGGGCGCTACGCGCAGGCGTACAACCGCCGACACGGATGGATCGGGCATCTGTTCCAGGGGCGGTTCCACTCCGAGGCGGTCGAGCAGGAAGGCCACGGACTCGAACTGACGCGGTACGTCCCGGACAATCCGAGACGTGCGGGGATGGTCGACCGCGCGGCCGACTGGCGGTGGAGCAGCCTTCGTGCGGTCCTAGGCAAAGCGCGGGCGCCTGCGTTCCTCGACGCGGGATGGACGCTACGCCAGTTCGGGAGCAACCTCCGCCGGGCGCGAGCCGCCTACGGAGCGTTCGTCCAGGCGGGTGCGGGGATACGGCGACTGTCCGGTACGGGCATCTCTCGGGGTCAGACCCCGGGGCGTGTCCCGCCCGGACGCGTGCCGGACGATTAGCCGCCGCCGGTGCGGGCGCTAGCCGATGCCGTACGCGTCAGGAAAGCGCTCGGCGAGGAGGCGCACGAGCAACGACACCGGTAATCCGACGACGTTGTGGTAATCGCCGTCGACGCGCTCGACGAGGGACGCGCCGCGGCCCTGGATCGCGTACGCGCCGGCTCTCCCCTCCCACTCGCCGCTTGCGACGTACGCCAGCACCTCGCGTGACGTGAGCACCCGGAACGTGACGAGAGTGGCCGCGGCCTCGACGACCTCCCAGTCGGGCGTCAGCAGGCAGAGGCCCGACATGACGGCGTGCGTCTTCCCGGAGAGCTCGGCCAGCGTCTGCTCCGCATCCGCCGCATCCGCGGCCTTCGCGTAGATCCGACCGTCGAGGACGACCGTCGTATCGACACCCAGAACCGGCCGCCCGTCCGCGTGCGCCGCGACCGACCGCGCTTTCCCCTGCGCGTGCTCGCGCACCAGCCGCTGGGCGTCCGCCTCCGGCGGATCGTGCTCGACGTAGTCGGGCGCGATCACGTCGAACGGGATCCCCAGCTGCTCGAGAATCGCCCGCCGCTGAGGCGATGTCGACGCGAGCAGCAGCGGCGGTACGGGCTCGACGCTCATCGCTTGCACGCGACCCAGATCTCCTCGGCCGGCCAGCGGCGGCCCCAGGCAACGGTCACGTAGTCGTAGTAGACCGGATCGCGCGCGTCGGCCGGGGCGCGGAGCTCGTGCAGCGCCTCGACCTCGAAGCCGTGCGACCGCAGCAGCCGGATCCACTCCCCGTGCGGCAAATGGAACTCGACGCTGTCCTCACCGGGCCAGGTGATGCTGTACATGCCGAACTGGTCGCGCTGCAGGCTCTCGCCGACCAGCCCGGCGTCCGGCGAGCACAGGTACACGAGCACGGAGTTCGTCAGGAAGACGAGCCGCCCGCCCGGGCGCAGCAGCCGCGACGCCTCGGGCACCCACGTCGCCGGATCGGCCCAGAGCGAGGCGCCGTACTCGGAGACGGCGAGGTCGAACGACGCATCTGGAAGCGGCACCGACTCGCCTGGCGCCTCGACGAGGGGGAACTCGATCCCCGTCTCGACCATCATCCGCCGGGCGGTCGCGAGCTGCGCCGGCGTCGGGTCGACGCCGACGGGCCGCGCGCCCCGCTTCGCGAGCCAGGCGGAGACGTATGCCGTACCGCACCCGAGCTCGACCACATCGAGGCCGGCCACGTCCCCGATCGCGCCGATCGACTCCTCGGGCACGCCGAAGACTCCCCACGCGATGTCGTCGCGCGCCCACTGTCGCTGCGCGGCGGAATCGGTGAACTCCGCGTTCGTCTTCGTCCACTGCGCGACGTTGCGCGCGACCGAGTCGTCAGACGAGCTCATCGGCGGAGAACCAGAGCGCGATCTCCCGCGCCGAGGACTCCGGCGAGTCGGAGCCGTGCACCAGATTGTCGGGCATCGACATCGCCAGGTCACCGCGGATCGTGCCAGGCTCGGCCTTGGCCGGATCGGTCGCGCCGATCGTCTTGCGCATCGTCGCGATCGCGCCTTCGCCCTCGACCACCAGCGCCCACGTCGGGCCGGAGGTGATGAACTCGACCAGGTCGCCGAAGAACGGCTTCTCCCGATGCTCGGCGTAGTGCTCCTCGCCCAGCTCAGGGCTCACGGACAGGAGCTTCCCGGCCTGGACGACGAAGCCGCGCCCTTCGATTCTCCCGAGGATCTCCCCGGCCAGGCGACGCCGCACGGCGTCGGGCTTGATCAGGATGAGGGTGCGCTCCACGGCCATCGGAGCGGCAGTCTAATCAGCCCGCGGAGGTGGGCGGTCGACGAGCGGCGCGCCGCGTGCCGAGCGTCCCGGTGCCGAGCGTCCCGGTACCGAGTGTGCCCACCTCGCCGACCGCGACGGGCTCGACCGGGGTCTCGCAGAACGGGCATACCTGCCACAGCGCCTCGAGCGGCGCCTTGCAGTTCGTGCAGGCCTGCTTCAGCTTCGTCGTGCAGATCGGACAGATGAGGAAGGTCACGTCGACTTCGGACCGGCAGACGGGACAGTGCAGGTCGCGCTTCGCCAACCGCTCCTCCATCGCCTTGATCTCGAGTTCGCGCTCACGCACGTCTTCGATGTATTCGGGCGGGCGGAACAGCATGTAGATGAACGGCCCGATGTACGGCGGCACGAGACCGAGCAGCGTGGCCATCCCGACGAGCCACGGATCCTCGATCCGGCGGCGCGCGTCCTTGTTCACCCAGTACGCGAACGCGATCCAGAAGACGACCGCGAAGAAGACAAGGAGGTTGCGCGTGACGAGCCAGGTTCCGGAGTTGAAGAACCCGTGAACGCTGGTGGCGACCGTCACAGCAGGATCCTCCCTATCAGGTAGCCGGCGGCAAACGCACCTCCGACCACCAGGACGAGAACGAAGATCGCGACCGCGAAGACGCTGATCTTCTCTCTCACGTTACTCGTTGTAGCTCCGCGGACCGAGCTCGGCAAGAAGATAGAGGGAGCCGGTGACGAGAACGGCGCCGCCAGGGCCCGCGAGCGCGAGCGCGCGGCTGCGAGCCTCGGCCGGATCTGCGATGGATTCGACATGGCGGAAGTACCCTTCGGCGCGGGACGCGAGTTCCCCTGCGGGAATCGCACGGGCATTGGTCGACTCCGTGGCGATAAGGGTGCCTCCGACGACGGACAGCGCCTCCAGCATGAGCTCCGGACGCTTGTCCTGCAGCATCGAGCAGACGAGCACGTAGTCGCGGCTCGGCAGGCGCGGGAGCAGGTACCCGACACCGGCGAGGTTGTGCGCGCCGTCCCAGATCTCGAGCGGATCCTCGCTCCGGTGCTCGAGTCGCCCGGGAAGCGCGACCTCGGAGGCGGGGGCGGCGTCCACGGGACGGCCGAGGAATGCCTCCGCCGCCGCGACGGCCAGGGCGAGATTGCTGCGGGCGGTGACGTCGACGCGGGCCGCGCCGTTCTCCTCGGCGAGGGGCTGCCATTCCGGCTCGCCCAGAACCACGATGCAGCCGGGCTGGACGACCGCGAGCTTCTCGGCGGCGATCGCCTCGCGCGTGTCGCCGAGGACGTCCATGTGGTCGAGCGCGACGCTCGTGAGCACGACGACGCTCGTGCGGAGGACGTTCGTGGCGTCGTGCCGTCCGCCGAGTCCCGCCTCGACCACGGCGACGTCGACCTCCGCTTCGGCGAACGCGAGCAGGGCCGCTGCGGTCAGGGCCTCGAACTGGGTGGCTCCGAGGGCCGTGGCCCGCGGTCTGACCCCGGCGACCGCGCGTTCGAAATCGGCCTCCTCGCCGCCGACGCGGATGCGCTCGCTCCACCCGCGCACGTGCGGGGACACGTACGCGCCGACGTTGAGCCCCGAGCCGGTCAGGAGCGCCTCCGTCATCCGCGTCGTCGTCGACTTGCCGTTCGTTCCGACGACGTGAATCGCCGGATACCGCAGCTGCGGCTCGCCGAGCTCGCCGAGCAACGCCCGCATCCGCTCCAACCCGAACCCGTCCGCCGGCCACGGACTCAGCGAGGCGATCCATTCAGTCGCGTTCACGGCGATCCGAACCGGCGTGTCAGCCGCCGAGCGCGTCCAGCTCGCGGCGGTACCGTTCGAGCTTCGCCCGCTCCGCGTCCACGACGTCGGCAGGCGCGCGGTCGACGAACCGCTCGTTCGAGAGCATCTTCTCGGCGCGCGCGATCTCGCCGCGCAGCCGCTCCTGCTCCGCCTCGACGTTGCCGTTCGCGCCGCCGGAGCGCTCCGGCCGCACGACTGCGTCGAAGATCCGCTTCTCGTCGCCCTCGAGCGGCGTGAGCACACCGCTGCGCCGGAACCGTTCGGCCGCCTCCTGCACCGACACGAGCGCGTCCGCGTCGCCCGCGAAGCGCCCGTCGACCTCGGGCCACGGCGCGACGATCAGCCGCGTTTCCCGCGCCGGCAGATTCGTCCAGATCTCCTCGGTCACGTGCGGCATCACGGGATGGAGCAGCTTCAGCAGCCGCTCGAGCACGGCGAGCGCCGTCGCACGTGCGTCCTCGTCGCCGTCGTACAGCCGCGGCTTGATCGCCTCGGCGTACCAGTCGCAGAAGTCGTCGAACGTCAGGTGGTACAGCGCGTCGACGGTGTGCGCGAAGTCGAACTCCCCGAGCAGCCGCTCGATCTCGGTCTGCGTCGCGTCGATCCGCGCGAGGATCCACCGCTCCTCCAGCTCGCGCGGCTGCGCCTCCGGCAGCGCATCTCCTGCATTGGCCAGGATCAGTCGCGACACGTTCCAGAGCTTGTTCGCGAGCCGCCGCCCCTCCTCGATCGCGTTGTACGAGAAACGCACGTCCTGCGCAGACGAGATCTTCAGCAGCCCGTACCGGGTCGCGTCGGTGCCGTACTCGTCGATCACCTCCAGCGGATCGATCCCGTTGCCGAGCGACTTCGACATCCGCCGTCCGTCCGGCGCGAGCACGGTCGAGTGGATGATCACGTCGCGGAACGGGATCTCGCCGAGCAGCTCGAGCCCGGCGAAGATCATCCGGTTCTCCCAGAGGCGGATGATCTCCCGCGCGGTCGTCTGCAGGTTCCCCGGATAGAACGCCTTCAGGTCCTCGGTCTCCTCCGGCCAGCCGAGCGTCGCGAACGGCCACAGCGCCGACGAGAACCACGTGTCGAGCACGTCCGTCTCGCGCACGATCTCCGTCGAGCCGCACTCGCCGCACGCCGCCGGCTCGGTCTCCTCCACGGTCAGGTGCCCGTCCGGACACGTCCAGATGGGGAGCTGGTGACCCCACCAGATCTGCCGCGAGATGTTCCAGTCGGGTGCGTCCTCGAGCGACTGGATGGCGAAGCGATGCTGCGACTCCGGGTGGTAGACGACACGCCGCTCGCGCAGCGCTGCAAGCGCCGGCTGCTTCAGCTCCTCCATCGAGCACCACCACTGCAGCGAGATCAGCGGCTCGATGCGGCTCTCGCACCGCTCGCAGAGCGGCACCGAGTGGCGGTAGTGCTCCCGCTTCTCCAGCAGGTCGCGCTCGCGCGCCCAGTCGAGGATCTTCGTCGCGGCCTCGTCCTGCGTCAGTCCGGCGAGCTCCGGCACGGTGTCGTTCATGCGGCCGTCCGGGCCGATCACGGCGGGCTCCGGCAGACCGTGGTCGCGGCCGATCTCGAAGTCCTTCGGGTCGTGCCCCGGGGTGATCTTCAGCGCGCCGGTGCCGAAGTCCGGCTCGACGCGCTCGTCGGCGATGATCGGCACCCGCCGCTCGACGAACGGGACGATCGCCTCCTTGCCGACGAGATGCCTGTAGCGGTCATCGTCGGGGTGCACGGCGACGGCGACGTCCGCGGGAATCGTCGCGGGACGCACGGTGGCGATCGCGATGTAGCCGGATCCGTCCGCGAGCGGGTAGCGGATGGTCGACAGCGTGTCGTCCATCTCCACATCGACGAGCTCGAGATCGGAGAGCGACGTCTGGTGGAACGGGCACCAGTTGATGATCCGGTTCGCCCGGTAGATCCAGCCCTTGCGGTAGAGGTGCACGAAGAAGTGCATGACGGAGCGGACGTACGCTTCGTCCATGGTGAAGCGCTCGCGCCGGTAATCGAGCGACGCGCCCATGCGGCGGAACTGATTCATGATCTTGCCGCCGTACAGGTGCAGCCAGGCCCACACTCGCCGCTCGAACTCCTCGCGACCGAGCTCCTGCCGCGACGTTCCCTCCGCGATCAACGCCTTCTCCACCGCGTTCTGCGTCGAGATGCCGGCGTGGTCGTAGCCGGGCTGGAAGAGGACGTTGAAGCCCTGCATGCGCCGGAGCCGGACGATCGTGTCGCCGAGCGCGAGCTGGAGCGCGTGGCCGAGGTGTAGCTCGCCGGTGACGTTGGGCGGCGGGTGCGCGTCGACGTACGCCGGCCGCGACGGGTCCGGATCGGCGTTGTAGAGGCCCTCGTCCTCCCACGCGTGCTGCCAGCGCTCCTCGACGCCCTGCGGCTGGTAGAGAGGCTCCATCTCCATCAGGAGCCGATCCTAGCCAGCAATCCGATGTGGTCAGGCAGCGACTATGTGCGAAGTATGCCGAATCGTCTGGACCGGATCTTGATCGCGGCGGTCGCGGTGCTCGTGGTCGTGGTGGCGGCGGACGCGCTCATGCACCGGCACGGATCGGCGAAGCACGCGGCACCGCCTCCGGCCACGACGACTGCGTCGTCGCTTCCGCCGGCGCCGGTGCCCGAGCGCGTGCGCCTGGTGCCGTCGACGACGGCCTTTCTCCCGCGCTGTGCGAACTCGTCCGTCCATCTCGGCGTCGGGCCGGGTCCGGTCGTCACGCTCCGGTACGCCGGGCCGCCGTGTCACGTGCCGCCGCTGCACCTGCGCGCGATCGTGCGGACCGCGGACGGACATGTCGCGTACGCGGGCCCCGCGATGGCGTACGAGGATCTGTCGGGCAACTATGCCGGCGAGGGCGTTGCGCACGGCCGGCTGCTCGGCGGCTGCCGCTCGGGAGCGGCGACGGCGGCGGTCAGCGGCGCCGGCCTGTCCGCGACGGGGTCGATCCGCTGCCGGGCCGGCTCGTAGGGACACGGCCCGGGGTCTGACCCCGGGTCATGTCCGTGCCTAGCTGCGCGAGGCGCGGCTCTTCTGCCAGTCGCGCGGCTGCGCGCCGACCTGCTCGAGGATCGTCTCCAGCAGGATGAACGACGACATCACGTGCTCCCGCGCGAGCTCGCGCGCGCCGGCGGCGCTGCCCGCCATCAGCGCGTGCTTGATCGCGCGATGCTGCTCGGCGTTCTTCACGTACAGCCCGTCGAGCGAGTGGTCGCCCGGCGCCCACACCGCGGGACCGGAGAACGTCCGCCGCGCGCTCTTCGCCATCTGCTCGACCAGCGGCAGCGCGGCCGCGCGGTAGATCACGTCGTGGAACGCGTGATTCGCGCGAACCCAGTCGCCCATGATCGAGCGGCGCTCGTCGCCCGGCTCCCGCGAGCGGAGCTCCTGCGAGATCCGCGAGAACCGCTGCTCGCACTCGTCCAGCTCCTGCAGGTCCTCCGGAGTCATCTTCGTCGCGGCCACCTCGGTGGCGAGCCCCTCCAGCTCGGCGCGCACCATGAACGCCTCGTGCAGCTCCTCCCGCGCGATCGTGCGCACGCGGACACCGCGGTTCGGCACGAAGGAGACGAGCCCGAGCGCCGCCAGCCGCCGCAGCGCTTCCCGGACCGGCGTGCGCGAGACGTTGAACTGCTCCGAGAGCTGCTCCTGCCGGAGGACGGTGCCCGGGGCGAGCTCCCCCGAGACGATCGCCTCCTCGATCACGAGCGCGATGTCGTCTGCCTTGGTGCTGTCGAGGCTCATCCCAGGCGAGTGTACGCGGGCAGCGTGAGGAACTCGACCAGCTCGGGCGCGAGCGCGAGCTGCGTGAACAGCTCCTTCGCCTCGGCGCCGGCCTCGACGGCCGCGATCTCGTCCCGCACGTGCGCCTCGTCGAACCGGCCGGAGCGCACCCACTGCCACACCTGGGAGCGCGAGATCTCGGCCGTGGCGGCGTCCTCCATCAGATTGTCGATCGCGGCGGCGCCGACGCCGTGCAGCCACGCGTCGAGGTAGCGGACGCCGACGGACACGTTCGTGTGCAGACCCGCCTCCGTGACGTCCCCCGGCGTGTCCGGGATGGACAGGAGCGCCGCCTCGTCGGGGACGACATCCTCGCGCAGCCGCGACACCTGGTTCGGCCGCTCGCCCAGCACGCCGTCGAAGACCTCCGTCGCCACCGGGACGAGATCCGGATGCGCGACCCAGGTGCCGTCGAAGCCGTCGCCGGACTCGCGCTGCTTGTCCTCGCGCACCTTCGCCAGCGCCACCTCGTTCACGGCCGCGTCCTTCCGGGACGGGATGAACGCCGCCATGCCGCCGATCGCGTGCGCGCCGCGACGGTGGCAGCTCCGCACGAGCAGCTCCGTGTACGCGCGCATGAACGGCACGGTCATCGTTACCTGCACCCGATCCGGCAGGACCCAGCCCTCGCGCGACCGGAACTTCTTGATCACGCTGAAGATGTAGTCCCAGCGGCCGGCGTTGAGCGCGCAGCCGTAGTCGCGGAGCTCGTAGAGGATCTCCTCCATCTCGAACGCGGCGAGGATCGTCTCGATCAGCACCGTGCAGCGGATCGAGCCGGCCGGCACGCCGAGCTCGTCCTCCGCGAACGCGAACGCCTGCGCCCACAGCCGCGCCTCGAGGTGCGACTCGAGCTTCGGCAGGTAGTAGTACGGCCCGCTCCCGCGCGCCAGCAACTCTGCCGCGTTGCGGTAGAACGACAGCCCGAAGTCGAACACGGAGCCCGAGATCGGCTCGCCGTCCACGAGCACGTGCCGCTCCGAAAGGTGCCAGCCGCGAGGCCGGATCAGCATCGTCGCGATCTCGTCGTTCAGCCGATACGACTTCTCCGGGGTCTCCAGCGTGATCGTGCGGCGCACCGCATCGGAGACGTTTCGCTGGCCGTCGACGACGTTCGTCCAGGTCGGCGAGTTCGCGTCCTCGAAATCGGCCATGAAGACGCGCGCGCCCGAGTTGAACGCGTTGATCATCATCTTCCGGTCGACCGGCCCGGTGATCTCGCAGCGGCGGTCGCGGAGGTCCGGCGGGGCCTCCGCGACGCGCCAATCGCCCTCTCGGACGAACCTGGTCTCGGGCAGGAAGCCCGGCAGCGCGCCCGCGTCGAGCTCGAGCTGGCGCTCGTGGCGGCGCTCGAGCAACAGCAGGCGCGTCGGGTTCAACTCGCGATGGAGACGCCCGACGAAGTCGAGCGCCTCCCGCGTCAAGATCGCATCGTCCGTGGGTGCGATGACCTCGACGCCGCTCGCGAGCTTGGTCAAGCAGCGGCTCCGTGCGGCTCGAACTGCGCCTCCTCGGTCGAGCCCTTGAGCGCGAGCGTGGAGCTGTCGGGCGCGACCGCCTGCGCGACGAGGTCGAAGTAGCCGGCACCGACCTCGCGCTGGTGGCGCGTGGCGGTGTAGCCGAGCTCCTCCAGCTCGAACTCGTGCTCCTGGAGCTGCACGTACGCAGTCATCGCCTCGCGAGCGTACCCCCGCGCGAGCTCGAACATGCCCGCGTTGAGCGAGTGGAAGCCGGCGAGCGTGATGAACTGGAAGCGGTAGCCCCACTCGTCCAGCTGGCCCTGGAAGCCGGCGATCTCCTCGTCGCCGAGCGCCTGGCGCCAGTTGAACGACGGCGAGCAGTTGTACGCCATCAGCTTGCCCGGGTACCGCCCGTGGATCGCGTCTGCGAACGCGTGCGCCTCGCCGAGGTCCGGCGTCGACGTCTCGAACCAGAGCAGGTCGGCGTACGGCGCGTAGGCGAGTCCGCGGGCGATGGCGGCGTCGATGCCGTCGCGGACGCGGAAGAAGCCCTCCGACGTGCGCTCGCCCGTGACGAACTCGCGGTCGTACTCGTCGATGTCGCTCGTGAGCAGCGCCGCGGAGAGCGCGTCGGTTCGGGCCACGAGCACCGTCGGCACATCGAGCACGTCGGCGGCGAGGCGCGCAGCGTTCAGCGTGCGGATGAACTGCGACGTGGGTACGAGCACCTTGCCGCCGAGGTGGCCGCACTTCTTCTCCGACGCGAGCTGGTCCTCGAAGTGCACGCCGGCGGCGCCCGCCTCGATCATCTGCCGCATCAGCTCGTACGCGTTCAGCGGCCCGCCGAAGCCGGCCTCCGCGTCGGCGAGGATCGGCGCGAACCAGTGGGTGCCGTTTCGCCCCTCGGCCCAGTCGATCTGGTCGGCCCGCATGAGGGCGCCGTTCAGGCGCTTGACCAGCGCCGGAGCGCTGTTGGCCGGATAGAGGCTCTGGTCGGGATACGTGCTGCCGGAGAGGTTGGCGTCGGCGGCGACCTGCCAGCCGGACAGGTAGATCGCCTCGAGGCCCGCCTTGACCATCTGCACCGCCTGGCCTCCGGTCATCGCGCCGAGCGCGCGCACCGGCTCCTCGCGGCGGAGCAGCTCCCACAGCCGCTCGGCGCCGAGCCGGGCCAGCGTCTGCTCCGGGACGACCGAGCCGCGCAGCCGAACGACGTCCGCCGGGCCGTACGTCCGCTCGATCCCGTCCCAGCGCGCGTCCCCGCGCCAGCGGCTCGCAAGCGTCTCTTCCTCACGTTGGATCCGACTTTCGCGCTCCATGACTCTCCTCGGGCTCGATTGGCTCATTTCGGATCCTAGATTAGCCGAACGGACGGACGCAACCGCCGTTGCACGGTTACTCGGATCCGGAGAGGAGCGGAGCTAGCGGTAGGAGCGGAAGACGACCTCGGCCACGCAGACCGGCTTGTCGCCGCCCTCGCGCTCGATCGTGGCCGTCATCGTCGACTGGGTGCCGCCCTCGATCTCGTCGACGGCGTCGACCCGGAAGGTGCCGCGCACCTTCGAGCCGGAGGGCACCGGCGCCGGGAAGCGGACGCGGTTCAGCCCGTAGTTGATCCCCATCCCGCCCGTGCGAGGCACGACCTCTTCGGACATGACCGGGATCAGGGACAGCGTCAGGTAGCCGTGCGCGATGGTCGTGCCGAAGGGGCCGGCCGCCGCCCGCTCGGGGTCGACGTGGATCCACTGGTGGTCGCCCGTCGCGTCGGCGAACGCGCCGATCTGGTCCTGCGTGATCTCGATCCAGGAGGAGGGCCCGAACTCGGCGCCCGGCTCGACGTCCGCCACGCCTACGCGCTTTGCTCGACGGCCTCTTCGGGCTCGTCGTCGACGTACGTGCCGGCGCTCGTGACGAGCGTCGGGCGGATGCCCTGCGCGATGCACTCCTTCGTGATCACGCACTTGGTCACGTCGCGCCGCGACGGCAGCTCGAACATCACGTCGAGCAGCGCGCTCTCGATGATCGAGCGGAGGCCGCGCGCGCCGGTCTCGCGGTCGAGCGCCTTGTCGGCGATCTCCCACAGGCCGTCCTCGGTGAAGACGAGCTCGATGTTGTCGTAGCCGAAGAAGCGCTGGTACTGCCGGACGAGCGCGTTCTTCGGCTCGGTGAGGATCTGGACGAGATCCTCCTTGCGCAGCTGGTGCACGGCCGAGACGACCGGCAGGCGCCCGATGAACTCCGGGATCAGGCCGAAATTGAGCAGATCCTCCGGCATCACGTCGACGAGCAGGTCGGAGGCCTCGACCGAGTGCTTCGAGCGCACCTCGGCGCCGAAGCCGACGGCGTTCTTGCCGATCCGCCGGGCGATGATCTTGTCCAGCCCGGCGAACGCCCCGCCGCAGATGAACAGGATGTTCGTCGTGTCGATCGAGAGGAACTCCTGGTGCGGATGCTTGCGGCCGCCCTGTGGCGGAACCGACGCGACCGTCCCCTCGAGGATCTTCAGCAGCGCCTGCTGGACGCCCTCACCGGATACGTCGCGCGTGATCGACGGGTTGTCCGCCTTCCGCGCGATCTTGTCCACCTCGTCGATGTAGATGATTCCGGTCTCGGCCTTCTTGATGTCGAAGTCGGCCGCCTGGATCAGCTTCAGCAGGATGTTCTCGACGTCCTCGCCGACGTAACCGGCCTCGGTCAGTGCGGTCGCATCGGCGATCGCGAACGGGACGTTGAGGATGCGCGCCAGCGTCTGGGCCAGCAGCGTCTTCCCGCACCCCGTCGGGCCGAGCAGGAGGATGTTCGACTTCTGCAGCTCGACCTCGTCGTCGTTCGTCTCCATCTGGACGCGCTTGTAGTGGTTGTAGACCGCCACCGACAGCGTCCGCTTCGCCTCCTCCTGCGAGACGACGTAGTCGTTCAGGACGGCGTAGATGTCCTTCGGCCGCGGCAGGTTGTCCAGGTCGAGCGTGGTCGGGGTGGTCAGCTCCTCGTCGATGATCTCGTTGCAGAGATCGATGCACTCGTCGCAGATGTACACGCCGGGGCCGGCGATCAGCTTTTTCACCTGTCGCTGGCTCTTCCCGCAGAAGCTGCAAAGCAGCTGCTCGTTGCCGTCGCTTGCCCTGGCCACGTCTCTCCTTGTACCTCGGAACGGCCTTTTCGTCTACCGGTGGGCCACTACGTTGTCGATCAGCCCGTACTGCTGAGCGTCCTCGGCGGTCATGTAGTAGTCGCGCTCCATGTCCTTCGAGACCTTCTCGGCCGGTTGATTTGTATGTTTGGCGATGATCTCCTCCAGGTTCCGCTTGAGATTGATCGTCTCGCGGGCCTGGATCTCGATGTCGGTGCCCTGGCCCTGGAAGCCGCCGGAGACCTGATGGATGAGGATCTTGGAGTTCGGCAGCGCGGTGCGCTTTCCCTCCGCGCCGGCGCTCAACAGCAGCGCGCCCATGGACATGGCGATCCCCACGCAGGTGGTCGCGACGTCCGGCCGGATGAACTGCATCGTGTCGTAGATGGCGAGACCCGCGTACACCGACCCGCCCGGCGAGTTGATGTAGATGTTGATGTCCTTGTCCGGGTCCTCGGACTCGAGATGGATCATCTGCGCGACGATGAGGTTCGCCACCTGGTCGTCGATCGGCGTGCCGAGGAAGATGATCCGCTCGTTCAGCAGCCGCGAGTAGATGTCGAAGAAGCGCTCTCCGCGGGAGGTCTGCTCGATGACGGACGGGATGACGAGATTCGAGGGATTCATGTCGCTCCTCAGCTGCCGGGGGTCCAGAGTTTCGTGTCCGCTGGTGCTTTTTCCTTGTCGGGTGTCCAGATCGCCTCACGTGCCTCGGCGAGCTCCTTCGGGATCCGCTTGACCTCGGCGGCGACGCGGTCGAGCGCGTCGCGCAGCCGCAGGTCCTCGCGCAGGCCCTCGAACCGTCCCGTCTCGCGAAGCTGGGCGATCGTCGGCTCCGGATCCTCGCCCAGCGCCTCCGCCTGCTCGCGGACGACCGCCTCGACCTCCTCGTCGGACACGGTGATCTCCAGCTGGTCGGCGGCGGCCTCGAGCACGAGCTCGCGCGCGACCGACCGCTCGGCCTCCTCGTGGAGCCGCGCCAGCAGATCCTCCGGCGCCTGGCCGGTCATGGCGAGATAGCTGTCGAGCGCGATCCCGCGCGCCTCGACCTGGCGGGCGAGCCCGCGCAGGAGCTCGCGCGTCCGCGCCTCGACGAGCGGCCCAGATGCGTCGACCTTGGAGGCGGCGACGAGCGCGTCGGCGACGTCGGCCCGGAACTGCGCCTCCGCCTCCTCCGCGATCTGCGCGCCGAGGCGCGACTCGATCTCCGCGCGCAGCTCGGCGATCGTCTCGAACTCGCTCGCGGCGCGCGCCAGCTCGTCGTCGATCGGCGGCAGCACCTTCTCCTTGATCTCCTTGACCGTGACGGTGACCGACTGCTTCGTCTCGTCGGACAGCTCGAACCCGATCTCCCTCGTCTCGCCGGCGTTCATGCCGACGACGCCCTGCTCGATCTCCTCGACGACGGCCGCGCGGCCTAGCTCGATCACGTAGTCGCGGCGGGTCTCGCCGCCGGGTGAGACGAGGTCGAGGACGACCGTGTCGTCGGCCGCGACCGGCCGGCCCTCCACGGGCACGAGCTCCGCGACCGTGGACTGGAGCGCCTCGAGCTCGCGCTGGACGAGCTCCTCCGGCACCTCGGGCTCGTACGCGCCCACCTCGAGCGTCGTCCAGTCGGGCAATTCGGGCTTGGCCTGAACGGACACGGTGGCGGTGAACTCCCAGTCGACGTCGTCCGAGGCCGGGAGCTGGAAGTCGTACTCGGGCTGCTCCACCGGGCGGACGCGCGACTGTGCGGCGGCGTTCCAGAACCAGCCGCTGATGTGGCTCTCGACCGCCTCCGTCATCAGCCGCTCCTTGCCCACGCGGCGCACAAGCACCTCGCGCGGGACCTTGCCCTTGCGGAAGCCCGGGATCTTGACGCTCGCCGCGAGGTCGGTGGCCGCGTGCTCGACGGCGTGGTGGACGTCGTGCGACGGCACCTGCACCGTGAGGCGGACCTTGTTCTCGGGGAGCTCCTCGATGACAGCCTGCACAAAGTCATTCAAGCAGACCCCTTCCGGCCGAGGTCGCGTAGCCCCCTTGCGTAGGCTCGCCCGGTGCGACTGTTCGTCCTGACCCGCCACGGCCGCTCGACGATGAACGACGAGGGCCGCGTGAACGGCGATCCGTCCGTTCCGGTGCCGCTGACGGAGGCCGGCCGAGCCGAGGCGGCGCGGCTGGGCCGGCAGCTGGCCGAGCTGCCGATCGACCTCTGCGTGCATACGCGGTTCCCTCGAACGAGGGAGACCGCGGACGCGATCCTCGCCGGGCGGGACGTGCCTCGATTCGAGCAGCCGCTACTTGACGACATCGACGTCGGCGACCTCGAGGGAGAGACGGTCGCGGCGTACGAGACGTGGAAGCGGGCGCACCGGCGCGGCGACGCCTTCCCCGGCGGCGAGAGCCTCGACGACGCGGCGCGGCGCTACGCCCGGGGCTTCCGTGAGCTGGTCGATCGCGCCGAGCGGACGATCCTCGTCGTCTGCCACGAGATCCCCGTCCGCTACGCGCTGAACGCCGCGGGCGGCTCGGACGAGCTGGACGGACCCGACCACTCGATCGCGAACGCGACGCCGTATCTGTTCGACGAGGAGTCGCTCGTGCGCGCGGCGGTACGCATCGAGCTGCTCACGCCGTGAGCGGAATCACCCGAACGGGGAGAAGGGCGCGGCCGGTCGGCGGCGAATTGCGACACCCGCGCCGATGATCTCCTGGACCTGGATCCTCATCACCGCCGTCACCGCCATCTGGGTGGCGATGCTCGGCGGCGTCTTCTACATGGCCCGGGACCGCTAGCGCGTCTTCGCGAAGCGGTGCACAGCGTCGAGCAGCTCGCGGCTCTTCTCCGCCGCGGCCGCCTCGTCGCCCGAGGCGAGCGCGTCCGCGACGCAGTGCTGCACGTGCTGGTCGAGGATCCGGAACGCGAGGCTGTCGAGCGCAGTGCCGACGGCGGAGATCTGCGTGATCACGTCGATGCAGTAGCGGTCGTCCTCCACCATCTTCTCCAGTCCACGGACCTGGCCCTCGATCCGGTGCAGCCGCTTGATCAGCGCGTCCTTGTCGGCGTGGTAGCCGGGAGCGGCGTGCTCGGTCGTGCTCATGTCGTTCCTCCTTCGCGCACGCTGCGGAACCGCCGCAGGCGCAGACTGTTGCCGACGACGAACAGACTCGACCCCGCCATCGCCGCGGCGGCGATCATCGGGTTCAGCAGGCCGGCGACCGCGAGCGGGATCGCGGCGACGTTATAGGCGAACGCCCAGAAGAGATTGCCGCGGATGGTCGCGAGCGTGCGCCGCGCGAGCCGGATCGCGTCGACGGCGGCCCGCAGGTCGCCGGAGACGAGCGTCAGGTCGGACGCCTCGATCGCGACGTCCGTGCCGGTACCGATGGCGAGGCCGAGATCGGCTCCGGCGAGCGCCGGCGCGTCGTTGACGCCGTCACCGACCATGGCGACGACCTCTCCCTCGTTCTGCAGCCGCCGGATCTCCGCCGCCTTGTCCGCCGGCAGGACCTCGGCGAGCACCCGGTCGATGCCCACCTCGGCGGCGACCTCTTCCGCCGCGGCGCGCGTGTCGCCGCTGAGCAGCACCGGCGTCAGCCCCAGCGCCTTCAGCCCACGCACCGCCTCGGCGCTCGTGGGCTTCACCGCGTCGCTGACGACGAGCGTCGCGCGCGGCACGCCGTCCCAGGCGACGGTGATCGCGCCGAGCTGCCGCGAGACCTCGACGTCATGTCCCTCGACGACGCCGCGGACGCCGACGCCGGGGACGTTGCGGAAGTCCGTGACGGGCGGAAGCTCGCCCAGCTCGGCGCGCGCGCCGGCCGCGACCGCCTGCGCGATCGGGTGCTCGCTCGCGGCCTCGACCGCGCCTGCGAGACGAAGAGCCTCGGCGCGGCCGGCCCCGTTCAAACGAGCACCGTTGAGCGGCGCGACATCCACGAGCTCCATCCGGCCCTCGGTGAGCGTGCCCGTCTTGTCCAGCACGATCGTCCCGATCCGCCGCGTGTGCTCGAGCACCTCCGGTCCCTTGATCAGGATCCCCAGCTGCGCACCCCGGCCGGTCCCGACCAGTAGCGCCATCGGAGTCGCGAGTCCGAGCGCGCACGGGCAGGCGATGATCAGCACGGACACGGCTGCGGTGAACGCGGCCGACGCGCCGCCGCCCGCGAGCAGCCAGCCGAGCAGCGTCGCCAGCGCGATCGCGATCACGATCGGGACGAAGACGGCCGAGACGCGGTCCGCGAGCCGCTGCACCGGCGCCTTCCCCGCCTGCGCCTCCTCCACGAGCCGCGCGATCTGCGCGATCGCCGTCTCGGAGCCGACGCGAGTCGTGCGGACGACGAGGCGGCCGTAGGTGTTCACGGTCGCGCCGGCGACGGTGGCGCCCGGACCGACCTCGACGGGGACGGACTCGCCGGTCAGCAGCGACTGGTCGAGCGCAGACGCTCCTTCGACGACGACGCCGTCGGTTGCGACGCGTTCGCCGGGTCGGACGACGAACAGGTCGCCCGGCTGCAGGTCGCCCACGGGCACGAGCACCTCTTCTCCGTCACGCAGCAGCCGCGCCTCCCTGGCGCCGAGCTCGAGCAGCGCCCGGATGGCCGCGCTGCTGCGCCGCTTGGCACGCACCTCGAGGTAGCGCCCGAGCAGGATCAGCGTGGTGATCACCCCGCCGGCCTCGAAATAGGTGTCCGCGTTCAGCCCGCCGACCAGCACGACCGTCGACCAGGTCCAGGCGGACAGGGTGCCGAGCGAGATCAGCGTGTCCATGTTTGCCGCGCCGTGGCGCGCGCTCGCCAGCGCCGCGCGGTGGAAGCCGAGGCCGCTCCAGAACACCACGGGGGTCGCGAGCGCGAACGCGAGCCACTCCCAGTGGGAGAAGTCGAGCCCCGGGATCATCGCCAGCAGGACGAGCGGAGCAGTCAAGACCACGGCAACCGCAAGCCGCCGGCCGAGCGCATCGTCGGCGTGATCGTGCTCGTGCCCGATCTCGTGAGGGTGGGCGCGGTAGCCGGCTGCCTCGACAGCGCCGCACAGCTCGTCCACGGTCACGAACTCGGGGTCGAAAGCGACGCTGGCGCGCTCAGTGGCGAAATTGACCGTCGCATCGACGCCGTCGAGCTTGTTCAGCCCGCGCTCGATGCGCGCCGCGCACGAGGCGCAGGTCATGCCGTCGAGGTCGAGCTCCGTTGTCACCGTCATACCCCGGTAGGGTATCACTCTCGAAGGCGCCCGTCCCGCACGGACACGCCCCGGGGTCTGACCCCGGGCCGTGTCACCGCTCGCCTGCCGGCGCTCTATCCTGAGTGGCCCGCGGGTGTGGCGGAACTGGTAGACGCGGCGGGTTTAGGTCCCGCTGGAGCGGAAGCTCCTTGGAGGTTCAAGTCCTCTCGCCCGCATACGTATAGTCCCGCCCCGTGGAGGGCATGCGGCCTGACGACGTCTACGAGCTGACCGGGGTCGCCGACCCTCGGATCGCGCCCGACGGACGGGACGTCGCGTACCAGGTGTGGTCGATCGACCGCGGGACGAACGAGTACCGCGGCGCGATCTGGGTCACCGCGCTCGACGGCTCCGGCGAGCCGCGACGGTTCACGTTCAGCGAAAAGCGCGACGGCTCGCCGCGCTGGTCGCCGGACGGCCGCTGGCTCGCGTTCACGTCGAATCGCGGCGCCGACAAGACGCCGTCGCAGCTCTACGTCATCCCGGCCGAGGGCGGCGAGGCGCGCGCGCTGACCGAGGCGAAGGAAGGCATCGAGGAGGTCGTCTGGTCGCCCGACTCGACGCGGCTCGCGTACACGATGCGCGTGCGCGACGAGGCGTACGAGGAAGAGGACGACAAGAAGCGCGCGCCGCGGCGGCTGACCCGGCTCCTGTACAAGCTCGACAGCGTCGGCTGGACGACGGACCGCCGCAAGCATCTCTTCGTCGTCGACCTCGAGGGCGGCGAGCCGCGACAGCTCACCGACGGCGACTGCGAGGACGGCGAGCCGTCGTGGACTCCGGACGGAAAGCGAATCGTCTTCAGCTCGCTGCGCGGCGACCGCTGGGACATCGACCTGATCACGCGCGTCTACGTGCTGGACGCGGACGGCGGCGAGCCGCGGCAGCTGACCGGCGACGACGGCTCGTACACGATGCCGGTGACCTCGCCCGACGGCTCGCGCATCGCGTACCGCTACCAGCTCGAGGACGGCACCTTCCCGCACCACGGGCAGATCGGCGTGATGAACGCCGACGGGTCCGGCGCTGCGCTTCTGACCACGTCGCTCGACCGCCAGGTGAACGCGTTCACGGACATCCGGGAGCCGATCTGGGACGGCGACCGCATCGTCTTCACGGTCGAGGACGGCGGGAACGTCCACCTGTACTCCGTCGCCGCGGACGGCTCGGCCCCGCCCCAGCTCCTCGCCGGCGGCGAGCAGTGGATCGGAGGCTACGACGCGCACGACGGCCAGATCGCGTACGTCTCCACAACGCCGACGACGATGCGTGAGCTGTTCGCGGGCACCGACGGGCGCAGGCTGACCGACGTCGGCCGCGCCTTCACCGAGGGCCGCGCGCTCGTCGAGCCCGAGCGCTACACAGCCGTCTCGCGCGACGGCACGGAGGTGGACGCCTGGCTCGTCCGCCCGGTCGGCTTCGAGCCGGGCAAGCGCTACCCGGTGCTCCTCAGCATCCACGGCGGCCCCTTCACGCAGTACGGCACCGGCTTCTTCGACGAGTTCCAGGTCTACGCCGCCGCGGGCTACGCCGTGCTGTTCTCGAATCCGCGCGGCGGCTCCGGCTACTCGGAGGAGTGGGGCCGCGCCATCCGGGGGCCGATCGACGGCTCCGGCCCGGGCTGGGGAAGCGTGGACTACGAGGACGTGACCGCCGCCGTGGACACCGCGCTCGACCGCTTCGACTTTCTCGACGCGGATCGACTCGGCGTCATCGGCGGCTCGTACGGCGGTTTCATGACCACGTGGATCGTCTCGCACACGAACCGGTTCAAGGCCGCCGTCTCCGAACGCGCGGTCAACCACATGGTCAGCGCCTTCGGCTCGAGCGACATCTTCTGGATCTTCCAGGACCAGTTCGGCGGCCCGATGTACGACAACGTGGACACGTGGCTCGCGTACTCGCCGGCGACCTACGCGAAGGACATCGAGACGCCGCTGCTCGTCCTCCACTCCGAGAACGACCTACGCTGCAACATCGAGCAAGGCGAGCACCTGTTCACGCTGCTGCGGCTGCTGGGAAAGACCGTCGAGATGCTCCGCTTCCCGGCGGAGGGACACGAGCTCTCGCGCGCCGGCTCGCCGCTGCACCGGGTACAGCGCTTCGAGGCGATCCTGGAGTGGTTCGGGCGCCACCTCTAGCTCACGAGGCTGCGCCTCGCTCGCTCGGAAACGGTGCTGCGCACGCGGGAGAGCGCGGTCTCCCGCGCGCTCCGCGCTGACGGCTCATTCGCGTCTCGTCGTGCGGCGCGTCTCGGTCGTGAGCGACCGAATCGCGGCAGGGCCGGGATCGGTCGCTCCCCGCCGGCGCTGCCGTAGCTCCGGCCTACGGCCGTCCGGCTACGTCCGCGCTCGCACACCGCGGCAGGCCGACGTTGGAGCGCAGGCCGGAGCGGACGACTCGGCCCGCAGGGCTGGGCGTCCGCGCAGGCCCGTGCGCGGCGCGCTGCCCCGGATGCGCCGCAGGCGCACCCGCGGCCGCGCCTCGAGCGCTATGCGCCGCACGACGAAAAGCCAAGCAAGCCGTCAGCGCGGAGTGCGGCCGAGACCCCGCTCTCGGCCGCGCGCAGCACCGTCTCCCAGCGAGCGAGGCGCAGCCTCGCGAGCTACCAGAGCTACCAGCTGTTCCAGTGGACCATCGTGTCGAGCGGCTTGCGCCGGCCCGGCTTGAAGTCCGTCCCGACCGAGTAGGCGACCGGGATCAGCGCGACCTGCATCACCTCGTCGTACGGGATGCCGAGGATCTCCGCGGCGGCGCGCTCGTGCATGAGATGAAAGGTCGTCAGCACGGTGCCGAGCCCGCGTGACCGCGCGGCGAGCATGAAGCTCCACATCGCCGGGACAATCGACCCGAAGATCGACGCCTGCCACGCCACGGGCTTGTCCTCCGTCCGTCCCTGGACGCAGGGGATCACGTGCACCGGCACCTCGTGCAGGTGCTCCGCGAGGTGGCGCACCGCCTCTCCGATCCGGACGAACTGGTCATTCGCCGCCGGCCTGCGCTCGAGATACGGGCCGGCGACCTCACGCCACAGGTCGGCCAGCGCGGCGCGCTTGGCCGCGTCGTCGACGACGACGAAGTGCCAGTTCTGCGAGTAGCTCGCGGTCGGCGCCTGCTGCGCGAGGCGCATGCATTCCTCCAGCACCTCCCGCTCGACCGGACGGGTCAGGTCGAGCCGCTTGCGCACGGCGCGCGTTGTCGAGAGCAGCTCGTCGGTGGTCAGCTCGAGGATCATGCGGCGATCATCGCACGCGGGATACGGTCGGCGCGTGTCACGCGTACGGCTGATCATCCTGCTCGGATCGCTGTCCGCGTTCGGGCCGCTCTCGATCGACATGTACCTCCCGGCGCTGCCGCAGCTCTCCGCCGACTTCCACGTCGGCGCGACGGCCGCGCAGCTGACGCTGACGGCGTGCCTCGCCGGGCTCGCGCTCGGACAGCTCGCCGCCGGGCCGCTCAGCGACCGGTTCGGCCGGCGCCGGCCGCTGCTGATCGGGCTCGCTCTCTTCGCCGTGTCCTCGCTGCTCTGTGCGGTGGCGCCGTCGGCCGCCGCGCTGATCGGCCTTCGGTTCGTGCAGGGCGTCGGCGGGGCCGCCGGCCTCGCGATCGCGCGGGCGATCGCGCGGGATCTGTACGACGGCGACGCGCTGGCGGGCTTCTTCTCGGCGCTGATGCTCGTGAACGGGCTCGCGCCCATCCTCGCGCCGGTCGTCGGAGCCCAGCTGCTGCGCGTGACGTCGTGGCGCGGCATCTTCGTCGCGCTGGCGGCGATCGGCGCGGTGCTCGCCGTCGCGACTGCGCTCGACCTCCGGGAGACGCTGCCTCCCGAGCTGCGGCGCGAGGGCGGTTTCGACAGCGTCCGCGCGACCGTCGCCGAGCTGCTGCGCGACCGCATGTTCGTCCGCTATCTCGTCGTGCTCGGCTTCTCGTTCGGCGCGATGTTCGCGTACATCGCCGGCTCGTCGTTCGTCGTCGAGACGATCCACCACGGCTCGGCGCAGCTGTTCAGCGCCATCTTCGCCCTGAACGGCATCGGCATCGTCGCCGCGAGCCAGCTGAACCGGCTCCTGCTCCGTCGGACGAGCGCGCGCCGGCTGCTCGCAGCCGGCGTGATCGCGCTGGCGAGCGGCGGCTTCGCGCTGCTGGCGGTCGTCGCCGCCGGGATCGGGCTCGCGGGTATCGTCCCCGCGCTGTTCGTGCTCGTCTCGAGCATCGGCATCATCAACCCGAACGCCACCGCGCTCGCCCTGGCCGACCATCCGCTCGTCGCCGGCAGCGCGTCGGGGCTGATCGGCGTCTTCACGTTCGCGGTCGGCGCGGTGGCGGCGCCGCTCGTCGGCGTGGGCGGAACCGACTCCGCCTACGCGATGGCGATCGTGATCGCGGCCCTGGGCGGGGCGTCGCTCGTCGCCCTGCGACGCCTGCGAAACGTCTCCATAAATGCCTAGTCCCCGTGAACCCGAGGGCCCACAGGGACTTGGCGAAAGCAAACTCTCACACCGAACCGAACGCGTCAAGTGCAAACCGCACGTCAGGATCGCCGGCGCGCCCGACATGCGCGGGCGCGCCACGACCAGGGCCGCCGGGAGTCCAGAAGAAGGGGGCAAACGGGGGAAACATGGTTTCCCCCGTTAAGCGAGCGGCCCGGCAGAGCCGGGCCGCAATGCGAGTGGCCCCGGGAGGAGTCGAACCTCCGCGCGCAGATTCGAAGTCTGCCGCTCTATCCGCTGAGCTACGGGGCCGCGTCGGACTAGCGTAGCCCGGCGGCTACGCGGGAACCGCGACGCCGTACTTGCGCTTCAGGTACGCGAGATACGGCTTCGCGTCGATGGTCGAGCCGACGGCTCGTCGCAGCGTCTCCTGCGGCGGGTACTTCCGCCCGGGCGCATGCACGTTCTCACCCAGCCAGTCGCGCAGCGCACCGAACTCGCCGCGCTCGATCTGGTCGTCGAGACCGGGCACGTCCTCTTCGATCTTCTCCCACAGCTGCACGGACATGACCGTGCCGAGGAGGTACGTGGAGAAGTAGCCGATCAGCCCGGCCGACCAGTGCACGTCCTGGAGCACGCCGTTCGCATCGTTCGGAACCTCGATGCCGAGGTAGTCGAACATCCGCTCGTTCCAGATCCGCGGCAGGTCGCTCAGCTCGACGGTGCCGTTGACGATGTCCTGCTCGAGCTCGAAGCGCAGGATCACGTGCATCCCGTACGTGACCTCGTCGGCGCGGATGCGGATCAGCGACGGCTGCACCTTGTTGATCGCCGCGTAGAACGTGTCGAGGTCGACGTCGCCGAGTTGCCCGGGGAAGGCGCTCTGCAGGCGCGGATAGAAGAGCCGCCAGAAGGGCATCGCGCGGCCGACGAGGTTCTCCCAGAGACGGCTCTGCGACTCGTGGATGCCGAGCGAGGACGCGTTCCCGATCGGCAGGTGCGCGATGTCGCGGCGAATCTGATGCTGGTAGAGGCCGTGCCCGTACTCGTGCATCGTCGAGAACACCGACTCGAGCGAGTCGGGGTAGTAGTGCGTGGTCACGCGGATGTCGTCCACGCCGGTGCCGGAGGCGAACGGATGCTCCGTCGGGTCGATGCGCCACGTGTCGGGGCGGTGGCCGAACAGGTCGACGATCTCCTGCCCCAGCTCGATCTGCGGCCCGATGGGGAAGTCGCCGGCGAGGAACGAGTCGTCCACCTCGCGCTGACGCAGCTCGGCGATCATCGGGACGAGCTCCGCCTTGATCTCGGCGAAGATCCGCGTCACGTCGGCCGACTTCGTCTCCGGCTCGAAGTCGTCGAGCAGGATGTCGTACGGCTGGTCGGTCGGGTCGAAGCAGGCGATGTAGCGGCGGCGCAGATCCACCGCGCGCTCGAGCGCGGGCAGGAAGAGCTCGAAGTTCGACGTCATCTTCGCCTCGAGCCAGATCGGCGCCGCCTCGGAAGCAGCCCGAGCCATCTCGCCGGCGAGCTCGGAGGGAACGCGCACGGCCTTGTCGTACTCGCGGCCGGCGAGCCGGATCAGCGCGGCGTCGTCGCTGTCGGGGTCGAGCGACTCCTCGAGCGGGCGCAGCTCGGCGATCAGCCGCCCCACCTCGGGATCGATCAACGCCTCGTGCGCGAGCTCCTGCAGCAGCGCCAGGTGCGAACCGCGGTTGGACGCGCCGGCCGGCGGCATGATCGTGCGCTGGTCCCAGACGAGCAGAGAGGAGATCGCCCCGAGCGACTGGATCTGCTCGAGGCGGGTCTTCAGCTCTGCGAGGGCGTCTGCCACGAGGCAAAGAGCCTACCCGCCCGCCACGTCGGCCGCGAAGCCCTGCTTACGGCACGC
This sequence comes from uncultured Actinomycetes bacterium, assembly GCA_963761665.1. Taxonomy (GTDB): domain Bacteria; phylum Actinomycetota; class Thermoleophilia; order Gaiellales; family Gaiellaceae; genus Palsa-739. The sequence goes on from CAVXHM010000004.1 coordinate 592,111, forward strand.
GGCGGCGACGAGCCGGTCGTGCGGACCCTGCGTCCGGCAGAACTCGTGGGCCGCCTCGCCGCAGTTCCGCAGCCGCGCGCCGCCCATCGTCGAGGGGACGTCGACGACGACGCAGCCGGCTCCCGACGACGATCCCGACCGGGTCGCGAACGCGATGCCTGCTGCGATCGCGGCCACGACCGCCACCACCGCGAGCACCACGAGAAGGCGCTTGTCACGCCGGCTCAGCGGCGTGTTCGCGCGCTCCCACTGTCCCTCGACCGGCATCGCCCGAACTGTAGGGGTTGGCCGGTTTGAGTTGACGTGCGTCCGACCGGTCGTCTAGGTTTGCGTTCTCCGCCGATGACGGCGGAGATGAGGCGACGACGCCTCTGGGCTCTTGGGCCCGGGGCGTTTTTCTTTCTCCGGGCACTCGATCTCCTTGCCGCCGGCGCTGGTGGCGCTTCCTCGTGACCTGTGTCCGAAAGGAGTGGATCTGGTGCTAGCGGCTGCGTGGGCTCCATACCCATCTTGGCTCAACCCGGGCGACAACGCCTGGCAGCTCACGGCGGCGACGTTCGTCGGCCTGATGAGCGTCCCGGGACTCGTCGTCCTCTACGGCGGCGTGATGCAGAAGCGCTGGTCGGTGAACAGCATGATGCTGACGTTCGCCGCGTTCGCGCTCGTCCTGATCGCCTGGGTCTGCTGGGGCGTTCGACATGGGCTTCGGCACATCCGTGGCACGGCTGTCGATCGGCAGGGCGACGGGCTTCTTCGGCAGCTTCATCGGCCAGCCCGGAGCCGGTGCTCGACCACGTCGCCGTGCAGGGACAGGCGGTGCATCCCGCTCGATGACCACAGGGCCACCGTTCCATTTCCCGACGTCGACGCTCGTCTACTTCCAGTTCGTCTTCGCCGCGATCACGCCGATCCTGATGCTCGGCGTCGGTGCTCGGCCGGATCAACTTCAAGGCGTGGCTGCTCTTCGTCCCGCTCTGGACGACGTGCATCTACACCGTCAACGCGTTCCTCATCTGGGGCGGCGGCTTCTGGGCGGCAGAAGGGCGCGGTCGACTACAGCGGCGGGTACGTCATCCATCTCGCCGCCGGTGTGTCCGGCTTCGTCGCCGCCGCGGTGATCGGTCCACGCCTCGCGCGAGACCGCGAGATCGACGCACCGAACAACCTGCTGATGGTCGCGTGCGGCGCCGGTCTCCTCTGGCTCGGCTGGAACGGCTTCAACGGCGGCGACCCGTACTACGCGGGCGCGGACGCTGCGGCGGCCGTGCTCAACACGAACCTCGCCACGGCGGTCGCGTTCCTCGTCTGGGTCGCCTGGGACTACGCGACCGGCCGGAAGCCGTCGCTGATCGGCAGCGTCAACGGCATGATCGTCGGCCTCGTCGCGATCACGCCCGCAGCCGGTTTCGTCAACGGCTACGGCGCGATGGCGATCGGCGCGATCGGCGCGAGCGTCGTCTACGTCGCCTACAACTACCTCAGCCGCGTGTGGCCGTTCCGCATCGTCGACGACACCCTCGGCGTCATCTACACGCATGGCATCGCCGGTCTGATCGGCGGTCTGCTCGTCGGCATCTTCGCCGACTCGAACATGATCGTCTACATCGGCGCCAAGGCAACACGCCGAGCTTCTCGGCGGCCGGGAGCGCTGCACCTGCTGAAAATGCAGCTCTACGCCGGCCTATGGGTGATCCTCTTCTCCGCGGCCGGCACGTTCATCCTGCTGAAGCTGGTCGGACTCCTGATCCCGCTGCGGATGAGCGAGAAGGACATGGAGATGGGCGACCTCGCCGTCCACGGCCACGAGGTCTATCCGTCCGACGTTCCCTCGCTCGGCTACACCGGGAGCGTCGCCAGCGTCCCGACGCCGACACCGGAACCGGCGGGCGGCTGAGCGACAACTCGTCGTTGCGGTGGTCTCCGCCCTCGGCGGGGGCCACCGCACGTTCCCGAACCCGGAGGGATCATGGCAACGAAGATCATCGTCTCGTACGACGGCACCGAGAACGACACGGACGCGCTCGCGCTCGGGCAGCTGCTCGCCCGCGCGGGCGGATCGCTCGCGCTCGCCTACGTCCGCCACGCGGCCGAGCCTGACCCCGGCCGCGAGCAGCTCGCTCAGAAGGAGGCGGAGGAGCTCCTGGAGAACGGCGCGCGCTGGCTCGGCGACCCCGACGTGCCGCGGTTCGTCGTGCTCAGCCCCTCGACCCCGGACGGGCTCCGCGACCTGGCGGAGCGCGAGCAGGCGGACGTGATCGCGTTCGGCTCCGAGTACCGCACCTCCCCAGGGCATGTCGCCGCGGGCACGTCGGCGCAGCGGCTGCTGGAGGGCGGGCCGATCGCCGTCGCGATCGCGCCGGCCGGTCTGCGCGACCGCGGCGAGCTCGCCATCGAGGTCGTCTCCGCGGTCAGCGAGGAAGGCGACCCGGGTCCGGAAGAGACGGCTGCCTCGATCGCCGCCGCGCTCGGCGCGACGCTGGAGACGCGCGTGGACGGAGAGATGGGCCTCGTCGTGGTCGGATCGAAGCCCGGAACCGCGGCGGGCCGCGTCACGGTCAGCGCGGCCGCGCAGTACCTGATCGAGATGCTCGCGCTGCCCAGTGCTCGTCCTGCCGCACGGATCCGCGCTCCGCTTCGACCCGCCCGCGTAACCGAGATGGTGGGGTAGACCGCCCCACCACAGCCCCGGTGCGCACTACGACAGACGTTTGCTCCCGGTGCAGAATCGGTCATGCTGCATGTGAAACGGTTCGACGAAGGGAGAGAAACGATGTTCAGAAGAAGAAGGCCGCTGATGCGGGCCGCCGTCGTCGGCGGTGTCGCCTATACCGCGGGCAAGAGGGGCGCCCAGAACGCACAGCAAGAAGCCGACCAGAATGCGCAGATCCAGGATCTGCAGGCGCAGCAGCAGTACGCGGCGCCCGCCGCACCGGCTCCGTCCGGCGGCATGTCCGAGGACTCGATGGACAAGCTCAAGCAGCTGGCCGATCTGCACACGCAGGGCATCCTCACGGACGCCGAGTTCGAGGTGCAGAAGCAAAAGATCCTGCAGGGAATGTGAGGAGGGACATGGCTATCGGACCTGTACAGATGCTGGTGCTCGGCTTCGAGGATCCCAACTTCACGGGCGAGATCATCGCGGAGCTGCAGCGCCTCAAGGAGGCGGACATCGTCCGGCTGATCGACGCCATGGCGGTGCAGAAGGACGCGAACGGCGAGATCACCGCGATCCAGCTGAGCGACCTGAGCCAGGAAGAGGCGATGGAGTTCGGCGCCGTCGTGGGCGCGCTGATCGGCCTGGGCGAAGCAGGCGAAGAGGGAGCCGAGGCGGGAGCGGTCGCCGGGGCCGAGGCGCTCGAGGACGGCCACGTCTTCGACGAGGCCGAGGTCTGGTACGCGGCCGACACGATCCCGAACGGCACCGCCGCCGCGATCGCGCTGATCGAGCACCGCTGGGCCATTCCGCTGCGCGAGACGATCGCCCGCGCGGGCGGCTTCCCGCTCGCGGACGAGTGGATCCACCCGCTCGATCTCGTCGCCGTCGGCGTCATGGCCGCCGAGGACGCGGAAGCGCTCAACGCATAGGACTCAACGTATTAACGCGGGGAGAGGGTGGCGGACGGGACTCGAACCCGCGACCACCGGGACCACAACCCGGAGCTCTACCAACTGAGCTACCGCCACCGCGAGGCCGGTACAGCGTAGACGAGACGCCCCGGAGACGGCGGTACGCTTCGCTGCGGCGCCCGTAGCTCAGTGGACAGAGCGGCGGACTTCTAATCCGCGGGTCGGAGGTTCGAATCCTCCCGGGCGCAAATCGCTTCGCTCCGCTCGCTTAACGGGGGAAACCATGTTTCCCCCGTTCTGCCCCCTTCTTCTTCTGCCGGCCAGCCGGCGTGGGCCGCGCCCGCGCATGTCGGGCGCGGCGGCGGACACCCGGAGGGCACATGACGGACATGTCCCGGGGTCTGACCCCGGTTTGGGTCTGACCCCGGTTTGGGCGCATCTGTAAAGATCGAGCGGTGAGCCTTCGCGGGCGCCCGCTCGAGCAGGATGTGTCGCTTCCCGACGGGCGCACCGTGCACGTGCGTGTCGGCGTACCCGACGACTCGTACATCGCGAGGCGCGAGCTGAACACCGTGGACATCGAGCTCTACGGCGACGGGAAACATCTCGCCGCGGTGAACACGGTGCTGAACGCGAAACAGGTGCGCGAAGCGCGCGAATTGCTCGGCGAGATCGTCGCCGGGCTCGAGTCCGGCGCGCTCGAACCGACCGCCGGCGCACTCGAGCCGCTCGCAGATAGGCTCCGCTGATGGCCACCGCGACGCTTCACACCAACCACGGCGCCATCGCGATCGAGCTGTACCCGGACGACGCCCCGAAGACGGTGGCGAACTTCGAGAAGCTCGCGGGCGACGGATTCTACGACGGCGTCATCTTCCACCGCGTGATCCCGGACTTCATGGTCCAGGGCGGCGACCCGACCGGCACCGGCTCGGGCGGCCCCGGCTACCAGTTCGAGGACGAGTTCAACGACCACAAGGTCGTGCGCGGCGCGCTCGCGATGGCGAACGCCGGCCCGAACACGAACGGCAGCCAGTTCTTCATCGTCACGGCCGACGCGTGTCCCTGGCTCGACGGCAAGCACACGGTGTTCGGTCAGGTCACCTCCGGGATGGACGTGATCGACACGATCTCCGCGCTCCCGACCGACGGCCGCGACAAGCCGCACGACGACGTCGTGATCGAGCGCGTCGAGCTGGGTTAGCCCGCCTGCCTAGCCTGGGCTGCGCCGCTCGACCACGCGCCAGTAGACGATGCCGCCGAGCGCGATCACGCCGGCGATCCCGAACGCCATCGCGTACGACTTCCAACTCGAGCTCTCGAAGGCGCGGCCGCCGATGTAGCCGAGCAGGCTCGAATACGTCGCCCAGATCAGGCCGGCGGAGAGGTCGGCCAGGAAGAACCGGCGCCAGCGCATCGACACGGTTCCGGCAGAGAAGGTGACGGCGGTACGGCCGCCCGGGACGAACCGCGCCGTCGGAATGATCCAGAGGCCCTGTCCGTCCAGCACGCGGTGCGCCCAGTCGTAGCGCCTCTTGCCTTCGTCGCCCTTGAACAGCCGCCGGTACGCAGGCTCGCCGAGACGGGAGCCGAGCAGGTACGAGAGGTTGTCGCCGATCACCACGCCGGCCCAGGCGGCGACGATCACGATCCAGAGGTGCAGTCCGCCGGTCGAGGCGGCGATTCCCGCCAGGATGACGATCGTCTCGCTCGGAACGAGCGGCAGCACGGCGTCGGTGAGCGCGACGCCGAAGACGAGCGCATACGTCCACCAGTGCTCCGAAACGAGCTCCGTGAGCCAGCCGAAGATGGTGAGAAGCGGCATGCCTGCAGGAACAACGCTAGCCTGAATCCGTCGCGGCCTCGATTCAGTAATTGCACTGATGCTCCGGAGCGGGCGGCTGGGTACCCTGACGGCTAACGACCAGGAGGTGGGAACGTGAGGCTTGGACCCGATTCGTCTCCCTCCGGACCGTCCGTGGACAAGCGGCCGGCTCCTCCGACCAGGCCCGACTCGCCCCGCGTCGTCGTCGCCGAGAAGCACCTGCACCCGGCCCTGCTGGCCATGCTCAGGCGCCGCATCGCCCAGGCCGCCGGCCACCCGGGCCTCCCCTACAACTAGCGGCCGGCTCCTTGCCCGCCACCCGGGCGACGGCTACGGTCACAGGCCATGTCAGAGACGAACGGCGCTGAGCTGCTCCGCCTGGACTACGACCAGACCACGGACTACCTGCGCACGCTCTCGGACACGCGGTTCAAGCTGCTGGCGATCGTGCCGACCATCTCGGGCGCCGCGGTCGCGTTCCTCAGCCGCGGCCGCTCGGCGGGAGAGCTGCTTGCGGTTGGGCTGATCGGACTGGTGGCCACGCTCGGCGTGCTGCTGTACGAGGTGCGGAACACGCAGCTGTACGACTACGCCGTCCACCGCGCCAAGGAGCTGGAGGCGCGGATCGGCGAGGTCTCGATCTACGGCTCGTCCGGCCCTGGCGGACTGTTCACGGAACGGCCAGGCCGCGAGATCCGTGTGTTCGGACTCGCCTTCGCCGGCCACGAGCGCGGGCTGGCCATCGTCTACGGCGCCGCCATCGCCGGCTGGAGCTATCTCGTCACGTGGGGCGCGCTGCGCGCGCTCGACGTGGGCGGCGCCCAGAAGATCGGCGGCATCGTCGGCGTCGTGATCGGGCTCCTCGCCCTCGTCGAGCTCCTCCGGATCGACGCGCGCTCGACCTAGGCGCCCTTGAAGGGCAGCGTGTTGAAGTGCTCCAGCGGCACGCGCTGCTTGCCGGGCTGGTAGAGCGTGACGGTGATGTAGTACCGGCGCCGCGCCTTCGGCCGCGGAACCCACACGTACCAGTCGCGTCCCTCCGCGTTCGTCGACGGAGTGAGCGTCACCGCCTGATCCTGGTCGACGAGCGCATTCGTCTTCGCCTCGTTCAGCTCCCAGCGCAGCGGCAGCTTCTTCCCGCGGAAGCCGTCCAACTCGTAATGGAACGTGACCATCACGCCGGGCTTTAGCAGCTGCCCGCGCGAGAGCGTCCCGGCCGACAGCTCCTGCTCCTGGAGATACCGCTTGAACGTGACCGGCTGCAGCACCCTGACGTCGGTGATCTTGGCGGTGCCGACGTCCACGTCCTTCGGCTTCCAGCCCGGACGGAAGACGAAGACGAGCGTGACGATGCCGCCGATCAGCCCGACGACCACACCGGCCTGGCCGACGAGCGCGAACAGGCTGCGCTTCTTCGCCGGCGTTGTCTCCGCCGGAGCCGTACGGCGCCTGCTCATCGACGGCTCGGCAGGAGGACGCCGCGCGAGGACGCCTGGGCGGCGCCGCCGTCGGGGTCGATCACGCCCACGGTCAGCCGATAACGACCGGCGGGCGCGGCGGCGGCCACGGGCAGGCGGAGCAGGTTCGTGCCGGGTCGCACGACGAAGCGACCGCCGGCGACCTTCCCGTGCGCGCCCGTCAGCGCGAGCACCGCCGTCGTGGCTCGGTTGACGCGCAACTGGACGTCGACCCTGCGCGCCGTCCCGGTGCGGCGCACCGTCACTCCCGCCACCCGGGAGGCGAGCGCCGCCGGAGCCTTGTGCACGAACACGGCATTGACCTTCGTGATCGGGCCGACGGCGAGGGTGCACGTCAGCCGCGTCTGGTCGCAGACGCCGCCCCAGCCGCCGAAGGTCGAGGAGCCGTCCGGCGCTGCGCTGAGCGTGAGCGACGTTCCGTAGCCGAGCTGCGACGAGCACTGTGAGCCGCAGTCGATCTTCGTCGCGGTCACGGTGCCGCCGCCGTTGCCGGTCTTCTGCAGCTGGAACTGGACGTCGATCGTCGTCGCCAGCTCCGGCGCCGCGTCGTCGGCGAAGCGCGCGCCGACCCAGGTCTTCTGGTCGTTGACCACGACCGTGCACGAATTCGCGGCCGCGGGCGCGCACGGGCCGTTCCAGCCCTTGAAGGATCCGCCGGAGACGGTCAGCTGCACCTTGCTGTTCGCGGGGAAGTCGTGCTCGCAGGTGTCGTCGCCGTCCTCGCTGCAGACGATCCCCGCTGGGTTGCTGGTCACCGTCCCGGCGTCGCTCGACAGCCTCACCCCCAGCGTCAGCGGGCTGAACAGGCCCACGACGGAGGTGACGGGATCGGTGAGCGTGACGGTGCACGAGCCGATGCCGGGACAGTCGGGCGTGCTCCAGCCGCTGAAGCCCGTGCCGCTGCTGTGGGCGACAAGCGTGACCGAGGTTCCGCTCGGGAAGGCCCAGCGGCACAGGTTCTCGCCCTGATTCTCCTCGCAGGCGCCGTCGATCGCCGTGTTGCCGTTGTCCAGGTCCACGCCTCCCGGCGTGGAGGTCGAGATCGAGCCCGGCCCGCGCGGGTCGACCTCCACCGTCACCAATGCCGCAGTCGCGTGACCCCCGCCCAGGGCGAACGGGACCAGGGCGAGCCCGGAGGCCGACGCCGTCCCGAAAGCCGCAGCGGCGATCCACCAAACGCCGCGCAAAGGTTCCCCTCCCGTTCCGACCGCACGTTCGCAGCCGTCGGCGAACTTGTCAAAGACGCCGCCGCGACCGACCTGCGCGGGCGCGGCACACTCCGGCGCGTCGCGAGACGACAAGAAGGGGGCCAACGGGGGAAACATGGATTCCCCCGTTAAGCGAGCGACCCGGCTCCGCCGGGTCGCAACGCGCAAAGCGGGTGGAGGGAATCGAACCCTCATAGCCAGCTTGGAAGGCTGGAGCTCTACCATTGAGCTACACCCGCGTGCGGCTAGCGTAGCGGGATGCATCCGTCGGCCGAGGCTGTCGCGCTCGTGCCGCTGATCGCGGTCGCGTACGCGTTCGCGGCCCGCTCGGGACACGCGTCGCGGGCCCAGGTGGCGGCCGCCGCGGCCGCGCTCGCGCTGATCCTCGCCGCGTTCGCGAGCCCGCTCCAGCCTCTCGCCGTGCACACCTTCCTCTGGGCGCATCTGCTGCAGAACGTCGTGCTCGCGGAGTGGGCTCCGGCGCTGCTGGTGCTCGCGGTCCCGCGCACCACCGCCGCGCGAGCGGCCCGCTTCCCGCTCTTCCGACCGTTCGTCGCGCTGCCGTTGTGGCTCGTGACCTACTTCACCTGGCATCTGCCGTGGATCTACGACGCCGCGCTGCGGCGTCCGCATTCGCTGCTGCACGTCGAGCACCTGACGTATCTGCTCGCCGGCATCTGCCTCTGGTGGCCGGTGATCCACGGCGCGTACTCCGCGGGGATGAAGGCGCTCTACCTCTTCGCCGCGTTCGTGCTCGCGTCGCCGCTCGGGCTGATGCTCGCGCTCGTGCAGAAGCCCGTCTACTCGTTCTACGTGCACGCGCCGCGCAGCTGGGGGCCGGCGCCGCTCGCCGACCAGCAGATCGCCGGCGTGACCATGGCGGCAGAGGAGGCGATCGTCTTCTTCGCCGTCTTCACCGTCTATCTGCTCGATGTTTCTCCGCGACGAGCAGGCGGAGGGTGCGTTCGAAGGGCTCCGCGGCCGCGACGGGTGGTAGGACCCGCAGGTGGAGGCGCATGAGCTCGTGATCGTCGGCGCCGGCTCGGCCGGGCTGGCGACGGCGGCGCTGCTGAAACGAGCGGGCCGCGAGCCGCTCGTGCTGGAGGCGGGGCCGGAGCCGGGCGCCGCGTGGCGCGACCGCTACGACCGGCTGCACCTGCACACGCCGCGGCTGCTCTCCGGACTGCCGGAGCAGAGGATCCCGCGGCGGTACGGACGCTGGGTGTCGCGCGACGACCTGCTCGCGTACCTCGGCGACTACGCGCGGGCCGAGCGTCTCGACGTCCGCACCGGCGCGTTCGTCGAGCGGATCGATCCGGACGGGGACGGCTGGCAGCTGGCGCTGGCGGGCGGGCCGCTTCGGGCCGGGACGGTGATCGTCGCGACCGGCTACAACGGCGCGCCGTGGATGCCCGATTGGCCCGGCCGCGACGGCTTCGCCGGCGAGCTCGTCCATTCGGCCGACTACCGGAACCCGGCGCCGTACCGCGGCCGCGACGTGCTCGTCGTCGGCGCGGGCAACTCCGGGGCAGAGATCGCGACCGACGTCGCGGAGGGCGGCGCGTCCCGGTCGCGGCTGTCGGTGCGGACGCCTCCGCAGATCCTCCGGCGCGCCACGCTCGGTATCCCGGCCCAGCTGGTCGGGATCGCGATCCGCTACCTGCCGCCGAGCTGGGTCGACCCGATCTCGATGGTGCAGCGGCGGATCTCGATCCCGGATCTGTCGCGCTGGGGACTGGCGCGCCCGGACGTCGGCGTGCGCACGACGTTCATCACGAAGCACACCACGCCGATCCTCGACGTCGGCATCGTCTCCGCGGTCCGGCGCGGCGCGGTCGAGATCGTCGCCGGCGTCGAGGGCTTCGACGGCGCCGACGTGCTGTTGGCCGACGGCTCGCGAATCGCGCCGGACGCGGTGATCGCCGCGACGGGCTTCCGCGCCGGGCTCGACTCGCTCGTCGGCCACCTCGACGTCCTCGACGAGCGCGGCATGCCGTTGAAGACCGACGGCGCGCCGGTGCTGCCCGGCCTCTGGTTCGTCGGCTTCCGTCTCAGCCTCGGCGGACAGCTCCGGGAAGGCAGCATTGCCGCGCGTCACGTGGCGGCGGCGGTCGCCGCAGCCTGACGCCGGGCCAGCATCGTCACGCCGGCGGCGGTGAGCGCGAGCGACACGAGCGCCGCGGCAACGATGGCGGAGCCCTCGCCGCTGGTGAGGACGTGCTTCTCCAGACCCAGTGTGACGGCGGCGGCAGGAACGCCGAGCTGTGCGGTCGCGGCGAGACCCGCCCCGAGCTGCTGGCGCGTGAACAGCGCGGCGAGCAGGTGGACCGCCGCGTTGAGCGCCGCGAGGAGCGCCGCGAGCACGATCAGCGACGGCTGGTGCCACAGCGCGCGGAGGTCGAGCCGCGCGCCCAGCACGACGAAGAAGAGCGGCACCATGAAGCCCTGGGCGACACCGGCGACCTGCCGCGAGAGGCGCTTCGGCCCTCCCACCGCGGCGACCACGAGTCCGACGCCGAAGCCGGCGATCAGCGCGCTGGTGCCGCTGCGCTGCGCCACCCACACGAGCCCGAACAGGACGAGCAGCGACAGCCTCAGATCGAGCGCCCAGCCGCGCTTCTTCGACCAGCGGCGCACCGCGCCCACCCACGGCCGGCCGTGCAGCAGGCGCGTCACCAGGTAGAGCAGGACGACGCAGGCGGTGACGAGCAATCCGCCAAGCGCGGCACGGAGGGCATGGCCGGGCTGGAGCACGAGCGGGAGCGCGACGATCGCGGCGATGTCCGCAATCGTCACCTGCGCCATCACGGTCAACGCGCGCGGATCGTCGAGCAGTCCGCGTTCCGCAAGCGCCGGCAGCAGGATCGCCGCCGACCCGCTCGCCAGCAGCAGCGCGTAGACGGCTGGATGGCGGACACCGGTTGCGTGCGCGGCGACGATCCCGAACGGCACGGCGAGGAGCGCGGCGATCGCGGCCGCGAGACCGCCGCGCCGAAGCCCCGACATCAGCCCCGGCTGCCGTAGCGGCACGCTCATCCCCGCCGCGAACATCAGCATGGCGAAGCCGATCTCCGCGAGGAACGCGGTCGTCGGCTCCTGCGGATGGATCCAGCCGAAGCCACTGCGCCCGATCACGACACCGGCCGCGAGCTCGCCGACGACGACAGGAACGAACGCGCTTCTCCCCGCCGCGAGCAGCGGCCCCGCCAGCCCGGCGAGGACGATCAGCGCGAGGATGCCGAAGCTCACGGGGTGATTCTCCTCCCCAGTCGGGACGGCCGGATTCGAACCAGCGACTTCCTGCTCCCAAAGCAGGCGCTCTGACCAGGCTGAGCTACGTCCCGCAGGTCGCAGGCTACCGCCGGAGGAAGACGGGCGGGCTCCCCCGCTCCGTTAGGTTCGCCCGGTGACGGAGCATGTGCGCAGGCCCGTCGTCGGCTACGCGATGGTGATCGTGGCGGCGACGTTCTTCGGGATCAACGGCCCCGTGTCGAAGGTCGCGCTCTCGTCCGGCCTCTCCTCGCTCCGGCTGACGGAGGCCCGTTCCGCCGGGGCGTTCATCGGGCTGATGCTGTTTGCGCTGCTGTGGAAGCGGGACGCGCTGCGCCTCAAGCCGGGCGAGTGGAAGCGGCTCGCGCTGTTCGGCGTCGTCGGCGTCGCGTTCGTCCAGCTCTTCTACTTCCTCGCCATCCACCGGCTCGCGATCGGGATCGCGCTGCTGATCCAGTACCTCGGCCCGCTGCTCGTCGCCCTCTTCGCCTTCCTCGTGCTGAAGGAGCACGTGCGGCGGCGGGTCTGGGTGGCGCTCGGACTGTCGCTGCTCGGGCTCGCGCTGATGGTGGAGCTGTGGAGAGGCGTCACGCTCGACGGTCTCGGCGTCGTGTTCGCGCTGATCGGTGCGTTCGTGTTCGCGACCTATCTGCTCCTGGCCGAGCGCGAGGTGGCGCGCCGCGACACGATCACGCTCCTGGCGTGGGGCTTCCTGTTCGCCACGCTGTTCTGGACGGTCGTGCAGCCGTGGTGGAGCTTTCCCGCTTCGACGCTGGGCCGGACGGTGTCGCTGCAGGGCCGCCTCGCCGGCTGGCACCTGCCGGTGTGGACGCTCGTGCTGTGGGTGATCGTGCTCGGCGCGATCGTGCCGTTCGTGCTGATCGTCGGCGCGCTCCGGCACGTGACGGCCACGCGTGTCGGCATCGCGGCGATGCTCGAGCCGGTGGTCGCGACGGTCGTCGCCTGGCTGTGGCTGCGCGAGTCGCTGTCGCCCGCGCAGCTCGTCGGCGCGGCGGTCGTGCTCGTCGGCGTGGCGCTCGCGCAGACGGCACGGTGAACGGGCAAGTCCTGGTTGCAAAGATGGGCCGACCGGCCCATTGTCCGCTGTTCGCGAGGTCGTTAGTTTCATCGCACTGGGCGATGCGAACCGCGGCTGTTGTAGATGGCCTCATAGCCCCGCGGTAAGCAACTTGGGAGAGCCCGCCGCACCGACCCCCCCGAGCGGCGGGCTTTCTCATCCTTGTCCGGCGTTAACGCGGCTCTCACAGGATCGGGGCTATTGTGGGCCGCGGTTTGGTGAAGCGGGTACTCCTGGCCTCTCCACGAGGCTATTGCGCCGGCGTCGAGCGGGCAGTTGAAACAGTCGAGCGGGCCCTCGCCCTCTACGGCAAGCCGGTGTACGTCCGCAAGCAGATCGTCCACAACGTGCACGTCGTCCGCGAGCTCGAGGAGCGCGGCGCCGTGTTCGTCGACGCGATCGCGGAAGTGCCGGAGGGCGCAACCGTCGTCTTCTCCGCGCATGGCGTCGCCCCGTCCGTGCGGATCGAGGCGCTCGAGCGCGAGCTGACGGCGATCGACGCGACCTGCCCGCTCGTGACGAAGGTGCACACGCAGGCGCAGCGCTACGCACAGCGCGGCTACACCATCGTGCTCATCGGCCACGCGGGTCACGAAGAGGTCGAGGGTACGACCGGCGAGGCGCCGGACGCGACCATCCTCGTCGAGTCGGTGGCCGACGCCGAAGCCGTCGATGTCCCCGACACGCCGCTCGCCTACATCACGCAGACGACGCTGTCGGTGGACGAGACGCGGGAGATCGTCGCGGTGCTGAAGCGGCGCTTCCCGCACATCGAAGGGCCGGAGAAGGAGGACATCTGCTACGCGACCTCCAACCGGCAGTGGGCGGTCAAGGAGCTGCTCGGCGAGGTCGAGCTGCTGCTCGTGATCGGCTCGGCCAACTCCTCCAACTCGAACCGGCTCGTCGAGGTTGCGCACGCGGCAGGCGTCGCCGCGCACCTGATCGACGACGAGACGGAGATCGACGAAGCCTGGATCGTCGGCGTCGAGAGCGTCGGCGTCACCTCCGGAGCCTCCGCCCCGGAGCGGCTCGTCGCGCGCGTCTGCGACTGGTTCCGCGCCCGCGGCACCGGCGACATCACGGAGTTCCGTTCGGCCTTCGAGGACGTCGTCTTCAAGCTGCCGGTCGAGCTTCGCCGCGCATCGCGCTCGGCCGCGTAGCACGCCCGTAGGATCGGTCGCATGCGGCCGCGTCCTCATCGGCTCGAACGTCTCCCGGAGCAGTACTTCACGCGACTGCTCGCGCGCGTGTCCGCGGCGGCTGCCGCCGGCGGCGAGGCGCTCGTCGACCTCGGACGCGGCAATCCCGACATTCCGCCTCCGCCGCACGTGGCAGAGGCGCTCGCGCGCGCGGCATCGCGTCCGGACACGCACGGCTACGCGCCGTTCGCGGGGCTGCCGGCGCTGAAGCAGGCGATCGCGGCCCGCTACGGCGACGTGTACGGCGTCGAGGTCGATCCGGCGCGCGAGGTGGCGGTGCTGCCGGGGACGAAGACCGGGCTGATGGAGTTCGCGCAGGTGACGGTGGAACGTGGCGGTGCGCTCGTGCTCCCGGATCCCGGCTACCCGGACTACCGCTCGGCCGTCGCACTCGTCGCGGCCGCGCACGTGCCGCTCCCGCTGCTCGCGGACGGGCGGCCGGACTGGGAGGCGGCGCCGGCGGAGGCTGCCGCGCTCTATCTCAACTACCCGTCGAATCCGACCGCGGCCGCCGCTCCGGACGGGGTCTTCGCCGAGGCGGTCGAGTGGGCGCACCGCGCGGGTGCGTGGCTGCTGCACGACTTCGCCTACGGCGACCTCGTCTTCGACGGCCGCCGACCGGCCAGCTTCCTCGCGGAGGACGGCGCGCGCGAGGTCGGGCTCGAGCTCTTCTCCATGTCGAAGTCGTACGGGATGGCGGGCTGGCGGCTCGGCTTCGCGGTCGGAAACGCGGAGCTCGTCGCGCGGATCGAGGATCTCCAGAACCACGTTTTCGCCGGCGTGTTCATGCCCGTCCAGGAGGCGGGCATCGCGGCACTGACCGGGCCGCAGGAGACGGTCGAGGATCGGCGCGCGCTGTACGAGCGGCGGCGCGACCGCGTGGTCAAGGCGCTCGGCGGGCTCGACGCGCGCGGCGAGGGCACGTTCTTCGTCTGGTTCCGGCTCCCGGACGGCGTGACCTGCGAGCACCTGCTGGAGGACCACCGCGTCGCGCTCGCACCGGGCGAGGGCTTCGGCGACCGTGGTCACGGCTGGGCGCGCCTGTCGCTCGCCGTCTCGGACGAGACGCTGGACCTCGGCCTCGAACGGCTCACAGCTGCGCTCGCATAGGTCGCGTCCGCGCCGGACACGACCCGGTGCCAGACACGGTTCGCAGAACCGTCACGACTTCCACGCAAAAGTGTGACGAACGATCCACAGTTCGGCATGGAGAGTCGCGTCGGCGTGCCGGGACATGTCCGCCCCGCGGACATGTCCCGGGTGTCAGACACGAAGGTGGCGAACCGTGCTCTCGAGCGACGTCGCCCCGGGCTAGGTCGACGCCTTCTCGATCGCGATCTCGTCGCCGCCGACACGGATCTCGACGGCGAGCACTTCGCGCTTGATCCAGTCCGCGTGCTGCGCGACGAGCTCCGAATCCGCCTGCGGCACGGTGAGGACGATCCGGTCCGTGACGTCGAAGCCCTGGTCCTTGCGCATCGCGTTGACCGCGCGGACCAGGTCGAAGACTCGGCCTTCCAGCAGCAGCTCGTCGTCGAGCGCCGTGTCGAGCGCGACCGTGACGCCGTCCGCGCCGGCGACCGCCCAGCCGTCGCGGCCGCCGCGCTCGACGATCACCTCGTGCGGCTCGAGCTCGTGTCCGGCGGCGCTGAACCGGCCGCCGCCGAGCTCCTCGAACTCGCCGGCCCGCAGCGCCTGCTGCACGGCGCGGAGATCCTTGCCGAGCTTCGGCCCGAGCACCGGCAGGTTCGGCTTCACCCGCAGCTCCGCGTCAACCGTGTCGAACACGACCTCCTTCACGCGCACCTCGTCGGCGATCTCGTCCGCATGCGACTGCGCGCGTGACGCGCCCTCGACCACGAGCCGGCGCAGCGGCTGGCGCAGCTTCATCGACGCGGTCGCGCGCGCCTGGTGCGCGAGCGTGACCACGCGACGCACCTCCGCCACCGCCTCCAGCAGCTCCCGGTCGGGCGGCGGCGTCTCCGGCCACGGTGCGAGGTGCACCGACTCCGGCGCCTCCGCACATGCGCCCGCGACGAGATTCCGCCAGAGGTGATCCGTGAGGAACGGCATGATCGGCGCAAGCACGCGCAGCACCTGGACGAGCGCGTACCAGAGCGTCTGCAACGCGGCCGCGTCGCCCTCCCAGAAGCGCGAGCGCGAGCGGCGGATGTACCAGTTGGACAGGTCGTCGAGGTACCCCTCGAAGTCGCGGATCACGTCCACGGTCAGCCACGACTCGTAGCCGGCGGTCGCGTCGGCGACGAACGCGTGCGTGCGCTCGACGAGCCAGCGGTCGAGCGGCTTCAGGTCGCCTGCCGGCTCGAGCGACGACCAGTCCGGCCGGAACTCGTCGATGTTCGCGTAGGTGACGAAGAACGAGACGGAGTTCCAGAGCGTCAGCAGCTCCCGCTTGATCTGGTCGGCGGCGCGGAAGCCGAACAGGAGATTCCGGTCCGGCGGCTGCGCGCAGTACTGCCACCGCATGACGTCGGCGCCCATCTTCGCGAACGCCTCCTCGGCCTCGATCATGTTCCCGTGCGAGCCGTGCATCTCGCGGCCGTTCTCGTCGAGCATCTTCTCGTAGCCGAGCACCCGCTCGAACGGCGCGCGCCCGGTCAGCACGACCGACATGAACAGCTGTGAGTAGAACCAGAGCCGGATCTGCTCGCGCATCTCGGACACCCAGTCGGCGGGGAACCACGTCTCCCAGTAGGCGTGATCGGGCAGGTCGGCCGTGGTCAGCCCCTTGGCCGCACCCGTCGCGTAGCCCTCCGGGATCCACGTGTCGTTCTGCCAGCCGAGCGTCGAGAACGGGACGATGCCCGCGTCGAGCCAGACGTCGCCGACCTCCTTGATCCGCTCTACGGGCTCGCCGCACTCGGCGCAGGCGATCGGCACGCGGTCGATCCAAGGGCGGCGCAGCTCCTCCAGCTGGTCGAGGCCGCCGAGCGCGCGTTCCTCGAGCTCGGCGCGCGACCCGATCACGTTCAGGTGCCCGCACGAGCAGGGATAGAACGGCAGCGGCAGGCCGTAGTAGCGGCGGCGCGAGATGTTCCAGTCACCCATGTTGTGCAGCCAGTCGTCCATGCGCTTGCCCATGTACTCCGGCGTCCACTCCACGTCCGCGTTCGCGTCGAGCATCTGCTGCCGCAGGGTGCGCACGGAGATGAACCAGTCGTCGGCGATGCGGAAGATCAGCGGCGTGTGGCAGCGCCAGCACTCGGGATAGCGGTGCCTGTGCAACCCCGCCTCGACGAGCACACCCTTCTCCTCGAGGTTGCCGATGATCTGCTCCGCCGCCTCGACCGTGGACAGCCCGTGCAGCCAGCCGTAGTCGTCGGAGAAGCGGCCCGACTCGTCCACCGGCATCAGCACAGGCAGGTCGTGCTCGCGCGACAGCTCGAAGTCCTCGGTGCCCGCGCCCGGAGCGATGTGGACGATGCCGGTGCCGTCCTCGAGCGAAACCTCGTCCCACGGGATGACGCGATGCTCGACGGCGGCGCCGGGCGCAAGCTCGTCGAACGGGCCGCGGTAGCGCCAGCCCACCAGCTCCGATCCCGGCCTCTGCTCCTCCAGCTGCTCGTCGGGATAGAGCGCGGCGGCGACCCACTCGCCGTTCGCGCGCCGGCCGTACTGCGCGTCCGGGTTGACTGCGGCAGCGACGTTCGCCGGCAGCGTCCACGGCGTCGTCGTCCAGATCACGATCGATTCGCCGGGTCGGTCGAGCAGCGGGAAGCGCACGAAGAGCGACGGGTCGGCGCGGTCGACGTACGAGCCGATCAGCTCGTGCTGCGAGATCGAGGTGCCGCAGCGCGGGCACCACTCGGTCGAGCGGTGGCCCTTGTACAGCCAGTCGCGCTCGTGCACGACCCGGAGCATCCGCCAGACGTACTCGATGTTCGTGTCGCTGAACGTGAAGTAGTCGTTGCCCCAGTCCATCCACATGCCGAGGCGCTTCGACCCCTTCCACAGCTCGCCGGCCGACCAGACGACGTACTCGCGGCACTTGCGGGCGAACTCCTCGAGCCCGTACTCCTCGATCTCCCGCTTCGAGTTCAGCCCCAGCTCGCGCTCGACCCCGACCTCGATCCAGAGCCCCTGGCAGTCGAAGCCGTTCTGATAGCGCTGGTCGAAGCCGCGCAGACCCTTGTAGCGCTGGAAGACGTCCTTCAGCGTCCGCCCCCAGGCGGTGTGGACGCCGAGCGACTTGTTCGCCGTCACCGGCCCGTCGAAGAAGCTGAACCGCTCGCCGCCGCGGTTGCGGGCGCGGAGCTGCTCGAAGGTACCCTGCGCCTCCCACCGCGCGAGCACCTCCTCTTCGAGGGCGGGATGATCCGGTTTGTCCGGCAGCGGGTGGAAAATCGGCTGGCTCATCGGGAAGAGCAGTGTAGAGAGCGACGTTCTAACGAGTACGGAAACACGAAAGGAACCCTGAATGGCAAACGACGTCACCGAAGCGACGTTCGACAACGAGGTGCTGGAGAGCGGCGAGCCCGTGCTCGTCGACTTCTGGGCGGAGTGGTGCGGTCCGTGCCACGCCGTCGCGCCCGTGCTCGAGCGGATCGCCGAGGAGCGCAACCTGAAGCTCGTCAAGGTCAACATCGACGAGAACCAGTCCCTGGCGATGCGCTACGGGATCCAGTCGATCCCGAACATGGTCCTCTTCGAGAACGGTCAGCCGAAGGCCTCGGCAGTCGGCGCGATGCCGAAGGGGATGCTCGAGCGCTCGCTGGGCCTGGGCGAATAACGGGAGGACTGCGGCAGGGGACGGCCTCGGCCGCCCCTCTGCCCGCCCCGTTACGCCTGGCTCGGAGCTTCCCGGGTCTCGAGGAAGCTCAGGAAGGCCGCGTGCTTCGCGAGGTATTCCTCGATCTCTGCGACGCCGGCTCCGGCCCAGTCCTCGAGCCAGGTGTCGGCGAGATCGTCTTCGATGGAGTGAAGGCCGCGTTCGCTCATGGCGGGAATCATCGGCATACGACCGGATGGTCTTGACCAGTAGCTTGTGGCGACATGCCGCGCTCGTCCGCAACCTCGCATGAGCTGACCCGGATCGAGCTGCTGGCCGGGCTCTCGGGGCAAACGCTGGCGCTGCTCGCGAAGCGGATGGAGCGCGAGGAGGTGCCGCCGGGAACGACGCTCGTGCGCGAGGGCGAGCCGGGCGACCGCTTCTACGTCGTCTTCGCGGGGATGCTGTCCGTCTCCCAGAAGGACCGCGGCAACCAGGGCGTGCTGCGCCCGGGCGACTACTTCGGCGAGGTGGCGCTGACGATGCCGGTGCCGCGCACCGCCACCGTCACGGCGATCACGCCGGCCGTGGTGGCGAGCTGTGACAAGGCGACGTTCGACGAGCTGCTGCGCGGCCTGTTCGCCGACGACTAGCCGGTCGCCTCGGCGTAGACGGCGTCGCTGAACGGCGGCCACGCGGCCCTCGCCCAGTCGCCGAACTCGCGCTCGGTCAGGACGGCGCACGCGACCCGCGCGTCCGGGTCGACCCAGAGGAACGTGCCGGACGCGCCGAAGTGGCCGAACGTGCGCGGCGACGCGAGCGTGCCCGTCCAGTGCGGCGACTTGTGGTCCCGCAGCTCGAAGGCGAGGCCCCAGTCGTTCGTCTCCATCCGCCCCCAGCCCGGGAGGACGCCCGCCAGCCCGGGGAACTGCACCTCCGTCGCCTCGGCGAGCGTCTCCGGCGCGACGAGCGCCGGCGCCAGCAGCTCGCGGGCGAACGCGAGCGCGTCGTCGAGCGGACCGCGATAGCCCCAGGCGGCCGAGCTGCGCAGCGCGCCACGCAGGCCGAGCGGCTCCAGCACCGCCTGCCGGAGATAGTCCGCAAACGGCATCTCCGCCCGTCCGGCCACGAGCTCCGCCGCGAGCTCGATGCCGGCGTTCGAGTAGATCCGCCCCCGCTCGGGCGCCATCAGCGGCGCTCCCGGCTCGGGACCGAGCCCGGACGCGTGCGCGAGCAAGTGCCGGAGCGTCGAGCCGGGCGGCCCGGCCGGCTCGTCCAGGTCGACTGTCCCCTCCTCCACGGCGACCAGCACCGCGTAGCCCGTCAGGAGCTTCGTCACCGAGGCCCAGCGGAACTCGTGGTCGCGCGGCCCGTGCGTCTCCGGCTCGCCGCCAGCGCGCAGGACGCCGGCCGCCGCGGCGCGGGCGCCCCAGTCGTCGATCTCGCAAAGCGAATCCACGGCGGGAGATACTAGGCCCGTGAGCCGCAGCATCGTCCCCGCGGTGTCGCCGATGGCTGCGACGGTCGGGTACTCGCGCGCGGTGCGCGAGGGCGTCCACGTCCACGTCGCCGGCACCGCCGCCATCTATCCGGACGGAGTCGAGCCGCCCGCCGACGCGTACGCGCAGGCGAAGCGCTGCCTCGAGATCGTCGTCGCCGCGCTCGCCGAGGTCGGCGCGAAGCCGGCCGACGTCGTCCGCACCCGCGTCTATCTCCTGAACGCCGACGACTGGGAGGAGGTCGGCCGCGCGCACGGCGAGGTCTTCGCCGACGTTCTCCCCGTGACGGCGTTCATCGTCGTCGCCGGGCTGCTCGACCCGCGCTGGCTCGTCGAGATCGAGGCGGAGGCGATCGTCGCGTGATGCCGAAGCAGATCTTCCCGCCGTCGATCACGGGCAAGGGCGCCGGCTTCCCCGACGGCGGCAGCGTGCTCGACCATGCTTTCGGCAAAGGCGACTCCTACACGCTCGGTGTCGAAGAGGAGTACATGCTGCTCGACGGCGAGACGTACGACCTCGTCCAGCACATCGATACCGTGCTCGCCGCGGTGCAGGGCCACGAGCTCGAGCGGCACATCAACGCCGAGCTGATGCAGTCGGTGCTGGAGATCGCGACGCCCGTCTGCCACACGCCGGCCGACGTCGAGGTCGAGCTGCGGCAGCTGCGCAGCTACGTCTGCGAGGTCGCGCGCGGGCGCGGGCTGCGCGTCGGCTCCTCCGGCACGCATCCGTTCTCGCTGTTCGAGCGCCAGCGCATCACGGCCAAGGACCGCTACCGGTCGCTCGTCGACCAGCTGCAGTACATCGCGCGGCGCGAGCTGATCTTCGGCATGCACGTGCACGTCGCCGTCGACGACGCGGAGAAGGCGATCCAGGTGGTGAACGGGCTGATCGCGCACCTGCCGGAGCTCGTCGCGCTGTCCGCCAGCTCGCCGTTCTGGCGCGGCGAGGCGACGGGGCTGCACTCGTCCCGGCACATGGTCTTCGCCGCGTTCCCCCGCTCCGGCCCGCCGCCCCGCTTCAAGGACTACGCCGACTACGCCGAGGTGGTGGGACAGCTGGAGCGCACGGGCTGCATCGCCGACTACACGCACATCTGGTGGGACATCCGGCTGCACCCGCGGCTCGGGACGATCGAGATCCGCATCTGCGACGCGGTCGCGCAGCTGGACGACGTCGTCGCGATCACCGCGTACTGCCAGGCGCTGGTGAAGCACTACAGCGAGCGGTTCGACGCGGGCGACGAGATCCAGTCGTTCCACCGGATCCTCACCACCGAGAACAAGTGGCTGGCCGCGCGCTACGGGCTGGACGCGCCGGTGATGGACCTGCTGACGGGGAAGCGCAACCGCCAGCCGGTCTCCCAGCTGATCCGGCGCACGCTGAAGACGATCGCGCCGCACGCACGCGAGCTCGGCTCCGAGTCGGAGCTTGCCGGGATCGAGACGATCCTCGACCGCGGCAACGGCGCCGACCGGCAGCTGCGCGTGTTCAACGCCAACCGCGACATCGCCGAGGTCGTGCGCGACATCGCCGACGTGACCGAGGTCGCGGCCGCTCCGGTCGAGTAGTCTCGCGGGGTGCTGGCCGTCGGAGACCGGATCCCGGAGGCTCGCGTCTGGACGACGCCCCGGGAGAACGCCACGCTCGCGGAGCTCGTCGCCGACGGGCCGATCCTGCTGCTCTTCTATCTGTTCGACTGGTCGTCGACCTGAACGAACGAGCTGGAGCTCCTGCGTGACAGGAGAGAGGAGCTCGGCGCCGCCGGCGTGCAGCCGTATCCGATCTCGCGCGACTCGCCGTACACACACGCCGCGTGGATGCAGGCGCTCGACCTCGACTTCCCGCTGCTGTCCGACTGGAACGGTGAGGCGACGTACGGCTTCGGCGTCGCGTTCGACTACCGCGGCCTGAAGAACGTCTCGGAGCGGTCGGCCTTCCTGATCGACCGCGACGGCGTCGTGCGCGCCGCGTGGCGCTACGAGCCCGCGGAGCTCCCCGACCTCGACGCGATCCTGGCGGCGGCGAAGACGCTCTGACTCAGGAGCCGCCGGTCGCGCTCGCGACAAACGCTGCGATCGCCTCCGTGAAGTCGCGGCGACTCGCTTCCCACGCGTAGAACATGTGTCCGCCGCCGAAGTGCCGCACCGTCAGGCGGTTGGCCATCTCCGGATCGAGGCGCATCAGGTTCCGCAGCCGGTCGCTCGCGTAGTACGGCGTGACGAGGTCGTACCGTCCGTGCGTGATGAACGCCTTCATGTGCGGATTCAGCGACATGCCGTAGCGGAAGTCGTCGGTCGCTCCCAGCGGCAGCGCGAAGAAGTGCGACTCGGTGTCCTCCTTCCAGGCCCGGTTCACCTCGTAGCTCAGGAGCACGTACTCGCGATCCGTCTCGACGCCGATCTCGGAGCGGAGCTGCCGGTTGACCGCCATCGTGTACGCGGAGCCGATCCCCGAGAGCGTCGGATCGGGCCCGGCGAACGACTCGCGGTCGGGGAACGGATCGCTGCCGGTGATCGTCGTGTCGTAGAGACCGAGCACCTTCCGCTCGTCGCGCAGCAGCTCGCGCGAGAACGTGCGGATGCCGATCCGCCCCTCGGCGCGCGTGACGAGATCGACCGGCAACCCGATCAGGTCGGCCAGCCCGGTGAGGATGCCGTCGCGCTCCGCCTGCGGCATCGAGGCACCGCGGGTGAGGAAGCTCGCGTATCCGCCGGTGGCAAACCGCTCGGCCTCGGCCAGCACATCGTCGAGCGGAGTGCCCTGCGCGAACACGCGGGAGCGTCCGTGGTGCGCGGCAGCGGCGGCCATCGTCGGCAGCGCGTCCACCCACGGGAGCACGTCGTAGTCGCTCGGGCTCAACGTCGAGATCTCCAGCGCGGGCGAGATCAGAATCGCGCCGTTCAGCCCGATCCCGGTGCTCTCCTGGAGCATCCGCACCAGCCGTCCCACGCGGTACCCGCCGTAGCTCTCGCCGGCGATGAAGATGGGCGATCCCCAGCGGCCGTTGCTCGACAGCCAGCGGCTCATGAACTCGCACAGCGACTCGAGGTCGCGCTTCTGGCCGAAGTACTCCTGCGGGTCGGCGGCGTCCTTCTTCTTCTCGTCCTTCGGCGTCGCCGTCCTTCGCGTCCTTGTCGATGATCCGGCTGAAGCCCGTTCCCACCGGATCGACGAACACGAGGTCGGCGAACGCGAGCCAGGACGCCTCGTTCTGCACGAGTCGCGGCGGCAACTCGGGGATCGTGCCGTCCGCCGGAAAGGCAACCCGCTGCGGGCCGACGACGCCGAGGTGCAGATAGGCCGACGACGCACCGGGACCGCCGTTGAAGACGAACATCACCGGCCGGCTCGCGTCGTCGCCGTCAGCGACGTACGAGACGGAGAAGATCTCGGCAGCCGGCTTCTCGGCCTTGCGCAGCACCAGCCAGCTCGCGCGCGCGGTGTAGGCGATCGGCGTCGCACCGCCGGTCCACGTGGCGGAGATCTCGGCCGCGGCGGGCGGCTCGTGGTCCGCCTTCGCGGCGGGCGTCTCCTCCTGAGGCTTCTCGTCCGTCATTACATCCCCATCGCGTGGTAGCCGCTGTCCACGTACAGCGTCGTCCCGGTCACGTTCTTCGCGCCGTCGCCGAGCAGGTACGCGGCGGCCGCGCCGACGTCGTCCGCGTCCACGTGGCGGTGCAGCGGCGAGCGCTCCTCGACGATGGCCTCCATCGTCGGGAAGCCGGCGATCGACCGCGCGGCGAGCGTGCGCACCGGGCCGGCGGAGATCGGCGTTGACGCGGATGTTCTTCTCGCCGAGATCCCACGCGAGGTACTTCACGGACGCGTCGAGCGTCGCCTTCGCCACGCCCATCACGTTGTAGTGCGGCACCGCGCGCTCGCCGCCGAGATAGGTCATCGTCACGATCGAGCCGCCGCCGGCCTTCTCCATCAGCGGCTCGGCCGCGCGCGCACACGCGACGAGCGAGTACGCGCTGACGTCGACCGCGAGCCAGAACCGCTCGCGCGGCGTGTCGGTGAAGCGACCCTCGAGATCCTCCGCGGCGGCGAACGCGACCGAGTGGACGAGGATGTCGAGCTCGCCGCCGAACGCCTCGCCGACCTCGGCGAAGACGCGGGCCACGTCGTCGTCGGAACGGACGTCGCACTCGGTGACGAGCGCCGTGTCGACGGTCGCGGCCAGGTCGCGGACGCTCTTCTCGATGCGCTCGCCCTGATACGTGAAGGCGAGCCGGGCGCCGCCGTCGGCCAGCTGCTGCGCGATCGCCCAGGCGATCGAGCGCTTGTTCGCGACGCCGAGGACGAGCGCGCGCTTGCCGTCGAAGACCCCGCCGCCACCCATTCGAGCGATCCTACCCCGAAGGTCGCAGATGTCCGCTACGTTTGTCGGCGTTGCGTCGCGCTATCCCGCTCCTGGCACTGCTGCGCGGCACTCCTCGGCGTTCTACCTGCCTGCAGCCGCGCTCGTGCCGGTGCAACGCAATCTCGGCCTCCTCTCGACGCCGCGCATCCGCGTGGGGACGATCCCGCTCGACCTGGGCGGAGCCCACGGTCGCGTGCGCGTGATCGCCGACCTGCCGCTGCCGCCGCTCGCGGCGCACGTCCGGCCGCGGGCTCTACTCCGTGGGCGGGCACCGCAGGCTCCTGGTCCATAGCGCGGCCTCGCAGGCGTACCTGCAGCGCGTCGCACGAGGCGCAGGCACGCGCGATCGTCCGAGCTGCGGCAGGCGATCCCGCAGGCGCGGTCGGCCGCCGCTTCCGGATCCTCCTCGACGCGGCTGACCGCTGACGCTGCCCGCGAAGTTCCTGCCGAAGCTCGTCCGCCAGCCCTACGTGACCCACGTCTACCCGAGCGTCCAGTACACGATGGCCGACGACACCTCGACCGGGGTGATCGGCGCCGACGTGCTCGCAGCAGAGCGACCGGCGCGGACGGCACCGGGATGAAGATCGGCGTCGTCGACGACGGCATCGACCAGACGAACCCGTTCTTCAACCCGCGGGCTTCTCGTACCCGGCCGGCTTCCCGAAGGGCGACACGAAGTACACGACGCCGAAGGTGATCGTCGCGAAGGTCTTCCCCGGCCCGAACTCCGGGCAAGCCGGGACAGCTGCCGCTCGATCCCGACTCGTCCTTCCACGGCACGCACGTCGCCGGGATCGCCGCCGGCGACTCCGGCACGACGGCCCCGGCCGGGGCGGACCACCCCGAGGTGACCGGGCTCAGCGGCGTCGCGCCGAAGGCGTGGCTCGGCAACTACCGCGTCTTCACCGTGCCGACGCCGGTCGGCCACGTCGCGAACACGCCGGAGATCATCGCCGCCTTCGAGGCGGCGGTCGCCGACGGCATGGACGTGATCAACTTCTCCGGCGGCGGCCCGCAGATCGAGCCGGCGAACGACGCGCTGATCGAGGCGGTCCACAACGTCGCCGCCGCGGGCGTCGTGCCCGTGATCGCGGCCGGCAACGACCGCGACGACTTCGGCACCGGCTCGGCGGGCTCGCCCGGAACCGCTCCTGACGCGATCTCCGTCGCCGCCGTCTCGAACACCCACGTGTTCGCGCCGGCGCTCGACGTGACCGCCCCGGGCGCGCCCGCGCATCCTCCAGGGAATCCCGTTCCAGCGGCGCCGGCGGGGCGCCCGCGCCGGCCGCCTGGGGCTCGCAGAACCAGACGCTCGTCGACGTCGGCTCGATCGTCGGCACCGACGGCAAGCCGGTCGAGCGCCACCTCTGCGGCGCCGCGAGCCGATCTCGACCTCGACGCAGGGCACGCTGCCCGCGCACTCGCTCGACGGGAAGATCGCGCTCGCGCTGCGCGGCCTCTGCCCGTTCGTGACGAAGGCGGCGCAGGCGAAGGCCGCCGGCGCGGTCGGGATCGATCCTCTCGGACAACCGCGCAGGGCGAGGCGAACGCGATCCCGATCCAGCTGCAGCTCCCGGCCGGCATGATCGCGAATCTCGACGGCGACCACCTGCGCGCGTCCATGGCCGCGACGGGCGGCCAGACGACCGATCCGCGTCGGCCACGACCCGCTCGAGCTCGAGACCGGCCGCAGCGGCGTCATCACCAGCTTCTCGTCGGCCGGCCCGACGGCCTTCGGCCACGACCTGAAGCCCGACATCTCCGCGCCGGGCGGCCAGATCCTCTCGTCGACGCTGCCGAACACGAACGCGTCGCGGTTCGCCGTCTTCGACGGGACCTCGATGGCGACGCCGCACGTGGCGGCGCTCGGCCGCGCTGCTGCTGCAGCTCCATCCCGGCTGGACGCCGGCGGAGGTGAAGTCGGCGCTCGTGTCCACCGCCGGCCCGGCCTGGGCCGACACGGCGCGGACGCAGGAGGCGCCGGTCACGCTGGAGGGCGGCGGGCTCGTGGCGCTCCCGGCCGCGACCGACCCGCGCATCTTCACCGACCCGGTCTCGCTCTCGTTCCCCGACGTGAACGTCCTCGCGCGGAGCGTCCAGCAGTGCGCTGCTCGTCCGGCTCCAGGACGCCGGCGGCGGCGCGGGCACGTGGTCGGTCGGGCTCCAGTCGCAGGCCGCGACCGCCGGCGCCTCGCTCGAACATCCCCGGCACGATCGACATCCCGCCCGGCGGCGAGGCCGACCTCTCGGTCGTGGCGCAGGCCGTCCGGCGACGCGGTCCAGGGCGAGAACTACGGCTTCGTCGTCCTCCACCAGGGCGCGGTCACGCGCCGCGTCCCGTACTTCTTCCTCGTCGACAAGCCCGCGCTCGCCCAGGACACCGTGCTGCCGCTGAAGAAGTTCCAGGTCGGCGACACGCGCACCGGCGTCGAGCCGCGTCGAGCACCTACCGCTATCCGACTGCTCCGTTCGGGAACGCGCCGGACTCGCCGCCGATGTTCGAGGACGGCGCCGAGAAGGTCTACGTCACGACGCTGAACGGACCCGCGGCGAACGCCGGCGTCTCGGTCGTCGGCGGAGATCCCGGGCGTGCAGATCGACCCGTTCTACCTCGGGCGCCCTGGACGAGAACACCGTGCAGGGCTACGCCGGCACGCCGGTCGACGTCAACGGGCTGACGTACGACTACCTCGATCCGATCGGCGCCGCCGGAGCCTCGTTCCCGCGCCAGCAGACCTTCTACGTCTCGGTCGACTCCGGCGTCGACCGCTTCACCGGGGCGCGGCTCGCCGGCCCGTACATCCTCCGCTCCTGGGTGAACGACGTCACGCCGCCGACCGTGCAGCTGCTGACCACGCAGGTCGCATCCGGCCGGCCGACGATCGTCGTGCGCTCGCTCGACTCGCAGTCCGGCGTCGACCCGCTGTCGCTGACCATCGGCTACAAGGGCGTCCTCGTCGGCGCCGCCTCGTACGACCCGGTCACCGGCATCGCCGTCTTCCCGCTGCCGGCGACTGCGCCGGTGCTGAAGACGGGCACGATGGCGCTGCGGCTCGAGTCGTCCGACTTCGAGGAGGCGAAGAACGTCGACACGACCGGGACGGCGATCATGCCGAACACGCGCTTCGCCGCGACGCATCTGCGCGTCGTCAGCCGCGTCGCGGTCAACTGGCTCGTCCCCGAGACGAAGGCGTGCGTGGTCAAGTCGCAGCGTCTCGTCGTCGTCGCCAGCTCGACGAGCGCCGTGAAGTCGGTGCGCTTCATGGTCGACGGCCGCACGGTCGCGACCGCGAAGACGGGCGTGGCCGGGCTCTTCGCCGCGACGTGGAACGGCTCGGGCGCGGCGAAGCACGGCAAGCACGCGCTGACCGCGGTCGCGGTGGACAAGTCCGGCAAGACCGGCTCGGCCCGGCGCGTCGTCTCTTCCTGCAAGTGAGCGGGCAGCGCGTCGCGGTCGTCACCGGCGCCTCCTCGGGGATCGGCGCCGAGCTCGCGCGCGGGCTGGCCGGCCGCGGCTGGCGCTGCGTGCTGGTCGCGCGCCGCGAGGAGCGGCTCCGCCCGCTCGCCGAGGAGATCGGCGGCGAGTTCGAGCTCTGCGACGTCTCCGACCGCGCCGCCGTCGACGCCGTCGCCGCACGCGTGCTCGAGCGTCATCCGAAGATCCACCTGCTCGTGAACAACGCCGGCATCCCGGGACGCGCGACGTTCGTGGACGGGGATCCCGATCGGATCGAGCAGGTGATGCGGACGAACTATCTCGGCAGCGTCTGGTGCCTGCGTGCGTTTCTTCCCGGTCTCGAGGCCGCGGCGCCGTCCGATCTCGTGAACATCGTCTCCGTCTCGGGGAGCGTCACGTTTCCGCCGTCCGGCCCGTACTCCGCCTCGAAGCTCGCGCAGCTCGCGTTCTCGCGCTCGGTCGCCGTCCAGCTGCGCAGCCGCGGCATCCGCGTCCACACGGTGAAGCCGGGCTTCGTCGAGACGGAGGGCTTCCCGCAGGGGCGGTTGCCCGCGCTCGTACGGCGAATCGTCGTCGGACCGGAGAAGATCGCGGCCCACGTGCTCGCCTCGCTCGAGCACGGGCGCGGAGAGACGACGGTGCCGTGGTTCTACGCGCCGGCGGGCGGATTGCAGGCGCTGATCCCGAACGTCATCGCACGTGCGCTTGCCCGTCCGTCGGCGGCGTACTAGAATCGTATCGTGAACGAATCGCGGCAGGCGATCGGCGCCCGACGTCGACCGACGTGATCGCGGTCGCCGAGTTTCGCGCCGCGCTGCGCCAGTTCCTGCGCCGAAGCGAGCGGGTCGCCCGTCAGTCCGGCCTGACGCCGCAGCGGCACCTGCTCCTGCTGATGATCAAGGGCGCTCCCGGGCGGCGACGAGCAGTCCACGGTCACGCAGCTGTCGGAGCGACTGCAGCTCGCGCAGAGCACGGTCACCGAGCTCGTGCGCCGCGCCGAGGAGGCCGGGCTGATCGAGCGGACGCAGTCGGAACGGGACGCGCGCGTCGCGCACCTGCGCCTCACGGCCGAGGGAGAGCGCCGGCTGATGCTCGCGTTCACCGAGCTCGAGACCGAGCGCGCGCAACTGCGCGACGCGTTCGCGCACCTCGACGAGACCGGCTAGCCCCGCTCGGGCATCCCCCGGCCGCGGATTCAGCCGCCTGCGCAACAACATCGCCCGGCCGCGAATGCGGCCGGCTTCAGGGATCTTCGCGCGTGGCGGAACCCGCGCAACGCGGATTCAGCCGCCTGCGCAACAACATCGCCCGGCCGCGAATGCGGCCGGCTTCAGGGATCTTCGCGCATGGCGGAATCCGCGCAACGCGGATTCAGCCGCCTGCGCAACAACATCGCCCGGCCGCGAATGCGGCCGGCTTCAGGGATCTTCGCGCGTGGCGGAATCCGCGCGACGCGGATTCCGCCACTTGCGCAAAGCAAATCAGTTGCCGGAGCTGCTGCCGACCTGCACGACCTCGCAGTTGTGCACGACGTCGAACGGGTCGATCACCGCGCGGTCCTGTCCGGGTCCGCAGTCGATGTAGTCCTTCTCCCCGTTCGCGGCGTAGATCGTGTCGGAGCCGGGCCCGCCGTAGACATGGCTCGTGCCGGGGCCTGCGACGTTGATCACGTCGTTGCCGGGGCCGCCGTAGATGGTGTCGTAGCCGCCGTCGCCGTTGATCGTGTCGTTGCCGCCGAGGCCCTTGATCACGTCGTCGTGCAGCGTGCCGATCAGGTAGTCGGCCTTGCCCGTGCCGATGATCGTCTTGCCCTTGATGTGCGGCAGCCGCGGGATGACCGGCTCGGTCACGTCGGAGATGGAGATGGCCTTGCCGTAGAGGTTCGTCGCGGTGACGACGAGACGCAGCGTCGAGCCGACATCCGTGCTGGTCGGGGTGGTAGATCTGCTTCGTCGCGCCCTTGATGTCCTTGCACGCGCCGCCGGTCGCGTCGCAGCGCTGCCACTGCTGCGTCGTCGCGATCGGCAGGTCTCCGGTGAAGGAGCCGATGCTCGCCGTGAGCACGCCTGCGACCTCGAGCGTGCCGACGATCAGCGGCGAGTCGGAGCTGGTCGGCGCAAAGTGCGGCTTGTCCACCACCGGGAACGTGTGGTTGGTCGTCCCCTGGTCGGAGCCGGCCGGATTCGTCCCGGTGATCCAGACGCGGAGGGTCGAGCCGATGTCGGCGACGACCGGGATGTACGTGGCGTTCGTCGCGCCGGGGATCTGGACACAGCTCGAAAGGTCCCCGGGCGGATTGCAGCGACGCCACGAGTACGTGTACGTCAGCGGCAGCGAGCCGTCCCACGTGCCGGGTGTGAGCGCCAGCGTCTGGCCGACCATGACGGTGCCGGTGATCTGCGGCGTCACCCGCAGGAACGGCTTGATCGCGCCGACGTCGTTCGTCGCCGCCGAGTTCTGAGCGACCGACCCGACGGAGTTCGTCGCCGTCACCTCGACGCGGATCGCCATCCCGTACAGATCCGGCGTCACCGTGAACGTGCTGCGCGTCGCACCGATGATCCGGTAGCAGGCTCCCGCCGGCGAGTCGCATTTCTTCCACTGATAGGTGAACGTCATCGGGAACGAGCCCGTCCACGTACCGTTGGTTGTGGAGAGAAAGTCGCCGACGTTCGGCGACGCCGAGCCGAACGGCAGCGTGATCGCCGGATAGACCTGGTTCACCGGCGCCGTCAGCACGCCGGTGGTGACGACGGCGGTCGGATTCGACGCTGTGGAGACCGTCGATCCCGCCGCGTTCGCCGCGGTGACGACGACGCAGATGGTGTGGCCCACGTCGGCGGAGCTGACCGCATATGTCGAGCTCGTCCCGACCTGCGTGGTGCAGTCGCGCGTCCACGAGTACGTGTACGCGAACTGCCCGGGGTTCGCCCCCTGCCAGGTTCCGTTGTCGGTGGAGAGCAGCTGGCCCGACTGCGCGGTGCCGAAGATGACGGGCGGCGCGACCGCGGTCGGCGCCACCGTCTGCCAGTCCGGCGTCGCATCGCCCGGTCCGGCGTCGACGAACGACGGCGCGGACCACGACGATCCCGAGCCCTGGACGACGCCGATCTGCCCTCCGTCCGCGTACGCGAGCTTGTTCGCCTGGGGGACCAGCTCGGCGCCGTGCCCGTCGCCGTCACGACGTTTGCCGTGCCGCCGCCGGCAGGAATGACGGAGATGCCGCCACCGGATTCGTATGCGATGTCCGTCCCGTCGGGCGACCATGCCGGCCGCGTGCCGGCGACGAGCGCGCTTCCGGGCGAACAGGTGGCGGCCGTGCACGTATAGATCTGGCTGCCGGTGGAGAACGCGATCTTCGTGGCGTCCGCCGGGTCCCAGCTCGGATCGACGCCGGAGGTCACGGTCGAGTCCAATCCGCCCGGGTAGGTGACGACGTGGATCACGCCGAGGCTCGTGACGTACGCGATCTTCGTGCCGTCAGGCGACCAGACCGGCTCGGTGCCGGCGGCCGAGCCGACCTGAGTGGTCACGCCGACTCCGGCGCAGTTCGAGAGGTCGGTGCACACGTCGATCGCGCCGGTACCGCTGTTGTTCGCCGCGAACGCAAGCTTCGTCCCGTCGGGCGACCACGACGGATCGACGCCGGTCGCGACGGGAATCGTCCCGCTGCCGCTGGTGATCCGGTAGATGGTCGTCCCGCCCCGCGCGAACACGAGGTCTCCGTTGGCGCCGGAGCTCGTCGCCGCGTGAGCGCCGCCGCCGAGCGGCAGCAGGACGAGAACCGCACCGGCCAGCGCGGCAAGCGTGAACAGAGCGCGAGACCGCATCAGCGGCGCTCCAGCAGGTACCAGCCGAGCACGGCGTCGGACTGGCCGCCGCCCTGCGGCGCGAGCGTGCGCGCCAGCTCGCGCTCCTCGGCCTCGCAGCCGGCGAGGTCGAGATAGGACTCGAGGTCGCGCCGGTCGAGGTCGCGCCGCTCGCGGATCAGCACCAGCCGGTTCGCCTCGAACAGCTGCCGCAGGTCGGCGTCTGACAGGAGCCGCGTGTGCGACGCGTCGCGCGCACGCTCGAAGCGGTCGAGCTCCATCGCCTCCAGGGGATCGATCGGCGCGAGCTGGTCGACGACGAGGAGCCGGCCGCCGAGCCGGGTCACGCGCGTCATCTCGGAGACGACCATCTCCGGATGCGCCGCGTGATGAAGCGTCCGGATCGTGCCGGTGAGGTCGAAGGAGAAGTCGTCGAACGGAAGCGCCGTCGCGTCGGCCTCGACGAAGGTCACGCTCGGCAGGTTCACGGCCCGCTCGCGGGCGTGAGCCAGCAGCTCGGGCACGCGATCGACGCCGACCACCTCGCGCACGATCGGCGCCAGCGCCAGCGCGAGCGCCCCGGCTCCGGTGCCGACGTCGAGCGCACGCTCGTCGCCGTGCGGGAGCACGAAGCGCTGCACGCGGTCGGCAAGCTCCGCCGCCCGCTCGTCCTGACGGGCCGCGAGCAGGTCGGCCGTCCTGGCGAACCGGTCAGGCGTCGACGACGACACGGCGGGCTCGGGTGGGTTCACTGTTGATGCCGCAGACCAGTTCGTAGTTAATGGTACCGGCGACTCTGGCATGGTCCTCGGCCAAGACGCCTCGCCCCAGCAGCACGACCGGCGTCCCCGGCGGCAGCTCGCGGTCGAGCCGCACGGCGATTGCGTCCATCGACACCGTGCCCACAACCGGACGAAGCTCGCCGGCCACGCGGACCTGCGTCCCGGTCAGGTCGCGGCGGAAGCCGTCGGCGTACCCGACCGGCACGATCCCGATCCACGTGTCGCTGTCGGCGACGAAGCGGCGGCCGTAGCCGGTGCTCTGGCCGGCACGGAGCAGCCTCGCCTCGGCGACGTGGCTCGTCCAGGCGAGCACGGGCTCGAGCCCGTCGTCGGCCGGGTCGGTGCCGAACGGCGACAGGCCGTACAGGGCGACCCCGCAGCGGGCCGCGTCGAAGCGCGAGGCCGGGTAGCGGAGCGCACCGCGCGCTGTTGGCCAGATGGCGCGTGAGCGCCGACCACGGCTCGGTGGCGACGCGGAAGCGGTCGATCTGCCACTCGGTGAAGGCCGAGTCGGTGTCGGCCGCGGCGAGATGGCTCATCAGGCCGACCACCTCGGCCGGCGGAGTCGGCAGCTCGGCGAGTCCCCAGCGGCCCATCCCGGTGTCCAGCTTGAGGTGCACGCGGACGCCCTGCGGGATCTCGCCGGAGCCGATGACCAGCTCGAGCCTCGCGTCCCGCGCCACGGCGACCTCGCGGTTGCTGCCGGCCGGCCCCATGACGAGGATGCGCTGCGTCCGGAACTCGTCGCGCAGTTGGAGCGCCTCGGGCACGGTCGCGACGCAGAGCACGGATGCGCCGGCGCCGAGCGCCGCTCCCGCGACGTCGACCGCGCCGTGACCGTACGCGTCCGCCTTGACCACGGCCCACAGCTCGGCCCCGTCGAGGACGTGGAGCAGCCGCTGGACGTTCCGGCGCAGGGCGCCGAGGTCGACGGTGAGCTCGGAGCGGTGCACGACGTGGCTCTACCCCAGCACCAGGGGAAGGGCTTCGATCAGGTCGCTCGCGATCAGGCCTGCCCGCTGCGGCGCCTCGACCGACGCACGCTGATGCGCCGCGGCGCCCGCCGCCGCCGCGAGCTGCGGCTCCATCCCCTTGGCCAGGAACGCGGCGATCACCCCGGTGAGGACGTCGCCGCTACCGGCGGTGGCGAGCGTCGGCAGTCCCAGCGACGAGACGAGCACGCCGCCACCCGGGGACGCGACGAGCGTGTCCGCGCCCTTCAGCAGCACGACGCAGCGGAAGCGGTCGGCGGCCTCGCGCACGGCGGCGAGCCGATGCGCCGCGATCTCCTGCGACGGGCGTCCGAGCAGGCGGCCGAGCTCGCCTTCGTGCGGGGTGAGCACGCGCGGCGCCGGCCATTCCGCCGGCTCGAGCTCGAACAGCGCGTCGGCGTCGACCACGGCAGGCACGGCCGCCTCGGCGAGCACCCGCCGCACCAGCCCCTGTGGTCCCGGCCCTCGGCCGAGCCCGGGGCCGAGCGCCAGCGCGGACGCCTTCCCGGCCAGCTCCAGCACCTCGCCCGCGGCAGCCTCGGTGACCATGCCGTTCTCGTCGGGCAGCGGACGCTTCACCGCCTCGAGCAGCCGCTGCTCGAGCACGGGGAGCGTCGACTCTGGCGCGGCGACGGTCACGTACCCCGCGTCCGCGCGCAAGGCCGCCATCGCCGCCAGGCACGGCGCGCCGGTGAGACCGCGTGAGCCACCGACGACTAGGACGTTCCCGGCCGTGTACTTGTTGTCCGCGGCGCCCTTGCGAGGCACCGAGCGAAGCAGCTCGATCCCGACGAGACGGACCTCCGTCTCCGCCGGATCGAGGCCGATGTCGGCCACGCGGACGACACCGGCGTGGAAGCGGCCTGGCGCGATCTCGAGCCCGACCTTGCGCCCGTGGAACGTGACCGTCGCGTCGGCGCGCACGGCCGCTCCGGCGACCTCGCCGGTCGAGGCGTCCACCCCGGAGGGCAGGTCGATCGCGAACACGTGGGCGCCGCTCGTGCTGATCCGCTCGATCAGCGCGGCCGCGTCGGCCCGCGGCTCGCCGCTGAATCCCGTGCCGAAGAGCGCGTCCACGATCACGTCGGGCTCGCCGAGCTCCGTCTCGCCGGCCTTCGCGTCGACGATGAGGGTCTCGCGGCCGGCGCGCTCGAGATGCGCCGCCATCACCCGGCCGTCGCCGCCGTTCGAGCCGCCGCCGCAGACCACCGTCCAGCGCCGTGCGTCCGGGAACAGCTCGAGCGCCGTCTCGGCGGCCGCGCCGCCGGCACGGTCCATCAGCTCCGGCACCGTGCCCGGATAGCCGGGGTAACGGGCCTCGGCCGCGCGCATCTCGTCCGCGCTGTAGAGCGACTGGAAGTCACTCATCGGTCGCGACTGCGACGGCCTGCGCGAGCTCGCGCGAGTGCGTCATCGAGAGGTCGATCTCGCCCGCGCCGACCCGCTCCGCCCAGGCAGCGACCCGGCCGGACAGCCGGACCGAGGGCTTCGGCCGCCCGACGATCTCGATGTCCTTCCAGGCGAAGGCCCGTGCGACGCCGAAGCCGAGCGCCTTCCCGACGGCCTCCTTGCCGGCGAACCTGCCCGCGTAGCTCTCCGCCGGGTTCTTCCGCGAGTCGCAGTACGCCTGCTCGGCCGGCGTGAAGCACCGGTCGCGGAAGCTCTCGTAGCGCTCGAGCGACCGGCGCACCCGCCCGATCTCGATCAGGTCGGTACCGACACGGATCACAGATGCTCCTCCAGCCATTCCGGCAGGGCGCCGAGCGAGGAGACGATCCCGTCCGGCTGGTTCGTCGACGCTTCCACCAGGTCGGGGCGGAACTTGCCCGTGCGGACGAGGACCGTTCGCAGGCCGACGCCCTGCGCCCCGACGACGTCGCTCTCGAGATCGTCGCCGACCATCCAGGTCATCTTCGGCTCGGCGTCCAGCGCCTCGCAGGCGGCCGCGAAGAACGCGGGACTCGGCTTGCCGAGCAGATGCGCCTCCGTCTGCGCCGCGTACTCGAGCCCGGCCACGAACATGCCCCCGTCGAGCAGCGGGCCGCGCTTCGTCTGCCACCAGCGGTTGCGATGGAGGCAGTACAGCTCGGCGCCCGCCTCCAGCTCGGCGAACGCGCGCGCAAGGTTCATGTAGGAGAAGACGAGATTCGTCTCCGGCGTCTCGTCCGCGCCGCCGAGCAGCACCGCGTCCGCGCCCTCGCCCACGAGGTCGATCCCGTCCAGGTCGCCGACGATCGCGTGCATGACGAGCGCGAGGACGCGCTTCCCGTGCAGCGCCCGGACCGCGGCGTCCGCGGTCGTCTGCACCTCCTCGTCCTCGAGCTCGATCCCGAAGCCGCGCATGTCCTCCGCGAGCTGCTGGCGCGAGCGGACGGTGGTGTTGGTCACGAAGCGAAGCCGGTGTCCGTCGGCCCGCAGCCGCCTCACCGCCTCTGCCGCCCCGGGGATCGGCTCGCCCGAGACGTGCAGGACACCGTCCACGTCGAGCAGAATCGCGGCCATGCCCGGCGAGTCTATTCGTGTCACCCGCTCGGTCGCGCTCCCCACCGGCGAGATCGAGCTCCAGACCTCCCGCTCCAGCGGGCCGGGCGGCCAGCACGCCCAGAAGTCCGAGAGCCGCGTCGTCGCCGTCTTCGACGTCGAGGCCTCGAGCGCGCTGACGCCGGTACAGAAGCGGCGGGTGGTGGCGAAGGCCGGGCCGGTGCTCCGGGCCACGGCGCAGGACGAGCGGAGCCAGCTGCGCAACCGGGAGCTGGCGGTGGAGCGGCTGGTCGCGCAGCTCCGTGACGCGCTCCGGGTCGAGCGGCGGCGGGTGCCGACGGCGCCGACGAAGGCCGCGCGTGAGCGCCGGCTGGACGAGAAGAAGCGCCGCGGCCAGACGAAGCGGCTGCGCCGGCCGCCCGCCGACTAGACGGTTCGAGATTGACATGGCTTATGCCTGTCATCAATACTTCAAATCTCGATAAGTCCTGTAGGCAATACCGAGAAGGAGCCACATGCGTCGCCGAAGCCTGCTTGTCCTGTTCGCTCTTGTCGCGTTCGCGGCCGTGCCGGCGGCGTTCGCCGGCCACGTGAAGAAGTCGGACACCACCCTGAGCGTCGTCGGGTACTCGATCCCGACGGCCGTCTTCCCGAAGCTCTTCACCGCCTACCAGGCGACGCCGCAAGGCCAGGGCATCAAGTTCACAAGCTCGTTCGCGGCATCCGATGTCCAGAGCAAGGCGGTTGCGGCCGGCCTTCCGGCCGATGTGGTCAACCTCTCCGCCACGCCGGACGTCGACCGGCTCGTGCAGGCCGGGCTCGTCGACAAGACCTGGGACAACAACGCCTACCACGGAATCGTCACCAAGTCCGTCGTCGTCTTCATTCTCAGGAACGGCAACCCGAAGCACATCCGCACCTGGAGCGACCTGGTCAAGCCTGGCGTGCAGGTCGTCTTCCCGAACCCGTTCAGCTCCACCGGCGCCCGCTGGGACATCATGGCGGCCTACGGTGCACAGCTCCGTGCAGGCAAGACGCCGAAGCAGGCACAGGCGTATCTGACGCAGCTGTTCCACAACAATGTCTCGCAGGACACGAGCGCACGTAACGCGCTCAACACGTTCCTGTCCGGCAAGGGCGACGTGCTGCTCGACTACGAGAGCGACGCGAAGCTCGCGCAGTCGCAGGGCAAGCCCGTCTACTACCTCATCCCGAAGGCGACGATCCAGATCGAGACGCCGCTCGCCGCAGTGAACGGCTCGAACAAGGCGGCCGCGCAGCAGTTCGTCAACTGGCTGTACACGCCGGCGGCGCAGACCATCTGGGCCCAAAACGGCTTCCGCTCTGTCGTAACCAGCGTCGAGAAGAAGTTCTCGAGCGGCGCCCACCCGGCCTTCCCGTTCCCGAAGCAGCTGTTCAAGATCGGCTACGTCGGCGGCTGGGACAAGGTGACAACGCAGTTCTTCGATCCGACCAACGGGATCATCGCGAAGATCGAACAGGGACTGGGAGTCTCCACTGGTTGACCTCGCAACACGGATGCCGAGGGCGCGGCGTCGCGCCCTCGGCGCTCCCACGCTGACCAGCGGGCTCGCGCTCGCGTACCTCAGCCTCATCGTCCTCATTCCACTCGCCGCCGTCGTCGTGAAGGCGACGGACGGCGGCTGGCGTCACTTCTGGCAGGTCGCCTGGAATCCCGAGGCGAGGGCGGCGCTCGAGCTCACGCTCGCGCTCGCCGGGCTCGTCGTCGTGATCAACGCCGTCTTCGGCACGCTGCTCGCGTGGACCCTCGTGCGTGACGACTTCCCCGGCAAGAGCCTCCTCAACTCGATCATCGACCTGCCGTTTGCGCTGCCGACGATCGTCGCCGGCCTGACGCTGCTCGCGCTGTACGGGCCGACCGGCGGCATCGGCGTGAACATCGCGTACACGCGGGCGGGAGTGCTGACGTCGCTGCTGTTCGTGACGCTGCCGTTCGTCGTGCGCACCGTGCAGCCGGTGCTGCTCGAGCTCGACCGGGAAATGGAGGAGGCAGCGGCGTCGCTCGGCGCCGGACGGTTCACGACCTTCCGGCGGATCGTCTTTCCGAACCTCTTCCCCGCGCTCCTCTCGGGCGTCGCACTCGCGTTCGCGCGCGCGCTCGGCGAGTTCGGCGCGGTCGTGCTGATCGCCGGGAACATCCCCTTCAAGACCGAGGTCGCGTCGGTCTACATCTTCCAGCACGTCTCCAGCGACGACCCGACGGGCGCCGCCGCGCTGGCCCTGCTCCTGCTCGTCATCTCACTCGGAATCCTGCTCGCGATCGGCGCCCTCCGCCGCTGGTTCACACGCCATGATCGGTAAGTACCTCGTTCGCTTCTCGGCGCTCGGCTACGTCGCGGTCATCCTCGTCGCGCCGGTCGCGCTGATCTTCTACCGCGCGTTCGAGCACGGGCTCGGCCCGTTCTGGGCGGCGATCTCGAACCCGATCGCCGTGCACGCGCTGAAGCTGACGCTCGAGCTCGCGCTCGTCGCGGTCCCGCTCAACACGGTCTTCGGAATCGCGTGCGCGATCGCGATCGTCCGCTACCGGATGCCGGGTAGCGGGCTCGTCAACGCGATCGTCGACCTGCCGCTCGCACTCTCGCCCGTCGTGGTCGGCCTCGCGCTGTACCTGTTGTACGCACGCGACGGGTGGTTCGGCGGCTGGCTGACGGCGCACGGGATCCAGATGCTCTTCGCATATCCCGCGATGCTCCTGGCGATGCTGTTCGTCTCGCTGCCGTTCGTCGTCCGCGAGGTCGTGCCGGTGCTGCGCGAGGTCGGGATCGAGCAGGAGGAAGCGGCGGCGACGCTCGGCGCGTCCGCATTCACGACGTTCCGCAAGATCACGATCCCGGCGATCCGCTGGGCCATCGCCTACGGCGTCGTTCTGACAACGGCGCGGTGCCTCGGCGAGTTCGGCGCCGTGAGCATCGTCTCCGGCGGCATCGCCGGCCGCACGCAGGTGCTTGACGCAGTACGTGCAGGCGTCCTACGAGAACTTCGACATCACCGCCGCGTATTCCGCGTCGGTGCTCCTCGCCGGGCTCGCGATCGCGACGCTCGTGGCGATGACCATCGTGAAGCCGAAGGAGGAACGCAGTGGCAATCGAGACGCGTAGCGTCACGAAGCGGTTCGGAGACTTCGTCGCGCTCGACGACGTCTCGATCAAGGTGGAGAGCGACTCGCTCACCGCGCTGCTCGGCCCGAGCGGCAGCGGCAAGTCGACGCTGTTGCGCGTGATCGCGGGACTCGAGACGCCCGATTCGGGCGACGTGTTCATCTCCGGCAAGGAGGCGACGGCGGTCGCACCGCAGAAACGCGGCGTCGGCTTCGTCTTCCAGCACTACGCGCCGTTCAAGCACATGACCGTGCGCGAGAACGTCGCGTTCGCACTGACGATCCGGCACAGGCCGAAGGCGGAGATCCGCGTCCGCGTCGACGAGCTGCTCGAGCTGGTGCAGCTCAACGGCCTGGGCGGCCGCTATCCCGCGCAGCTCTCCGGCGGACAGCGGCAGCGGATGGCGCTGGCGCGCGCACTGGCGCCGAAGCCCGACGTGCTGCTGCTCGACGAGCCGTTCGGCGCTCTCGACGCGCGCGTGCGCAAGGAGCTGCGCACGTGGCTGCGCCGACTGCACGAGGAGACGCACACGACGACGATCCTCGTCACGCACGACCAGGAAGAGGCGATGGAGGTGGCGGACGAGGTCGTGCTGATGGCCCGCGGCAAAGTCGAGCAGACCGGGCCTCCGCGCGAGCTCTACGAGACGCCGGCGAACGAGTTCGTCATGACCTTCGTCGGGCCGGTGACCCGCGTCGGCGACGCGTACGTCCGGCCGCACGACGTCGAGATCCTGCTGGCGCCGGACGGCGCCAACACCGAGGCGATGGTCGAGCGGATCGTCCACCTCGGCTTCGAGGTACGCGTCGAGCTCGTCGACACCGAGGGCGAACAGCTGTCAGTGCAGCTGACCCGCGACGCCGCGACGGAGCTCGAGCTCGCGCGCGGCGACGTCGTATGGGTGCGCGCGCGGCGCACGCGCGTCTTCGCCTAGCCGGAGCCCGAGCGCGCGACGAGGTCGGCGAGCGTCGTCTGCTCGAGCACGTCGCGCATGCTCGCGCGCAGCTCGATCCACAGCGGCTGGAGGCTGCGCGCCGGGCCGGTGTACGCGACCTCCTCGGGCCGCACGCCGCGGACGCTCGCGATCGGCCCCTCGAGCGCGCGCACGACGTCGGCGACGCTGATCTCCGCCGCCGGCTTCGCGAGCCGGTAGCCGCCGTCGACGCCGCGCTGGCTCGCGACGATCTCCGCGTGACGGAGCTCGGTGAGGATGTTCTCCAGGAACTTCGGCGGAATGTCCTGCGACCTCGCCAGCCGCTCGCCCTTCACCGGCCCGGGCGGCGCGGCGGCGAGCTCGAGCAGCGCCCGCAACGCGTAGTCCACCTTGGCGGAGACGCGCATCTACGAAGTTACAGCGTCACGCAGGAACGCAAGCTGCGCCACGTTGGCCAGCCGCGCGACCTCGAGCGGGAACGCGGTGAAGGCGTGACAGCCCTCTTCGTAGACGCGCAGCTCGGCCGCGTTGCCGGCGGCCTGCCAGCGCGCCGCCATGAACAGCGAGTCGTCGAGCAGCGCGTCCGCCGTGCCGATGGTGAACAGCGCCGGCGGCAGCTCGCGCAGATCGGCGTAGAGCGGCGAGATGTCGGGATCGCGGCGTTCGCCGTGGCCGAGTCCCGGCAGGAAGCAGTCGCTGAACCAGTTCATCGCGGAGTCGGTGAGCACGAGCGGACGGTCTCCCCAGTGCATGCGGCTCGGCGTTCCGGTCAGGTCGAACGCGCCGAAGACGAGATTCGCCGCGGCGAAGGCGCCCGTGATTCCGTGCCGGTCGCGGAGACGCAGGAGGGTGACCGCGGAGAGGTGCCCGCCGGCCGATTCGCCGCCGATCGCGAACCGTGCCGGCACGCCCAGCTCGGCCGCACCGTCGCCGAGGAGCCACAGCGCCGCGTCCTCGCAGTCGTCCGGGCCGGCCGGATACGGATGCTCGGGTGCGAGCCGGTATTCGACGCTGACGGCGCAGAGGCCCGTGTTCTCGGCGATCGCCTCGAGCAGCGGATCCTGCCCGTCGGCGGCGCCGATCGTCCAGCCGCCGCCGTGGATGTGCAGGTACGCGCCCGTTGCAGCTCCGCTCGGCGGCACCACGCGCAGCCGCAGCCCACCGCCGCGCGACGGGATCTCCAGCCAGCGGGCCTGCGGCAGGAAGACGGGCGGCGGGAAGATGCCGCCTTCCTCCATGCGCGAGGCGCGCGTCACCTCAGGCGGAACCGTCTCGAGCGCAGGCAGAGAAGACTGGAGCGCTGAAAGCCGTTCGTTGAACGCGATTGTCTCCTGCACCGAGTCGGCTCCGAACCTGGTCACGCCAGGATTCTCCACCAAAGCCGGAGACCAACGCAGGCGAAGCCGCGTTGGACGGAGGCGGAGTAGCGGCCCGGGATGCTTCAGCACCACGGGCCGCGCGGCACAGCGAAGCCGCCGAGCCCGCTCTGAGTGGAGTGCGAGCCGCAGCGCGCAGCCGTGACCACGCTCACGGCGAAGCGCACACCGCCGGCCGCCACGAGCACCGAAGAAGGGGGCTCGCGGGGGAACCACGGGTTCCCCCGTGCTACTCGACGGTGACGGTCTTGGCGAGGTTGCGCGGCTGGTCGACGTTCAGGCCACGCAGCCGGGCGATGCGGTACGCGAGCAGCTGCAGCGGCACGACGGCGAGCGCGGCCTGCAGGAACGCCGGCGTGCGCGGAATGTAGATCACGTCGTCGGCGTGGTGCTGGATGTCCTCGTTGCCGTCGGTCGCGATCGCGATCACGTGCGCGCCGCGCGCCCGCGTCTCCTGGATGTTCGAGACGACCTTCTCGTAGATCAGCTTCTGGTCGGGGGCGACGACGACGACCGGCGTGCCCTCGTCCAGCAGCGCGATCGGCCCGTGCTTCATCTCGCCCGCCGAGTACGCGTCGGTCGGGATGTACGAGATCTCCTTCAGCTTCAGCGCGCCCTCGAGCGCGACGGGCAGGCCGATGTGGCGGCCGAGGTAGAGGAAGAACGGCTTGTCGTAGAAGCGCTGCGCGATCTCGTCGATCGGATGGTTCCCGTTCAGGAACGCCGCCATCTTGTCCGGCAGCGTGTGCACCTGGTCGAGGATGAACTCGATCTCGTCGGCCGGCAGCGTCTTGCGGATCTGCGCGAGCTTCAGCGCGATCAGGTACATCAGGCCGACCTGTGCGGTGAACGTCTTCGATGCGGCGACGCCGACCTCGAGCCCGCAGCGCGTGTAGATGGTCGAGTCGACCTCGCGGGTGATCTGCGTGCCCATCAGGTTCGTGATCGCCATCGTGTGCGCGCCCATCTCCTGCGCGAGCTTCACCGCGTTGACGGTGTCGCGCGTCTCACCCGACTGCGAGATGCCGATCACGAGCGTGTCCTTCGACAGCACGGGATTGCGGTAGATCCACTCGCTGGCGATGTCGGGCTCGACCGGCACGCGTGCCCACTCCTCGATCACGTATCGGCCGACGACGCCGGCGTGGTATGCGGTGCCGCACGCGACGACGACGATGCGGCGCAGGTTCTGGATCTCCAGCTCGGTCATGCCGAGTCCCTCGAGCACGAGCTCGTGGCCGCGCACGCGATCGCCGATCGTCTCGCGCAGAGCCTCGGGCTGCTCGTAGATCTCCTTCAGCATGAACGTCTCGTAGCCGCCCTTCTCGGCGACGTCGTCGTCCCAGTCGATCTCCTCGATCGGATGATCCTGGACCTCGACGCCGTCCGCGAAGAAGCGCGCGCCGGCCGGCGTGATCTCGACGATCTCGCCGTCGTCGAGGAAGCTGACCCGGCGCGTCTCGCTGAGGAACGCGGCCACGGACGACGCGATGAACATCTCGCCCTCGCCGACGCCGACGACGAGCGGCGTCTGGTGGCGGACGCCGACGAGCAGGTCCGGATGGTCGTGATGGATCGCGACGATGGAGAAGTGGCCCTCGAGCTGCGGATAGACGCGCACGAGCGCCGTCGCGAGATCGCCGTCGTACTCGCGCTCCAGCATGTGCACGACCACCTCGGCATCCGTCTCCGACGTGAAGGTGTGCCCCTGGTCGATCAGCTCCCCCTTCAGCTCACGGTAGTTCTCCACGATCCCGTTGAGGACCATGGCGATCTTGGCCGCGTCGCAGCCGGTGAGCGGATGCGCGTTCAGCTCGGTGACCCCGCCGTGCGTCGCCCAGCGCGTGTGGCCGAGCCCGTGGTGCGACGAGGATCCGTTCGGCCCGGCTGCGTCGACGAGATTCTGGAGGTTGCCGACGGCGCGGACGTAGTCGAGGCTCGCGTCCTCGCGGAGTGCGATTCCGGCCGAGTCGTAGCCGCGGTACTCGAGGCGCTTCAGCCCCTGCAGCAACAGCGGCTTCGCCTCTCTGTCCCCGACATATCCGATGATCCCGCACACGTGACAGCTCCTTGATTCCGCCGCCCGGGCCCGTAAACCTGCCCAAAAACGAGTCGAGCCCGGCTATGTGACCGTCCCGCAGCGGCGCGGAAGGATCAGCCGAGCTCCTCTCTTACCAGCGCGGCGATCCTAGCACAGAGGGCCTCCGCGGCCTCCGCCCATTCGGCCTCGGCCAGCACCCTCACGACCGGCTCCGTGCCGGACGGGCGCACGAGAACCCGCCCCGTTCCGTGCAGTTC
Source organism: uncultured Actinomycetes bacterium (assembly GCA_963761665.1). Taxonomy (GTDB): domain Bacteria; phylum Actinomycetota; class Thermoleophilia; order Gaiellales; family Gaiellaceae; genus Palsa-739. The sequence continues at coordinate 635,605 of CAVXHM010000004.1, forward strand.
GGCGTTCAGGGCGGCCACCTTCTCCAGCAGGCCCTGGGGCAGCGGGCCGCGGCCGGCGCGCGGGAGATTCTGCTTGACCTGCGGGAACACCGGCATGGCGGCGACGGCCTCGGAGAGCGTGCGCCCCTTCAGCGCGCCGCAGAGCATCAGGCCCGCCACCAGCCCGTCGCCGGTGACGTGTCCGTCGAGATAGATGATGTGGCCGGACTGCTCGCCGCCGAGCAGGCCGCCCTCCCGTCGCAGGGCCTCGAGCACGTAGCGGTCGCCGACGTCGGTGGTGACGACGCGGATGCCCTGCTCCGCCATCAGGTTGTGGAAGCCGATGTTCGCCATCGTCGTCACGGCCACCATGTCGACGCCACGGTCGAGTGCGAGGACGGCGATGATCTGGTCGCCGTCGATCGCGCGTCCCTGCTCGTCGACCGCGAGCATCCGGTCGCCGTCGCCGTCGAACGCGATGCCGAGATCGAACCCGCCGTCGAGCACCGTCGCACTCAACGCGGCGAGATCGGTGGCGCCGCAGCCGACGTTGATGTTCGTCCCGTCCGGCTCGTTGCCGATCGCCACGACCTCGGCGCCGAGCTGGTGGAACGCATCCGGCGCGATGTCGGAATAGGCGCCGTTCGCGCAGTCGACGGCGATGCGCAGGCCGCTCAGGTCCGGAGCGAAGCGCTCGAGCACGTGCTCCATGTAGCTCTTGACCGCGACGTTGATGCGGTCGACCTCGCCGCCTCCCGGACCGGTTGCGTCGAGCAGGGCCTCGATCTCCTCCTCGGCCGCGTCCGTGAGCTTGCGACCGTCGCGGTCGAAGAACTTCACGCCGTTGTACTCCGGCGGGTTGTGCGACGCGGAGATGACGACGCCGAGGTCGAGCCGGAGGAGCGCGACCGCCGGGGTCGGGACGACGCCGGCGAGGACCGCCGCGCCGCCCGCGGCCACGACGCCGCGCGCGAACGCCTCCTCGAGCTCCTCGCCCGAGCCCCGCGTGTCGCGGCCGACGAAGACCTTGCCGCCGCCCGACCAGAGCGCCGACGCCTTGCCCAGCCGCTCGACGAGATCGGCGGTGAGGAACTCGCCGACGATCCCGCGAACCCCGTCTGTTCCGAAGTATTGCCTGGCCATGACGCGGCGCAGCCTACGCCCCGGACGATCCGGTCGGCTACGGAGAGAAGCGCTCTAGCGCTTGGAGAACTGCGGTGCCTTGCGGGCCTTGTGCAGCCCGGCCTTCTTGCGCTCGACCTGGCGTGCGTCGCGCGTCAGGTAGCCCTCCCGCTTGAGCGGGATCCGCAGCTCCGGATTCGCCTCGACCAGCGCACGGGCGATGCCGTGGCGGACGGCGCCGGCCTGGCCGGAGAGCCCGCCGCCGTGCACGCGCACGCGCAGGTCGTACGTGCCCTCGAGGCCCGCCGTGCGAAACGGCGAGGTCGCGAGCGTCCGGTGCGTGGCGCGCGGGAAGTAGTCCTCGAGCGTGCGGCCGTTCACCCAGGTGCCGCCGTCGCCGGGACGAAGGATGACGCGCGCGACCGAGGTCTTGCGCTTGCCGGTGCCACGGTACTGAGCGATCTCGGTCACTACTGCTCCAGATTCAGGGGACGCGGGTTCTGCGGGCCGTGCGGATGATCCGGCCCCGCATAGACCTTCAACTTGGTCAGCTGCTGACGCGCCAGCCGGTTCTTCGGGAGCATGCCACGCACCGCGGTGCGGATCGGCTCCGTCGGGCGGCGCTGGAGCTGCTCGCGCAGCGTCCGGCTCTTGAGGCCGCCGGGATAGCCGGAATGGCGGTGGTACATCTTCTGGTCGAGCTTGTTCCCGGTGACCGCGATCTTGTCGGCGTTCACGACGATGACGAAGTCGCCCGTGTCCACGTGCGGCGTGTACTGCGGCTTGCGCTTCCCGCGCAGCGTGTCGGCGATCGTCGTCGCCAGGCGCCCGAGAGTCTGGCCGTCGGCGTCGACGACGTACCACTCGCGCGTGATCTCTCCGGGTTTGGCGCTGTAGGTCTTCATAGAAAGCGGCGGACCATGCGCCCGCCGGGGCAGGATTGTAGCGAAAAGGCCGCCGCCTCAGTCCGCCGGAGACAGGGCGACCCGCGGCGCCGGGCGGGCCGCGAGCCAGAGCGCCGGCAGAGCGGCCAGAGCCCAGCGCAGATGGCGAGGGAGGCGACGCCGCCGGCGGTGTAGACGAGCCCACCGAGCAGCGCGAGAGCGGCTCCGGTGAGGCTCGAGACGAGGTCTGAGAAGCCCACGAGCTTGCCCCGCTCGGACGGGCTCGAGAGGGAAACGAGCTCGGTCGTGGCGCCGACGTAGGAGAGGTTCCAGCCGAGCCCGAGCCCCAGCAGGGCGATGCTCATCCCTCCCACGCCGCCCAGCCAGATCAGCGCCGCGTTCGAGACGGTCATCAGCACGAGGCCGGTGACCATCGCGCGGCGCCGGCCGAAGCGGTCGATCAGGTCGCCGACGACGAGCACGAGCCCGTACATGCCGACGATGTGGGTGCTGATCATGGTGAAGACGTCGCCCTCCTGGTGGCCTCGGCCGATGGCGACGTAGCCGGCGAGGTTCATGATGCTCGCCATCACGGCGAAGCTCGCGACGGCGGCGATCATCGCGGTGATCACCCCGGGTCGGCGCAGCATCTCGCGCAGCGCCGCCGGAGGAATCGAGTCGTCGTGCTCGCTCGTGTACGTCCGCGAGATCTCCTTCGGGTCCGGGCGGACGAAGCCCGCGACGAAGAAGCCGGCGACCATGAACGGAATGCCGATCAGCCACGGCGCAACGAGACCCTGTGCGGTGGGCAGGCGGTGCGCGAAGAGCGGGCCGAACAGGATCGGCCCCCAGATCGCGCCGGATACGGCCCCGAACAGGACGAACGACATGCCGCGCGCGCGATGCTTCTCCGGGAACATCTCGGCCGCTGCGGCGCGCGACAACTGGACGACGGCGCCGGCCGCGCCGACGAGTGCGAGACCGAGCGCGACGATCGGCGCGGACGACAACGAGCAGCCCCCGGCGACGACGCCGCAGCCGATCGCGCCGAGGACGAACGCGCCGCGGATCACCGGTATGCGGCCGACGCGATCCATCAGCCGTCCCGCCGGGCCGACGGTCAACCCGCCGGCGGTGAGGAAGATCGCCGGACCGAGCCCGAGGATCCCGGTGATGCCGGTCACGGCGACGAGCGTCAGCGACGAGAGCGCTGCAGCGAGCTGGAACATGCCCGAGTTGCACACGAGTCCCGCCGCGAGCAGGAACGCGTTCTTGCGGATCCGGGTCGGCGTGACGCTGACGGCGCTCACGCGCCGAGTCTACGTTCGAGCCCCGCTGCGAATTCGCGCGCGCCGCCGTGCGACGGATGTCGCACGTACGGCGCGTCGAGGACCTCCGCTGCGAGCCGTCCGACCGCGACGACGTCGCGTCCTCGCGTCAGCTCGTCGAGGAACGGACGGGCGGCCGCCACCTCTGCTCTGGTCGGACGGCGGTTCGACGAGAGCGTGCCCGGATGCGTGGGCACGACGTTCCAGAGCAGCACGTCGTCCCCGATCCCGAGCTCGGCGAGGACTCGGTGGACGATCGTCGCCGTCGCCTCGGCGGGGCCGGTTCCGCTCAGCTGCCGCTCGGACGTGAACGGGACGCCGCTGACGCGTGCTCCGCGGTAGCCGGCGGCCTCGCCGACGAGCACGACTGTCGCATCCGTCCGCGCGGCGAGGTGCTCACGAAGCCGCGATCGTCGCAGCTCCGAGTCCGCGTACTGGTTGTGCGTCGTTCCGATGCGCGCGCATGCCAGCCGGTCGACGAGATCGAGCCTGGCGGTCATCGCTCGAGGCTAACGAAGCCGCGATGTTGCAGAGTTGCGAACGCTGCGTAACTGGTTCTTCGCGACAGTTCCGGTGTGTGGCGACACTTCCAATCGTGGCGACGCCACGCCAGGCGACGTGGCGACGCCACGCCACGCCAGTCCGAGCCGCTTGTGGAGTACAACACCCGGGATGCTCGAGATCTGTTGAGCCATCTGCTTCGCCGAGTCCGCCGAGGCGAGGAGATCGTTATCGCAAACGCCGGAACGCCAATCGCCAAGCTCGTCCCGTACAGCAGCGATGTGCCGCACCGCCCCGGCGTGATTCGCGCGCAGGTCGTCGTGGAGGACGACCGGCCGCGCGGCGACTAGTGGCTGTTCCAGCTCGATCGCGGCGCGACTCGCAACGCCAGGTTCACAAAGCCATCGTCCGCCGCTGGTGGGGACGATCGAACCGCGTCGGCTTGGCATCCGGTCGAGCCGGCGAGCTGTTGCCGGCGACGATCCCGTCGGCGATCGCGTCCACTACTTCTCTGCTTCGGCGCGGACCGACGACACTCCAGGCGAAGCCTTCGAAGTGCGCCTGTCCCTTGGGGAAGGCCTCGACGAGCCACGGCCGTCGCGACAGCGTCCGGAGTATTAGGACGAGCGGCCAGAGGATCGCCTTGCCGAGAACGACGAAGATCGCCGCCGAGGCGCCCCAGCCCATCGTGTACCCCTCACGTCGACGAACGCCATCTGGTCGCGGTAGTTCTGCGACCGTGGGTACCAGACGACGCGAACGACCCACACACGTCCGTCGGGCGCCGCGATCTTGCGCCGCAGGCTCACGCGCGGGAGACTAGGTCACCGTCGAGTGAAGCGACAAGCCCGGCTGGCTACTCCCACTCAATGGTGGCCGGCGGCTTCGACGTCACGTCGAGCACCACGCGGTTCACGCCGACGATCTCGTTCACGATGCGGCCCGAGATCGTCTCGATCAGGTCGTACGGGAGCCTGGCCCAGTCGGCCGTCATCGCGTCGTCGCTCGTCACGGCCCGGATCACCACCGGATAGCCGTACGTGCGCTCGTCGCCCTGCACGCCGACCGAGCGGATCGCCGGCAGCACCGCGAACGACTGCCACAGGTCGCGGTAGAGCCCCGCGCGGCGGACCTCTTCCTGGAGGATCGCGTCGGCCTCGCGGAGGATCTCCAGCCGCTCCGCCGTCACGTCACCGATGATCCGGATCGCCAGCCCGGGTCCCGGGAACGGCTGGCGCCAGACCATCCGCTCCGGCATGCCGAGCTCCTCACCGACGCGCCGCACCTCGTCCTTGAACAGCAGCCGCAGCGGCTCGACGAGCTTCATCGTCATGTCGTCCGGCAACCCGCCGACGTTGTGGTGCGACTTGATCGTCGCGGCGACGCCCTCGGTTCCGCCCGACTCGATCACGTCGCTGTACAACGTGCCCTGGACGAGCCAGCGGACATCACCGAGCTTTGCCGCCTCCTCCTCGAACACGCGGATGAACTCACGGCCGATGATCTTCCGCTTCTGCTCCGGCTCGTCTACGCCGGCGAGCAGCTCGAGGAACCGATCCTGCGCCTGCACGTGCACGAGCGGCACGTGGAAGTAGTCGCCGAAGACCTCGACCACCTGCTCCGCCTCGTCCTTGCGCAGCATGCCGTGATCGACGAAGACGCACGTGAGCTGGTCCCCGACCGCCTTGTGCACGAGCAGCGCCGCGACCGCCGAGTCGACGCCGCCGGAGAGGGCACAGAGCACGCGCTCCGATCCGACCTGCGCGCGAATCCGTTCGACCTGCTCCTCGATCACCGCGGCGGGAGTCCATGCCGGCGGCGCGTCGGCGATCTCGTAGAGGAAGTTCTTCAGCACGTCCATCCCGTGCGGCGTGTGCACGACCTCGGGATGGAACTGCACGCCGTACAGCTTCCGCTCCGGCGCCTCGAAGGCCGCGATCGGCGTGGACGGCGAGCCGGCGACGACGCGTGAGCCCTCCGGCGGCGCGACCACGGAGTCGCGGTGCGACATCCAGACGGTCTGATCCTCCGGCGTGTCCTTCAGCAGCAGCGACTCCTCCGCGTGGAGCTCCGTCTTCCCGAACTCGGACACGCCGGTGCGATCGACGCGACCGCCGAGGTCGAGCGCCATCAGCTGCATGCCGTAGCAGATGCCGAGCGTCGGAATGCCGAGCTCGAAGATCCGCGGATCCACGTGCGGTGCATTGTCCGCGTACACCGACGCGGGCCCGCCGCTGAGGATCAGCGCGTATGGATTGCGCGCGCGCACCGCCTCCGGCGAGATGGTGTGGCCGACCAGCTCCGAGTAGACGCGGCACTCGCGCACGCGACGCGCGATCAGCTGCGAGTACTGCCCGCCGAGGTCGATCACCAGCACCGGCCGGTCTTCAGGGCCGGGGAACGGCACGACGTTCGACGGCTCAGCGGCGATAGTTCGGCGCCTCTTTCGTGATCGTCACGTCGTGCGGATGCGACTCGCGCAGGCCCGCGCCCGTGATGCGCACGAAGCGCGCCTGTTTCATCTCGGCGAGCGTGGCGGCGCCGCAGTAGCCCATTGCCTGCCGCAGGCCGCCGACGAGCTGGTGCAGGATCGGCCCGACCGGGCCTTTGTACGCGACGCGACCCTCGATCCCCTCCGGGATCAGCTTCTCCACGTCCTCGACGTCGCCCTGGAAGTACCTGTCCTTCGAGTACGACCGCGCCTTCATCGCGCCGAGCGAGCCCATGCCGCGGTACTCCTTGAAGCGCTCGCCCTGGGCGAGGATCACCTCGCCGGGAGCCTCGTCGACACCGGCGAGGAGCGACCCGAGCATGACCATGTCCGCGCCGGCGGCGACCGCCTTCGCGATGTCGCCGGAGGACGTCATCCCGCCGTCGCCGATCACCGGAATGCCTTCGGCCGCGGCCACTTCGGCGCAGTCGTAGATGGCGGTGACCTGCGGCACGCCGACACCGGCGACGACGCGCGTGGTGCAGATCGAGCCCGGCCCGATCCCGACCTTGATCCCGTCGGCGCCCGCGTCGATCAGCGCCCGCGCCGCCTCGGCCGTGGCGATGTTGCCTGCCACCACGTCGACCGCCGACACTCCCTTGATCCGCCGCACCATCTCCAGCACGCCTGCCGAGTGTCCGTGTGCCGTGTCGACCACGAGCATGTCCACACCGGCGGCGACGAGCGCCTGCGCACGCTCGACCGCGTCCGGGCCGACGCCGACCGCCGCGCCCGCGCGCAGCCGGCCGCGGTCGTCCTTCGTCGCGTCCGGATACTCGATCCGCTTCTGGATGTCCTTGACGGTGATCAGGCCGCGGAGACGGCCGTCCGCGTCGACCACGGGAAGCTTCTCGATCTTGTTGCGGTGCAGGATCTCCTCCGCCTCGGCGAGCGTCGTCCCGACGGGCGCGGTGACGAGATTGCGCGCCGTCATCAGCGCCGATACCGGCTGCTCGACGTCGTCCTCGAAGCGGAGATCGCGATTCGTCAGGATGCCGACGAGGACGCCGTCGGCGTCGGTGATCGGGACGCCGGAGACCTTGTAGCGCGCCATCAGCTCGAGCGCCTCGCGCACGAGCGCGGCCGGGGGAAGCGTCACCGGCTCGACGATCATCCCCGACTCGGAGCGCTTCACCTTGTCCACCTCGGCCACCTGTTCCTCGATGGACAGGTTGCGGTGGAGGATGCCGATGCCGCCCTCGCGCGCCAGCGCGATCGCGAGCCGCGCCTCGGTGACCGTGTCCATCGCCGCGGAGACGATCGGGATGCTCAGCTCGATCGAGCGCGTCAGCCGCGTGCGGGTCGAGACGTCGTTCGGCAGCACCTGCGACTCGGCCGGGACGAGCAGCACGTCGTCGAACGTGAGGCCCTCCTTGGCGAACTTCCGGTCGAGCTCGACGAGGCGCTGGAGCTCGTCGGCGCGGAACTCGGTACTCACGCGACGCCTCCCTCGAGGCAAAAAGCTCCGTTGATGCACAAAACCCAGGCGCCGCCGGGTCGCCTGGGTTGAGAAACTCGCGTTGCCGTCGTCACTCTCAAGTGTTGCGATGGTACCAGCCTCGACGGACGAGAACGGCCCCGCGCAAACACGCTCATAACACGCACGGGCTAGCTTTGAGCCGTGCGGACGGTGCTCGCGGCGCTGGTTCTTGCGGCCGGAGTTCATTCGGCTGCTGCCCGGCCGCGCCCGCAGACGCTGTACCTGAGCCCGCCGCACCAGCAGGTCGCCGCCTTCGCGCAGGACGGCCCGTACGTCGCCTGGCTCGCTCCGAGCACGACGGGCTGCAACGTCGTCCACGTGCTCGCGCTGGCCAACGGCGGCCAGATCCGCCTGCCCGACGAGTCTGCGAACGCGCGCAACGTCACCTGCCGCTGGGAGGTGGTCCAGCCGGTCGGACTTGCGCTCGCCTCGGAGGCGGACAACGTCCTCTGGACGCTGCGAGAACCCGCCCCGCTGCCGTTCGACTACGTCCTCGGCGCGGGTTTCACCGACCCGCAGGAGCGGCGCTTCGGTGAGATCGCCCACGGCAACAACGGCACCGGACTCTGGCTCGGCGGGGTCGCCGGAAACGCGAAGACACTCGTGTACGGCGTCAGCTCGGTCGCGTACGTCGACCAGGTCGCGTGCCTCGCCGGCGGCTCGTGCCGCCGCAAGCTGATCGGCGGTGGGATCCACAAGATCGTCGGGCGCAACGACCCGCTGATCCCCGGCACCTGGGCCACGCTCGCGGTTGCGGTCTCGGGAACCCGCATCGCGGACGTGCAGGCGGCCGGAGTCGGGAGCAACGGGGAGCCGTTCGCGTCGGCGCGCCTGCCCGTCGAGATCCGCGACGCGGAAACCGGAAAGGTACTCACGCGCGTCGTGCCGCGCGGCGTGCCCGACGCGGTCGCACTCTCACCGGACGTCCTCGCCACGCTCGAGCGCTCCGAGCTCGGCCTGCGCATCGCCTGGTACGACCCGGACGACGGCAGCCCGCTCGGCTCCGTTCCCGTGCCGCAGAGCACGAGCCCGGAGCTGTCGGCCGGCGGGCACCTGATCGTCTTCCGGGTCGGCAGCTCGATCCGGTCGGTGGACATCGACTCGCACGCGGTGCGGACGTTGACGAAGGCGGCGGCCACGCCGATCGGGCTCTCGATCCAGGGCAGCCGCATCGCCTGGGCCGAGAACGTGAAAGGCCGCGGACGGATCCGCGCGCTCTTCGTCGGCGGGCGCGGGTGAACTGGGGGAACCCCTGGTTCCCCCAGTGGCCCCTTCCTCCTTCGCGCTCGTGGCAGTTGTGGAGGTGCGCTCCGCCGGGAGCTCGGTCCCGGCTCCGCGCGTTTACGCGCGCTCCACTCACCGCGTTCTTGGCGAAGGGCACTTCCGTGCGACCGGTGGTGGCCTGCGGCCATCCCCGACCGCATGAGTTCGCCTCCGTCTAACGCGGCTTCGCCTGCGTTAGCCTCCGGCCTTCTTGGCGTCCTCGTGAAGCCGGAAGTGCCTAGGCGGAGACTTGCTCGAGCTCTTCGAGCTCGACGCCCGCGGACAGGCGGACCGCTTCCTTCGGGTCGAAGCGGCCGGCGCCCAGCTCCAGCACCGAGGCGGCCGCGCACGCGACGCCGTGGCGCAGCGCCTCGTCGATCGGACGGTCGTTGAAGCGCGCGGCGAGGAAGCCGGCGAGCAGCACGTCGCCCGCGCCGACCGGCGCGATCGGATCGAGACGCGGCGTGGAGGCGCGGAAGCGGAGCGTCTGCCGCTCCTCCCGGAAAAGCCCGTAGCACGCCGTCTCCTCCGTGATCAGCACGTTGCGGGCGCCGAGATCCGCGATCGCGTCGAGCGCCATGAGGAAGTCGTCCGGCTCGAAGAACTCCTGGCCGACGAGGCTCTCCGCCTCGCGCTGGTTCGGCGCAACGAGGAACGGCTCCGCCTCGACGCCGACGCGCAGCGGCTCGCCCTCGCAGTCGAGCACGCACTGGACGCCGCGGCGGCTCAGGTCGCGGATCGCCTCGGCATAGAAGTCGTCCTCGACGTCGCGCGGCAGCGAGCCGCTGAACACGACGTAGGTCGCGACGCGCGAGAGGTAGTGCAGCTTGTCCAGCAGCGTGTCGAGCTCGTCGGGGCGGACCGCCGGGCCCCACTCGTAGATCTCCGTCAGCGTCCCGCCGGTCGGGTCGACGAACGCGCTCGACGTGCGCGACTCGTCGGAGATGCGCACGAAGTCGTTGAGGATCGCCTCTGCCGCGAGCTCATCGATGATGCGGTCGCCGGTCTGGCCGCCGGCGAGCCCGGTCGCGATCACCGGCGTGTCCAGCAGCTTGAGCGCACGGGCGACGTTGATGCCCTTGCCGCCGGCCATGGTCATGCTCTGCGACGCACGGTGCCGGTGCCCGAGCTGGAAGTTCGGCACGGTCAGCGTCCGGTCGACGGCGGCGTTGAGGGTGACGGTGACGATCATCAGAAGAGCCCCAGGAAATCGTGGACGGTGCGGGTGGCGTACCAGCGGAGGCGGCCGCCGAGCCCTGGCCGCTTGACCGACCTGGCGGCGACGAGCGGCCGTACACCGAGGATCTGTCCGCCCACGCGGACCTCGATGGTACCGAGGAGCTGGCCCTTCGCCACCGGAAGCCGGACGGCCGAGGGCGCGACGATCCGCTCGACCACGGAGCTGTCGGCCGGAACGACGCGGACGAGCGGCTTCGTGGCCACCAGCGCGAGCGCGGGACGGCCGTAGCCCAGGGCGGCGGTGGCGTACGTGGTCGGCTTCACCAGCGTCAGCGTCCGGTACTGCGAGACGCCCCAGGAGAGCAGGTGCGTCAGGTCGGCGTTCCGCTGCCCGCGGCTGGGGCTGCCGAGGATGGCCACGTAGATGGTGTAGCCCTGGCGCCGCGCCGCAGCCACCTCGTTCCAGCCCGCCTTGTCCGTGTGGCCCGTCTTGACGCCGATCAGCCCGGGGAAGACGCCGAGCAGGTCGTTCCACGTGTGCACGGTGAAGTGCCCGTTCTCGATCGTGTCGCTGCGCTCGCGCACGATGGAGCGGACGACCGGCGAGTGCATCGCGATCTCCGCGAGCCGCAGGATGTCGTGCGCGCTCGAGACGTGACCCGGCGCGTCGAGTCCGTCGGGGCGGACGAAGTGCGTGTCCTGGAGCCCCAGCTCCTGCGCCTTCTCGTTCATCCAGGAGACGAACAGCGGAACGCTGCCGCCCGCTGCGGCGTCGGCGAGCGTGTCCGCGGCGTCGTTCGCGCTCTGAATCAGCGCGCCCTTGAGCAGGTCGTCGACGGTGATCTTCTCGCCGGCCCGGAGCGGGATCCGCGAGCCGCCGACGTTCGCGGTCTGCTTCGTCACCGTGACGACCTGGTCTAGCTGCAGGTGCTGCAGCGCGACGATCACGGTCATCAGCTTCGTCAGGCTGGCGATCGGGAGCCGCTCGTGCGCGTTGTGCGCGGCGAGCACCTCACCGGTCGAGGCGTTGACCACCTCGAAGGCGCGAGCATCCGGCGTCGGCAGAGCCGCCCTGGCCGGGCCGGAGACGTATCCGAGGACCACCATCACGGCGGCAGCGACCAGCAGCCGGCGCATCGCCGCTAACCGTAGCCGCTACTTGACGCGGATCTGCTGGCCGACCTGGAGCGCGTTCGAGCTGACGCCGGGGTTCAGCTGCTCGATCGCGGCGACGGTCGCGTTCGACTTCGTGGCGATGATGGAGAAGGTGTCGCCCTTCTGGACGGTGTAGTAGGTCGCCCCCGGAACCGAGGTCGTCCCGGTGGTGACCGTCTGCGCCGTCGTCGTGACCGGCTGGATCGCGGTGACCGGCGGCAGCGTCGTGACCGTCTGCGTGGTGTGCGTCCGCGTGATCGTGGTCGTCGTCGCGGGCGGCGTCGTGGAGCCGCCGCCGCTGCCGAGGCCGGCGCGGACGAGCAGCACCACCACGGTGACCGCGAGCAGGAACGCCGCGGGGGCGGCGTACCGAACGAGCTGCTGCCGACTGCCGCGGGACGGCATTCGCTACCAGCCGGAGACGGCCCAGACCTCGCCTGCGAGCCTGGCCGCCTCTGCGCCGGCGGCGGTGCGCCAGTCGCCGCCCGCTTCCCGGTAGGCGTAGATCACCGAGCGGGAGGCGGACACGAGCGCGCTCGCCGGCCCGCTGGTGAACGCGCCCGCGACGTCGGCCGGGCCCGCGCCCTGGGCGCCGACGCCCGGCAGCAGCAGAACCGCCTGCGGCAGGAGACGCCTGACCTCGGCCACCTCGCGCGGATACGTCGCGCCGACGACCGCGCCGACGGTGGAGAGCCCGCGCTCGCCGACCAGATCCTGGCCCCAGTCGCGCACGAGCCCGGCCACGTGCTGCCACAGCGTCGTGCCGTCGGAGAGGGTCACGTCCTGGACGTCCGAGCCGCCGGGATTCGAGGTCTTGACCACGCAGAAGAGACCGACACCGGTGCAGCGGGACGCGGCCAGGAACGGCTCGATCGAGTCGCGGCCGAGGTACGGGTTCAGCGTGACGGCGTCGCCGAGAGCCGGCTCCTCGCCCCGCGGCTCCGCGAACGCGGCCGAGTAGGCGCGGGCGGTCGAGCCGATGTCGCCGCGCTTGACGTCGGCGATCACGAGCAGCCCGGCGGCGCGCGCATAGGCGCTCACCTGCTCGAGCGCGCGGAAGCCGTCCGACCCGAGCGCCTCGAAGAACGCGGACTGCGGCTTCACCGCGACGGCGTACGGCGCGACCGCGTCGACGATCCCGCAGCAGAAGCGGGCGCACGCGGCGGCCGCCTGCTCCCGGCCCAGAAGCGCCTCGCCGCGGAGCTCCACCGGAAGCTGGTCCGGGACGGGATCGAGGCCGACGACGAGCTGGCTGCGCTTGCGGTCGACGGCCTCCGCCAGCCGGTCGGCGAAGTGCGCCACCGCGACGTCTCGGCTTGCCCAGAGATCCTGCGCCATCAGGCGTCAAGGCTACTGCGCGAGTCGGCGAGCCGTCAGGCCCTCGAACGCGCGAGGGGCCGCCGAAGCGGCCCCTCGATTTCCTCGGAGGAGTCGGTCAAGCCGGGGCGCTCAGCCGCCCTTGACAGCTGCCTTCAACGCACTGCCGGCGGAGAACTTCGGCACCTGCGCCGCCGGGATGTGGACCTTCTCGGTCGGATTCCTGGGATTCACGCCTGTGCGCGCAGCGCGGTGCTGGGACGAGAACTTGCCGAACCCGGTGAATGCGACCTCGCCGCCGCCCTTGAGCGTGTCGGTCACCGTGTCGAGGAACGCGTCGACTGCCTTCGCCGCATCGCGGTTCGACAACTGACTCCGGTTGGCCACCTCCGCCACAAATTCCTGCTTCGTCACGAGCCTCTCCTCCTGTTCGTCGACGGTTGCACGGCCGAATCGACCCTAGCAGGGTTTCGGATTCCGCTCAACCATGCGGTTTTGCGGGACTTTTCGCGTTGGCGAACAACTCTCCTGCCTTGAAGATCGGGCGCAGGCGCACCGCCTGGCGCGCGAGCGCGTCCGCGCCGCCCTCCTCGCGGTCGACCACGCAGACCGCGGTGTGCACGACGAGGCCCGCCGCGCGCAGCGCGTCCACCGACTCGAGCAGCGCGCCGCCGGAGGTGACCACGTCCTCGATCAGGCAGACGACCTCGCCCTCCTCGAACGCCCCTTCCAGCTGCTTCGCGGTCCCGTACTCCTTCGCCGCCTTGCGCACGATCAGGAACGGCAGCCCGGACTCGAGCGACGCCGCCGCGGCCAGCGCGACCGCCCCGAGCTCGGGGCCCGCGAGCCGCGTCGCGTCCGGCGCGTGCTCCGCCACGGCCGCCGCGAGGCGCTCGCCCAGCGGCCGGAGCAGGTCGGGCCGGGTCTCGAAGCGGTACTTGTCGAGGTAGTAGCGCGAGCGCCGCCCCGACCGGAGGAGGAAGTCACCCTCGAGGTACGCGTGCTCGACGAGAGCCGCGGCGAGCGGGTCGTCCGAGCTCACCTGCGAGCGGCCGCCAGCGCCTGCCGCGCCACCGGCAGCAGCCGGTCCGCCTCGGCCGAGCCGTCGACGAACGAGACCATCGAGCCGTCGGCGAAGTAGACGTCGAGCCGGTCGCGGCGCCGGCTCGAGGAACGGCGGTAGAGCACGGTGCCGGCGAACAGGCCGGTGCCGAAGCCGGCGAGGGCGAGCAGCCTACGCTTCATCGCCGCTCTCCTTTGCGGCTGCCGTGCGCCGCCGGCGCTTCGGCTTCTCCGCCTCGGACGACCCGCGCAGGCAGCTCTTCAGGTCGTAGAAGACGAGGCCGACCGTCGGGTCGGGAGCGGTGGTGGCGACGACCGCGCGGCCGCCGTCACGGACGACGAAGACGCTCCCGTCCTGGGTCGACGCCTCGAGCTGGCTCACCTCTCCGTCGCCGCTGCGGAACTCGCCGGCACCGGCCAGCAGCGACGTGGCGGCGCGCACGAGATCCTCAGCGGCAGCGCCGTCGGGGAGCGTCGATCCGAGCACGGCCCCGGCGTCGTCGAACAGCACGGCGGCCTCGATCTGGGACGAGATCTCGGTCAGATCGGCGAGTGCCTGCGAAGCATCCATTTCTGCTCGGAGGCTAACACGGTGCAAACTCCCGCCCGTGGAAGTACGCACCAGGTTCCTGTTCCAGAAATTCTTCTCCGACCGGGGCACCCATCTGGCCGCGATGGTGGCGTACTTCGCGCTGCTCTCGTTCGTGCCGCTCGTCTTCCTCGCGTTCGCGCTGCTGGGCTTCGCACACCGCGCGGACGCATCCGACTTCCTGATCAAGGAGCTGCGCCACGCGTTCCCGGGCAGCTCGGTCACGAGCATCCTCTCGCTCGTGCACGCGGCGCAGGACAACGCGGCGGTACTCGGCGTGATCGGCGTCGTCGGCCTGCTCTGGTCGTCGCTGTCGCTGTTCAGCGCGCTCGAGTCGGCGTTCAACATCGTCTACGGCCGACCGAACCGCCGGTTCCTGCACGGCAAGGGGCTCGCCGCGGCGATCATGGTCGGCTCGCTCGTGACGCTGTTCCTCAGCCTCGTGATCGGCGCGTTCGGCTTCGAGCTGCTGAAGCGGAACGCTCCGGGATTCGCAGGTAACCCGGTGGCCGCGTACGTGCTCTCCGTCGCCGTGTCGCTGGTCGGCGTGTTCGTCTTCCTGCTCGCCGTGTACCGGCTGCTCCCGAACGCGTCGGTGTCGCTGGGGGACGCCCTGCCGGGCGCGATCGCCGCGGCGATCGTGCTCGAGGCGTCGTTCCAGATCCTGCCGGTGTTCGTGCGCTACGCCGACGTGAACGTGACGCTGCGCGTGCTCGGCGGGCCGGTGATCCTGCTGCTCTGGATGTACGTGATGGCGAACGTGATCGTGCTCGGCGCCGAGCTGAACTGGTGGCAGACGCAGCGGCGCAGCGTCGACTAGCCGGCTAGCGGCGGCCCTGCGGCGCCGGCGCGCCTTCCTGCACCACCGACTGCACCTGGCCGTTGCGCCGGATGAAGAAGAACCACGTGTGCGCGAGCCCGCCGTGCTCCCACGTCTCCGTCAGCGTGACGACGGCACGGTCGTGCTTCACCAGCGAGACGTCGGTGGCGCAGCGGCCGTGCAGCGGCTTCGTTCCCGCAGGCCCGCCGGTCGGGATGATGCAGGCGATCGTGCCCGACTTGTGCGGGAACAGCGTGCTCAGCTGCCGCGCGCGCGGGCTCTTGGCGAAGAACGTCGCGAGCACCCGGCGGTCGGCGTGGTCGTTGTCGCCGCAGCCGGCAAGTGTGAGCACCGCCGCCGCGAGGATGAAGACGCTACGCGCGCGCACCGTCGACCGCCTCCAGGAGCGCGCGCACCGCGCGGGCGCGATGCGAGTTCCGCGACTTCCACTCGTTCCCGAGCTCGGCGACCGTCCGCTCCTCTCCGTCGGGTACGAAGACCGGGTCGTAGCCGAAGCCCTCGCTGCCGCGCGGCTCGTCGCCGATGCGCCCGTCGAGCGTGCCGGTGCCGCGCAGCTCTGCTCCGTCCGGAGCGATGGCGACCAGCTCGGACACGTAGCGTGCGCGGCGGTCGCCGTCCGGGACGGCGGCCAGCTCGCCGAGCAGCTTCGCGATCGCGGGCGCGCCCTCGGGTGCGTAGCGCGCGGAGCCGATGCCGGGACGGCCGCCGAGTGCGGCCACCTCGAGCCCGGAGTCCTCGCCGAAGGTCCACACCGCATCACCTGCGGCGGCTCGGCCGAACTGCGCCTTGCCGCGCGCGTTGTCCGCGTACGTCTCCCCCGTCTCCGGCGGATAGTCGTCGCGGTCGAGCGGCACGATCGTCCAGCCCGGCATCAACCGCTCCAGCTCGACCGCCTTGTGCGCGTTGCGAGAAGCGAGAACGGCGTTACGGGAGGTCGAGCGCAACCGCTTCCGCCTGCAGGTTCGCGATCTCGCCGATGCCGGCCTCGGCCAGCGCGAGCAGCTCGTCGAGCGTCGCACGCGTGAACGGATCCTTCTCGGCCGTCGCCTGCACCTCGATCAGCCGTCCGTCTCCCGTCATGACCACGTTCATGTCCGTGTCCGCATTGGAGTCCTCGGAGTAGTCGAGGTCGAGCAGCGGCACGCCGTCGACCACGCCGACGGAGACGGCGGCGACCGAGTCGACGAACGCCTTGGAGAGCCCGAAGCGGTCGAGCGCGCGGCGCGCCGCCACGTACGCGCCCGAGATGGCGGCGCAGCGGGTGCCGCCGTCCGCCTGCAGCACGTCGCAGTCGAGCCACATCGTCCGCTCGCCGAGCGCGCGGAAGTCGACGACCGCGCGGACGGCCCGGCCGATCAGCCGCTGGATCTCAACCGTGCGTCCCTGCAGCTTCCCGCGCGCGGCCTCGCGCTCGACGCGGTCGCCGGTCGACGCGGGCAGCAGCGAGTACTCGGCGGTCATCCAGCCGCGGCCCTGGTTGCGCAGCCAGCGCGGCACCTCCTCCGTCACCATCGCCGTGCACAGCACCTTCGTCTTGCCCACGGTGATGAGCGCGCACCCGTGCGGCTGCTCGAGGTAGTCCGGCTCGATCGTGATCGGGCGGAGCCGGTCGGCCCGGCGGCCGTCGGAGCGGCTCATGCGACTGCCTTCTCGAGTCGCGCGACGGTGACGTGCTCGACCTCGCCGATCGGGAACTGGAGGAAGCGGCGGCCCATCTCGCGGAAGGCCTCGGGATCGCCGGTGGTGAGGAAGCGGGTGCCGCCGTCGCGGCCGGAATCGTTCTCGATGCCCTTGCGCGCAAGCGTCTCCGCCACCTCGCGCGCCGTCTCCTCGGCCGAGAAGACAAGCGTCACGTCGCGGCCGAACACGCGCTGGAAGACCGGACGGATCAGCGGGTAGTGCGTGCAGCCGAGGATGATCGTGTCGACGCCGGCCTGCTTCAGCGGGGCGGCGTATTCGCGCACGGCCTCCTCCGTGTCCGCGCCGTACGGGTCGTCGCTCTCGATCAGCGGCACGAGCTTCGGACACGCGACCGGCGTGAAGTCGACGCCCGCGTCGAGCGCACGCACGAGCTCCGCGTACCGGCCCGCGTCGACGGTGCCGCGCGTCGCGAGCAATCCGATGCGGCGGTTGCGCGTCGCCTGCACGGCCGCGTGCGCCTCCGGCGTGATCACACCGACGACCGGAACCGCGAGCTCGGCCTGCAGGCTCGGCAGCGCGGCGGAGGTGGCGGTGTTGCACGCGACCACGATCAGCTTCACGTCCTGCTGCTCGAGGAACGCTCCGATCTCCTTTGCGAATCGGCGCACTTCGTCCAGAGGACGCGGCCCGTAGGGCAGCCGTGCGTGGTCGCCGAGGTAGACGAAGTCCTCCTGCGGAAGGGTGACCAGGCATTCGTGCAGAACGGTCAGGCCGCCGACGCCGGAGTCGAACAGGCCTACGGAACGGGAGTCCACGGAAGCAAGTGTAAAAGGGGCTACCCTTGCGCGGCTGTGGGTCGGCGAATCGTCCTTGTCCTTGCGGTTTTCGGCGCGCTCGTCTGGGCCGGCTCCGCCCTGGCTGCGTCTCCGCAGGAGCTGACCATCACCGCCGCGGACGGGACGGCGCTCTCCTGCGCGCTCGTCGAGCCGGACGGAACGGCGCCGGCGGGCGGCTGGCCGGCGGTGATGCTCTTCCACGGGCTCGGCGGCAAGCACCAGGACATGGAGCCGCTCGCGACGTCGGTGCTCGCGCCCGCGGGCTACGCGTCGCTGATGTGCGACGCGCGCGGACACGGCACCTCCGGCGGGCTGTTCGGCCTGGACGGGCCGACGGACGTCGCCGACACGCAGTTCCTGTTCAACTGGCTGACCGCGCGACCCGAGATCTCCGACACGCAGATCGGCGCATTCGGCATCTCGCTCGGCGGCGGCGCCGTCTGGAACGCGGCCGTCGCCGGAGTTCCGTTCAAGGCGATCGTCCCGACGATCACGTGGACGAACCTGACCACGTCGCTCGCCCCGCAGGGACTGTCGAAGTCCGGGCTCGTGACGCTGCTGGGCGAGGAGGTGCCGATCGCGCGCTGGGATCCGGCGTTGCTGGCCGCGAAGGCCGCGCTCGTCACGAGCAGCGACATGGCTTCCGTGAACGCGCTCGCCGCGCCCCGCTCGCCGCTGACGCATCTGTCCTCGCTGACGGTGCCGACGCTGCTGATCCAGGGCCGGCACGACTTCCTCTTCGACATCGACCAGGCCGAGGCGGCGTTCAGGCTGCTGAAGGGCCCGAAGCGCCTCTACATCGGCGACCTCGGGCACTCGCCTGCGGCCAATCCGCCCGCCGAGCAGCCGACCTACTACGCCGAGGTGGTCGCCTGGTTCGACCGCTACCTCAAGGGCACGCAGAACGGGATCGACAAGAAGCCGGCGGTCGAGCTGGCGCACGATCCGTGGGACGGATCGACGACGAGCTTCCCCGGATTGCCGCCGACGAAGTTCACCAGCGTGGCGCTGCCCGGCACGACGACGATGCAGAGCCCCGGCGGCAAGGTGCAGCGCGGCGCGCGGCTCACCGGCGGCCCGCACGAGACGTTCGGCGACTCGACCGTGACCGTCCGCTACTCCGGCGCGAAGACCTGGGACCGGCTCGTCGCCGTCCTCACCGTCGCCGGCAACAACACGCCGATCAGCGCCGGCGGCATCAAGATCTCCGCCGCGAGCGGCGTCGCCACCATCCGCCTGATGAACGAGAGCGTGCTCGTGCCCGCGGGCAAGCGACTCGTCGTCACGCTCGGCGCGACCTCGACGGTGCAGAACAGCGCCGACGCGCTCTACCTCGACGACGTCCAGCCCGGCTCGTCGATCACCATCGGCCGGATGACGCTGAAGCTGTCCGTCCTGCAGAAGGCGGTCTCCCGCTGATCCGCGCCCTCGCCGTGCTCGCGGCCGCAGCCGCGCTGCTCGCCGTTCCCGCGTCCGGCGCAGGCCGTGCCGCCGCGCCGGGCGTGACCGCGACGCAGATCGTGATCGGCGGAACCGGCCCGCTCACCGGCTCCGAGTCCGCGTACAAGCCGGTGCTCACCGGCGCGCAGGCGTACTTCTCCTACGTCAACGACCACGGCGGCGTGTACGGGCGGAAGATCGTCTACAAGGTCGAGGACGACAACTACGACCCGTCGCAGACGGTCGCGCAGACGCAGAAGCTCGTCGAAAGCGACCACGTCTTCGCCATCTTCAACTCGATCGGGACCGAGCAGTCGATCGCGATCAGCAGCTATCTGAACCAGCGCAAGGTGCCGGAGCTGTTCGTCGGCAGCGGCGCGACCGCGATCGGGAACAACCACGCGAAGACGCCGTGGACGATGGGGCTGTTGCCGAGCTTCGAGGCCGAGGGCGCGGTGTACGGGCGCCTCGTCGCGCAGTCGCATCCGAACGCGAAGATCGGCGTCCTGTACGAGAACGACGAGTACGGGAAGGAGCTGCTCGCCGGGCTGAAGCGCGGGCTCGGCTCGCACTCGGGCCAGATCGTGTCGACGGCGAGCTACGACGTGACCGACGTGACCGTCGCGTCTCAGGTGCAGCAGCTGAAGGCGTCGGGGGCCGACACGTTCATGATCTTCGCGCTGCCGGCGCAGGCGATCCAGGCGTTCGTCTCCGCCTCGCGGCTCGGCTGGAACCCGGCCGAGTACGTCACCTCGGTGTCGATCGACCCCGCCGTGATGCAGATCGTCCAGCTCAGCGCCGGCGCGGGGGTCGGCACCGGCGCGACGTCGACGGCGTTCCTCCACGACCCGACGAATCCGACACAGCAGTCCGCGGCCGGCGTGAAGCTCTACAAGGCGATCATGAAGAAGTACCTGCCCGGCGAGGACCCGAAGGCGGTCGCGCACCTGTACGGGATGATGGCCGCATACGCCATGGTCGACGCGCTGAAGCAGGCCGGACGCAACCCGACGCGCGCGAGCCTGCTGAACGCGGCGACGCACATGAACGAGACGAACCCGTTCCTGCTTCCGGGGATCCCGCTCTCGACCTCTCCCGCCAACTATTTCCCGATCCGCAAGACCTACCTCGTGCAGTACCGGCAGGGGTACTGGCACGTGCTCGGGAAGCCCATACCGACAAGCTGACGCACGAGAAAGGACCGCTGCAGATGAACATGACCCACCGCGCGGCGCTCGTCGCCGCCCTCGCGGCCGCGACGATGGTGTTCGCGACCGGCGCGTTTGCCGCCAACACCGCCACGGTGTCGGTGACCACCGCAGGCACGGCGACGACGCTTCATTTCTCCGTCCCGCAGACGACCGACGGGATCGCGCAGATCAACATCTTCGTCCCGAACGGCTACACGATGAATCTCAACCAGGCGTCGGGCGCCACGATCGGCTCGACCACCGCGACGGCGAACGCGCATGACCTCGGGCTGACGCTCCCGCTGCTCGGACCGGTGACGGTGACGAATCCCACGACGCTCCCGGGTGACGTGTGCTCGCCGGGAACGCACGCCGCGATCTGGAACCTCAACCTGAGCGTCAGCGGGAACACGCTCGTGCTGCCGCTCTACGTCGATCCGACGAGCGGGACGTCGACCGCACTCGGCGCGTACAAGATGACCATCTGCCTGCCGCCGTGGGATACGCCGATGGGCTCGCCGGGCCGCTCTTTCGAGGGTGCACAGCTGCTCGACGCGAAGTTCACGGTGAACAACGTCTTCACCGCGCCGACGAGCGGACTCAACGTCTGGAACACGCTGTTCACGCCGTACAACCCGGGCGTCGGCACGCCGAACGCAGTCGCAACGTTCGACGCGCGCTCGCTCGTCGGAGCGCCCTCGCTGACGCTGAAGGCGACGAAGAAGAACGGTAAGTACGCGGTGGGCGGCAAGCTCACCGAGGGCGGCCTCGCGCTGTCCGGCGCGACCGTGACGGTGCTCCGCGGCAACTCCGCGGCGCGGGCCGTCAAGGTGGCGAGCGTGAAGACGGGCCCGGGTGGCGCCTGGACGTCGGCCGGCAAGCTCGTCGGCAAGAAGCCTCTCTTCTTCAAGGCGACGGCTTCCGCCTCCGAGCGTGACGCCACCGCGACCGGCTGCGTGAACCCGCTGCCGGCGACGACCGCCCCCGGCGGCTGCGTAAGCGCGACGCTGTCGGCATGGACGGTCAGCAGTCCCGTCGCAAAGCTGAAGCCCTAGGACGAACGTCGAGGTCAGGTCCTGCATTAGCGTGCAGGGCCTGACCTCTTCCGTCCGGATAGGCACCTGCTCCTGGGCCGACGAGGCCCTGTCGAAGTACTTCTACCCGCCGAAGCTGCCCGCGAAGGAGCGGCTTGCGTGGTACGCACAGTTCTTCGACACGGTCGAGGTCGACTCGACGTACTACCGGCTGCCGGACGAGTCGGTGGTGCAGGGCTGGGCCGAGCGGACGCCGCAGGGATTCGTCATGCACGTGAAGGCGTTCGGACTGATGACGCGGCACCCGGTGAGGGTGGAGACGATTCCGGAGGACCTGCGCGACGCGATGCCGGTGGACGAGCGCGGACGCGTCGACCGCCCGCCGCGCGAGCTCCGCGGCGAGATCTTCCGCCGCTTCCTCGCCGCGCTCGAGCCGCTGCGGCGCGAGGGCAAGCTCGGCGGGATCCTCTTTCAGCTGCCGTCGTACGTCGTGTTCAAGGAGGCGTCGCTCGACTACCTCGAATGGGCGCGCGATCAACTCGGCGGCGAAGAGATGCTCGTCGAGTTCCGCCATCGCTCCTGGCTGGACGAGGACAACCGCGCGGAGTCGCTCGCGTTCCTCGAGCGGATCGGCGCGTCGTACGTGACCGTCGACGCGCCACGCTCCGACACGGCGAAGAACCTCGTGCCGACGGTTCCGGCGGTGACGTCGGAGACGGCGTACGTGCGCTTCCACGGGCGGAACCTCGCGACGTGGAACAAGCGCGGCGGTAGCGCGGCCGAGCGGTTCGACTATCTGTACTCGGACGAGGAGCTGGCGGAGTGGGTCGAGCCGCTGCGCGAGCTCGCGGGACTGGCCGAGAATACGTATGCGTTCTTCAACAACAACTCATCGTCCGAGGATCCCGACAATCCGCTGGGGCGGATCTCGCAGGCTGCCGCGAACGCGCGCCAGCTGCGGCGGCTGCTCGACGTGAACCGGATCGCCGCCACCGGCGGCTCCGCCGGCGCGGCCGCGTAAGGTACGGAGGTGCACGTTCTCTCGGTCATCCACGGCGGCGAGGCGCGGGCGGAGCTGTTCGCGCCGGTCGTCGAGGAGCGCGGCCACCGGCTCGACGAGTGGAGCTTCGCGTGGCACACGCCGCCGCCGCAGCCGCTCGACTCGTACGACGCGGTGATGGTCTTCGGCGGGGCGATGCACGCCGACCAGGACGCGTGGCATCCGTGGCTGCGGGACGAGGCGATCTGGCTCCAGGAGCTGATCGCGCGAGGCGTGCCGACGCTCGGGATCTGTCTCGGGGTCCAGCTGCTTGCGCGCGCGTCCGGCTCGTGGGTCGGGCCGCTGGACGAGCCGGAGATCGGCTGGTTCGGCGTGGAGTTGACCGACGCCGGCGCAGCGGATCCGGTGCTCGGCTCGCTGCCCCGCGGGTTCGAGGCGTTCCAGTGGCACTACTACACGTATGGGCTTCCGGCCGGCGCGGTCGAGCTCGCGCGCAGCGCCGCGTGTACGCAGGCGTTCCGCCTCGGCGACGCGTGCTGGGGCGTGCAGTTCCATCCCGAGGTGACGAGCACGCAGCTGGACGGCTGGCTCGACGACACCGTCGACCCGGCGCCCGATCCGGAGCGGCTGCGCGCCGAGACTCCGTCGAGGATCGGCCGGTGGAACGAGCTCGGCCGCGCCCTCTGCGACGGGTTCCTCGTCGCCGCCGAGCGCGTGCTCGCCCGCGCCGCGTAGCGGTCGCCCGTGCCGCTCGACGCGCTCGCCCTCGCGCTCGCGGCAGCAGTCATCCACGCCGCCTGGAACGTCCTGCTCCACGGCTCGGACGACGTCGGGGCACGGACTGCCGTCGGTATGGCGTCCGCGGTCGTGCTGTTCGCACCCGTTGCCGCCGCGACCTGGTCGGTGCACGCGGCGGCGATTCCGTACATCGCGGCGTCGGCGGCATTCGAGATCGCGTACTTCTCGCTGCTGATCGCCGCGTACCGGCGGCGCGACCTCTCGCTCGTCTATCCGGTGGCGCGCGGATCGGCGCCGGTGCTGGTCCTGATCGGGAGCGCGGTCGTGCTCGGCACGCACGTGTCGGCCGGCGAGACCGTCGGCGTCTGCCTCGTCGCGGCCGGCGTCCTCGTCGTGCGCGGATTCCGGCACGGCGCGGCGGGGCTGCCGATCGCGCTGATCATCGGCTGCACGATCGCCGCGTACACGCTGATCGACAAGCAGGGGCTCCACCATGCATCGCCGATTCCGTATCTCGAGCTGACGACGGCGCCGGTTGCGATCGCGCTGTGCGGCTACGTCCTGCTTCGCCGCGGCACGGCGCCGCTCCGCGCGCAGGTCTCATGGACGACGGCCGCTGCGGGCGCAGGATCGTTCGTCGCGTACTGCCTGTTCCTGTTCGCTCTCCGCCTTGCGGCTGCACCGGGAGTCGCCGCCGTCCGCGAGACGAGCGTCGTCTTCGCCGCCGCGTTCGCCACAATGTTCCTCCACGAACGCGTCGGCCCGATGCGCCTCGCCGGCGCGGCGGTCGTCGCAGGAGGCGTCGCGTTGCTGGCGCTGTCCTGAACAGCCACGTCCAGGTGCCAGGCACCGGGACGTCGCTCGAAGAGACAGTGCGTCGCGAGAATGCGCATGGGTGCGGCGCTTCCGCATCGAGGCTTTTTCGGACAGCTGTCGCGGCCGGCCACGTCTTGGTGCCAGGCACCGGGACGTGACTCGAAAAGACAGGTGCTACCGCTCGAGCGGCAGCTCCGGATGACGCGACCACTCGTGCCACGACCCCGCGTAGTTGCGTGCGTCGTAGCCGGCGCTGCGCAGGGCGAACGTGGCCAGTGCGGAACGACTGCCGGAATGGCAGTACGCGACGACCGCGGCCCCTTCGGGAAGGCCGACGAGCTCGCGGATCCGCTCGGGAGCCTGCGGCAGCCCGGGGCCGGCGAACAGCTCGCCGACCTCGACGAGCTTCGCTCCGGGGATGTGACCCTGCCGCGGGTCGCAGTCGTTGCCGCGGCGGCCGCTGTATTCGTCCGGCGTACGCACGTCGAGCAGAACCAGCGTCGTGTCGTCGAGCCGCGACGAGAGCTCCTGCCGTGTCGGGAGCGCGTGCAGATTCGGCTCCAGCGACGCCTCGCGCACCGGCTCCAGCTCCACCGGTCCTTCCGCGAGCTCGCCGGGCCACCCTGCGACGCCGCCGAGCAGGATCGCGACCTGCGGATGACCGGCGAGCTCCGCCATCTGCGCCGCCGGCATCGCGCCGACGGCGTCGCCGCGGTCGACGAGCACGAGCCGCTCCTCCCCGGTGATTCCGTGCCGGCGCAGCCGCAGTGCCACCTCCTTCGCCAGCTCCTGCGCCGTCGCCTCGTCGGCGCCGGGCGGCGGCGAGCCGAGCACGAGCGGGCGCGAGCCGGGAATGTGGCCGCGCGTGTGCGCGTTCGGGCCGCGCACGTCGCCGACCACGAGCCCGTCCTCGCCGAGATGCGCCGCGAGCCACGCCGCATCGACGACCTTCGGCAGCTCGCTCACAGCGCAGCGACCAGAGCCGACTCGGCCGCGACGGCGGGTCGCTGCTCGAGTCGCGCGAGCCAGTCGTGAAGCGCGGGAAACGCGTCGAGCCCGACGCCGAGCATGTCGCGCGCACGGAGGATCCACGGGACGAACGCAATGTCGGCGAGGCCGTACTCGCGGCCGCCGAGCCACGGCGTCGCCGTCAGCAGCGCGTCGAGCCGCGCCAGCTGCTGGTCGAGTCGGCCGCGCGCGTCGTCGTCTCCCCGGCGCACCGCGTAGTACGGAGAGGTCACCTCGTCCTGGCGGAAGATGCGCAGGCGCGCGAGCGCGCGATCGGCCGGATCGGCGGCGAGCAGCGCCGGCTCCGGATAGCGCTCCTCGAGGTACTCCATGATCACCACCGACTCGGGCAGCACCCAGCCGTCCTCCTCGATCACCGGCACGCGTCCGGTCGGATTCTTCTCGTAGATCCACGCGGGCCGGTCCGACAGGTCGACCTCGACCACCTCGTACTCGATCCCCTTCTCGGCGAGCACGATGCGCACGCGCGCGCAGTACGGGCAGCGCGGTGCGTCGTAGAGCACGAGCGCCGACATCGCTACGAATCCCAGCCGTGGTCGGCCTCGTCGATGCCCATCAGCGCAGCGATGTCATGCACGAGGTCGAGCGCCGGCGGGAGATCCGCGGGCATTGCCGCCGTGCGCGCGACGTCGCGCACCGCGTGCGCATCGGCGCCCGTGAGCCGCGCGACGACCGTCGGGTTCGCACCCAGCGCGACGACGTCGCCCGGCGGAAGCTCGCCGTGGTACTCCGGCACCGACGCATATTCGTCGACGTCGCCGCCCATGTCGTAGAGGACGTACCAGACGTATGCGCCGTCCTCCACACCGATCGCGAGCGCGACCGCGGGGAGGGCATACGACAGCTCCTTCGCGAGGCGCCGCGCCAGGTCCGGCTCGCGGTCGCACAGCTCGTCGTGCACGGCGACCCAGCCGTTGCGCGGCCCGGTGACGCTCGTCCCCGCCGACCGGCCGAGGCGGGGCAGGATCTTCTGCGCGGCCCGCTCGACCGCACCCGTGTCGTCCGTCTGCAGGTGGATGGACGCGAAGGTCGGGCCGTCCGGCCGCGCGAGGCGGGTCTCGAGCGAGGCGAGCGGCGCGGCGAGCGTCAGCTCGACCGGCGCGAAGCCCCAGCGCTCGTAGATCGCCATCGCCTCCGAGTTCGAGGCGAGCACCTCCAGCTCGAGTGTCTCGGCACCGGCCGCGCTCAGCCGCGCCACCGCCTCGCGCACGAGCTCGCCCGCGACACCGGAGCGCCGCGCCTCCGGACGCACGTAGAGGATGTCGAGGAATGCAACGCGGTCGCCCGTCCGGCGCGCCACCGCAAGCCCAACCGGTCCTGCGCCGTCCTCCGCCGCAAGCAGCACGATCCCGTCGCGGACAGTCGCCTCGAGCGCAGCGAGATCCTCCGCCGTGTCGGAGTCGCGGTGCGCGGCGTCGGGAATCTCCTCCTCGAACGCGAGCCACAGCTCGCGCACGACGGGGAGATCGTCGGGAGTGGCGGTGCGGATCATGGGACGCGGGATGCGATCAGAAGGTAATGGGCGGTCAGGTTCTGGAACGGGTGAAAGCGGGCGCCTGCATCCCGCACGTCGATGTCACCATAGAACGTGGCCACCGCCTTGCGCAGGGCGAGGTCGCCCCACGGCCACGCGTGCGGGCGCGCGAGGTGGCGGGCGAGGAACCAGTCGGCGGTCCACTCGCCGATCCCGCGCACCGCGGTCAGCCGCTCCTTGACCTCTTCGTCGGAGAGCGCCGCGAGCGCCTCCAGGTCGAGATCCGCGCGGGCGAGCCCGGTCACGTAGTCCGCCTTGGCGCGGGAGAAGCCGAGCGCGAGCAGCTCGTCCTTCGTCGCGGATCCGATCCGGTCGCGTGTGGGAAACGACCACGCAGCACCGGCCTGCACGCCGAACCGCTCGACCAGCCGGTTGCGGATCGCCGTCGCGGAGAAGAGCGAGACCTGCTGCGCGACGATCGCTCCGACGAGCGCCTCGAACGGGTCGAGCGACAGCACCGGCCGGAAGCCGGCGAAGCGCGCGACGACGGACGCGAGCACGTCGTCGCCGGCGGCCCACGCATAGAACCCGTCGAGGTCGAACGGGACTCCGAGCAGCCGCTCCACCGCGGGGCGGATGACACCGTCGAGCGGCTCGACGTCCACTCCCCCGGGCGCCGCGGCGATCCGCACCTCGCGCGTCCCGACGACGTGATGCAGGGCGTCATCCAGCCAGAGATTCGTGCGATCCGCGCCGAACGCGCGGAACCGCTCCGTGGTCAGCTCGAGGTCGAACGGCTGCGGGAGCGGGAGGAACGCCACAGGCGGAACCTAGCGGCGGGCCGTGTGGCAACGACCCGCCGCCGCAGAGGGACGCCGCCTAGGGCGTCGTGCCGCCGACCTGCTGCGTCAGCTGGCCGAGGCCGGCCGCAGCCTGGTCGAGGCCGGAGTCGCTCATCGACGAGCCGCTGCTGTTGCTCTGGGACGACGAGCTCGATCCGTTCAGCCAGCTCTGCACCTTCTGGATCAGGGTCTGGAGCCGCTGGTCGATCTTCTGCAGGAGCGCGACCTTCTTGTCCGCGTTCTTGCAGGTGGTGTCGGTGCTGGTGGAGGTGCACGCCTGAAGCGTCTGGATCTTCGCCTGCACCTTCGCGTCGAGCTGCTGGAGCTTCGCCTCGACCTTCTGGGCGAACGCGACGCACTGCTGCGAGGAGCCGTTGGCGCCGCCGCGGCAGCTCTTCGCGAAGCGAAGGCCGACCAGGCGGAGCCGGTCGCGCAGGATCTGGAGCCGCAGCCGGGCGGCAGCCGCGCCGCCCTGCCCCTGCGTCTGGGTCTGGGTCTGGGTCTGGGTCTGGGTCACCGGCGTCGTCGTGCCGGTCACCGGCGGGGTCCCGTCGTCGCCGAACGCGACCGGCACGGCCGCGAGCGCGAGGACGACGAGCGCGAGTGGAACGAGCTTCCTGACCATCGGAGTTCTCCTCCGTCGAGGGGTGGACGCCCGCACCATCGGCTCGTTCCGTAAACCACGCCGCTGGCGTTCGTAACGCCGCGGTAAAGCGGCGCGAAGATCACTCGAACGGGTCGGCGGACGTCAGAAGTGCGAGGTGAGCCCGGCGTTATCGTCGCTGTCCGCGGCGTCATCCGTCTGGGCGTTCGCGAACCACGAGAACATGTACTTGCCGTCGTCGAGGTCGCGCGCGAACGTCGACAGCTTCAGCGGATGGAAGGTGTCGCACATGACGGCGAGCTCGCTCGTCTCGTGCATGCCGATGCTCTTCTCCGCGAGCCCCGGCTGCGGCCCGTGCGGCAGCCCCGACGGGTGCAGCGTGATCGAGCCGACGTCGACGCCCCGCCGCGAGCCGAAGTTGCCGGAGACGTAATAGATCATCTCCTCCGACTGCAGGTTCGAGTGCACGTACGGGATCGGCACCGCCTGCGGGTCGAAGTCGAGCTTGCGCGGACAGAACGAGCAGATGACGAAGTTCTGCCCCTGGAAGGTCTGATGCGACGGTGGCGGCTGGTGGATCCGACCGGTGATCGGCTCGAAGTCGTGGATCGAGAACGTCCACGGGTAGAGGTACCCGTCCCAGCCGACCACGTCGAATGGATGGAAGTCCGTGACGTAGGTCTGGTAGCCGCCGCGGACGCGCACCTTCACGCGGAACTCGCCCTGCTCGCGCACCGTCCGCAGCTCCGTGGGCGGATGGATGTCGCGGTGGTAGTACGGCGCGCCCTCCATCAGCTGCCCGTAGACGTTGCGGTAGCGCTTCGGGATCTCGATCAGCCCCGGCGTCTCGAACACGAGGTAGCGCTGCGGTCCCTTTGGATTGAACCGGTACGTCGTGCCGCGCGGGATGACGACGTAGTCGCCGTCCTGGTACGGCACGTCGCCGAAGATCGTCTCCACCGTGCCGCTGCCCTCGTGCACGAAGACGACCTCGTCGCCCTCGCCGTTGCGGAAGAAGTAGTCCATCGACTCGGCCGGGCGGCAGAGCGAGATCTCCACGTCGTCGTTCCACATCAGCGTCCGCCGTCCGCTGATCTCGTCGCCGCCGGCGTCGATGCCGTACGTGGTCAGGTGACGGTGCGCGTGCTGTTCCGGCAGCCACTCGTCGCGCACGATCGGCTCGAAGCCGGCGAGCTCCATGACACGGCACGGCGAGTACAGGTGGTAGAGGATCGACTCGTTGCCGGTGAAGCCCTCGAGGCCCATCACCTCCTCGCTGAGGAGCGTGCCGTTCTCCCGGAACTGGACGTGGCGCTTGCGCGGGACGTCGCCGAGGCGCTGGTAGAACGGCATGGCGGAAGGTTACTCCGGGGTCACGCGCCGTACCGGCGGATCCACTCGGCCAGAAACGGCTCGACGATGCGGTAGCGGCCTGGCCCTTCGCGGGCGACGAGCTCGTCCTCGACGAGCGCCTCTAGCGCACGGTGGACGCTCGATCCGGCGGGCAGCCCGTGGCGGTGCCGGTACTCCGTGCTCGTGATCGCATCGGCCGGGTCGATCGCGAGCGCCTGAAGCACGAGCCGCTGCGTGCGCGACGCGCCGTACCACACATGCGTGAAGTACGCGTTCTCGGAGCGGAGGACGCGCTCCATCGCGGCGACGAGCCGCGCGTCGTTGGCGAAGGCGCGCGCCGGCGTCTCCTCCCAGAGCGCGTAGCAGAGCTCCTGCGTGCCGTAGGGGTGGCCGTGCGTGACGGCGAGCACGGCGTCGACGACTGCGGGCGGCACCTTCTTCCCGGTGGCGGCGAAGCGCTCGGTGACGAAGGCCGCGAACGCGTCGGCGGGGATCGGGCCGAGCTCGATGTGCTTCGCGCTGCGCCAGAACGGCTCGTTGGCGTTGTTGAACAGCTCCGCCATCAGCGAGCGCCTGCTGCCGAGGTAGACGTGCGAGACGTCGGGCTGCGACTGGAACACCGCGCGCATCAGAGCGGGCAGCCCCGGGTCGAGCCCGATCACCTGCTGGAACTCGTCGAAGACGAGCGCGATGCGCCGACCGCGCTCCGCCGCCAGCTCCGCCGGCAGCTCGAGCAGCCGTTCCAGCGTCGCGTTCACGTCCTCGCGTGAGTGGCCCGCCGCGAAGCTGAACCCGAGCGAGCCGGTGTCCGGCTCGATCGTCAGCACCGGACGGATGCTCAGGCCGCGGAAGATCTCCGCCGCGCGGTCGCGCACCCGGTCGAGCGGCGTCGCCACCTGCTCGTACAGCGCCTGCGCGAGCTTCGCCGCCAGCTGCTCCTTCGTCGCCGTCCGCATCAGGTCGACCTGCGCGACGAGCACGTCGTCGCGGCGGGCAAGCTCCTGCGTGGCCCGCCAGACGAGCGAGGTCTTGCCGTAGCGCCGCGGCGCGAAGACGACGACGTTCTGGCCGTTGCGGATGTCCGCCTCGAGCTCGCGCAGCTCCGACTCGCGGTCGGTGAAGCCCTCGTCGAGCGCGAGATCGCCGAAGTTGAACGGGTTGACGGGCGCCTTCACCATGTGATTCGCATAGTTGCGAATCGCAGTTTAGCGAATCAGTCGAGCGCGAGCGCGGCGAGCCTGCGCCCGACCGCCGGCGCGAACTTGAAGCCGTGGCCGGAGCAGGCCGAGCCGATGACGACGCGGCCGCGGCGCTCCAGGACGAACGACTCGTCGGCGGTGTTCGTGTAGAGGCACGTCTCCGCCCCCGCGGGCTCCGGATCGGCGTCGGGGAGACGTTCCCGCACCCACGCCGAGATTCGCTCGACGATCGCCGCGTCGGGCTCGGCGTCCTCGTTCGGGTCGGTCTCGCTCCCGGCGTGGTGGGCGCCCGCCTTCAGCCCGTGCACCGGATCGTGCAGTGCGTACATCGCGTGACCGCGGGTCTCCTCGTTCAGCTCGACCACGGACGGCGTCGGCGGACCTTCACGGCGGAAGTACGCGATCGTCTCGCGCGTGACGCTGACCGGCAGGTCCGGCACGAACGCGGTCACCCACGCGCCGGCGGCGACCACGACGACGTCGGCGTCCACGTCGTCCACCGATTCGACGCGCCTGCCGGTCTCGACGCGCGCGCCGCGCGAGACCGCGACGTCGCGGAATGCACCACGGGCGAGATCGGCGCGCACGACGCCGGCCTCCGGTTGGTGCAGCGCCGCCGATCCCTCCGGGAGCGCGACGCCGAGCGCGCGCGCCTCCTCGCCGTCGAGCAACCGGTAGGCAAGGCCGCACGCGTCGAGGGCCGCGGCGGAGGTCAGCTCCGGCGACGACGCCACCTCGACGAGCCCGTACAGCCCGAGCAGCTCCTGACCGGACTGCGCCTCGAGCTCACGCCAGCCGCGCATCGCGTCCTCGGCCAGCCGCACCCACTCCGGGTCCGGATACGCGACGCGGACGATGCGCGTGCGGCCGTGGCTGGAGCCGTGCGAGTGCTCGAGCTCGAACTGTTCGAGCACCGTCACCTCGGCGCCGCGCTCCGTCAGCGCCCACGCGGCGGCACAGCCCATCACGCCGGCGCCGATCACGGCGACGCGCGTCATGCGACCACGACGTTGCGGAGGACGCCGAACGGCGGCAGGCTCAACTCCACGGTCTCGCCGGCCCCGACGGCGTTCAGCGGCTGCCCCGGCGCGGCGATCACGTCCCCAGGAAGCAGCCGCGTGTTCCGCGTCGCGCGGGCGACGAGATCTCCCAAGTCCTCGACCGCGTCCGTGACCACGACCGGGCCGAGCGACATCGCGAAGTCGTGCGCCTTCGCTCCGGCGAGACCGGGCGCGCGCCAGTCGTTCATCAGCGTGTAGCCGCCGATCGCGCCCTCTGCACCGATCACCGCGGCGACGCGCAGCACCGGCACGATCACGCCGACGCCTCCCGGGAGACGCACGATGTCCTCCGGCCCGACGATCGCCGCCGGATTCGCGAAGACGAAGTCGCCGTGCTCGTCGAACACGCGCACCGACGGCGGGTGCAGCACCGGCGCGCGGAACACGATCTCGTCCAGCGCGTACCCGGCGTGCTCGCGCGCGCCGCCGCCCCCGGTGAAGAAGGACTGCAACGTCTGCGCCGCGAGCTGGACGACGCGGTCGCCGTCGATGCGGCCGGGCCAGCCGCGCTCGAGGTCGTGACCGACCGGGCTGAACATGCAGAGCTTCACGGCTCGGTGTGCACGATCACGTCGGCGATCTCCGGGCGCTCGCGGCGGATCAGCTCCTCGACCCGGCTCGCCTCGGCGTGGGCTTCGGCCAGCGGCGTGGCGCCGTCGACCTTCAACGTCAGGAACGCGACGAGCCCCTCGCCGGTGTCGAGGAAGCGCAGCTCGAGCGGCTCGCCGCCGGTCTCCCGGCGCACGATCCGCGCGACCGTCTCGAAGTCGCCCGCGACCTCGGCTGCGGGCGGACGCGTCGCCGCACTCTCCTCCGCCAGCGGCTCGAGATGCGTCTGCACCGTCGCGATCTCCGGCGCCGCCTGCCTGATCGCCCGCTCCACCTCCTCTGCGATCGCGTGCGCCTCGTCGAGATGCAGGTCACCCGGGAGCTTGAGGTGGAGCGAAACCTCGAGACCCGAGTCGACCGAGACGACGCTGACGTTGTGCACCTCGCGCACGCGCGGGACTGCGAGCGCCGCCGCGTGTGCGCGCTCGCGCGTCGCCTGCTCGCCGCCGAGCGGCTCGACGTGGACGACGACGTCCGCCTCCGGCAGCGCCGACTGCACCGCCTGCTCCACCTGGTCGGCCGCCGCGTGTCCCTGCCCCACCGCCTGCTCGAACGAGACGCCGATCACGACGTCGGCGAAGTACCGGCCCGCCGCCTGCCGCATGCGCAGCCGCCGCAGCTCGACGGGCGGCTCGATCGCCGCGATGGCGCGCCGCGCGGTCTCCTCCTCGTCGGCCGGAACGAGATCCATCAGCACGTCGACGTTCCTGCGCATCAGCCGCACGGCGGCGACGAGCACGAGCGCGGCCACGAACAGCGCCGCGATCGAGTCGGCGTTGTGGTAGCCGTTGCGCACGAGCACCAGTCCGATCAGCACCGCGACCGAGCCGGCGAGGTCGCTGCCGAAGTGGAGCGCATTCGACGAGAGCGCAACGCTGCCGTACCTGCGCGCGGCGCGCGTGGACGCGAGCGTCCGCGCGATGTCGATCACGATCACGATGCCGATCACGGCGAGCGCGTACCACTCCGCGTGCACCTGCGCGGTGGAGTGGCCGGCGAGCCGGACGATCGCGCGCCAGACGATCGCCACGCTCGCGAGCACGAGGATCGCGCCCTCGCCGAGTGCCGCCAGGTGCTCCGCTTTCCCGTGTCCGTACTGGTGGCCGGTGTCGGCCGGGCGGCCGGAGACGCCGACCGCGAAGAAGGTCAGCAGGGCCGCGATCAGATCGGTACCGGAGTGCAGCGCCTCCGAGAGCAGACCGAGGCTGCCGGTGGCGAGGCCGGTGCCGAGCTTCAGCCCGATCAGCGCCGCGGCGGCGAGCACCGATCCCAGCGCAGTTCTCCGCTGCGGACTCATGAGCGAAGCGTATGCAGCGCGTCAGTCGAGGAGCGCGTGGGAACCCGTGGTTCCCCCACGAGCCCCCCTCCTTCTGCGCGCTCGTGGCTGTTCGGGGTGTGCGCTTCGCCGGGAGCGCTGTCCCGGCTACGCGCTGCGGAGGCGTGCTCCACTCAGAGCGGTCTCGGCGAGCTCGCACTTCCGTGCGGCCGGTGGTGGCCGGCGGCCATCCCCGTCCGCATGAGTTCGCCTCCGTCTAACGCGCCTACGCCGCGTTAGCCTCCGGCTCCTGTCGCGTCAACAGGTTCGAGCGGCCAGACGAGAAGGTCCTGTCGCGCCGCGACGTGACAGAGGGCGGAGCCGTTCAACTCGAGCGGCGCGATCGTCGCCAGCTCGATCTCCGCCTCCGCGCTGCGCACGGACCACGGCTCGAGGTGGATCTCGCCGCGGTGCAGCCGGCCCGCACGGTCGGTCGCGTACAGGCAGTACCGCTCGAACAGGAACTCCTCCAGCGAGCCGGGAGCCGACACGGACTCCTTCCCCGCCGCCCGGTAGCGGCCGCTGAACACGCGGCCGCGCTCGCCGATCCGCGCGCACTCGACGTCGCTCCAGTCGCCGGTCTCGTCCAGCGACATCCGCGCGTGGAAGAACGGGAGCCCGAAGCGCCGCCGCGCGCCCTCGACGGCGAGACGGCTCGACGCGTCCAGGCTGAGGAACCAGACTCCCGGCTTCTCGTCGCGCCCGCGGACGTACGTGCGGACGTTGAGCTGGAGGAACGACGAGGTCCCCGGAAGCGGCAGTAGACCCCGGGCGCGGAGCGCGGTCACGCGCATCGCCACGATCCCGACCCACGCCGAGCCGTCGTGGATGTCGAGCTCGAGTTCGTCCGGCACGAGCGGTCGCAGCGCGTCCGGCGGCACGCGCCAGTGCGCGAACAGCACGTCCTCCAGGGTCTCGCCCAGCGACCAGCGACCGTCCGGCAGCGGCCACGGCCGGCGCTCGACCTGGTCGAGAAGCCGCGCCTGGCGGCCCGCCGACCTGACTTGCTGCAACATCCGCCGCTCCTCTAGAGGTTGCCGCGCAGGGCTTGCTCGCGCTCGATCGCCTCGAACAGCGCCTTGAAGTTGCCGTCGCCGAAGCCGCGGGCGCCGTGGCGCTCGATCACCTCGAAGAACACCGTCGGCCGGTCCTGCGCCGTCTTCGTGAAGATCTGCAGCAGGTAGCCGTCGTCGTCGCGGTCGGCGAGGATGCGGTGCCGCCGGAGGTCGGCGTAGTCCTCGTCGATCTCCCCGACGCGCTCCGGCACCTCGTCGTAGTACGAGTCCGGCGTGTCGAGGAAGATCATCCCGCGCGACTTCAGCGCTTCGACCGTCTCGACGATGTTCGTCGATGCCAGCGCGATGTGCTGCGCGCCCGCGCCGCCGTAGAACTCGATGTACTCCTCGATCTGGCTCTTGCGCTTGCCCTCGGCGGGCTCGTTGATCGGGAACTTGATCTTCCCCTCGCCGTCCGCCATCACCTTCGACATCAGCGCGGAGTACTCGGTGGAGATGTCCTCGTCGGAGAAGTGGATCATCTCGGTCATCCCGAAGACCCGCTCGTAGTACTCGACCCAGTGGTTCATCCGGCCTAGCTCGACGTTGCCGACGATGTGGTCGACGTTCGTCAGCCCGACGCCGCCGCCCGCTGCGCCGTTACCGGACACCGACACGTATCCCGGCTTGAACGGGCCTGCGTAGTCGGCGCGGTTCACGAACGTGTGGATCGTGTCGCCGTACGTCGCGATCGCCGACAGCTCGATCGAGCCGAAGTCGTCGTCGACACGGTACGGCTCGACCACGCCGCGCGCGCCGCGCTGCACCGCCTGGCGGTACGCCTCCGTCGCGTCCGGCACGGTGAGCGCGATGTCCTTCAGGCCGTCGCCGTGACGCGCGACGTGCTTCGTGATCTCGTGCTCCTCGCGCAGCGCGCTCGTGACGACGAAGCGGATGTCGCCCTGCTGCAGCACGTAGGACGCGCGGTCGCGCACGCCGGTCTCCGGCCCCTCGTACGCGATGCGGCTGAACCCCATCGCGTGCTCGTAGAAGAACGCCGACTGCTTCGCATTCCCGACCCAGAACTCGACGTAATCCCAGCCCAGTAACGGCATAAAATCGTCGGCCACGCCGCCGATTTTACGCCGTGGGAGTAGCCCTCGCGTGGCGTGGTCGCCGTGTGCGCTCCGGCGCGAGCGCGGTCGCGCCTCCGCTTGTCCAACGCGCGGTCAACCCACGGCGCCGTAAGGCGGCTTGCCTGCCCCGCGCGGCCCGTGGTGCTGATGCATCCCGGGCCGCTCGTCCGCCTGCGTCTAGGACGCCTTCGGCCGTCCTAGCCTCAGGCCGTGTTCGCAGGGAGCTCGAGCGGTAGAGGCCGGAGGCTAACGCGGTCGTAGGCGCGTTAGCCGGAGGCGCACTGATGCGGTCGGGGATGGCCGTAGGCCACCACCGGCCGCACGACACGACGCGACGCCAAGGACGCAGTAGGTGCATAGCGCTCCGACGCGCGCAGCCGGGACCACGCTCCCGGCGAAGCGCACACAACCCTCCGCCACTCAACACCAAAGGAGGGGGCTCACGGCGGAACGACAGGCTCCCTCGAGTAACGCCAGATTCTCTCGAGGGCGATCCCCGCGAAGATGAGCACTCCCCCGACGACCTCCAGGGCGCTCAGTTTCTCCGAGAGCAGGATCAGCGCGAACACGACGGCGAAGAACGGCTGCATGTTCCCGAACAGCGACGCCCGCGCCGGGCCGACCCGGTCGATCGCCGTGAACCAGAGGATGTTGGTCAGGAACAGCGGCCCGATCACCGCATACGCGAACCCGAGCCACACCTTCCAACCGAAGGAGAAGTCCTGCGCACGCACCTGCGGGATGCTGACGAGGGCGAGCGGGACCCAGCCGAGCGCGAGCACGAGCGCGCTGATCCGGAACGGCGAGTAGCGGCGCATCAGCGGCGCGATCGTCACCGTGTAGCAACCCCACGTGAACGCGGTGCAGATCGCGAACAGGTCGCCCTTTCCGCCGGCCGAGAACCCCCCGGCCGAGCCGGCGGCGATCAGCGCGACGCCGACGAACGTGACCGCGGCGCCGATCCAGAACGGGCGCGCAAGGTGCTCGAGACCGAGCGCCAGCGTCGTCAGCCCGATGAACACCGGCGTCGTGCCGAGCAGCAGCGCCATCGTCGATGCATGCGCGTACTTCAGCCCATACACGAAGCAGACCTGGTTCAGGAAGATCAGCGTCGCCGCCAATCCGACAAGCCAGAAGTCCCGTCGTTCGATCCAGAACGAGCGCTCCCGGAAGTACGTGAAGATCACGAACAGCAGGGTGGCGGCGAAGTAGCGGATCGTCGCGTAGGCCAGCGGCGACCAGCCGTGGAGGAACATGTACCTCGTGATCGTGATGTTCAGCGCCCAGAGCAGCACCGTCCCGAGCAACATCACGTCCACGGGCGAGAGTCGGCGCACGCTCCCGACCCTACCGTTAGGGTTTCGGCGATGCCCGAGCCCACCTACGCCGACATCGACGCCCTCGTCGGGCCCGCCACGCCGCACTTCGCGTACCAGTTGCGGGCGCGCATCCAGGAGCTCGTCCTCGACCTGCCGGACGACGATCCGGTGAGGCTGTACGCGAACGAGAAGATGGCGCTGCTCGACCGGCTCGGCCATGCGTCGTCGAAGGCCGAGGACGGCGCGCGCGAGCCCCGCACCCGCCCCGGCTGGAACGAGCTGCCGAGCTCCGCGCCGGCCGACGCGCCGCTCCCGTCGCGGCAATGAGCCCGACTGGATCCTCGGTCCTCGTGACCGGGGGAACGCGGGGAATCGGCCTGGCGATCGCGCTGCGGCTGATCCGGGACGGCGCCACGCGCGCCGTGCTCGGCTACATGCGCAACGACACGGCGGCGGAGGCGGCAGCGGAGACGGTGCGCGCCGCCGGCGCCGAACCGGTGCTCGTGCGCGGCGAGATCTCGAAGCGGAGCGTCGTCGAGGAGCTGGCGGCCGCCGGCCCGTACCGCGTCGTCGTCCACAACGCCGCGACCGGCGTGATCCGTCCGGCGCTGGAGACGGAGGACAAGCACTGGGACTGGACGATGAACGCGAATGCGCGGGCGCTGCTCGCGATCGCGCGCGCGACCGCGCCGGCGATGGAGCCTGGGTCCTCGATCGTTGCCATCTCGAGCCTCGGCTCGCAGCGCGTGCTCGACAACTACGTGCTCGTCGGGACGTCGAAGGCCGCGCTCGAGTCGATCGTCCGCTACCTCGGCGTCGAGCTCGGCCCGCGCGGGATCCGCGTCAACGCCGTCTCCGGCGGCGTCGTCGACACCGACGCGCTGGAGTTCTTCCCGAACAAGGACGAGATGCTGCGCACCGTCGAGCGGACTCCCGCAGGACGGCTCACCGCGCCGGACGACATCGCCGCAGCAGTGGCGTTCCTCGCGTCTCCCGACGCGGAGATGATCCGGGGACAGACGATCGTCGTCGACGGCGGCTTCTCGCTGGGTGCGTGATGGAGCCGACCGACTTCAACCGGCGGATGTTCGACGACGCGCACAGTCGCGCCGCGGACGCGACCCGGCTGCCGGCGATCGTGCGCCAGACGCTCGGCGAGCTGAACGGGAAGCGCGTGCTCCACGTGCTCTGCGGCAGCGGCGCCGCCACGGCGGAGCTGGCCGAGCTCGGCGCCGTCGTGACGGGCGTCGACCCGTGGGAGGAAGGGCTCGACGCGGCGCGCGAGCGGTGGCCTTCGATCCTCTGGGTCGCCGGCGAGGCGGAGGCATTGCCGATGGAGCTGCGGCGCGGCCGCTTCGATCTCGTCTACTCCGGCGAGGGCGTCCTCTCGCGCCTGCACGACCTCGACGTCTGGGGCCGCGGGCTCGCGGACGCGCTGCATCCCCACGGCGAGCTGCTCGTGTTCGACGACCATCCCGTCGCCGACTGCGTGGACGGGCTGCTGCGCTGGCGCGAGGACTACTTCGTCGATCCGGCCGTCGACACCGAGCGGATCTGGCGGCTCGGCCAGGTGGTGACGGCTCTCGTCCGCTCCGGCTTCCGCGTCGAGGCGCTCGAGGAGTACCCGGGCGGAACCTCGCGCCGCCGCCACGACCGCCGCGTACCGTCGACGTTCCTGCTGTACGCGCGCCGTACCTAACTGCGGCCGACGGCGCGGCCGAGCGTCGCGCGCGCGATCGTCCCGGCCATCGCCGGGTTCTCCTGGAGCCGGCGCAGCGAGTAGCCGTACCACTGCTCCCCGTACGGCACGTAGACGCGCAGCCGCCGGCCGTCCGCGACGAGCTGAGATGCGCGGCCGTCGCGCACGCCGAGCAGCATCTGGAACTCGTACTCCGAGGGCGCGAGCGCACGGGCATCGACGCGCGCGAGCGCCTCGCCGATCAGCCACTCGTCGTGCGTGGCAACGCCGACGTACGCGCCCGCGACGAGGAGCGCGTCGAGGCAGCGGACGAAGCTCGCGCGCACCGCCTCGTCGTCGGTGTACGCGATCGACGACGGCTCGACGTAGATCCCTTTGCAGAGACGCACGTTCGGCAAGAGATCCGCGAGCGCGTCGACGTCTGCGAGCGTCCGCCGCAGGTACGCCTGCAGGACGACGCCGACGTTGTCGTGGCCGGACTCGCGCAGCTCGCGGTAGAGACGCAGCGTCTCGTCCGTCGTGGTCGAGTCCTCCATGTCGATGCGGACGAAGTTCCCGCGCGCGGCAGCCTCGCGTAGCACGTCCTCGAGGTTCTCGCGACAGAGGTCGTACGAGAGGTGCAGTCCGAGCGCGGTCAGCTTGACGCTGACGTTCGAGTCGAGCCGCTCGCGCTCGATCTCCGCGAAGACGGCGCCGTATGCCTCGGCGATCGTCCGCGCCTCGTCCTCGCGGGTGATCTCCTCGCCGAGCACGTCGATGGTCGCGAGCTTCCCCACAGCGTTCAGGTTCTTCACCGTCTGCACCGCCTCCGGCAGCGTGGAGCCGGCGATGTAACGGGCGGAGAAGCGGTGGACGACCGGCTTGGGAACGGCCGGGAGCAGACGGACGATGGCTCGGTCGAGCAGCGTCACGGCAGCGCCGAGTGTACGCCGGGTCTTGGAGGGTCTGGCGGGATAGTGCTCGTCGCCCGGGTGCGATGGGCGGTGCGAGGCAAGGACGCAGGGAGCGTTCGTAGCCGGAGGCTACGGGCGCGACTGAGGACGCGGCATCGCGCCGTTCAGCGCGGCCGGGCGGCACAGCAACTATTCCGCCAGACCCTCCCTAAAGACCTTCGCGCATGAAGCCGCGGCGTGCCGCGCTGACGAGCGCGACCGCCTCGGGGAACAGCACGCGCATCGCGTCGCGCAGCGCGATCGACTGCTCGTCGACGCTGCCCTGCGGCTGCACCTGCTGGAGCGCGGCCGCGGTCAGCTCGACGGCCGTGTTCAGCGTCAGCGTCGCGAACTGCTCGCGCTGCGCCTCCTGCACACTCTCCGCCTGCTGCTCCGCGAACTCGCGCAGACTGCGCATCAGGTCTTCGGGGTCGCCCCCGAACGGGAATCCGAAGCCTCCACCTTCCATGGCTCCACTGTAGCCGGAGGCCTACGCCAGAGGGCCCTTGTACCGCCGCTCGACCTCGGCGGCGAGCTCCTCGATGGACGGCATCGCCTGTTGCAGCGCGACCGCGAACGGCGAGCCGCCCTCGTCCCCGAGCGCCTGCTCGAGCCGCCGTGCGGCCACTCCCAGCGCGTCGAGGTAGGCGGTCGTCGCCACCCGCGGCTCGGGCTCGATCGTCTCCGCGAGCGCGGCCGCCGCCTCCTCGGCCGCCTCGATCCCCTCCGGCGCCTCGGTCTCCCGCAGCTCGGCGAGGCGCGCGCGCAGGTCGTCGAGGTCGCCGCCGCCGGCCGTCTCCTCCGCCAGCTCGCAGAGGGCGGCGAGCGAGACGGCGTCCCGCACGAGCCGCCTGCTCCCGACCGGCCGGCCGTCGTCGTCGAGCGCAAGCCACGCGTGACCACCGGCCGACTCGTACGCGCAGAGATAGAGACGCGCGGAGCCGAGCGGTTCGGCCGCGACGACGCCGGTGACGCGCTCGTCCGGGGCCGCGAAGGCAGCCGCGGCGTCGGCGATCCGCTCCAGGTCGTCGCTGAGCGGCATGCGCCAAGAATAGACTCGGCGTCTTGGCAGAGCTTTCCGCCAGAACGCGCGGCGCGCGCGACCTGTTCGCGCCGCTCGGACCGACATACGACCGCTACGCGCGGCTGCTCTCGTTCGGCCAGGATCCGCGCTGGCGCGCGTTCCTCGTCTCGCGCGTGCCGGCCGACGCGGCGCGCGTGCTCGACGTCGCGTGCGGCACGGCGGCGGTCTCGATCGGGCTCGCGCGCGCAGTTCCGGAACGGACGGTCGTCGGGATCGACCAGAGCACGGAGATGCTCGCGGCCGGGCGCGAGCGAGTCGCGCGCGCGGGGCTCGCCGAAAGGATCGAGCTGCGCGAGGGTCGTGCCGAGGAGCTGCCGTTCGAGGACGCGTCGTTCGACGCGCTCACGTTCACGTATCTCCTGCGTTACGTCGACGATCCGGCCGCGACGATGCGCGAGCTCGTGCGCGTCGTCCGTCCCGGCGGGACGATCGCGATGCAGGAGTTCGGGCTGCCGTCGGGGATCTGGCGGCCGCTCTGGGAGCTGTACGTCCGTGTGGGACTGCCCGCCGCGGGCGCGGTCGTCTCGCCAGGCTGGCAGGAGGTCGGGAGCTTCCTCGGGCCGAGCATCCGCGACTTCTACGAGCGGCTGCCGCTCGACCGGCTGCTGCAGCTCTGGCACGACGCCGGCATCGGCGAACCGCGCGGACGCAGGCTGAGCGTCGGCGGCGGCGTCGTCATGTGGGGACGCGCGCGTGAGCGGTGAGGCGCGGCCGGCGTTCTATGCGCTGCGGCCGGGCGGGTGGCGCGACTACGTCACGCTGGTGCATCCGCCGTACACGCTCTGGCACCTGTCGTACGTCGCGATCGGCGCCGCGCTCGCTCCCGCGATGAAGTGGGGCCTGCTCGGGTGGACGGTGCTCGCGTTCCTGCTGGCGATGGGAATCGGCGCCCACGCGCTCGACGAG
Organism: uncultured Actinomycetes bacterium; assembly: GCA_963761665.1. GTDB lineage: Bacteria > Actinomycetota > Thermoleophilia > Gaiellales > Gaiellaceae > Palsa-739. Next base: position 677,048 of record CAVXHM010000004.1, read on the forward strand.
CTGCACGGGCGGCCGCTGGCGACGCGGATCCCGCGAACGGTGCTGGTGACGCTGGCGGCCACGTCGGTCGCGGCCGCCAGCGCGATCGGCATCGCCGTCGCGATCAACTCGACGCTGTGGCTGCTCGTCTTCGTCGCCTTCGGCGCGTTCGTCGTGATCGCGTACAACCTCGAGCTGTTCGGCGGTGCGTTTCACTCCGACGTCTGGTTCGCGGTCGCGTGGGGCGCATTCCCGGTGCTGACCGCCTACTTCGCCTCAGCGGAACGGGTGCGCGCCGCAGCGGTGGCCGCCGCCGCCTTCGGCCTCCTGTCCAGCTTCGCGCAGCGGCGGCTCTCGACGCAGGTCCGGCTCGTCCGGCGCCGGGTCGCATCGGTCTCGGGCGAGGTGCGGCTAACCGACGGGGGGAGGCTGCCCGTCGACGCCGACCTGCTGGCCCGGGCGCCGGAGACGGCGCTCCAGGCGCTCGCCGCGGCGATGGCGCTGCTGGCGGCGGCGCTTCTGCTCGCCCGCGCCGCCTGAGGTTCTACGATGGATCGATGTCCCTGACGACGATTCTCGACGTCGCGTTCGCCGTAGGCGTCCTCGTCGCCGCCGCCTCGCTCGCCGCCGCTGCGTTCCGGCTGGCGCCCGCGCGGCTGCTCGTCGGCGCGACCGTGCTCCTGTCCGCCGGCTCCGTCGCGGCCTGGGTGATCTTCGCGCTCCACCAGCCGCGCGAGCGCCAGCTCGCGGTCGCCGCCTCGGGTCTGCTCGCCTGCGCGATCGCCGCAGCCGGGTCGGTTCTGTTGCGCCGCGCGCTGGCGCGGGCGGACGCGGTGGACAGCCGGCTCGCCGAGTCGCAGACCCAGCTGTACGAGCTCGTCGACGCGGAGGCGGCGGAGCGCGCGGCGGAGCTCGAGCGGGTGCTGGCCCGGGCCCGCGCCGACTCGGTCTCGCGGCTCGTCGAGGAGGAGCGGCGGATCGCCGAGGAGCGGAGGCGCGAGTTCGCCGAGCGGGAGCGGGAGTCCTCGGCCTCGCTGACGGAGGCGCTGACGCGCACGCAGGCGCAGGTCGAGCAGCGGCTCGCCGCGTGGGCTCAGGATCTGGACCGCGCCGCCGAGGCGACGAAGGCCCGGATCGGAGAGCTGTCGGCGCGCCAGCGGCAGCTCGTCGCGGAGGTCGAGCTCCGGCTCACGGCGGATGCCGACCGGCTCTCGGCGGAGAGCGCGGAACAACGCGCCTCGCTCGCGCGGCTGCGTGGCGAGCTGGACAAGGCACTGGCAGAGGTGCTCGCGGCCGCGGCGGCGGAGATCGACTCGCACGCGGCCGAGCGGCGGCGGGCGCTCCACGAGCTCGACGACCGGATGCGCGGGCGCGAGCGTTCGCTGGGCGAGCGCGTCGAGCGGGAGGAGGCCGAAGCGGTGCAGCGCATCCGCGGCGGCTTCGAGGATGCGTCGCGCAAGCAGGTCGAGCACATGGAGCGCCTCGTGGCGCGCGCGACCACTGCGTACGCCGAGGAGGCGACGCGGCAGTTCGCCGCCGTCGCGAAGACGGCGCGGGAGGATGCGGCGCGGCGGCTCGGGCGCGAGCTCGACCGCGCGGTGGAGGTGTTCGCGCGGGAAGCCGAGGCGGTGCTCGCCGAGCGGCTGGCCCATGTCGGCGACGCCGGTGCGCAGCGTCTCGAGCGCCGCCTTGCGGACGTGACCAAGGGGCTCGAGCGCCAGCGTGACGACTGGATTGCGGCTGTCGACCAGCGGGTCGCCGATCTGGAGGCCGACGTCCGGCGCCGGCTCGAGGAGCTCAATGCCGACGCGGACGCCGAGCGCGGGGTGCTCGAGGCGCGGCTCCAGGAGCTGATGCGCCGCCTCGACGCGGACAGCGCCGTCCACCGCTCCTCGTAGGACTCCTCGCCTCGTCCGCCAACAAACCGCGGCAGGGTTCGTCCAAGGGAAGACGAACTTCCCGAGCCATGAGCGAGATGACAGAGATCGCAGAGCCCGAGACCAGCGAGCGCTCGAAAGTCGAGAGCTGGCGGCTCCATGTGCTGATCGAAGCGGGGTACCCGCTCTCTCTCGCCGAGCGGCTCGCGATCAGCGAGGCTGACCTGCACCTCGCAGTCAAGCTCGTCGGCAGCGGCTGCGCGCACGCGACCGCCGCCGAGATCCTGCTCTAGCCACATCTAGCGACACGGCTAGGCTGCGATCGTGAAGGTCGAGCCGCTTCCCTACGAGGACCGGAAGGTCTACTCCGTCGCCGGGTTCAACAGCGGCGTCGCGCAATGGCTCGGCCGCCTGCCGACGGTCTGGGTCGAGGGCGAGGTGACCGAGCTCCGGCGCCACGACCGCTGGGCGAGCGTCTTTCTCACGCTCAAGGATCCCGGCGACGGCTCCACCGTCGGCGTGACGATGGCGCGCGGCCAGTTCGACGGTCTCCGCCTGGAGCTGGCCGACGGCGAGCGGGTGCACGTGTACGGCCGCCCGGAGCTGTTCGAGCAGCGCGGCGACTTCCGCCTGCGGGCGCTGACGATCGAGCGCTTCGGGCTCGGAGCTCATCTCGCCGCGCTCGAGCGGCTCAAGGCGGCGCTCGCCGCCGAGGGCCTGTTCGCACAGGAGCGCAAGCGGAAGCTGCCGCTGCTCCCGCGCCGCATCGGGCTCGTCACCGGCAACGATGCCGCGGCGAAGCGCGACGTGATCACCACGATCCAGGGACGGTTCCCCGCGGCGAACGTGCTCGTCGCCGAGACGTACGTCCAGGGTCCGCGGGCCGCGCTCGGGATCGTCGACGCGCTTCACGCCCTCTGCGAGCAGCCGGACGTCGACGTGATCATCCTGACACGCGGCGGCGGCAGCTTCGAGGATCTGCTGCCGTTCAGCGACGAGCGGCTCGTGCGCGCGGTGGCTGCGTGCCCGGTGCCGGTCGTCTCCGCGGTCGGCCACGAGCAGGACACGCCGCTCTGCGACCTCGCCGCCGACGTTCGCGCCTCCACGCCGACGATGGCGGGCAAGCTCGTCGTCCCGGAGCTCTCTCAATTGTCGGGTCGCCTCGACCGGTCACGCGAAGCACTCGCCCGCGGCGTCGTCCGCACCCTCGAGCGCGATGCGCAGCGGCTCGGCCGGACGGCCGAGCGGCTTCGCGCCGCGCCGCGACTGGCGCTCGAGCGGGAACGCCGGCGCGTCGAGGGCGCGCACGAGCGTCTCCGTCGCGCCCCTGCGCTTGCGGTCGAGCGGAAGCGGGCGGCGCTCGAGACGACGGCCGGCAGACTCGTTGCGTTGTCACCAAAGGCAACACTGAGACGAGGGTACGCGATCGTTCGGACGGACTCGCACATCGTGACCGCGTCGGCCGACGTCGTGCCCGGCGCCCGCGTCGACATCACGCTCGCCGACGGAGGCTTCGGCGCGCGCGTGGAGGACGTCGGATGAGCGAGCCGGAGCAGACCTTCGAGCAGGCGCAGGCAGAGCTCGAGCAGATCGTGGAACGACTCGAGCAGGGCCAGGCGTCGCTCGACGAGGCCATCGCGCTCTGGGGACGGGGCGAGCAGCTGTATGCGTTCTGCCGCGAGCGGCTCGACTCCGCGCAGGGCAAGGTCGAAGAGCTAGCGCGCCGCGTCGAGCAGGCGCGCCCCGAGTCCGAGTCCTAGCTGCCGGAGGTCGTCGCGGGCTCTCGCCGGATCGCCGGAGAGGGCGACCGTCTCGGCTCCGGCCAGCGGCTCGACGACGATACCGCCGAAGACGACGCATGCGACTTCCTGGGACGCGGCCCGGTGCGCCACCTCGGCGGGCGCCTTCCCCTCCCTCGTCGTCCGGTCGACCGTGCCCTCGCCGGTGACGACGACCGAGACGCCGTCGAGGCGATCGTCGAAACCGACCGTGTCCAGCACGAGCGCCGCGCCGGGTACGAGCTCCGCACCGAGCGAGGCGAGAGCCGCACCGAGACCGCCCGCCGCTCCCGCACCGGGCAGCTCCGCGTACGGCGCCAGCTCCGTGTCCGCCGCAAGCCGACGGTCGAGCTCCGTCACCGCGGCGTCGTCCGCTCCCTTCTGACGGGCGAACAGCCGAGCCGCGTCGAGCAGCTGCGAGTCGACGTCGCATGCGACGCGCGTCCCGGCAGGAAGCGACCGCACGACCTCCCGCAGCCCGCTGCCACCGTCCACCGTCGCCGAGCCGCCGAGGCACACGAGCAGCGACCGCCCCTCCGTGGCGAGGATCAGCTCACCCAGCCCGCGGCTCGACGCCCGCAGCGGATCCCGCTCCTCCGGCGGGACGAGACCGAGCCCGATCGCGGCTGCCGCCTCGACCACCGCAACGCCGTCCGGAAGCTCGAGCCAGCGCGCGACGACGGGCCGGCCGAGCGGATCGGAGACGGACGCGACGTGCCAGACCCCGCTCAGCACCGACCACAGAGCCTCCGCGGTCCCCTCTCCCCCGTCCGCGACCGGGCACTCGTCCGCGTCGACACCCGCCTCGCGGAAGCCGGCGGCAACCGCCGCGGCCGCGTCGCGCGCCGACAGCACGCCTTTGAGACTCGCAGGTGCGACGAGCGCTCTAGCCGGAGACACCGGCGCGTTCCCGCGGCGGCGCATCCGGCTCTTCCGTCGCGTCGGCGTCGGCCGGCACCTCCGCCTGGTCCGCCCGCGGCATCACGCGGAGCATCGCCACCGACAGACCCTCGTGCGCGAGGAACAGCAGACCGACCCCGATCCCGACCGACGCCTCGATCGCCTGGAGCCCGAAGCCGTACGCGACGCCGCGGCCGTACGCGACGCCGTAGCCGACGAGCGCGGACGCGATCGCCACCTGGACGAGGCCGACGTTGCCAGGCCAGAACGGGAAGATCGTGACGACGTTCATCAGCAGCAGCACGACGCCGGCGGCCGGCAGCGGCGCGTGGATGGCGAACGCGCGCATCGCCGCCCAGACCGCCAGGATCTGGCAGACCCAGCCGAGCGTCTGGAAGAGGATGGCGAGCGCCGCGCCGAACGGGGACCGCATCACGCCGAGGCCGTGGCGGCCCATCGTCCAGAGCCGCTTGACGGGACCGAGCCCTTCCACCGTCATCTCGTGGTGCTGACGACGTGCCGAGACGAAAGCGAAGATGAACAGGCCGACGCCGACGCCGATCACGAACAGCAGCGTCGCCTTCGCCGACGGCGGGATGTTCGCGGTCAGCGCGACGTACATGACGAGCAGCACCACGGGCACGATGTCGAACACGCGGTGCGCGAACACGGTGCCGACGAGCAGCGCCCACGCACCTTTTCGCTCCGGCATCTTCCGCGTCAGCACGGCGACGCGCGCGAGTTCGCCGATCCGTCCCGGCAGCACCGCGTTCGCGAACAGCCCGACGGAGAACGCGGAGAAGACGAGCGAGACGCCGGGATGCGGCGGCGGCATCGCCTGCCGGATCACCGTCGTCCACGCGAGTGCGCGCGAGACGACGGAGAGAAGGTTGAGCGCGATCGCGATCACGACCCACTCCCACTGCACCTGGCGGAAGGCGGTGCCGATCCCCGTGAGGTCCGGCCCCTTCCACCAGAGCAGCGCGGCGACGCCCGCGAACACGATCGCGCCGAGCGAGACCCGGCTCGCCGTCGAGCGCGGGACCGACGGCCGCCGCCACTTCATGCTGCGAGCCCGGGAGCGATGTCGCCGTAGATCCCGATCAGGCGCTGGGCGATCGCGTCCCACGAGTAGCGCTCCTGCGCGAGCGCACGGGCGGCGGCCCCCATCTGCTCCCGCCGCGGCTCGTCCGCGAGCAGCGCCTCGATCGCGTCCGTCAGCGCAGCCTCGTCTCCGGCCGGGAACGCCGCGGCCGTCTCGGGCGTCATGACGTCACGGTACCCCGAGATGTCGGACGCCACGACCGGTGTCGCGCAGGCGAACGCCCGCGTCAGCACCATGCCGAAGCTCTCGCCGCCGAGGGACGGCGCGACAAGCGCCTTCGCCGCCAGCAGCTCCTCGGTGAACCGGTCCTGGTCGAGAAAACCGAGCACCTCGATCCCGTCGTCCGGCAGGCGCAGACGCGTCATCAGCAGCCGGACCCGGAGCGGATCGGCACCGATCACGCGCAGGCTCGCGCCCGTCCGCCGGCGGATCTCGGGCCACGCATGGAGGAGCACCTGCAGCCCTTTCCGCGCCTCGTGCCGGCCGGCGAAGACGACGCGGTGCTCGCGTCCGCCCGGCTCCGCTTGCGCCGGGATCAGCACGCCGTTCGGGACGATCTCGTAGTCGCCGGGAAGCCACCGCTGCGCCGACGTCATCGCCATCTCCGAGACGGCGATGCGACGGTCGATCCGGTCGGCGAGGAACCCCCACACCGGCTTGGCGATCTTCATCCAGCTGAGCTCGCCGCTCGCGTGGAACGTCGCCACCGTCGGCCCGTCGTAGAACGAGAGCGCCGCGATGCACGGCGTCGGCGTCATCGGCTCGTGCAGGTGGATCACGTCGAACTGCTCACGCTCGAGCGCCGTGCGGATGCGAAAAATCGAGCGCGGGCTGAGGATGATGTTCGGCAGCGACCCGTTCGCCGGCACGATCACCGAACGGCCGATCGGGATCACGTCGGGCGGCGGACTGCCGTGACGGCCGTGCCGCGGGTGCAGGACGCGGGTGAACTGGCCCGGAGGGTCGTTCCCCATGATCGTCTTCACCTCGCAGCCCTGCCGGCGCAGCGCCTCCGACTGCAGCTCCGCGTGCTCGACGACGGCGCCCCAGAAGGACCAGGAGTACGGGACGATGATGCCCACCTTCACGACGGACCATTATCGTCGGCCGACCGTGCGGCTCCGCTCACCTCATGACCGGGAGATCCTCCACCTGGCGCTGCCGGCCCTCGGCGCGCTGGCCGCGGAGCCGCTCTACATCCTGGCGGACACGGCCATCGTGGGACATCTCGGCCGTCCGCAGATCGCCGCCCTCGGGCTGGCGGGAGTCGTCCTGGCCGGGGCGTTCACGATCTTCAACTTCCTCACCTACGGGACGACGGCGGTGGTGGCGCGGGCCTCCGGCGCGGGCGAGCAGGATCGTGCGGCGCGGCTGGCGGCGCAGGCCCTGTGGGTGTCGGTCGCGATCGGCGTCGTCCTGTTCGTCGTGTTGGAGGCGGGTGCCGAGCCGATGCTGCGCGGCCTCGGCGCTCACGGGCAGTCCGGTCACGACGCGCTCGTCTACTTCCGCATCGCCGCGTTCGGCCTGCCGGCGGCGCTGATCGCACTGGCCGGTCAGGGGTACCTGCGCGGCGTGGCGAACCTGCGCCGCCCGCTCGTGATCGTCGTCCTCGCGAATGTCCTGAACCTCGTGCTGGAGGTGCTGTTCGTCTACGGCTTCCACTGGGGAATCGCCGGATCGGCCGCGGGCACCGCGATCGCGCAGACCGCGATGGGCATCGCGTTCGTCGTCGAGCTGCTGCGTCCGCACGCGTCTTCGCGGCGGCCGAGCCTGACGGAGATGCGGCCGATGGTGCGGGTCGGCAGGCAGATCTTCGTGCGGACGGCTGCGCTGTACGCATCGTTCCTCGTCGCGGCGGCGGTGCTCGCCCGGATGGGCGACGCCGAGCTCGGTGCGCACCAGATCGCGTTCCAGCTCTTCATCTTCCTCGCGCTGATCCTCGATGCGGTCGCGATCGCCGGCCAGGTGATCGTCGGGAGGACGCTCGGCGCCGGCGAGGCGGACGCCGCGTACGACGCCGCCGCGCGGATGATCGGCTGGTCGATCGTCGTCGGAACCGTCTTCGCCGTCGTTCTCGTGCCGCTGTCGTACTGGCTGCCGCGCGCGTTCACGAGCGACCCGTCGGTGCTCGCACAGGCGGCGAAGCTGTGGCCGATGTTCGTGCTGATGCAGCCGCTCGCCGGCGCGGTCTTCGCCCTCGACGGGATCCTCATCGGAGCGAGCGACACGGCGTATCTGATGTGGTCGATGCTCGCTGCGAGCGCCGTGTTCATCGTGATCGCGGCGCTGTCGCTCGCGCTCGGCTGGGGAATCGTCGGCGTCTGGATCGGCCTCGACGCGCTGATCGCCGCCCGCCTCGGGCTCCTCGGCGTCCGCTTCGCGGGGCGGCGCTGGGCGGTCGTGGGCTGGGGATAAGATCGATGCATGGACGGTCTCGCCGAGCTGCACACCCATCTCGGCGGCTCGGTCTCGTCCGACATCCTCTGGACGCTGGCGCACGAGCAGGGCATCGCGCTGCCGGTGAAGGACTACTGGGACTTCGACCGGCTGGTCACGGTCAGCGACCCGCGCGGCGTGCCCAACCTCGACGCGCTCGACCAGATCTACCACTGGACGGAGCTGATCCAGTCGAGCCCGCTCGCCGTGGAGGTGTCGGTGCACGGCGCCATCGGCGGCGCGTACCGCTCGCAGCGGATCACGACGCTCGAGCTCCGGTTCAACCCGATGAAGCGCAACCGCGGCGGCGAGCGCGACCTCGACCACATCATCCTCGCCGCGATCCGCGGGCTCGACCGCGCGAGCCTGGAGTACCCGCAGGTCGACGCGGGGCTGATCCTGATGATGGACCGCACGTTCACGTCGCGGCAGAACGAGGTGATCGTCGAGAAGGCGATCCGCTGGGCGTCGCGCGGCATCGTCGGCGTCGACATCGCCGGGCCGCGACCGAATCACGAGCGCTTCGACTACCGGTCGGTGCAGCCGATGGTCGAGGAGGCGCGCGCCGCCGGCCTCGGCGTGACGATCCACGTCGGCGAGGAGGGCGGCGACTTCGGCCGCGCCGAGATCGGTGAGGTGCTGGAGGTGCTTCGTCCCGACCGGATCGGCCACGGCATCCTCGCCGCCGGAGACGAGGAGCTGATGCGCGCGCTGCGCGAGTCGGAGGTGGTGCTGGAGATCTGCCCGACGTCGAACCTGCTGACGAAGGCGCTCCCCGACGAGGACGCGATCCGCACCGTCTTCCGGACGTTCGTCGAGCACGGCGTCCGCTTCACCATCGCCACGGACGGCCCCGAGATGATGCGGACCCATCTCCGCGACGAGCTCGACCTGCTGCTGCGCATCGGCGCCCTGACGGAGGACGAGCTCGCGGAGGCGAACCTGCGCGGCCACGAGGCCAGCTTCGTCCGCGGCGGCTCCCGCGCCGCCCGGGTCTAGTCCCTCGCCGCAATACGCCCATCGGCCGATGGGCGCTCGTGCCGCTCCGCTCTAGCGTCCCACGGCATGAGAAGCACCCCCAACGACGGGGCTCCGGCACTGACGGAACGACAGCTCCAGGTCGTGGAGCTCATCGCCCGCGGTTGCTCCAATGAGGAGGTCGGGCTCAGGCTCGGCATCTCCGCTCGCACCGCGAAGGCGCATTGCGACGTGCTCCGCCAGAAGCTCGGCGTACCGAGGCGCCGGCAAATCCCCGCCGCGTTCAGGACGCTCACGGGGGAGGACCCCCTCTCCCGCGAGCTCACGCCGGCCCCGGCCGGCGTCGGGGGCTGACGGCAACCCGCGCCCGGCGCATGCGCCCCGGGCGCGGGGCCCCCTATTCGCCGGCGGCGGCGACGTTCACAATGGTCAAAGGAGGAAGCTGAACTTCGAACAGGGTCAGGCGTCGGCCCGGCAGGCGGGCGATGGGAGAGGGTACGAATCCGACGGCGTCGGCGGCGCAGAGCTACATCATCAAGCGCCCGAGGCTGACCAAGCTCCTGGACGATTCGGGGGCCCGGCTGATCCTGCTCGTGGCCCCGGCGGGCTACGGGAAGACGACGCTCGCCCGGCAGTGGCTGTCCCAGTTCCAGCGCCCGGTCGCGTGGTACCGCGCGTCCACAGCCTCGTCCGACGTGGCCGCCCTGGCCACGGGCCTCGCCGCCGAGATCGACAACGCGGTGGCGGACGGGACGACCGTCACGAACGACCGGATGACGTCGCTCGCCGCCGTCCAGCAGCGCCCGGACGTGCTGGCGCGCGCCCTCCACCGAAGCCGCGAGACGTGGCCGACGCGACTCGTCGTCGCAATCGACGACTATCACCAGCTCAGCGGCTCCGACGCAGCAGAGACGTTCGTCGGAGAGCTGGTGTCGCTGCTGCCGGCGACCTTCGTGATCACAACGAGAACCCGCCCGACGTGGTTCAGCCCGCGGCTATCGGTATACGGCGAGGCGGTCGAGGTCGGAACCGCCGAACTGGCGATGACCGAGCCGGAGGCGAGGCAGGTGTTCGCAGCCTCGTCCCAACCTGCACGAGCGTCGACGCTCGACCTGGCGCGCGGTTGGCCCGTAGTGATCGGCCTGGCGGCGAGAACCGGCCGAACGGACTTCCCGAGCAAAGCACTGCCGCGGAACCTCTACGAGTTCCTGGCCGAGGATCTGGTCCGCGCTACAACGCCGGAGACTCAACAGGCGTTGACGATTATCGCCCTGACAGGAACGAACGAGCAGGGGCTTGCACGCAGACTTGTCGGTGCCTGCGCAGATGCCGCGTTAAGCGAAGCAGAGAGGAGAGGCCTTCTCACATTCGAGAGCGCCTCTCGGATCGTGCTGCATCCGCTCCTCGGCGAATTCCTGATCGAGAGGTTCCGGGACGACGACGAGAAAACGGCCCAGGAGATCGTCCGACCACTGGCCAAGACTCTGATGGCAAGTTCCCGCTGGGATGAGTGCCTCGCAGTCGCAGAAGCCGTCCCTGAGACGAGCGGCTTTGCCGTCGAAGTCCTCGAAGAGTGTCTCGAGGACCTGCTGGGCGGCGGTCGCGTAGCAACGGTTCGCCGATGGATCACGCTCGCACGAGGCATGAAGCTGACTGATGCGATTGTGGACCTTGCGGAAGCTGAGGTCTTGCTCCTCGCCGGCGAATACGAACGCGCGATGGCGTTGGGATCGCATGCGGCCGGTCGCCGAACGACTGCGGACATTCATTCGCGCGCGGAACTCGTGGCTGGACGTGCAGCGCACTTCGCCGATCACCGATCACTGGCAAGGAGCCGGTTCAGGTCCGCTGAGGCGTCAGCAGTAACACAGCGCACTCGCGCGGCCGCACTGTGGGGACAACTGATCATCGACAACGAGGACGAAACGGGCGAGCTCGAAGAAGCGTTAAAGCGATTCGCTGCTGCAAGCGACGGAACTGCGGAGCACGACGTGCGCCTCGCGCTCGGACGCCTGCTAGTGGCACTCCAGAAAGGCGACGCATATGAAGCCCATGCCTGGGCCCGAGAGGCCATCAGCCTTGTCCCTTCGAGTTCCGATCCCTTTGCCAATCTCTCTGTGCTCAACCAGCATTCCGGAGTTCTCGCGTACCTGGGCCGATATGAGGAAGCGGCTTGCGCGGCCGACCAGTTCATTGCCGACTCTGAAGGCTCCGGTGTCGACTTCTCGCTGAGTCACGCTCTTCTTGCCAAGACGCGCGCTCTAATTGGCCTCCGACGATTCGCTGACGCGGGCCGGACATTGGCCCTCGCAAAGAGCCGGCTCCGGCTCGACCCAGACCCTTGGGCGGACCTGTATGTAGCCATCAGCTTCGCACGCCTGCAAATCAGTCTCGGAGACCTGCCGCGGGCGCGAGACCACCTAGCCCTACAGCCCGAGATTCACGCGAATCCATCGATACGGGCGGAACATCACTGCTATCGAGCACTAATCGAAGCGGCATCTGGCAACACCGCAGAGGCCCTCTTGTGGATCGAGCGGACGCAACCGTCGATTAGCCTCGACGCACGATCACTGGCGAGAGTCGCGGGCGCCATCGTCTCACTCGGCTCGCCAACTGATCGCGGTTCGAGCGCCCTAGCGGGGGTCTCCCAGGTACTCAGGAGCGGGTATCTCGACGCCATCGTGATGGCCTGTCGAGCACAACCCGCGCTAGCAAGCCTCATCGTCGCGGACGGAACACATCGGGATGCGTTGCGCGCGATCCTCTCGAGATCAGAGGATGAACCGCTCGCACGAGCGGCTGGCCTCGACATTCCTAGAACGACACGCCGCGCAGATGGCCTATCGCCGCGCGAACTGGAGGTCTACGAGCTTCTGACACAGGGTCGAACGAACCCTGAGATCGCCAGAAGTCTCTTCATCAGCGAGGCAACAACGAAGGTTCACGTACGCCACATCTTGAGAAAGCTCGGCGTGCGATCCCGAGTCGAAGCCGTCCGAGCCTGGCGTCCGACGGTTGATTCAGGCCTCGACGACGCCGGCTAGCGCAACGCTCGCGAACGCCGGAAGCGGCTCCGGCCGAGTCGGGCCGACCCCCTCGAACACGAAGTCGTCGCGAATGCCCATACGATAGGCCTCGTCTGCCCCAGTCAAGACGGCCTCGAACGCAGCGACTACGGCCGTGTCGAACTGACTCTCTACTGCCTGTGCCAGCCGGAGTCGTGCAACCCGACTCGGCATCGCGTCGCGGTACGGTCGGTCAGAGGTCATGGCATTGTAGGCGTCTGCCACGGCAATGATGCGCGCAAGAAGCGGTATTTCGTCACCGACGAGACCGTCCGGGTAGCCGTTTCCGTCAACGCGCTCGTGATGGTGGCGAACGATCGCTGCAATCTCGGTGTAGTCGTCAACGTTCCTGAGGATGCGCTCGCCGATCGTCGAGTGCTGCTCCATTTGACGCCGTTCCTCGAGCGTGAGCGCTCCTGGCTTCTCGAGTAGCCCGGCCGGAAGCCCGATCTTGCCGATGTCATGGACGAGCCCGCAGAGATTGATGAGCTTCTCCTCGTGCTCCGAGAGTCCCATCCGTCTTGCGATGTCAGAGGCGTAGATCGCCACGGCGGCGGAATGGCCTGCCGTGTAGCGGTCACGGGCGTCGAGCGTCGCAACTAGCGCGGTCGCGAACGACAGGTTGGCACTCGCGAGTCGAGCGTTCGCATGGCCGAGAGCTTCCGACGTTTCGCGCTGCTGGCGATACAACATGAGCAGCCGCTGGGCAGCAACGGCAGGGATCGCGAAGAGTGCGACGCTCCACGGCGAAACGGTCTCGTAGGAGTAGGCGAGCACGGCTACCACGGGCGCGTACAAGGGCACGCTCCCGAGTAGCGCCGGGCCTAGAGAGCGTACGACGCTAAGAATCGTTGACGTGCCGCGAATCACGCGCGTGACAGAGGCCAGGGTCAGGTCCATCACCGTCTCGACCACAAATGCGGCTGTGACCGCCGCGAATAGCGCCAAGAAACCGCCGGACGTCGCGTCTGCGACGGCGGCGGCAGCAAGCCCTGCGGAGGCGGCGACAATGAACGTGATTGACGTCCACGCGCCCCAGCGGAGGATCGGCTGGGGAACGTCCCGCCGCGGAAGATCCGCGAGAACGCCGATTGCGCCGACGACCGCGCCCGAGAGCGGGCCCAGAACGACCGCCGCAAACACATACACAAGGCTGGAAACAGACACTCCCGTAGTCGGCGTCAAGCTGATGCTCTGGCGTTCCGCCCCAACCGCGAGCACAGCCAGCACCGCTACGGCTATCGGCTGCTCGATCCGGTAGCCAGCGGCTAGAAGCCCGGCGCACATTGCCGATGCCCCGATTGCCAAAAGGAACACCCAAGCAACGAGAGCACGCTCTCGAGTGGGCCTAGATCCGAAACTATGCGTAAGTCTGATCAAGATTCTCTTGCAATCTCCCCCAAAAGGGGTATAAGCTGCCCTGGCCGTCAGTCACCCACGCAGAGGGGGAGTTCAGGTGTATAAGCGCCTTGCTTCCATCGTTTGTCGGGTCGCCGTCGTTGGCGCGATCCGAGAGTGGTAAAAGCCGTCGAAGTCTCCGTTTTCCACAGATAGTGGTCATCCCCCGCTTGAGGGATTTCCACGGGTTGTGGAAAGTAGCTGAAACCGTCAATCCATAAGGCGCCGGGTGGGTTAGCACCCGGCGCGCAATGGATTCCTGGCGGCGGTTATCGACAGGACACTGTGGGAAACATCGCGCCGCGTGCCGGCGTCGGATGGTTCGTGAGACGCGCTAGCCGATGATGCCGCGGCGGAAGCCGACGGCGACGGCGTGGGCGCGTGAGCGCGCCTGCAGCTTGGCCAGCAGGTGGCGCACATGCGACTTCACCGTCTCCTCGGAGAGGAAAAGCCGCACCCCGATCTCGCGGTTCACGAGACCGTCTGAGATTAGCTGCAGAACCTCGACCTCCCGCATGGTCGGCTCCTGCTCGAGCTCCCGGAGCGGGCCCTGGAACGGGATGACCTCGGCGCCGTTGTCCGAGCGCCGCCTCGCGGCGACCTCTTCGAAGCGCCGGGAATGGTCCGCGTAGCGGTTGAGGATCTCCTTACGCTCTGCAGCGTCCACGGTGGGGGTATCGGCCGCTCCACTAGGCCGCTTTAGGGCATTTCTACCCCTATCCAGGGATCACCGGGTGACTCGTGGGGCTAGGGGTCGCCCGCGGCGGGCGCCGAGCCGGCCACGGCGAGGGATGCATCCACGTTCAAAGGGTGGTGACAGGCGGCCAGATGACCATTCCCGTACTCCACCAGGGGCGGCTCGATCTCGGTGCAGACCTGGGTCGCGTAGCGGCAGCGGGGGTGGAAACGGCAGCCGGTGGGCGGGTTGATCGGGCTCGGGACGTCGCCCTCGAGCACGATCCGGTCGCGCTTCGAGGCCAGGTCCGGATCCGGCACCGGGACGGCCGAGAGCAGCGCCTCGGTGTACGGCATGATCGGCCGCGTGTACAGCTCCTCGGCCGGCGACATCTCCACGATCTTGCCGAGGTACATCACGGCGATCCGGTCGCTGACGTGGCGCACGACCCCGAGGTCGTGGGCGATGAAGAGGTACGTCAGCTTGAACTCGTTCTGGAGATCTTCCAGCAGGTTCAGCATTTGCGACTGGATCGAGACGTCGAGGGCCGAGACCGGCTCGTCCGCGACGATCAGCTTCGGCTGGAGCGCGAGGGCTCGGGCGATCCCGATGCGCTGGCGCTGGCCGCCGGAGAACTCGTGCGGGTACCGGTTGTAGTGCTCGGGTGAGAGGCCGACCGTCTCGAGCAGCTGCTCGACGCGGGCCTTCCGCTCCGCCTTGTCACCGAGCTTGTGGATCTTCAGCGGGTCGCCGATGATCGACCCCACCCGCTTGCGGGGGTTCAGGCTCGCGTACGGATCCTGGAAGACCATCTGCATCTCGCGGCGAAGCGGCCGCAGCTGGCGGGCGCCGTGGCCGTGGATGGGCTGCCCCTGAAAGATGATCTCGCCGGAGGTCGGCTCGTAGAGCCGGACGATGGTGCGGCCGAGCGTCGACTTTCCGCAGCCCGACTCGCCGACGAGGCCGAGCGTCTCGCCCTCCTGCACCGCGAAGCTGACGCCGTCCACCGCGTGCACGCGCGCGACCTCGCGCTGCATCAGGCCCTTGCGGATGGGGAAGTACTTCTTGATGTCGCGGACCTCGATCAGCGGCTGCCCGCTCGACGCCACCTCGCTCACGCCGCCTCCGGCTGGCCGCCGGCGATCGTGTCGCCGCGATGCGCCCGCTTGTAGTCGACGTCGAGCCAGCAGCGGTCGAGATGACTCGGCGGGTCGACGTGGTTCGCGAGCTTCGGCTTCTCCATGCAGCGGTCGAAGGCGTGCTGGCAGCGCGGCCGGAACGAGCAGCCCTGCGGGAGGTTGATCAGCGACGGCGGCGAGCCCTTGATCGAGTGCAGGCGGTCGGGGCGGGGCCGGTCGAGCCGCGGGATGGAGCCGAGCAGGCCCCAGGTGTACGGCATCTGCGGGTCGTAGAAGAGGTCGCGCGTCGCGGCTCGCTCGACGACGTTGCCCGCGTACATGACGATGATCTCGTCGGCGACGTCGGCGACCACACCGAGGTCGTGCGTGATCAGGATCACGGCGGAGTTGAAATCGTCCTTGAGCCGGTCGATCAGCTCGATGATCTGCGCCTGAATGGTCACGTCGAGCGCCGTCGTCGGCTCGTCCGCGATCAGCACGTCAGGATTGCACGAAAGCGCGATCGCGATCATCGCGCGCTGCCGCATGCCGCCGGAGAACTGGTGCGGGAAGTCGTCGACGCGCGCTTCCGGGTTGGGGATCCCGACCTGGCGCAGCAGCTCGACGGCGCGAACCCTCGCCGCGCGCTTGTCGATCTTCTCGTGCGTCCGGATCGCCTCGGTGATCTGCTCGCCGATCCGGTACACGGGATTCAACGACGTCATCGGGTCCTGGAAGATCATCCCCAGCTCGGCGCCGCGGTACTGCTGCATCTCGGAGTCCGAGAGCTTGAGGAGATCCTTGCCCTTGTAGATCACCTCGCCCTCGAAGCGGGAGTTCACATCGCGGGTGAGGCCCATCAGCGTCATCGCGGTCACGCTCTTGCCGGAGCCGGACTCGCCGACGATCCCGAGCACCTTGCCGCGCTCCAGCTCGAACGAGACGCCGTCGACCGCCTTCACTGTGCCGTCCACGGTCGAGAAGTGCGCCTTCAGATCCTTGACCTCCAGCAGCAGCTCGGCCATCTACGTGAGCCGGATCCGCGGGTCGAGATAGGCGTAGAAGACGTCGACGAGCACGCTGAAGACGACGATGAAGATGGCGCCGTACAGGGTGACGGCCATGATCGGCGGCAGGTCGAAGTTGTTGATCGACTGCGCCGCGTACTCCCCGACGCCGTGCAGGTCGAACACCGTCTCCGTCAGGATGGCGCCGCCGCCGAGAACGGCTGCGAAGTCGAGCCCGAACAGCGTGATGATCGGGATCAGCGAAAGGCGCAGGATGTGCTTCCGCATGATCCGGTTCGGCGGGAGCCCCTTCGCCTTCGCCGTGCGCACGTAGTCCTCGTTCGACGTGTCGAGGATGTTCCCGCGCAGCACCCTCCCGTAGAAGCCGATGAACGTCACCGCCAGCACGGTCCACGGCAGTACGAGGTGCCAGAACCATTCGAACGGGTTCGTCGTGAGGGCCACGTACTCCCCGTCGGGGAAGAACGTGGTCAGCCCTCCCTCCGCCAGGTAGTAGCGGGTGATGATGCCGAGCCAGAACACGGGCATGGAGACGCCGATGAGCGCGAGCACGGTGATGGCGCGGTCCGAGAACTTGCCCGCCTTGATGGCGGACAACACCCCCACCATGATCCCCCAGAACAGCCAGATGATGGCGGCGCCGATCGCGAGCGAGAACGTCGCCGGCATGCCGAGCTTGATCTGGTCGAGGACGTTCTGCTGGCTCGTGTACGACACCAGTGACCCCGAGAACAACTTGTCCATCATCTTGTAGTACTGGACGTAGAAGGGCCGGTCGAAGCCCCAGTCGTGGCGGATGTTGATGATGTTCTGCGGCGTCGCGTTCTTGCCGGCGATGCGCTGCGCCGGATCGCCGCCGGGAACGACGATGAAGATCACGAAGACGATGAACGTCACCGCGATGATGACGAGGATCGCGCCGACGGTGCGTCTGACGAGGAAGTTCAGCATCAGTGGCTGATCTTCACCTTCGCCCTCGGATCGAGCGCGTCGCGGAGTCCGTCGCCGAAGACGTTGAGCGAAATCACGGTGATGATGATTGCGAGGCCCGGGGCGAGCGACAGCCACGGCCGCGTCACGATCAGGTCCTGCCCGTCGGCGATCATCGTCCCCCAGGACGCGGTCGGCGGCTGGACGCCTGCGCCGAGGAACGACAGCGCGGCCTCGAGCAGGATGTTGTTCGCGACGATCAGCGTGAAGAACACGAGCACGGAGCTCGCAATGTTCGGGAGCAGCTCGATGAACATCACCCGGAACGGGCTCGCGCCCTGCGAGATCGACGCCTCGATGAACTCCTTCTCGCGGAGCGAGAGGATCTGGCCCCGCAACGGCCGCCCGAGATACGCCACGAGCACGTAGGAGATGATCAGGGTCGGGATCCAGATGCTCCCGCTCTCGATGTTGATCCCGAAGTGGTGGAAGCCGTTGATGGAGAGCGCCGACCCGAGCGCGATCGCGAGCAGGATCACGGGGAACGCGTACATGAGGTCGAAGAAACGCGTGATCGCGAAGTCGCCCCAGCCGCCGTAGTACGCCGCGACGAGCGCGAGGATCACCGCGAAGAAGACGCAGATCGCCGAGGAGACGATTCCGACGAAGAGCGAGGTGCGGCCTCCGTACAGGAGCCGGACGGCGACGTCCCGCCCGTTCTCGTCGGCGCCGAGCACGAACTTTCCGCCCGCGCCGAACCAGGTCGGCCCGATCGGGATCGACGCGACGAGCTTGCCGTGGATGATGCCGCCGGGCGAGACGACGGGCGTCGACACGCCGTTCACCTTGACGTTCTCGAGGATGTGATTCGTGTTCGGGCCGGTGCCGGCCACGTGCTTCGCGTAGACGGGCGCCAGCAGGCACGCGACGACCACGGCGATGAAGATGAAGAGGAAGAAGAAAGCGGTGTAGTTGCGGCGCAGGCGGCGCCAGGCGAGATACCAGGGGCTCCGGCCGCGGATCGCCTCGGGCTCATCCCTGGCGGCCAACTCGGCCGCAGTGTCGAGAGTGAACTCGCTCTCGGTAGCCGGCTGTGCCACTTACCGCCTCCGGGTCGAAGGTGTCGGGGGCGCCGTCACCGGCGCCCCCGACATTCTCGCATTTCAACGCCTGTCTACTTCAGGCAGATCGTCGCGTAGTCGAACTCGTAGAGCACGTGGTTCACGTAGCAGCTCAGGTCGACGTTGGAATAGAAGAAGTCCGTGAACTGCCGGTTCAGGAACGGCGCCCACGGAGCCTGCATCATGACTTCCTTGTCCACCGAGGCCCAGCGGGCGTTGGCGGCGTTGTCGAGCACAGGCTCCTTCTTCAACGCGTCGATCTGCTGATTGACCGAAGTGTCGTCGAAGTTCGCGTAGTTGTTGTTGTGCGTCTGGGTGATCCGCTCACCGTTGAGCAGCACGTCGAACCAGTCGAGCGGATGCGGGTAGTCCTGGAACCAGTCGGCGAAGCCGATCTGCGCCTTCGTCGCCTGGTTGCCGATCGTCGTCCAGTAGACGGCAGCGTTGACGATCTTCTGCGTCGCCTTCAGGCCGATCGAGTTCAGGACGTCCGTGAGGTACGCCGTCGCCCGCGGATCGAGACCGCGGTCGTGGTTCCAGACGGTGACCGCGTATCCCTTGAAGCCCGACGCTGCGATCAGCGACCTCGCCTTCGCGAGGTTGAACGGATACAGGTTCAGCTTCTTGTACTGCGGATACGTCGGCGGCAGGACGTTCTGCGTCGGCGTCGCGAGGCCACCGTAGACGCGGACGAGCGCCTGGCGGTTGATCGCGTAGTTCACCGCTTGCCGGACCTTCAGGCTGGTGAACGGCTTCACACGCGTGTTCATGAAGAAGTAGTACGTGTTGGCCGGCGTGAACAGCTTGATCTGATCCGGGTACTTGCTCTGCACCGTCGAGAGGCGGTCCGGCGGGATCGGGTGATAGCCGTCCCAGTAGTCCTGGCCGCTGATCACGCGCTGGAGCGCGACGTTGTCGTCACCGATGACGTCCCAGACGACCTTGTCCGGGTTGCCGACCGGCACGTTGCCGTCGAACTGCGACGCGTCGAAGTCCGGATTCCGGACCTCGGTGATCGTCTTGTTCGGCGTGTAGCTGGAGATCATGTACGGGCCGGTCGACGGCGCGGGCGTCGTCGACTGGTCCTTCGCCGGAGTGTTGGCCGGAACCGGGGCCGCGAACTCGGTGGCAAGGATGTTCGAGAAGTCTCCCTGCGGCGACTCCAGCTTGATCGTGATCTTGCCCGTCGAGTTGTCCGTCGTGATTCCGGTGATGTGACCGGTCTTCGTCTTGGCGAACTGGCTCGCGCCGACGATGTTGCCGAAGAAGCCGACACCCGGAGAGTCGAGCTTGAAGTCGCGTTCGATCGTCGACGCGAAGTCGCTCGCCTTGACGGTGGTGCCGTTCGAGTACTTGATGCCCTTGCGCAGCGTCAGCGTGTAGGTCTTCCCGTCGGACGAGACAAGCGGAAGAGCCGTCGCAAGGTACGGAACGATCGTCGCGCCGTCCGGCCCGTTCACGTGCTTGTAGCCGAGCAGCGGCAGATAGACGTTCCACATGACACCCCAACCCTCGACCGTGTACGAGAGGCCGGGGTCGAGATAGTCGGTGCCGGTGTCCGTCGCGATCTTGAAGACCGCAAAGCTCTTGCCGGAAGCCGGGCCGCTACTTGCTGTCGTCGTTGACGACGTGGTTGAGCTGCTCTTGCCGCCTCCGCCGCATGCCGCCGCGATCAGCGCGACGCCGACGGAGAAAGTAGCGGCTGTCGCCAACCACTTCCACCGATGCCTACGGTTCAAATCCTTACCTCCCCGGGCTCGATTCGCTGGTCGCGGCATCGGCGAGCTACCGCCTCTGCGCGCGGTGCATTCTTACATGACGTCCTACGATGCAAGAGAGTTAGGTGTCGGGACCGCGAATCGGATTGCCCGGCGACGCCGCTCGAGCAGCTCCGGCGGCTCCGGTTCCTCGATGACGCCGTCCACTCTGTCGCGTTGGGTCGAGTGCAGGATGCGGCCGTCGCCGAGCCAGAACGCGATGTGGTCGGCGCGCGTCTCGTCGCCGTACGTGACGAGGTCGCCGGGCCTGAGCGCATCCGGGGGAACGGCGTCGGCGGCGTCCTCTTGCTGGTCGGCGTCCCGGGGGACGAGCCGGCCGGCGGCGCGGAAGCTCATGTGGACGAGCCCGGAACAGTCGATTCCCGCCGCGGTCATCCCGCCCCAGAGATAGGGGCTGCCGAGCAGGCTTCGGGCCAGATCGAGCGGCTCGCCCACACGCGGCTCGAGCCAGGCCGGATCGGGCCCGCCGCCGAGCGCTCCCTCCGGGATCCAGCCGGGATAGGCGTATGCGGTGCGGATCCGTACCCAGCCGTCACGGCGCTCGCCGGCGGCGAACGGCTCCCCCGGCAGCAGCTGCGTGACCTGCTCCGCGTCGTCGGCGGGCTCGGCGCGGACCGGCGTGAGCTGGTAAACGAACGTATGTTCGCCTAGGCTTTCGCCCATGCAGCTCAGGCTAGATGCCGCGGACCGGCTGGTGGAGCTCGTCGAGGAGCGGCGCGGCCCCGTCGTCGCGGACGAGGCGGCGCGGCGGCTGTTCGCCTTGCGGCACGCGCCGGTCGCGCTCGCGCGCTCGCTGCTCGCAGAGGTGGTCGAGGCGGACGCGCGGCTCGCGTGGAACGGCGACGCGGTCTCTCTCGCCCGGCCGCCCGGCGACGGCCTGGCGCTGGAGGACGCGACCTACGTCGTCGTCGACCTGGAGACGACGGGGCTCCGGCCCGGCTCCTCGCAGATCTGCGAGATCGGCGCGGTGCGCGTCCGCGGCCTCGAGCTCGCCGCCGAGTTCCAGACCCTCGTCGATCCCGGGATGCCCATGGCCGCGGCGGCGTCGGCGCTGACCGGGCTGCGGGATCGGCAGCTGCGTGCCGCTCCGCCGCCCGCCGTCGCGGTGCGACGGTTCCTGGAGTTCGCCGGCAGCGACGCCGTGCTCGTCGCGCACAACGCCCGCTTCGACCTGTCGTTCCTCGACCGGGAGACCGAGCGGCTGACCGGGTCGCGGATCGCAGCTCCGGTCGTGGACACGGTCCCGCTCGCCCGGCGGCTGCTCGCGGGGCGCGTCCCGCGCGCGAGCCTCGCGCAGCTCTCGTACTTCCTCGGGACGGCGACTCAGCCGTGCCATCGTGCGCTTCCCGACGCGCTGGCGACGGCCGAGGTGCTGCTCGCGCTGATCGGACTCGCGCAGGAGCGGGGCGCCCGCACCGTCGCCGATCTCGTCTCGCTCGGCGCCACGCGGACGCGCCGCGTCTGGGACCGGCGGCACCTCGCCTTCGGCGCGCCGTCGCGCCCGGGTGTCTATCTGTTCCACGACCGGAACGGCCAGGTGCTCTACGTCGGGCGCGCCCGCGACCTGCGCGCGCGGCTCCGCTCGTACTTCCGCTCGGAGCGGCAGCGACCGGCGGTGGAGGCGGCAGTCGCAGCGGCCGAGCGGATCGAATGGCGGGTGCTCGGCTCCGAGCTGGAAGCGGCGCTGGAGGAGCTGCGGCTGATCCGCGAGCTGCGGCCGCCCGCGAACGCACGGGTGGCACGGCCCGACCGGTACGTCTGGCTGCGGCGTCGCGGGGACGCTGTGGTGGCGTCGTCACAGCCGTCTCCCATGGGGCCGATCGGATCCCGTCGTCGGGCGCAGCTCGCGGCGAGGGCGCTCGTCCCGGACGAGCTGGAACGGCCGGCGGCGGCGCTGCCGCGGCTCCGACGGCGTCTCGCGGAGCTGGCGGACGCCCGCCGTTACGAGGACGCGGCGCGGCTGCGTGACCGCATCGACGCGCTGGAGCGGGTCTGTCACGAGCTCGACCGGCTCGCGCGGCTCCGGGCGCTCGAGCGCTGCCTCGTCGTGCCGGCTGCGGAGCCCGGGTACGCGCGGGCCTTCTTCGTGGCCGGCGGACGGATCGCCGCCGAGCGGACGCTCCCGCCCGGCGGCGGCCACCTGGAGATACAGGCGGGACTCGCCGCAACGAGACATGACCCGGGGTCAGACCCCGGGACGTGTCTCGACGAGCTGCTGCTCGTGGGGTCGTTCCTGCGCAAGCCGCCGCCGGAGCTGCGCGTCGTGCCGCTCGAGCTCGACGCGATCCTCGCGGCGGCGGAACGGGTGCGTGCCTTGAGCGGACGCGTCCCGGTGTCAGACACTCGGTCTGCCACGGGGACACGCCCGCAAGAGACGGGTCTCTTCTAGGCGGCGACGCTGATCAGGTCGCGCAGCGCGCCGAGGCGGGCGAGAGCCTGCCCCTCGAGCTGGCGGACGCGCTCGCGCGTCAGATCGAGCTCGTTGCCGATCGCCTCGAGCGTCCACGGCTCGCCCTCGAAGCCGAACCGCAGCTCCAGGATCCGCCGTTCCCGCTCGGGCAGCGCGTCCAGCGCACGGCGAACGCCCTGGCGGCGGAGCGACTCCTCCGCCTCGTCGAACGGGTCGGCCGCCTCGCGGTCGGCGAAGAGGTCGCCGAGCTCGCCCTCGTCGTCCGCGCCGACCGTCTGGTTCAGCGAGACGGACGCGTGGGCTGCCCCGAGCGCCTCGTCCACGTGCTGCATCGGCAGCCCGGTCGCCTCGGCCAGCTCGTCCTTCGTCGGCTCGCGACCGAGCTCGACCTCGAGCCGCCGCGCCGCGCGGGAGAGCTTCTGCTGGCGCTCGACGACGTGCACGGGGACGCGGATCGTGCGCGCGTGGTTCGCGACCGCGCGCTGCACCGACTGCCGGATCCACCACGTCGCGTACGTCGAGAACTTGTAGCCGCGCCGCCAGTCGAACTTCTCGACGGCACGGTTCAGCCCGAGCGTGCCCTCCTGGATCAGGTCCAGGAACGGAACGCCGAGACCCCGGTAGCCCTTGGCGATGGAGACCACGAGACGCAGGTTGGACTCGATCATCCGCCGCTTCGCCGTCGGGTCGCCGCGCTCGATCTGCTTCGCGAGCATGACCTCCTCGGCCGCGGTCAGCAGCTTGTGCCGGCCGACGTCGGCGAGGAAGAGCTGCAGGCTGTCGGCGGCGCCGGAGGCGGCCTCCGCGGCTGGAGCGGGCTCCGGCTCGGCGGCCTTCTCCTTCTCCGCCTCGGACGCCGCGGTCGGCTGGCCGATCTCGAGACCGATCCGCTCGAGCTCGCGGGTCAGCTCCTCGACCTCCTGCTCGTTGAGGTCGAGCTCGAGCGCCCACGCCTCGAACTCCGCCGTCTCGATGTAGCCGCGTTCCTCCGCTCCCTCGACGAGCGCGCGGGCCTGATCCGTCTCGAGCAATTCGTGAAGCTGGTTCTGCGTCAGGGTCTACTCAGTCCTTTCGGTGCTTCGTCGAGAGCGTCAGCAAACCTTCTCACTCTAGGAGGGAAATCCTCCGCTTGCCAGGGGTACCGCCACCCGGCTCCGGAAGCCGGGTTCCGAGACTTCGTAACGTTCCGCGCAGGTGGGTAATTCCGGTGGAAACGACCGAGTGGTTTGCGCGCGGACGGGAAGCTCCGTCCCCTAATTGTACGACGCCGGGCGGCTGAGGGAAGTTGGCTCTTCAGGACGCCTTGCGACGGCCGCGTCCGGGCCGTTTCGCGGCAGGGCCTTTGGCCCTCCGCTCGGCCAAGAGCTCGACCGCCCGCTCGACCGTCAGCTGCTCCGGATCGTCGCCCTGGCGGAGGCTCGCGTTCGTCTCGCCGTCGGTCACGTAGGGGCCGAACCGGCCCGACTTGACGACCATCGGCTTGCCGCTCGACGGGTCGGGCCCGAGCTCCTTCAGCGGCGGCGCGGCCTGGCGCCCTCGCCGCTGCTTCGGCTGCGCCAGAACCGCCAATGCCTCGTCCAGATCGATGCTGAGCAGCTGCTCCTCCGACTCGAGCGAGCGCGACTCCTTCCCCTGCTGGACGTACGGCCCGTAGCGGCCGTTCCGCGCGACGATCTCCTCCCCGTCCTCCCCGACGCCGAGCACGCGGGGAAGGCTGAGCAGCTGCAGCGCCTCCTCGAGCGTGACCGTCTCCGGCGACATCGACTTGAAGATCGACGCGGTCCGGGGCTTCTCCTTCGACTCCTCCGGCAGCACCTCGGTCACGTACGGGCCGTACCTGCCGGTGCGCGCGACGATCTCGCGGCCGGTCTCCGGATCGGCGCCGAGCGGACGGTCGCCGGACGGCTGGTCCAGCAGCTCCGTCGCCCGCGCCACGGTCAGCTCGTCGGGGACGACGTCTTCCGGGACGTTCGCCCGCTGCCCGTCGCGCTCGAGATATGGGCCGTAACGGCCCACGCGGAGCACGATGCCTTCGCCGATCTCGATCGAGTTGATCTCACGCGCGTCGATGGCGCCGAGGTCGGAGACGAGCTGCTGCAAGCCGTCGTCGTGGTCGCCGAAGTAGAAACGGCGCAGCCACTCGACACGCTGCTGGTCTCCGGCCGCGATGCTGTCGAGGTCGTCCTCCATGCGGGCGGTGAAGTCGTAGTCGACGAGCCGGCCGAAGTGCTGCTCGAGGAGGCCGACGACGGCGAACGCGAGGAACGACGGCACGAGGGCCGTTCCCTTCTTGAAGACGTAGCCGCGGTCGAGGATCGTGCCGAGGATCGAGGCG
This sequence comes from uncultured Actinomycetes bacterium, assembly GCA_963761665.1. Taxonomy (GTDB): domain Bacteria; phylum Actinomycetota; class Thermoleophilia; order Gaiellales; family Gaiellaceae; genus Palsa-739. Next base: position 701,963 of record CAVXHM010000004.1, read on the forward strand.
TACGTTGACGGTCGCCCGATGCCGAGCTCCTCCATCGTCCGGACGAGCGTCGCCTCGGTGTAGCGCGCGGGCGGATTCGTCTCGTGTCCCTGCGGTTCCAGCTCGACCAGCGTGACGGCGTCGCCCTCGGCGACGTTCGGCAGCCGCCGTTCGTCGTCGTCGGACGCGTCGCCGCCGCCGTTGCCCGCCTCGTCGCGGCTCTCCTCGTACGCGGCGAGGAAGCCGCGGAACGTGATCACCGTGCCGGAGGCGCCGAACTCCGCGTCCTCGCCGGAGGACGACGTCCCGGTGATGCGGAGCGAGACGGTCTGGCCCTTCGCGTCGGCCATCTGCGAGGCGACGGTCCTGATCCAGATCAGCTCGTACAGGCGGTGCTCGTCGCGCGTCAGCTCGCGCTCGACCTCCTGCGGCGTGCGGAAGACGTCGCCCGAAGGACGGACCGCCTCGTGAGCCTCCTGCGCGTTCTTCACCTTGCGCTCGTAGCGGCGCGGCTGGGCGGGAACGTACTCCGGGCCGAACAGCGACGCCGCCTGCGAGCGCGCGGCCGTGAGCGCCGACTCGGACAGCGTGGTCGAGTCGGTGCGCATGTAGGTGATGTAGCCGTTCTCGTAGAGGCGCTGGGCCACGCGCATCGTCGTCTGCGCCGTGAAGCGGAGCTTGCGGCTCGCCTCCTGCTGCAGCGTCGAGGTCATGAACGGCGGGTACGGCCGGCGCACGTACGGCTTCTGCTCGACGCGGCTGACCGTGAAGGGAACGCCGTCGAGCCGCGCCGCCAGTCCGCGGACGGTCTCCTCGTCCAGCTGCTGCGCGTCCGCGCTCTTCAGCTTCCCGTCCGGACCGAAGTCGCGGCCCGTCGCGACGCGATTCCCGTCGAGCCCGACGAGTCGCGCCTCGAACGACTCCGGATCGAACGTCGCCAGGAGATCCCACCAGCCCGCTGCGACGAACGCCATCCGCTCGCGCTCGCGCTCGACCACGAGCCGCGTGGCCACGGACTGCACGCGGCCGGCGGAGAGCCCACGCATGATCTTCTTCCAGAGCACCGGCGAGATCTCGTAGCCGTAGAGCCGGTCGAGGATCCGCCGGGTCTCCTGCGCGTCGACGAGCCGCTGGTCGACCTCGCGTGTCTCGCCGAGCGCGCGCTCGATCGCGTCGCGGGTGATCTCGTGGAAGACCATGCGCTTGACCGGGACCTTCGGCTTCAGCACCTGCAGCAGGTGCCAGGCGATCGCCTCGCCCTCGCGGTCCTCGTCCGTCGCGAGCAGCAGCTCGTCGGAGGCGGCGAGCAGCTTCTTCAGCTCGCTCACCTTCTTCCGCTTGTCCGGGTCGACGATGTAGAGAGGCTCGAACTCGTGGTCGACGTCGACGCCGAGTCGCGCCCACGCCTGCTTCTTGTACTCCTCCGGAATGTCGGCGGCGCGCTCGGGGAGATCGCGGATGTGGCCGACGCTCGACTCGACGACGAAGCCCTTGCCGAGGTAGCCCGCGATCGTCTTCGCCTTCGCGGGCGACTCGACGATCACTAGGCGCTGATGTTTTTGCTCGGGCGGCACGGCTGGTCACGATAGCGACCGCCCGGGAAGGTGAATACTCCACGTGATGCGGCCCGCACCCCTCTACAGCGTGATCGCCGGCCTGAGCTGGCCGGTTCTGCGTGGGCTGTTCCGCCTGGAGGAGCGGGGGATCGAGAACCTCCCGGAGGGCGGATTCGTCCTGGCCTGCAACCACGTGTCGAGCTTCGACCCCTGGCCGCTGGGCATTCCGCTGTGGCCGAAGCGGGGGATGCGAATCATGGCCAAATCCGAGCTCTACTGGTTCCCGCTGAACAAGGTGATCGACGGCGCGGGCGCCTTCCCGGTCAAGCGCGGACAGCAGGACACGGTGGCGATGAAGACGGCGGTCGCGCTGGCACGCGAGGGGAATATCGTGGCCATGTTCCCCGAGGGCACCCGCCGGACGAAGGGGCTGATGAAGACGCGCGAGGCGCGACCTCGCACCGGGGCCGCGCGGATCGCGCTCGAGGCGGACGTCCCGCTCGTGCCCGCCGCGGTGAGCGGGACCGACCGGCTGTTGCGCCTCGGCAAGCTGCGCGTCGCCTACGGCAAGCCGGTGGAGATCGACGACCTGCGCGGGCTCGACGACGAGCACGGGGCGGCGCAGCAGGCGACCGACCGGCTGATGGAGCGGATCTACGAGCTGGAGGCGTCGCTCTGAGCATCCTGCTGGCCGTCGACGGCGACTCGTTCGCGCATCGCGCGTACCACGGGCTCCCGAAGACGATCCGGCTGAACGCCGTGGTCGGCTTCGCCAACATGCTCACGCGCCTGTGGGAGCGCGAGCGGCCGGCCGCGGTGCTCGTCGGCTGGGACACGCTCACCGTGCCGACCTACCGTCACGAGGCGTTCGCGCCGTACCAGTCGGGACGCGTGTTCGACGACTCGCTGCTGAAGCAGCTCGACCTGTTGCCGGATCTCGTGCGCGCGATGGGCTTCGCCGCCGCGAAGCAGCCCGGCTACGAGGCGGACGACTTCCTCGCCGCCGGCGCGCACACGTGGCCTGGCGACGTGCTCGTCGCCACCTCGGACCGCGACGCGTTCCAGCTCGTCAGCGACCGCGTGACCATCCTGCAGCCGGCGAAGGGCGTCAGCGAGATCACGCGCATCGGCCCGGACGAGGTGCGCGAGCGCTACGACATCGATCCGGAGCAGGTGCCCGACCTGATCGCGCTGCGCGGCGATCCGTCGGACAAGCTCCCCGGCGCACGCGGCATCGGGCCGAAGAAGGCGGCCGACGTCCTGCACCAGTACGGCACGCTCGAGGCCGCCCTCGCGGACGGCCGGTTCGAGTCCGAGGCGGAGGACTTACGGCTGTTCCGGCGAATCGCGACCATGGACGCCTCCGCCCCTCTTCCTCCCCTCGAAGACCAGACACCACAATGGGCGGAGGCGTCTCTCTTCGCGAGCGGTCTCGGCCTGAACCAGCTCGCCGACCGGCTGGCCTCGATGCGGTGACCGGGCGATCGACGTCCTGACGCATCCGGCGCTCGCGCATCTGCATCCGACCGGCCACCATCCCGAGCGGCCGGAGCGGATCGCGGTGCTGCTCCAGCACCAGCACATCTGGAGCGAGGGCCGCCGCGCCACCGACGAGGAGCTCCTCCTCTGCCATGCGCCGGCGCACGTGGAGCGGGTGAAGTCCGTGGAGGAGCCGCAGTGGCTCGACTACGACACGATCTGCACCGAGACGAGCTTCGAGGCGGCGTCGCTCGCGGCCGGCACGGCGATCGAGGCGGCGCTCCGCAGCGGCTTCGCGCTCGTCCGGCCGCCGGGCCACCACGCGCTGGCGAACCGCGCGATGGGCTTCTGCCTGTTCAACAACGTCGCCGTCGCCGCCCGCGCGGCGCAGCGCGACCTCGGCCTCGAGCGCGTCGCGATCGTCGACTTCGACGTCCACCACGGCAACGGCACGCAGGCGATCTTCTGGGATGACGACAGCGTCCTCTTCTGCTCGCTGCACCAGTGGCCGTTCTACCCCGGCAGCGGTGGGCCGGCCGAGCAGCGGGAGACGACGCTGAACATTCCGATGTCCGCCGGCTCGGGCGACGAGGAGTACCTGCACGCGTTCGCGCACACGGTCGAGCCGGCGGTGACGGCGTTCGACCCGGAGCTCGTGCTCGTCTCGGCCGGCTTCGACGCCCACGTGGACGATCCGCTCGCCGACATGCGGGTGACGGAGGACGGGTTCCGCGAGTTGGCCCGCCGCTGCGCCGCGCTCGGTCCGCGGGTCGCCGCCGTGCTCGAGGGCGGCTACGAGCTGGACACGCTGCCGCGGCTCGTCGACGCCGCGCTGGACGGCTTCACCAGCCGCTGATCCCCTCTCATGGGGGAAAGCAAACGGCCCCTTCGTGGGGGGCCGTTTTGCTGCCGCAGTACTTTTGTTCCGCCATCGCCCCGCGTGGAAGGGGCCTCATTGTCTGCCAGGTTCATCGACCCGGCCGGGCGGCGACTGTTGCCCCGGGCCTGGGGAACCGCATCCCCCGCGGTGAGGGATACCGGCGCTACCCGCGGGCAACGGCGAGCTGCTCGAGCGCCTCGCGGCGCGAGGACACGCCGAGCTTGCGCAGGAGGCTCTTCACGTGCGAGCGGACGGTGTGCTCCGAGATGAACAGCCGCTTGGCGATCTCCTCGGTGCCGAGATGCTCGTCCAGGAGCAACAGCACCTCCACCTCGCGCGCCGACAGGACGGTGGCGATGTCGTCGGGGACGCCGGAGCCGCGGCCGTTGCCGCTGCGCACCTGGTCCATCAGGCGGCGCGCGATCGAGCCCGAGAGCGCCGCTTCGCCGTTGGCCACGCCTTCGAGGAACGCGGCGATCCTCTCCGGAGGCTCGGACTTGAGCAGGTAGCCGGCCGCGCCGCCGCGAATCGCGCCGAGCAGATTCGTCTCCGTGCCGGAGGCGGTGAGGACGACGACCTCGCATTCCGGGGCGGCCTCGCGCAGCCGCGGCAGCGCCTGGAGCCCGTCCATCCCGGGCATGGACAGGTCCAGCAGGACGAGGTCGGGCCGGAGCCGCCCGGCCAACTCGATCGCCTGGGCGCCGTCCGAGGCCTCGCCGACCACGTCGAATCCGTGAGCGCGGAGCAGCGAGGACAGCGCCTCGCGGGTCAGCGGGTGGTCGTCGACGATCAGGATGGATGCCGCCACGTTCCCCTTATCGGCACGAAACGTTCTGCCGACAAGGGGAATATGGAAAAACGCCGGAGCGAGTACGAAAACTGGCTGTGGGGCGAGATTCTGCTCGCCGCGCTGCTCGGCGCGCTCCTCGCGCTGTTCCTCTCGTACCCGGCGCTCCGCACGCGCTACGACCTCCCCCAGCTGCGCCTCGTGCTCCAGACGACGATGGCGCTGGCCGGGCTGCTCGTCGCCCTGCTCGCGGCGGTCCGCTTCTCGGTCGAGGGCCGGCGGCTCGACCTGCTGCTCGCCAGCGGCTTCTTCGTCATCTCGCTCTCGTCCGCGGTGTTCGCCGTCGGCCCGCAGCTCGGCCGCGGGCATGTCAAGCCGGCCGAGGCGTGGGCGGCGCTGATGGGGGCGATCCTCGGGCAGGCGCTGATCGCCGCGGCGCCGATCGTGAAGGGACGGAGCAAGTACCGCGACTGGGCGATCGCCAACGCCGTCGCGGCAGCCGGGCTCGCGCTGTTCGTCGCGTGGTCGCTGCTCCAGGCGGCCGGCACCGACCTGCCGCCGCTCAACTCGACGGATGCCGGACCGCAGCCCTTCTACCTCACCGCGTCGCTTGCGCTGCTCGCGTTCCTCTTCCTCGTCTCCGTCGTCGGCTGGAGCGAGCGCTTCCGCCGCCGTGGCGACGACCTCGCGAGCTGGCTCGCGCTCGGGTTCACGCTGATGCTCTTCGCGTCGCTGCACTTCGTCTTCCAGCCGCTGCTCGCGAGCTCGTACGTCTCGTACGGCGACTTCCTGCGCATGCTCGCGTACGGGCTGATGCTCGTCGGCGCGTGGCGCGCGATCCGCTTCGCCGAGTTCGGCCGCGCGGTCGCGGAGGAGCGGGCGCGCGTGGCGGGCGACATCCACGACGGACTCGCGCAGTACCTCTTCGCGGTGTCGACGCACGCGTCGATGCTCGAGGCCGGCGCGCCGCTCGACGAGGTGCTGCCGCGTCTGAAGGCGGCGGCCGTCCTCGCTCAGCAGGAGGCGCGCTACGCGATCCTCGCCCTCTCGGCCGCGGGCGGGACGGCGCCGTTCGACGCTGCGCTGACCCGCTACGTCGAGATCCTCACCGCCGACGGCGCGCTCGAGGTCGAGCTCGACATCGACCGTTCCATCCAGCTGGCGCCGGACGAGCAGATCGAGATCTTCCGGATCGTCCAGGAAGGCCTCGCCAACGTCCGCAAGCACGCGAACGCGACGCGCGCCGACGTCGTGATCGGGCAGCGGCCTTTCGGCGAGCGGTTCGTCACCATCCACGACGACGGCGAGGGCTTCGACGGCTCCGAGACTCCCGCCGGCCAGGGTCTGAAGAACATGCGTCAGCGCGCCGAGTCGATCGAGGGCGGCTTCTCGCTCAAGTCCGCACCCGGGCGCGGCACCGCGCTCGAGGTCGTGCTCCGGACCTAGGTCTGGAGCGGCCGGAGCGCCGGGTAGAGCATGCGGTACCGGTCGTAGCCTTCGGCGTACGCGGCGCGCCAGTCGGGACGCGGCTCGATCCCGTCGGTGACGTGGACGCACGCGGCCACCGCTTCGTGCGCGTCCGCGAACGCGCCCGACGCGACGCCGCCGAGCAGCGCGGCGCCGAACGCGGCGCCCTCCTCGGACGCGGCCGTCCGCTCCAGCGGCAGCTCGAGCACGGACGCGACGATCTCGAGCCAGAGCGAGCTGCGCGCGCCGCCGCCGGAGACGCGGCCGACCTCTGCGTCGACGCCGAGATCGCGCAAGAGCTCCAGCGAGTCGCGCAGCCCGTAGGCGACGCCCTCGAGCACGGCGCGGACGATCGCTCCCCGGTCGTGGCGGAGCGACAGCCCGACGAACGCGCCGCGCGCGTCCGGGTCCGGGTGCGGCGTGCGCTCGCCCGCGAGGTACGGCTGGAACAGCAGCCCCTCCGCTCCGGGAGCCCAGTCCGAGGCCTGCGCCGTCAGCTCGTCGTAGCTCCCGCCGACGACGTTGTCGCGCAGCCACCGCAGCGACCCGGCGGCGGAGAGCATCACCCCCATCGCGTGCCACGTGTCGGGCACCGCGTGGCAGAAGACGTGCAGCCGCGCCTCGGCGTCGGGCCGATACGCCGGCAGCGCGGCGAAGACGACGCCGGAGGTTCCGAGCACGACCGACAGCGGCCCCGGCCGGTCGATGCCCATGCCGATCGCGCCGGCAGCCTGGTCGCCCGCGCCGGCGATCTCCGTCGACTCGTGCACCGGCGGCAGCCACGACGCCGGGATGTCGAGCAGGCCGAGGACTTCGTCGCTCCACGCGCGACGGCGAACGTCGAAGAGCAGCGTTCCCGACGCGTCCGCGACGTCGATCGCATGCTCGCCGGTGAGCCGGAGCCGCACGTAGTCCTTCGGCAGGAGGATCCGCTCGATGCGCGCGTAGACGTCGGGCTCGTGGCGGCGGAGCCAGAGCAGCTTCGGTGCGGTGAAGCCGGTGAGCGCGCGGTTGCCGGTCAGCTCGATCAGCCGCTCGAGCCCGACGAGCTGCTCGATCTCGGCGCACTCCGCGCCGGTGCGCTGGTCGTTCCAGAGGATCGCCGGCCGGAGCACCGTGTCGTTCGCGTCGAGTGCGACGAGACCGTGCATCTGGCCGGAGAGGCCGATCGCCGCCGGCTCGACGCCGAGATCCGCGAGCGCTGCCTGCGACGCCCGCCACCAGTCCTCGGGATCCTGCTCGCACCAGCCCGGCTGCGGCGTCGACAACGGATAGCCGCGCTCCGCCCGCGCGATCACGTCTCCGCGCTCGGAGACGGCGACCGCCTTGACGCCGGAGGTGCCGACGTCGAGGCCGACGAGCGCGCGCATCAAGCGCCGAGCGCGGCGTACACGAGCTCGTAGGCGGCGACAGCGTCCTTGTTCTGCTGCGCCGCGCGCAGCGCAGGCTCGTCGATCCGCGCAGCCACGCCGTCGATGAAGCGCCACTGCAGGACCGAGCGGCGCACCGCGCCGACCGCGTCCTCCGTGTACGGATACAGATCGAAGCCAAGCCGCTCGCCGTTGTCGCCGTAGCCGGCGCGGCGCAGCTCCAGCGCCACCTCCAGCGTCTCCATGAACGCGGTCGCACCGACCATGTTGTCGTCGTCGAAGGTGCCCCAGCCGGAGTTCGCGTGCTGATGGCCGAGCAGACCCTCAGCCGCCAGCAGGCCGACGTACTCGCCCAGGTTCTCGCCGTTCATGATCAGGTGCTGCCAGTCCATGTTGACGGTGACGTTGGTGACTCCGCGCGCGCGCAGCTTGTGGATCACGTGCAGCGTCATGCCGATGTTGCCCATGTGGATCTTCATCGCCGGCTCGGAGTTCTTGTGCTCGAGGAACAGCGTGCGGCCGCCCTTGGCGAGCACCCCGGCGGCGTCGGCGATCCCGTCGATCAGCCGCTCCCACACCTCCGCGTACGGCACCTGGAACGGGTAGTTGTATCCCTCCCCGCCCGGCCAGATGATCATCTGCGCGCCGACCTCGACCGCCAGCTCCGCCGCCTCGCGATTGAGCCGCAGCGCATCCGCGCGCACGGAGTCGTCCAGCGCCGTCAGCCCGCCCTTGCCGAAGCGCGCATCGAGATGCAGCCCCGAGCACACGGTGTAGATCCCATGCCCGTCCAGCGCCGCGCGGATGTCGTCCAGATTGTCCGCCGACAGCTCGTTCGGGTAGTGGAACTCGTAGTCGTCCATCAGGTCGCCGAGCCCCGCCACCGCCGTCCGTACCTTCTCCGCCGTCGACACACCCGCCAACTCCGGCTTGTACCCGCCCGGGTTGAACCGCGTCGCCATGTTCCCGAATGCCCAGATCCCAAGAGATGTCTTCATGGGCCGAGCCTAACCCGTTGCGTCTTCGGACGTCCTATGATGCGCGGTCCACGGTCAGAGAAATTCGCGGGCAACCCTTGACGCGCGGCCACGGATCGTGGGACTTTACTAGTTCAAACGGCAGGTAATCCGATTTAAGGAGTGTCCGTGAGGAAGCTTTTCCGTGGGTCGACGGTTCTTCTTGCCGTCGCTGTGCTCGGGGTCACCGCCATGGTCGTGTCTGGCGCAACCGCGGGCACGAAGAAGAAGGGAGCAAGCGTCCAGGTCTGCGTGCTGCTGCCGGACACCAAGTCGTCCGTCCGCTGGGTGCAGTTCGACGCTCCGGACTTCGCGAAGGCGTTCAAGACGGCCGGCGTCTCGGCCTCGATCACCAACGCGCTGAATGACCCGCAGAAGCAGAAGGCACAGGCTCAGGCTTGCCTGGCCGCCGGCGCCAAGGTCGTCATCGAGACCGCGCTGGACAACGGGTCGGCCGTCGTCGATCGAGAAGCTGTTCACCTCGGCCGGCGGCAAGGCGATCGACTACGACCGCCAGGTGCTCGGCGGCACGGCGTCCGTCTACGTCACCTTCGACGGAAAGGCAGTCGGAGAGGCGCAGGCCAAGGGCGTAATCGCCGCACTCAAGGCGTCGCGGTAAGTACAGCAGCAAGCCCGTCGTCGCAGAGCTCTGGGGCGGCCAGACCGACCAGAACGCGTTCTGGTTCAAGAGCGGGAACGACGCCGTCTTCAACCCGCTGTTCAAGAGCGGCGCGCTGACGAAGGGCCCGCAGCAGTTCGTGCCGGACTGGCTCGCAACGAACGCCGGCCCGATCTTCGCCCAGATGCTCGTCAAGACGAATAACAAGATCGACGCAGTCCTCGCGGCGAACGACAACATCGCCGGCGCGGTCGATCGCCGACGAGAAGGCCAAGCCACATCGGCCCGCTCCCGCTCAGCGGCCAGGATGCGACCGCTCAGGGCGTTCAGTACATCCTCGCCGGCTGGCAGACGGGCACGGTCTACAAGTACGTGCCTCTCGAGGTCAACGCCACCGTCAAGGCGGCGCTGGCGCTCCTCAAGGGCCAGACGCCGAAGGGCAACACGTTCCGGATGAACGGCAAGCAAGAAGGAGCTGACCGTCACCGTGCCCGTGGAGTGGATCACGAAGTCGAACTACAAGCAGCTCTTCACGCAGGGCTTCCTGAAGCCGAGTGAAGTCTGCATCGGCCGTACAAGCAGTACTGCAAGTAAGCCAGACCGAATGACGTACGGCGGAGGCGCTCCTGACGGGGCGCCTCCGCTGTTTTTCTGGTAAGAACGTCACCGTGACCGACCAACCGCTCCTCGAACTCCGGAGCGTCACCAAGTCCTTCGGCTCCGTGCAGGCGCTGTCGGAGGTCGACTTCGAGGTTCGCGCCGGGCGAGGTGATGGCGCTCGTCGGCGACAACGGCGCCGGCAAGTCGACGCTGATCAAGTGCGTCGCCGGCACGCACGCCGTCGACAGCGGCGAGATCCTGTTCGAGGGCAAAGAAGTGCACATCCACGGCCCGAAGGACGCCGCCAAGCTCGGCATCGAGGTCGTCTACCAGGACCTCGCGCTGTGCGACAACCTCGACGTCGTCCAGAACATGTATCTCGGCCGCGAGGAGCACGACAGGCTCCAGCGGCTGAAGGAGCCGATCATGGAGCAGCGGACGGCGGAGACGCTGAAGTCGCTCGCCGTCACGACGATCAACTCGATCCGCCAGCCGGTCGCCTCGCTCTCCGGCGGCCAGCGGCAGTCGGTTGCCGTCGCCAAGGCCGTCCAGTGGAACTCGAAGCTCGTGATCCTCGACGAGCCGACCGCGGCGCTCGGCGTCGCGCAGACCGAGCAGGTGCTCGCGCTCGTCAGGCGCCTCGGCGAGCAGGGGCTCGCGGTCGTGATCATCTCCCACAACCTGCACGACATCTTCGAGACGGCCGACCGCATCACCGTTCTCCGGCTCGGCCGGAACGTCGGTCTCTACGAGCGCGCAAAGACGACGCAGCAGGAAGTCGTCGAGGCGATCACGGCCGGCGTGCCGACGAAGGTCTCCGGCATCCCGACGACCGCTCCCGCCGGAGCCGCGCCGTGAGCACGGCCGACGTGGTCGGGCAAGGCCGGGCCCGGCGGCGCCTGCAGGGGAGGCAAAGCCGGGCGGATCGCCGGTCTCTACCGGCGCGCGATGGACAACATCAAGTCGGGGAACCTCGGCGTTCTCCCGATCGTCGTCGGGCTGATCTTCATCGTCGTCTTCTTCGGCTTCAAGGCGACGAACTTCTTCACCGCCACCAACTTCGTCAACATCATCATCCAGATGGCCGGGACGGCGATGCTCGCGTACGGCGTCGTCTTCGTCCTGCTGCTCGGCGAGATCGACCTGTCGATCAGCTACGTGGCCGGGATCGGCGCGCTCACGGTGGCGGAGCTCCAGCTGCCGGGGAGCGGGCACGAGATCAACGGCCTGCTCGCGATGCTGTGCGCGGTGGCGATCTGCGCCGTGATCGGCGTCGCCCAGGGGGCGATCGTCGCGTTCGTGGGCGTGCCGTCGTTCGTCGTCACGCTGGCCGGGCTTCATGATCTGGCAGGGCGTGATCCTGCAAGGGCTCGAGCAACCGGGCTCGATCATCATCCAGGACCGCTGGATCAACTACACCGCCAGCTATTACTTCTCCGACATGGCCGGGCGGCTGATCGCCGCGATCATCACCGGCATCTACGCGCTCACCGTGCTCGGCGGCGTGTGGCCAAGCGGCGGGCCGGGTCCCGGTCGGGAACCCGGGCCTCGTCGTCGCCAAGCTGGTCGGCGTCGCCGCTGCGAGCCTTCGGCACCGTCGCGATCTGCAACCACGCGACGTCCGGGATGCCGCACGGCCTTCCGCTCGCCGGCGTCATCGTCGTCGTCTTCCTCGTCGCTCCTGACGTTCCTCGCCAAGCGGACGACGTTCGGCCGTCACGTCTACGCCGTCGGCGGCAACGCCGAGGCCGCCCGCCGCGCGGGCATCAACATCCCGCGGATCCGCGTCCTCGTGTTCATGATCTCGGGCTCATGGCGGCGGCCGGCGGCATCATCCTCGCCGCCAACGTGAACTCGGTCGACCTGAACTTCGGCGGCGGGACGCTGCTGCTCAACTCGATCGCGGCCGCCGTGATCGGCGGCGTCAGCCTCTTCGGCGGCCGCGGCGAGGTGCGGGCCGCGTTCCTCGGCGCGCTCGTGATCGCCACCGTCTCGAACGGCCTCAACACGGCCGGGTACGCGACCGGGATCATCTACATGGTCACCGGCGCGATTCTCCTGTTCGCGGTCACGCTCGACACGATCGCGCGCCGCCTGCAGGTTCGCTCCGGCCGCTAGCGCGAGACCGTGCCGGCGAAGTAGCGCCGCGCGAGCGCCAGCGCGTTCCTGCCTGCGGCGAGGCCGAGCTTCTGGCCGGCGGTGTCGTCGGCCGGAATGTCGATGCCGGCCTCGAGACCCGAGTGCGCGGCCTGCGCGGCCGTGCGCGCGACCGTCCGTCCGAGCACCGCGTGCGCCGCGGCCGCGAACGCGCTTCCCTCCGACACCCAGCCGGGCGACGGCGGCGTCGGCCGCAGCGGCAGCCAGCGCGTGCCGAGCACCCAGCCGTGCTGCGTCCGGACGAAGACCTGCCCGTTGACCAGCTTGGTCAGCCCCGGCACGAGCGGCAGCCCTTCGGCGTTGTAGGACGGTGACTTCGGGTCGCTCGACTGGCCCTGGAACGCCATGTACCGGATCATCGAGATCGGACGCGGCGCCTGGTACGTGCGCTTCGCGCCCCACGCGGCGATGGCCGTGTCGTGCAGCGCGCCGTTCAGCGAGAGGTACAGCTTCACGTCCGTGCGCAGCGACGACGGCGCGACGGCGTTCGCGCGCTGCGTTCCAGTCCACCGGCGACGACGTCACGATCGCGGTCGTCGTCGCCGCCGCGCGGATGACGGCGACGGCCTGGCGCTTGTACGACGCGTTGGACGCGTCGTCGCCGATCGGCGGTGCGCCCGGATCGATCGGCAGTCCCTTCGCCGACGCGCGCAGCGCGAACCCGCGCACGTGCCCCCACTGGGAGCCGACGAAGACTGCACCTGCGACGGAATCGGCGCGAGCCCCTGCGCCGCGACCTGGCCGAGAGCGAGCGGCTGCCAGAGCGTCGGGTCGTGCATGGTCGAGCCCGGCTGTCCGACGACCATCGGCGCGTTCTGCGGGAGGTAGCTCGGGTCGGCGTAGTGCTGGCGCTCCAGCGATCCGTCGCGCAGCCCGTACGCGATCACGGCGGCCGCGATCCGGTTGCCGAGCGCAGCCGGCGAGTCGCCCGTCTTCGTCGTGAACGCGGACGAGTAGCAGAGCGATCGCATCGTCGTCGCGAGGCGGCCGAACGTCTGCTCCAGGTTCGCGCCGTACGATGCGCGCCAGAGGAGAAGGCGGTACGCCGCGTAGCTGATCGCCGCGTTGCGCGCAGCCGTCACGTCAGTCGCCGTCGCCTTCTCGTTGACGATGTAGCCGTCGGCCTTCGGGTCGTACGCGGCCCACGCGTCCCACATCGCCGCGGAGAGATGGAAGAGGTCGCGCGCCTGTACGGTCGGCGCGGCGAGCCCGTTGCGCAGCGCGGCGAGCGCGGCCTCGTCCCAGACGCGCGCGACGGAGCTGCCCCCGAGGTTGCGCGGCGTGCAGCCGGCGAGCACGTACGACGCCGACTCGGCGGTGGCGGCGCGCGCGACGACCTGAGGCGGCCGCTCGACGTCGACGACGCGGTCGGCGGCGACGTTGCTCAGCCGGGTGACGCCGCCGCCGTTCGGGAAGCGGACGACGAGCTCGCGCACCGTCGTCGCGCCGCCGAGGCCGAAGTGGACGCGCGGATCCTCGGACGAGAGATAGCTGCTTCCGGCCTGCACCTCGCGCACGAGCTTCTTGCCGGACGGGAGCACGGCGGTGACGAGCGCTCCCGGCGAGAACGTGTCCAGCTTCACGTCGAGCCAGTGGCCGACGGGCCGGTCGAGCGAAGCAGGACGAGCTTGCCGCCGATCGAGTTGATGGCGACGTCCATGCGGCCGTCGTTGTCGACGTCGGCGGCCGCGAGCCCGCGGCCGTTCAGCGTCAGGCCGCTCGCGACGGAAGCCACGGCGCTGCCGAACCGCTCGCCCTCGCGACGTTCCCGGGAGGCTCGCGAGCAGGCGCACCGGCTCCGCGTCCGCCGCCAGGCTCGTGATCGGGGATCGCTCCCGCGGCGAGCACGAGGTCGAGCTTGCCGCTGTTCTCCAGATCGACGGCGGAGGCCCCCCAGCCGGCGAAGCTCGTGCCGAGCGCGGGCAGGAACGCGGGCCGCGCGTTCGCGAACGCCGGCGCGCCCGGCCTCGCCAGCCGCACGTACGCGGCCGACGGCTCGCGGCGGGAGTTGGTCACGAAGAGGTCGTTGCGCCCGTCGCCGTTGTAGTCGGCGGAGACGATGCCCATTCCGGCGTACCGAGTCCGCGACACCCTCGGCTGCCGCGCGCTCCTCGAAGCGGAAGCCGAGACCCGCCGGGTCGGTAGTCGCGCCGCCGGGCCAGGGCACGTTCTCGTACAGCTGATTCGGATCCTCGTCGTTCGCCACGTAGAGATCCGGCCGCCCGTCGCCGTTGTAGTCCGTGAACATCGCGCCGAGCCCGTGGGAGAAGTTCGCCGACTCGAGCCCCGCCTGCACGCCGACCTCGCGGAAGCGCGCGCGGCCGTTCGGGCCGTTGCCCTCGTTGAGATAGAGCAGGTCGCGCACGCCGGCGTCGTTCGTCGGGAAGCCCGCGGTCGAGCCCGGAACCGGGTCGTTGAGTCCGTGTAGCCGGCGACGAACACGTCGGGACGGCCGTCGCCGTTCACGTCCGCGACGGCGGCGCCGGTGTACCAGCCGGACGCGGTCATGCCGGCGGCGGCCGCGCCTTCGGTGAACGTGCCGTTGCCGTTGTTCCAGAGCAGCTTGATGCCCGTCGTCGTGGTGACGAGCAGATCGGTGTAGCCGTCGCCGTTGAAGTCCGCCGCCACGCAGCCGTCGCCCTTGACCGCGAGGTCGGCGCCGGAGCCGCGGCTGACGTCGACGAACTTCCCGTTCACGTTCTCGAACAGCGCGTTGCGCGGCAGCCCGCCGTTCGCCTCCCACTTGGTCACGTCGCTGTCGGAGTACGAGTTGACGACGTACAGGTCTTCCCAGCCGTCGTTGTTGTAGTCGAGCCAGCAGAGGCCACCGCCCATCATCGCGCCGACGTCGTTGGACATGCCGTAGCGGAACGAGCCCTGGCGGAAATCCAGCCCGACCTGCTGCGCAACGTTGCGCAGCCGCACGCCGCCGAGCTTCACCGTCACCACCGGCTTCGAGACCGCCGGGGCGACGGCGCTCGCGGCCACGCCGGGTGCACTGACGATCACGTAGCCCGGGCCGCCCTGTCCGAGCTCGAAGGTGCCGGTGAACGCGACCGGATCGCCGCTGCGCTCGAGCGCCGGCGGCGAGCCCGAGTAGACGTCCTGCTGGACGACGCCCGTGACAGTCGCGAGGATCGTCGGCGGGCCCTGCGCCCACTCCGGGCTCGAGCTTCATGCTCATCCGCGCGATGCGGTAGCTGGGGACGACGATCTCGCGGCCTTGTGCCGACCGGATGGTCAGCCGGACGTCCGCGAGCACCGCACCGGAGACGCCGGCCGACGCATGGGCGGCGTTGCGCAGCTTCAGCGCGTCGGAGCGGGTACGGAGGTCGGCAATCAGGTCGCCGGCGATCACCTTCGCCGTGCTGCTGTCGAGCTGGGACGAGACGCCGTTCGAGTGGACGATCGTCACGGGCGGAAGGGCTCCGACATTCGCGAGCTGCGACGCGGAGGCGGAGCTCGCCCGCGCCGGCAGGCCGACGAGGACGAGCAGACCCGCGAACGCCGCGCGCCGCGACGAGCCCCGCGAGGCCGAGCCCGGCCGTGCCGGCGCGCCTGCGTGCGCGGATGCCCGCAGTCCAGGCGGAGACGCGCCCGTCCGGCAGCGCCCACTCGAGCAGCGGCCGCACCGCGCAGACAAGCGTGAGCGCGCCGAGCAGCGCGACCTTGGTGCCGAACTCCGTCGTCTGCCGCGCCATCAGCAGCGTGGACAGCAGGCCGATGCCGATCGCGTAGACCCGCCGCGCGGCCCGGCGCTTCGGAATCGTCTTCGGGTCGGTGATCATGAAGAACGTGAAGACGAGGATCTCCGGCGAGGTGATCAGCACCCGCCAGAAGTAGGAGCCGGTCATCGGCCCGAGGTGGTACGACGCGGTCATCTCGTGCCCGGCGAGCGCGAGCACGCCGGTCGCCGCGGCGAATGTGACCCAGAAGCCGACGGCGATCTCGAGCAGGTGGATGCGCAGGAGGATGGCCAGCCCGCCGAGAACGATGAGCGCGAGCGCGAGCGCCATCCACGGCGACATCGGCCCCCACCAGAACTCGAGCGGGAAGGCGCGGTTCTTGCCGAGGATGAGGAAGCAGAGGACGAGCCCGAAGTTCGACGGGTTGAAGATGTGCCCGCCGCGGAACGTGATCACGTACTTCGAGAGCAGCGAGACGGCGGCCGTGCCGGCGTAGATCCACCAGCCGTTCATGCTCCACCAGTCGCCGTGCACGGTTCCCGGGACGCGCAGGATGAAGGCGACGCCGTTGCCGGTCAGCAGCGCGCTGGCGGGCCACATGATCACGTGCTGCTTCCACGCGGCGATCCCGACCTCGAGCACGGCGCAGGTGACGAGCGCCACGAGGATCTGCGCAATCGACAGCTTGAAGTCGAAGGCGACCTGGCCGAGGATCTGGAGCGAGACGATCACCGCGGCCAGCTGCAGCCGCGGGTCCCGCAGCTTCGGCAGCAGGATCGGGTAGGACCGGCCTCGGATGACGAGCGCCGGGCCGCTGCGCGCCGGATTCGGCGTGAGCACTCATCGCCGCGCAATGGTAGATGGTTCGGCGAAGAATCAGGTTTGAAAGAATGGAAACGTGAAGCTCGAGCGCGCACTAACAATTCTCGGAGCACGTCGTGGCGAAAGCGCCGACGCCGGTCTCGGTGTTCGTCGCCGACGGCCACGGGGAGATCGTCGCCGCCGCGACGATGGACGGCGCCGCGCCGGACACGCGGCTGAACGCCCAGCGGAAGGCGTACACCGCCGCCCGCAGCGACGCGTTCTCGTCGGGCGCGCTGGCGGAGAAGGTGCGCGACGATCCGGTGGAGCGGGCGAGCTTCGACCCGTTCTTCACCTTCTTCCTCGGCGGCGTGGCCGCGTTCGACGGGGATACGCGGGTCGGCTCGGTCGGCGTCAGCGGCCTGCCGGGCGCCGACGACGAGGCGCTCGCGCGCGGCGCGATCGCGGCGGCCGGGCTCTCGAGCCGGTAGGAGCTAGCCCTCGAGGTCCGCGCGGAACGGCGGCGAGGAACGTCCCCGCCTGGAAGCCGTCGAGAACGCGGTGGTCGGCGGTCAGGTTCAGCTCGAGCTGCGGCTGCGGTCGCTCCACGACTCTGCCGGCGGCGAGAATCGCCGTCTGGTCGGGATCGATCAGCGCCGTGAAGCGGTCGATGCCGACCATGCCGAGGTTGCTCAGCGTGATCGCCACAGGCCCGCGGTTCTCTGCGGGGACGGCGCCGTCGCGCGCGGCGAGGGCCACGCGCCCCGCCTCGCGGGCGAGCTGCGGGAGCGGTACGAGATCCGGCTCGGGAATGGTGACCACGAGCAGCGTGTCGTCGCCGGCGACCGCGAGGCCGACGTCGGCGCGTTCGAGCTGCCGCAGACGCGGGCCGTCGTCGATCCAGAGGCGGTTCATGCCCGGGTGCGCGCGGAGCGAGCGCGCGATCGCCTGCAGGAGGACGTGCGTGAGCGTGACGGTGCCGTCGATCAGCGGCAGCGCGGCGGTCATGTCGACGGTGACGCCGACGGTGAACTGCGGAATCGCCGCGGAACGGATCAGCCGCGCGGCGAGCGCGCGACGGTGGCGGGAGACGGGCTCGCCGGTGTCGGTGTCGCCGACCAGCGCGAGCACGTCGGCCCGTTCGACGCGACCGCCGGGACCGCTGCCCTGCACCTGCGCGAGGTCGACGCCGTGCTCCTGCGCGAGCCGCCGCACCGCCGGCGCCGCCTGAACCTTCGCGGGAGCCTCGTCCGCGATCTGCTCGCCCGGCTCGCCGACGTACGCGATCACCGTGCCGGAGTGCACCGTCTGGCCCTCGCCGTGCACGATGCGCAGCAGCGTTCCCGCGTGCGCAGCCTCGACCTCGAGCGTCGCCTTGTCGGTCTCGACCTCGAGCAGCGGCTCGCCGACCGCGACGGCGTCGCCCTCGTGCTTGCGCCAGGCGACGATGCGCAGCTCGTCGCTCGTCTGGCCCGAGCGGCGGCATCTCACCGGCGGCATTACGACATCAGCTCCCGCACGACCGTCTTGATCCGCTCGACGCTCGGCAGGACCGCGTCCTCGAGCACCGGCGCGAACGGGATCGGGACGTCCAGCGCGGCGATGCGGCTTGATCGGCGCCTCGAGTGTACAGGCACTCCTCCGCCGCGCGGGCCGCGACCTCGGCGCCCCAGCCGCCGGTGAGCGAGTCCTCGTGCACGATCACGAGCCGGCCGGTCCTGCGCACCGAGTCGAGGATCGTCGTCGGTGTCGAGCGGCAGCAGCGTCAGCGGGTCGATCACCTCGCACTCGATCCCGTGCTCGGCGGCGAGCTGCTCGGCGGCGGCGAGCGCGCGGTAGAGCGAGACGTGCGTGGCGACGATCGGTCACGTCGCTGCCGGGGCGCACGACGACGGCCTTGCCGAGCGGCACGATGTATTCCTCCTCGGGCACCTCGGCGGTCGAGTCGAGTCCCGCCGCCTGCTCGCGGCCCTTGCTGCCGTAGAGCAGCTTGTGCTCGAACACGAGCACCGGGTTGTCGTCGCGGACCGCGCTCTTCAGCAGGCCCTTCGCGTGGTACGCGTCGGAGGCGCACACGACCTTCAGGCCCGGCACGTGCACGAAGTAGCTCTCCGGGCTCTGGCCGTGCTGGGCGCCGCGCAGCGTCGCGCCGACGGGAGCGCGCATCACCAGCGGCACGGACAGCTTGCCGCCCGACATGTAGCCGCATCTTCGCGGCCTGGTTGACGAGCTCGTCCATGCACTCGAACAGGAAGTCGGAGTACTGCATGTCGGCGATCGGACGCAGGCCCGCCAACGCGGCGCCGACCGCGGCGCCGGCGATCGCCTTCTCGCTGATCGGCGTGTCGATGATCCGGTCGTGGCCGAACTCCTCGACGAGCCCGAGGTAGACGCCGAACGCGCCGCCGAAGCCGCCCTCGACGCCGATGTCCTCGCCGATCAGGAAGACCGCCTCGTCGCGGCGCATCTCCTCGGCGATCGCCTCGCGCAGCGCCTCGGCGATCGTCAGCCGCCGCTCAGGCATAGACATCGCCGGCGCAGCTCCTGCGGGATCGGGGAACGGCGAGTTGCGCGCGAACTCGACCGCGTCGTCGAGCTCCTGCTCGACCTCGGCCTCGATCGCGGCGGCGTCGCTCTCGGACGAGCTGCGTCGCGCAGCCGCACGATCGGGTCGCGCTCCGTCCACGCGTCCTCCTCCTCGCGCGTCCGGTAGCCGCGCGCGTCGCTGCGGCTGTGGCCGACGTAGCGGTACGTCTTGCACTCGAGCAGCGTCGGGCCGTCGCCCGCGCGCGCGCAGCCGCGACCGCCTGTGCCGTCGCCTCGCGCACGGCGAGCACGTCCATGCCGTCGACGATCCGCGCCGGCACGCCGTAGGCCGGCGCGCGATCGGCGACGTCCTCGACGCAGCGAGACGCGCGTGTAACGGCGTCGACGCGCCGTAGAGGTTGTTCTCGCAGACGAAGACGACGGGCAGCCGCTGCACCGCGGCGAAGTTGAGTCCTTCGTGGAAGGCGCCCTCGTTCGTCGCTCCCTCGCCGAAGAAGCAGACGGCGACCTGGTCGCTGCGGCGCAGCTTGAAGGCGAGCCCGAGGCCGGTGACGACCGTGTTGCCGCCGCGCGACGATGGCGATCGCCGGGCAGCATGCCGACGTCCGGATCGCCGAGGTGCATCGAGCCGCCGTTGCCGCGGCAGCAGCCCGTCGCCTTGCCGTACAGCTCCGCCATCGCCGCGCGCGCGCTCACGCCCTTCGCGAGCGCGTGCCCGTGCGGCCGGTGCGTCGAGGTGATCCAGTCGTTGCGCTCGAGCACGTCGCAGACGCCGACCGCGACCGCCTCCTGTCCCTGGTACTGGTGCAGCGTGCCGGGGATCTCGCCGTCGAGGAAGAGGCGGTAGACGCGCTCCTCGAAGCGGCGGATCAGCAGCATCGCGCGGTAGAGCGCGGGCGACGTCAGGCGGCACGGCCGCTGCTCCCGTACAGGCGCATGAGCTCGCGCACGACCGCGGTCATGCGCCGTTGGCCTGCGCCGAGCAGGTCGTCCGGGCCGTGCGAGCCGAGGAGGTCGTGCGGGCTCGCGCCGGCCGCCGTGGACGACACCGCCTCCGTCAGTCCGTCGAGGAAGGCGCGCTTCAGCGCCGTGCCGACGTTGAACTTCGCGACGCCGCGCGCGATCGCTGCCGTCGACCGCCTCGGCGGGGAAGCTCGTGCCGCCGTGGACGACGAGCGGCACCTCGACGCGACGGTGGATCGCGTCGAGCCGGTCGAGGTCGACCACAGCGCTGCGCCCTTCGAGCACGTGGACGTTCCCGAAGGAGACGGCGAGGCAGTCGACGCCGGTGGCCTCGACGAAAGCCGCCGCCTCGTCCGGGTCGGTCAAGCTCGCCTGCGTCTCTGTCGCCGGCGTCCGGCAGCGTGCCGAGCTCGCCCTCGACGGCGACTCCCCGCGCGTGCGCCTCCCGCACGAGGCGCGAGACGGTCTCGACCTCGCTCGAGCAGACCATCACGGCATTAAACCCGGCGTCGATGCCGCGCAGCGCGTGCTCCGAGCGTGTGCGCCTCGTTGAGCAGCAGCGACACGGGGACGCGCGACCGTTCGGCGACGGCGCGGCCGAGCCCGGCCAAGCGACTCGATCCCGCCCCCGTCGAGCCAGTCCTGGTCGACGAGGAGACAGCCGAAGCCGAGGATCACCGGAGCGCGCTCGGCCTCCGCCGCGTCGAGCACCGCTTCGAGCGAGTACCCGTCCCACGCCTCGAAGTAGCCGACCGCATAGCCGCCGGCGAGGGCGTCGGCGAGCACTTGCCGAGCGGGACGAGCGGCATCAGAACTCCGGATGCGCCGCGAGGAACACGTCGGCCTCCGCTCGCGTGAACACTCCGGCCCAGCAGCCGAGCGCGGTGCAGGCGGACCCGCCGATCACGCTGGCGAAGCGAACCGAGCGCTCGAGCTCCCAGCCCTCGAGGATGCCGAGCATCAGCCCCGCCGCGAACGCGTCGCCCGCGCCGGACGGCTCGACCACGTCCACCGGCGGCGCGAGCACCTCGAACGACTCGTCGCCGCTGCGGACGTACGCGCCGCGCTCGCCGAGCTTGATCACGACCGTATTGGCGCCGTGCTCGACGAAGATCTCGGCCTGCCGGCGCGGATCGGACTCGCCCGTCAGCGCGAACGCCTCGTCGACGTTCGGCACGAAGTAGTCGGCGAGCGGCAGCAGCATGCGCGCCGCGTCGGCGGCGAGCTTCTGCCCCGCCGGCACGGCGACGTCGAGCACGATCGTCGTCCCGCGTGCGCGCGCGTCGCGCAGGCGCTCGGCCAGCTCGTCCTCGCGCAGCGACGGCAGGATCAGATAGCCGCCGACGTACAGCACCTCGGCCGCCTCGAGCGCGGCCGGGTCGATGTCTGCTGCGGTGAGCGTCGCGTTCGCGCCGAACGTGTGGATGAACCGGCGGTCCTCGCCGACGACGGGGACGATCACCGTCTTCGAGGTGCCGAAGCCCTCCGTGTGCCGGACGCCGCTCGTGTCGAGCCCGCGCGAGCGCAGGTCGCGCTCGACGAAGTCGCCGAGGAGGTCGTCGCCGACGCGCCCGCAGACGGCGGCGTGGACGCCGAGCCTGCCGAGCGCGATCGCGGTGTTCGCGGCGCAGCCGCCCGGCTGGAGGAGGAAGTCCTCCGGTGGCGATCAGCTCGCCCGCAGCGGGCAGCCGCTCCAGCGGCGGGACGAAGACGTCGGCGACGAGGATGCCGACGCAGAGCGCGGGAGCCGGGCTCACGCGTCCGCGACGACGGTCGTCCGGCGGATCCGCGGATCGGTGAAGACGTCGAGCTCGTCGCGGCTCTGGGTCGAGAACTCCGAGACGACCGCGCCGTCGTCGCCCGCCTGGAACCAGTGCAGCGTGTCGGGCGGGATCGTGTGCTGCTCGCCGGGGCGGAGCACGACCTCGTGCCAGACGGTGAAGACGCCGTCGTCCGGCGCGCGCGCGGCCGGCTGCGCTGCCGGCTCTCCCTCGGTGTAGAGGTAGACGACGCCGGCGCGGCAACGGAACGTCTCCTCCTTGCCGGGCGTGCCGCCGAAGGGCGGATGCCGGTGCTCCGGGCACAGCTGCCACGGGAACATGACCAGCTCCTTCGCGCACACCCGCTCGGTGTTGACGTAGACGACGACCTCGAGGCCGGTCACCTCGAGCTGCGAGAGCCCGAAGTCCGCGATCTCGATCGCGTCCTTCTCCGCGGCGGTCAGCGCAATCCCGGCCTCGGCGAGCACCGCGGCGGCCCGCTTCCTCGCTGCGTCCTGCTCGCCCTGCGTCAGCATTCGCCTCCTCGTCGGTAAGCGCTTTTCCCGATGTCGCGAGAGCGGTACCTCGCGACAATGATCCTATGCTGCTCGCGAGGGAACGACGGCTGGTCGTCGAGTACGCGAAGCGACTTCGCCCCGACGGGCTCGTCGTGCTCACCGCAGGGAACATCAGCATGCGCTCGGGCGACCTCGTCGCGATCACGCCGGCCTCGTTCGACTACGACGACCTGACGCCGGAGCGGATCAGCGTCATTCACATGGACGGCGAGGCGGCCGAGCCCGGGCTGCCGCCGTCGAGCGAGGTGCCGATGCATCTTGCCGTGTACGACGCCGCCCCCGACGCGGCCGCGGTCGTGCACACGCACGCGCCCTACGCCTCCGCGCTCTCGACGGTCGTCGACGAACTGCCGGCGCTTCACTATCTGATCGCCGAGCTCGGCGGCCCGGTGCGGGTGGCGCCGTACGCCACCTACGGCTCGGAGGACCTCGCCGCGAACGTCGCGCGCGCACTCGACGGACGCAGCGCCGCGCTGCTCGGAAGCCACGGCACCATCGCCTTCGGCGACACGCTCGAGCGGGCGTACTCGCGCACGGTTCTGCTCGAGTGGCTGTCGGCTCTCTACCTGCGCTCCAGGATGCTCGGCGATCCGCGGCTGCTCCCGGACGACGAGATCGACCGGGTGGCCGCGAAGCTCGGCTCACCCCGTGCTGCGGCTGCCGCCTAACTCGGCGCGACCGGCTGGTTCGTCGTGGCGGAGCGGTGCAGCGCCTCGAGCGTGCGCCCCTGGCCGAGCGCGTCCTCGCGCCCGAGCAGCAGCTCGCCCTCGCCGCGGATCGCGTCGCTGACGTTCTCCAGCTCGAGCCGGTACGAGTCGACGAGCTCGGGCTCGATCAGCTCGACGCCGTCGTCGCGGCGCAGCTCGATCACCGGCGTGCGGCAGTGCCACGGATCGTCGAGGAAGAGCGAGCCCTCGCTGCCGACCGCCTCCAGCTCGTCGCGGTCCGGCATCGCGGTACCGCACTCGAACAGCGCCAGCACGTTGTCGGGGAACCGCAGCTGAGCCGTGAACACCCAGTCCGTGCCGGTCTCGCCGACGAACGCCTGCCCGTACACGCTCTCCGGCTCGCCGGCGAGCAGGCGCGCGCCGCTGACGCAGTAGCAGCCGACGTCCATCAGCGCGCCGCCTTCGACGTCGGTGCGCAGGCGGATGTTGTCCGCGTCGTAGAGCGAGTAGCTGAACGACGTGCGCACGAGCCGCAGCTCGCCGATCGCGCCGTCGTCGACCAGCTGCTTCAGCCGCTTCGTCTGCGGGTTGTGGCGGTACATGAACGCCTCCGACAGCAGGCGGCCGGCGCGGTCGGCGGCGTCGAACGCGGCCTCGATCTCGTCGGGATGACGCGAGAACGGCTTCTCGCACAGCACGTGCTTGCCCGCCTCGACCGCCCGGATCGACCACTCGGCGTGCATCGTGTTCGGCAGGGAGATGTAGACCGCCTCGATCTCGGGATCCTCCAGCAGCTCCTCGTAGGAGCCGTAGGCCCGCGGGATCTCCCACTCGCGCGCGTACGCCTCGGCGCGCGCGCGGTCGCGGCTCGCGACTCCGACGAGGTCGACCTTGGGCGACTCGTGCGCACCCGGAATGACGAGCCGGTTGATGTGCGCCGTCGAGATGATCCCCCACTTGACCGCTTCGCTCACACGTCACCCCTTTCTCGTTGTCGTGGCAACGTAGTATCTCGCGCGGGCCATGGCGGACGCGCAGCACATCGAGCTTCCCGAGATCGGCGTCGGCATGCTCGGCTACGCCTTCATGGGCAAGGCGCACTCGAACGCCTTCCGCAAGATCGCGTACATGACCTGGCCGCCGCCGTTCGTGCCGCGGCTCGTCGCGCTCGCCGGGCGGAACGAGGAGGCCGTGGCCGCCGCCGCGCAGCGCTACGGCTACGAGCGCTGGACGACCGACTGGCGGGACATCGTCAGCGATCCGGCCATCGGGCTGTTCGACAACGGCGGCCCGAACTCGCTGCACGCGGAGCCGACGATCCTCGCCGCCGAGGCGGGCAAGCACGTCCTGTGCGAGAAGCCCCTGGGCCGGACCGCCGACGAGAGCTACGACATCTGGAAGCGCGTCGCCGCCACCGGCGTGAAGCACATGTGCGGATTCAACTACCGCTTCGTGCCGGCGGTGCGGCTTGCCCGCGAGATGATCGAGGCCGGCGAGCTCGGCGAGCTGCGCCACTTCCGCGCCCGCTACCTCCAGGACTGGGGCGACGACCCGACCCTCGACACGTGGCGGTTCAATCCGGACGAGGCGGGCTCCGGCGCACTCGGCGATCTTGCGGCGCACGTCGTCGATCTCGCGCGCTTCCTCGTCGGCGAGCCCTCCACCGTGTCCGCGCTCGTGCGGACGCTCATCCCCGGACGGAAGGTGGACGACGCGGTCGAGGCGGCCGTCGAGTTCGACAACGGCGCCGTCGGGACGCTCGAGTCGACGCGGCTCGCGCTCGGCCGGCGCAATGCGTTCCAGTGGGAGATCAACGGCTCACGCGGATCGCTCGCGTTCGACATGGAGCGGATGAACGAGCTGCAGGTCTTCCGCGCCGACGGCGACCGCGCGCGCGGCTTCAAGACGGTGCTCGTCTCCGAGACCGACCATCCGTTCTGGGAGCACTGGTGGCCGCCGGGACACATCATCGGCTGGGGCGACACGTTCGTGCACGAGATCCACCATCTGCTCCGCGCCATCGCCGACGACAGCTCCGTCGCGCCGTACGGCGCCACGCTCGAGGACGGCTACCGGGCGGCGGAGATCTGCGACGCGTTCGTCCGCTCGAGCGACAGCGGCGCGCGCGACACGATCAGCTACCGCTCGCTCTAGGTGAGCGCCGACGCCGCGGCCGTGACGCTCCCGCGCACGATGCGCGAGGCGGTGCGCGCGGAGTTCGGCCGCGCGCTCCGGCCGCCGTACGAGACGCCGGGAGTCGTGGTGGCGAACGGGCTGCTGATGACGGCGTGCTGGCTCCTGCTGCCGCGCAGCTGGTTCTTCGACTTCACCGGGACGATGGCGTTCCCGATCATCCTGGCCGGCTGGATGTACGCGGACGTTCCGGCCACCAATGTGTTCGGGCCGGACAGCCGGCGCATCCTCGCCGCCTTCGACGACGGCCGCGAGCTGCGGCTGCTGCTGTTCGCGAAGAACGCGGTCCTCTGGCTGTTCGTCACGCCGCTCTGCATCGCGATCGCACTCGGCCTCGGCGCTGCGGAGCACCAGGCGACCGTGACGGCGCTGTCGATCGTCGTCATCTGCCTCGCCCCGCTCGGCATCCTCGGCCTCTCGGGCATCCTCGGCACGTACTTCCCGTACCACCCGCTGCCGCTGCGCTGGCGCTGGGAGCACCGTCGCAACCGCCGCATGCTCGTGCGCTGGGGAACGCTCGTGCTGCTGCCGTACGTGCTCGTCCCGGGGCTGGCGGTGGTCGTGCTCGCGCCGACGCTCGAGACCTGGAGCAAGCTCTCCGACAAGGACATCCGCAAGCTCAGCGATGTCGACTTCGCCTTCGGTGCGCTGGTCGCTTGCGCGGTCGGCGTCGCGCTCTGGATCGTCGGCCACCGCGCCGTCGTCATGCTCGCCCGCCGCCGCGGCGAGCGGCTGACCTCGTTCCTCGCGGACCCGAACCGCGGCTAGCCGCCGCCGAACACCTCGGCCCAGTCGTCCTTGATGCTGACGACCGTCCAGTCGTGCTTCCCGGCCAGCTCGAGCGAATCCTCCGCTCCCGTCGTGTACGAGAACTCGCGCTCGGCGTCGTCGTGCAGCACGAGCAGCCGCAGCGCGGGACGATCCTTTCCGCCGGCGTAGCGGAGCATCGGGATGTCGCCGTTGGAGTTGCCGGCGGCGAGGATCGGACGCTTGCCGATGCGGCTCCAGATGCGAATCGGCTTGATCGGCCCGTCGTCGAAGAAGTCTCCCGTCGCCTCGTACGAGATGGTGCCGCCGTGCTCGTCGTCGGTGTACGCGAGGGCGTTCGAGCTGCCGATCACCCGCTCGGACGGGATCCCGTAGATCTCCTCCGTCACAGGCCGCATGAAGTCGCGGTCGCCGCCGGAGGCGATGTAGTTCGTGAAGCCGTTCGCCTCGAGATAGCGCAGGAGCTCGATCATCGGCACGTAGCCGCACTCGTGGAACGCGCGGCCGAGCGTCGGGTGCTTTCCGGCCCGCAGGAACGCGTCGGCGGCGCCCGAGTAGTGCTCGACGCTCTGACCCGCGAAGGCCTGCAGCATGCCGCCCATCAGCACGCCCAGATCCGCGTCGTCGCCGTGGTAGTGCTTGTTGATCGCCCCGCCGAGCCACGCGTAGTCCTTGTCGTGCGCGGCCTGCCACGGCTGCTTCGTGCGCAGCGACTCGTCCTGCTCGGCCATCTCGGCGAGGCGCATGAGGATGAAGCCGAGCTCGATCGGCATCGGCTTCTCGCACCAGAGCGTGCCGTCGTTGTCGTACACGGCGATGCGCTCGGCCGGCGGCACGTAGTCCGGCCCGCCCTCCGTCGTCACGCGCTCGACGAAGTCGACGATCGCCGCGCGCGTCGCCGTGTCGTGCCAGGAGCTGAGCTGCTCGGCCACTACTGCGAGCGGATCAGCATCTCGGCCTGGCGCTCGAGGTCGACGTACGGCTCGCCGCTCACGTCGACCGCGACCCGGTTGATCGTCCCGCCGGTGAACGCGTACGGAGACTCGCCCGGGTAGTCGTCGGTCACCGCCTCGCCGCTGTGCCGTCCGACGTAGAGCCCCGAGCCCGCAATCGCGTAGGCGCCGAGCTGGGTCTTGAGCTTGCCCTCGCCGACCTTCGTCTCGCCGTGGTAGAGCGACAGCGTGCCGGTGGTGCAGATCGGCTCCATCCCCTCCTTCTCGAACGAGGCCGAGAGGATCAGGTTCTCGCCCGTGGGGATGTCCTCGGTGCCGACGATCATCTGCTCCTCGGCGCCGACGAAGTTGTTCACGTAGTGCAGCCGGTTGTCCTTGACGTAGAGGGCGTGGCCGCCGAAGCGCGACCCGATCGCGAAGAGCACGCCCTGCGCGCCGGGCGCCGGAATGTCGACGAGCGCACCGATCACGAACGAACGGCCTCTTCGTGTTGACGGCCTGCCACTCGCTGACCGGCGCCGTGTCCGGGAAGTACACGTACCGGTTGCGGGGCGCAGTCAGCTGCGGACGCGGCTCCGAGTCAGGATCTCGACCGGCGTGCGGTCGTCGAGCGGGAACGCGCCGTTGGCGCCGGCCTCGGAGAACCAGACGTTCACCAGCTCCCTCAGCTTGTCCGGTTGCTCGGCGGCGAGGTTGTTCACCTCGGAGCGGTCGACGT
This sequence comes from uncultured Actinomycetes bacterium, assembly GCA_963761665.1. GTDB lineage: Bacteria > Actinomycetota > Thermoleophilia > Gaiellales > Gaiellaceae > Palsa-739. Next base: position 729,508 of record CAVXHM010000004.1, read on the forward strand.
CGACGTGGTACAGCTCCCACTCGTCGTCGTTGAAGTGGCCCCAGCCGGCGACGGTCGGATGCGTCGTCACCGCCTTCCAGCCTTCGTGCCAGATCGAGCGGGAGCCGAGCATCGCGTAGAACTGCGTCTTCCGCTTCGACTCGGACTTGACGCGTCGTCGATGCTCTCGCGCATGCTGACGCCGTCGATCGGCGACTGCGTGTGCCCCTTGATCGCCTCCGGCGGCTCGACGCCGAGGATGTCGAGGATGGTCGGGACGATGTCGATCGCGTGGTGGTACTGGTGGCGAATCTCGCCGCGCGCCTTCGTCCCTGCCGGCCAGGAGATGATGCACGGGTCGCTCGTGCCGCCGTTGAACTCGTAGCGCTTCCACATCTTGAACGGCGTGTTGAACGCCATCGCCCAGCCGTTCGGGTAGTGGTTGTACGTCTTCGTGCCGCCGAGCTCGTCGATCATGGCGAGGTTCTGCGCCAGATCGTCCGGGACGCCGTTGGCGAACTTCATCTCGTTCGTGGAGCCGTTCGGCCCGCCCTCGCCGCTGGCGCCGTTGTCGGAGACGACGACGATCATCGTGTTCTCGAGCAGGTCGTTCGCCTCGAGGTAGTCGAGCAGGCGGCCGATGTGGAAGTCGGCGTGCGCGAGGAACCCCGCGTACACCTCCGCCATCCGCGCGAAGAGCTTCTTCTCGTCGTCGTTCAGCGAATCCCAGGGGCGCGTGACGTCGAGCATGGGGAACGGCTTGCCGTCCGGGCCGGTGCGCGTCTGATCGCCGATCGGGTTGACCGGCGGCAGCTCGGTGTCGGCGGGGACGATGCCGAGCTTCTTCTGGTTGGCCAGCGTCTGCTCGCGGATCGCCTCGTAGCCCATGTCGAACTGGCCCTTGAACTTGTCGATCCACTCCTTCGGCGCGTGGTGCGGCGCGTGGCAGGCGCCCGGCGCGTAGTAGAGGAAGAACGGCTTCTCGGGCGCGACAGCCTTCGCGTCGCGGATGAACTCGAGCGCCTTGTCGGTGATGTCGTCGGTGAGGTGGTAGCCCTCCTCCGGCGTCCGCGGCTGGTCGACGGGATGGTTGTCGTAGACGAGGTCGGGATACCACTGGTTCGTCTCGGCGCCGAGGAACCCGTACCAGCGCTCGAAGCCGCGGCCGGTCGGCCAGTTGCGGCGGGTCGAGGCGAGGTTCATCTCGTCGGTCGGGCAGAGGTGCCACTTGCCGACCATGTACGTGTTCCAGCCGCGCTCGCCGAGGATCTCGCAGAGCATCCCGTTCTCCGGCGGGACCGTGCCGCTCGCGTTGGGGAAGCCGATCGCCGCCTCCGTGATGCAGGCCATGCTGTTGCGCGTGTGGTTGCGGCCGGTGAGCAGGCAGGAGCGCGTCGGCGAGCAGAGCGCCGTGGTGTGGAACTGCGTGTAGCGGACGCCGCTCGCGACGATCCGGTCGATGTTCGGCGTCGGGATCGGCCCGCCGTAGTAGCTCATCGCCGAGAAGCCGACGTCGTCGAGGACGATGTAGAGGACGTTGGGCGCCCCGTCCGGCGCCGTCGGCGGCTCGAACGGCGACCAGTCCGGCACCGAGTCCCGGATGTCGACGTTGATCGTCCCCTTGAACACATCACCCATGGGTCGGTCCCCTTTCGGATTTGCAAGTCCACACGCGCTAGTACGGTGTCTATCAGGCCCGAGAGCAGCCGGGCCAGAAGGCCCGCCTCACGATTCGCCGAGAGCGCGCACCGCTTCGTCGATCGTATGGAAGATCCGGTCCTCGCCGACCGCAGAGATCAGTTCGGCGATCTCCGTGCGCCGCACGCGGTCGACCACCGGGCCGCGCACCTCGGCGAGCGCGAAGTCGACGCCGGCTGTGCCCAGCGTCCGGATCAGTTGGGCGACTATCTCGGCCGTGGTGATGTCGATGTCGTTGTTCGCGCCGACGTCGAGGATGACGGCCCGCGGCACCGGCACGGCGGAGCCGACGAGAACCTTGATCCGGTCGCGGACGAGCGTCGCGTTGGCGTAGAACACCGGTCCTTCCAGGCGAAGGACGAGCAGGCCTGGCGCACCGACGTAGTCGGGATGACGCTCGATGTCGCCCCAGGCTCCGGCGATGTCGGGGACGCGACCGAGCACGGCGAGGTGCGGCCGGCTGGCCTGGTACACGACGAGCAGCAGCATCGAGATGACGCCGATGATCAGGCCGGGCAGCACGTCGAGCGTGATCACGCCGAGCAGCGTCGCGAGCCCGAGCAGGAACTCGATGCGCCGCTGGCGGTAGTACGCGCGGAAGTCGCGGACCTTCATCAGGTGCACGACGGCGTGGATGATCAGCGCAGCGAGAACCGCCTCCGGGAGATCCTTGAACAGCGGCGTGAGCACGAGCACGGTCACGAGGACGAGCACTCCCGCTACCAGCGGCGACACCTCGGAGCGGGCGCCGGCCGCCTCGTTCACCGACGACTGCGAGAGGCTGCCGCCGCCGGCGAGGCCGCCGAGGAACCCCGAGCCGATGTTCGCGAAGCCGAGCGCGATCATCTCCTGGTCCGGGTCGATCTCGTAGCCGTGCTTCGTGGCGAAGTTCTGCGCCGTGCCGAGCGACTCGCTGAAGATCACCAGCGCCATGCCGGCCGCGGCCGCCATCAGCGGCACGACGTCGCCGGCGGCGATGTTCGGGACGGAGACGGACGGCAGCCCGCTCGGCACGGTTCCGACGATGGCGACGCCGTGTGACGAGAGATCGAGCGCCGCGCTGACGCCGATCCCGAGCACGAGGGCGAGCAGTCCTCCCGGAACGCGCGGCGCGTACCGGTCGCCGCCGAACAGCAGGACGAGCGCGCCGAAGCCGACCGCGAACGTGGCCCAGCTCGTGTCGCCGAGGTGATGGAGCAGGTAGAGAAACTGCTGCACGGTGTCCCCCTCGCCCTTTTCGATCCCGAACAGCTTCGGCAGCTGGCTGACGGTCACGAACAGGGCGAGGCCGAAGACGAAGCCCGCCATCACCGGCACCGAGATGAACTGCGCGATGAACCCGAGCCGCAGGACGCCGGCGAGCAGGAACAGCCCGCCGCAGAAGAGCACCATCGCCGCGGCGCGGGCGGCGTAGTCGGCCGTGCTCGACGGTCCGAGGTTCGCGATCCCGGCGGCCAGCAGCACCGCAGCGGCCGACGTCGCCGAGGCGACGAGGTGGCGGCTCGTGCCGAAGATCGCGTAGGCCGCGAGCGTCGCCAGCACGGTGTAGAGGCCCGCCTGCGGCGGAAGTCCCGCGAGTCCGGCGTACGCGATCGTCTCCGGCACGAGCAGCCCCCAGATGGTCGCGCCCGCGATCACGTCCGGCCGGAGCCAGCTCCGGTCGTACGACGGAAGCCACGTCAGGATCGGCAGGTACTTGCGCACGCCGCGCGGCGGCGGAGTCGCCCACACCCGCGGATCCACCTGCGCGCCGGCCACGCTCCGAGCATTTCAAAATAGACCGCCCCGCCGAAGCGGGGCTCTCCGAGCAGACCTGCAAGCCGGAGCGGCATCTCGTTTAGGCTGGATCGCGATGCCATTGCTGGGGGCCATCGCCGACGACTTCACCGGCGCTTCCGACCTCTGCAATACGTTGGTGCGTGCGGGCATGCGAACGGTGCAGACGACCGGCGTCGCGCGCGACGTCGACCTTCCCGAGGTCGACGCGGTCGTCGTGGCGCTGAAGTCGCGGACGGCACCGGTCGCCGATGCGGTCCGCGAATCACGCGACGCTCTCGCCTGGCTCAGCGAGTTGGGCGCCCGACAGTTCTTCTTCAAGTACTGCTCGACCTTCGACTCGACGCCGGAGGGGAACATCGGCCCGGTGGCAGACGCACTCGCCACGGACCTCGACGCCGGTATCACCGTGGTCTGCCCGGCGTTTCCGGCGAACGGCCGCACCGTCTATCAGGGCCACCTCTTCGTCGGCGAGCAACTGTTGTCGGAGTCGTCCATGGCGCAGCACCCACTCACGCCCATGACCGACGCGAACCTCGTCCGCTTTCTCGGCCGCCAGACTGTGCGACGGGTTGGACTGGTCCCGCATTGCGTCGTGTGCGAAGGTTCCGCCGCGATCAGAGCACGCCTAGACGAGCTCCGTGGCGCAGGCGTGTCGTACGCCGTCGTCGATGCATTGAACGACCTCGACCTGCGGGCGATCGGTGCGGCCTGCGCGGGCCTCCCGCTCGTGACCGGCGGCTCCGGCGTCGCGCTCGGACTGCCTGCGAACTTCGGGCTGTCCCCTCGCGCCGGCCTTGCCGCGTCGGACGTCGTCGAGGGACCTGCCGTCGTCATCGCCGGCTCGAGCTCGCAGGCGACGAACGAGCAGGTGCGGCGCATGGCGGAACGGCATCCGACGATCAGGGTGAGCGCGTTCGGCGCGGACGTTACCGCGGACGACGCCGTGCTGGCACGGCTCGCCGACGGACCGATCCTCGTCTACGCAACGGCGGCGCCCGAGGAGGTGGCGGAGGCCCAGCGGCGGCTCGGCGCGGCGGAGGCGGCGAAAGCGATCGAGTCCCGGCTCGCCGACGTCGCTCGGCGCGCAGTCGCTGCGGGCGCGCGGCGCCTCGTCGTCGCCGGCGGCGAGACGTCCGCAGCGGTCACACAGGGGCTCGGCATCCGCGCCCTCGCAGTCGGCGAAGAGATCGCACCGGGCGTCCCGTGGATGCTTTCCCTCGGCGAGCCGACGCTCGCGATCGCGCTCAAGTCCGGCAACTTCGGCGGTCCCGACTTCTTCCTCGAGGCGCTCGGATGAACGACCGCGAGCTCATCGTCGCGCACGCAAGAGCGCTGTTCGAACGCGGCCTCTCGCCCGGAACCTCGGGCAACATCAGCGTGCGCATCGACGGCGGCTGGCTCATGACACCGACGAACTCGTCACTCGGCGCGCTCGATCCGGCGCTGCTGTCGCAGCTCGACCGCAATGGACGTCACGTCGACGGCGACCCGCCGACGAAGGAGCTCGGACTCCACCTCGCCGTGTACGAGGAGCGTCCCGACGCGCAGGCGATCGTGCATCTGCACTCCACGTACGCAGTCGCAGTCGCATGCCTCGAGGGCACCGATCCGGATGACGTCCTGCCGCCGCTGACGCCCTATCTCGTGATGCGGGTCGGACGTGTCGCACTCGTACGCTATGCACCGCCCGGCGACCCGGAGCTCGTCGAGGCGGTGCGCGCCCGTGCGCGCGAGTACGGGGCGCTTCTTCTCGCGAACCACGGTCCGATCGTCGCCGGTCCGTCGCTGGCCGCAGCGGCCGGCGCCGCCGAAGAGATCGAGGAGGCGGCGAAGCTCCTGCTCCTGCTGGACGGCAAGCCGGTTCGGCGGCTCAGCGCGGAGCAGGTGGCGGAGCTGCGCCGGCTGGACCGGCCGACCGGGCCGGGCGGACATATCCCGTAGCACGGCGCTAGACTCGCGATCCGATGGCGCCGACGGATCCGACAACCGAGCCGGACTCCCATTCGGGCCGCGGGCCGCGGTCGAGGCCTCTGGCCCCGGCGGTCGCGAGGGCCGTCCGGATCATCGAGTACCTCGGCGAGACCGAGGACGGCGCCAGCGTCTCGGACATCGCGCGCGCCCTCCAGATAAACAAGAGCACCTGCTTCAACATCCTGAGCACGCTCGTCGAGAACCAGGTGATCAGCAAGCATCCGCGGTTCCACATCTACCGGCTCGGCCCGCGGCTCGTCGAGTGGGGCCGCGCGAGCCGGACCCAGTTCGCGGTTCGCACCGGGCTGCGTGACGCGATCGGCGCGTTCGTGGGCGAGATCGGAGCAGCCTGCCTCGTCGGCCAGGCTCTCGCGGACAACCGCGGCGTGGTCGTCTTCGACCGGATGGTCCCCGGGTTCGAGCACAACGTCCCGGGTCGACCCGGCGTGCTCACGCCGCAGATCGGCGAGGTATATCCGCTCTCGACGCCGGCGCTGGGGCATCTCATTCTCTCGGCGTACGAGGACGAGGCCGAGGCCGAGCGCGTCGCCCGTCGCCTTGGGCTGCTGGCGGTCGACGGTGACGCGGCGGAGTTCCTCAACGAGCTGAAGGAGATCCGTCGCCTCGGCTACGCAGCCGCCGTCGGCCGGACGCAGCCGCGCGTGAACGCCGTCGCGACGTCACTCAGTCCGCGAGGCGCGGAGATCGTGACGCTGCTGTGCGTGATGGGCTACCCACACGACCTGCCGGACGATCGCCTCGACGCCGTCGGGGAACGGCTGGTCGGATTTGCGTACGAGCTCCTTGCGCGTCCGGCAACCGCGGAGGCGGTCATGGCCTGGGCGGCGGGTGCCGGGACGGGTATCCCGCTGGTCACCGGTTAGTCATTCGACTGCGACGAGTGTTCATCATGCTGAACCCTTGACTCTCTGCTGACTCGCTGCATATCCTGCGCCGGTGGCATCGATCCGCAAGGAGATGCTCCGGGGGTCGCACGAGAGTGACGCGTATGCGGCCGTTGGCGAACGCCCATGTTCGGTCCCCGCATGAGCGCGGTAACCGCCCGTAGCCGGGTCGTTCGGCGCGTCACAGATCGCGGTTACGTCGGATACCTCGGGTTGGCCGTGGCGATCGCGCTTCTGATCGTCGTCCTCACTCCGATCATGATCGCCGTCCTGACGAGCTTCCGCAGCGCTCCGATCAGCGCTCCCGGCCACTGGACGCTGGCCGCCTACCGGGCCGCCATCACCGACCCGACTGCGACGCACACGCTCGTGAACACGGTCGAGTATGCGTTCGGCGCCGCGACCTTCGCGCTCGTGCTCGCGTCGGTCATGGCGTGGACGGTCACGCGTCTCGACGTCCCCGGCAAGCGCGTGCTGCGATTGCTTCCGCTGCTGAGCCTCGCGCTCCCGAATCTGATCAAGGACATCGCCTGGATCGAGCTCTATGCACCGCGGTCGGGCCTCGCCAACGTGTTCCTGCAGCAGGTGGTCGGCGTTCACGGGCCGTTCAACATCTACACAATGAAGGGTTTGATCGTCGTAACGGGTATGTACGTCACGCCGATCGCATACCTGATCCTGCTGGCGCCGTTCGAATCGCTCGACCCGTCGCTCGAGGAGGCATCGGTGAGCGCCGGAGTCAGCCGGCTGCGCACCCAGTTCTCGATCAACGCGCGGGTCCTGTTGCCCGCCTTCGCATCCGCGTACGCGTTGACGCTGATCATCGTCGCCGGCACGTTCGAGGCGCCGACGCTGATCGGGCTTCCGGGAGGGATAACGACGTACGTCTCCTCGATCTACCGAGCTCTCGAGAACACCACTCCGGACTTCCCGCTCGCGTCTGCGCAAGCCGTCTGGTACCTGCTGTTGACCTTCATCATCTTCTGGGGCTACATCATCGCGACGCGCCGCGAGCAGCAGTTCGTCACGGTCACGGGGCGAGGAGCTCGGAAGGCTGCGAGCGTGCCGCGCTGGCTCTCGGTCGTTCTCGTCGCGATCATCATCGTCTACTTCGTCGCGGCCTTCCTGCTGCCGCTGCTCCTCAGCGTCGTGACGCTCTTCGTCCCGATCTTCGAGCTACAGGCGGGGCGCTTCCTGACCGGGGACTGGAGCTTGAACATCATCCGCACGGTCCTGTCCGAGAAGACGAACCAGCAGGCCATCCGCAGCAGCGCCGAGCTTGCGTGCATCGTCGCGGTGCTCTCGACCATTGCCGGCTCGGTGCTGGCATTCGTCGCGCTGAAGACGCGCATCCGCGGCCGCCGCGTCGCCGAGATCGTGGGGACGATTCCCGTGGCGATGCCCGGTCTGGTGTTCTCGGTGACGATTCTCATCAGCGTCATCTCGATCTCGTTCCTGAAGCCGTTCTACAACACGCTCGTTCCGATGATCGTCGTCGACGTCCTCGTCGCCCTCCCCTTCACCGTGCGCATCGTCTCCACGGCGTTGATTCAAATCGACACGGATCTCATCCGCGCGTCCGCGTCGTGCGGGGCCGGCACGTGGAGGATGGTCACCCGCATCCTCATACCGTTGCTACGCGGCGCACTCGTCAACGCGCTCGTGATCGGCTTCATCATCGGATACCGCGAGCTTTCAGCGATCCTCCTGATCGCGCCGACGAACAGCAACTTCATCCCGCCGCTCGCGTGGGGCTACTGGACGCAAGGGCTCTCCGACGAGGCGAACGTCCTCAATCTCGTCACGATCGCGGTACCCCTGGGCGTCGCTGCCGTCGTGCTCGGCCTGCGGTGGCTCGGCGCGAAGGGGCACACGGCCTGGGTGTCCCGCGGCCCGAGTGCGGTCAGTTTCGAACCGGAAACGGCGACACCATGAGGAACGGATGATCATCTCAGAGGAGATGCGAGTGACACCCGACGAGACTCGTCCCGGCGCAGGCGCGCCGGAGCATGACCACGGCAACGCCGCCGGCGTCAAGCTGGTGAACCTGCAGCGGCGGTATCGGGATGTCGAGGCCCTGGCGGGCATTTCGCTCGACATCCGCGCAGGCTCCTTCACAACGCTGCTCGGGCCGAGCGGCTGCGGGAAGAGCACGACGCTGCGTCTCATTGCAGGCCTCGACCGCCCCGACGGAGGCACGATCGAGATCGGGTCGACCGTCGTCAGTTCCGGGAGCATCCACGTGCCACCGCAGAAGCGGCGCGTCGGCTTCGTCTTCCAGTCGTACGCGCTGTGGCCGCACATGACCGTCGCGGGACATGTCGTCTACGCCTTGCGCGCACGGCATGCCCCGCGCAGCGAAATGGCAGATCGTGTGCGCGAGATCCTCCGGCTCGTCGGGCTGGAGAAGGTGCACAATCGCCATCCGTACGAGCTGAGCGGCGGTCAGCAGCAGCGCGTCGCGGTGGCGCGCGCGCTCGCGACCGACCCGCAGGTCCTGCTCCTCGACGAGCCGCTCAGCAATCTCGACGCCGAGCTGCGCGCACAGATGCGCGTCGAGCTGCGGCGGGTCCACGATCGGACGGGGCTGACGACGGTTCTCGTCACGCACGACCAGGCGGAAGCGCTGTCGATGTCCGACGAGGTCGTCCTCATGCAGCTCGGCCGGATCATCGACATCGGCCGGCCCAAAGACCTGTATCAAAGCCCGGCGACGCACACGACGGCGACCTTCGTGGGGTCGTCGAACATGCTGACCGGTGCCGCCCTCGCAGCAGCCGGCGCCGGAGTCAGCCTCCCCGTCGCGCTCGACGGAACGGCGACGCCGTTCGTGCTCGGGATCGCGCAGGCCGCCGTCGCGAAAGGCGACAAGGTGGAGGTGGCGATCAAGCCCGAGGACATCGTCATCCGGACAGGAGGCGAAGTCGGCGGCAACGAGATCCGGTGCTCCGTCGAGAACCGCATCTACTACGGGACCCACACGCTTTTGACTCTGCGGGCGACCGAGGGAGGTGAGATCGAGCTTCGCGCATGGGGCGGGAAGTACGCCGACGTCGCCGTCGGTGATGAGGTCGTGGCGCGACTGCCAGGGGAGCTGATGTTTGTGCTCCCGTCAGGCACCGCTTAATTCGCTACGGAGGGTGATATGCACGACGAGTTCGACGAACTGAACGAGATGTTCGACTTCCTGGACGAACCGATCACCAGGCGGGAGGCTCTCAAGAAGGGTGCGGCCGTCGGGGCAGGTGCGCTATTCGGGGCAGGCCTCCTCGGCTCCGCATTGGCGCGCGGTGCAACCAACCCGTTCCCCAAGGCGAGCGATCCTGCGTGGCAGAAGGTGTTGAAGGCGGCTAACGAAGAAGGCCAGGTCACCTACTACGGCGTGAACCCGGATATGACGGAGGCGCTCCAGACGTACTTCCACCGCGACTACCCGCACATCACGCTCAACATCTACACCTCGTCGCCGGCGGGAATCCAGGCGAAGCTGCTGACCGAGTACCAGGCTGGAACGAAGAGCTGCGACGTCGTCCAGAGCCGCAGCCTCGTGCTTCCGTCGTACCAGAAGGCAGGCGCCGTCAAGCCGGTTCTCCTGCCGAACGACGTCCGTCTGCCGGCAGCGATCCAGGACAAGAAGGGGTACTTCCACCCCATGTACATCGCGGCGAACTGCATGACCCACAACACGAACGTGCTCAAGTCGGCGCCGTTCGACCTGTACCAGCTGACCGACTCGAAGTACAAGGGCCTGCTGGGCATCGACAACGTCGCGAACAACGGCCCGGGCTGGTTCGTCGTCGCGTCGCGCCGTGCGCTCTGGGGGTCGGCGAAGTGGAATCAGTGGATGGCCGGTCTGAAGTCGAACGGCATCCGCACGTTCTCGACGGCGAGCGCCTCGTACACGGCGGTCGTGCAGGGAACAATCGGCATCTCGACCGATTCGTACAACGACGTCCTCGGTCAGAAGGCGGGTACGCCTGCGGCCGCGAGCTGGTACGACGGCGTGATCCCCACGTACCTCGGCGTCACGCTCGTCGCGAACGCACCGCACTCGAACGCGGCCCGTGTGTTCATGAACTGGATGATCGGGCCTGAGGGACAACGGCAGTTCTCCCACAGCAACCGCTTCCCGACTGTTCCTCCGGCGGGCGCTCTGACGTTCCTGAAGGCGTTGCCGAAGGGCACGACACTCATGTCGCAGCAGAAGATGCTTCCGTACTACCAGAACGCCACTGCGTTCACGGCGCTCTGCTGCACCTATCTGCAGTGTTAGCGAGGCTGGGACGGTCCGGCGCGGCTCCGGCCGCGTCGGACCGTTCGGCTGTCACCGAGCGAGGGTCAAGCCGGCGGCATGCGACGTTCGAGAGCCTTCGGACGTACCGCAACTTCCGCCTCTACTTCGTCGGGCAGATCATCTCGTTCAGCGGGAACAATCTGCAGGACACGGCTCTGCCCTGGCTCGTCTTGGAGCTGACGCACTCGCCGTTCGATGTCGGCTTGCTGATCTTCTGCCGATACGGGCCGTTCCTCGTCGGCGGCCTCTACGGTGGAGTCATCGCCGACCGGCTGGACAACCGGCGCGTGCTCATCTGGACGCAGACGTTCTCGATGATCGTCGCAGCGCTGCTCGCGGTCGTCGCCTTCGCGAACGATCCGCAGATCTGGATGGTGTACGCGCTCGCCGCCTGCACCGGCTTGCAGCTCGTGTTCGACAATCCGAGCCGCTGGGCGCTCATCTACCGGCTCGTCGGACCCGACGACCTGCGCAACGCGGTCGCTCTGAACATGGGGCTTCAGAACTCCGCCCGGATCGTCGGTCCCGCAATCGGCGGCGTCCTGATCGCGGTGGTCGGCGTCGGCTGGTGCTTCGTCGCGAACGCCGTGTCGTTTCTCGCCGTCCTCGCCGCCCTGCTCCTGATCCGCGTCTCGGAGATGTTCCCTGTGGAGCGGGCGCCGGCCGACCAGAAGCCGCTGGCCGCCCTCTGGGAGGGCATGACCTTCGTCCTGCGCTCGGTCGAGCTGCGCGTGGTGATGTTGATCAGCGCAGTCTTCGGCCTGTTCGGGTTCAGCGCGATGCGAACGCTGCTCTCGGTGCTCGCGGCCTACACGCTGCACGGCAGCGCCGAGCTCTTCGGGATTCTCTACGCCTCTTACGGCCTGGGAGCCGTCACCGGTGCGCTGATCACCGCTGCCGCATCGGAGTCGGGCCGCCGCAAGATGTTCGCGGGCGCGATTCTCTTCTCGGCGCCGATGCTCGGGCTCGCCGTCGTTCCGAACGCAGCGATCGCCGGCGTTCTCCTCTTCCTGTGCGGCACCGGATGGTCGGCATGGCAGTCGCGCGCGATGGCGCGGGTCCAGCTCGCCGCTCCGGGCAAGCTGCGCGGCCGGATCATCAGCCTGTACACGTACACACTGCTGGCGACGACGCCGTTCGGCGCACTGCTCGGAGGCTGGCTCGCCAGCGCCGGAGGCACAAGACTCGCGTTCGGCCTGTGCGGCATCGCCGGACTCGGGATCGTCGCGCTCGGCGCGCGCCAGCTGCGCGGCATATCGGAAACCGACCTCGTGCCGGTGGCGGCGGAGGAGCCCGTCGGTTGACGAGCCCGGGCTTACGCAGCGCGCGCGAGCTTCTGGAACGTATGACAGCTGTCGCCGAGGCTGTCGTGCCATTGCGACGCGTGCGTCACGTCGGCGACATAGAGATCTCCGTGCGAGTCGACTGCGACGCCGTGCGACGTGACGAAGTTGCCCGGCTCGCACGGCTTCGGGCCGCCGCCGACGGTTGCCAGCAACGTTCCGTCCGGCTCGTGGATGCTCACGTAGGCAGGCTCGAACGCGTCGATCCTCCCGCGCACCCACGACGTGTTGCCCTCCATCCACGCGGAGTGACCGACATAGATCGTGCCGTCCGGACGGGCGAGGACGGCGTTTGGCCGCTGCGCGTCCCAGGTGTCGAGCAACCGCCCCTCGCGCGTGAACAGCTGCACTCGCTCGTTGCCGCGGTCGGCCACGAGCACACGGTCGTCGCGATCGACGGCGATACCGTGCGGCGTCCGGAAGCAGCCGGCTTCGGCGCCCTGCTCGCCGAAGGAGGCGACGAGGTTGCCCTCGGGGTCGAAGCGGTGGACGCGCGCGTTGCCGTACCCGTCGGAGACGAAGATCTCGCCGTCCGGTGCGATCGCCACCGCCGTCGGCCGATTGAACGGTGGGCCGGCGCGAACATTGCGGATGCGATCGAAGAGATCCTTCGGCTCCGGGTCGAACCCCGTGTCCGACGGTGTGCCCGGCGTCCCCAGCAGCAGCGTGCACTCGCCGTCGGCGCTGAACCGCCGGACGACGTGTGCCCCTTCGTCGGCGATCCAGATGCTCCCGTCGTGGGCGGCGGTTATGCCATGCGGTTTCGTGCTGAGCAGATCTTCTCCCCACGCAGCGATGAATTCTCCCGAGCGGGAGTACACGAGCACGCGCGGATCCTTGCGCGCGAGCAGGAACACGCGGTCGGATGCGTCCACAGCGACGTCGGATACGTCACGGTGGATCAAGCCGTCCGGGAACTGCTCCCACCCGACGACCGGCTCGAACGCGAAGGAGCTCGTCACTGTCGCGTGCACAATCCCTACGGACTTTATACGGTCCGTCGGTGAGCCCGTACCGGCTTTCCGGCGACGAAGGGGTCGGCCATTTCGAGCCGCACGATATGCGCGAGGCGACGTTCCGCCGGGTCGATCCGGCGGTCCTCGATGCGCTGCGCGCGTGCAGCGGCCTCAGTGCCACCGTCTCCGACGTGCTCGACGAGCTCGGGTGGCTGACATCGGTCTCGGGTGACGCGCTTGCACCACGCCACACTCGTAACGTGACCGTCGTCGGGCAGGCGCAGACGCTTACGTACATGCCGTCACGCCGGCACGTTCTCCACGACGGACACGACGAGACGCCCTCGCGGCTCTCGCACCTCGTCCTCTACCGGTCGATGCAGCCCGGGGACGTCGCGGTGATCGACGCCCGTACGGACACGCCGGTCTCGGTGCTCGGCGGTCTCGCGGCCGCCGCAGCCGGTCGCAGCGGCCTTGCCGGCGTGATCGTCGACGGCGCTGTCCGCGACGTCGACCAGATCGCGGCGACCGGGACGCCCCTCTGGTCGCGATCGGTGACGCCGCGGTCGGGCAAGAGCCGGATGGAAGCGGTCTCGGTGAACGCACCCGTGCACTGCGGCGGCGTCCAGGTGCAGCCCGGCGACCTTGTCGTCGCCGATGCCACCGGGATCTGCTTCGTCCCGTTCGGGCTCGCCAGCGACGTCGCCGCGCGCGCTCTCGAGGTGTCCGGGCAGGAGGCGACGGAGATCAGCTGAGGCGGTCGACCGCTGCAAGAACTCGCTCCAGCGTCGGCAGGTACGAGTCCTCGAGCGCACCGGGCGGATACGGCGTGTCGCGGCCGCAGACACGCAGCGCGGGCCCGTCGAGCGACGCAAACGCCTCGCTCTGAATCGTCGCCGCGATCTCCGCTGCGAATCCCGACGTTTGCGGACCCTCCTGGATGACGACGCAGCGGCCGGTCTCCTCGACGGCGGTGACGAGCGACTCGACGTCGAGCGGCACGAGTGTGCGCAGATCGAGAACAGTCGCCGACACGCCACGGCCGGCGAGCTCGTCGGCGGCCCGCTCCGCCAGCGCTACGCCGGCTCCCCACGAGATGAGCGCAACGTCGGTCCCACGCCGGCGGAACGCCGCCTCGCCGAGCGGTACCGTGTAGTCGCCGTCCGGCACCGGCCCGCGCACGTTCCGATAGAGCTGCTGATGCTCCACGAACACCACCGGGTCGGGGTCCCGAATCGACGAGAGAAGCAGCCCCTTGGCATCCTGGGGAGTGGAGGGCACGACGATCTTCACCCCAGGGCAGTTCGCGATCTGGCCTTCGATCGCGTCCGCATGGAACTCCGGCATGCGCGAGCCGCCTCCGAACGGCGCGCGGATGGTCACGGGCGCCGTATAGCGGCCGCGCGAACGAAAGCGGATCCGCCCGAGCTGAGGGCCGAGCTGGTGGAAGGCGAAGTGGAGAAACCCGAGGAACTGGATCTCCGCCACCGGGACGAGACCGGCGACCGCAAGGCCGAGCGACGCGCCGACGATCGCTCCCTCCGCCAGAGGCGTGTCGACCACCCGCCGTTCGCCGAACCGCTCCTGCAGCCCTTCGGTCGCGCGGAACACGCCGCCGAGTGCACCGACGTCCATGCCGATCACCGTGACGCGTTCGTCGCGCTCCATCTCGAAGAAGAGCGCATCGCGAATCGCCTCGACGACGTTTCGCTCGGGTGCAGCCGCGTTCACGACGTCTCGCGTCTCTGCCGCTCGAGGTTTGGCGGAAGCGTTGCGTACACGTGCTCGAACGCGTCTGGCGGTGTCGGCCTCGGCAGGCTCTGCACTCGCGCGACGGCGTCATCGATCTCCGCCGAGACCTCACGCTCGAGCAGCGCGTAACCCTGGTCGTCGAGCGCGCCGGCTGCGACGAGCCGCGAACGGAGAAGCTCGATCGGGTCGCGTTCGCGGGCGGCCGCGACCTCGGCTTCGTCTCGGTACCGGCGGGGATTGTCGGCCGTGTTGTGCATGTTCATGCGGTAGCAGCGCGACTCGATCAAGGTCGGCCCGCCTCCCGCGCGGGCGCGCGCGACCGCGTCCCGCGCGACCTCGCGGACGGCAAACAGATCGTTGCCGTCGACGACGACCCCAGGGAACCCATAGCCCTCCGCACGGCTTGCGAAGGTCGACGCGCCTGTCTGTCGGCGGGCGGGAGTCGAGATCGCCCAGCCGTTGTTCTGGAGGAAGAAGACGATCGGCGCGCGCACCACTCCCGCGAGGTTGCACGCCTCGTGAAAGTCGCCCTCCGACGACGCTCCCTCGCCGAAGTAGACGAGCACGACGCCGTCGGTTCCCCGCAGGCTCAATCCCCATGCGAGTCCAACGGCCTGAGGGAGCTGCGCGCCGACCGCCTGCTGCCGCGTGAAGATGTTGAGTCCTTCGGGTATGCGAGCGGCGTCGATCCTGCCGAAGTACATCGCCGTCAGCGTGTCGAGCGGAAGGCCGTGGCGAAGCAGCGCAGCCTGCTCGCGGTACGACGGAACGATCCAGTCGCGCGATGGATCGAGCGCCATCGCCGAGCCCAGCACGGACGCCTCCTGTCCCTCGAGCGGCGTGTAGGTGCCGATGACGTCGCGCCGGCTCAGGCCGATCATCCGGCGGTCAAACGTTCGTGTCAGCACCATCAACCGCAGTGCGGCGAGTGCCTCCGTCTCCTCGAAGAGAGCCGCGCTCACGGGATCGCATGCCGCTCGATCAGGCGGCGGGCGATGAGCAGTCGCTGGATCTCGTTCGTCCCCTCGCCGATGATCAGCAGCGGCGTGTCGCGGTAGAGGCGCTCGATCGGGTACTCCTGCGAGTAGCCGTAGCCGCCGTAGATGCGCAGCGCCTCGGTGACCACCTCCTGCGCTGTCTCGGTCGCGAACAGCTTGGCCATCCCTGCCTCGAGATCCGCGCGCTCCCCCGCATCCTTCTTCCCGGCTGCGCTCAGCATCAGGAGCCGTGACGCCTCGATCTTCGTCGCCATGTCGGCGAGCTTCAGCTGGATCGCCTGGTGCTGCGCGATCGGCTTGCCAAACGCGTGCCGCTCCTGCGCGTAGCGGATCGCGTGCTCGAACGCGGCGGTGGCGATGCCGACGCCGCGGGCGGCGATGTTGACGCGCCCCAGCTCGATCCCGGCCATGAAGTACTTGAAGCCCTGTCCGATCCCCCCGTCTCCGCCGAGCACCGCGTCGGGCCCAGCGCGGAACGCATCGAAGACGAGCTCGGTGGATTCGACGCCCTTGTAGCCGAGCTTCCTGAGCGGCGGCGGGATGGTGAGGCCCGGCTGCTGGGCAGTATCGGGCCGCTTCTCGACGATGAAGGCTGTCATCCCACGGTGCGGCGGCGTCACCTCCAGGTCAGTCTTCGCGAGCAGCATCACCATGCCCGCGCGCAAGCCGTTGGTCGCCCACATCTTCTGCCCGGTGATCGTCCAGCCGTCGCTGTCGCGCACCGCGTGCGTGCGGATGCTCTGCACGTCGGAACCGGCCTCGGGCTCGGTCATCGAGTAGGCGGAGCGCAGCTCGCCCGTCGCCATCCGCGGGAGGTGACGCTCGCGCTGCTCCTGCGTACCGAACTGCTTGATCATCCAGGCGGCGATGAAGTGGGTGTTCAGGATCCCCGAGAGAGACATCCAGCCGCGCGCGATCTCGACCTGGATGCGCGCGTAGGTTGTCAGGTCGAGGCCGAGCCCGCCGTACTCCTCCGGGATCGTCACCCCGAACAGGCCGAGCTCCTTCATCTCCTCGGTGAGCGCCTGGGGGAACTCGTCGGCTCGATCGAGCTCCGGTGCCGCAGGCACCACGCGCCGCTCGACCCAGTCGCGTACCGTCGCGACGATCGCGTCCTGCTCCGACCGCATCACACCGACCAGGGCTCGTCCGTCGTCGGGAAGCCGTCCGCCGCCTCGGCCGCGTCGCGCTTGTAGAGCATGAACGACCGTTTGAACTCGAGCACGACCTCGCGATGCTGGTTGATCCCGCGAGTGCGGACCGCGACGATGCCCACGCTGGGTCGTGACCTCGACTCACGCTTCTCGAGGACCTCGCTCTCCGCCCAGATCGTGTCGCCGGCGAAGACGGGCTTCGGCAAGACGATGTCGGTCCAGCCGAGGTTGGCGGCGGCGTTCTCGCTCGTGTCCGCGACCGAGAGGCCGAGGACGATCGCGAGCGTCAAGGAGGACGCGATCAGTGTGCGCTCGAACTGCGTGCGCTCGGCGTACGGCTCGTTGAAGTGGATCTGATTCGTGTTCATCGTCAGCAGCGTGAACCACGTGTTGTCGGCTTGCGTGATCGTCCGGCCGAGCCGGCTTCGGTAGACGTCACCGATGTCGACGTCCTCGAAGAACCGTCCTCGCCACTCCTTCTGCGCCATCAGCTCTCCTCGGACGGTTGCAGTCCGGCGGCGCGGCCTCGCCGCGACAGCTGGTCGGCCATCTTGCGGGAGGCCTCGTCGATCATCTCGCCCTCGAACATCGCAGCTCCGACTCCGTCCACCTCGGTGAAGCCGCGATACGCGGCCAACAGTCGTTCGGCGCGGTCGAAGCTCGACTGCGTCGGAGTGAAGATCTCGTTGCACGGCTCCAGCTGGCCCGGATGCAGCGCCCACTTGCCGTCGAACCCGAGCAGCTGTGCGCGCCGCGCCGACTCGCGGAATCCGTCGATGTCGTGGATGGCGGAGTACGGTCCGTCGATCGCCTGCAGACCGAATGCGCGCGCCGTCGTCGCGATGCGCGAGAGCGGGTAGTGCCACTGGTCGCCGGGATAGTCCCTCTCGATGACGCCGACCGTGAGCTGCGATACGCCGAGCGACGCAGCGTAGTCGCCGGGTCCGAAGATCAATGTCTCGAGCCGAGGCGACGCCGCTGCGATCGCCTCGACGTTGACGAGACCGCGGGGGCTCTCGATCTGCGCCTCGATCCCGATCGGCCGCTCGAGTCGGTGCTCGAGCTCGAGCTGTCCCAGGAGGTGGTCGACGAAATGGATGTGTGACGCGTCCTCGACCTTCGGCACCATGATGCAGTCGACGGTGGCGCCCGCGAGCGCGACGATCATCTCGATGTCGCGGTGACACCAGGCCGTGTCGACCGAGTTGACGCGCACGACGAGCGTCCCGGCGGACCAGCCCTGCTCGACGAGTGCCCGCGCCACGCGCTCTCTTGTCGCGTCCGTCTTCTCGCTCGGCGCCACCGCGTCCTCAAGGTCGAGGAAGACCTGGTCGGCCGGCAGCTGCGCCGCCTTCGCCAGCATCTTCGGGCTCGAGCCGGGCACCGCCAGGCACGACCGGCGAAGTCGCTCCGGGCGCACGGCGATACCCTATCCCTTCCCGCTCGCGGGAGCGATGGCGAGATCGACGCCCGCCATCTCGATCTTCGCGGGTTCATTGGCCGTCAGCCCGCGCCTACGCCACGCGCGCCACGGAAGGCCGGCCCACAACAGCGCCTCCCGCCCCGGCGTACGTCCGCCCGGCCAGGCCCAGAGGCCCACCGCGCCGGCCACGACGCCGGCCGCGGCGCCGAGCACGAGCCCGGACCGCGCGCCTTCGACCGACGCGAGCCAGCCCACGAGGATCGCACCGACCGGCGTCGTCCCCTGGTAGAGGATCTGGTAGAGCGAGAGAACGCGCCCGCGCATCTCGGCGTCGACCGCGAGCTGCAGCGAAGCCTGGACCGAGGCCGAGAACAGGACGCTGGTCGCGCCGACGAGCACGAGCGCCCCGAGCATGACGTGAAGGGTCGGAGAGACCGCGGCAAAGCCGAGCGCCACCCCGAATGAGACCGCCGCCCATGAAGCGGCACGCGGTGTGACAGCCGTTCTCGTCCCGGAGCTCACGGCGCCGGTGAGCGCACCGGCCGCGAGAAAGTTCATCATCAGCGCATAGGTGGTCGCGTTGCCGTGGAACGTGAAGTCCGCCACCGACGGCAGCACCACCGTGAAGTTGAACGAGAGCAGGCCGACCACCGCCATCAGCAGCAGCGGGATGCGAAGCGCGGGCGTGCGCGCCGCATACGCGAAGCCGGCTCTGAGCTGACCTCCTCCGCGAGAGCCGGGCGTGACCGGATGGAGCTCGGCGGGATGCATCAGCAGAAGAAGAACGGCCATCACCATGAACGACGCGGCGTTCAGGAGGAAGCAGGGGCCGAGGCCCAGCGTCGCAATGACGATCGCCGCCGCCGCGGGCCCGAGCAGCCGCCCGGCCTGCGTGACCGACGCGTTGAGTGAGACGGCGCTCACGACGTGATCGCGAGCCACGAGCTCGGCCACGAAGGTCTGTCGCGCCGGGTTGTCGACGGTGTTGACGAGCCCGCGGATCATCACCAGCACGTAGACCTGCCAGATCTGGATCGTCCCGGACGTGTAGAGCGCGAACAACGCGATCGGCGCGACCATCTGCGCAAGCTGCGTCGTGATCAACAGCCGTCTCGTCGACAGCCGATCGGCGAGGAGGCCACCCCACGGCCCGAACACGAGGTACGGCGCCTGCTGCGCCGCAGTCGCGATGCCGAGTGCGAGCGGCGAGTTCGTCAGCTTGATGACGAGCCACGCCACCGCGATCTGCTGCATCCAGTTTCCGCTGACCGAGGCGACTTGCCCGATCACGTACAGGCGGTAGTTCCGCACTCCGAGCGGAGCGAAGACGCGGGCGAGCTTCGCTCTCATGCGCGTCCGGCAGAGAGGACGCCCGATCGCCTAGCGCGGAGCTCGAAGCTCCTGCACGCGCGCAAGATCCTCCTCGTTCTTGACCGACGCGCCCGCGAGCAGCGCCTCGATCTCGCTCCGCGGCCAGACGACGACGCCGTCGTCGTCTGCGATCACCAGATCTCCCGTCTCGATCCGTACATCGCCGATCTCGACTGCGACGTCGACCGCGCCTTCGCCGCCCTTTCGCGGCGCAAGCGGCGTCACGCCGCGCGACCAGACCGGTAGGCCGTGGTCGAGTATCTCGGCGGAGTCGCGGACGACGCCGGTCGTGACCAGGCCGACGACGCCGGCGACCACGAGCTCGAGGGCGACGTTCCCGCCGAGCGTCGCCCTCACCGAGCTCTCGTGGCCGGCCACGACGAGAACGCTTCCCCGCGGCGGCGGGACGGAGCACGCATCCTTCACCGACGTGTTGTCGTCGGTCGACGACCGCACCGTGAATGCGGGCGCGACGACACGCTGGCCGCGCACGAGCGAGCCGATCGCCGCCGGCAGGACTCCCCGCCCCTCGGTGACGTCCGATGCCACTGCGGACGCGAGCCAGTCCGGATAGGTCGTCACCGGTGCTCGGGCGGCACGGGCAGGTCGTACAGCTTGTTCCGCAGCTGGCTGCGTGCCTTCGAGTCCTCGGGCGTCCCGAGCTTCGGCGTCGTGTCGAGCTCATGACGGACCTCGGCGAGCTCGACGATCTCCGCGGCACGCCGGGCCGGGATGACCGCGATGCCGTCCGCGTCGCCGATCATCAAGTCGCCGGGGGCGACGGAGATCCCGCCGATCCGCACAGGCTCCGACATATAGCAGGTGGTCCCGTAGACGCCGTGACCGTGAAGCGGCGAGGTGCCGCGGACGAACGTCGGGATGCCTGTGCGGATGACGTCATCCGAGTCGCGGCAAACGCCGTCGATGACGACGCCGCCCAGACCGGCCGGCACGCCGTCCTCGGTCGAGACATTCCCGCCCCAGATGCCGCAATCGCGGTCGCCGCCGACGTCGATGACGAGGACGTCGCCGGGATTCGCCTCGTGCACGAGCTCCCGCGGGTGACGTTCCTGCTCGTACCAGATGCTGCGGTCCTGAAGTGGGATGAGGCGCATGGTGACCGCCCGGCCGCACATCCTCGAGGTCCGGTCGAGCGGCTTCAGCCTCCACTCGACGCAGTTCAGACGAAGGCCTCCGAGCACGTCGCCGATGCACGCGAGGTCGATCGCCCGGAAGCGCTCCATGATCTCGTCCGAAATCGCCACTGTCTCTTCAACGGCTGCCATGCTCGTTCCCTCCACTCACGTCGTTAGTCAGACGGCCCCTCGACCGCCTCCGCACTCAGCTGGTACATCACGCCACCCGAGGTCGCGGGATCCGTCCACGCGTTGTCGCGCGTCCCGACGCGGGTGATCCCGCCGTCGCGGATGCGCACACCCTTTGCCTCGAGAGCATCGATCGTCGCGGGAAGATCGTCCACGTCGAGTGCGATGTGCTCGATCACGGCCTTCTCGCCTCGGAGCACCCGCGCCTTCGCGTCCGGGTCATGGTCCTCGATCAGCTCGATCTCGACCTCTCCGGCAGCGAAATACGCGGTGTTCCGCCGCCTCGCCGGGACGTCCCGTTCGAGCACGAGCTCGAGCCCCATCACGTCCTGAAGGAACCTCTTTCCGGCCTCGATGTCGTCGACCACCACTCCGATGTGGTTCAGCCGGCTGATCACCGATCTCCCTTCTGCACAGATCGACTCTACACGTTCAGGGCGCGGAAAGCATCTGCGCGGGGGCGGAAACGCCCAGCTTTGCGGCCCAGGCCTCCAGATCGGCGGCGATTCCGGGGTGGAGCTCGACTCCGCGGGCCAGCCCGTCACGCCTCCGGGTCAGGCCGGCGTCGCCCGGAAGCCGCACAGGCCCGAGCCCCGGTCGCGGCTCGCTCGCCCGGCACGCGGCGGCGAGGACGTCGGTCTCGCGCACGAAGGCCTCGCGACCGGCGAAGGCATCCGGGTCGATCACCTGGACGAACGTCCCCGACCCCCAGCCGGTCGGATCCTCGGCGCGCCCGAAGCCGGGCAGCCCCTGCGTCAGCGCCTCGACGAAGAGCGCCCAGCCGTAGCCTTTCTGGCCGTGATCCGCTCCGCCGGCGAGCATGATCGAGCCGCCGCCCCCGCCGAGCGCAGGCCCCGGATCGTCGGTCGGAACGCCGTCCGCGTCGAGCACCCATCGTCCCGGAAGCCGCTCTCCCGCCCGCGCGACCCGGGCCACCATGTTGTTCGTCGTGATCGAGGCGCTGACGTCGACGAGGATCGGGTCCCCGCTCGTCGGGATCCCGACCGCGACCGGGTTCGGCGTCATCACAGGCGTGATACCGCCCCAGGGAGCGACGGTTCGCTGCGAAGGATCCGACGTCGAGACGACCGCCATGCAACCCCGCTCGGTGGCCCGCGGCAGGTACGCGGCGAGGCATCCGATGTGATGGTTGTTGCGGACGACGACCGTCGTCGTCCCGTACGTCTGCGCCCGGTCGAGCGCGAGGTCGAGCGCCTGCGCGGTGACCCAGATGCCGGGAAGCCTGCGTCCGTCCCAGACGACGCAGGCGCCGCGGTCCGACACGACCTCGGGAGCGCCGGACGACGTCATCGAACCGTCCGCGAGCTCCGTCAGATATCGCGGCGCCAGAGCCAGTCCGTGCGTCGTGTGTCCCATGAGGTCTGCCTCCACGAGCAGCTCCGCCACCACGGCCGCCTTGTCCAGGTCAAGCCCGGCTGCGGCAAACAGGCGCTCCGCGAATTCGCGAAGCTCAGCGGCCTCGATCCGCCCGCTCACGCCGCGACCTCTCGCAGGACGGCGGCGAGCTCGGCCTTGCCTTCGAAACCGATGCCGGGCAGGTCAGGCAGGTCGATGCTCCCGCCGACGACCTCGACGCCGTCCGGGAAGCCGCCGAACGGCTGAAAGAGATCCGGATAGTTCTCGTTTCCGCCGAGCCCGAGGCCGGCGGCGATATTGAGCGACATCTGGTGACCTCCGTGGGGGATGCAGCGCGTACGCGACCATCCGGCCGCAGCGAGAACGTCGAGCGTGCGCAGGTACTCACACAGGCCGTACGACAAGGCGCAGTCGAACTGGAGCCAGTCTCGGTCGGGGCGCATGCCGGCGTAGCGGAGGAGATTGGCGGCGTCCTGGTGGCTGAAGAGGTTCTCGCCCGTCGCGAGCGGGCGCTCATAGCGCTCCGCGACCGCACGCTGGAGCTCGAAGTCGAGCGGGTCGCCCGGCTCCTCGTACCAGAAGAGCGGATAGCGAGAGAGCATGTCGGCGTAGGCGAGCGCCCCGTCGAGAGACAACCGCCCGTTGGCGTCCACGGCGAGGCTCGCGGTACCGTCGATCTCCTCGAGCACGGCCTCGATTCGGCGTCGGTCCTCGTCGATCGGCTCGCCGCCGATCTTCATCTTCACGACGGTGTAGCCCCGCTCCACGTAGCTCCGCATCTCCGCGCGCAGAGCGTCGAGCCCCTTGTCGGGGTAGTAGTAGCCTCCGGCCGCGTAGACGAAGACCCGAGGGTCGGCGGTGCGCCCGTGGCGCTCGGCGAGCAGCCGGAAGAGCGGCTTCTCCTCGAGCTTCGCGACGAGATCCCAGATCGCCATGTCGATCGTGCCGACGGCGACCGACCGCTCGCCGTGGCCGCCGGGCTTCTCGTTGCGCATCATCGCGGCCCACGCGCGGTCGGGATCGATGTTCGTGCCGGCCTCGTCGAGCAAGCCGGCCGGGTCGACGTCGAGCAACCGCGGCGCGAAGCGCTCCCGGATCAGTCCACCCTGGCCGTAGCGCCCGTTGGAGTTGAACCCGTAGCCGACGACGGGACGACCGTCGCGGATGACGTCACTGACAACCGCGACGACGCTCGTCGTCATCGTCGTGAAGTCGACGAACGCGTTGCGGATCGGCGACGCAATCGGTTTCGTCACCTCGCGCACGTCGACGATGCGGACGGTCATCCTGCGACGCTCCCGCGCGATAGCATCGGCACATGGACGCAACGATCTTCCGCAGCGACGAGATCGCGACGGTCGACCGCGGCGGCGGCGTGTACTCGATACCGATGGTGAGTCGTGACGTCGGCGCGAAGAACCTGACGACCGGTATGACCGTCTTTCCCCCGGGGGGCGGCATCGCCTTGCACACGCACAACACGGAAGAGTCGGTCGTGATTCTCGAGGGACAGGCGATCTGCGAGGTCGAAGACGAGAGGCACAGCCTCGACACGTTCGACGCCGCGTACATCCCCGCGGGTCTTCGTCACCGGTTCAGCAATGCCGGGCCGGGCGTCCTTCGCATCCTCTGGATCTACGGCTCGATCGACATGATCCGCAGCTACGTCGATCCAGAAGCCGAGCAGCGGCTCTCGTAACGCCGCCCTCACGCCCTCACCGGGTCGACGGCAATCAGCTCGACATCCCACTCGAACGGGGCGTGCACTTCAGTGAGGTAGTCGTCGATCAGGGCCTGCGCCTCCTCGTCGTTCGGGCGCCGACGCAACTCGCGCACGACGAGCACGGTGAAGAATGAGAGCCGCTTCTCATCCGGCGTTTCCCGCGCGGTGATGTCCGCCTCGATCAGGAACCACGTCAAACCTGTTCGGCGCGCGTCGCCCCCATAGCCGAGGGCCGCGGGCGCATCGTCACGCGCACTTCGTTGCCCTCGATCGTCACCGGGAAGGTCACGAGCTTCTGCTTGACCGCACCCATCACCGACTCGCCGGTCGTGATGTCGAACTCGAACCGGTGCCGCGGGCAGCGAATCACGCGGTCCTCGAGCCCGGCCGCCCACTGCCCGGGTTCCGAGGGAAGAAACGTGCCGCCGAACGTCCCGCGGCAGATGGGCCCGAGTGCATGAGGACAGACGTTCTGCACTGCATAGACGTTACCGTCGACGTTGTAGACGCCGATCGACCGGCCGCCGACCTCGAGGATGCGCGGCAGCTTCGCAGGCGGGAACTCGTCGAGCGTGCCGACGACGAAGTCCTGCTTCTCCACGACGAATGCCTGCTTTTCCGCCACGTCTTGTCCCAAACCTCAGTTGAGCCGGCCCGCGAAGGTCTCGAGGGCGGTCTCGCGCAGGATCCGCTGCCGCAAGGTCTCGTCCGCCGAGGGCGCCACGGAAGACGGCCCTAGCGCGGGGTTCGCAGGGTCACCGCTCGCGAAGCAGAGCGTCCGATCGGCGTGCACCATCTCGAGCGCTGAGCGCTCGCCCTCGGGAGGCAGCGCGCCGACAGGGTCCCACGCGAGACGCACGTGCTCGTCGACGTACTCCGTCGGGGGCTTCGTCAGGTACGGGGCGTTGCGGCGCCCGGCCTTCCACGATGCGTCCATCTTCCAGTTGAGCTCGGGCAGCCACTGCCAGGCGAACTCGAGAAACACGATCTTGAGCTTCGGGAACTTCACGAACGTCCCCTCCCAGATCATGTCGGTGATGTTCGCGCCGGCGATCTGCGGCAGGTTGACGAAACGCTCCGCGTCGTCGGTCGGATGGCCCGACGGATAGTGCGGCGTCTCCTGGCTCGTTCCGTAGTTGGCGGTGGGATGGATGACGACCGGAAGCTCGGCGTCGTTGGCCGCGCCGAGGATCGGGTCATAGTGCGGCGAACCGAGCAGGCGGTCGACGAGCGGCAGCCAGATCGCGGCGACGCCGGGCAACGTCGCCACGCGCCTGATCTCCGCGGCGGCGAGTTCCGGGTGCCGGGGTGCGACCACCGCTGCGAGCTTGAGGCGGCTGTTTCCCTGCACGAAATGCTCGAGGTGGTAGTCGTTGAAGGCACTCGCGAGCACCGCGGCCTCGGGCCGGTCGGTCATTCCGTCGAGCGCCCCCGCCTGAAGGTTGATCAGCAGCCCCGTCTCGACGCCGGCCCGGTCGAGCAGCGCGAGCGCGGAAGCTCCGTCGGTCGGAGGCGGCTCGCTGGAGGGAAGGAACTTCTCCCTGAACCCGATCGTGCCGCGCGGCAGGTTTACCTCACGCCGCTCCTCCAGGCGCGCGCGCCAGCCGCCGTCGACATACGGGAGCAGGACTTCGAGTTGCCCCTCGACATGCGTGTGGACGTCGAGGTCGACGATGCCCGCAGATTGCGGCGCCATCAGGCGACGGCGAAGACGCGCGGCCCGATGGCCTCGACAGCGTTGTCGTGGAAGACGCGCCGCAGCAGCTCCGGCGATGCGCCGCGGAAGATCTGCGCCGTCTCGTCACCGTCCCAGTGCGGATAGTCAGAGCTGAACACCATCGTGCGCTCGGCGACCATCTCCTCGAGCACGATGTTCTCGTACCGAGGGTTCGGCGTCTCCAGCGCAGGCTGCGACACGACGCGCACGTGATCGACGATGTACTCGCTCGGCTTCCGACGCAGCGCGGGAAGCTTCTCCGGCGTGGAGTCCCAGATGAAGTCGAGACGCCGCATCAGCGGAGCGATCCAGCCCCAGCCGTACTCGTTGAAGATGAACCGCAGCTTCGGATAGCGCTCGAACGTCCCGGAGATGACGAGGTTCGCGACAATCGCCGAGCCGACGCCGTTCCAGCCGACGTAGCGGTCGAATGCGCTGTACGCATAGCCGCCGGCCATCTGCCCGTCGCCGTACATGTGGTCGCTGCCGGGATGCGAGAAGATCGCGATCTCCGCGTCGTTCGCCGCCGCGAGAATCGGCTCGTAATGAGGGGCTCCGAAGGGGATCGCGGTCGGCTGAAGGAACACGCCGGCCACCCCGGGGATGTCGGCGACCCGCTCGAGCTCGGCGACTGCGAGCTGCGGAAAACGGTGCGGAATGGATGCGACGAGACGGAACCGCGAATCGAATCCGAACCACTTCTCGACGTGGAAGTCGTTCCATGCGGTGCAGAGCGCCGCACACGCATCAGGGGTCTGCACGAGATAGGGCGCCCCGCCGTGCGTGACGATCATGTTGGCGACGATGTTCTCGGGATCGAGGTGGTCCTCGACCACGAACGCCGGCTCGAGCACGAGCCGCTCGCCGCCCGGCACGTCCGCATTGAGCCGGTTCTGGCTGCCGCCGCCGGGATTGACGAAGTGCCAGGCGTGGCTCCACGCGCCCGTGACGAAGGTGATGCTCCCGTCTTCGAGGCGGCGTTTCCAGTACGAGGAAAGGTGCGGAAGGAGGCTCGGGACCCAATCCGACGGATGGTCGAACGGGAGCCCGATGTGGGTGTCGCAGTCGATGACGCCGAGCGCCCTCGGGTCGCTACGCGTCTCGGCAGTCAGCTCCGCGGTTGCCGTCATCGCGAACTCCTTCTCCGGACTGTGCCTCTAAGAGAATGATGTTCTCAGAGGAGAATGGTCACACCATATCATGAACGGCCGTCACGTGAGCCCCGGGCTTCGGGCGCTCCCGCCCGCCGCCGCGCGGCGAAGACCCGCCCCGCCTCGATGGCCTCGCTGCGCAGGGCGCGAATCGTCGTTCTGCTGTCATCTGTCCAAGAGTAGAACCCTTCGCCGAGCCGCTCCGAAACCGCGGCGGAGGAGCCCAGCAGCGGAAAGAGCTGCTCCGCGATGATGCGAAAGGTCTCGCTGCCGCCGAGATCGCTCGTCGCCAGCGGGCCGGCGGCGATCCACCGCGGCGCAAGGCCGTCGGAGACGGCGGCGTCGACCGCCTCGAGGTCGGCGACGCCCTCGTCCAGGAGCTGCATGCACTCGCGGATCACCGCCATCTGGATGCGGTTCCAGATGAACCCCGGATGGTCGCGGCGGAGAACAAGCGGCTGCTTCTTCATGCGACGGGCGAGCTCGACCAGAGTTTCGACCGTCGCCGAATCCGTCTCCGGCCCGGGGACGACCTCGACAACGGCGGTGAGGTCGGCCGGATGGAGGAAGTGCATCGCGGCGAATCGTTCCGGGCGGGCGAGCGCCGAGGCAATTCCGGCGACGCGCAAGCTCGACGTGTTGGTGGCGATGCAGGCGTCGTCGCCGAGGCAGCCCTCGACCCATGCGAGCAGCGACCGCTTGACCTCGAGGTCCTCGCTAACGGTTTCGAGCACCAGATTGCAGCCCTCGAACGCCTCGGGCGCGATCTCGGCGTAGGCGACCGTCGAACCGGCCGCCGCGGCCGCGGCCGCGGCTCGAGCGGCGTCCCGTCCGGCGATGGTGACCGAGGCGCCGGCGACAACGCAGGCCGCGGCGATGCCCGGTGCCATCGTGCCCGTGCCGAGAACGACGACGGACTCGGCGCTCACGGCCGAGCCTGCCTCGGCATCGCGCGTACGCAGGCGCAGCCGAGAATCAGCGGCTTGGCGGCGTCCGACGGCGCATCATTGAGTCTCCCGCTCGTAACGCCGCGATCCTACGCGGCTCACATGCGCAGTGCAGCGGCTCCGCTCGCGCCCGTCGCGGACGCGAGAGGCGTCGGCCTACACTCGACCACGCCGCGCTCGCGATCGACACGGGCACTCTGCGAGCAGCTGAGACACCGCTCGACGCGTACGTCACGCCGCTGGAGGACGCACCACACCCAGCCCTCGTCGATATACGTTCGCCGTTTCATTCTTCGATGCTGGCCGGTATCGGCGAGGCCGACGTCGGGTGCAGCACCGAGCCGCGCTGCGGGAAGCTACTGAAAGCCCGACGCGGATACGGCAGTTCGCGATCGCGGCCCGTGCCGCAGTCCGCCGGATACGATCCCGCAGATCTCCCGACACGAAGGCCTTCGGATGACATCACTCCTGCGTGACCGCTCGGAACTGGAAGCGCTGTCGCGGATCCAGCAGCGCGTGCTGTGGCTTGCGGTGCGGATCGTCGACTACGCGAATCGCGAGCGGCCGAAGGAGGACGCGCTCAAGGTCGGCGGACACCAGGCGTCCTCGGCGTCGCTCGTGAGCCTCATGACCGCGCTCTACTTCCACGACCTGCAAGCGGAAGATCGCGTGTCGGTGAAGCCGCACGCCTCGCCCGTGCTGCATGCGATCGAGTACCTCATGGGCCGCCTCGACCGCTCGTACCTCACGCGCCTGCGCGACTTCGGAGGCCTGCAGTCCTATCCGTCTCGGACGAAAGACCCGTTTCCGGTCGACTACTCGACCGGCTCGGTCGGCCTCGGCTCGACGGCGCCGATCTTCGGTGCGCTGGCCGATCGCTACCTCGCCTCGCACCTCGGGTCGTCGGCACAGGGGCGGTACATCTCGCTCCTCGGCGACGCGGAGCTCGACGAGGGCAGCATCTGGGAAGCGCTCGGCGAGCCTCTCGTCCGCACGCTCGGAAACGTCCTGTGGATCGTCGATCTCAACCGGCAGTCGCTCGATCGGGTCGTGCCCGGGATCCGCGCAGCCGAGCTCGAACAGCAGTTTCGGACGCTCGGCTGGCACGTCATCGAATTGAAGTACGGGGCGCAGCTACGTGCTGCGTTCGCGTCGCCGGGAGGCGACGTCCTTCGTCGCCGCATCGACGAGATGCCCAACGAGCAATACCAGGGGCTGTTCGGCGCGAGCGACGAGGTCGTGCGCGCCACCCTCGAGAGCGGCGTCCCGGCAGACGACCGACGCGCACTTGGGGCGATCCTCGACAACCACGCCGCAGGTCCGGCGCAGCTGATCCACGACCTCGGAGGACACGACCTCGGCGACATCCTCGACGCGCTCGCGGCCGCCCGTGCGGAGACGCACCACCCGACTGTCATCTTCGCGTACACGATCAAGGGCTTCGGCCTGCAGATCGCCGGTCGCCCGATGAATCACTCCGCTCTGCTCACAGGCGAGCAGATCGGCGGATTGCGCGACGAGTGCGGCCTCGACGAGGCCACCGAATGGGACCCGATTCGATCCCGACACCGACGAAGGCGCTCTCTGCAAGGCAGCGGCCGGCCGGTTGACGAGGGCTCCCGAGCCGCCGGCAGCTGCGCTGTCGGTGCCAAGCGAGCTCAGCTCGAGAGACCGGACCGCCGACATCGACGCAGGCTGCGTTCGGCCGGATGCTGCTCGACCTCTCACGACACGAGGGGATCGCCGGGAGGCTGGTGACGGTTTCGCCGGACGTCTCCGTCTCGACGAGCCTCGGCGGCTGGATCAACAAGGTCGGCATCTGGGCGCCGGAGGACCAGCCGGTCTATGACGAGATGGCGGATTCGACGCTGCATTGGCAGGTCCGATCCAGCGGACAGCACATCGAGCTCGGGATCGCAGAGATGAACCTCGTGCTGCTCCTCGGTCAGCTGGGACTGACATTCGACTTCCATCGTCAGCCTCTCCTGCCGATCGGCACGCTCTACGACCCCTTCGTCATGCGCGCACTCGAGGGAATCGTCTACTCGGTCTATTCCGGGTCGCGATTCATCCTCGCCGGTACACCGTCAGGTATCAGCCTCTCCCGCGAAGGCGGCGCGCACCAGTCGACCATCACCCCCGGGATCGGCATCGAATGCCCGCAGTTGACCTACGCGGAGCCCTGCTACGCACGCGAGCTCGAGTGGCTCACGCTGGACGCGCTCGCCCGCATGCACACCCAAGACGGCGAAGCGCTCTACCTGCGGCTGTCGACGACACCGATCGACCAGGCGCCGTTCGCCGCCGCGGCCGCTCGCCTGGGCGAAGCGCGGCTGCGCGAGCACGTGCTGAGAGGTGCGTTCCGCCTCCGCGAGCCGGGACCGACGGACGACCGCGTGATCATCGCCAGCTGCGGAACGATGATCCCGGAAGCACTCGCCGCCGCAGAGGCACTCGCCGACGACGAAGGCGTCGAGGCGACCGTGCTGTGCCTGTCGTCACCGGACCGGCTCTACCGCGACTGGCGCAACAAACAGCTCGCGCCGATACGCAACGGGACGATCGCATCGGAACGATCACACCTGGAAAGCCTCGTCGGCGGCGACGAACGCGGTACTCCGGTCGTGACGGTGATCGACGGCGCATCGCATGCCCTTGCCTGGGTCGGCAGCGCTCTCGGCGTCAAGTGCGTACCGCTCGGCGTCGACGACTTCGGCCAGGCAGGCAGCCAGCCGGCGCTGTACGACGCCTACTCCATCTCCGCCGACGCAATCGTCGTCGCCGCCCTCTCCGCGGTCGAGCCGTAGTTCCGGCATCGCCGCTCGTTGGCGTCGACCTAGTCGATCCACGCCGGTTGTGCGTGTACGCCGTCCCCGGCGTCGGGCCGATCAGAGCCGACGGCGAGGAATTCGAGGCCGTCCGGGCCGGCCTCGACGGCCCGCAGCGTCGCGGGAGCGATCCTGATCACGTCCCACTGTCGGAGCTCGACGATCTGGTCGTCGAGCCGGATTCGACCGTGTCCGCTCAGGACGATGTACACCTCTTCCTGCACACGGTGGCTATGAGCAGTTGTGGAGCGGACGCCCGGCGAGTAGCGAAAGTACGTGACTCCGAGGTGGTCGGACTCGATGTGCTTGCGGGCGAAGCGCGCCTCGATGCCGTGTCCACGCTCGGGGCCGGTGTCATCGATCTCCTTCAGGTTCTTGATCGTGAATCGAGTCAAGACAACGCTCCTCTGTCGTTGGTCGCGTGCCCGGCGGACCGGACGGCCGAAGCTGGTGCCTCAACTCGATGCTTTCACGCGCGCGGCGACCAGCCGACTGAGCTCGTGTGTGTTCGGCGTTGGTAGGCCGTGCCGTTCGCCTCCGCGGAGGATCGGGCCGGCAATCGCGTCAAGCTCCGGCACGCGGCCCGCGGCGACGTCCTTCTGCATCGAGCTCCGCATCTCATCCGGCGCCGCCTCGAGTACTGCGGTCAGGCCGACCTCGTTGACGTGAGCGCCTTCGGCGTCGGCGACCGCAAGCGCTTCGCGTTGGCAGCCTCGAAACTGCTCGTTGTCACGAACGCCGCCGAGCGGCGCGTCGAGCGCGGTCGTCGCGAGCGCGAGCGGTGCGAGAAACGCGAGCTTCTCCCAGAGCAGAGTCAGCTCGTCGTCGCCGACACGGCAGTCGATGCCGGCCGCATGCAGGTCGGCGGCGGCCCCCGCGGCGCCTGCGATGTCCACGCGGAGAAAGGGTGAACTCTGGCGGATCCGTCCCGGAGCAACACGCTCAGACTCGACCCGGATCGCGCCGGCCACCACCGTCGGATAGCGGGCTCGCAACACCTCGAGGTGGTCGATGCCGTTGAGGAGCGGGATCACCGTGGCGAGCGGGCCGACTCGGTCGGGCGGCGCGAGGTCGAGCGCGCTCTCGAGTTGTGTCGCCTTCGTCGCGACCCAGAGCACGTCGACCTCGTGATCGAGCGTCGATGCGGCGTGCGACTCAACCTCGAAATCGCCGAGGACGACGCTTTCGATACTGATGCGGCGCGGATAGTCGCCCAGCGCTTCCGGCCTGACGAGGACGACGGTCGGCGTACCCGCTCGTGCGAGCGCAGCAGCAAGCAGTCCGCCGATCCCACCGGCGCCGAGGATCGCGTGGTGCACTACAGATCGTCCCCCGCGACTTCCGCTGCGTTGCTCTCAGGCAATTGGGTCCTCCACGCTGGCCCGGGCCCCGCCGGACAGCAATCGGATGGCAAACGACGCAACGGGCTTCGCTGGACGATCCCGCAAGTCCTGCGGGATCCCTCGATCTTTGCATCGCCAAAGCGATCGCGCGCGACGAGTCGCCGAAGCGAATCCGGGTCGATAGAAAAAGCCCCGTTTCCAGGGCTTTTCCCGTAGCAGGCCTGTAAGCCGGAGACGTCCGAGCGCTCGCCCCAGCGGGGGCCGGAAGGCTGCCCAAGGGAGGATCGATGAAGGAACTGGCGAGTACGGAAGTGGCCGATTTCCTGCGCTTTTGCCGCTTGGAGCGGCGGCTTGCCCCGATGACTTGCTCGGCCTACGAGCGTGACGTTTTGGCGTGTCTGGCGTACCTGCAGGGTGAGGGGTTCGGCGAGCTCGGGGAGGTGAAGGTGACGCACCTGCGCGCCTTCCTCGCGAGCGAGCAGGAGCGGCGCCCGGCCGTGTCGAGCCAGGCGCGGACGACGGCGGCGTTGAAGTGTTTCTTCCGCTTCCTGGTCGAGGAGGAGCGGCTGCTGCGCGACCCGGCGCTGCCGCTGCGCACGCCGAAGAAGCGCGAGACGCTTCCCGACGTGCTGACCATGGGCGAGCTCGAGCGGCTGCTCGCCGCGACCGGCCGGCCCGAGCTGTGGGAGCGGCACTTCCCCGGCAAGCCGGAGCGCGACCTGCTGCTGCTCGCGGTGATGGCCTATGCGGGCCTGCGCCGCAGCGAGCTGCTCGGGCTCGACTGGGACGACCTCGACCTGTCGCGCCGGCTGCTGCGCGTGCGCAAGGCCAAGGGCGGACGGCAGCGGACGATCCCGATCCACCCCGCGCTCGCGCCGCTGTTCGTCGACTACTACGCGACCCGCGTGCCGCTGACCGAGCAGGCGCTCTTCGTCGGCGTCCAGGGCAAGCGGCTGAACGACACCCAGCTCGACCAGCTCTTCCGCCACTACGTCGCGGCGAGCGGCGTCGGCGAGCGCAAGCGCGTGACCCCGCACACGCTGCGGCACGTGTTCGCCTCCGAGCTCCTGCACGCCGGCGCCAACCTGCGCCAGATCCAGGAGCTGCTCGGCCACAAGCACCTCGACTCCACCCAGCGCTACACGCGCGTCACCGCCCACGAGCTCCGCGGCGCGATCAAGCGGCTGCGCTGGGTGGGATAGCGCCAGGGGCGCCACCCTGCCCGCTACTATTGGCCGTCGCGAGGGCGGTTAGCTCAGTTGGGAGAGCACCAGCTCGACAAGCTGGGGGTCACTGGTTCGAGCCCAGTACCGCCCACACACCCCGCTATGCGCAAACGGCATGGTTGAGCGAGTCATCCGTGTCGGAACGCCAGCCAGGCGCGTGACGTGCACACCCCCGGTG
Source organism: uncultured Actinomycetes bacterium (assembly GCA_963761665.1). Classification (GTDB taxonomy): domain Bacteria; phylum Actinomycetota; class Thermoleophilia; order Gaiellales; family Gaiellaceae; genus Palsa-739. The sequence continues at coordinate 762,946 of CAVXHM010000004.1, forward strand.
CACACCCGGACCATCGCGCTCAGGTCACTCGATTCCGCGTGACAGGCCCAGCGCGGCAAGACCTGGTTTAACCCATTCGACGCCGGTAGGCGCCTTCGCACAATCCGAGCCGGATTCCCGTAGTCCATGCCGAGCTTGGTGTTACCGCTCGGTCTCCGAGGTTTCGCCTTGAACCGCTGGAAACCGCCTGAGGATGGCGCCAACCGGCGCACGCGCTGGCGCGCGACTGGCTCTCGCGGGGGATCGTGGATTGTGGATCCACGCGCCAAACAACCCGGTCCCATCTCGATATCGACGACCTTCTGGAGTGGCTGTAGAGAGGACCGTTTGCTTCGCGCACTACACCGGAACCCGTCATGTCGCTACGTGATTTGGGGTTGCCCGTCAGAGGACGCCGTCGGATGCGCGTGATGCAATTGCCTCATATGAGTCGCATCTGCGCAGCTATTGCGGTTGTAGCGATCGTCTTCATGGCAACACCTCCGCTCGGTGTCTCGGCGAAACCGGGCGTGGGTAACGACACCCTCATAACTTCCGACACTGTCGTGACCACGACATCGATCACCGGCACGGTTCCCTCCAGGACATCTCCATCGTCGAAGCGGAAAGCATCAACCTCTTCGCCAACAGTTGTCATTCAAAACGGCGGTGCTTGGTTCGCGCCCTTACTGGCTGCCCTCGTTTGGCCGGTGCTCGTGCTGCTTGTTGTTCTCGGCCTTCTCACGAAACCGGGCAGAGCATTCGCACGGCAGCTCTCTGGTCGCGTGGATAGTATCATGTGTTTGGCGTAGTGGGCTTGAGCTTGACGCAGTGTGAGAACTCCGTGCGAATCAAGCGCACCATCCAGGCTCATCGATGACTACCGTGGCGAGGCCGACCGAAGCCTCATCAAACTCGCGGCGAAGAACGAGTTGGAGACGAAGCTAGGCCAACTGGCCGTGAACTGCATCCCCGCCCTCGACCTCGCCGAGACTTCCGGTGCGCCATCTACGTTCAGGACATTGTGTTCGAGGAGGGGATATCGACATCACGAACTCGACCATCCCGGTTTCACGCAAGGTGCTGGCCGGGTGGTCGGCCGATGGTTCGGACACGTCGGCCGTGCGTTCCGTGCGGGTGATTCACGAACAGATGATGACGTGACTACTGACCCCGACCGTCTCGTCGACGAATACGGCATGACCCACAAGGAGCAGCGCCTAGCCTGCAATGCACCGGCGAGGCGGTCGTCTCCACCCGCCAACCACGCTTCCAACGGGCCTGCGCGATGCGCAAGCCGCCATCTACATTGATGCCGTCGACGACACCCGCCTTTGCGCTTCCGGCTGCGGACTTCAGAAGCCAGCGTACGAGCCGCCGCGCATCAAGTTGGTATCACGGAAGCGCTTGTGTCAGTGATGGCCGAGATTCAGGAGATCGGCCTGAACGTAGACGTGAAGTTGGCGCGTACGCGGTGAGCGAAGTACGCCGCGGCACCTATGTGGATTTGCGGAGGAGTATTACGACGCGACGAGTCATCCGACCTGTGCCAACTTTCGGTCGGCGAGCGCTGCCATCGTGCGTGCTTGGCTCCCGGTCGGTGGTAGCGACGACTACGTGACATCGGGAGCTGGCCATTCCTGCTCGCGGAAGTTCTAGCCGAACGTGGTGGTCCGATCACGGGGTTGACGCTTCTCGACTCGGCGCCAGAGATGGTCGCGCATTCTGCGCGATGGAATGCGCTGGGGGCGCGCACGGTCATAGGGAACGCCGACGACATGCCTTTCACGCAACAGCAGTTTGGTATCGTCGTCGCCTCGCTCGGCGACCCCTACAACACACTCGCCTTCTGGCTCCAGGTTTGGCGTTCTTCTCACCGACGGCATTGTGATCTTCACTACGCCATCGTTCGAGTGGGCAAGCAGCAGGTCTCCCGGTCTAGTACTCAGGAACCCGTCGACTGTGCAGCGTTTGCTCTGCGGACGGGTCGCGGGTGCTCGTACCATCGGTGGTCTTGCCGAACGACAGATCGACTTGATCAGCGGTCCGGCTTTCGGTCGTGGGCGTTTACCACGTGCTGCTTGCCGCGCTGCGTGACGAGCCGGTTTCCAGGAAACTCGAGATGCCGGCGGAGCTTCCTTTCGTCACGGGTTACCTCGCGTCGCGCCCTGCGCAGTAGGTTTGGCCCGTCATAGGCCGTAGGTGCGTCGATTCACCCTATGGGGCAGCAGCACTCTGGACACTCTTGAGCTCGCAGCCTCCGTTCGCCACCTTCGCACGGATCTACCAAGCCGAACCATCCAACATAGAGCCAAGGTTCGGCATGACCTGGACAAGAGGAAACACTAGGCTTAACTGCGATGCCCTCGACCTGCCCTTTCTGCGAGATCTTGGCCGCAGCTGCGCCTACCCGCGAATGGCACGACGTCACCCTCATCGAAACGCCAACCTTCGCAGTCATCCCGGCTCTTGGGCCGCGGCAGCGCCAGGAGCAGCAGCGTTGAAGCAATCACACGAAAAACACCACACAGCCTCACAGTGCTACCTTGAGCACCTTATGTCGCTTCTGAGTATGTCAACTTCTTGCGGGATGGGACGCAAGTGGGAGGGTCGGGGCAGCAGTGCTTGAAGCAGAGCACGGGAGCTCGCCTGACCGTGGGCGGCGCGAGAATTCCACTCACGCGCACGTGAACCTAATCCCGCGGCAGGATGACCGAGTTCTTCGATCTATTCGACGACCAGTTGCCGCACCACCAAATAGAGACAGCTGCGATCTTTCCGGTGAGTTTCGGCGCCCTACATCTACCTGCGAGGGCAGCAGGCCCGGCTACCCACGTGGCCGAAGGCGTTCCGTCTCAGCTCATCCGCCGTGAGCTTTGGTCACGTCTTGGACGAGACGACTGGCATTAGCAGGCTCTTCCCCGGTAACGACGCTATGGGACAAACCATTGACCTCTTCGATAGTGGAATGCCCCTTGACCCACGCAGTACCAGGGCGGGCCGGCAGCGGTTGCCCAGAGCGAACGGTTCGAGCACGTCGTCGCGGGGATCAACGAGGACGACTGTGCAATGATCGACCTCGGCGATCGGTTCCTCGTTGCCACCACCACTCCTTCAACTCGCGCCCGATTCTCATTGAACTCGGGATCGGCTCTTGGTACAAACTCGGCAAATTGTTGGTAGACGTCAATCTCCCACCTTTGTGGAACGGGGGCAGATCCGGTTGCCCTTCTCGCTGGCGCGATGATGCCGCGCGACTCAGCGCGCGTGGACTTCGAGAGGTTCATGAGTGGCTTCATCGACGAAGCAAACCAAATACGGTGTCCCTGTCGTCGGAGGAGCACACTGAGCTCGGTGACACGCGGTGCCGTCTTCGCCGTTGCGCTAGGTCTCGCAGAGAAGAACTCCGTATTCCTCAAGAACCGGGAATGCCCTGGTGATGATCTCTGGGTCTCAGGGGAGGTCGGGGGCTGTTGTGCGGCGATCATGGCCATCAAGACGAACGGCTAGACGCAGACTGGCACACGTGGGCGCACGCGGCGATCCTTGAGCCCGACAGTCCCTCTCGCACTTTCTCGCGCAAAACCCACGCACAAACTCGATCCGCACGAGGCGGTATCGATGTAAGCGATGGTCTCGGAAGTGACGTCGCGCGCCGAGCGCGTCCAGGGCGAGCGGCGTGGGAGTCACGATCGACGCCGGCTCAATCCCGATGCCAGCGCAAGCGCGCCGCCGGACAGGCCTAAGATCGACCCTTCGCAATCGCCTTCGGCATCGGCGGTGACCTGCAGTTTCTCGTCTCAGCTCCTCAATCAGCGAGGAAGCAGCCCAAGATGCGTGCGGAATGACTCGCATCGGGGAGTTAACGGCAAAGAACGAAAAGAGTCTTGCGTCTGCCAGAGGGGCGGCTCGTGCCGATGCCCGATTCGGGTCATCGCGATGTCCGTGGTCTTACCTTCGTTGAAGAAGCTCGCAAACTCGTTCTTGAGGCAGCTAACGGTTGAATCCGGTCACAGCACCAACTGCTTCACTGTGACCCTTGCCGCACAGTCGCCAGACGCAGCGGCTACCGTCCGAGATCTCTTTCGCCGCCCAGGTTGCTGACGGAGCGCAAAGCCGCGCAACCGACGGTGGCTACGCATGCGGTCAATTCCTCAACGACCTCGCAAACCGTCAATATGGGATTCATGAAAATGCCCGCGGCCATACGGGTGTTGGGTGCCTCGCAAGACGAACAACATCAGGCTTGTGCGAGGGCTGGTCGCACTCCATCGCAGACCGTCGTGGACCGGCAGCTCGAAGGCGATCCGGAGCGCGAGCGGCTCGAACTCGAGCGCCGGAATATCATCAAACTGAGCGAGGCGCTCGGTATTCTCCTCTTTGTTCCCCGCGGCACCACGCGGACAGAGCCGACAGTGGAGGCGCTTGCGGCTCGACTTGAATGTGCGCTCGTCGAGGGTCGTGCATGGGACGACTTCGACGACGACGGCAGCAGTGTTGACCCCCTGCCGACCGCCTACGCCGTCCGAGCCTCTGCGATACATGGATACGGCGTCAATCGGAGTACGGAGACACTGCTCCAAGAGCTGGACGGCAGCGCCCAGTCAGACGTCTTTGTCCAAGTCCTGTGCTTGTACGTGCTCTCCGAGACGCGCGGACTCAATGTTCCTGAGCGTCAGCTGAGAACGCAGTTCAACCGGCTTTGGAGGGAGGTTGAGCCGCTTCTTCGCTACCCACTCGAGTACAACATCGAGTACCACCTGAGTGGACGGAACTTCTACGTTCGAATCCCTTGGCAGCTGTATCTCACAGCGGTCGCAAGAAGGACACCGCCGAGGCGCTCATATGCGTCGCGTCGCCTACAGGAAGTCTGGCGCTGGCCGTGAACGCGGTTAGCACATCAAGCGGCTTCATCTACCCGCACTCGGGCCGTCGTATTTCGTCAAGAAACGCAATTCTATTCTTTTCTATGTCTTCGAGAGTTTGATCGCCCGCGGGGAAACTTGCATCACTGACGCCGTGGCTTTGGGTTGACCGAGTGCGCAATTTCGTTGAAGTAGGTGGCCAATTCGCACCGCGCTGAGTCTTTTGCGTGTTGGTCCTTCTGGTGTTTATCGAGTGGCGTTGGGTGCAGACGTCAACCGCATCGATAGCTGATCTCGGGCCTCCGATCTTGGCGGCTGCGCTCCTTGGACTTCTTAGCCGTGGGTCGCAGACAGCGTTGAACGAGATCGAATTCTGGGCGACGCGCTCTATGGCCGCATCAGAGTCCCGGCATTCTTGGCGCCTTTCTATGAGAATCCCCGAGCTTCGTGCGGCTCAGAGGCGTTCGGCTCTCCAATGTCGACTCGTACGAGTTCAAGGACTTCGGGGGTGCTGACCGCTGGGAGCACGGAATCGCAGTGGCAGCGCTCGCCTGGCGGTGTGGAGTTCTTCGGAACTGCCAATGCGTGAGCGCGTCCACCTTGTCCTGGCAGGCCTCCTACATGACGTAGCCACACCGCCTTTTGCTCACACGGCGGACACGTTCTACCTGCATATGACCATGAGCGCGAGACGCAAAACATCCTGGGCGCTCATCTCTCGTCCGATTCCATTCCTGACATCCCGACACTTTCGCGTCTGAGTTGCCGCGATTCGGGGCTGAATGTGCGTCGCTTCTTGCCACCTGCGGACGAGAGCTCGACCCCAAGCGATCTCACAACTCGTTGTCGGAGACGGACCACTCGGCTGGCTCATCGCCGGCACTCTCGATTCTCTACAACGCCGACGTCGTACGCGCTTCTATGTTCCTTGGACTCCGACGTAGACTCCGGGTGAGCCGCCTCTTCGATTGATCAAGTGGCTTGCAGAGCAACGAGACCCTCCGCTGGACCTCGCGGGCGTCGATAACGGCTACCACAGCAATGGCTCAGCTACCGCCGAGCAGCTCTACGAGGCGTTCTTCCGCTCCTCCATGGACGAGCTGGCGTCGTCAGGCGTTCCTCCAGCACTTGAATGCGTCGAGCTATTAGAGCTGGCTTTCACGCCGTAGCCTTGTCTGGAACACAGACGAGGGCCTCCTTCGTGACCTCGAGGCGCGGCCGAGACTCGAGGACCGAAACAGCATCGCTTCCTGAGTCTGTCCGCAGGTACCCTGGGCCGCTACAGCCACAACCTTGCTGTTCAAGAGAAGCCTCGCAAACGAAGAGGTTTACCGCGCTCTCAGTCTCCCGCAGGCGGTCAACTGGATTGAAGAACAGCTGGCGTCCGACTATATGGACGCGTTCGCGTTGGTGGCGGGCCGTCGGTCAGCGCCGCGCGAATCACTCAAGCCTCCCCGTGATGCGCCGGGAGCTCTTATGGGTCCTGCCCTTCAGAAGCTTGGGTCGCTGCCGAGACACTGCAACAGCTACCTTCGTGGCTGCAGCAGGAGGTGCCGAGCCAATTGGTGGGTCAGAGGTTGGTTCGCGCTGTTGGCGACGCCGTTGCGCGTCGGTTGCCTGAATGGACTGCAGCGCGTCCGTGGCTCGCGAGTTCGGTTGATCGAACTTCACGCACGCAGAGCGTTCTCGATTCAATCGGCGATTGGAGCTTCCGCCATCGCGCAATGACAGCTTCCACGCGTACCCAGGCACGTTCGTCGACGCCATCCCGGCTGAGTCCGACTGCAGATGCTCTCGGGCTACGCGGTGAGCTGGTCATCGATCCGTTCGGTGGAACCGGGCAGACTGCTCTCGAAGCCATCAAGTACGGCGGCTCCGCTGTCACCGCCGATGTGAACAGCGTTGCTGTGATGGTGGCAAGTAGATTGACCTTTCTCCGCGCGGCCTCCGAGATTCACTCCGCGCAATCGATGCAACAGTCATCATGCCCACGGGAGTGGCAACATTCCAGAGTTCCCCCTCCGAGATCAGTGGCATCACCCGAGGACACTAGAGGAGCTCGCCCAGATCCGATCGTTCGCGGAGAGCGCCGGTTCCGAGATCGAGCAGGCGCTCCTGCTGAGCTGCTTCTCGGCGACCTCCCAATCAACTGGCCGCTGGGGCAAGCAACACGGTTTCTTCGCGGATAACACTCCGCTCGGGGCAGATCAGCGATTCGCCTCCATATTGTCCAGCAACCGAGCTCTTCACAGACCGGCTTCGAAGAGCCCTCGACGCAACGGAGCGCCTGTACGCGTTCATCTGAATAACGCGGCACCGGAAGTGAGATCCCGAGACCGAGCTAGCGAGATCTAGCGCACTGAGGTCGACGTCCCAGGAGCATCTGCCGTCGACTACGAGGTCGAACCCGGCACGGTGGCAGGCATCATCACGTCTCCTCCCTACCTCTGTATGGCTGACTATAGCTCGGCAATCTCGCCTCTCGTACTACTGGTTGTTTCCAGACAAACTCGATCTCGATTCCCCAGGCCACATCGGCGCAAGACGACGCCGGTTTTCCCCGAGATAAGGCGCTCCGAGCCCTATCCAAGCGATCTCTCCCACTTCGCCGCGCTCGCCGGAAATCTTACCGGCTGCAGGCTACTTAGCGCTTGTCCTCGGCTCGCCCGTCGCGAAGGCGTTTCGTGAAGTCGACCTTGTCACCGAGGTAGACAATGAGCTCGTGCAACAGGGTCTCGAGAGAGTCTGGGCGCGCACCCGACAAATCCATTGGCACCGCAACCATGGATACGCCCGTCTCCGCAATGAAACCGTTGCCGATCTTCACTAACGCGCGCTAGGCGCCGGCCAGCTGAGTCGCGGTCGAACGCACGCTCAATGGGATGCAATGCGGGAGCTGCTTATCCGGGAATTCGCTCTCAACTATGCGACATGAGCTCCACGGTTGGAGTCGGTGAGTGTAGAGGCTGTGCCGTCTCCTCGTCCTGAACCCCGGGCGTGGACCAAACTTGCAAGACCGATACCGCGCCGTGCGCGGCGCGTCGCGCCGCGGCCTCGTCACATCCCGAGGAACGACCAGACCGTCGCCCGCTTCACCCCCTCGGATGCTTCATCGACACGATTCCCCAGATCGTTCACCTTCTTTTCCATCAGCGCTGCCCGAACCCCAAGAAAGAGAGTCCCCGCTGTTGAGATCATCAGAAGGCACACTTGGAGCCAGCCGGACGTCGCGAAAAGCAGCACAAGCCGAGGCCGAGCCGGAAGCACCGGAACCATCAAGACAGCGCGATTCACAGGAGGAACAGTAACGACGCCCTCACTTCGAGGAAATGAACTGTCGACGACAACGATCTCAGGGTGCCGGACAAGACGAACGCTGAGGCGCTGTCACGGCTTCAACAACCTGGGACCTCGGTCGAGCCGCACTAACAGTCGGATTCCGAGCACGCGCGCCAATAGTGCGCCAGTCCTGACAGGTCGCTCGACGTCAGGTTGCTCTTCAAGCCAGCAATCGTCAGATTCGAACCCGGGGCCATAATCCGGACACAGGAGTCATGCGCGCTCCATCCGATCGCGTTAAGTCG
>CAVXHM010000005.1:0-351870 GCA_963761665.1 uncultured Actinomycetes bacterium
CTGCTGGTGGACGCCGCCGCCTTCGTGCCTGTTGAACCGGTAAACCTCGTGCAATGAGCCGGCCGGTCGCGATCATCACGGGCGCTTCCCAGGGCATTGGCGCGGGGCTCGTAACCGGCTTCCGCAGTGCGGGTTATGCGGTCGTCGGCGTTGCGCTGTCGTTCCCGCCGGCCGATCGAGACGAGAGCGATTACGTCGCGGTCGCTGGCGACATCGCAGATGCGCAAACCGCACGGCGCGCGGTCGACCAGGCTCTCGACCACTTCGGGCGGATCGACACGCTGATCAACAACGCCGGCATCTACATCGGCAAGCCGTTCACGGAGTACACATTCGATGAGTACGAGGCGATCACGGCCGTGAACCTCACCGGCTTCTTCCGCATCACCCAGCTGGCGATCGCGGAGATGGTCGCCAGGGGCAGCGGGCACGTCGTGAACATCTCCACGAGCCTGGTCGATAACGCGGACAGCACGAGGCCGTCTGCGCTACCTGCCCTCACCAAGGGAGGACTCGTCGCGGCCAGCCGTTCGCTTGCGATCGAATACGCCTCGCGCGGCGTCCGCGTCAACGCGGTCTCGCTCGGGGTCGTCAAGACACCCGCCCACGACCCCGCGTCCTACGACGGGCTCGAGGCCCTCCACCCGCTGGGGCGCGTAGGCGAAGTCAGCGACGTCGTCGACGCGATCCTCTATCTCGAGCGAGCGACGTTCGTAACCGGCGAGACGCTGCACGTTGATGGCGGCCAGGCGGCCGGCCGGTAGCACCAATCAACCCTCACCCGACCGGAAGGACTTGAACCATGCGCTCGGACATCATCCCCGGCGGCACATTCCCCGACTACGAGCTGCCCGACCAAGATCGCGTCACTCGCACGCTCAGCGAGATCCAGGGCGAGGATCCGCTGATCCTCACACTTGCGCGCGGCAACTATTGCCCAAAAGAGCACCAACAGCACCTCGAACTCGCCGCCAACTACCCGAAGATCGCCGTGTCCTACACCAAGGTCGCCACGATATCGACCGACACCCACCACTCAAGCCAGGAGTTCCGCGCGTCGATCGGCGCCCAGTGGCCGTTCCTCGAGGATCCGGATCGGATCGTCCAGAAAGACCTCGACATCCAGGAGTACACCGACACCGAGCACGACCCGATGATCCCGCACACGCTCGTGCTCAAGCCCGGGCTCGTGATCCACAGGATCTATAACGGCTACTGGTTCTGGGGACGACCGTCGTTCGTGGACCTCTGGCACGACCTCCGTGAAGTGTCGAGCGAGATCCGCCCCGACTGGGACCTGGCAACGCCCGGCCTGCACGAACGATGGGATGCGGGCGACCTGTCGCCCTTCCACGGTTGGAACAAGCAGCTCGTCCGAACCGCAGAGCGACCGGACGCATACTGAATGGAGGCCCACATGGATGTTGAGTGCCGTCCTCGGCCGGCCGGAGACTGACATGACCGATCGCAAGCGAACGCCGGTGTGCGAGTTGCTGGGGATCGAACTCCCGATCGTCGAGGCACCGCTGTCTGCAGATCCTCGCCTGCCCGCCGCTGTCTCAAATGCAGGCGGCCTCGGCACTTTGGGGCTGGGGTGGGCCGATGATGCCGGAGCCGTGGTTCGGGAAACGGCAGCCCTTACCGACCGGCCGTTTGCCGGCAACTTCGTTCTCGCCTTCGATCAGCACCATCGAATCGATCAGGCCCTCACCGCTGGACTGCGGGTCGTGTCGCTCTTCTGGGGCGACTCCCAGGACTATGTCGAGTTGGTGCATGACGGCGGAGGGCTCGTCATGCACACGGTCGGCAGCGTCGAGGAAGCGCGGCGCGCTGTCGGATGTGGAGTCGACATTGTCATCGCGCAGGGTTGGGAGGCCGGGGGGCACGTTTGGAGTGGCGTGGCAACGCTCCCGCTGGTCCCGGCTGTTGTCGACGCGGTCGCGCCGGTACCGGTCATCGCGGCTGGCGGGATTGGCGATGCTCGAGGAGTCGCGGCCGTGCTCGCCCTCGGCGCGCAGGCCGCCTTGCTCGGCACGCGCTTCCTGTTAGCCGATGAAATGCCGATCCACGAGGAGTACCGGCGCCGCCTTATCGCTGCGAACGAAACGGATGCAGAGTGGTATCCCAACCTGTATGAGGTGGGGTGGCCGGACGCTTCGCACCGTGCCATCCATAACTCGACGGCCGAGATGTGGGAGGCCGCGGGTCGGCCGGCAGCCGGGTAGTCGACCGAGAGAGGGCGAGGTGATCGCGCACTTCGCTTCCGGCGAACAGATCGTTCGATATGAGCCGGCGCCGCCGATGGTTGGAACGACCGGTGAGATCGAACCGTTATCGCTGTGGGCCGGGCAAAGCGTTGCGCTCGCCAAACGGTCACAGCCCGCTGCGGAGATCGTGACCGAACTTGTCGCGATGGTGCCGGCGACATCGACATCCGAGCCGGGAGGCTGACCAATGAGTCATCAGATCGATCAGAGCGTGTTCCGGGGGGTACGGCCGGAGGACATCGAGTGGAAGCCGTTCCCGGCCTTCCCGCCGTCTGCGCGCCTCGCCGTCGTGGTGGGTGACCCGACTGAGCCGGGGCCCTACGTGATCAGGGTCAAGCTGCCTTCAGGAGTCAAGCTGATGCCGCACGTACACCCGGAGGATCGCGTCTACACGGTGATCTCCGGTGTCTTCTACATCGGTCTCGGGGAACACTTCGAAAGCGAGAAGTTGGAGTCATACCCGCCAGGCAGCGTGATCGTTCTCCCCGGCGGGACGGCTCACTTTCACTGGGCGCGGTCCGGTGAGTACGTCACTCAGGTGACCGCGATCGGACCACTTGGCCTCGAATACGTGAACCCAAGTGATGACCCGCGAGCCGCCTGAACCAACGGCGAGGGCATGAACGTTTGACGCCGGACAAGGAATCTCGCGGGATCGTCGGGCGCCTGCTGTCGGTCAACGTCGGCATGCCGAAGAACGTGGACTGGCGGGGAAAGACGGTTTTCACCGGCGTCTTCAAGGACCCCGTAGTCGGCCCTCGCCGCGTCCGAGCGCTCAACGTCGAGGGTGATGGTCAGGGCGATCTCGCCGGGCACGGCGGGGAGCAGCGCGCAGTGTTCGTTTACCAGATCGACTCCTATCGGTACTGGGAGCGCGAGCTCGGACGAAACGACTTCACATACGGCCAGTTCGGCGAGAACTTCACCGTGGAAGGACTCGCCGATGACGAGGTGTGCGTCGGCGATCGCTACCAGATCGGCGATGCCGTCTTCGAGGTCACGCAACCCCGGGTCACCTGCTACCGCGTCGGGATCCGCATGAACGACCCGCGCATCCCCGCGATGCTCGTCTCGCACCACCGCCCGGGCTTCTACTTCCGCGTGCTTGAAGAAGGCGACGTACAAGCGGGAGACGAGATCATCAAGCTCGCCTCCGGCCCTGAACAGATGCGGGTCGCGGAGGTCGACGCGCTGCTGTATCTCCCCGGGCACCCGCGCCAGCAGCTGCTGCGCGCGCTCCGGATCCCTGCCCTCAGCCCCGGCTGGCAGTCCTCGTTCCGAGCTCTGCTCGAGCAAGAACCCGGCAGCGGAAACGCCGGTCTCACGGTAACCAGCCCGCCGCCCGCATGGCCCGGCTTCCGTCAACTGACCGTCACCGCAATCACCCGCGAAAGCGACTCGGTGATCTCGATACGCGTCGAGGACCCCGAGGGCGCGGCACTGCCAGCCGCCCGCCCGGGTCAGTACCTCACGGTGCGGGTCCAGCCCGACGCGCAGCGGAGGTCGGTGCTCCGCAACTACTCCCTCTGCGGACCGCCCGACGCCGGCTACTACCGGATCGCCGTCAAGCGCGAACCCGACGGCGCCGCCAGCGGCTACCTGCACACCCGGCTCACCGTCGGCGACCAACTCGACATCGCAGCCCCGCGCGGCGCCTTCATCCTCGACCGGACGGATGCACCCGTGCTACTGATCAGCGCCGGGATCGGCGCCACGCCAATCCTCGCCATGCTTCACGCGCTAGCGGAGGAGCATTCCGATCGCGAGATCTGGGCGCTGCACTCCGCGCGCAATAGCCGCGAGCACTCGTTTGCCGCCGAGGCCCGCGCTCTTCTCGCCTCGCTCCCCAATGCACGCACCCGCGTGTACTACAGCCGTCCAGGTCCCGAAGACGTCGAAGGCCGCGACTTCGACGCCACAGGCCGTCTCACCGGGTCAGTGCTGGCTGACCTCAATCCACCCCGCGATGCCCAGGCATACCTGTGCGGCCCAGCCGGTTTCATGGACGAGATCAGTGCCGCTCTGGCGGCGTTAGCGATCGACGCCTCCCAGATCCACACCGAACCATTCGGCCCCGCACCGGGTCTGACCCCAGGCATCGCTGCAACACCCGCGCGGGCGCCCCACCCACCCGCCGGCAAACCCGGAAACGGCCCCACAATCGAGTTCGCGCGCAGCAATCTCGCCATCCCATGGGACACGGACTACGGCAGCCTGCTCGAACTCGCCGAAGCATGCGACGTTCCCGTCCGCTGGTCGTGCCGGACCGGCGTCTGTCACACCTGCGAGACCACCCTCATCGCCGGCGATGTCAAGTACAACCCTGAACCGGTCGAACCCCCGGCCGACGGAAGCGCGCTCCTTTGCTGCTCGCAGCCACGCGACAACGTGGTGCTGGACCTCTGACTGGCAGCAAGGCATGCTCGAGCGCGGACAACGCGCCGAGGTCTGAAGATTCAAGAAGCTACCGCTAGGAAAAACACCGCGTACCGCCCAAGGGAGGGGCATGATGAACAACATCGACGAGGAGCTCGTCTTGGCCCACTTCATCGTCTCGGACGATGTCGAGCGTTCCCGCACCTTCTACACCGAAGTACTCGGGGGCAGGGTGGCCTTCTCCGGCCCCGGAGGGCTGACCTATGTCGCACTATCCAACAGCTGGATCATCATCAATGGCGGCGGTGGACCGACCGACGACAAGCCTGCGGTCACCCTGGAGACGCCACGCGACCCCGACCGAGTCAGCAGCTTCCTCAATATCCGGGTCAAGGACATCGCGGCCGTGTATGCCGAATGGAGCGCCCGGGGCGCGAATTTCCTGACGCCACCGAAACAACACCAATACGAGATCCGTTGCTACATCCGCGACCCCGACGGTCACCTGATCGAAGTGGGGCAAACCACCGACCCAGACGGCGACTGGACGCCCGCTCGCTGGCCATCGAGTACGCCCGCCGAGGAGTCCGAGTGAAGGCCGAGATCACCCGCGGCCACCGAAGAGACGGTTATCCCATGCGTTCTGAGATCGCACCGGGCGGTGTGTTCCCCGACTGCTCGTTGTCAGGCCACACCGGCACGGTCCGCACTGGGAGGTCTCGGTCATGATCACAGCGATCATCGGCACTGGAGGGATCGGATCGGTCATCGCCCGCCAGCTGGCCTCGGGTGGCGAGACCCTCCAGCTCTCGAGCGCCGACCATACGTCGGCACGAAGGCTGGCTGCCGAGATCGGTCGGGGCGCGGTTGTCGCCGTCGACAACCGTGACTCGTTGAGGGGCGCCGATACCGTCGTTTTCGCGCTGCGGTTCACGGTGCTCAAGGACGTGATAGACGAGATCACCGACTCGCTGACCGACAAGCTCGTGGTCGTTCCCAGCAACCCAGTCGGCCTCGACGCGCAGGGAAACCTCGTGCGGCTCCTGCCGGAGGGACAATCCTCTGGCGAGGTTGTAGCCGGATGGCTGCCAGCGGGTTCGCGCTTGGCCATGGCGTTTGGAACCATGTCGGCCGACGTCTTCGAGTCCTCGAGCAGCCGGTCGCCGAAGGCGGTCCTCTTCTACGCGACCGACGACGGCCGTGCAGGCGAGGAAGTCGAGCGGTTGATCCGAACCGCCAGCTTCGAGCCGATCAAGGCCGGCGGGCTCGAACAGTCGGGCCGACTCGAGGTGGGCGGCGACCTTCACGATCTCGTAGTCGGCCCCGCAGAGGCGCGCTCATTGCTCGCTGGGGGCTGATCGCCTTGCCAACCGGGCCGCTTCAGTCGGATTGCCCGCCGGGGTTGATCGGTGGCCAGTCGGCGGGCCACCAGTCTCCCTGTGGGTCGGTGGTTTGCCCCACCTCGATGATGTAGCCGTCGGGATCCCGGATGTAGCAGCGGATCTCGTAGGCGTGTGGCTTCGGAGGCGTCAGGAACTGCGCACCCCGGGCGCTCCATGCGGCGTAGACGGCGTGGATGTCGGCGACCCGGATATTGAGGAAGCTGCTGACCCGGTCGGGATCTCGCGGGGCCTCGAGCGTGATCGTGGGCTTGTCGTCGGTGGGACCTCCGCCGACGTTGATGATGACGTACGTGTTCGCGAGCGCGATATTGGTCGGCTTCGGGCCGAACACGACGGTGCCGCCGAGTACCTCCGTGTAGAAGCGCCGGGAACGCTCGACGTCGTCGGAGACGATGAAGTGGGTCACTACCATTCGACTTGCGGGCTGCGTGGGTTCGGCCACTGGCACCTCCGCTCGTTGCGGCTCGTGCCCCGCTCACGACGTGGTCTGAGACCCTTGCGGCGCGGCTGGAAATGTCCGGGCTCGCGGCTATCGTCGCGGGCGTGGCACTGGTCAACGTCCCCGCGGTGGCGATCGTGGGCGGCGCGTCCGTCGTCGCGGCCGCGTTCGCTCTCGAACATCCCGGGATGCAGCCGTGAGACTCACGATGACGCGCCTCTTTCTCTGGATCCACGCGCGCGCCTTCCACCGTGGACTGCATGGCGCGGCACACATCGACCGGCAGCGGCAGCGCGCACTCCGACTCGCGGTGTTCTCGTTCGTCCGGATGACGGTGTGGCTTCTCCTGATCGGCTGCTACGCGCTTAACTACCTGTTTCCCGGGTTCGGATGGACGCGCGTCCTGTTCGCGTCGGTGCCGTTCGTGGCGCTGATCTCGCTCTACGCGAACGCCGCGACCGACTACGGCGCCGGCAGCGCGAACCTCGCCGAACTCACCGCCGGCGACGCGCACGACGACACCGAACATACCCGCGCCCAACTCGGGGTCGACTTCGCGGCGCTCGAGACCGACATAGCGCAACTCGCAGCACTGCAGCCTGGCACCGCCGCGCAGGAACTCGCCGGCCGCATCGTCGCCCAGCTTCGCTCCTGACCGGCTCTTCAGAAAAGATGACGTGAAGATCAAACACGGTCGCGAATTTCCCGACCGCTTAGGCCCGGCTTGGCGACGAGAGGTCAGGCGTGCCTGGTTAGCGGAGTGACCTGAAGGCCGCGCGGATCTCGGTCGAGAAGAGCTCGGGCTCCTCCCAGGCGGCGAAGTGGCCGCCCTTGTCGACCTGCGTTGAAGTAGATGACGTTCGGGTAGCTGGCCTCGACCCAGCTGCGCGGCGTCCGCCAGATCTCGCCCGGGAACGTCGTGAAAGCGAACGGGATCGTCGGCGGCGGCAGCGGCTGCTGGCTCGCGGCAGGGGCGTCGGCGCCGTAGGCCTCCCAGTACGACCGGGCGGCGGAGGCGCCGGTGCCGGTCAGCCAGTACAGCGTGATGTTGTCGAGGATGTGGTCGCGCGTGAGGTTGCCCGAGGGCTGTCCCTCGACGAAGGCGCGCCGCGATCTTGTAGTAGGCGTCCGTGTCGTGGTCGATCATCCAGGCCGCCAGAGCGACGGGCGAATCGAGCAGCGCGTAGCCGATCGTCTGCGGCCGGGTGGCCATCTCGACGAAGTAGCCGTTTCCGGACTTCCCGAAGGTGGCGATCTGCGCGGCCGCGGCGCGTTCCTCGTCCGTGTTCGTCGGCATCGGGCCGCCGAGCGCCGGCACGAGCAGGTTGGTGTGGATGCCGATCAGGCCCTCGGGTGCCTGGCGGGCCATCGCGTCGGTGACGCCGGCGCCCACGTCGCCGCCCTGAGCCACGTAGCGCGTGTAGCCGAGCCGGCGCATCAGCTCGGCCCAGGCCCGTGCGGTGCGCGCCCAGATCCCAGCCGATCTCGGCCGGCTCGCCCGAGAGCCCGTACCCGGGCAGGGAGGGCAGCACGAGATGGAAGGCATCGTCGGCGCTGCCGCCGTGCGCGGTCGGGTCGGTCAGCGGGCCGACCGTGTCGAGCAGCTCGATCACCGAGCCGGGCCAGCCGTGGGTCATGATCAGCGGCAGCGCGTTGCTCGTGCGACGACGTGACGTGGATGAAATGGATGTCCACGCCGTCGATCTCGCGTGACGAACTGCGGCAGCGCGTTCAGGCGCGCCTCGATCCGCCCGAAGTCGTACTCGTCCAGCCAGTAGCGGGCGAGGGCCTGCAGCGGCCGCGAGCTGGACGCCCTGCGACCGGTCGGCGACCAGCTCCTTGCTCGGCCAGCGCGTCGCGGCGATACGCCCGCGCAGATCGTCGATCTGCTCCTCCGAAAACCCGGCCCGGAAGGGTCGAATCGCCGTCGCGGTCTCGGCAGTCGTGCTCATGGGATGATCTCCCCCATTCTCGAATGACCCCGCGTCCCGAGCCTACACACCGACTCCCAGCTAGGCGGAGCGCGATACCGGATCGTCACATCTCTTGATGGACGCGATGTCTCAGTCGTCTTCGACGGTTCGCTCAAGCCCGTCGCTGCCGCCGCCTGATCGGCGACGCTGACGTGTGGCGACGCTGACGTGGGCCAGCGTCCTCTCCCTCGAAGTTCAAGCTTTCGCGACGGCGACGAGCTGACTTATTCGGAGTCATCCGCTTGGTTGAGCGGCGTTCGCTCACCCAGCCGTGATGAGCCGACCGGTGGGGCGGCAGTGCGAGCAGCCCGAGCCCGGTGCGTCGGGGACGGCTTATCGTGGACGGCCGGCCCTTGGCGGGCCTTGACAGCCGGTTCCGCACGCTTCATAAATTGACACCTGAATCGGGTGTCAGTTTGTGGCACCGTCTCGCACCCTGGAGGGCTCACATGACACATCGCTGGATGCGCGGCGCTCCGCTTCTCGCGGCAGTGCTCGTCGCCACGGCGCTCGCCGGCGCCGCCGCGGCGCACGTGGACGCCGGTGGCGCCTCGAAGTCGGTCTCGGTCGCCTTCATCTACCCGAAGACCGGGGGCCTCGCCGCCTTCGGCCAGGAAGAGCTCGACGGCTTCCAGGCGGGTCTTGCCTACACGAGCGGCAAGTGCGGCGGCTACACGATCAAGCCAACCTACATCGACGACGCGACCGATCCGGCCACCGCGATCAACGCCTTCAAGAACGAAGTCGGCCAGGGCGTGAAGATCGTCGCGGGCACCGGCTCGTCGGGGATCGCGCTCCAGCTCGGACCTCTGGCCGCACAGAACAACGTGCTCTACATCTCGGGCGCGGCGGCCGCCGATGCGATCACCGGGCTCAACCGGAACACGTTCCGTGCCGGCCGGCAGACGCTGCAGGATGTGCTCGACGCGGCGAACATCTTCCCGCCGAAGTCGACCGGGAAGAAGATCGTCGTCTTCGCCGAGGACACCGCGTTCGGCGCCGGCAACGTCGCCGCCGTCCAGGCGGTCTTCGGCGGCAGAGGAGTGACGGTATCGAAGATCCTCTCGCCGTTCGGCGCCGCGGACCTAACCCCGTACGCGCAGCAGCTGAAGAACTCCAACGCCGACGCGGCCTTCGTCGCCTGGGCGAACACGACCAACGCGGCCGCAATGTGGCAGTCGCTGCAGCAGCAGGGCGTGTCGAAGCAGATGACGATCGTCACCGGCCTGGCGAACCGCGCCAGCTACGACGCGATCGGTCCGCTCGTCCCGGGCGTGACGCTGCTCTCGCACTACGTCTACACGGCGCCGCACAACGCCGCGAACACGTACCTGATCAAGTGGGTGGCAAAGAACCGCCACTCCGTGCCGGACTTGTTCGACCCGGACGGCTTCGTGACGGCGCAGATGGTCTGCCGCGCGCTCGCCAAGGGTGGGACGGACACGTCGAAGCAGATCAGCGCCCTCGAGGGCTGGCGCTTCCTGGCCCCGAAGGGACCGCAGTACATCCGCCCGCAGGATCACGCGATGCTGCAGCCGATGTTCCAGGTGCAGCTCGTCCCCGGCGCCGGCGGCCACTACGCCGTCAAGGTCCTGAAGACCGTCTCCCCGGGTAACGTCCAGCCTCCGGTTACGCCCTTCAAGTAACGAGCCGCTTGAGCTCTCCGATCCTCGCCACGCGCAACCTCGGGCTCGACATCGGCGGCGCGACGAATCGTCGCCGATGTCAGCCTCGAGGTTGCCGAGGGCGAGCTGCTCGGGATCATCGGTCCGAACGGCGCCGGCAAGACATCGCTCTTCAACCTGCTCTCCGGCCTGTACCGGCCGACCGCGGGGTCGATCCACCTCTCGGGGAAGGACATCACGAACCAGCCGACCTTCCTCCGGACGAAGGAGGGGATCGGGCGCACGTTTCAGGTCTCGAGCGTCTTCCCGCTCCTGACCGTGCACGAGAACGTCCGGCTCGCGGCGGCGGCGGCGATCGGCGGGACGCTGCGGCTCTGGCAGCGGGCGCGGAGCGTCGAGCCGGCGGAGGAGCGGGCGGGGGCGGCGATCGCCCGCGTCGGGCTCGAGTCGAAGTCGCTCGCTCGCGCCGGCGCGCTCTCGCACGGCGACAAGCGGCGGCTCGAGCTGGCGATGCTGCTCGCGGCCGACAAGCCCGTGTTCCTGCTCGACGAGCCGATGGCCGGCGTCTCCGCGGAGAACGTCCCGGAGCTGGTCGAGCTCATCCGCTCCGTGCACGAGCAGGAACGCAAGACGGTGTTGATGGTCGAGCACCACCTCGACGTCGTCACCGGGATCGCGCAGCGGATCGCCGTGATGCACCATGGCGCGCTGCTCGCCTGCGACACGCCCGCGGCCGTGATGGCGAACGAGACCGTGCAGTCCGCCTACCTCGGGGAGGAGCTGTGAGCGCGGCCGTCGCGACGCAGACGCTCCTCTCCGTCCGCGACCTCCACGTCTACCTCGGCCAGTCCCACGTGCTGCAGGGCGTCTCGTTCGACGTTCCGGAGGGCGGCGTCACCGCGCTGCTCGGCCGCAACGGCGTCGGCAAGACGACGACGCTCCGCGCGCTCCTCGGCCTCGTCGGCGCGCACGGCTCCGTCCGGCTCGCCGGCGAGGAGCTGGTCGGGAAGTCGACGTATCGGATCGTCCGCCTGCGCGTCGGCTACGTGCCCGAGGATCGCGACGTCTTCACCGGCCTCACCGTCGCGGAGAACCTGCGGCTCGCCGAGCGGGACGCCGAGCCGCGCTACGACCTCGTGTACGAGCTCTTCCCGGAGCTGGAGCAGCGCCTCGGCCAGCGCGCGGGCACGCTCTCGGGCGGCCAGCAGCAGATGGTGGCGATCGCGCGCGCGCTCCTGAACGACAACCGCGTGCTGCTCGTCGACGAGCCGACGAAGGGTCTGGCGCCGGCGCTCGTCGCCGACGTCGCGCGTGTCCTCGAGCGGCTCGCCGAGCTGACGACCGTCGTGCTCGTCGAGCAGAACCTCGGCGTCGTGCGCCGGATCGCGCGCGACGCGATCGTGCTCGACCAGGGTCGCGTCGTGCACGCGGGCGACGCGAAGGAGCTGCTCGCGCAGCCGGAGCTCGTCAAGAAGCTGCTGGGCGTCGGACGTCGCATGAGCACGTTCGTCCTGCTCACGATCACCGGGCTCGGCCTCGGCGCGATGTACTTCCTCATCGCCTCCGGACTCTCGCTCATCTACGGGCTGATGGGCGTCCTCAACTTCGCCCACGGCGCGTTCATCACCGTCGGCAGCTACGGGACATGGTGGGCGTCGACGTACCTAGTTCGACGGCATCGGCTCGTCGCTCCGGCGCTTCCTCGCGAGCGCTGCGTTCGGGCTCGTGATCGGGCGTCATCGTCGCCGCGCTCGTCGAGCTCGTGCTGATCCGTCCGCTCTACTCGCGCCACATCGAGCAGGTGCTCGTCACCGTCGGACTCCAGCTTGCGTTCGTCGCGCTGATCACGGGCATCTGGGGCCCCGACCCGAAGACGTTCGTCGTGCCGCCCTGGCTGCACGAGACGACCGACGTCGCGGGCGCGCAGATCCCGAACGACCGCTGGATCGAGATCGCTGTCGCGCGGCGCCGTGCTGGGGCTGCTCGAGCTCTTCCTGCGCCGCACGCGCTACGGGCTGATCATCCGCGCCGGCGTCGAGAACCGCGCGATGGTGCACGGCGCTCGGCATCGACGTGCGCAAGGCGTTCACGCTCGTCTTCGCGATCGGCGGGCTGGCCGCGGCGATCGCCGGCGTGCTCAGCGGCGTCTACTTCAACGACGTCTCCCCCGACCAGGGAACGAGCCTGCTGATCTTCGCGTTCATCGTCGTCGTGATCGGCGGCCTCGGCTCGATCGGCGGCTCGGCCGTCGCGGCCGTCGTCGTCGCGCTCGTCCAGCAGTACATGAACTACTACGGCTCGGCCGGGATGGGCGACCTCGTCGTCGATCCTGCTGCTCGCGGTCGTGCTGCTCGCGCGCCCGCGCGGCTTCGCAGGCGCCGTGGTCGGGAGGCGCGCATGAGCCGGCGCCGGCTCCTCGCCGACTGGATCTGGCCGCTCGCCGTCTTCGGCGCGCTCGCGGTCGTGCCGGCGCTGCACGTCTCGATCCCGAAGCTGTTCGACCAGCCGGTCTCGTCTCCAGGGACGCTCGCGCTGCTCGCGTCATGCCTCGTATACGGCGCGTTCGCGCTCACCTACGACCTCCAGTTCGGCTACACCGGTCTGCTGTCGTTCGGCCACGCGCTCTACATCGCGCTCGGCGTCTACCTGTCGAACATCGCGATCACCGACTGGCACTGGAGCTTCTGGCCGTCGATCCTCTTCACCGTCGCCGTCTCCTTCATCGTCGCAAACGTGCTCGGCTTCGTCAGCCTGCGGGTCACGGGCATCGCGTTCGCGATGGTGACGCTCGCGTTCGCGCAGGCCGGCGCGGTGCTCGTGCTGAAGGACCCGCACCAGCTGGACACACGGCGAGGAGGGCCTCGGCGCCGACTACACGAAGCTGCCGAAGAGCGTTCATCGGCATCCTCAACACGAAGAACCTCTACTGGCTGGCGCTCGCGTTCCTGGCGTTCGTCTTCTTCGCCGTCCGCTGGGCGGTCGAGTCATCGCCTGGGCACGTGTCTGGCAGGCGATCCGCGAGAACGAGCAGCGCGTCGAGGTGCTCGGCATGCGGACGCGCAGGTACAAGCTGCACTCGTTCGTGCTCGGCTCGTTCCTCGCGACGGCGGCGGCGTCGTCTACATGCTGCTCGTCAACGGCGTCGACGCTCGGCGTCACGCAGCCGACTTCACATTGACGCTGCTGCTGATGGTGGTGATCGGCGGCGCGGGCACGCTCTGGGGCGCCGTGCTCGGCGGCGATCCTCTACACGTACGCTGAACGACCGGCTCATCGCGATCGGCAGCTCGCGCGCGGTCGCAGGGCTCCGGCATGCGCTGCGCACGCCGCTCTAGCAGCCGCTCTTCGTGCTCGGCGTGATCTTCATCCTCGTCGTCTTCTTCCTCCCCGGCGGCCTGGCGGGGCTCGTGAGCCACGGTCGGCCGACCGGGCTGCGGCGTCTCGAAGAGGCGGTCCGTCCGGGCGGCTCCGACGGAGGCGCGCCCGAACCCGAGGAGACGGCGTGATCGCGGACTCGCAAGGTGTCAGCGTTGCGTGGGAGTCGCACGGCGACGGGGCGCCGCTGCTGCTCGTGCAGGGGCTCGGCTACGGACGCTGGGGCTGGGGGCCGATCGTCGAGCCCTGCTCGCGTCGCGTTACCGCGTCATCGTCTTCGACAACCGCGGCATCGGAGACAGCGACAAGCCGCCGGGGCCGTACACGGCGGCGCAGATGGCCGGGGACGCCCTCGCGGTGCTCGACGCGGCCGGCGTCGAGCGCGCGCACGTGCTCGGCGCGAGCCTCGGCGGAGCGGTCGCGCAGGAGCTCGCGTTGCGTCATGCGGAACGGTTGGAGAAGCTCGTCCTCGTGGCGACGATGTCGGGGATGACGAACATGCATCCGATCCCGGCGCAGACGATGCAGCTGATGGCGGAGGCGGGGACGCTGGAGCCTGCGGTCGCCCTGCGCCGGTTCGTCGAGAACGCACTCGAGCCGGAGCCCGAGGCGGAGCTCGTGGACGAGATCGTCGAGCTGCGCACCGCGAACCCGCCCGATCCCGCCGGCTGGGCGGCGCAGGCCGGGATCTGGGGCAGCTTCGACGTCTGGGACGAGCTGCCGTCGGTCGACATGCCGACGCTCGTCGTGCAGGGCGAGGGAGACGTGGTCGTCGACCCGCGCAACGCGCCGCTGCTCGCGGCGCGGATTCCGGGCGCGCGGCTGCAGCTCGTCGCGGGCGGGCACCTCTTCTTCTGGAACCGTCCCGCCGAGTTCGCGGAGCTCGTGACGGAGTTCCTGGAGTGACGGGCGCGCACGTGATCGGCCGCTGGATCCGCGATCGGGCGCGCGCGACGCCGGACCGCGTCGCCATCGACGACGACGGACGGCTCGTCACATACGCCGAGCTCGACGACGCCTCGGACCGGTTCGCCGCGGCGTTTCTCGACCGCGGCCTGAGTCGCGGCGACCGCGTCGCGACGCTGACCGGCAGCACGCCGGAGCACGTCGCCGTGTTCTTCGCCTGCGCGAAGACGGGGCTGACGCTGCTGCCGCTCTCGTGGCGGCTGTCGCCGGCCGAGCTGCGGTACCAGCTCGACGACGCGGAGCCGTCGCTCTTCCTCGCCGACGCGGAGCACGAGGAGCTCGCCGCCGCCACGGGCCACGGGTTCGAGCGGCTCGAAGGGCCACGACCCGGGGTCAGACCCCGGGACGTGGCCGTCGCGGACGAGGACGGGCTTCTGCTCGTCTACACCTCCGGCACGACGGGGAAGCCGAAGGGAGCGCTGCTCACGCACGCGAATTGCTTCTGGACGAACCTCGGCTTCGACCTGACGACGGGAGTCTCACAGGACGACGTCGTGCTCCAGGTGCTCCCACAGTTCCACGTCGGCGGGTGGAACGTGCAGGCGCTGCTCGCATGGTGGAAGGGCGCGACCGTCGTCCTCGAGCGCGCAGTTCGACCCGGAGCGCGCGCTGCGGCTGATCGAGGAGAAGCGCGTGACGACGATGATGGGTGTCCCTGCGACGTACCTCATTCTCGCGCAGGAGCCGGGCTTCGCGCGCGCCGACCTGTCGAGCCTGCGCCGCGCAGTCGTGGGCGGCGCGCCGATGCCGGAGGCGCTGCTCGAGACGTGGGCCGCGCGCGGCATCGCCATCGTCCAGGGCTACGGGCTCACCGAGGCGGCACCGAACGTGCTGTGCCTGCCGCCGGAGGAGGCGGTGCGGAAGCTCGGCTTCGCCGGCAAGCCGTACTGCTTCGTCGAGGTGCGCCTGTCGTCCGAGGAGGAGCTCCAGGTGCGCGGCCCGAACGTCTTCCCCGGCTACTGGCGAAATCCCGAGGCGACGGCAGCAGGCGTTCACGGAGGACGGCTGGCTTCGCACCGGCGACATCGCCGAGTGCGACGAGGAGGGCTTCTATCGGATCAAGGGCCGCATCAAGGACATGTACATCTCGGGCGGCGAGAACGTCTATCCGGCCGAGGTCGAGGCGGTTCTCCACGAGCACCCGAGCGTCGCCGACGCCGCCGTGGTCGGCGTGCCCGACGAGCGCTGGGGCGAGGTCGGCGTCGCGTTCGTCGTCGCCGACGGCGTCACCGACGAGCGAGCTGCTCGAGTGGTGCGCCGCGCGGCTCGCACGCTTCAAGGTGCCGCGGTCGGTCCGGTTCATCGGCGAGATTCCCCGGAACGGCATGGGCAAGGTGCAGAAGCAGGAGCTACGAGAGACGGAGGTGGCGCCGTGAGCGACGTCACCGGCGTGAGCGGCCGCGCCCTCTCGAAGAAGGGCGTCGAGACCCGCGGTCGCCTGCTCGAGGCGGCCGAGCGCGTGTTCGGCGAGCTCGGCTTCTACGACGCGTCGATCGTGAAGATCACCGAGGAGGCGGGCGTCGCCCAGGGCACGTTCTACCTCTACTTCGCGTCGAAGAAGGACATCTTCGACGAGCTCGTCCGCGACCTGAACGGACGCATCCGCGTCGCGACGCGGCAGGCGGCGGCGAAGGGGAAGACGAGGCTCGAGGCCGAGCTGCTCGGCTTCCAGGGGTACTTCCAGTTCACGAGCGCCCACCCGGAGCTGTACAGCATCATCCGCCAGGCGGGCTTCGTCTCGCCCGACATCTTCCGCTACCACTACGAGCGCATCTTCGCCGGCTACGTGAAGGCGCTCCGTGAGGCCGTGGCCGAGGGCGAGGCGGGCGAGATCGATCCCGAGGTGACGGCGTGGGTGCTGATGGCGATCGGCGAGGTGGTCGGCATGCGCTGGATCGTCTGGGGCGACGGCGAGATCCCGCGGACGGTGACCGCGGAGCTGACGCGCATCGTGGCGCGCATTCTGGAGTCGCCGGAGTGACATCCGTGTCGCTGGCCGCCACGGCGGCCTACCTCCCGGAGCACTGGATGTCCGCGGCGGAGGTGGCCGAGCGGAGCGGTATCCCGGAGCAGGTGATCGTCGAGAAGTTCGGCCTGCGCGGCAAGCACATCGCAGCCGCCGACGAGCACGTCAGCGACCTGTCCGTACGCGCGGCGGAGGCGCTGCTCGCCGAGAGCGGAGTCGACCCGGCCGAGATCGACGTCGTCATGTACTACGGCTCGATGTGGAAGGACTACGGCGTGTGGCAGGCGGCGCCGTGGATCGCGCACCGCCTCGGCGCGTCGCGCGCGTACGCGGTCGAGTACGACAACGTCTCGTGCGGCACGCCGGTGGCGCTGCGGATGGCGCGCGACATGCTGGTGGCGGAGGACGAGCTGCGCACCGTCCTCGTCGTCGCGGCCTGCCGCGAGTCGTATCTCCTCGACTACGGGAACGAGCGCTCGCGCTTCATGTTCAACTTCGGCGACGGCGCAGTCGCCGGGCTGCTCGTCAAGGACGGTGGCCGTAACGAGCTGCTCGGTTGCCACGGGATCACGGACGGCTCGTTCGCGCTCCAGGTGAAGGTGCCCGCCGGCGGCAGCGTCTCGCCGAACGGCGGCTACCGCTTCCTCGACGTCGCGGATCCGGCGACGATGAAGGACGGGCTCGACCGCGTCAGCCTCGCCAACTTCGTCGCGGCGGCGACCGGCGCGGTCGAACGTAGCGGCGCGACCCTGGCGGACGTCGGCTATCTCTGCGGCATCCACATGAAGCCGTCGATGCACCGCGCGCTCGTCACCGGTCTCGGCCTCGACCCGAGCCGCGCCGCCTACCTCGACGACACGGGACACATGAGCGGCGTCGACCCGCTTCTCGCGCTCGACCGCGCGGCCCGCGCGGGTGACCTGCGCGACGGCGAGCTCGTGCTGCTGCTCGCGGCGGGCACCGGCTACACGTGGGCGGCGAGCGTGGTGCGCTGGGGCGAGTGACCCTCGAGACGCTGTCGGCGCGGCACGCGCGCTACCGGCGGAACGACACCGCACTCGTCTTCGCCGGGCAACGGCTGACGCACGCGGAGTTCGACGCGGGGGCGAACCGCGCCGCGAATGCTCTCGCCGGCCTCGGTGTTCGCCGCGGCGACCGCGTCGGACTCCTGCTCGACAACTCGATCGAGCTCGTCGAGCTGTACGTCGCGGCGATGAAAACCGGCATCGTCGTCGTCCCGCTCAGCCCGCTGCTGCGCGCCGAAGGTCTCCTCAGCATGCTGCTCGATGCCGGTGTATCGGCCCTCGTCACGACGGAACGGCTCGAGTCCGAGGTGGACGCGATCCGTTCACGGCTCGGGCTCGCCGACGAGCGGATCCTCGTGGCCGAGCGCTCCTATCGCTCAGCCACCGTCGCCGCGTCGCCGGAGCCGCCGCCCGCTCCCGGGCTGTCGCGCGACGATCCGTACGACATCGTCTACAGCTCCGGCACGACCGGCGAGCCGAAAGGGATCGTGCACACGCACGCGATCCGCGAGGCGTACGCCACCGGGTTCGCGAGCTCGTTCCGGGTGCACCCGGAGAGCGTCGTCCTGCACGCCGGCTCGCTCGTCTTCAACGGATCGTTCCTGACGCTGATGCCGGCGCTCTACCTCGGCTGCACGTACGTCCTCATGCCCGTCTTCGATCCGTCCACGATGCTCGCCGCACTCACTTCCGAGCGCGTGACGCACGTGATGACGGTGCCGTCGCAGATCGTGGCGCTGCTCCAGCACGACGACTTCGACGAGGCCCATCTACCTGCGCTGGAGATGATCGGCTCGGTCGGCGCGCCGCTGCTGCTCGAGCACAAGCAGGAGCTGATGCGCCGCCTGCCCGGCCGGTTCTCCGAGCTCTACGGCGTGACCGAGGGCTTCGTCACCGTCCTCGACCGGGACGACGCCGGACGAAAGACGGCATCCGTCGGAGTGCCGCCGCCGTTCTACGAGCTGCGCATCCTCGACACCGACGGCCTCGAGCTGCCGCCGGGACAGGTGGGCGAGATCGTCGGCCGAGGTCCGACCACGATGCCCGGCTACCACGCACGCCCGGATCTCACCGCGCAGACCCTCGTCGACGGCTGGGTCCACACCGGCGACCTCGGCCACGTCGACGAGGACGGCTTCCTCTACCTCGTCGACCGCAAGAAGGATCTCGTCATCTCCGGCGGCGTCAACGTCTTCCCACGGGACATCGAGGAGGTCGCGATCCAGCACCCCGACGTGCTCGACGCCGCCGTGTTCGGGGTCCCCGACGACCGCTGGGGCGAGAGCCCGGTCGCGGCCGTGCGGTTGCGGCCGGGAGCCGCGACGGGCGCCGGCGAGCTGCGCGACTGGATCAACGAGCGCGTGCAGGCGCGGTACCACCGCGTCCGCGAGGTCGTCGTCCGCGACGACTTCCCGCTCAGCGTCGCGGGCAAGACGCTGCGCCGCCTGATCCGCGACGAATACCTGGACGAGACGTGAGCTTGAACCGATTTGCCGCGACGAACGGGGTCGGGTCTCACTTCCTCGACCACGCGGCGACGCGCCGACGCTTCTGCTGACGGATGGGCTCTCGCCGAACGCGCACTTCTTCCACGGGCTCGCCACGGCGACGAGCTGACTTATTCGGAGTCATCCGCTTTAGTTGAGCGGCGTCGCTATTCCAGCGGTGACGAGCCGGCCGGTAGGGCTGGAACGTGCCCGCTACCGTAACGGCGTCCCCGCGACCGCCAGGAGGGAGCGCCAAGGGTGACCGTTCGAGACTATCCGCTCGAAGACGACGTTCGGGACGACGACGAGCTCGAGCGCAGGACGACGTCGTGCGCGGCGCTGTACGCGCACTGGGAGCGGCACCAGTGGTCGGCGATCGCGCTTGACCTGACGACCGACGCGGCGTCGTTCCGGGCGCTGAGCCAGACCGAGCGGGACGGTCTCGTCTGGATCTTCGCGAACCGCTTCCACGCCGAGTTCAACGTCGCGCGCCTGCTCGCACCGTTTCTGCTGGCGGCTCCCGATTACGAGATGCAGCTGCTGCTCGCCACGCAGGTCGCGGACGAGCATCGTCACCTCCAGACCGTGTTGCGCATCTACGAAGAGGTGTTCGATGTGAAGGGCGGTATCGACGCCGTGCGCGAGCTGGCCGACCGCAACCTCGATCCCGTCTCGCGGATGCTCCTCTACGACAAGCTGGAGGAATGGACGATGCCGCTGCTCGAGCGGCCGGCCGAGGACTCGTTCGTCCAGGCGGTGCTCGTCTACCACGTGCTCGGCGAGGGCGTGATCGCACGTACCGGCCAGAACCTTGCCGCAAGCCAGTACGCCAGGCTGAGCGGCTTCCCGGGGCTCAGCCGCGGCCAGCGGCTCGTGAGCCGCGACGAGGCCCGCCACATCGGCATCGGCGTCTCCTACCTGCGCCGGCGCATGGAAGCCGACCCCGAGCGGACGCGCGCGCTCGTAGGAGCCGTGATGGACGACATGTTCGCTGTCGCCAACCAGATGCTGGAAACGGCGAACGCGAGCATGGGCGACCTCGTCGTCTCCGGCTACGGCGTCGACCCGCAGAGCTTCTACGCCGAGGTGATGCGCCTCGTCGACCTGCGCCTACGCTCGATCGGGTACATCCAGGGATGATCCTGGAATCGGGACACTCGCCTGCCACGGCCACGAGCTGACTTATTCGGAGTCATCCGCTTGGTTGAGCGGCGTTCGCCATCCAAGGGTGACGGGGCGGGGGTGAGGCGTCTTTCGGCCGGTCAAAATGACAGGACGCCGGCGCAAGCGAGTGTTCCCGCTCCGATGCGGCGATCCGTCAATGGTGAGGGGTGATGTTGAATCCGAGCTTCGTTGACCGGGATCGATCGGTCAGTTGGATTCATGCGGCTGGGGTGGGTGGGGCGCTGTGGCCGGTGACCAGTCGTTCGGGGTCGAATAGGCGGGAGACGGTTCGCCAGGCGAGCAGGTCGATCGCGAGTAGGCCGAGCGCGCAGCCGACAGCGAGGGGGACTGAGGGGGTGATGATCTGGAAGGAGACGAGCGCGGTGAAGGCGAGCAGGGGAAGTCCGGCGAGGGTCGCGAGTTGTTGGGCGACGCGGACATCGCTTGATCGTGTGGAGATGCCGATGCCGACCCAGATCGACCAGAGGGCGAGCAGCGGTATGAAGAGCAGCTGGGCGAGGAGCTGGGGTGGGTGCCAGAGGACGCTGCTAACGACGTGGGCGGCGGCGAAGCGGACACTGAGCAGGACGACGAGGTAGAGGGCGTAGGCGAGCCCGACGGAAGGGATGAAGACGGCCACGGCCTTTCCGAGCAGCAGTTCGGAGGCGCGCACGGGGGCGGTCAGGACTGGTTCGAGGGTTCCTTGGTCGCGTTCGCCGACGACCGAGTAGGCGGCGATCACGGGCGGGAGGGCGATCGGGATGATCAGCATCAGCAGCGAAATGGCGCCCACTGCCGCCTTGACCTGGGTCACGGAGGCGGACTCCGGGATCCGGAAGATGGTGATCATCGGAGTGATCAGGAAGATGAACGGCAGCACGGCCATCGTTCCGATCACAAAGCGGTTGCGGCGAAACTCCCTCACCTCCTTGCGTACGACGACGCGGACGCGGCGCAGGCTCATGTGGTCGCCTCGATGTCGCCGTCGATCAGTTCGAGGTAGACGTCCTCGAGCGAGTGCCGACCCTCGCTGAGCGAAAGCACATCAGCGCCGACGGCGACGAGCGCGCGCGTCACCTGCGGCGCCGCAGTGCGCGCATCGTTGACGGTCAGCAGGTAGCCCGCATCGCCATCGGGCTGCCAGTGCTCGACCCCCGGGACGACAAAGACCTGCGCCGGGTCTGGCAGCGGGTCGGCCGTGCGGATGAGGAGCGTCTTGGTGAAGAGGCGGTCGCGGAGCTCATCGGGGCGGCCGATCGTGCGCAACCGCGTGTTGAGGATCGCCACCCGGTCGCACAGCCGCTCTGCCTCTTCGAGCCGGTGGGTGGTGAGAAAGACGGTGACGCCGCGGCTGCGCAGCCCGTCGATCAGGTCGTGCACCTCCCGGCTTGCCACCGGGTCGAGCCCAGAGGTGGGCTCGTCGAGGAACAGGATCGCGGGATCGCTGAGGAGCACGCGGGCCAGCCCGACCCGCTGGCGCAGGCCCTTCGAGAGACTGCTGCAGAGATCGTCGGCGCGGCTTCCGAGGTTGACCGCGTCGAGAGCGTGCTGGATCCGTGGCTGCGGGTCGCGCAGACCGTACAGGCCGGCGAAGTACTCGAGATTCTCGGCCACCGTCAGCCGCAGGTAGAGGCCGGGGTTCTCCGGCATCACGGCGATGCGTTGACGAATTTCGACACTCCGTCCCGGTTCAAGCGGCACACCCGCGATCACGGCCGAGCCTGACGTCGGCGAGACCAAGGTCGCGAGTATGCGCACCGTCGTTGTCTTGCCGGCACCGTTGGGACCGAGGAAGCCGAACACCTCGCCCGCTTCAACCGAGAACGAAATGTCGTCAACCGCGAGACGACCACCGAACCGCTTCGTCAAGCGCTCGACCACCAGCGCCGGTCCCTCCGAAGCTCGCCGCCCGCCATCCCTTCCCGTCAGGCCTTGCAGAGCCTCGCGCTGCTCGCCGCTCAGTCCGGCCGATCCCGCAGCCGCCGCGTCTGACTCCGCGGCATCCCCGGAGGGCAGAGCGTCATCCAAGCGCCGGCCACCGGTCAAGAGCGCGACGACCGCGTAGAAAGCGACGATCAAAACGAGGACCGGAATCCGCACCGCTGGCCCACGAACCACGACAACCACCACGACCGCAGCCGTAACTGCGACCAGCGTGATCAACCAGCCTTGCCAACTGACCGGCCGCCACCCGAGGCCGACGCGACGACGTCGAAACCAACGCAGCGAGCTCAGCTCGTCCATCCCACACTCTCCCGCCCGGTGTTGCCTCGTAAGTGGGCCCCCTGCTTTATAGCGACGTCCACCATCAACGAGTTCTGCGAGCACCGGCAGAGTCCATTGCCCAGAAAGGAGTCGGATAACGGGCTCGGACAGTCTGACTGCTGAGCGGATTGACTCACCTTCACCACACACCTAGGTCGTTTCGTTCATCGCGAAGGCCATATCTGATGGGGTCGCGAACGGGGTCGGTCATCGTGGCGGGTGTTCGGGACCATCACCACCTTCGGGCTCAAACCGACATTACTGCTGGCCACTGGCTTGCACTAAGCAGTCGCGGGCCTCGACGTCGTCGTCGACAAGGTGCTCGAGATCCTCGGCGCCGAGGCGGGGCGCACAACTATCACAACTTCGAGTGGCGGGAGGAGCACTTCGGCCGCACCTACTGGGTGATCCGGAAGGGCCGCACGCCCGCCCGCCCGCCCGGGCCAGGAGGGCTTAGAGCTCGTCCGTCGCGTGGTACACGTATCGTCCTGCCTGTCTGTGGCTGCGGTCGACTATCGCTATGAGCTTCGCCGCGGCGACGAGGTGATCGCCACAGGGCATCTCATTCGTGACGACCAGCTCGAGGTCGGTGACCGGCTAGAAATCAGCGGACAGCCCGGGATCGCACGCACAATCGAACCTCTCCTGGGCGAGCACGAGTTGCGCCTCGTCGTGCAACTCGTACGCGATCGCGTCTATCGTTAGGACCGGAAGCATTTCTTCAGCACGCCCGGTTCGCCAACGCTGCACGTCCCGACAATCGCCACCTCCACCGTAGAGACAGATAGCCACCACGGCCACGAGCTGACTTATTCGGGCTGATCCTTCTGGGATGAGGTTGGGGGGAAGAGGTCTCGTCCGTGTTGGGCTACCGTTTCGGGAGCGAGGTCGGTCGCGGCTTCCCAGTGCAGTCGCTCGCTCCACATTGCGTCGGAGCGCAGCAACGGTCCGAAGTAGGCGCGCGCGACGACTCGGAGTAGGAGCAGCGAGCCGGGTTGGGTTGTGGGGATGCCGTAGAGGGCGAGGTTGAAGCTCTGGAATCCGAGCGACGCGTAGAGGCGAAGCGCGTGCGAGAGGCCGTCGGCGAGTTCCGCGACGACAGGTTCGTCGAGCTCCTCGGGTGAGGCGGCGCCGGCGATGAAAGCCCGGAGCTCGGCCGGACCGACCGGCGCGAAGGCTGCCATCCATTCGACCCGCCCGGTCGAGGCGATCAGCCGTTCGCCGCACTCTTGCTCCAGCTCCACGTACTCGCGCATGCGGGTCGACCCGCCGTCGGCGAGCAGACGCTGAACCGTCGTCGGCGTGGGGTTCGCCGACCCCTGGAGGTGAGGGTGGAAGACCGAGCTACCTGACGGCGGTAGCTGGTTGGCGTTGACAGTCAGCCAGCTCGAGGAGGGATCGTGCTGAAGCGCCGCCCGTGCGAACAGCACCTGCGCCATGAGGTTGTCGGCGATCAGCTTCGGTGTCAGCTCGCTGAGGTGCAGCAGGTGACGCCGGGGCGAGTAGACGGAAACGGAGCTCCACTTCGAATACGCGACGAGGTTCGGGAAGAGCAGCGCCTCGCCGTGGCGGATCCGTCCCTTGGGCCAGACCTCGGGCGGGAAGCGAGGCGTCACCTCTTCGATGCGTTCCGGGCAGAACGGGCAGGTCGGGCGGGTCTGGTCGGCGAGCGTCGCAAGGTCCTGTTGTTCTGGCGGCGGCAGGCTGCCTTCAGGCAGGAGCCGGCAGCTCTGCCCGGTGAGCGGGTCCCAACGGATCTCGAGCGGGAGCCGTGTGCGTCGAGCGCCGCGACCCGGCTCCAGGATCTCGCCCGAGAGTCGCTCGCGTTGCAGCTTCATGCGTGCATCGTGACGCAAACGTTCGCCTCTGCAAGGGCGTCGACGCAACGAAGATCCACGTCTGGGGCCGCGACCCGTCCCAGCCAGCAGCAACACCAGCGACGGCGCCACCACCACCCCCAAGACCAACCCGCACACTCCCCTTGCAAAACGAAGGGGGGCACATGACTCCGGTTCGTGTCTCGCGAAGGCAGACCAATAGCGACCTAGTCCCGTATGCGCCCACGCCATCGCGACGGCCACGAGCTGACTTATTCGGCATCATCCGTCTACCCGTAGCTGATCGGTGCCGGCGAGGGCTCGCCGCTGGCGGCTTAGAAGCTCTAACTGAATGAAGGGACCCGTTCGGCGGTAGCGAATCCGTCGGCATCCGTCTTCAAGCTTGGAGGGGATGTCGATGCGGACGAAGCCGTGGGATGTGTCGGATGGGCTGTGGGAGCGGGTCGAGCCGCTTTTGCCGAAGCGGGAGCGGCGTTTCCGCTATCCGGGTCGGAAGCCGTTTGATGATCGGCTGGCGTTGCAGGGGATCTTGTTCGTGCTGCACACCGGGATCGGCTGGGAGCATCTGCCGCAGGAGCTCGGCTTCGGCTGCGGGATGACGTGCTGGCGGAAGCTGCGAGCGTGGCAGCAGGCGGGTGTCTGGCAGCGGCTGCACGAGTTGTTGCTCGCCGAGTTGCACGCAGCGGGTGAGATCGAGTGGTCGCGGGCGATCGCCGACTCCAGCCATGTGCAAGCGAAAAAGGGGGCTCGCAAACGGGTCCCAGCCCGGTCGACAGGGGCCGTCGGGGCAGCAAGCAGCATCTCCTCGTAGACGGCAGCGGCATCCCGCTGGCGTGGACGCTCACCGGCGGAAACCGCAACGACATCACCCAGCTGCTCGCGCTGCTCGACCGGGTGCCACCGGTGCGCGGCCGCGTCGGCCGGCCGAGACAGCGGCCCGACAGCGTCGTCGCTGACCGCGGCTACGACCACGACAAGTACCGCCGGCTCGTCCGGCAGCGAGGCATCAAGCCGGTGATCGCGAGACGCCAAACCGGACACGGCTCCGGGCTCGGACGCGACCGCTGGGTCGTCGAACGAACCTTCGCCTGGCTCGCACAACCGCCGCCGACTGCTCCTCCGCACCGACCGCCGACCACGAAACCCACGAAGCGTTCCTCGACCTCGCCTGCTGCCTGATCTGCTGGCGCCGAATCGAGACAACGTCATTCAGTTAGAGCTTCTTAGTGGGCGTTCAGATGGATAACGCCCACGTCTGCGAGCCCGTTGAGGGCGAGCTCGACCGCGAGTGCCGCGAGCAGGAAGCCGAACACCTTTTCCGTGACTAGCATCCGGCTCTCGTCCAGGTGTTCGTTCACCCGATTTGCCCAGCGGAACACGACGATGTCGAGTGCCAGCACCAGTGCGAGCAACGCAAGAACTATCCCGAGGTGGGCGACCGAGCCGGCCTCCGCCGACTCCGTGACGAGCACGACGATCCCCGCGGGATTCAAGAGGTAGGGCACAGCGAGCGGGAAGACCGCTAGCTGAGATGGATCCTTCCTTTGCAACGACAGCTGCTCCTCGGGCTCACTGGGCGAGAGGATCATCGAGACGGCGATGATCACGAGCACGAGCCCGCCGGCGATCCCTAATGCACCGGTTGAGAAATGCAGCAGGCGCCGCAACGCCTCCCCGAGAACGACGAGCACGACGGCAACTGTTGCGGCCGTGGTGAGCATCTTGCGCGTCACCAGGCTCTTCGTTTTCTCGTCCATGCCCTTCGTCACTTCGAGGAAGGGCACCAGAGCGATCTTCGGGCCGACTCCGATCAACAACAGGAGGAACAGGTCGAGGACGACGTAGACGTCCCACGTTTTCATGTCCATCGGGTTCGCCCTCGCTTTCCGCTACTGCGGACAGCTATCCGGCCGGCTCTCCTTTCGTTCGCGCCGAGAACTCTCCTGTGGCGATAGCCTGACGGAAGGCTCGGCGGGTCGAGGTGCTCACTCCGGATCACCCACACGGGACGATGTACCGTGGGAGGCCAGTCCTCGATCATCGGGACGACCCGTCTGCGCAGAGGGGGAGCATCTGCGTAAAGCACAGATCCAAGCGGTGCCCCGGTGACGACGCGCTGCCTTGGACACTGGGAGATCGAATGCGTGAACTCGCGAGGAGGATGGGGTAGTGGAAAAGCAGGAGTCGCTTCCGTTTCCGCCGACGCCGTCGGCGAGTGTCGCGGGGCGCACCATGCAGGAGTCGACGTACGAGCCGCGTGTGACGCCGCGCCGGCTTCCGGACGATGCTCCGAACATTTTGATCGTGATGATCGACGATAGTGGTCCCGGCCACCCGTCGACGTTCGGCGGCGAGATCAACACGCCGACGATGGATCGGATCGTCGGGGAGGGGATCGCCTACAACCGGTTTCACACGACGTCGGTGTGCTCGCCGACGCGAGCGTCACTGCTGACCGGACGCAACCATCATCGCGCGGGCAACGGGATCATCCCCGAGTTCGCGAATGATTGGGAGGGCTATTACGGGCGGATTCCCAAGAGTTGCGCGCTCGTGGCGGACGTGCTGAAGCACTACGGGTATGCCACTGGTGCATGGGGCAAGTGGCACAACACGCCGGCCGAGGAGGCGACCCCGGTCGGTCCGTTCGACAACTGGCCGACGAGCATCGGCTTCGAGCACTTCTACGGCTTCCTCGGCGCGGAGACGTCGTGCTGGGAGCCGACCCTGGTGCGGAACCTGGACTACGTGCAGCCGCCGAGGACGCCGGAGGAGGGCTACCACCTCGAGGAGGATCTGGCGGACGACACGATCGCCTGGATGCGCAGGCAGAAGACGCTGCAGCCGGACAAGCCGCTGTTCATGTACTGGGCCACCGCCGCCATCCACGGCCCGCACCATGCGCCTAAGGAGTGGTCCGACAAGTACAAGGGCAAGTTCGACGACGGTTGGGACGCCTACCGTGAGCGGGTCTTCGCGCGCGCGAAGGAGAAGGGCTGGATTCCCGCCGATGCGCAGCTGACGCCGCGGCACGAGGAGATGGCGTCCTGGGAGAGCATCCCCGAGAACGAGCGGCCGTTCCAGGCGCGCCTGATGGAGAACCTCGCCGGCTTCGCCGAGCACGCTGACTTTCAGATCGGGCGGATCGTCGACGAGCTCGAGAAGCTTTACGGCGACAACACGCTGATCTTCTACATCTGGGGCGACGATGGTCCGTCGGCGCAGGGTCAGCGCGGCACGATCAGCGAGCTGTTGGCGCACAACAGCATCCCGTACACGATCGAGCAGCAGCTCGCGGCACTCGAGGAGATCGGCGGCCTCGACGCGATCGGCGGGCCGAAGACCGATCCGATCTACCACTCGGGCTGGGCCTGGGCGGGCGCGACTCCGTACAAGGGGACGATGAGCATCCCCGGCTACCTCGGGGCAATGCGCAACCCGATGGGCGTCCGCTGGCCGGCACGGATCAAGCCCGACGCCACGCCACGCTCGCAGTTCCATCACTGCAACGACATCGTCCCGACGATCTACGAGCTTCTCGGCATCACGCCGCCGCGGGAGGTCAACGGTGTTCCCCAGGACCCGATCGACGGAGTGAGCCTGGCCTACACCTTTGACGATCCGACCGCCGAAGGTCGCTTACAGACGCAGTACTTCGACACGCTCGGCAGCCGCGGCATCTACCACAAGGGTTGGTTTGCCGGCACGATGGGCCCGCGCGCGCCCTGGGTCACGGGACTGCCGCCCGGCATCTTCGAGTGGACGCCGGATAAGGACACGTGGGAGCTGTACAACCTGGACGAGGACTGGACGCAGGCGAACGACCTCGCGGCGGAGATGCCCGAGAAGCTGGCGCAGCTGCAGGAGCTCTGGCTGGTCGAAGCGACGAGGAACAATGCGCTGCCGATCGGCGCAGGGTTCTGGGTTCTGCTCTTTCACCCGGAGTACGTGCCGGCGCCGCCGTACACGGAGTGGACGTTCTTCGGCGACAGCGTCCGCATCCCGGAGTTCACCGCCCCGAAACTCGGCACCCGGCCCAACGTCGTCACCATCGATGCCGACATCCCCGCCGACGCCAACGGCGTGCTGTACAAGCTGGGCGGGTTCGCGGGCGGTCTCACCTGCTTCGTCGAGAACGGCGTCCTCTGCTACGAGTACAACCTGTTCGAGATCCAGCGCACGAAGATCCGTGCCGAGGAAGCGCTCCCGCCCGGCGAGGCGACAATCGAGATCGAGACGAACCTCGTCGATCCGAAACAGCCGCCACGCGGGCCGCTCAACGTCGCGATGAAGGTGAACGGCACCCTCGTCGCCGAAGGCACGGTGCCCATCAGCTGCCCGATCGCATTCAGCGCCACCGAGTGCCTCGACATCGGCATCTCGCTCGGGTCGGCGGTCTCGCCCGACTACTACGACAAGAAACCGTTCAAGTTCAACGGCACAATCGAAAGGGTCGACGTCAGATACGTGACTCCGACCTAGATGACCTGCCTCGACAGCTTGCGGACGGCTGAGTAGGTCATCCGGGCCTCCTTCGAGGAGGAGTGGCCTCAAAGTCGCAGCTTCACGATCTAACTTCGGCAATTTGTATCGCTCGAAGGCGATCGCCCTCGCTTGGGCGAGCGATGCCTCGCGAAGATTCAAGTTTTGGCGACGGCCACGAGCTGACTTATTCGGCGTCATCCGGCTTTCACGGGCGAGCTGGGTTCGATCAGATGACTTCGACTGATCGCCACGATGAACTCCTGCCCGTGCAGGGTTGTCAGGCGACCGCTTCCCTTTATTCCTTCCTGCCCTGGGCCGGGATGCCGGCAGAGGGGATCGTGACCGTGACGGACAGGCCGCCGCCGTTGCGAGGGCGGGCGGTGGCGGTGCCGCCGTGGATCGTGGCGATGGAGGCGACGATGGTGAGGCCGAGTCCGGAGCCCGTCATGGGAGGTGCGGTCGTCGAGCCGGTGGAACGGCTGGAAGATGCGGTCGGCATCCGCCGGGCTGATGAGCGGGCCGGTATTGGCCACGGTCAGCTCGCTGCTGCCCGCCGCGGTGCGGGTGCTGATCCAGATGTCACCGTCGGCGGCGTTGTAGCGGGCCGCGTTGTCGACGAGGTTCGCGATGAGGCGTTCGGCCAGCACCGGGTCGCCCGATATGACGGCGGGCTCGAGCGTGGCGTGCACTCTCCGGTCGTACGGGCCGGCGGTGTCGAGGACGTCTTCGGCGACGGTGGCTAGGTCGACCTCGTCGTGGACGGTAAGCCCGCGCTCGTTGCGCGCGAGGATGAGCAGCGCGCCGATGAGGTGCTCGGCGTGGTCGACCGCGGCGCGGATGTCGGCCGCCATGCCGCGCAGGTCGTCGGGCGTGCTGTCGGGGTTGCCGAGCACGACGTCGACCGTCGTGCGCATGACGGCGAGCGGAGTGCGCA
This sequence comes from uncultured Actinomycetes bacterium, assembly GCA_963761665.1. Taxonomy (GTDB): domain Bacteria; phylum Actinomycetota; class Thermoleophilia; order Gaiellales; family Gaiellaceae; genus Palsa-739. Next base: position 29,589 of record CAVXHM010000005.1, read on the forward strand.
GCTCATGGGACGCGTTGGCGATGAAACGCTGCTGGCCCTCGAACGTGGCCTGGAGCCGATCGAGCATCTCGTCGAAGGTTTCGGCCAACTCGTGGAGCTCATCGCGGGGACCACGCAGCGCGACCCGCGCCGATAGGTTGCGTTCCGAAGCGGCGCGGGCGGCGGCGGTGATCCTGTGCACGGGGCGCAGCGCCCGCCCCGCAGCGATCCAGCCGAGAACCGCGGCGAGGGCGATGACCACGGCAAGCGTGATCAGCGAGTACTGCAGGAGATGCGAGAGGGTGACGTCGCGCTGGTGCCGCGCGCCCTGAAGCTGGAAGTACGCGTTGCACTTGGCAAGGAGGCGGTCGTTGGGATGGTCGCTCAGTTGCTCGGAGCGGCACCGCGCCAGGAACGTGGCCGGAGCCTGCTGGCTCTGGCCCTGCGGCTCGAGCCGCGCCACCAGGATGTAGCTGACCGCGACGACGATCGCCCCACAGACGGCGAAGAGGCCGGTGTAGAGCAGGGTGAGGCGGGCGCGAACGGTCAGCCGCGGGCGGCGGCTCACATCCGGTATCCCTTGCCGATCACGGTTTCGATCAGCGGTGGTTCGCCGAGCTTGCGCCGCAAGCCGAGTCATCGTCACGGAGACGATGTTGCTGAACGGGTCGACCTCTGCGTCCCACACGTGCTCGAGCAGTTCTTCCGCGCTAACGAGGGCACCGTCGGCGGCCAGCAGCATCTCCAGGATCCCGAACTCCTTGCGCGTCAGAGACAACGGTCGCTGGCCGCGGCTGGCGCGGTGCCGGGCGCGGTCGACAGTAAGGTCGCCTCGGCGCATGACCGGCGGCGCGGACGGCGCACGGCGCGAGAGCGCCCGCACGCGAGCGACGAGCTCGGCGAACACGAACGGCTTGCCGAGGTAGTCGTCCGCGCCCAGCTCCAGGCCATCGACCCGATCCTCGACCTGAGCGGCAGCGGTGAGCATGAGGATCCGCGGGCCGGAGCCGACGAGCCTCCGACACACCTGGTCACCGTGCACAAGCGGCAGGTCACGGTCGAGCACGATCACGTCATACGCCGTCTGCGCGGCGGCTTCCACGCCGCCGCACCGTCGTACACGGCGTCCACCGCCATCCCCGACCTGACGCAGCCCCTGAGCGATCCGGCCGGCAAGGGTCGCATGGTCCTCGACCACGAACACCCGCATCCGCCCAAGTATGCGCTGCTCGACATGACATCCGTTCGACATCGCACGTAGCGCTGATGTCATCCGCTCGGGCGTAGAACTAGACGCATGAACAACCTACCGGTGGCCCGGATCATCACGTCAGGCGGGGAGCCAACGACCCAGCGAAGCGTTGTCCGCGAGCGCTAGCCGCGACGAGGTAGTGCTGCCCGGCCGCGCCGACGGGTCAGCGCCGGGCGACGGGACGCGGCGTCCGAACGGCATGGGTGGAAGCCGCGCTCGCGATTGCCGCGTTCGCGGCGCTGTGCGCCGTGGTCCTGTCCGTCGCGCCCCAGACCGCAGAGCCTGATGACGGCGCCTACCGCGCATCGATCGTGGCGGTGACCGAAGGGCACTTCCTGACGTTGTCAACCGCTCAGGCAGAAACACTGGCACGGAAGCTGGGCGACAACCCGGCCGCCCCCCCGAACCAATGGGTCGAACTCGCCAACGGGCGGTACATCAGCGAGAAGGATCCCGGGTATCCGTTCCTGGCGGCGCCATTCGAGAAGCTCGGCATCATCCGCTGGGCGCCACTGTTCTACGGAGCACTCGCTTGTCTCGGCCTCTTCATTGGCGCCCGGCGCTGGCTCGGGCGCTTCGGCGGCCTCGCAGCGGTCGGCTTGTACTGCTCATCCGGAGCCGCGCTGGCCTTCGCCTGGCGCGACTACATGCCGACGTTCACCGACGCCTCGCTCATCGCGGCCGGTTCTGGGGCGCTGCTGTGGGCGGTGCTGGCAACCGACGCCAGTTCCCGGCGGCGCACCTGGGCCGGCCTCGCCGGATTCGCTAGCGATCGAGATCGCGACCTTCGTCCGCTACACCAACATCGTGATCCTCGGCTGCGCCGTCGTGGCCGTGATCGTGGCCTGGCGGCTGCGAGCCGCAAGACTGCCCCTCGGCACGCTGTGCTGGTGGCTTGCCTCGGTGGCCGCCTTCGGCGCCTGCGTGGCCATCTTCGACGACCTGGTCTACGGCGGCCCGCTGACGACCGGGTACCAGCCCGGCGAGGTCACATTCGCCCTCGGCGCGATCGGGCCGAATCTGCGCCTCATGCCCCCGCACCTGATGCAGGCCATGCCGATGCTGGCGCTCGGACTGATAGCGCTGGCGTGGATCATCGTGCGGTGGCTGGTGCTCCGCCGGATCGGCGGCCAGGCCGAGCGCGTTGGCCCGTCGCGATCTCTCGGTCGGCGCCGCCCTCGCCGCGTCGTGGTTCGCAATCTGGGGCCTCTACTCCGCGTACACCTGGACGACCGACCCGACCAGTGTCACCGTCCAGGTCGTCAGGTTCTACGTCCCGGCGATCGGCCCGATCGCCCTGCTCGGCGCATGGCTGGTGACCAGGATTCCCGGCCGTGAATGGCGAGCCGGCCTGACCTCAGCCGCCTTTATCACGGCGATATTCGGTCTCGGCGTGTGGTCCTTCTACGCCATGTATGCAGCGTTCGGCGTCCCACTAAGCGGATAGGCAGCAACGGTTATCCAAACCGCGGCACGGCTGCCGGCGCAGGTCGCCCATTGCACGCTCGTCCCGTCGAGGCCGCCCAGACAACATCGGCCGTACGCACGCCGACGAACTCAACATCCTCCTCCTCGAGCTCATCGCCGCGAAAGTGTGCTTCCGTCGAACAGCCGGTGAGACTGGTCCAAAGTATGTGCGCACGCCTGCTCGTCCGCGCCCGCGGACGAGCGAGCGAAATCCGGCGAGAGTCGATGTCTAGGAGAGACGGGTCCGGGTCAGTAGCGACGAAGACCGACGACCACCGTCGGTTTCTGAGTATCCGATCTCTCGCGGCGCATGAGGACGCTGGCGGTTGCATTGAGCTGGTTATCGCTAGCTTCATCAAGGTCCCGCGTTGGACCGATGACTCCTGACGCGCTGGGCGGTCTTACGAACATGTCGACAGGGGAGGATCGATGAGCAAGCTGAAGCTGAACATCACGATGTCGATCGACGGTTTCGTCGCCGGCCCGGACCAGTCGCTCGAGCATCCGCTCGGGGTCGGCGGTGAGAAGCTCCACGGTTGGCTGTATCCGCTCAAGGTGTTCCGTGAGGGTCACGGCGAGGAAGGCGGCGAGGTCAATGCGAGCACGCCGTTCGCGGAGGGCATCCTCGGCGTCGCCGGCGCGACCGTCATGGGCCGGAATATGTTCGGTGGCGGCCCGGGAGCGTGGGAGGAGTCGTGGAAGGGTTGGTGCGGAGACAATCCGCCCTTCCACCATCCCGTCTTCGTCCTCACAAACCATCTGCGCGAACCGCTGGAGATGCAGGGCGGAACGACGTTCCATTTCGTCACGGACGGGATCGAGTCCGCGCGCGACCAGGCGCGCGCCGCAGCCGGTCAGAAGGAGGTATCTCTCGGGGGCGGGGCGTCGGTCGCGCAGCAATACCTCGCAAAGGGTCTGCTCGATGAGATCGTCCTCTCGGTCGTCCCGATCCTGCTCGGAGGCGGCGCTCGGCTGTTCGAAAACGTCGGAGATGCGAAGCTCGCGCAGGTCGAGTCGGTCGATGCGCCTGGGGTGACTCACATCAGATACGTCCGGGCATAACTCTGCTGGGGCGCGGGCTCAGGTGCTGGCGTAAAGCCTATGCGACTGGTCGAGAACAACCCCGCACGCCTGCCCGCGCGCGTTCTGAGGAGCGCACTGAAGGGGTAGAGCTGTATGTCGACGAGGAGACAGGCCGACGTCAAGCCGGCGCTGTTCCGGAAATCGGATGCACTGACCGCGTACAAGGGAGTGCCCTGATCGATCCCACTACACACTCGGCGAACCCGGATGGGAGCACGTCGCCGACTACGCCCTGACTTGGACGATGAACGTCCTAAACGGAACGTGAGACACGCACAACCGAAGCCGGCGGCTTCACGCCCGAGAAGTGATCAGTGCCCTCGGGGCTGAGCAGGTTCACCGGGACTCGATTTGTTTGTCGTGCTAATTCACGCGGCGACGTTTTCGACGTCGGTGGGCTCGACGGCAGTTCCGTCGGCGTCGACGAGGGCGACGTGGACCGGGGTGCTGTCGGACTTGCGGCGGAGCAGGCGTGGCGGGGTGGGTGAGACGTACTGGTCGCCCCATTGCATCAGCGCGGCGAGCGCGAGTCGTAGGTCGCGGCCCTTGGGCGTGAGCCGGTACTCGTAGCGGTCGGGGCGCTGCTGGTAGCGGACGCGTTCGAAGATGCCGTGTTCGACGAGCTTCGCCAGCCGGTCGGCGAGCACGTTGCGGGCGATGCCGAGACTCTCCTGGAACTCCTCGAAGCGGCGCCGGCCGAGGAACGCGTCCCGCACGACGAGCAGTGTCCAGCGCTCCCCGACCAGCTCCAGGGTGCGTGCCACCGAGCAGTTCTGGCCCTCGTAGTCGCGTCCGAGCACGCCCTCAGGGTAGCAAGTTGCGTGACGCAACTCAAACGTGGTAAGGTCGGTTGCATCATGCAACGGAAATGGTTGGTCCTCGCCGTCACCTCCGTCGCCGTCTTCATGAGCTTCCTCGACGCGACGATCGTGAACATCGCCTTTCCGTCGATTCACGCCTCCTTCCCGGGCGCGAGCCTCGGCGACCTTTCGTGGGTGATCAACGCCTACAACATCGTCTTCGCCTCGCTGCTCGTCCCCGCAGGCCGTCTCGCCGACCGCGTCGGCCGCAAACGCATCTTCCTCGGGGGCGTCCTCCTCTTCCTAGCCGCCTCAGCTGCCTGCGGGCTCGCCCCGACCGTGGGCGCGCTCACCGCCGCGCGCGTCGTCCAGGCCGCCGGTGCCGCCGCACTCGTCCCGACCTCGCTCGGCCTCTTGCTTCCCGAGTTCCCACTCGAGCAGCGCGCGACGGCGACGGCGCTCTGGGGCGCAACCGGCGGCGTCGCCGCCGCGACCGGACCGGCTCTGGGCGGTGTCTTGATCGCGGCCTTCGACTGGCGCGCCGTCTTCTTCGTCAACCTCTTCATCGGCCTGCCCGCGCTCGTGCCCGCGCGGCGGATTCTGCGCGAGCTCCGCGAGGAGCACGCGGCAGCGTTCCCAAGTCCAGTCGGAATCGCGCTGCTCGTCGGCGCGATCGGCTCGCTCTCGCTGACGATCGTCGAGGGTGGCTCGTGGGGCTGGCATAGCGCGCGCGTCGTCGGCGGTTTCGCCGCTGCCGGCATCCTCGGTGCCGCGTTCGTTTGGCACTCCGCACGCTCGGTCCGGCCGCTCGTCGAGCTCTCGCTCTTCCACGTCCGCTCCTTCGCCGTTGCGACGCTCGGTGCGTTCATCTTTGCGCTCTCGTTCTTCGCGCTGCTCCTCTCGAACGCGCTCTTCCTCACCGGCGTCTGGCACTACTCGACGATCAAGGCCGGTATCGCGCTCACGCCTGGACCGCTGATGGCCACGACGTTCTCGCCGATCGCCGGCAAGCTCTCGGACCGCTTTGGGCAGCGCGTGGTCGCCGCGCCAGGCGGCCTCGTCTTCGCACTCGGCACACTGCTGTTCGCGACCCGTGTCGGCGCCGAGCCGCACTACGCGACGACGTTCCTACCCGCCACCCTCCTCACCGGCGCCGGTGTCGGACTCACATTCGGCGGATTCGCCTCAGCAGCCGTCGCAGAACTGCCGCGCGACCGCTTCTCCACCGGCTCCGGCATCTTCTCCATGTTCCGCCAGCTCGCCGCAGTCATCGGAATCGCGATCCTCGTCGCGCTCCTCGACGCCGGCGGCGCGACCGTCACCACCTTCCAACACATCTGGACGCTCATGATCGGCGGCGGCATCGGCAGCGCGCTCGCCGCGCTCGGACTCGGCCGCGTCCACGCACGCCACATCGAGTCCGTCAACGACCTCGCGCTCGACCCGTTCGAGGCACTCGCCGAATAAGCCTCCTCGGGTGACCAAGGGATTCAGAGGCTCTCTTGTCTGCCAGCGAGCCAACGACAACGTCTCAACTGAGCGCACGAAGCAACAGACACACTCGAACCCCTCGAGGCCGCCGTCTTCGGCGCCCTCGGCAAACGCATGAATAAACTCCTCCAGACCTACAACGAGCAGCAACTCACCACCATCAAGCATTACCTCGAGAACGCAACAGCGATCACCAAGGCCGCAACCACACCCGTGGACGGCGAGAAACAGCAACCAACACCCGACTGAACCGCTCTCATCGAGTAAATGCGCACCCGCCGGCGCAGCATGTTCTTAGGCAGGTCGGAGAGCTCGCCTTGCGTGCACGTTGTCGGGACGGCCACGAGCTGACTTATTCGGAGTCATCCGCGTGGTCGAGCGGCGTTCGCGGTCCGAGGGATGGTGACGACACGATGCTTGCGCGGGTCGGTGTGCGGGAATGCCACGGGACCAGGAAGCGGGCCTACCCGTCGTCGGCGGATGCCGTCGCTGGTCGGGATCCGGTTTACCGGCGACGCATGATGGCGCGGAGGTGTGGACTCACGGCGGGCGCGCGCCGCGCTTTCGCCGGGGGGTACTCGAATTCGGTGTCGATGGCTCGTGGCCATCCGAGTCGCCGCGCCATGAACTTCAGCCACCACATTCGGCGCAGGCTAGGAGAGGATTGTTGAGATCCCGCGTTGTGCGCGTTAACGCTTCAGCGTGCGGCGACGGCCGGGGTGGTGGTCGGCGAGGGGGTCGCTAGACTCGCGCGGTCGAGTTGGTGGCGACTGGTCATCCCGGCAGGCAGGGAGTGTGTCCGGTAGCGCGTGAGCCGAGTTGAAGCGGTGCCGGCCGTGGTCAAGGTTCCGAGGGTCACGGTCTATTTCTGGGTCATCAAGATCTTGACGACCGCGATGGGTGAGGCGACCTCGGATTACCTCGTCCATCGCTTCAACCCGTATCTGGCCGTGATCGGCGGGTTTGTCGGGTTCGTGATCGCGCTTGCGATCCAATTCCGCGTCCGCGGCTACGTGCCCTGGGCGTACTGGCTGGCGGTGGTGATGGTCGCCGTGTTCGGGACGATGGCTGCTGACGTCCTGCACGTCGAGTTCGCAGTCCCCTACATCGCCTCCACCCTTCTGTTCGCGGTCACCCTGACCGTCGTGTTCACGAGCTGGTACCGCAGTGAGCGAACGCTGTCGATCCACAGCATCAGCACGCCGCGGCGTGAGTCGTTCTACTGGGCGGCGGTTCTCGCGACCTTCGCGATGGGGACGGCTGTCGGCGACCTCGTGGCCTACACCGCCGGTCTGGGCTTCCTTTCAGCCGGCCTCGTGTTCGCGGCGCTGTTCGCCATCCCCGGGATCGGCTACCGCTTCTTCAACCTCAACGCCATCTTCGCCTTCTGGTTCGCCTACGTCATGACACGGCCGCTCGGCGCCTCGTTTGCCGACTGGATGGGGAAATCGCACGCGGGCCGCGGGCTTGGCTACGGCGACGGGCCGGTCGCGTTCGTTCTCGCCGTCCTCATCGTCATCCTCGTCGGCTACCTCTCCATCACCGGAGCCGACCGCGAAACGGCGACCGACGCGAACTTGGAAGTCGCCTACCAACAAAGCTCGGAGCCAGACTGAGACGCAGCCGGCCAGCGTCGAGCCCGTGAAGCTGTTTCTCGAGTGGACACTACCCGAGCTCTGGTCCGAGGGCCACCGTCCTCTTGCTCGAGCATGCACGCCGTCGCGACGGCGACGAGCTGACTCATTTCGGCGTCATCCGGTGGGGTGTCGGGGTGGTCACCCGGGTCGGGGATCGGAGAACGGTTCTTCTTGCTGATCAGGGTGATCGGCGCCGTAAGAGGGGGCGGTGCTTCCACAGCCAGGGTTCGCCTTGGGATGGCTAGTGGCACGAGTGCCGTCCGGTCGGACAACCGTGGCGCCGGCCGATAGTGCGTAGCTGCCTGGGCTTGACGAGAGGTGTCCTAGTCGAGCCGCTTGCGATCGCTGCAGGTGCCCCAGATCGCAGCGGCGCAAGACCGTGCGCGCGGGGGCGGACGCTGACGCGTCTGGTTGAACCTCCGTTATCGTCGTCCGCGGTCGTCGCGAACTGCGGCGTGAGGCGCGCGTTCACGATCTCCGGGTCGGAGCGATCCGTCTGCGGGCGCTGACAACGAGGGGATCGGAGAGCTTGCTCAGCTGCCGTACTACCCAGGTGACGTGAGCACGCCCGACCGTCGTAACGGCGAGTGCCGAACCGAGGCCGACCAACACGCTCGCAAGAACGTCGACGGGATAGTGCACGCCGACGAAGATCCGATCGATCGCCACGGCAGCTGCGCCGAGCAACAGGAAAAGCCCGAACTTCCGGTGGAAGGCGAGCACCGCGAATGCGACCGCGAAGGCGACACTCGCGTGGTCGCTCGGGAACGAGTTGTCGGCGGCGTGTGGCACGAGCAGGAGCGTCGCGCGCGGATGGTCGACGAACGGACGGTTGTGGAACCAGAGCTGACCGAGCGCGACATTCAGGAGCAAGGCGAGCGCCGCCGAGGCGGCAGCAGAGACGGCTGCGAGCTTGGAGCGCTGCGAGCCCTCCGGGCGCGCGACGAACCAGATCGCTCCGGCAAGCCCGACGAGAGCGAAGATCGCCCAGGCGTTGAAGATCTGGGCGGCATCCTGGCCCCCATCGTGGTGGCGCAGCGCACCGTTGAGAGAGTGGAAAAGTGACCAATCCACGATTCCCCACGGTAACGATTCGGTGACAAAGGGCGGCTAGTCGACGCTTGTACTGGTCGCCGACGTCTGAGCGGACTACGTCCGTCCACGCGTCAGCATCCGCCTGCTCAGCGGCGTACCGAAACGTCAGCTCTTCGCCACGGCCACGAGCTGACTTATCGGAGTCATCCGCTTGGTTGAGCGGCGTTCCCGATCCTGGGGCCTAACGGGCGACCGATAAGGCGTCTTTCTGCCTGGATGCGCGACCCTGAAACCGTGGTCTATCGGCATCCGCCGATCCCGCGTCTTCTCGAACGCGGCTACGCTCTCCGCGTGTCGAATGTCGTCGGGCGCGACGAGGAGGTTGCCTCTGTCGAGTCGTTCCTGACGGGGGATGGAAGCCGTCGCGTGGTGCTCGCGATTACGGGCGAGGCGGGCATCGGCAAGAGCACCGTCTGGGAGGAAGCTGTTCGGTCGGCCGAGCGGCGCGGCGCGTTGGTGCTTGTTTCGCGGCCGGCGGAGGCCGAGGCGAAGCTTTCGTTCGCCGGTCTCTCCGACCTCGTGGAGGGAGTCGACGCGAGCGTGTTCGAGTCGCTTCCGGCGCCGCAGCGCGACGCGCTCGACTTGGCGCTGCTCCGCGTCGACCGCGGCAGCCGCATGCCGCAGCAGCGGACCGTCGCGACGGCGCTGCTGTCACTACTCCGCGCGCTCTCGGTTGAGCGCGAGGTTGTGCTCGCAATCGACGACTGGCAGTGGCTCGACCCGCCGACGCGTCATGCCGTGTCGTTCGCCATGCGTCGCGTTGTCGATGAGTGGATGCGGCTCGTGGTCGCCGTGCGCAGCGGCGGCGGCGTCGACTCGGCCGAGCTCGGGGCGACGCCCGACCGGATCGCGCATGTCCGGCTTGGAGCGCTTTCGGTTGCGTCGCTTCACGGCATCCTCGCGGAGCGGCTCGAGACGACCTTCTCGCGGCCGACGCTCGTCCGGATCGAGCGGGCCGCCGCCGGCAACCCGTTCTACGCGCTCGAGATCGCGCGTGTGCTCGCCGCCGGCGGCACCGGGTCGTTCGCCGTGTCCGACGACCTGCGTGCGCTCGTCGCCGATCGCGTTCGCGCGCTGCCTGCCGAGACCCGCGACGCATTGCTCCGGGTCGCGGCGATGGCGCGGCCGGAGCTGCGGCTCGTCGACGCCAAGGCGCTCGCTCCGGCGGAGGAGGCCGGGATCCTGCGCATCGATGACGAGCAGCGGGTCCATTTCGCGCACCCGCTCTTCGCGTCGGGGGTGTACGCCGCGGCCACGCTCGCTCGTCGGCGCGAGGCGCACCGTGAGCTCGCGCAGCTCGTCGCCGATCCCGAGGAGCGGGCGCGGCATCTCGCGCTCGCCGCCGACGGATCGGATGAGGTCGCAGCCGGCGCGGCGTCGGCCGCGGCTCGGCTCGCGCGCGAGCGCGGCGCACCCGATGCGGCGGCCGAGCTCGCGGCGCTCGCGCTGAAGCTGACGGCGGACGGCGGACGGCAGATCGAGGAGCGGCGCCTCGAGCTCGCGGAGCATCTGTTCTTCGCCGGCGAGTTCAACCGTGCGGCCGACGCGCTCGAGTCGGTGAGGACGTTCGCGTCCTCGGATCTCAGGGTTCGCGCGCTGCTGATGCTCGCGGACGTCGAGTACTGGCGGACGGGAGAGGCCGCGGCGATCGCGCTCGCCGAGGAGGCGCTGCGCGACGTCTCCGATCCGCTCCTCCGCGGGCGCTGCCACGCGCTGCTTGCGATGTGGGCGGGCACGACCGACGCGCGACGCTCGGCTGCCGAGGCGCGCCGTGCGCTCGCGCTCCTCGAACGGCAACCTCATCCGGACGCGGCGCTCGTCTCGCTCGCGTTGGCCGCGCGGGTCCGCGCGGACCTGCTGCTCGGCGACGGCTTCGACGCCGCCGCGGCCGGGCGCGCGCTCGAGCTTGAAGGCGCGAACGTTCCTCCTGCGGTCGACACGCGCGTTGCGTTCAAGCTCGGGCAGTGGCTCCGGTACGCCGACGAGCTCGACGCGGCGCGGCGACGGCTCGTCGAGTCCGAGGAGACGGCGCTCGCCGAGGGAGACGAGTCGTCGCTCCCGAACATCCTTCTCAACCGCGTCCTCGCGGAGTGCTGGGCCGGCGACCTCGAGACCGCAGGCGTACTCGCGGCACGCACGGTCGTCGCGTTCGAGCAGATCGGCATCGTCGCCGACCGCAACCGGGTCTGGCAGGCGTACGTCGACGGCCATCGCGGCGACGTCGAAGCCGTCCGGGAAGCGGCGAACGCTGCGTCCGAGCGGTCGGAGCCCGTGATGGAGATGCTCTGGGAGCGCGCCGTCGGGCTCGCGGAGCTCTCCGCCGGCAACAACGCCGCAGCCGACCGCCATCTCACCGCCGCGCTCGTCGCGCTCGAGCGGACGGGCTGCCGCGAGCCCGCGATCTGGCGGATCCACGGCGACGCGGTCGAAGCCGCCGTCGCCGTCGGGAACGTCGACCGCGCCGACGCGCTCGCGGCGGAGCTCGAGCGGCAGGCCGGTCGCTCCCGCATACCCTGGGGCGTCGCCGTCGCGCGGCGTTGCCGCGGCCTCGTCCTCGCGGCACGCGGCGACGTCGAGGGCGCCGACGCCGTCCTCGCACGCGCGCTTGCGGCGCACGACCTCTGCCCTGTGCCGTTCGAGCGCGCGCGAACGCTGCTCGTCCAGGGACAGGTGCGCCGCCGTCTTAAGCGGAAGAGTGCGTCGCGCGAGGCCCTCGAGCAGGCGCTCGCGATCTTTGAGCGCACCGGCGCCGAGATGTGGGCGGAGCGCACCCGTCACGAACTGCAGCGCGTGCGGGCACGTGCGGCGCCATCGGGGCTCAGCGCGACCGAGCTGCGGATCGCGCAGCTGGCGGCGTCAGGGCTGACGAACCAGGAGATCGCGGACGAGGCGTTCGTCTCGCGGAAGACCGTCGAGGCGAACCTGGCACGCGCGTACGCAAAACTCGGGATCCGCTCGCGCGCACAGCTCGCGGACGCGCTCACCGCGGGAGGTCACGCCGCAATTCCATAGGGTTTTCCCGCTTTCGTCGCGCGTCGGCCGTCCCTACCGTCGAACGCGTGGATGCGGGACACGTAGCGGGCTTCATCGCCGAGTGCTTCTGGCCCGGCGTGAACGAGCACGAGCTGCGCCTGCTCGACGAGCGGGCGGCGGCGAGCGCGGATGTGCTGAGTCGCGCGGGCGCCGATGTCCGCTATCTCGGCTCGATCTTGATGCCGACCGACGAGGTCGTCCTCTTCCGGTTCGAGGGCGATCCCGAGGCGGTGCGGAACGCGGCCGAGCAGGCGCAGATCCCGTTCGAACGGATCCTCGCGGCAACCGAGTCGCCGCGAGACCTCTACCGACAAGGAGGCAATCGCCCATGAGAACGCCGACACCCCGAGCGCTCGCCGGCGCGGTCGCGCTCGCCGCGACCGTGGTCGCCCTGGCCGTGCCCGCGACCGGCACCGCCGGACCGTCCTTCCAGAAGGTCGCGACCCTGAAGGGAAGCGTCGACCCCCAGCTCGCGATGACCCGCAACGCGAACGGGACGCTGACGCTCGTGTACCCGTCCTTCACCGGGAACCTGCACGTCACCGGCCTCGCCGCCCGCACCGTCAGCGCCGCTGGGAAGGTCGGCCCCGAAGTCCAGGCGCTATCGGGCTGGGACGCCGGCGTTCCCGGCCTCGTCACCTTCCCGAACGGGAACCTCGAGGCGTTCTTCGGGGCGATCTCGCCCGGCAACGCGGCGAGCGTTTGGGGGATCACCTCGACCGACGGCGGAACGACCTGGTCGGCGCCGGCCGACGTGCGCAGTGGGCCGAACGAGGCGCTCGCGTACGGGTCGGACGTCACCGCGCGGATCAGCGGCGGCTCGCCCTTGCTGACGCTCCCGCAGGCGGGAGGCCTCGTCGTCCAGCAAGGCCTTGGCCCTGGCTCACCGACCGCGCTCGCGAACGACCCCGCCTACGCGTCGGTGGTCGACGTCGACACCGCCGTCGACGCCGCGACCGGCGAGGTCGTCGCGAGCTGGCAGTCGCTCAAGGCCGACACGCTGGTCATGCAGGGCGTCTCGCCGTCGATCGGTGCCGCGCAGGCCGTCCCCGGACAGCGGCACTCCAACCTCGTCCTCGCGGGACGCGACTCCGGCCCCGGCGTCTTCGCCGCGTACACGCCCGACGGCACACATGTGAGGCTCGTGCGCTACGGTGGCGGAAGCGTGGCCGTCGGCTCGCTGAACGGCGTCACCGCGAAGGCGATGGGTGTCGCCACGGGTCCCGCGGGGAGGATCTGGGTGATGTGGGGTGACGAGAACGGCGGCCTCGCGGTCACGCGCTCGAACAAGGCGGTCACGAACTTCGAGCCCATCCAGCACGTGAACCCGAACGCGTCCTCGCTCTGGCGGCTCCAGGGCGATGGCCGGCTCGGCCCGCTCGACCTGTTCGCCGTCCAGCTCGCCAACGTCAAGGGGCCGATCCCGCAGCCGGAAGCCGCGTACGCGCGCGTGCTGCCGGAGATGTCGATGACGTCGTCGGCTTCGACGCAGAATGGACACACGACGCTGCACGTAACGGTCGCCGACGCCGGCGACCCCGTGAAAGGCGCGACCGTCCTCGTGAACGGAAAGAAGGCGACCACGAACGTAGCAGGCATCGCCACCTTGGTTTTCTTCGGCACTGGGACCACGGGAAAGGCAACCGCGACGGTGACGTCGCCCGGCTACCGGGTGCTCACGGGGACCGTCACGCTCTGAGCTCGGGGGAGCGGGAGGCCCGGCGGCGCGCGCCGGGCCTCCCGGCTGCTCGCTGATCGACTCGCTCATAGCCAACCTCGCGTGCGCGAGTGTGCGCTAGTGACGCCAGAGAGTTGCTCCTCAGCGTTCACGAACCGCTTCCGCTGGTCGGGCTGGCGGAGACGCCTTCCTCGCCGAAGCCGGTGTCAAGGCTCTGGCAGGCCGTTTGGGCTTTTCGGAACTGGGGCGAGTTCGGGGCGAGGATGCCGGTGGTGCTGGTGATCTGGATCACTCCGTGGCCGTTGGGGTCGGGAAAGTCGGGTTCGCCGTGGGAGCGCATGCACTGGGTGTACTTGAGTGCCGCACTGACCTCGTCCTGCTGGGTGGGTGGCGCCCCAAGGTTGGGTAGATCGTTCTTGCAGGCGTCCTTCGCGGCTTGGAACTGTGGCGACTGCGGGTTGAGGTCGCCAGAGTCATTCATACTGAAACTGGGTAGGCCATTCGGCCCGAGGGTTGGCTCGGGGAAATCGGCTAGCCCATGAGCGCGCATGCACTCGGAGTACTTCAGCGCCTGCGCCTCCAAGCGCTGCGACGCGCCGGTGCTCGAACACCCGTTACGTGAACAGCCGGCGACCGTCGAGGCCGTCGATGTGGTTCTCGTGCCGACGCTCGGCACCGACAGCGCGGCCGGACTGCCGCAGCCGGCCGCGACGAGCGCGAGCCCTACTAGTCCCGCGGCAAGTACAGCGACTCGCGGCCGAAGGAGCCGCCAGTGCCACGCACATACGGTCACGTCCGACCCATGCTGGTCCACACCGCAAGGAAAGCAGACCATCTAAGACGGTCTAAACGGGTCAAAGACATCCTACGAGAACGAAGACCATCCCGAAGTCGGCGACGCCGTGCCCCGATCCGTGATCGTGTCGCCGTCCTGGTCGATCGTGCCGGTGAAACGCTGCGAAAAGCCGGGCGCCGCTGCAGAGCGTTCGAATTTCCAGACCTTGTCGACGAAGGTCATCTCGTAGACGCGCGCGACGCCACGCGAGTCGAAGTAGTGCTGGAAGAGTTTCCCCGTGTCGGGGTCGAGGCCGATGATCGCGATTCCGTCAGCTCTTCGCCACGATGAATCTGTGTCCGTGCGGCGCGCGCGGCGATCCGGCGGCCGAGTGCACGTGCTCGGGCCAGAGGCTCGCGCGGTATCGGGACAAGCTGTCGCGCGCGCTCCTCGACCGCTTCGACCTGGTGGTGGCGATGCCGCGGCCGCGGGCGGTCGAGCTGGCTGCGGGTCCGGGAGAGTCGTCGGACGCGGTTCGCGCGCGCGTCGTCGAGGCCCGCATGCGGCTGGCTGCGGACACGCCGCGACGGACAGCGGACGCGGATGCGCTGCTGTCGCGCGCGGTCGAGCGGCTGCCACTCTCCGGTCGCGGGCGCGCGCGCGTCGCACGCGTGGCCCGAACCGTCGCGGCGCTCGCAGCGGCCGGCGAGGTGCTCCCGGAGCACGTGGCCGAGGCGCTCGCGTACCGCGTGCCGCAGGAGCTGTCGGCATGAGCGGCGACCTTGCGCTCGCCGTGTTCGCGTCCGAGACGGGAACGCATCTCGTCCGGCCGCCGACGGGAGCGCGCTACGCGGCGCACGTGCGTGGCTTCGACGGCCGCGCGTACGAGCAGCGTCTCGCGGCAGCGGGGCTCAGGTTCGTCGGCCGAGCAGCCACCGCGTTCCCGGGGCTGCTGCGCGCGATCCACGATCCGCCGCCCGGTCTGTTCGTGCGCGGCGCGGCCGACGCGGAGCTGCTGTCCCGTCCGGCGGTGGCGATCGTCGGCGCGCGCGCCTGCTCCGGCTACGGCGCGTCGGTCGCGCGGAGCCTGGCGCGGGAGCTCGCCGCAGCCGGGCTCGTCGTCGTCAGCGGCCTCGCCCGCGGCATCGACGCGGAAGCGCACCGCGGCGCGCTCGAAGCGGGCGGAACGACGGTTGCGGTTCTCGGCTGCGGTATCGACCGCGACTATCCGGCAGCGCACCGAGAGCTGGCGCAGCGGGTCGCCGCGACGGGCCTGATCGTCTCGGAGTACGCGCCGGGAGTCGAGCCCGCGCCGTGGCGTTTTCCCGCGCGTAACCGCATCGTCGCCGGGCTCTGCGCGGCCACCGTCGTCGTCGAGGCGCGCGAGCGAAGCGGCGCGCTGATCACCGCCGACCTGGCGCTGGAGGAGGGGAGAGAGGTGTTCGTGGTCCCCGGTGAGATCACGTCGTCCCTGAGCGCCGGAACGAACGACCTGCTGAAGGTCGGCGCGTCACCGCTGACGCGTGCGGACGACGTGCTCTCCTGCTTCGGGCTCGAGACAGCGCGGGAGGCGGTGACGGTTGAAGGCACGGCAGCGCGGCTGCTCGAGCTCCTGCGCGACTCGCCCGCAAGTGCCGACGAGCTCGTCCGTCGCGCCGGCCTCGACGCGGGCGAAATCGCCCGCGCCCTGGTCGAGCTGGAGCTGGCGGGACTCGCCGCCGCAGCCGACGGCGTGTACCGCGCGTCCTAGAGCGCGCCGCCGGCCGCCGGCGGCGCAGGCGCCGACGGTCCCGCCGCTGGAGCTCCTGCGGCGCGGCTCAGGTAGTCCTCCACCAGCAGCAGGTTGTCCACGCCGGCGCGGTCGATCACCGACAGCAGCGTCGACATGCTCGCGACCTCTTCGCGCTGTTCGTCGAGGAACCAGCCGAGGAACTGCTCGCCGACGTACTCGTTGTCCTCGCGTGCGATCTGCACGAGGTTGGCGATCTGCGCGGTCACCGTCTTCTCCTGCTCGAGCGCGAGCGCGACGGGCGCGCGGTCGTCGTCGAACGCGGTCTGCGGCGACGCGACGCCGGGGATCGCGACCACCGCGTCCGCGTCGATGAGGTACTGCACGATCATCATCGCGTGGTTCCGTTCCTCGACAGCCTGCTGGTAGAAGTGCGCGGCCAGCTGCGGCAGCGACTGCGCGTCGTAGTGCACGGCGATCGCGATGTACTGCTGCGACGCGCCGAACTCGCTCGCGACCTGCGCGTTGAGCGTGTCGGTGAAGCGACTCACTGTTCGTAGCCCTCGACCACGCTGGGCGCGCGCACCGACGCGTTGTCCTCGTCGCGTCCGAACTCGCCGAGCGCCTTGCGCTGCCGGAGCAGATCCCAGCACTGGTCGAGCGACACCTTGATCTCCGCGAGCCGGCGGCGGTCCTCCTCGGTGGCGTTGCCGCTGCCCTCGCGCGACCACAGCTCGTGCTCCTCGGCGACAAGCTCTTCGATACCCGCGTGGATCCCTGCATCCGATGCCATTGCTGCTCCTTCCGTTGGCGGCCTGATGCGATCGTAGTCACAGCAGGGTGGGTAGGCTCCGCTCCGGCGTGAACCCCTACTGGCTCGAGGACGAGATCCCGCCGCGGCCGACGCCGCGGATCGAGGGGCGCGCGGACGTCGCGATTGTCGGCGCGGGCGTCACCGGCTGCTCGGCGGCGCTGCGGCTCGCGGAGGCCGGGCTGCGCGTGCGCGTACACGATGCGCGCAGGATTGCGGAGGGAGCGAGCGGCCGCAACGGCGGCTTCGCGCTGCCGGGCGGCGCGACGCGCTACGACATCGCCTGCGAGACCTACGGGCGCGAGCGCGCGCAGATCTTCTGGCGCTGGACCGAGGAGGAGCTCGTGCCGATGGCGGAGATCGCCGGCGACGCGTTCCGCGAGGTCGGCAGCTACCGCCTCGCCGCCGACGAGGAGGAGCGGGACCAGATTCGCGCCGAGTACGACGCGCTGTATGCCGACGGCTTCGACGTGGAATGGCGCGACGGTCTCGACGGGGAGCTCGCCGGTCACTTCCACGGCGTGATCGCGCACGCGGCCGGCGGGTCGATCCAGCCGGCGCGGTTCGTCCGGCGGCTCGCAGCGCGCGGCGCGGAGGCCGGGGTCGACTTCCGCGAGCACGACGCCGTTACCGACATCGCCGTGCTCGACGCGGATCGAGGTCGTCGTCGCGACCGACGGCTACGGCCACGGGCTCGTGCTCGGAGCTCGCCGACGCGATCTGGCCGACGCGCGGCCAGGTGATCGTCAGCGAGCCGCTCGACCGCGTGCTCTACGACCGTCCGCACTACGCGCGGCAGGGCTTCGATTACTGGCAGCAGCTGCCGGACCGCCGCGTGCTGCTCGGCGGCTTCCGCGACGTGTCGATCCTCGACGAGCTGACGGACGAGGAGGTGACGACGCCGACGATCCAGGCGTCGCTCGAGCGGTTCCTCGCCGAGCTCGTCGGCGGCCCGCCGCGGATCTCGCACCGCTGGGCCGGCATCTTCGGGCTGACGCAGGACATGCTCCCGCTCGTCGGCCGCGTTCCCGGCCGCGACGAGGTCTGGGTCGCCGGCGGCTACTCCGGCCACGGCAACGTCCTCGGCTTCGCGTGCGGACGGCTCGTCGCCGGTGCGATCCTCGGCGAGACGTCGCCGCAGCTCGAGCTGTTCGATCCGGCGCGCTTCTCCTAGCAACGCTCGTCGGCGGACCCTTGACTTTGTCATGCAAAGTAAGCTAACTTTGTGAGACAAAGTTGAGAACAAAGGCAGGAGTGGAGGAGCGCCATGAGCGAGAACCACGACACCGAGACCGCGACAGTCGACGACGGCGAAGAGCTCGATCCCAGGGAGGCGGCGGAGCTTCTCGAGCAGACCACGAGACGGGCGCAGCGGCAGTTCGACATCAGGCCGCCGCTGCTCATGCTGACCGGAGTGGTGGTGGTCCTCATCGCCTACGGCGCGCTCTGGCTGTCGGTGCGCCACCAGCACCCGTACGCCGGCCCGACCGGCACGGCTCTGGCGGTGCTGTACGCGACGCTGGCCGTCTGGATCGTGCTGATCACGACCGTGATGCGGCGCGCAACGAGCGGCGTCAGCGGGCCGGCGGCGCGCCGGCGGCGGCTCGAGGGCCTTACGTTCGTGCCGGTCTGGATCTGCGTGTACGTGTTCCAGGGGGCGCTCCATCACGCCGGCGCGAGCCCTTCGATCGTCTACGGCATCTACCCGGCGGCGGCGCCGCTGATCATCGTCGGCGGGGCCGCGGCGACCTACTCGGCTGCAAAGGAGAACTGGCCCTGGGCCGTGTTCGCGCTTGCCGCCGTCGTCATCGGTGCAATCGGCGCCTTCGCGGGCCCGGTCGACGTATGGGCGGTCGTCGGCATCGGCCTCGCCGTGACGCTCCTCGTTCGCACGGCTGCCCAGTTCTGGGCGCTCCGCGCGTGAGCGTGCGCGCATGACCGCGGAGGAGCTCGACCCGCTCATCCACGTGCCGGCGCGGCTGCGGATCGTCGCCACGCTGGCCGCGCTGCCCGACGGCGACACGCTCTCGTTCACCCGGCTGCAGGACATGATCGGCCTGACCCCGGGGAACCTGATCACGCACCTGCGCAAGCTCGAGGACGCCGGCTACATCGACACCGAGAAGACGGGGAACGGGGTGGCATCGCGCACGTCGGTCGGGCTCACGCGGCAGGGCCGCACCGCGCTCGACACCTACACCACGACGCTGCGCGACCTGCTCGCAGGGCTCTGACTTCGCGACCGCTCGGACCGATCAGAGGTCGATCGTCGGCAGGTCGAGCTCGCTCGCGTGCTCGAGCGCGACGAGCGCGACCGCGAGGTCCTGGAGCGCGAGGCCGGTCGAGTCGAAGGCGGTGATGTCGTCGGGGTCGCGGCGGCCGTCCGCGTCGCCGGTCGAGCACGCGGCCGATCTCCGTCACGTCCTCGCGCGTCAGCACTCCCGCCTCGACGGCGGCGGCGCACTCGCCGCCGTGGCTCGCCTGCTCCCAGTCGTCGCAGAAGACGTGGGCTCGCGCGAGCTCCGCGACCGCGATCTCCGCTTTGCCGGGGCCGTCGGCGCCCATCAGCGAGACGTGCTGTCCCGGGCGCAGCGAGCCTTCGGGGAGGAGCACCTCGCGGCCCGGGGTCACCGTTACGAGCAGATCCGCGGCGAGCGCTTCCGCGCGGCTTGCCGCGACGCGGCCGCCGACCCGTTCGGCGACGGCGGCCGCGCGCGCCGGGTCGACATCCCACACGAGCGGCGCGCGCCCGCGCGCTGCGAACGTGCGCGCGGCCGCCTCGCCGTTCACGCCGGCGCCGACGACTGCGGCGGACTCCGCGTCGTCGCGGCCGAGCACCTCCGCAGCCAGCACCGCCGCTGCACCCGTCCGCACCGCCGTCACCGCGCCCGCGTCGAGCATCGCGACGAGCCGCCCGTCCTCCGCCGAGGACACGAGCACGACGCCCATCACCGTCGGCAGCCCCTTCGCCGGATTGCCGGGGAACGACGTCACCCACTTCAACAGCGCGTGGCCGCCGCCGAGCGCGGGCATCGCGCGGAAGTCGCCGGCCGGATACGCGGCGACGTACACCTTCGGCGGCATCGTCCACTCGCCGCGCGCGTACGCGACGAACGCGTCGCGCACCGCGTCGACCGCGCGCACGGGCGGGACGGCCGCGTAGACATGCTCTGCGGTGAAGAGCGGGACCACCCGACTAGCCTAATAAGCTCAGGCGCATGGGGATGTCCGACTACGTGCGCGGGCTGCGGCGGCTGATCGGCAACGAGCTCCTGTTCATGCCGTCGGTCGCCTGCGTCATCCGCGACGACGACGGCCGGCTCCTGCTCGTCCAGCACGTCGAGGGGCACTGGATGCTGCCGGGCGGCGCAGTCGACCCCGGCGAGACGCCTGCCGACGCGGCGCGGCGCGAGTGCTGGGAGGAGGCGGGTGTGCTCGTCGACCCGGTACGGATCGCCGGCGTCTTCAGCGGGCCCGAGTACCGCGTCACGTACGCGAACGGCGACGACGCCGGGTGGGTCGTGACCATCTTCGACGCGATCGTCCGCGAGGGAGAGCCGCATCCGAACGACGACGAGACCCAGGACGTCGGCTGGTTCACGCGCGACGAGGCCGACGCGCTCGAGATGGGGCCGTCGACGCACGCGACCCTGCACGCGCTGCTCGCCGGCGACTCGTTCCTCGCTGCGACCTGGCTGCCCGGGTGAGCGACGCGGCGATCCGGGTCGACCGGCTGCACGTCGTCCGCGGCGGCGTCGACGTCCTGCCGGAGCTGAGCTGCGAGGTTCCGCGCGGATCCGTCACGGGACTGCTCGGGCCGAGCGGCGGCGGCAAGTCGACGCTGATGCGCGCGATCGTCGGCGTCCAGGAGGTGGCCGGCGGCCGCGTCGAGGTGCTGGGCGAGCCGGCCGGATCGCCGGTGCTCCGCTCCCGCGTCGGCTACATGACGCAGGCGCCGTCGGTGTACGGCGACCTCAGCGTGCGGGAGAACCTCCGCTTCTTCGCACGCGTCCTGGCGCAGCCGCCGGCGTCCGTCGAGCGCGCGCTCGCCGACGTCTCGCTCGAGGAGTACGGCGACCGGATCGTCAACCGGCTGTCGGGCGGCCAGCGCGCCCGCGTGTCGCTGGCGAGCGCCCTGCTCGGCGAGCCGGACCTGCTCGTGCTCGACGAGCCGACGGTCGGGCTCGACCCGCTGCTGCGCCGCGACCTCTGGGAGCTGTTCCACCGTCTCGCCGCCCGCGGCACGACGCTGCTCGTCTCGAGTCACGTCATGGACGAGGCGGACCGCTGCAACAGGCTGCTGCTGTTGCGCGAGGGGACGCTGCTCGCGACGGCGACGCCGGACGAGCTGCGCGCACAGACGGGCGAGCAGCAGCTCGACGAAGCCTTCCTGCGGCTCGTGGAGGCGGCCGCGTGACGCCGCGCGTCACCTGGGCGGTCGCGCGCCGCGTGCTCCAGCAGCTCCGCCGCGACCCGCGCACGATCGCGCTGATCATCCTCGTGCCGTGCGTGCTGCAGACGCTGCTGCAGCAGTTGTTCGGCCGGAACTCGCTTGTGTTCCAGCACGCGGGCGCGCCGCTGCTCGGCCTGTTCCCGTTCGTGACGATGTTCCTCGTCACGTCGATCACGATGCTGCGCGAGCGGACGACCGGAACGCTCGAGCGGCTGATGACGATGCCGCTCGCGAAGTTCGATCTCCTCGCCGGCTACGGCATCGCGTTCGCACTCGTCGCCGTCGTCCAGGCGACGGTCGTCTCGCTTCTCGCCTTCGGCCTGCTCGGCCTGCAGGTGGCCGGCCCGGAATGGCTCGTGGTCGTGCTCGCCGTCGCGAACGCGGTGCTCGGCAGCACGCTCGGGCTGCTGGTCAGCGCGTTCGCGCAGACGGAGTTCCAGGCGGTGCAGTTCATGCCGGCGGTCGTCTTCCCGCAGATGCTCCTCTGCGGCCTGTTCGTGGCCCGCGACGAGATGGCCACCTGGCTGCGGTGGATCTCGGCGGTGCTGCCGCTCACGTACGCGTACGACGCGCTCGCGCACACGGCGGCGGGCACGCTCGACGCGCGCTTCTACGTCGACGTCGCCGTCGTCTGCGGCTGCATCGTGCTCGCGCTCGCGCTCGGCGCCGCGACGCTGCGCCGTCGAACCGGCTAGACCGGACCGGCTAGACCGGCAGGTGCGCGTGCGCCGGCGCGCGGATCCCGACGGCGTGCATCACCTCGGCCGCCCAGGCGTTGGCGTGCTCGACCTCGCCCGGCTGGAGCGGGCCTTCGCGGCTCTCGACGATGAAGCTGGCCGGCGGGACGACGAGCCACGCGCCGCGGCGGCGGAGCAGGCGCTCGAGCCGGACGGCCGCCGAGCCGGTGACGAGCTTCATCCCGTGCAGCCGCGTGTCGAACGCCGCGGTGCGCACGCCCTTCAGGGACCCGTCGGAGAGGGCCTCGACCATGTGGCGTAGGCCCACGCTGACGCCGTGCATCTGCGTCGGGCCGCCGACGACGAGCACGTCCACGTCGTCGAGCGCCGCGGCGAGATCGGGCACGTCCTCGATCGCGGACAGGCGCGTCGGCACGGCCTCCTGGAAGGCGAGCGCGATCGTCTCGGCGATCCGCTCGGTGTTGCCGAACTTCGAGTCGTAGAGGATGAGGGCGTTCATGGCAGGCCTCCCGGCGAAGGGTGTACCCGGAGCCTGTGTCCGCCCGGCGCCGCTCCCATCAGCGGCCCCGCCGATCCCGCTGCGGGTTTCCCGCGCCGACCGAACTGCGTAGGCTTCCCCCGTGCCGATGGACCCCGTGGCGATGGACTTTTCTCCCGACGTGATCGTCGTCGGCAGCGGCTCGGCCGGAGCCGTGGTGGCGCGGCGGCTCGTCGACCGCGGCGACGTGCGCGTGCTGCTGCTGGAGGCGGGCGGCCAGGACACGAATCCGGCCATCCACGATCCGCGCCGCGTGCACGAGCTCTGGCTCGGCGAGGAGGACTGGGCGTACGAGACGACGCCGCAGCCGCACGCGGCCGGCCGCCGGCTGCCGTGGCCGCGCGGACGGGTGCTCGGAGGCTCGAGCTGCCTCAACGCCATGGTCTGGGTGCGCGGCGCGCCGCAGGACTTCGACACGTGGGCCTATCTCGGAGCCGACGGCTGGTCCTGGCGCGACGTGCTGCCGGTCTACGAGCGCATCGAGCGGCGGGACCCGTCGGGACCCGGCACGGTGAGCATCCTCAGCGGCTTCGAGCCGGACGCGCTGCACGCGTCGATCGTCGAGGCGGCGGGGCAGTGCGGCATCCCGTTCAACGCGGACTACAACGGCGTGTCGCAGGACGGCATCTCGTACATGCAGTACAACATCGACAACGGTGTGCGCCACAGCACGGCGGCGGCGTATCTCCATCCCGTCGACGATCACCCCAACCTCCGGGTGCTCGTGGGAGCGCAGGCGCGACGACTGCTGTTCGACGGCACGCGCTGCGTCGGTGTCGAGTGGTCGCGCGGCGGGAACGTCGAGCAGGCGCACGCGGGCGAGGTGGTCGTCAGCGGCGGCACGATCGGCTCGCCGCAGCTGCTGCTCCTCTCCGGCGTCGGGCCGGCGGATCACCTGCGCGCCGTCGGCGTCGACGTCGTCGCCGACGTACCCGGCGTCGGCGGGAACCTGCACGACCACGTGCTCTCGCCGGTGATCTTCAGCGCCGAGCGCGAGATCGGGCCGCCGTCGCCCGGGCTGCCGGCCTGCCAGACGCATCTCTTCTGGCGCTCGCGTCCCGGCCTGGCCGTGCCGGATATCCAGCCGATCCACTTCATGGCACCGATGTACGAGGCCTGGATGGAGGGGCCGGAGAACGGCTTCACGCTGCTGGGCGGGATCGTGCGGCCTGCGAGCCGCGGATCGATCCGGCTCAGCGGACCCGGCGGCGACGACCCGCTGCTGATCGACCCGAACGTCCTCTCCTGCCAGGCCGACCTGGACAGCCTCGTCGCCGCGGTGGATCTCTGCCGCCGCGTCGGTGCGGCCGACGCGCTGCGCGCGTGGGGCGCCGTCGAGCGCTACCCGGGGCCTGACATCGTCTCCGACGCGGACGTGATCGACTACGCGCGGAAGACGGTGATCACGTACCACCACCAGGTCGGCACCTGCAAGATGGGCGTCGATGCCGCCGCCGTCGTCGATCCGACGCTGAAGGTGTACGGCGTCGAGGGCCTGCGCGTCGCCGACGCGTCGATCATGCCCACGGTCACGACCGGCAACACGAATGCGCCGTCGATCATGATCGGCGAGCGCGCGGCGGAGTTCATCGCGGCGGGCACGTGATCGCCGGCCTCTCAGCGGGCGACGTCGAATCCTGGGAACGCTCCGCGCCCGCGGACGGAGCGGACTTCGCCGCGGCGGCGCACGCGTCGGGCGAGTTCCTGACGCAGGGCGAGCGTCTGCTCGCGCGCCTGCCGGCGCGACGCGACCGCAACGAGGCCGAGGCGGAGGCAGCGGCCCGCCTGACGAGCATCCTCGACGCGGAGCGCTGCCGGTTCCTGCGCGTGCACGCCGAGGAGGTCTACGCCGCGCTGACGGACGACCTGCGGCGCGCGGTTCGCGACGAGGAGCTGGTCTACGCAGCGGCGGAGCGCTTCCCGGGTCTCGTGCCGACGCGTGAGGCCGTCGCGGCACAGCGCGAGCTCGCGCTTCCCGACAAGGACGGCATCGAGATCGCGCAGGGGCTGTTCCTCTCGTTCGTGCTGTCGTCGCCGCGCTGCGGCTCGCACCTCGTCTGGTCGATGCTGCGGCCGACCGACGAGGCGCTCGAGCGGCTCGCCGACTTCCGCGCGAGCGGCGTCGCCGACCTCGGCTTCACGCGGCTCGAGCGCCGCGGGCGCGCCGCGTATCTGGAGATCCGCAACGAGCGCCATCTCAACGCCGAGGACTGCGACACGCTGCCGACCACGGAGGTCGCCGTCGACCTCGCGCTGCTCGACCCCGACGTCGAGGTGGGCGTGATCCGCGGCGCTGTCGTCAGCCACCCGCGCTACGCCGGCAAGCGCATCTTCGGGGCCGGGCTCAACCTCACGCATCTCTACCGCGGCCGCCTCGACTTCATGTTCTTCGTCACGCGCGACCTCGGTTACGTGAACAAGATCTTCCGCGGGCTCAGCTCGGAGGAGTTCCGGCCGGACGAGCCGGAGCAGACGACGGAGAAGCTCTGGGTGGCCGCGGTCGAGACGTTCGCGATCGGCGGCGCGTGCCAGATCCTGCACACGGTCGATCACGTGATCGCGTCGCGCGGCGCCCGGCTGTTCCTGCCGGCGCGGAAGGAGGGGATCCTCCCGGGCGCCTCCAACCTGCGGCTGCCCCGCTCGGTCGGAGACCGGCTGGCGCGGCAGGCGATTCTCTCCGGCCTCGAGTTCGAGGCGGGAACGCCGAACGGCGACCTCCTCTGCGACGAGGTGGTCGACTCCGCCGAGGCCATGGACGCAGCGGTCGCCGCGCGGGTCGAGGCGCTGACCAACTCCGGCCTCGTCAACGCGGCGGCGAACCGGCGCGCGCTGCGGGTCGGAGCCGAGCCGCTCGACCTCTTCCGCCGCTACATGGCCACGTTCTGCCGCGAGCAGGCGTATTGCCACTTCAGCCCGGCGCTCGTGCGCAACCTCGAACAGCACTGGAACGCCCACGAGCGCCGCCTCTGAGCCGGTGATCTGGGACCCGGTCGAACGGCTCCCGCGCGAGGCGCTGCGCGAGCTGCAGCTCGAACGGCTGCGCGCCACGTTCCAGCTCGACGTCGAATCGCTCGACGACGTCGCGGAGCTGCAGTTCACCACCAAGTCCGCGCTGCGGGAAGCCTTCCCGTTCGGGCTGCTGCGCGTGCCGGTGTCGTCGCTCGCGCGGCTGCACGCGTCGAGTGGAACGCACGGCACGCCGACCGTCGTCGGCTACACGCCCGCCGACCTCGACGCGTGGACGGAGCTGATGGCCCGCTGCATGACCATGGCGGGCGTCCGGCCCGGGATGCTCATCCACAACGCGAACACGTACGGCCTGTTCACCGGCGGCCACGGCTTCCACCAGGGTGCGGAGCGGATCGGAGCGCCGGTGCTGCCCGTCTCCGGCGGCTTCACCACGCGGCAGGTGATGCTGTTGCGGGAGCTCGGCGCGCAGGTGTTGATCGCGACGCCGTCGTACGCGCTCGTGATCGCGCAGACCGTGCACGACGCCGGGGTCGACCCGACGCATCTGAAGCTCGAGCTCGGGCTGTTCGGCGGCGAGGCTTGGACCGAGGGACTGCGCGAGGAGATCGAGCGCGAGCTGCCCGGCATCCGCGCGGTCAACTTCTACGGCCTGTCGGAGATGTGCGGTCCCGGCGTCGCCGCGGAGTGCCTGGAGGTCCGCGACGGGCTGCACGTGCACGAGGATCACTTCCTCGTCGAGGTGATCGACCCCGACACGGGCGCACCGGTCGAGGAAGGCGTCGAGGGGGAGCTCGTGTTCACGACGCTGCTGAAGGAGGCGATGCCGCTGCTGCGTTACCGCACCGGCGACATCGGCTCGGTCACGCTCGAGCCGTGCGCGTGCGGTCGCACGACGGCGCGCATCCGCGGGCTGCGCGGGCGGCGCGACGACATGATCACCGTGCGCGGCGTGAACCTCTACCCGTCCAACGTCGAGCATCTGCTGCTCACCGTCCCCGAGGTGGCGCCGCACTACCAGCTCGTGGTCGAGCGCACGGGCGCGATGGACGAGCTGACCGTCCAGTGCGAGCCGGTGTCCGCGGAGGTGGACGCCGCCGCATTGCGCACGACCGTCGAGACGGTGCTGCGCGAGAATACGGGAATCCGGATCGGAGTCGAGGTGCTCGAGCCGGGCGGCGTGCCGCGTAGCGAAGGGAAGGCCGTGCGCGTGGTCGACCGGCGCGGACGCTAGAGCGTCTTGACGTCGGCGATCAGCTTGACGATCGACGCCTTCGCGTCGCCGAACAGCATCACGGTCTTCGGGTTGTAGAACAGCGGGTTCTCGATGCCGGCGAAGCCCGGGTTCATCGACCGCTTCAACACGACCACCGTCTGCGCGTTGTCGACGTCGAGGATCGGCATGCCGTAGATCGGGCTCGATGCGTTGTTGCGGGCGTCCGGGTTGACCACGTCGTTCGCGCCGACGACGAGAGCGACGTCGGTGCGGGCGAACTCCGGGTTGGCGTCGTCCATCTCCTTCAGCTGCGGATAGGGGACGTTCGCCTCGGCGAGCAGCACGTTCATGTGGCCGGGCATCCGGCCGGCGACGGGATGGATCGCGTACGAGACCTCGACGCCCTTCGCCTCGAGCAGGTCGGCGAGCTGGCGCACGTCGTGCTGCGCCTGCGCGACCGCGAGCCCGTAGCCGGGGACGAAGACGACCTTGTGCGCGTAGGCGAGCATCACGGCGACGTCCTCGGCGCTCGCGCTGCGCACCGCGCCGCCGTCTCCGGCGGCGACGGCCGCCGCCTGCGCCGTCACCTGGCCGAACGCGCCGAAGAGGACGTTCGCGATCGAGCGGTTCATCGCGCGGCTCATCATCAGCGTCAGCAGGGTGCCGGAGGCGCCGACGAGCATGCCGGCCACGATCAGGACGTTGTTCTGCAGCTCGAAGCCTCCGGCTGCGACGGCGAGTCCGGTGAAGGCGTTCAGCAGCGAGATCACCACCGGCATGTCGGCGCCGCCGATCGGCAGCACGAACAGGACGCCGAACAGCAGTGACGCGCCGATCAGCACCCAGAGCAGCCACTCGTCCTGGACGCCGGCGACGAGCGCGATCCCGGCCGCGAGCGCGGCGACGACGATGGCGCCGTTGACGAACTGCTGTCCCGGATACGTGATCGGCCGGCCGCCGATCAGCTCCTGCAGCTTGGCGAAGGCGACCATCGAGCCGGCGAACGAGATCGAGCCGATCAGCGCCGACAGCACGATCGCGACGGAGATGTCGACCTTGGGAGCGCCGGGCTCGGGGAGGATGCGGTGCAGCTCCGCGAGCGCGATCAGCGCCGCCGCGCCGCCGCCGACGCCGTTGAACAGCGCCACCATCTGCGGCATCGCGGTCATCTTCACGCGGCGCGCCGCGACCGCGCCGAAGCCGCCGCCGATGATCATGCCGATCGCGATCGCCCACCAGCTCGTCGTGCCGATGTCGATCCACGTGACGACGATCGCGAGGAGCATGCCGACCGCGCCGATCTGGTTGCCGCGCCTCGCGCGCGCCGGATTCGACAGGAACTTGAGTGCGAGGATGAAGCAGACGATCGTGATCAGGTACAGCAGGTTCGTGACGTTGTAGCTCACGAAGGCTTACCGTCCTGCGACGCGTCGACGCGGCTTCTTCTCCGGCTCGCGCTTCTTGAACATCTCCAGCATCCGGTCGGTGACGACGAAGCCGCCGACCACGTTCGCGGACGCGAGGATGACGGCGGCGAAGCCGATCACCCACGTGTACGTGCTCTTGTCCGGCAGGCCGAGCACGATCATCGCGCCGACGATCACGATGCCGTGGATCGCGTTCGTGCCCGACATCAGCGGCGTGTGCAGCAGCGTCGGCACCTTCGAGATCACCTCGATGCCGAGGAAGATGGCGAGCACGAGGATCGTCACCTCGAACACCAGGATCGTGCCGTGGCTCATGCGGCGACCTCCTGCTTGCCGGCGACGCAGGCGCCCGCCGTGATCTCGTCCGACCAGTCGAGCTGCAACTGACCCTCCGGTGCGAGATGCAGGAGCAGCGCCTGGACGTTGCGCGCGTACAGCGTCGACGCGTGGTAGCGGCATCGTGCTCGGCAGATTGGTCACGCCGATCAGCGTCACGCCCTCGCGCTCGACGATCTCGCCGGGCACGGTCAGCTCGCAGTTGCCGCCGGTCTCGGCGGCGAGGTCGACGATCACGGAGCCGGGGCGCATCGCCTGCACCGCCGACGCGGGAATGATCTTCGGCGCGGCGCGGCCGGGCACGGCTGCGGTGGTGATGACGACGTCGAAGTCGCCGATCCGCGCCTCGAGCGCCTGCTGCTGCGCCTGCATCTCCTCCGGAGTCAGCTCGCGCGCGTAGCCGCCCTCGGCCTCGCCGCCGGTGACGCCGAGGTCGAGCCAGTTCGCGCCGAGGCTCTCGATCTGCTCGCGCACGACGGGACGGACGTCGAAGCCGGTGACCACGGCGCCGAGGCGGCGCGCCGTCGCCAGCGCCTGCAGCCCGGCGACGCCTGCACCGATCACGAGCACCTTCGCCGGCGGAACCGTCCCCGCAGCGGTCATCAGCATGGGGAAGAAGCGGGGGAGATGCTCGGCCGCGAGCAGCGCCGCCTTGTAGCCGCCGACGGTCGCCTGCGACGACAGCGCGTCCATCGACTGCGCGCGCGTCGTCCGCGGGATCGACTCCATCGCGAACGCGATCACGCCGCGCGACGCCAGCCGCTCGACGCCTTCCTTGTCGGCGAGCGGATCGAGGAACCCGATCAGCAACTGCCCCTCGCGCAGGCGCGTGACCTCGTCCTCGGACGGCTTGCGCACCTTGAGCACGACGTCGGCGTCCCAGGGCGAGCCGAGCGTGGCGCCCGCCTCGGTGTAGGACGAGTCCGGGAACGACGCGGCCTCGCCGGCGCCGGGCTCGACGACGATCTCGAAACCGGCCGCAGCCAGCTTTCCGGCAATCTCGGGGACGAGCGCGACTCTCCGCTCGCCCGGCGCCGTCTCACGCGTTACGCCGAGCTTCATCACGGCCAACTCTAAGCATTGCGTCCGGCGCGGGTGTGCGTGTTGTTCCGCAGTCCCGATCCGTGGACGCTCCTACACTGGCTCCCGTGTCGAGCTTCATTGCGCACTGGGGGCTCTGGGTCGTCTTCGGCGTCGTCTTCCTCGAGGTCGCCGGCCTGCCGTTCATTCCGGGAGAGACGGCGCTGATCGCGGCGGCCGTGCTCGCGTCGCAGGGCCACGGCAGCATCACGGCGACGATCGGCGTCGCCATCGCCGCCGCCTTCCTCGGCGCAGCCACCGGCTACGTGGTCGGACGCTGGCGCGGCCGCGAGCTGCTCTCCTTCTGGCCGTGGCTCGATCGCGTCACCGATCAGGGCGTCGAGCGCTCCGACGCGTTCTTCCACCGGCACGGCTCGAAGGCGGTCTTCCTCGGGCGCTTCCTGCCGATCATCCGCTCGACGCTCGGCTGGATGGCAGGGGTCGGCCGGATGCCGGTGCTCCGGTTCATGCTCTGGAACATCGCCGGTGCGGTCGCGTGGGGACTCGCCGTCGGGCTCGCCGCGTACTACCTCGGCGCGGCGGTGGTCGACGCGATCCAGCGCGACGCGTTGATCGGCGTCGGGGTGCTGCTGGTGCTGGCCCTCGCCTTCCTCGGCCTCCATCTGCTGAAGCGCCGGTACGAAAGCAAGGCCTGACCGCGAAGGAAACTCGCGCCGGGCGAGGAACGAACCTCGGGCATGTTGGACACGATCTCGCGAGCGCTCGAGGAGCGCGACCAGACGCAGGGCCACGGGCACCGGGTCGCGGCGCTCGCCGAGCCGGTGGCCGCGCGGCTCGGCTGGGACGCGCAGCGGCTTTCCCTGCTCCGCTTCGGCGCGCCGCTGCACGACATCGGCAAGATTGCCGTCCGCTCGGAGGTGCTGCGCAAGCCGGGACCGCTCACGGCCGACGAGCTGGTGGAGATCCAGGGCCACCCGCGCGCGGGCGCGTCGCTCGTGCGTCCCCTCCGTCTCGGCCGCCGCGCGCTCCCGTACGTCCTCTTCCATCACGAGCGCTGGGACGGGAACGGCTATCCGACGAAGATCCGCGGCAACGCGATTCCGGTGGAGGCGCGGGTGCTCGCGGTCGCGGACGCCTTCGACGCGATGACGTCGCCGCGCCCCTACCGCGCGCCGCTGACGACGGAGCGGGCGCTCGAAGAGGTCGGCCGCTGCGCCGGCAGCCAGTTCGACCCGGTGGTCGCGGAGCTGTTCCTGGAAGTGTGGGCCGAGCAGCAGCGCTGGCCCGCTGCGGCCGCGTCCTAGAGCGCCGCCCAAACTTCGAGCTTGGAGCGGACGCGGGCGATCACCTCGTCGGTGAACTCGCTCGTGCCGAGGTCGCCGCCGAGATCGGAGGTGCGGCTTCCCTGCGCCACCGCTTCGAGACACGACTCGCGGATCGCGCGGCCGGCCTGCTGTCCCTCGTCACTCGTGTGCGAAAGGAGTGCGGCGCCGCCGAGGATCATCGCCATCGGGTTCGCGACGTTCTTCCCCTGGAGCGACGGCGCGGTGCCGTGCGCGGCCTCGGCCATGATCGCCGCGGGCTCGAAGTCGTCCTCGAACGCGACGAGCAGCGACTCGGAGCCGGCGATCGAGCCGAAGAGCGGCAGCACGAGGTCGGAGAGGATGTCGCCGTCGCGGTTCAGCGCCGGGATGACGAGCGGCTCGCCCGTGGTCGAGAGCAGCAGCGCGAACGTCGCGTCGATCAGCTGCGGCTCGTAGCGCACGTCCGGATGGCGCTCCGCCGCGGCGTCCATCTCCTCCTTGAGCATGCCCTCGTACGTCGGGCTGACCGTGTACTTCGGGCCGCCGAAGACCTTCGCGCCGGTGCGCGCGGCCTGCCGGAACGCGAACTCGGCGACCGCGTGGCAGATGCGCCGCTCGATCCGTTCCGTGCGGAACGCGACCTCGTCGTCGCCCTCGCCCTCGCGCCACTCGGTCGCGCCGTACGCGTCGCCGACGGCCATGCGGACGATCGAGATCGGCGCGTAGACGCCGCCGACGGGGACGACGCCGGGAATGCGGCGGCCGGTGCGGACGATCACCTTGCCGCCGATGTCCTCGCGCAGGATCCGGTTGGGCGAGCCGATGTCGCCGCGCTGCTCGGGCGTGACGGTCGCGGCCTTCAGGCCGAGGCCGTGCTCGCGGATCGCGACGGCCGCTTCGTGCACGACGGCGTTCTGCGTGGCCCGGCGGTGCTCGAGCGACAGGTCGAAGCGCGGGAAGTCGAGCTCGAGCCCGATCACGCCGGGTGCGAGGACGCGGACCGCCTCCTCGAGCAGCTCCTGTCCCGTCTGGTCGCCCTCGAGGACGACGATCGTGTGCTCGTCGCGCATCCGGCGGTGGATGGTAGCGGGCGGATTCCCAGCCCTGCAATTTCACTGCCCCGCAATTTCACGGGATTTTCGTTACAGTTTGGCTTTCCGGAACATCTGAGAAGGAGAAACTCTTGGCGCGAAAGACAGTGCTCGTTTGCGACAACTGCGGCAAGGAAGTCGAGGACGGCAAGGGCGCGGCCCTTCGGATCACGTACACCGACGCCCGTCGCGGCGCGAAGGCGGGCGACCTCTGCGACGACTGCGCCGGCTCCATGCCGGGCCGCGCGACCGCGCGCCGCGGACGCAAGCCGAAGTCGGCTACCGCCTAGAGATCGCTGCGGCGACCGCCTCGGGATCGTCGCACGAGACGACGAGGCGGTCGAACCGCTGCCCCTCCAGCTCGACCACCACGGACGGCCGGTTGCGGTAGACGGCGGCGAAGTCGTGGATGCCTTTTCCGCGACGGTGGCCGAGCGCGATCACGCCGGGCCAGCCCGTTCCGGGGGAGCGGATTCCGCGCAGCTCCGGTGACGGATCGGTCGCGACGCGCACGGCGGTGACGGCGTCGAGCGGCACGTCGATGTCGCCGCGGATCATGCCGCCGAGCCATTCCAGCGCGGAGAGGTGGAGCACCAGCCGGTCGCCCTCGACCGCGAGTGTCGCCATGGCGCCGATCGTAGCCGAGCTGTTTCGCGCACTTTGCGGACACGGCCCCGGCGGCCATACCGAGCCGTCGGCAGCGAGTTCTACGATGGGTGGATGCCCCTGAGCCTCATCGCAGGGCCTGCGAACGCGGGCAAGGTCGAGCTGTTGCTCGACCGGTACCTGGTCGCGCTCGAACGCGAGCCGGTCCTCATCGTGCCGAACCGGTCGGACGTCGATCGCGTCGAGCGCGAGCTGCTCGCGCGCCGGCCGGCGCTGCTGGGCGGATCGATCGGCACCTTCGACGATCTCTTCGAGCGGATCGCCTTCGCGGGCGGCGACGCGCGGCCGCTCGTCTCGCAGGCGCAGCGCGCGCTGCTCGTGCGCCGCGCGCTCGCGGGCGCGCGGCTCAACGGGCTCTCCGCCTCGGCGCGCTTCGGCGGCTTCGCCGACGCGCTGCTCCAGACCGTGGGCGAGCTCGAGTCGGGGCTGCTCGACCCGGAAAAGCCTCGACGGCGATCTGGCCGAGCTGCACGCCGCGTACCGGGCGGAGCTCGACCGGCTCGGCCTCTGGGACCGCGACCTGCTGCGCCGCCGCGCCGCCGAGCGGCTCCAGTCCGACCTCGATGCGTGGCACGGCGAGCCGGTCTTCGCCTACGGCTTCGAGGATCTGACCGGCGCCGAGTGGGCGCTGCTCGAGGCGCTCGCGGCCCGCACCGAGGTGAGCGTGTCGCTGCCGTACGAGCCCGGCCGGCCCGCGTTCGCGTCGCTCCGCCGCACCGCCGAGGATCTCGCCCGTCTCGCCGGCGGCCGCATCGAGGAGCTGCCGCCGCGCTACGGCGAGACGGCGCACGCTGCGATCGCGCACCTCGAGCGTGCGCTGTTCAGCGACGAGCCGCCGCCGCCGGTGCCGCTGCGACGGCGCCATCCGCTTCTTCGAGGGCGCCGGCGCACGCGGCGCGCTCGAGCTCGTCGGCGAGGAGCTGCTCGCGCTGCTGCGCGCGGGAACCGCGCCGGAGTCGGATCGGGATCGTCTGCCCGAGCATCGAGCGCTGCGCGCGCGCCGCTCGAGACGGCACTCGGCACGCTCGGCGTCCCGTACTCGATCGACGGCGAGGTGCGGCTCGCGCAGACGCCGTTCGGTCATGCGCTCACCGCGCTGCTCCGCTTCGCGTGGCTCGGCGGGACGCGCAGCGACCTGTTCACGTTCCTCCGCTCGCCGTTCTCCGGGCTGGAGCGGCGCGCGGTCGACTTCGTCGAGGGCCGGCTGCGCGGTCGCGCGGTGCAGACGCCGGAGCGCGTCGTCGAGGAGTCGGAGAAGCTGCGCGGTGCGCCGCTGCCCGCGCTCGCGGAGCTGCAGCGACGCCGACGACCCGGTCGAGGCGGTGCGCACGCTCGCGGCGCGGATGCTGCGTTGCGCGTACGGACTCGACGGTCCCGCCGCGACGGAGATCCTCCCGGCTCGACCTGCGCGCGCACGAGACGGTGACGCGGCTGCTCGGCGAGCTGGAGCGCTGGCGCGGGCTCGTCGGCGAGCTGTCGCGCGAGGACGTCGACGGCCGCGCTCGAGCGGCAGACGCTCCGGCCCATGCGCGGCGACGAGCCGGGCCGGGTCGCCGTCGTCGACCTGCTGCGCGCGCGCACGCGCCGCTTCGACGTCGTCTTCATGCTCGGACTCGAGGAGGGAAGCCTGCCGCGACGCGGCTCGTCGTCGCCGTTCCTCGACGACGACGCACGCCGCGCGCTCGACGAGGGCGGCGCGCGCCTGCAGCGGCCCGACCCGGTCAGCCGCGACCGCTACCTCTTCTACACGGCGTGCACGCAGGCCGCTGCAGCGGCTCTACCTCGTCCGCGAGGCGGCCACCGACGACGGCAGCCCGCGCGAGCCGAGCCCGTTCTGGGACGAGGTGCAGACCGTGCTCGACCCGGAGGACGTGCGGCGCTGGACGCGCCGGCGTCCGCTCTCGGCGCTGACGTGGTCGCTCGACGACGCGCCGACGGAGCGGGAGCGGCTGCGCGCGCTGGCGGAGCTCGCCGCGACCGACTCCGCCGCCGCCGGCGCGCTCGCGCGCGCGAACGGCTGGGAGCGCAGGCTCGACCGCGCGCTGCGGGCGTTCGACCGGCCGACGCGGATCACGCATCCGCTCGTGCTCGAGCAGCTGGGCAGCCGCTCGACGTTCAACGTCACCGAGCTCGAACGGTTCGCCGACTGCTCGTCCGCGTGGTTCGTCGACCGGTTCCTCGATCCGCGCACGATCGACGCGCGAGGTGGATGCGAAGCTGCGCGGGTCGGTCGCGCACTCGGCGCTGTTCAAGTTCTTCACGCGGCTCCCGAAGGAGCTCGGCGTCGAGAAGCTCGACGCCGCAGCGTCGCCGACGATGCGGCGCGGCTGATGCGCGCCTGCCTCGACGAGGCGGTCCAGGGCGTGCGGATGGAGATGACCGAGATGCAGGCGCGCGAGCTCGACCAGACGCTGTGGCGCGACCTCGAGGCGGTCGTCTACGAGGAGGCGGAGTCGACGCTGCAGCTCGTCCCGCGCCGCTTCGAGGTCCTGTTCGGCAGCGAGCGCGCCGCGCAGGAGCTGCAGCGCGGGCTCGATCTCGGCGACGGGATGACGCTGTCCGGGAAGATCGACCGGATCGACGTCGACCCGTTCGGCGCACGCGGCATCGTCCAGGACTACAAGTCGGGCAAGCATGCGCACTCGGCCCGCGAGATCGAGAGCGAGCTACGGCTGCAGATTCCGCTCTACATGCTCGTGCTCCGCGACATCGTCGGGCTCGAGCCGCTCGGCGGCGTGTACCGCCCGCTCGCCGGCGAGCGGAAGGCGCGCGGGACTGCTCCGTGCCTCCGAGGCGGAGACGCTGCCCGGCTATGTGAAGAACGACTACTACGACGAGGAGGCGTTCTGGGGCGCGGTCGAGAACGCGCGCGCGACCGCGGGACGGCTGGCGGGACGGATCCGCGCAGGGCGACGTCGAGCACGATCCGAAGGGCGGCGACTGCCCCGCCTGGTGCGACCTGTGGCCCATCTGTCGGGTGCCGCGCGCGTGAACGAGCAGCAGATCGCAGCGGTCGAGGCGACCGGCGAAGTATTCGTCTCGGCCGGCGCGGGCACGGGCAAGACGGCGGTGCTCGTCGAGCGGTTCGTGCGCGCCGTGTGCGACCGCGGGCTCGACGTCGACTCGATCCTCGTGATCACGTACACGCGGCGCGCGGCCGGCGAGCTGCGGACGCGCATCCGCCCCGCGCTGGGCGAGCGCGGCCGACCCGACCTCGCGCGCGAGCTCGACGGCGCGTGGATCTCCACGATCCACGGCTTCTGCCTGCGGCTGCTGAAGGCGTATCCCTTCGCGGCGGGGCTCGATCCGCGCTTCCGCGAGCTCGACGGCAACCAGGGCGCCGTTCTCCGCAGCGAGGCGTTCAAGCAGGCGTTGGCCGAGTTCTGTGCGGAAGGCGAGCCCGACCGGCTGCGCCTGCTCGCGACGTACGGCGCCTCCGGGCTGCGGCGGATGCTCACCGGCGTCTACGAGACGCTTCGCTCTGCAGGCCGGGAGCTCCGGCTCGACATCGGAGGCCGTCCCGAGCTGACGGAGCGCGTGGAGGAGCTGCGCGAGGCGGCGCGCGCCCTGGCGGCGGATGCAGCCGCCACCGACACACAGCGCGGCAATGCGCAGCAGCTGCTCGAGCTGCTCGACCGCGACACTCGTCCGGACCGGCTGATGGAGCTGTCCGGCTTCCGCGCAAGCGGCGAGCGCGCAGCGTCGTACGAGGACGCGCGTCGCTCGGTCGAGCAGGCGGCGCTCGACGAGGCGGCCGCACGCGACCGCGACCTGCTGCAGGAGCTGCTGAACCGCTTCGCGGACGCGTACGCGGAGGCGAAGGCGCGCGAGTCGGCGCTCGATTTCGAGGACCTGCAGCTCGCCGCGCGCGACCTGCTCCGCGACCACGAAGAGATCCGCGAGCGCGAGTCGCTGCGGTTCCGCTCGATCATGGTGGACGAGTTCCAGGACACGAACCGCCTCCAGACCGACATCGTCGACCTGCTGCGCGGTCACGGAGCGGAGCTGTTCTTCGTCGGCGACGAGTATCAGTCGATCTACGGCTTCCGCCATGCCGACGTGGGCGTGTTCCGCGAGCGGCGGGAGCAGTCGCCGCAGCTCCTGCCGCTGACGCTGAACTACCGCTCGCGGCCGGAGGTGCTGGCCGCCGTGAACGAGCTGTTCGGCGCGCACTTCGGCGACGAGTTCCAGCAGCTCCACACCGCGGCCGAGTTTCCGGATCCCGTTTTCGGGCATCCGGTCGAACTGCTCGTCACCGACAAGTCGGCGTACCGGGACACGGGTGTTCCGTGGCGGCAGGGCGAGGCGCGCGCGGTTGCGCAACGGGTGCGGGAACTCGTCGACGGAGGCATCGCGACGCCGGGCGAGATCGTGCTCCTGTTCGCGGCCGGCACGGATGCGGAGCTGTACGAAGACGAGTTGCGCAGGGCGGGATTGCCGACCTATCGCGCGACGGGCAAGGGGTACTTCGGCCAGCAGCAGGTGGTCGACCTGCTCGGCTATCTGCGCCTGTTGCAGAACCGCTACGACGACCGTGCGCTGCTGACCGTGCTCGCGTCGCCGTTCGTCGGGCTGTCCAACGACGGGCTCGCGCTGCTGCGGCGCGCCGCGTCGAAGCGGCCGCTGTTCGCCGGGCTGGAGCGGACGCTGCCGCCGGGACTGTCGGAGCGCGACGAACGGCTCCTGCTCGCGTTCCGCCAGCGGTTCGAGCGTCTGGCGACGGCGCTGCCGCGGCTGTCGCTCGAGCGGCTGTGCGAGCGCGTGGTCAGCGAGCACGACTACGACCTCGCCGTGCTGGCGCAGTGGGACGGCCGCCGCCGCTACGCGAACATGCGCAAGCTCGCGCGCCTCGCGCGCTCCTACGAGGAGCTGCGCGGTCCGGACGTCGAGGGGTTCGTCAACTTCGTCGCAGAGCAGGAGGCGGTCGGCGCACGCGAGCTCGAAGCGGTCGCGGAGGAGGAGGGAGCAGACGCGGTGCGGCTGCTGACCATCCACGCGGCGAAGGGGCTCGAGTTCAAGGTGGTGATCGTCGCCGACGCCGGCCGCGACAAGGCGCCGCCGTCCGCGGACGAGATCCTCGCGCTCTCGGACGGGCGTTTCGGCTTCCGCGTCGCCGACCCGGTCACGGCGAAGCGGCGCGGAGCGTTCGATTACGAGGCGGTGAAGGACGCGCGCCACGCCGAGGACGAGGCGGAGAAGCTGCGCCTCTACTACGTGGCGATGACGCGCGCGAAGGAGCGGCTGATCGTCGCGGGCTCGATCGACCGCGAGAAGACGGCGGACGCGTCCACGCCGATCGGCTGGGTGCTCGGCCGGCTCGACGCCGACGAGGAGCTGGCGGCGAACGGAACGGGCCCGGTCGAGATCGAGCGCGGCGGCGCCCGGCTCGTCGTGCGCGTCGACCGCTACGACGCGGCCGACTGGCTCGAGGAGCAGGCCGTTGCCGTCGTCGCGACCGAGCCGGAGGCGGGACAGCTCGCTTTGTTCACCGCGCCGGAGGATGTCGCCGGTGCGCTCGCACCGGAGCTGCCGCCGCTCGCGCCGCCGCCCGACCCGCCGCTCCATCGCGTGCGCCGGCTCTCGTTCACGGCGCTGTCCACGTTCGAGCAGTGCTCGTACAAGTACTTCGCCATCCGCGTCGCGGGCATGGGCGAGCGTCGGCCGGACCGCGGCCGCGACGGCGACGGTGGTTTGCGCGCCACCGAGGTCGGCGACGCGGTGCACCGGCTGCTCGAGCAGGTCGACCTGAACGCGCCCTCTGCGCCCGATGTCGAGCAGGTGCGCGAGTGGTACCCCGGCGTGACCGACGACGAGCTGGAGCGGATCCGCGTGTTCGTCTCGTCCTACTGCGACTCCGACGCTGGCCGCGCGCATCGCCGCACTGCCGCACATCGAGAAGGAGCGCCACTTCACCTTCGAGCACGACGGCGTCCTGCTGCACGGATATCTCGATGCGCTCCATCTCGAGGCTGCGCGCGCGCTCGTGCTCGACTACAAGACGAACTTCCTCGGCGAGTCGTCGCCGGACGAGATCGTCGATGCGGACTACCGGCTGCAGCGGCTCGTGTACGCGCTCGCGTGCTTCCGTGCGGGCGCGGAGGAGGTGGAGGTCGTCTACCACTTCCTCGAGCGGCCGGACGCGGTCGCGACGACCACGTTCGGACTGGAGCAGCTGCCGGAGCTCGAGCTGGAGCTGTCGGAGGCGATCGCGCGGATCCACGCGGGCGAGTTCCGGCCGACGCCGAGCGACTACGCGTGCTCCGGCTGTCCCGCGCTCGACCTCGTCTGCGCCGGCCCGCGCCTGCACGGCGGCGGCGACCCCTTCGGCGCACCGCTGGAGCCGACGCTCGCCTCGACGTAGCGACCTCCCGGCTGTCTCCTCGGAAGCGTGGCTTCTCCAGACACGTCCTGGTGCCTGGCACCGGGTCGTGTCCGTTCCGGCAGTCATCACGCGACGAGCTGTGCGGCGAAGCGGGCATTTCCGGGGCTTTTCGCGGGATCATGGCTGCACGAGCCACGTCCAGGTGCCTGGCACCGGGACGTGGCCGGAGCGGTCACGCGACCGGTTCCGGAAAGATGCGTCTGTGCCGCGAAGCTTTGTCAAGGAGGCGCGGAAGCGCGTCGGGCCGAAGCGCGAACGCATCCGGCCGATCATCGAGCGGCTCGCGATCGAGCATGCCGACGCGCAGATCGCGCTCACGTTCCGCAGCCCGCTCGAACTGCTCGTCTCCGTGATGCTGTCCGCGCAGACGACCGACGTGAACGTGAATCGCGTCACGGCAACGCTGTTCCAGAAGTACCACCGGCCCGAGGACTACCTCGCCGTGCCGCAGGAGGAGCTCGAGCGCGACATCTTCGCGACGGGCTTCTACCGGCAGAAGGCACGGTCGCTGCGCGGGACGATGCGCATGCTGATCGAAGACTTCGACGGCGAGGTGCCGCGGACCCTGCCGGAGCTCGTGCGGCTTCCCGGCGTCGCCCGCAAGACGGCGAATGTCGTCTCCGCCGAGCTCGGCGACGCGCAGGGCATCGTCGTCGACACGCACGTGCGGCGGCTGTCGCAGCGGCTCGGACTGACGAAGCAGGAGGATCCGGTGAAGATCGAGCGCGACCTCGTCAAGCTCGTCCCGCGTGCCGACTGGGCCCGCTTCCCGCACCTGATCATCTGGCACGGACGACGCGTCTGCGACGCGCGGAAGCCGCGCTGCGAGGATTGCGTCATCGTCGACCTCTGCCCATCGAGCCGTGTCTGAGGATCTCTACCGTCTCAGCTTCGAAGCGGTGGCCGAGCAGTACGAGCGCGCGCGGCCGACCTACGCGGACGACGCGCTGCGCTGGCTGGTCGACCGGATCGGTATCGCCCCGGGACGGCGCGTGCTCGATCTCGCCGCCGGCACCGGGAAGCTGACGCGCCAGCTCGTCGCCCTCGGCGCCTCCGTCGTCGCCGTCGAGCCGGGCGACGCGATGCGCGCGCTGCTCGAGCGCGTCGTGCCGGAGGCCGAGTCACTGGCGGGCAGCGCCGAGGCCATCCCGCTCGCGGATGTCTCCGTCGACGCGATCACCGTCGGTCAGGCGTTCCACTGGTTCAGGCCGGACGAGGCGCTCGCCGAGATGCACCGCGTGCTGCGGCCCGGCGGCGCGGTGGCGCTGCTCTGGAACCAGTGGGACGAGGACGATCCGCTGCAGCGGGAGATCGACGAGCTGCTCGAGCCGCTGCGTCCGCGGGAGGCGGCGCAGGCGGACGAGCCTGACGGGCGACAGGCTCTCGAGGCCTCGCCGCTGTTCGGGCCGATCGACGAGCGCCTGTTCCGCCACCGTCGCGCGCTGAGCGCGGATCAGCTCGTCGAATGGGTCTCGTCCACGAGCGCGGTGGTGATGTCGCCGCCCGCAGTGCAGGCGCGGATCGAGGATCAGGTGCGTTCGCTCGCCGGCGACGGCGAGGTCGAGCTGACGATCAGGACGCTCGTGCTCGTGCTCGACCGGGCGTAGCTCAGTTGGGCGGAGCTCAGTTGACGGACGGATCCTCCGGCATGCGCGCGACCAGCTCGTAGATGCCGCCCTTGCGGCGGAGCACGTCGCCCCACAGCTCGTCCGGCGTCTCGGTGAACGCGTCGTCGGGGAGCGCCGGCTCGACGATCCAGTCCTCGCGCCCGAGCTCGTCCTCCAGCTGTCCCGAGCCCCAGCCGGCGTAGCCGGCGAACACGCGCCGCCGCGTCGTCATCGGCACGACGTCCTCCGGCTCGTCGAGCGAAGGGAAGCCGAGGGCGCCGAAGAGCGGCACAGCGGCGTCGTCCGGGTCGAGGAACTCGCCGAGCACGAGCACGGCGTTCGGCTGCACCGGCCCGCCGACCCACACCTGCTCGCCGTCCTCGACGAGCGGCTCCAGCTGCGGCACCACCTCCGCCACAGCGGTGGGAGACGGACGGTTCAGCACGAGCCCGGCGGCCCCGTCCTCGTTGTGCTCGGTGACGAGGACGACGGTACGCCGGAAGTTCGGGTCGAGCAAGCCCGGCGACGCGATCAGCAGCTGCCCCTGGAGCATGTCCATCCACACATTGTGGCCTGCGCGGGTAGCATCGCGGCAGGCGATGAGGCTCGCCTCAACCGCGGCTCCGCCGCTGATGGCCTCTGGACACGTCGGGGACCACCAAGGAGCCGCATGGACGACGTTCTACTCGACATTCGGGGGCCCGGCCCGCACACGGCGGAGCGGCCGCGCTCGCATCCTGCGCGGCGTCTACTCCTCGCGGTCGCCGCCGGCGGCGTCGCGGGAGGGCTGTGCCGGGCGGGCCTGGAGAAGGCGCTACCGGTCGGGGCGCACGGATGGCCGTGGGCCACGTTCGTCG
The DNA here is from genome assembly GCA_963761665.1 of uncultured Actinomycetes bacterium. Taxonomy (GTDB): domain Bacteria; phylum Actinomycetota; class Thermoleophilia; order Gaiellales; family Gaiellaceae; genus Palsa-739. The sequence continues at coordinate 71,002 of CAVXHM010000005.1, forward strand.
TCAACGTCGCGGGCACGTTCCTGCTCGGCTACCTCGCAACGCGGCTGCAGGAGCGGCTGCCTCCGTCCACGTACAAGCGGCCGCTGCTCGGCACCGGCTTCTGCGGCGCCCTGACGACGTTCTCGACTCTGCAGCTGGAGACGATCGAGTTGGTACGGGACGGCCGCGCAGTGGTCGCCGCCGCGTATCTGGTCGCGAGCATCGTCGCGGGCCTGCTGGCGGTCCACGTCGCGACGGCCGCTACGCGCCGGGCGAGGTGGAGGTGAGCGTGGTCGTCTGGCTCGGTTTCGCGGCCTTCGGCGCGGTCGGTGCCGTCGCGCGCTTCGGCCTCGACGGATTCGTCCAGAGGCGTTGGGACGGAGAGTTCCCATTCGGCACGTTCGTGGTCAACGTCGTCGGCTCCCTGTGCCTCGGGGTGCTCGCAGGATGCTCCGTCGGCGGCGACACGCTGCTGCTCGCCGGCACGGCGCTGCTCGGATCGTTCACGACGTTCTCGACCTGGATGCTCGAGACGGACAGGTTGGCCGAGGACGGCGAGTCCCGGATCGCGCTGGCCAATCTCGTGTTCTCCGTCGTTGCCGGCCTCGGTGCGGGGACCGTCGGATGGCTGATCGGCGCGGCGTTGTGAACGACGACTGCCTGAAGCTGACCGTGTACTTCGGCGAATCCGACCGCCTCGACGGGCGACTGCTGTCGGACGAGCTGCTCGACCTGTACGAGCGGGCCGCGCTGCGCGCATCGGTGCTGATGCGGGCAGTCGAGGGCTTCGGCATCAAGCACCGGCTGAGAACGCAGCGCTTCCTCACGCTCTCGGAGGACCTGCCGCTCGTCGCGTTCGCGGTCGACGAGCGCGCGCGGATCGAAAGCATCCTTCCGACCGTGAAGGAGCTCGTAAGCGGCGGTCTCGTCACGCTCGAGCGTGCGCGGCTGCTGCACGGTGCGATCGAGCCGGTCACGCTACCCGATGAGCTGCACGAGGCGACGAAGCTGACCGTGTACCTCGGCCGGGACGAGCGCGCCGGCCGGATGCCCGCGTACGTGCAGGTCGTCGACGTGCTGCGACGTTGCGGTCTCGCCGGCGCGACCGTCATGCTCGGCGTCGACGGTACCGCGCACCGACGGCGGGGAAGGGCACGCTTCTTCTCCGGGAACGCCACCGTCCCGTTGATGATCGTCGGGGTAGGGCCTGGAGACGCCGTCGCCTCCGCGGTCGAGCGCCTCGAGCCGTTCCTCGCCGATCCGCTGCTGACGATCGAGCGCGTGCGCGTCTGCAAGCGGGACGGGCGGCTCGTCGCTGCGCCGCGCCACCTTCCCGAGCGAGACGACGCCGGCCTCGGCGTCTGGCAGAAGCTGATGGTGTACGCCGGAGAGCAGTCGAGGCACGAGGGGCACCCGCTGTACATCCAGCTGATCCGACGTCTCCGCGAGGAGGGTGCGAGCGGCGCGACGGCCGTTCGCGGCATCTGGGGCTTCTCCGGCGAGCACCCGCCGCACGGGGACTCGCTGCGCAGCGTGCGCCGCCGCGTGCCCGTGGTCACGACGATCGTCGACCGGCCCGACGCGATCCAGCGGTGGTTCCGCATCGTCGACGAGGTGACGGACGAGGCCGGACTCGTCACGAGCGAGATGGTTCCGGCGTTCCATGCCGTCGCCCCGGAGGCACGCGTCGGTGGGTTTCGCCTGGCCCGCCTGCGGTACTGATCCTGGTTCGCGGCTATAGTCAGCGGGCTACAAGCGCGATGAGGCTCGCGCACCGAACCGCGGCGTCGCCGCTGATGGCCTCTACCGACTGACCGAACTTCAGGAGGTAGAGCCGTGAGCGATATCGCGATAGCAGCACTTCTCGCCGTCACCGTCCTGCTGGCAGCGACCATCTCGGTCGAGATCGGCATCTCCGTCGCGCTGATCGAACTGTTCCTCGGCGTGGTCGTCGGCAACGCGTTCCATCTCGCAGTGCCGGGTTGGCTCACGTTCGTCGGCTCGTTCGCAGGGATCCTGCTGACGTTTCTCGCGGGGACGGAGGTCGATGTGCCTCAGCTGAAGCGGGAATGGAAGGCGTCGGTGTCGATCGGGCTCACCTCGTTCTTCGCGCCGTTCATCGTCGTCGGCCTCGTCGCCTACTACGGGCTCGGCTGGACGCGGGACCAGTCGGAGATCGGCGGGCTCGCGCTCTCGACCACGAGCCTCGCGGTCGTCTACGCGGTCCTCGTCGAGACCGGACTGAGCGGCGATCTCGTGGGCAAGCGGCTGATGTCGGCGACCTTCGTCACGGACATCGCCACTGTCACCGGGCTGACCGTGCTGTTCATCAAGCCGACGATCTGGGTCGTCCCGTTCGCTGTCGTCTCGGTGGCGATGATCGTTGGGCTGCCGATGCTCGCCTCGGGGTACTTCAGCCGGTACGGCAACCGCGTGATCGAGCCGGAGATCAAGCTCGTCTTCGCGTGCCTGTTCGTGCTGATGTGGCTTGGAACGCGCGCGAACTCGCAGGCGGCGCTGCCCGTGTTCGTGCTCGGGCTGGTGATGTCGTCGTTCTACGACTCCCACCGCCGCGAGCAGGATCGGATGCGCGTCGTCGCGTTCGCGTTCCTGACGCCGTTCTTCTTCCTCAAGGGTGGGATGAACGTCTCGGTCAGCGCGCTGTGGGCGAACCTCGGGATCCTCGCGATCCTGTTCGTCGCGAAGATGGTGCCGAAGCTCGGCGCCGTCTATCCGCTCGCGCGGCGGTACACGTCGCCGCACGCGATGTTCACGACGCTGCTGATGTCGACGGGGCTGACGTTCGGCACGATCACGTCGCTGTACGGGCTGAACGCCGGGATCATCGACCGCACGCAGTTCTCGCTGCTGATCGCCGTGGTCGTCCTGTCGGCGATCGTGCCGACGGTGATCGCGCAGCGCCGCTACAACCCGAAGGCGTTGGGAGACATCGACCTGACCGCGCCGGTCGGGCCGGCGGGCCTGCGCCCTATGCCAGCCGAGGAGTGAGCGCCACGAGCAGCCCGCCGTCGTCGTCGTAGGCGGGGAAGAAGTCGCCGATCACCGGCTTGGTGTGGCCGGCGCGCGTGCGCAGCTCGAGTGCCTCGTTGAGACGGCGGACGCCCCACTCGAGCGCGAGCTTGGCCGGGTTCTTGTCCTCGGTGAAGCCGGCGAGGCCGAGCCCGGCGACGACATCGCTGCCGAGCAGGTCGGTCTCGGACCAGCCGGTGAGCTCGAAGACGCCGCGTCCGACTGCGAGGATCCGTCCCTCCTGGTCGCAGACGACGAAGCCGGTCCCGGGCGCGGGGTAGTAGTCGTCCATCAGCTCGAACAGGAAGCCGAAGCCGCAGTGATGGCACGCGACGGCCTCGTCGTAGAAGCCTTCCGTCCGGTCGATGTCGATCGACCGCTCCTTGCAGTTCGGGCAGATGTAGTACGGCACCGACCCAGGGTACAGAGGAGGTCAGGCGCGCGGGCGCTCGTCGACGCGCTGCGCCCACGTCTTCAGGCGCGGATAGCCGCTGCCGAGCGGCTGGTGCTCGACGAGGATCCGGTGGAAGAGCTCCTCGTCGCCGTCCGGCAGGCCGAAGACGGCGTACTTGAGGAACGGGAATGCGATGCAGTCGGCCACGCCGAACTCGTCGTAGAGGTACGGCCGGCCGGCGAGCAGCGCCTCGAAGCGGTCGAGCGCCGCGTGCATCTGCGCGCTGAGCCGGTTCACGACCGCCATATCCGGCTGCGGCTGCTCCAGCTCGGCGGCCATCAGGTTCGGGGGACGTTTCCAGAGCCGGTTGAACCAGTCGACGAAGACACCGACCTCCGCGCGGCGCGCCTCGTCGGCCGGGTAGAGCGGCGGCTCCGGGAAGCGGCGCTCGAGGTGCTCGATGATCGCCGTCGAGTCGGGGATCGTCTCGTCCCCGTCCAGGAGCACCGGCACGAGCGGCTGGCCGCTCGCGGCCTCGACCGGCGAGCGGTCGGCGGCGTCGACGTCGATCCACTCGAGCTCGAGCCCCTTGTGCCCGGCCGCAAGCGCGACGCGCTCGACGTTCGTGGAGAACGGGATCCGGTAGACGCGCAGCATCACGCGTGCGTCGGTTGGCCGGCCCACGGGAGCAGTTCGGCGAGCGGGTCGAGCGCGGCCTCGACCACTGCCTGCGCCGGGCCGACGAGCGAGGCCTGGAGCCGGCGGGCGGCGTCGAGGTGGTCGCCTGTCCAGATGATCCGGACGGCGACGGCGTTCGCAGCGCCGTCCTCGCCTCGCAGGTCACGCCGTACGGCTGCGACGAGGCGGCGGTCGGCGAGCGCGTCGCGCTCGAGCGGCGCGGGCACGTCGCTCCTGCGGGCGAGCGCTGCCGCGAAGCCTTCGTACCAGCCCGCCACGGACTCGCTGGTCGCGTGGAGCTCCTGGCGCGCGGCGGCCCGGTCGCCTCCCGAGCGGCCGTCGTCGCGCTGCCACAGGTCGAGCACCGCGTCGGCTGCGAGGCGCAGGCCGGCGACACCGGTGACGAGGCCCGTCACGTCGGCCAGCGGGATCGGCTTGGCTCCGCGTTCGGCGAGATAGCTGCGGTACGCGTCGTCCAGGCGCCGCGACGCCGCCGCGGCCCGCGTCGACTCGCCCGTCGGCGCCGCGCGGGCCACCGTGCCGTGATCGCAGCGGCCGAGCCCGAAGTCGACGGCGGCGGCGAGATAGTGCGCGCTGTCGGTGTACGCCGCGGTCAGCGCCCGCCCGAGCGCGGCGCCCGCGCCGCGGGGCCAGAAGAGCAGTCCGACGACCAGGCTCACCGCGCAGCCGAGCGCGACGTCTTCGATCCGCAGCAGGCCGACGCGCCATCCGGCCGGCTGGACGATGTTGAACAGGATCACGAGCGTCAGCGTGAACGCGGCCTGTCCGGCCGCGAAGGAAACCGCCGCCGGCGCGAGGCCGGCGAGCAGGATGGCGGGCGGGAGCAGGAACCACAGCACCGTCGTGTTCGTGCCGATGACCGCGAGCAGTCCGGCTGCGACGACGAAGCCGGCCGCGGTACCGAGCACGGCTCGAATGACGTTCTGACCGGTGGCGAGCGCATTCGACCGCAGCACGGAGAGGGTGCCGAGCACGACCCAGAACGAGTGCTGCACGCCGGTGCGGTTGGCGACGAGCACGGCGAGGCTCAGACCGACGGCGCCGCGGACGCTGTTGTGCAGCCAGACCGAGCGGCGGTCGAGATGGGTCGCCGCTCGCTCCTGGGCGGCCGCGACGGTTCCGGCCACGCCTGCCGGCTGGTGGCCGAGGACCCGCTCCATCCAGCTGCGTCGCTCCGCGGCCGCGGTCAGGGCGACGTTCGCCGCGATCTGGGAGACGGCGAACCCCAGCTCCTGCGCGCGGAAGCTCGGGTCGAGCGCGGTGATCACCACCGCGTCCGGCTCGCCGGCTTCGGCCGCCGCGTTGGTGTTGCCCTCGATCGCGGCCACGCGGTCGCGAAGCTCGGCCAGTGCGGCGTCCAGGGCGTCGGGTGAGCCGCCCCGTGCGGCGAGCAGGTCCGCGCCGCGCTCGAGCGTCGCGGCCGCCGCCTTCTTCACCGCACAGGCCTCTCGGTTCACGGGAATCGCATCGACCTGCGGCGGCGACTGCTCGACGATCGCGTTGAGCCAGTTGAGCTCGTCGACGAGGCGGACGACCGTCCTTGCCGCCGTGCTCAACCCGGTCGGCCGGTACGGCGTCGCGAAGAACACGCGGTGCAGCGCGCGGACGGCGTCGTTCGACTGCGCGATTGCCGCGTCGTACTCGGCGTCCGACGGCGCATCGCCGCCGCCGAGCCGATGAGCGGCGTCTGAGCGAAGCCGCGCCGCCAGCGCCCGGCAGGCGGCGATCGCCGCCGCCCGCAGCGGATCCCGCGACGGTGCGGGCCACAGCACGGCGATCGCGAGCAACGACGCCGCCGACGCGAGCCCCCAGCCGGCGAGCCGGTCCGGGATCGCGGAGACCGGCGCCGTGATCGAGACGGGGAGGATGAACGCCAGCAGCAGCGACACCGACGCACCGGCGAGGACGGAGCTGACCGCGCCGGCGAAGAGCACGCCGAACCCGACGATCCCCATCGCCACGGCCGCGAGCCACGGTGAGCGGGAGCAGACGGTGCCGACGATGACGAAGACGGCGCCCGCCAGCGCGAGGCACGCCTGCGCCTGCAGGCGGTCGCGCATGGGGCCGCCGAAGTCGACCAGCAGCAGCAGCGCGAACGAGCCGAACGCGGCGAAGGTGGCCAGGGCGGGGTTCCCGATCAGCTCCTCGCCCACCGCGAACATGGCCGGCATGACCAGCGCCGCCCGGCCGGCCCGGCGCAGCGCCGCCAGACCCGGATCGTGCCTCCGGAGCCATCCCGGAGCATCCGTCAAGGACCTTCTCACTCGCCTACAACTATCAGCCGTGCTATGACGGTTCCATGGGCGAGCTGTTCGGCAACGACAACGGCCTGGGCATTCCCGGATTCAGCGGGGTTCCGCAAGCGCCGGAGTGGGATGCGGTCGACTCGGCGAGCGCGCCTGATCTGCGAGGTGACGAGGTGCACTTCGTCGCGCTCGCCGACGGTGGGCGGACGCTGATCGTCGACGAGGACGAGCCCGACGGGAGCGTGGCGCCGCTGGCCGACGCGATCGAGGCGACGCTCGAGCCGCCGTACCGCGCGGAAGGCCGCCGGCAGTCCGACGGCATCTGGTCGGTCGGCGCAGTCCGCGTCGACGTCGTCGAGCTTCCGGAGGACGTCGTCGGCGACTCGATCGAGCTGACGTCGCTCGACGGCACCCGCGAGTTGACCGTGGACGGGAACGCTTCGACTGCCGAGCTGCCGTTGCTCGAGGAGATCGGCACGCGCCGCGGGAGCGACTACGTGTTGCGGGCCGAACGGCTCACGTCGACGACCTGGGTCGTCGACACCGACGTGCTGTAGCTAGAGGGTTTGGTGGAATGGTGCTCGTCGCTGGGGTGCGATGGGCGGTGCGAGGCAAGGACGCAGGGAGCGCCGATAGCCGTAGCTATCGGTGCGACTGAGGACGCGGCATCGCGCCGTTCAGCGCGGCCCGGCGACTCAGCCGCTATTTCGCCAAACCCTCTTTAGATCGCGGCGGTCGTCGGAACCGGATCGGCGGAGCTCTCCTCCGCCGCGAGGAAGCGCTCCGCGTCCAGCGCTGCCATACAGCCCGAGCCGGCGGCGGTGACCGCCTGCCGGTACGTGTGGTCCTTCACGTCGCCTGCGGCGAAGACGCCGGGGATGTTCGTCTCCGTCGAGCCGGGCTTCGTCACGAGATAGCCGGTCTCTTCGTGATCGAGCTGGTCGACGAACAGTGCCGTGTTGGGATCGTGTCCGATCGCGACGAACACTCCATCGGCCTGGAGCTCGGACGTCTCGTCGGTGCGCGGGTCGCGCAGCACGACACCCTCGACGCACGTCCCGCCGACGATGTCCTCGACCACGGCGTTCGTGACGAACGCGATCTTCGGGTTTGCACGGGCGCGGTCGAGCATGATCGGCGAGGCGCGGAACTCGTCGCGCCGGTGGACGACCGTCACCTTCGACGCGTAGCGCGTCAGGAACACCGCCTCCTCCATCGCCGTGTCGCCGCCGCCGACCACGATCAGCTCCTTCTCCTTGAAGAAGGCGCCGTCGCAGGTGGCGCAGGCCGACACGCCGCGGCCCTGAAACTGACGCTCGCCGTCGATCCCGAGCCACCGCGCGCTCGCGCCGGTCGCGACGACGACGGTCTTCGCGCGGTACTCCTCCTTCTCGACCCAGATGCCGAACGGGCGCTCGGAGAAATCGACGCGGGTGACGTCGTCGGTGACGAAGTCCGCGCCGAACCGCTCCGCCTGGCGGCGGAACTCGGCCATCATCTCCGGCCCCATGACGCCGTCGGGGTAGCCGGGGTAGTTCTCCACGTCGCTCGTGATCATCAGCTGGCCGCCCCAGTTGAAGCCCTCGATCACCAGCGGCCGCAGGTTCGCCCGCGCCGCATAGAGGGCCGCCGTGTATCCGGCGGGGCCGCCTCCGATGATGATCAGCTCACGTACGTCGCTCATTCAGGTTCCTTCCTCGAAAACTGTCCTGCTGTATTAAACGAAACAGGGCGGAAGGACGTTCCCGCACCCGTCCCATGGTAGGGCGCGGCGCAGGTGGTGGAGGGGAGAGCTAGGCGGCGTCGAGGGCACGCGGGAGCGCGGGCGGCTCGGGAGAGGCCAGCTCGACCTGCATCTCGCTCGCCCGTTCGAGCTTCGCCTCGAACTTGTCCAGCCGCTTGTCGGCGTCGGCGAACTTCCCGTGCGCGTGCGAGAGGTGCTTGCCGACGAGCTCGAATTCGTCCTTGAACCGGTCGTACTCCGTCTGGAGCGCGCCGAGGTTCGCGATGACCTCCTGTGCGCTCCGCTCGATCTGCAGCCCCTTCAGGCCGAACGCGATCACCTGAAGGTACGCCGAGAAGGTCGTCGCGGAGACGGGGAAGACCCGCCTGTCGTGCGCATAGGACAGCAGCGCCCCCGTCTTGCCGCAGACGAGCTCGTAGTAGATCGCCTCCGCCGGGAGATACATGAGCGCCCAGTCGTACGTGCCTTCGCCGGGGCGGATGTACTTGGTCGCGATCGCGTCGATGTGGCCCTTCACGTCGCGGGCGAACGCCTTCTCCGCCAGTTGCTGATCCGCGTCCGATTCCGCGCCGACCATGCGCTCGAAGTTGTCGAGCGGGAACTTCGCGTCGATCGGCACGAGCTGGTCGGCGCGGATGATCGCGTCGACGCGCTCCCCCGTGCTGAAGGTGTACTGCAGCTCGTACGCGCTCGGCGGCAGCCGGTCGCGGAGGAGGTTCTCGAGCAGCAGCTCGCCGAAGCCGCCGCGCGCCTTCGGCGGCCGCAGCGCCTGCTCCAGCCGGCCGAGGTCCTTCGCGCGCTCGTTCAACTCGGCAGTCGCCTTCGTCACCTCGCCGAGGCGCTCGTGGATCTGCGTCGTCGTCTTGCCCGACGTCTCGAGCCGGCGATCGACCTTCGTGTCGAGCTCCCCGAGGCGACGGTCCATCGTCTCGATCACTCCCTGGAGGCGCCGGTCGACGTCTGCGTTGCGCGACGTCAGCTCCGTCGCCGTCTCCTCCCGCATCGCGCCGAGCTCGCCGCGGAGGATCCGTGTGAGCACGACGATGCCTGCGGCTAGACCGACGGCGACGACGAGCGCGAGCAGGATGAGTGCGATCACCATTGGGCCGACGAACGCTAGAGGGCGCGTCGGACGGAACGGGAGACCGGGGCTCTACTGGCCGAGCGCGGCGTTCAGCGCCGCCACGAGCGACGCTTCGTCACCGCCGCTCTGCAGGGCGACCTGGGTGCCCTTCGTGCCGCTCTTGCCGACGAACACGGTCGGCGTGCCGGACACCTGCCGCGCGTTCGCCTCGTTTGCGACGGCCTCCGCTTCCTTCTTCACCGTGGAGGACTTCTGGTCGACCAGCAGCTGCGGCACCTTCAGGCCCGGGACGCTCGCCCCCGCCTGGACGACCATGTTGCTGTCGAGCCAGCCGGTGTTCTCCGTGCCCTGGTTGTCGTACAGGATCTGCGCGAAGTTGAACGCCTTGTTCTGCAGTCCGGCGGCGAGCATCGCCGACTGGCCGCGGAACGAGTCAGGGCCGATGAACGCCCACGGCCGCACGTAGACCTTCACCTTTCCGGTGCGAACGTACTTCGGGATGATGTCCGGCATCACCGTCGTCTCGAACTCCTGGCAGATCGGGCACTGCAGGTCGATGAACTCGGTCATCGTCACCGGCGCGAACGCGGAGCCGAGCACGAGGTTCTTCTGCGGGATCCCGTGGAACATCGCGGCCACCTCGGCCGAGCCGGGGAGGCCGTCCGCGATCGAGCCGACCGTCGGCACGTTCTTCGGCGCCGACGACTTGTTCCCGGTGAGGACCACCGCGAGCACGACGGCGATGACGATGAGAATGACGACGCCGGCGACGGCGCCGAGCACCTTCGGCGACGCCTGGCGCGCCCGCGTCCCGCCCTTGGACTGGACAGGCGGCGGCTTCGCGGCCGCGGCGCGGCGCGCCTCCCTGCTCTTCTTCCCGCTAGCCATCGGCCGCAAGAGTAGCGGCGGGCTCGGAGGAGTCGGCGGCCGCCAGGGCTAAGAATCCGATGAGGAGGACGAAGGCGGTCAGCGCCAGGGTCGGGATGGTCATGTAGCCGAAGTAGTTGATCCATTTGACTGCGCAGCCGGCACCGCCGACCTTGCACGCGCTCGGCTCCGCGATCACCTGGTTCTCGATCAGCAGGTGGTAGATCGAGACACCGGCGCCGATCACCGGGAACGGCAGGAGATAGCGGGCGACGCGGTTGTCGTTGTGCACCGCCGCGAATAGCGTGAGGATCGAGAGCGGGTACATGCAGATCCGCTGGAACCAGCACAGCTCGCAGGGGACGAAGCCGGCCACCTGGGAGAGGAACAGACTGCCGCCGGTGGCGATCGCGGCGACCACGAAGGCGGCCCACAGCTCGTAGCCCCAGAGCCACGACCGCACCGCCGCGAGCGGGCCGCGGACGCCGAACAGAGCGAGCGCGCCGATCACGATCAGCGCCGCGGCGAGCACCTGGCCCACGACGCCGAGCACCGCGAGCAGGACGATCAGGTCGTGGGTCATCGGGCGCAACGATACGCTGGCCGCGCCGGGATGGCGAAACTGGTCAGACGCGCCCGACTTAAAATCGGGTGGCCCACGGGCCATGCGGGTTCGAGTCCCGCTCCCGGCACCTTTCGGGCGGCGCCGCGCCATTTCTTACGCGATCTTCAGAATCTGCTGCTCCAATGGAGGTCACATGCGAGCGAGACGATTCATCAGCGCGGCCGTTGCCGTGGGTGCGAGCGCCGTGGCGGCGCTGCTGCTGGCGCAGGGCGCCGGCGCGGCGACGAAGCCGCCGAAGCTGACAGTCGCGAAGCTCAGCACCGGCGTGGTGATCATCAACACGAATCTCGCGTACCAGAACGCGGCCGCGGCGGGCACCGGGATGGTGCTCACGTCCACCGGGTACATCCTCACGAACAATCACGTGATCAAGGGCGCGACCACGATCAAGGTGGTCGATCCGTCGACGCACAAGACCTACACCGCGACCGTGGTCGGCTACGACGTCGCCGACGACGTGGCCGTGCTGCAGGTGCAGGGTGCGACGCACCTGAAGACGGTGACGGTCGGCAACTCGTCCGGCGCGCGCGCGGGACAGGCGGTCACGGCGCTCGGCAACGCGGAGGGGACGGGCAAGCTGACTCCTGCCGTGGGGAAGATCGTCGCGCTCGGTCAGACGATCACCGCCAGTGACGACGACGGCAGCTCCGAGCAGCTGACCGGTCTGCTCGAGACGAACGCCCCGATCCAGCCCGGCGACTCCGGCGGTCCGCTGATCAACGCGGCCGGCCGCGTGCTCGGCATGGACACGGCGGCCTCCAGCAACTTCGCCTCGCAGGGCCGCGCGACGCAGGCATTCGCGATTCCGATCAACAAGGCGGTTGCGATCGCCAAGCAGATCGAGGCCGGGAACTCGACCGTCGCGCACATCGGCGCGACCGCGTTCCTCGGCGTCAGCGTCGAGAGCCCGCCGGCCGGTACGAGCGGCGCGCTCATCGCCACCCTCGTGGCCGGCGGACCGGCCGACCAGGCCGGCCTCGTCGCGGGCGACGTGATCACCGCGGTGGACGGCAACCCGGTCGACTCTCCGACGACGCTCGGAACGGTGATCCAGCACGAGACGCCGGCCGCGAGCGTCGAGGTCGACTACACCGACGCGAACGGCGTGGCGCAGACCGCGACGGTCACGCTCGGCACCGGCCCGCCGCAGTAGCGTTCCTTAGGGCCGGGCCCGCGCGGTTCCGCCCGTCTGATCGAGTCCGTCGAGCGCCTGCATCGCGTCGGCGTCGAGCTCGAAGTCGAAGATCTGCGCGTTCGCGACGATGCGCTCCCGGTGCACCGACTTGGGGATGACGATCGCGCCGCGCTGCACGGCCCACCGCAGCATCACCTGCGCCGGCGTGCGCTCGACCCGCGTCGCCTGCGCGACAACCGTCGGATGCGCAAGCTGCTTGCCGCGCTCGAGCGGGCTGTACGCGACCGGCACGAGTCCCTGCTCGCTGCAGTAGTCGACGAGCTTGCGGCGGTAGTGGAACGGGCTGAGCTGCACCTGGTCGACCGCCGGTCTCTGCGCCGCGCGGCCGATCAGCGACTGCAGCTTCCGCACGCCGAAGTTGCTGACGCCGATCGTGCGCGCGAGGCCGGCTTCGTGCAGCGACTCGAACGCACGCCACTGGCGCGACACGACCGCGGGCATCGGCCAGTGGATCAGGTACTGGTCGACGTAGTCGAGTCCGAGCCGCTCCAGGCTCAGCTGCAGCTCGCGCGGCACGTCGAGGCGCGTCGGCATCAGCTTCGTGGTCACGAACACCTGCTCGCGCGGGAGGCCGCTGACCCGCAGCGCCGCGCCGACGCTGCGCTCGTTCTTGTAGAACGCGGCGGTGTCGACGTGGCGGTAGCCCGCCTCGAGGGCCCACTCCACCGTCTGCTGGGCCTCGTTCCCGTCCGGGACCTGCCAGACGCCGAGGCCGAGCACGGGCATGCGGACCCCGCCCGGTAGCTCGCGGAACGGTTGCTCCTCGATCACGACTCCGAACTCTGACGGATAGGGTCCCTGTCGTGGAGCCGCTGCTCCTGATCGTCGATGAGCTCGAGCGCCGGGATGGGGACGCGGCTGCGGCGCTGCACGAGGTCGAGGCGCTGCAGCGGCAGGTGGACGAGACCCGCGTCCGCGCCCGCGACATCGCCGCGTTCCTGGAGACGTTCCCCGACGCGCTCGCCGTGCGCGAGGCGGAGGAGCGGGCGGCCGAGGAGTCGCGGACGGCCGCGACGGTCGCGCTGGAGGAGGCGGAGACAACGTTGGCGCAGGCGCGCGAGCGCGGCCGCGAGGACGCGCGGCTCGCGGCGGAGCGCGCGCTGCAGCACGCCCAGGACGCGCTGCGCGAGGCCGAGCTGCGCGTCGAGCGCGCGCACGCGCAGCGCGAGCAGCTCGTGCGCGAGGAGCAGGAGCGGCGCGCCGCCGCCGACCGGCTCGTCGTGGAGGTGCAGCCGCTCGCGCGGACGCTCGCCGCGAATCCGCGTATCGGCACGGAACCTCCTGCAGCAGCACTGGACGGCGTGATCGAGTGGGCGGCCCACGCACGCGGAGACCTGCTCGTCGCACATGCGGGTCTCGAGACGGAGCGGGACAAGGTCGTCCGCGAGGCGACCGAGCTGGTCGCGAGCGCGCTGGGGGAGCCGCTGCCCGGCAAGGGCGTCGCCGGCGTCCGCGAACGGCTCTCGCGCTCCGCCGAGGGTCCGTAGACTCCCGCCGTGGCCAGCCTGGAGGCATCGCCGCTCGATCGGCCGCTCGAATGGGACTCGCCGCTGTTCCTGATGGCGCGGGCGCAGTTCGAGCAGGCGCTGCCGTACGCCGACGTGTCGCCGATGGTGATCGAGCGGCTCAGCTTCCCGGAGCGCGCGCTGATCGTCAGCGTGCCGCTGCGCCGCGACGACGGCACGATGCAGATCTTTCCGGCGTACCGCGTGCAGCACTCGACGGTGCTCGGGCCGACGAAAGGAGGCATCCGCTACGACCCGGAGGTGTCGCTCGGCGAGTGCGCGGCGCTGGCGACGTGGATGACGTGGAAGTGCGCGCTGCTGCGCCTGCCCTACGGCGGCGCGAAGGGCGGCATCCGCTGCGACGCGCGCGCGCTGTCGCTGCCGGAGCTGGAACGGCTGACGCGGCGGTTCACCTCGGAGCTCGTCGAGGTGATCGGCCCGCAGACCGACATCCCGGCGCCGGACATGGCGACGAACGAGCAGACGATGGCGTGGATGATGGACACGTACTCGACGCTCGTCGGCCACGCCGTCCCTGAGGTCGTCACCGGGAAGCCGATCTCGATCGGCGGCTCCATCTTCCGGCGCGAGGCGACCGGCGCGGGCGTGGTCATGTGCGCGGAGCGCGCGTGCCTGCGCCTCGGCGAGGAGCTGGGGGAGCAACGTTGCGTCGTCCAGGGCTTCGGCAACGTCGGGGGCGTCGCCGCCTCGGAGCTGCGTGAGCGAGGGGCCACGGTCATCGCCGTGTCCGACATCTCCGGCGCCGTCCACGCGCCCGACGGGCTCGACGTGCCGGAGCTGCACGCGTACGTGGCGGAGCACGGCTCGCTCGAGGGCTACGACGGCGGCGAGCGGCTGACGAACGAGCAGCTGCTCGAGCTGCCGTGCGACGTGCTGATCGTCGCGGCGCGTGAGGATCAGCTCACCGGCGCGAATGCAGCGCGCGTTCACGCACGGCTGATCGTCGAGGGAGCGAACGGCCCGACCACGCTCGAGGCGGACGCGATCTTCGCGGAGCGCGGCATTCCTGTCGTCCCGGACATCCTCGCCAACGCCGGCGGCGTCACCGTCTCGTACTTCGAGTGGGTGCAGGATCTCGGCCGGCTGTTCTGGGACCGCGACGAGATCCGCGGGCGACTCGCGGACAAGATGACGGACGCGTTCGACCGCGTCTGGTCGGTGTCGGACGAGAAGCACATCACCTTGCGGCAGGCGGCGATGGTCGCGGCGATCCACGAAGTGTCCGGCGCGCTCGAGGCGCGCGGCATCTACCCGTGAGCGAGCAGACCGTCCGCGAGGCGATGGTGCCCGAGCCGACGATGCTCGTCGACTCGGCGAGCGCGCAGGACGCGGGGCGGCTGCTCGCCGAGAGTCCCGAGGTGCGCGCGATCTTCGTCTGCGACGCGCGCGGCGGCCTCGTCGGCGTGATCACGCGGAAGACGCTCGTGCGCGAAGTCGTCGCGACGGGACGCGATCCGAAGGCGGTGCGGCTGGGCGAGATCGCGGAGCCGCCGATCTACACCCTCGACGCGGAGCTCCCGCTGGACGAGGCGTTCCACACGCTCGAGGAGCACGACTTCGAGCGCGTGCCGGTGGTGGAGGAAGGGCGCCTCGTCGGCGTGCTCTCCCGTGCGGTGGTGCAGCGGCGCCTGGCTGAGGACGAGCCGCCCGCGGACGACGCGGACTAGCAGCAGGTGTAGGCGCCGGGAGGCGCCGCGCCTTCGTGACGCTCGGGCAGCTCCGCGGCCGCGAGCGCCGCGCCGTCGAGGATGTCGCGCTCGCTCACCTCGATCGCGTCGAGACCGAAGCCGTCGAGGATCTCCGTCAGGATCACCGCGCCCGCGACGATCACCGGCGCGCGCTCCGGCTCGAGCGACGGCACGTCGCGCCGTTCGGCGAGCGGCAGCGCGGCGAGCCGCTCGAGCTGCCGGCGCGCGCTCGTCGTCGTCAGACGGTGGCCCTCGACCTGCGCGCGGTCGTAGCGCTCGAGCCCGAGGTCGAGCGCGGCGAGCGTCGTGACCGTGCCGGCGACGCCGACCGCCGCGGCCGCCGCGGCGCGCGTCTCGCCGGGGACGCGCTCCGCGAGTACGGCGCGGACGGCATCTGCGCAGCGGGCCAGCTCCTCCGTCGTCGGCGGGTCGGAGGCGAGGAACCGCTCTGTGTGCCGGACGGC
Organism: uncultured Actinomycetes bacterium; assembly: GCA_963761665.1. Taxonomy (GTDB): domain Bacteria; phylum Actinomycetota; class Thermoleophilia; order Gaiellales; family Gaiellaceae; genus Palsa-739. The sequence continues at coordinate 86,543 of CAVXHM010000005.1, forward strand.
TCCGAGCTCGAGGCTGACGTGAAAGTCGTCGAGGATCAGCTCCGTCGAGCCGCCGCCGATGTCGATCACCAGCGTTCCCGCACGCAGCTCGCGTCCGGAAGCGACGCCGCGGCGGGTCAGCAGCGCCTCGTCGTCGCCGGCGAGCAGGCGGGTCGCGAAGCCGTAGCTCCACTCGACCTCGCCGAGGAACGCCTCGCCGTTCTCCGCCTCGCGGACGGCGCTCGTCGCGATCGCCAGCGTCCGCTCCGCGCCGAGCGACTCGAGTGTCCGCCGGTAGTCGGCGAGCACGTTGCGCACGCGGGCGACCGGAGCGGGGAGGAGGCGATGGCGCGCGTCGACGTTCTCGCCCAGCCGCGTGATCCGCGATTCCCGGTGCAGCTCGTCGAGCCGACCGTCCACGACGTCGGCGACGAGCAGCCGCGTCGTGTTCGTGCCGAGATCGACCGCCGCGACTCTCACTTGCGCGGGAAGAACCAGGCGGAGCGGCCGAACTGCGCGTCCACCTCGTCGAGCGCGTCGGTGAGGATCCTCAGCCGCGCGATCGAGACGTTCAGCCGGCCGAGGCTCCGCTCGAGACGCTGCGAGAGCGCCTCCGTCGCCGCGAGCTTCTCGGCCGCGACCTCCGCGCCCAGGGCCACGCGGTCGAGCTCGCGCACGAGCTTGCGGCGCAGCCGCTTCAGGTCGCGCCACGTCACGAGGCTCTGCTTGACGAGCCGCACCGTCGAGACCGCGAGCGCGACTCCGCCTGCGATCAGCGCTGCATAGATGGCCCAGTCGTACACGTCCCCGATGGTAACGGGCCGCGCGACCGGTGCTAAACTTCCGCTCACAGCGCGGGGTGGAGCAGCCAGGTAGCTCGCCGGGCTCATAACCCGGAGGTCGCAGGTTCAAATCCTGCCCCCGCTATATCGGAATTCTGCGACCGCCGACGAGGCGGTTGCAGTCTTTCTGGGGCCGGTACGAGGTCGGCGGTGATGGTGGCGGCGAGCTCGAGCGAGTGGCTCGGCTTGTCGTAGGTGACCGTGACGTCGAACGCGTCGAAGAGGTCCGCGAGCTCGGCGGGCCCGTAGCGGGCGAGTGCGGGGCGGAGGTCTGGGATCGATGCGAGCAGCGCTTCGATCTCCTGCGGTTGCGGTGCGTTGCTGTGATGTGCCGCGAGCCGGCGGCGCTGCTCGTCGAGTGCGGCGCGCCGGCCGGCGAGTTCCTCGATTCGGCCCTTCGCGGCGGCGACGACAGGATGGTCGGGATCGTCGTGCTCTTCCAGGCGGAGCGCCTGCCGACGAATGGCCTGGTCGATTTCGGCGAGCTGCCGGGTGACTGCGGTGAGCTCCGCCGTGCGGCTGTCGTCGCCGTCTGACGAGCGCGGTGGCGAGCTCGTGGCGGAGGAGGTGGAGGCGGTCGGGGCCGAAGAGTCGGCGGCCGAGGAAGTCGAAGAGCGGTTCGAGCACCACCTCTTCGCGGATGCCGAGCACCCGCGGGTGCCCGGCCGCGTCGGCTGCCGCGATGCCGCGCCGGTAGACGAACTGGCAGCGGTACCAGTTCGAGCCCTTCTGGTGGCTGCCCTCCATCCTGCGGCCGCAGAGTCTGCAGTGGATGCGACCGCGAAGTGCGTAAAGGCGTCCGTTACGGCGACCTGACCGCTGGACGTACGTCTTCGGCGCCCGAAGGGTCGCGCCGCGATGATTGCGCAGCGCGCGTTCCTCGACCTGGTCGAACAGTTCGCGACTCACGATCGCCTCGTGTGAGGGGGCGGGGCTCCAGACCCATTGGTCGCGTGGGCGGATGAAGGGACGGCCGGGGCGCTTGTCGTGGCGGCCCCAGACGTTGAAGCCCGTGTACTTGGGGTTGCGCAGCATCGCCTGGAGCTGCGAGCGGCTCCAGGTCTGGGGAAGGTCGTTCTCGTCTTTCTTGTTGCGAGTCGGCGGTGGGTAGCGGTCGAGGTCGGCGTTGAGCTTGTCGGAGATCGCGCCGAGGCCGAGTCCGTGCAGGCAGTAGTCCTCGAAGATCATTGAGACGATCGGCGCGGTCACGGGATCGGTGATGAGCCGGTGCTTCTTGCGGCCCTCGCGCGCCTTCTGCGGGTTGGGGTGGTCGTGCGGCCCGAGCTGGTAGCCGTACGGGGCGAGCCCGCCGGTGTGCCAGCCCTGGCGGACGCTCTCTTCCATGCCGCGCCGGCTCTTCTCGATCAGGTCGCGGACGTACCACTCGGCGACGCCCTGCTTGACGCGGCGGGTGAGGATCGCGGTCGCGTTCGCGGTCATCGGCTCATCGGAGGCGAAGAGGGCGATGTCGCGCTGTTCAAGGTCGCGCTCGATCCGGGTTGCGTCGGCGGTCATTCGGGAGAGTCGATCGATGCTCTCGACGATGACCGCGTCGAAGCTGCGGCCGGTGAGGGCGGCCTGGAGGAGCTGCGGCAGGCCGCCGTCGCGGGGGAGCTGGACGGCGAAGGCGTCGCCGTCGGCGCCGGTTCCGCGCTTGCCGAGCTCCTTGCGGCCGCTCTCGATGTCCCAGTAGCAGGCGACGATCTCGCCGCCTGCCTGTCGGACGATGCGTTCGCAAGCGGCGAGCTGCCGCGGAAGCGAGAGGGATGGGTCTTGTGCGTCTTCGGTCGAGACGCGTCCGTAGAAGGCGAACTTCATTTGCTCCTCGTGTGCAGGGTCGGCCATCAGGCGGCCCGGCGCAACTCGACAGCCTGCCGCAAGAGCCGGACGAGCGCGGAGACCTGCCGCGCTCGCAGCTCGGCTGCGTCGGCAGTGTGAGAGGTCGAAACGACCATACGAACCGTCGGTCCCCCGACGTGGTTGGCGCTCCGAGCGCGGCTGAGGAGATCGGCGTCGAGTTCGGCGCCTTCGCCGCTTCGCGGGCGAGGGTGGGCCACGTTAGTGCTCCTTTCGGCGGTGATGCTCGCTGGGGAGACGTGTTTACTCGCGCGAGGTCGCGCCGAGGTCAGGGCGAGGTCGGCCGGAAGTCAGGCTCGCGTCGGTGTGCGAGCTCGGCGGCGAGCGGCGGGTAGCGGTGCACGCTGATGTTCTGCCAGCGGGCGACCGTTGCGATCTCTGCGAGCGTGGGCGATGAGCCTGGGGTTGGCGAAGTACCAGACCTGCGGGTAGGTCTCGCCGAGGTCGCGGACGATCGCGTCGAGGCGGGCGCGGCTCTTAAGGGTGAGCTCGACTTCGATCGCGGTCCGCTGCGGCGTGACGAGGACGGCGTCGGGGAGGTGGGCTCTGGTCTCGGAGCGGGAGTGCATGCTCTGGGCGATGGCGCGTTCGCATTCCCAGGTGCCGAGGCGGAGCTCGCGCTCGAGCAGCAGTCGCACGTTGGTGACGGCCTCGATGTGGGTGGCGAGGCCGGGGTTGGCCTCCCAGGTGCGGAAGGGGGATTGGGCGACCTTGCTGCCGCGGCTGGTCAGCCAGACAAAGGGTGGCAGGTTGACGGCGAGTTTGGCGCTGTCGGTCCAGCCGGCGTTGCACCAGCGGTCGCGCAGGCCGCGGGCGGTCCGATGTGTGCGGCCGATCAGTCGGGCCAATTGGTCGAGGGTGACGGCGTACTGCTCTCCGATCAGCCCGAGCAGCTCGACGTCTCGTTCCGAGACCTGGTGGCTGCCCCGGTCCCTCCGTGCTCGCCGCCCTCCCTGCCGCTGATTCGAGAACGTCTCTGTTGTCAGTGTCGTCTCCTCCTCCATCCCTGATCAGATTGTTGGATAGTTGATCTCTCCGTCTTGTCTTGTTTCCCGCTCCCGCTTTTTCACTTTCTGGTTGCTTCGCTCCCGTGGTTCGTGACCACCCCCGCAGCTGAAAGGCGGAGTGGGGGTGGTCACGAACGCGACGCCAACGGCGCCGCGAACGGGAACGAAGCGTCAACCTCGATGGTTGAGCGGGAGCGGGCACGTTCAGGCGGCTTCCGTCTCCGGGCCATCGACGAGGCAGCAGAAGTGCGGTGCACGCCCGCGCGATTGCCCTTCCGCTTGCCGCTTTGTCGACGTACGCGCACGAGGCCGGCTCGTCGGCACCGCATGGGCTGGGTAGGCGGTGCCGACGCCGCAGTTCGCCGCGCCTGAAACGACCCCTCATAGAAGACAGGCTCCAAAACGAGGCCGTTTGAGACATCGGCTGCTGCCGGCGAGTCAAAGTCAGCGTCCTGGTCGCAGACGACAGCCTTTCGCTAGAGACAGGTTCTGAAACGTCCGTTTTTCGGACATCGGAACCGGACGGGCGGTGTCGCAGTCACATGAGCAGGAAGCCGATTTACCCGTCGGCGTGTCAGCTCCTGACGTTGCGTGGGTTGAGTGCGGTATCGAGCCCGTCGCCGATGAGGTTGGTGCAGACGAGGATGACGACGAGGACGATGGCTGGGCCTGCCCAGACCCACCAGCCGAGTCCGAGGCTGTTGTAGCCGCCGATGCCGCCGATGGTGGCGTCACCGATCAGGTTGCCGAGTGTTGGTCGGACTTGGGATGCGACGCCGAAGCCGAAGAACTCGACGGTGGCTTCGAGGAGGATGATCTGCCCGATCAGCGAGGTCGCGACCGTGGTCAGGGTTCCGGTCGCGTTGGGGAGCACATGGCGGGAGATGATGTGTGCGTCCGTCGCTCCGAGCGCGCGTGCCGCTTGCACGTATTCCTCGACGGAGAGTGACGCTATGCGTGCGCGAACGACTCGGGCGGCGAACGCCGACATGTAGGCGGCGAAAATGAGTGTTGCTGTGGTCGGTGTGACGTGGGCGATGAAGGCGAAGGCGGCGAGCATGAGGATCATGGCGGGGAAGGCGGTGACCAGGTCTGCTATGCGCATGAGGAAGGGGTCAGGCCAGCCGCTGTAGAAGCCTGCGATTGCCCCGACGGCGAGACCGAGCAGCGGTCGCGATCAGCGCGCCGATCAGCGCGATCGACTCGGTGTCGTGGAGGCCGTAGAGGGTGCGTACGAGGACGTCGCGGCCGATGTTGTCGGTGCCGAACAGATGCCAGCGGTTCAGCGTGGGCGGCTGGTTGGCCCAGCGGGGAGAGAGGTTGATGGCGTTCCATCCTTGGGGTGCGATCTCGTGTGCGAACGCGCCGGCGGCAAACAGGGCGACGAGCAAGCCGAGCGCCGCGAGCGTCACCGGTTGGCGGGTGAGTCTGTGCGCCGCGAGCGTCCATTGCCCGCGCGAGCGAAGCTGCTGGTCATCCGCCGAACGAGGTGTCTTTTCGGCGAGCACTCATCGGTTCGCTCCGCACGCGGGGGTCGAGCAGGTCGACCGCGAGTTCGCTCGCGAGCGAGGAGAGCAGGACGAGGATGGCGGTGACAAGTACCAGCGCCTCCATCGAGTAGAGGTCGAAGGCGCCGGTGGTCGGGTTGAACTCGTTGAGAAAGAGCGTCCCTAGTCCGCCGAGGTGAAAGACGTAGTCGACCGCGAGCGCGGCGCCGAACACGGCGCCGAAGTCGGCGAGCAGGGCGCTTGTAAAGGTGGCGAGCGAGCCGCGGAGCGCGTGGCGGCGGATCACTGTTCGCTCGGGTAGCCCTTTGGCCCGAGCGGTCGTGATGTAGGGCGCATCGAGTGCCTCGACCAGCGACGAGCGCAGGTAGCGGCCGTGCAGGCCGATGAAGCCGATCGCGAGCGTGATCGTCGGCAGCACGAGGTAGCGCGCGCAGGTTGACCAGGTAGACGAGGCCGCTGCCTGCGGCCGGGCAGGGGCTGATCGTGCCCGCGTTGATCCCCATTGCGGCCGGGCAGGAGCCCGGCCATCCCGCGATCGGAAACGGCCCCAGCCCGCGCGGGCCGCCGATCGCGTTGACGACCTGCTCGACAACCAGCGCGAGCAGGAACGCAGGCACAGCCCAGGCCAGATAGGAGGTGCCGCGCAAGGTGAGATCGATGCCGCCGCCGCGCCAGTGAGCTGCCGCCGCGGCCAGCAAGACGCTGCCTGCGACGACAAGCAAGAGGGCGCCGGCGAGCAATAGCGCCGTGTGTGCGAGCGCGGTGAGGATGGCAGCCTGAGGCGCGAGCGTGTGCGTAGAGGCGTGCAGCACAGCGTGGAAGCTGCTGCCGGCGGGAACTCCCTTCAGCCACGACCAGTAGTGCCCAAGAACCGGCGGCCGTGGCGGCCGCTGGAGCCGCGCGAACAGCACGAAGCTCACAAACGAGAACACCGCCAAGACCACGGCTGCGAGCCCTACGCGCCTGACTAGGAACGCGAGCATCGTGCCGCCAGCACTCGCGTTAGCCCGGGATACAAGTGGCCAACGAGAAGCTCGCGAGACGGGTCGGCGTCCACACGACATAGGCCACGGGCTTGCCCGTCTCCTCGTTGCGCACGGCAAGCTCGCCACGGCTCGGAATCCCGTGCACGACCGTTACGCGGACATGCACGAGCACTTGGTCGGCGTTAGCCCGATCTGCCATGACGCAGATGTTGCCCCACGAGCCTGCAAACGTTGGCGTGACCACTGCGTTCGCCGGGAGACCGGCCGGGGCGAGAGGCACCCGTCGCTTGGACGTCCGGCACACCGTACGATCGACAGTGAAGCTGTTCGGGGTCGAGGCAAACGCGACCTGAGGAACAAGTAAGCCTTGCGCCTTCCTGTACACGGTGGGCAGGTCGACCGAGGCGACCGGGGTCTTCGCCGTGATCACGTTCCCGCCGACCTGGATGCTCGGTCGTTGCGCCAGTACTCGCGCCTGGCATGAGAGCGTCTCGTCGATGACTCCGTTGGTGAGCACCGAAGTACGGGTCGCCGCAAGCACGCTCGCCGCCGCGATCGCGGCGGCCGCGACAGCGGCTAGCACGATGCTCGTGCGTCGCCACCGCCTCGCCGAGGCTTGTCGGCCGCCTGAATGCGCTCCCAGACCGCGTCGCGGAACCCAAGCGGCGCGGGAGGAGCAACCAGCCGCTGAAGCCGCTCCTGCAACCAGCGCACTTCGTCGTCGCTCTCAGCCATCGTGACCCTCCTCTCCTCTGAGCAGCGCTTCCCGAGCCGTGCTCGCGCGCCGTTCAGCCGAGAGGCGACAGTCCCGCGCGGAAGATGGAAGAGCTGCCGCGGCCGTCTCATAGTCGAGGCCGATCAGATCCACCAGCAGAACGACCGCGCGAGCATCCGGCGGCAATTCGGCCAGCGCCGTGGTCACCGTCAACGACTGAGTGGCGTCCTCGCGGAGCTGTGAACCGCCCCTCGTCGAACAGGCCCGGCGTCTCGCGTCGCCGGCGACGGCTGCGAAGCTCATTCAGGCAGCAGCGATAACGATCCGATACAGCCATGCCGCCTCGGCGCGTTCATTCTCGAACCGCGAGGGCAGCCGCCGAAAGGCCCGCAGGAATGCCTCCTGCAGCACGTCGTCGACCCGGTCGGGATCGCCAAGCATCCCGAACGCGACCCGGCGCAACCGCGCCCCATGCCGATCGAGAAGGTCCTCGAATCGGCCCCTCGGCGAGAGCGCCGCGGCATGCCAAGCCGCCGAAGACGACGACTCACGCCCAAGCCCAGCAAACAGATGAACAACCACCGCGTCCACGTCACCCTAAAGAACACCGCCCAAGGCGAAATCGTTCGATTCCGTGGCGTCAGAACCAGGAGACTCAAACCGTCTGCCGACGCTCATCCGAGACACAGCGTTTCGACGAAGCGGTACGCGGTCGCGGAAGTGCGTTCAGATCCTGCCCCCGCTACTTCAAAGGCCCCGGAAACGGGGCCTTTGCGTTTCCGCCGGAGCCGACTCGTGCGGGCCGCGCGTTGCTTCGGTCGCCGCCGGGCGCTACAACCGGTGTCGTGACTCGTCGTTTCCGGGGGTGTGCTCGCTGCGTCGGCGTCGGCCGTGGCCGCCGTCTTTGTCGCCGGCTCGGCGCAGGCTGTCCGCCTGGACACGCTGAGCATCTCGGCGCCGGCAGACATCACGGTCGCCGCGACGACGGTGTGCGGCCAGGGCGACTGCGCCGCGGTCGGCTTCGCGTTCACGGTCACGGGCGGCGTGCCGCCCTACAACCTCGTGTGCAACTTCTACTCGGGCAACCTGTTTACCGTCGGCTCACACCAAGTGAGCTGTCTCGCACAAGACTCGGTGGGCGACTCGACGCCGACCGCGTCGTTCACCGTCACGGTCACCCCGGGAGGCCCGACGCCTCCTCCGCCGCCGCCCCCGCCGGCGACGCTCAGCATCTCCGCGCCCGCCGACATCACCGTGGCGGCGACAACGGTGTGCGGCCAGAGCGACTGTGCTCCGGTCAGCTTCGCGTTCACGACCACGGGCGGGGTTCCGCCGTACAAGTTGGTGTGCAACTTCTACTCCGGCGATCTGTTCACCGTCGGCTCGCACCAGGTGAGCTGTCTCGCCCAAGACTCGGCTGGTGACTCGACGCCGACCGCGTCGTTCACCGTCACGGTCACCCCGGGAGGTCCGACGCCGCCACCTCCGGCGCCTCCGCCGGCCACCCTGAGCATCTCAGCGCCCGCCGACATCACTGTGGCGGCGACAACGGTGTGCGGTCAGACCTACTGCGTGCCGGTCAGCTTCGCGTTCAGGACCACGGGTGGGGTTCCGCCGTACAAGCTGGTGTGCAACTTCTACTCCGGCGATCTGTTCACCGTCGGCTCGCACCAGGTGAGCTGTCTCGCCCAAGACTCCGTCGGCGACTCGACGCCGACCGCCGGGTTCACCGTCACGGTCACGCCGCCCGTCGGCGGCAATAGTGGGGGAGGCAACGGCGGCGGAGGCACCGGTGGCGGCGGCGGCACTGGTGGAGGTAACAGTGGCGGCACCCAGCCCGCGCCTCCAAGCACGGCGCCGCCGGCCGGCGGGACGAACACACCGCCGTCATCGCGTTACGTCATCAACGTGCCGTCGACGGTCACCGTTCAACACGCCGGTCCGGCGATGACCATCACGGTCACCAGCAACCAGACGCGGTCGTCGCAGACCCTGTGCTGGCGCGCCGCCTCGTCCGCCAAGCAGACATGCGCTTCCAGCCATGGAACCTGGCACGTCAAGCTCCGAACGACACCCGGCAAACAGCTATTCGTCCTGAAGGCAGGCGGCAAGGTCGTCGCGCAGAGAACCGTGACCGTGAAGCTCAAGCCCTAGTCATCGCGCTCTCGCCCGTCGTCTCTTCTCAGAGATCGAGGACCAGATTCTCGTCCGGCCGTGAGCAGCAGATGAGTGCGCTGCCGTCGGCCGGCGGTTCGACCGGGTCGGGGTCGTAGTCGACCGCGCCGGCGATGAGGGAGGTCTCGCAGGTGTGGCAGACCCCGGTGCGGCAGGACCAGCGGACGGGAACGTCGCAGGCTTCGGCGAGCTCGAGGAGGCTCGCGTAGTCGCTGCTCCAGGGGACGGCGAGGTTGCTGCGCGCGAACTCGATCGTCGGGCCGCCGCCCGGGTGCTCCGGGCGGTGCGTGCGGCGCCCGGGCCGGCGCCGCGGCGATGCCGGGCGTGATACTCGGGGCCGGGCCGAACGGCTCGGTGTGGATGCGGGCGGCGTCGAGGCCGATCGCGGCGAGGCCGGCGCCGGCGTCCTCCATGAACGGCGCCGGTCCGCACAGGTACGCCTCGGCGTCGCGTGGCAGCTCGAGCTGGGCGAGCACCGACGCCGTCAGACGGCCGGCGACTCGTCGAAGTCGCGGCCCTGGACGTCGTCCGGGCCGGGACGGCTGTAGCAGATGCGGACGTGAACTTCGGGGAGGGAGGCGAGGAGCGCGCGGGCCTCGGCGGCGAAGGAGTGGTCGCGGCCGTCGCGGGCGCCGTGGAGCCACCAGATCTCCCGCCCGAGTGTTCCTGTGCGAGCGCGTGGAGCATGGCGAGAACCGGGGTTGCGCCGATGCCGGCGCTGATCAGGAGAACGGGTGCATCCGTCGTGTCGAGGATGAAGGTGCCGCGCGGTGCGCGCGATCTCGAGTCGGTCGCCGACGGCGAGCCGGCTGTGCAGGTAGCCGCTGGCGGCGCCGTCGTGTTCGCGCTTGACGGTGATGCGGTAGTCGTCCGCTCCGGGTGCCCCGGAGAGCGAGTAGTTGCGCAGCACCGAGCGCGTCTCGCCGCCGAGCCGGATGCGAACCGTGAGGTACTGGCCGGGGCGCGCCGCCGGAAGCGGTGCGCCGTCGGGATCTGCGAGCCGGATCGAGATCACGGAGTCGCTCTCCCGCTCGATCGCGGTGACGGCCAGCTCGGCGGAAACCGGGCCAGGCCGGCGGCGGGCTCGCATCGGTCAGGCCCGCGTTCCCGCTGCCCGGGCGCACCGTCGAGCAGAGCGCGGAACGAGCCTTGCCAGCCGGGACTGAGCGCGGGAATGCGCAGTGCCCGCAGCAGCTGCTGCCGTGGGTGACCGGGGAGGTAGAGGAGCGCGTCGATCTCGGCGACCGTCATCTGCTCGGGGCCCGAGGCGACCTTGTCGATCTCGTCTCCCGCCTCGACGTCGCCTTCTTCGAGGACGCGGAAGTAGAAGCCGGGGCGGTGATGTGAGACGAGCAGGGCCGGGATGCGCGGATCGTTCATGCGGATCCCGACGCGGTAGCAGGTGACGCGCGGCTGCGTGACCTCGAAGAGCGCGCCGCCGATGCGGTAGCGGTCGCCGATGCAGACCTCGTCGTCGCTCAGCCCGTCGACGGTGAAGTTCTCGCCGAACTGTCCGTAGACGGAATCGTCCCGCCCGAGCTCGCGCTCCCAGTAGCGGTACGAGTCGAGCTGGTAGACGAAGACGGCGCGCTGCTCGCCGCCGTGTCCGGCCAGGTCGCCCTGTCCGTCGCCCTCGACGTTGAGCTTCCGCACCCGGCGCGGCCCGGCGACGGGATCCTTGAACACGCCGGTGAAGACGGTCTTCCCTCGCCAGGGCACGTCCTTCGGCAGGCCGACGTTGACGGACACCAGCGTTCCCACGGCTCAGCCCGCGCCGCGCTCGGCCGCGATCCGCTCGGGGCTCCACTTGCTCCAGCCGTGGAAGTGCGACAGGTCGCCGGACTCCCACGCTTCGCGCAGCCCGGGAGTGCTCAGGTCCCAGTCCGGGCGGATCTCCTGCGTCGCCGCGCGCAGGTCACGGCGCAGGTCCTCGACCGACGGTCGGCCCCAGAACCAGTAGCCGTTGTAGATGCTGTGCACGACGAGCCCAGGCTTGAGCACGAGCGTGTACGGGATCATCGGATTGTGCTCGGCGTCCGTGTACTCCTGGATGTCGAGGTCCTGCTGAACCGTGCGCTCCGGATCGGACAGGAACGGCCACTGCGCGCCGACCGATGCGCGGAACTCCTGACTCGTGTGGTGCTCGTCGGTCGAGATCGTGGCGACCTGCGTGTATGCGACAGCGATCTGCGGATAGGCCGCGGCGAGCTGCAGGTGCTGCTGGTGCTCCTTCGGGCAGTAGTGGCCGCGCGCGAGCGTGAGGATCAGCGGGTCGTCGCCCTGCAGCTCGCTGAGCTTGCGCATGGTCTTCGTGTGGTCGGGCAGCTCGTAGTCGGGAAACGTCGCTCCGGGGACGATGTCGGGACGCATGGTTCGACTCCTTCGGTCGGTGTCGAGCCGGCCGCAGGCGGCTCAGCGGTCGATCATGCGTTGATTCTGCTCGCTGTACCGCTCTCCGTGCGCCGTTATGGCCGACGCGGCCGAGTCGATCTCCCGCAGGTCGTCGGCGTGAGCACGACGTCGGCGGCGGCGAGGTTCTCCTCGAGACGGTGCAGCTTCGTCGTGCCCGGGATCGGCACGATCCACGGCTTCTGCGCGAGCACCCACGCCAGTGCGATCTGCGCGGGCGTCGCGGCCTTCTGCTCCGCGACGCGCTCGAGCAGCTCGACGAAGGCGCGGTTCGCCGCGCGCGCGTCGGCGTCGAAGCGGGGGACGCTGTTGCGGAAGTCGGTGCTGTCGAAGGTCGTGTTCTCGTCGATCTTGCCGGTGAGGAAGCCCTTGCCGAGCGGGCTGAACGGCACGAAGCCGATCCCGAGCTCCTCGAGCGTCGGCAGGATCGCCTCCTCGGGCTCGCGCCACCACAGCGAGTACTCGCTCTGCAGCGCGGTCACGGGCTGGACGGCGTGGGCGCGGCGGATGGTCTGCACGCCCGCCTCGGAGAGGCCGAAGTGCTTGACCTTGCCCGCCTCGATCAGCTCCTTGACTGCGCCGGCGACGTCCTCGATCGGCACTTGCGGATCGACGCGGTGCTGGTAGAGCAGGTCGATCGTGTCCGTCCGGAGCCGCTTCAGCGACTCGTCGACGCGAGCTCTTGATCGTCTCGGGCCGGCTGTCGAGTGCCGCCGCGGTCGCCGCCGGCGAAGTCGAAGCCGAACTTCGTCGCGATCACGACCTGGTCGCGCACGGGCTCGAGCGCTTCGCCGACGAGCTCCTCGTTCGCGAACGGGCCGTAGACCTGCGCGGTGTCGAAGAACGTGACGCCGCGCTCGACCGCCGCGCGGGTCAGGCGCGATCATCTCCGTCCGGTCGGGAATCGGCAGGTAGCTCTGGCTCATGCCCATGCAGCCGAGTCCGAGGGCCGACACTTCGAGGTGTTCCGAGCTTGCGCTTCTGCATCGTGTGTCTCCTTGTTCAGGGCCGGATCAGCACCTTGATCGACTCGCGGTCGTTCATCGCGCGGTAGCCGTCGGGCACGCCGTCGAGGTTCGTCGAGCGGTCGAACACGCGGCCGGGCTCGATGCGTCCGTCGAGGACGTCGGGCAGCAGCTCCTCGATGTACGCGCGCGCCGGGGCCGGGCCGCCGGCGATGGTCACGTTGGAGAAGAACGTCTTCAGCGTCGCCGGCGTCGGCTCGTGCTGCGGCAGGCCGACGCGACCGATCGTGCCGCCGGCGCGGACGATGCCGAGGGCCGTCTCGACCGCCTGGTCGTGTCCGACGCATTCGAGGACGGAGTGCGACGCCGAGATCCGCCGGTCAGCTCGCGGACGCGCTCGATTGCCTCGTCGCCGCGCTCGCTGACGATGTCGGTCGCGCCGAACTCCGCGGCCGAGCGCGATGCGGTCGGGGTGGCGGCCGAGGAGGATGATCCGCTCGGCGCCGAGGCGCTTCGCGGCGATCACGCCGCAGAGCCCGACGGCGCCGTCGCCGACGACCGCTGCCGTCTTGCCCGGGCGCGACACGCGCTGCGAGCGCGGCGTGATGGCCGGTGGCCATGACGTCGGAGAGCGTGAGCAGCGACGGCATCAGCGCGTCGTCCTCGCCGACCGGCAGCACGACGAGCGTGCCGTCCGCCTGCGGGACGCGCACCGCCTCGCCCTGGCCGCCGTCGAGCTCGTCCGCCCCACCAGCCGCCGTGCAGGCAGGAGGTCTGCAGTCCTTCGCGGCAGAAGACGCAGGTGCCGTCGGAGCAGCGAACGGCGCGACGACGAGGTTGCCCGCCTTGACGGTGCGGACGTCGGCGCCGACCGCCTCGACGACGCCGATGAACTCGTGTCCCATCCGGCGTCCGGCGTCGGTGTGCTGCAACGACGTTGTACGGCCAGAGGTCGCTGCCGCAGATGCAGGCGCGGGTGATGCGGAAGAAGCGCGTCGGTCGGCTCGATCAGCTGGGCGTCGGGCACGTTCTCGACGCGGACGTCGCCTGCGCCGAACATGACTGTTGCTCTCATGCGACCACTGAAGCACAGGCGGTCGCGCGCGTGACCGACCCTGTTGATCCAGGTACCGGCAGGACCCCCTCACCGCGCGCGGGGCGGCGGTACGCTCGGCGTCATGGACGCGAGGAACGAGATCCGCGAGTTCCTGACCTCGCGGCGGGCGAAGATCACGCCGGAGCAGGCCGGGCTGCGCACGTACGGCGCGGCCCGCGTCGCGTGCCGGGCTTCGCCGCGAGGAGGTCGCGATGCTGGCCGGCGTCAGCGTCGACTACTACACGCGCCTCGAGCGCGGCAACGCGGCGGCGTCTCCGAGACGGTGCTCGAGGCGCTCGCCCGGGCGCTGCAGCTCGACGACGCAGAGCGCGCGCATCTCTTCGATCTCGCGCGCGCGGCGCAGCCGACGACCGCGCGCGCCGCCGGCGCCGCGCCGGGCGGGTCCGGCCGAGCGTGCAGCAGCATGCTCGACGCGATGACCGACGGCGCCGGCGTTCGTCCGCAACGGGCGACTGGACATCCTCGCCGCGAACCGGCTCGGGCCGCGCGCTCTACTCGGAGCACTTCGCCAGCCCGCGCAGCCGCCGAACACGGCGCGGTTCGTCTTCCTCGACCCGCGCGCGCCGGAGCGTTCTACGCCGACTGGGAGCAGCGTCGCCGACCGACGTCCGTCGCGATCCTGCGCGCCGCAGGCGGGGCGCAACCCGTACGACCGCGACCTCTCCGATCTCGTCGGCGAGCTCTCGACGCAGCAGCGAGCTGTTCCGCACGCTCTGGGCGGCGCACAACGTGCGCTACCACGACACCGGCATCAAGCGCGTCCACCACCCGCTCGTCGGCGAGCTCAAGCTGAACTTCGAGGCGATGGAGCTCGTCGCCGATCCCGGACTGACCATGTTCGTCTACACCGCCGAGCCCGGCTCGAAGTCCGAGGAGGCGCTGAACCTGCTCGCGAGCTGGACGGCGACCCCCGACGAGGAGACCACCGATGCAGATCACGAGGAGCAGCCTCGACACGAGCGCCGGCCCGAGCGACTGGTTCACCGGCTCCGTCTACGTCGACACGGTCGCGGCGCCCTCGGGCGGCTCGCGCGTCAGCGCGAGCAGCGTCCACTTCACGCCCGGGCGCGCGCACCGCGTGGCACACGCATCCGAACGGCCAGACGATCTTCGTGCTCGAAGGGCGCCGGCGTCTGCCAGCGTCGCGGCGGGCCGGTCGAGGTGATCCGCCCCGGCGACCGCGTCTTCTTCGAGCCCGGGCGAGGAGCACTGGCACGGTGCCGCGCCGACGCGGCTCATGCCGCACGTCGCGATGCTCCAGGTCGATGACGAGGGCAACGCGGCGACGTGGGGCGAGCACGTCACGGACGAGGAGTACCGCAAGGCGCCTGCTCTCGACTAGTCGGGAAGCTGCGGCATCGTCAGACCCGGGTCGCGGCCGAGCAGCACGGCACGCGTGATCGCCGTCGCGCCGAAGCGGTCGCGCACGCGTCGAGGGCGGCGTCGAGCGCCTCGCCGTCGGTCCGTCGAGCGGCAGCAGCGAGCTGGACCGCGCCGTCGTCGTCGAGGTCGGCGACCGAGATGCCGACGAGCGTGAGGCCGCGGCGCTCGATCGTGGGCGACGCGCGTCGCGAGCAGCTCCCGCGCGGTGCGCGAGGATCGTCTCGGTCTGCGCGGTCGGCGTGCGGCAGCGTGTGCGAGCGCGTCGCCCGGGAGAAGTCGTCGAAGCGGAGCCGCAGCACGACGGTGCGGCCGACCCGGCCGGCGGCGCGCATCCGGCGCGTGACCCGGTCGACGAGGGCGACGAGCGTCGCGTCGACCGCGTCGGCGCGATCGTCGGGCCGCGGCCGAGCGCCCGCTGCGAGCCCGATCGACCGGCGCCGGCGGCGCAGCCTGCACCGGCCGCGGGTCGCGGTTGTGGGCGAGCGCGTGGAGATGACGGCCCGAGCCGCGGCCGAGCATCGGCTACGAGCACCGACTCGTCGAGCCGGGCGACCTGGCCGACCGTGGTGATCCCGCGGCTCGCGGAGCTTCCCGGCAGTCACGGCGCCGACGCCCCAGAGCCGCTCGACCGGGAGCGGATGCAGGAACGCGAGCTCGCCGTCGGGCGGGACGACGAGCAGACCGTCGGGCTTGGCGACGCCGCTCGCCACCTTCGCGAGGAACTTCGTGCGGGCGACGCCGACGGTGATCGGCAGGCCGACCCGTCGCGAGCACGTCGCGCCGCAGCCGGGCGGCGATCTCGACGGGCGTGCCCGCGATCCGCTCCATGCCGCGGACGTCGAGGAACGCCTCGTCGATGGACAGGCCCTCGACGAGCGGGGAGGCGTCGTCGAACACCTGGAACATCGCCCTGCTCGCGTCGGCGTAGGCCGACATGCGCGGCGGCACGACGACCGCCTGCGGGCACAGCCGCCGGGCCTGGCGCCCGCCCATCGCCGTCTGGATGCCGTACGCCTTGGCCTCGTAGCTGGCCGCGAGCACGACGCCTCCGCCGACGATCACCGGCCGGCCGCGCAGGCGGCGGGTCGTCGCGCTGCTCGACCGACGCGAAGAACGCGTCGAGCGTCGGCGTGGAGGATCGTCGCCTCGCCCATGCGAACGTATGTTCGCACAGCGAATCCCCCGATGGTACGCCCCGACGGCCGCACGCAGGATGGTGACGCAATCCAGCAGGTGAGCCGACTCGGGCCATGCCCGACCTCGCGGCGCCGGCGCCTGCGGAACAGAAGGACGGCGGCGCGGGCTGGTCGTGCACTGCGCTTCCGCGTGCATCCGCGTCCGTAGTCCGGGAAGGGGAACATGCACCCGACACCCCTCATCTCCAGCCGGCGCGGCGCGGTCCTCGGGGCGCTCGCCCTGGCGATCGCGACGGGAGCCGCGGCTGCCGGCGCGCTTGCAGCCCAGCCTGTTCCGCTCCCGAGCACCGGCGCGTACGCGATGACGGTGGGCGTGTTGACGGGGCCGGCGCACACCGACGTCACGCTCCAGTTCACCGCCACGGCAGGCCACGGTCCCGTGACCTCGGTCAAGCATGTGCAGGTCACGACCTTCACGGAGGCCGGCATGACCGACCACGTGACGAATCTCCAGGACGTGGCAACGCCGGGCGGCATCGCGAACGTCGCCCTACCTCCGGTCGACCGCGGGCTGCGGATCGACGTCCAGGCGCAGATCCAGTCCGGAACCCCGCCGAGGACATACGTCCTCCGTGACACGACGCAGTCGCTGATGCGACCCGATCTCGTGGTCACGGCGTTGCACGCGCCGCTGCAGACGCTGACGACGCGGCCGGTCGACGTCACCACGGACATCGCAGAGGTCAACGGCGACACCGGCGCCACCGCACACGTCACGCTCGCAGGCCCGGTCGGTCCGCTCGCGGATCCGGTCGCCGTGACCGTGCCGGCCGGCGGTCACGTGTCCGTGACCTTCCCGGGCATCGCGCTCACGACGCCGGTGCCGGTCGAGGTGAAGGCTCTCGTGACGGGCGTCGCGCCGGACGAGTACGACGCGACGAACGACACGCGCAGTGCGACCGTCGACGTCACGGCGAATCAGCTCTCGAGCCCGTACCGTGTGCTCTTTCCCTCGCTCGTCGGGTACGGCTCGCAGTTCGGCGATCACGTCTACGCGCCGATCACGCCCTGGCCGCCGGGTCAGGATCATGCGGATGTCGAGGCGAAGGTGAAGGCGCTCGAGCCGCAGCTCGTCCGGATCTTCTACAACGACAACTGGGATGCGAACGCGAACGGGAAGTTCCCGGACTACGCGACGAACTACGCCTCGTTCGTGCAAGTCGTCCAGCTCGCACAGGACACCGGAGCGACGATCGAGATCAGCTTCCAGAACCTCGGCAACATCGTGACCGGGCCGGCGGGACCGCCGATGGCGAAGTTCGCCGACGTGCTCCAGGACCTGGTGGTCAACCACGGGCTGACCAACGTCCGCTGGGTTGAGGTCGGGAACGAGCCCAACTCCGGCAGCGTCACGTTCGACCAGTACAACGCGCTCTATCGCGCACTGAACGCAGAGCTCATCGCCCGCGGTCTGCGCTCGCAGATCCAGCTGATGGGAGCCGGCCTCGTCGAGAACGGAGTCGGCGTGCGGGATCACTACTCGTGGTTGAGCCAGATGGGCGCGAACATGAACGACATCCTCGACGGGTACGCCGAGCACGTCTACTGGTTCTACTACGACTCGGGGCGCCTGGAGTATCGGCTTCGCGACTCGGTGCACGCGCTGGACGCCCTCCCGGCGGATCAGCAGAAACCGCTGTACATGATGGAGTTCGGCATCCGCGCCAACGACACGTGCGGGACGAAGCCGGCGTTCAAGTACCTCTACTACGCCGCAGACCCCACGTGTCCGGAGATCTGGCGGACCAACATCGCCGGCTTCCAGCAGTTCTGGTTCAACGTCGACTCGGCGCAGCTCGGCGTGGCCGGGACGTCGAAGTGGGACACGTACTGGAGCCGGTACGACAACAGCAGCGCCACCAACCAGCTCCACTGGATGATCGGGCCGCCGACGGAGGGCTCCCCGCTGACTCCGACCTACTACGCCATGTCGCTGCTCTTCCACACGACGGCGCCGGGCTGGCAGATCGTCGGCGTCGATCCGTGGGACTCGAGCGACTACTCGGTTCCGGCGTTTCACCAGAGCCTGGGCGACACCACGAGCGACCAGCCCGAACAGGAGCTCGCGGCGTACGCCGGCCCGTCCGGCGAGCTGACGGTCGTCGGGCTCGACACCCACGGCAAGAGCCTGAACGCTGCGTCGACCGACCCGCCGTCGTCGTACAGCATCGGCGGGCTGCCGGCGAACACGACGTTCACGCTCGCGGAATGGAACGCGACCGGCGACGGCACGAACTCGATCGCCGGCCTGGTCACGACGAACGCGGCGGGCGTGGCGCGATTCGACGTGCCGCTCCAGGCGGCTTTCTCGCTGACGACGGTTCCCGTCTCCTGATCGAACGCACCGCAGGGAGCCGGGCGCCGTGCCCGGCTCCCCCGGCCGTCGTGGATGGCCGCTACTGTGGACCTCCTGTGGTGATGCCCGTAGAGGTCGATGCGGCTCCCGAACCGGCGAAGGTGTCGTTCGAGAACGGCGGCGCGTTCGTCCGCGAAGTCCGGGGCGAGGTCGAGCTGTATCTCGCCACGCGGGGCACGCAGGTGCGGGGCCGCCTGCAGCTCTACGCGAAGACGGCGGTGGCGCTGCCGCTGCTGGCGGCGTCGTGGGCGGTGCTCATGTTCGTGCGTCCGGGCCTGCCGCTCGATCTCCTGTGCCTGCTCGGCATCGTCGTCGGAGCCATCCTCGTGGGCTTCTGCGTCCAGCACGACGCGAATCACGGCGCGTACTTCCGCTCGCGCCGGCTGAACCACCTGCTCGGCTGGTCGTCCGACTCGCTGCTCGGGTTCAGCAGCTACGCGTGGCGCGTGAAGCACAACGTCGCGCATCACACGTACACGAACGTGGACGGGTACGACGACGACATCGACCAGACGCCGTTCGCGCGGATGCTGCCGTCGCAGCCCGCGAGACCGTGGTACCGCCTGCAGCACGTGTACGTGTGGCCGCTC
This sequence comes from uncultured Actinomycetes bacterium, assembly GCA_963761665.1. Lineage (GTDB taxonomy): Bacteria > Actinomycetota > Thermoleophilia > Gaiellales > Gaiellaceae > Palsa-739. The sequence goes on from CAVXHM010000005.1 coordinate 105,628, forward strand.
TACACGCTGATGCTGATGCGGCTCCAGATCGGCGCGGACGTGGCCGCGCTCGCGCGTGGGCGCATCGCCAACAGCGCCATTCGCGTGCCGCGGAAGTGGGATCTCGTCGGGCTGCTCGCCGGGAAGGCGATCTTCATCGGCTGGGCGATCGTCGTGCCGCTGCTTTTCTATCCGTGGTGGGTCGTCGGCGCCGGCTACCTCGGCTTCGCGATGGTGGCGGGTCTCGTCACCGCGACGACGTTCCAGCTGGCGCACTGCGTCGAGGAGGCCGCCACCGTCTCGCCCGAGGAGCTCGCGGCCGAGAAGCGTGTCTGGGCCGTGCACGAGGTGGAGTCGACCGTCGACTTCTGCCCGCGCAACGTCGTCGTCACCTGGCTGCTGGGCGGCCTCAACTTCCAGATCGAGCACCATCTGTTTCCGCGGGTGCCGCACACGCACTATCCGCGCATCGCCGAGATCGTCAGCCGCAAGGCGGCGGAGCACGGCGTGCGCTACACGGCGCAGCCGTCGCTGCGCGCCGCGATCGGCTCACATCAACGGCATCTCCGCAATCTCGGCCGGATCGGACGCCCGGTCGAGATCGAGATGGGCTAGCCGCTACGACACCGTTGCGGTCTGCACCGAGACCGCCGGTTGCGAGCTGACCGTGTTGGCGCCGGTGACGGTGACGCGGACGGTGAAGCCGCTGTCCGCCGACGTGAGCGTGTACGTCTTGTCCGTGGCGCCGTCGATCGGCGTGCACGTCGCTCCGGTCGCGTCGCAGCGCGCCCACACGTAGCTGAAGCTGCTTGGGGCTCCGTTCCACGAGCCTTCGTCGACGGTGAGCGTCTGCCCTTGCTGGGCCTGTCCGCCGATCGTCGGCGCCGCCGTGCTCGCCACCGTGAACGCCGCCTTGATGTGCGCCTCCGCCGCGGCGGCGAGGTGTGCTGCGTCGCCGTGCGCGATCCTCTGGCCGATCATCCCGGCGAGGAAGATCACGCTGAAGGCGCGATCGGCCTGCACGACGTCGAGCACGAGCGGCAGCCTGCCCTGGTTCGTCACGATCGTGACCGCCAGCGACAGCGAGCCGGCGTCGAGCATCACCGGCGGGCTGGTGATGGTCTTCGTGATCTTCAGCTTGCCCTTCGAGCCGGCCGTGAGGCCCTTGGCGAAGCTCTTCGCGAACGCGGTCCGTCCGGACTTGGCGGCGAGGAGGTTCTGCATGACCACGAAGTCGTGCGCGGACGACGCGGCGTCGGGATAGAGCGCGACCTCGTCGACGGCGGTGACGTACGGCATGCCGCTGATCCGCGCACCCGCGCCGAAGCGGCGCAGGTACACCGGCTGTCCGCCGCTCGTCGTCGATGCCTGCTGCACGACGGCAGCACCGGACTGGAAGTCGCTCACCGCGATCGCCATCGACGCGAGGCTCGGCATCGGCGTGCTGATCTGGTGCGCTCCCAGCGCGGTCGCGGCCAGCGCGAGCACGGACCCTGCCGCGACCGTGATCGCGGTCGTCCGTCGTAGACGTGCTGTCATCTCGAAACCCTCCCGGTGCGCCTGCCGCGCGTCGGCGATTCGGTCGGCGCCGCAAACCGGCCCACTGAGCGCAGCTATCGGCAGAACGAACGAGCCGACACAGGCGGATCCCCCGTTCGGGGGTCCGACGGGAAATCGACGGTCCCGATACTCCCAGCCATGAGCGGGCGGCTTCTTTCCCTTGCCGTGGTTGCGGCGAGCGCGGCGATCATCGTGGTCAGCCCCGCAGGCGCCGCGCCGAAGTCGTCGACGGGGCAGAGCTCGTGGGCCGCGTCGGCCAACAAGGTCTGCACGGTATGGCTGGCGAAGGCGAAGAAGGAGTTCGGCTCGCCCGTCACGCCGGCCCAGCTCTACTCGTTCGCGCAGAAGGCGAAGGCGCTCGAGACGCAGGAGCTCGCCGTGCTGGTCAAGATCCCCAACCGCACCGCCGCCGGAACCGCCGCCCTTCAGGCCGTCCTGGTGGACATCAACGAGATCGGCTCCGCCATCACCGCCTGGAACCAGGGTAACGCGGCGAAGTTCGTCACCATCCTCAAGAAGTATCTGAACGACGGTCGCGCGAAGTCCGCCTTCGCCGTCGCCGGCGCCACCCAGTGCGGCTGACCCAGTGCGGCTGACCTAGCCGCCGGCTCCGAGCTCCTTGCGGATCGCGGGAGCGACCTCGGTGCCGAACAGCTCGATCGAGCGCATGATCTTCGCGTGCGGCTGCGTTCCGACGCTGAACTGCACGAGGAAGCGGTCGTGCCCGAAGATCTCGTGCTGGAAGAGGATCTTCTCGATCACCTGCTGCGGGCTGCCGACGAAGTTGGCGCCGCGCGTCGTTGCGGCGTCGTCGTAGTCCTGGCGGGCCATCGGCGTCCAGCCACGCTCGCGGCCGATGCGGTTCATCATCGCCGCCACCGCCGGGAACGACTCGTCCAGCGCCTGCTGCGACGTCTCCGCGATGTAGCCGTGCGAGTTGATGCTCAGCGCCGGTGGAGGATCGTTACCCGCCTGCGCCGCGGCGCGCCGGTGCAGCTCCGCGAACGGAGCGAACCGCTCCGGCATGCCGCCGATGATCGCGAGCGCCATCGGCAGTCCGAGCAGCCCGGCGCGCACGGCCGAGTCCGGATTGCCGCCGACGGCCACCCAGACCGGAAGCTGGCGCTGCGGACGCGGATAGACGCCGATCCCGTCCAGCGGCGGACGGTGCTGCCCCGACCACGTGACGCGCTCCGACTCCCGCAGCCGCAGCAGCAGCTCGAGCTTCTCCGCGAACAGCGAGTCGTAGTCGTCGAGGTCGTGGCCGAACAGCGGGAACGACTCGATGAACGAGCCGCGTCCCGCCATGATCTCCGCGCGGCCGCCGGAGAGCAGGTCGAGCGTCGCGAACTCCTCGAACACGCGGACGGGGTCGTCGGAGCTGATCACCGAGACCGCGCTCGTCAGGCGGATCTGCTTCGTCCGCTCGGCGATCGCGGCGAGCACGACAGCGGGCGCGGAGACCGCGAAGTCGGGCCGGTGGTGCTCGCCGACGCCGAAGACGTCGAGCCCGAGCTGGTCCGCGAGCTCCGCCTCCTCCAGCAGGTCGTTCAGGCGCGTCGCCGGGTTGGGCTCGACCTCGGGCAGCTCCGCGAACGTGTAGACGCCCAGCTCCACGCAGCAGACGCTAGCGGCAGCGCAGAACCGTGAGAGCCTCGCGCCGCGGGGGCGCGAGGCTCTCGGAACGGTCGGACTAGGCGGCGAGCGCCTTCGCCTTGATGGAGTCGTACTCCGCCTGCGTGATCGCGCCGCTGTCGAGCAGGCCCTTGGCCTTGGCGATCTGCTCGGTCGGGTCGGACTGCGCAGCGACCGTCTTGACGTAGTCGTCGAACTGCGACTGCTGCGCCTGCGCCTGCTTCTGCGTCCTGTCCGCGATGCCGTGGCTCTCCGCGATGAGATAGACCAGCACGCCGAGGAACGGCAGCAGGATCACGAAGATGATCCAGAGCGCCTTCACCCACCCCGAGATGTCGTGCCGGCGGAAGAGATCCATGAACACGGTGATCAGCAGCCAGAACCAGATGACCCAGGCGAAGATGACCAGCAGCGTCCACATGACGCTGAGGAACGGGTAACTCGATGCAATCAACGGTGCCTCCTAGAAGTTGTCTATCCAGCGGCTCGCAACGGGCGGGCGCGATCCCGGCCGTACCGGCAAACGCTCGCCTGCCGAGCCGCTCCCCGCATCATCCCATGGGGATGACTCAGGCGCCGGGCGAAGCGGGCTGGGCCGGGTCGAGGTGAGCGGAGCCGAGCTCGAGCAGCTCCTGCACCATTCGGTCCAGATCGCCGCGGTCGGACTGGAAGTAGGCGAGGTGGCCGTCCGCGTCGACCGGCCACTCCTCTTCGGGGCGGTCCCAGTACAGCTCGAGCCCGTTGTCGTCGGGGTCGCGGAGGTACAGCGCCTCGTGCGTCCCGTGGTCGTTGACGCCGCCCAGCGGCCAGCCGGCGTCGGCGAGGCGCTTCAGCGCGTCCCCGAGCGCCGCGCGGGTGGGGTAGCGGACAGCGACGTGATAGAGGCCGGTGGTTCCGGGCGGAGGCGGCGTGCCGCCGCCGGAGGTCCACGTGTTGAAGGCGAGGTCGTGGTGATAGCCGCCCGCCGACAGGAACAGCGCGTCGTCCGTGCGGAAGACGACGTCGAAGCCGAGGATGTCGACGTAGAAGTCGTAGATCCGCCGGAGGTCGGCGGTCTTCAGATGGACGTGGCCGATGTCGACGCGGCCGTCGATCGGCCGCGCGCTGCGCTCCCGCGGCTGGAGCCGGCCGCTGTACGCCTTCGTGGTGGTTGCTGTCTCGTCCATCGCAGATACCCAGATACTTGACTCCGCAAATACTATCAGCAGCCGGTTCGGGGCGGCAGGTCGTCGGGGATGCCGGCGAGGTCGGTGAACTCGGCCGCGAAGGCGGCGAACCGCTGCACGTCGGCGAGGTTCGATGCGAGCCCGAGCGAAGCCCGGACGGCGCCGCCTGACGGGAGCCCGATCGCCTCGACGTAGTCGTCCAGCGTCATCCCGTCGCCGAACTCGCCGCCGACGAGCGTCTCGCGGGAGATGGTGAACGCGATCTCACCGGCGCCGGGGTTGCAGAAGCAGCCGGTGCGCAGCGAGATGCGATGCCGTCGCGCAACGCGGTCGACGTAGCGTTCGTCGACGACGGCGCCGTCGGGTCGAAGGAAGTTGAACGCGATCGTCGCGCCGCGCCGGTCCCAGTCGGCCGGTCCGTAGACGGTCGCGGCGGGTGCGCCGTTCGCGTGGCGCAGCGTCGCGAGCGTCTCGAGCAGGTGCGACCCGAGCGCCTCGACCCGCGCGTGCACCGTCTCGATCCCGATCCGCTCGAGGAACCGCAGCCCGATCTCGACGGCCGGCAGGTTGAGGAAGTTGACCGTGCCGTCCTCGAAGTGCGCCGCTCCCGGTGCGTCCTGGTGGTAGTCGCGCTGCACGAACGCGGCCACGATCGTGCCACCGGAGAACCACGGCCGCTCGAGCTTGTCCAGCGCCTCGCGGCGCGCCAGCAGCGCCCCGACACCGCTCGGCCAGCCGAACAGCTTGTAGAACGAGATCGGCACGAAGTCCGGGTGGCAGCGCGACAGGTCGAGGCGGTTCGTCGGCGCGAAGGCGGCCGCGTCGAGGAGCACGTCCCAGCCGTGGTCGTGCGCCTGCTCGATCCAGTCGAGCGGATGGTGGACGCCCGAGAAGTTCGACTGCGCCGGAAAGGCGAACAGGTTGTGATTCGCGCCGCCGAGCTCGGCGAGATAGCGGGCGAGCAGCGCGTCGTCGACGCGAAGCTCCGGGGCGGCGCTCGGCACGTACGTCGTCTCGGCGCCGCGGGCGCGCGCGAACTCGCGCACGCCGTTCACCGAGTTGTGATTGTCGAAGGTGAGGAGGAACCGGTCGCCGGCGCGGAACGGATACGCCTCGCCGACGAGCCGCAGCGCTCCGGTCGCGTTCGGCGTGAAGATCGCGACGTACTCCTCCGGATCCGCGCGGAAGAACTCGAGCACCGCGTCGCGCGAGCGCTCGACGAGCTCCGTCATCGCCGATGACGTCGGATTGACGGAGTGGGGGTTGCCGAAGACGTTGGTCCGCAGCAGCTCGAGGTGCTCTGCGAGCTGCGACTCGGCGTAGAGGCCCGCGCCCGTGTAGTCGAGGTACACGCTCCCCGTGGCGTCGAGCCGCGCGAAGTCGGTGGCGCGAAGCTCGTCCAGCGCTGCGAAATCCGCTGCTGCGAGCGAGGTCATCCGCCCCTATCTTGCAGGATGCAGGCGATGGCGAACAAGACCGTCTTCACGCGCCACCCGGCCAACCCGGTCGTGACCGCCGCGGCAGTCCCCCGCGCGAACAGCATCCACAACTCGGCGATCGTGAAACGGGGTGGCGGCGACTTCGCCGGCGTCTTCCGCGTCGACGAGATCAGCATGGACTTCACGCTGCACGTCGGCTTCAGCACGGACGGAGTCGACTGGCGGATCGACCCGGATCCCCTGACAATGGAGAGCGGCGATCCGAACGTCGTCATGACCGCGCAGAGCTACGACCCTCGGCTGACGCCGATCGACGGCGTCTACCACCTGACGTGGTGCAACGCGAGCCCGCAGGGGCCGGCGATCGGACTGGCGACGACGGAGGACTTCAGGACGTTCACGCAATGGGACAACCTGCTGCCGCCGGCCAACCGCAACTGCGTCCTCTTCCCGCGCAAGATCGGCGGCGACTACGCGATCTATCACCGGCCGTCGGACCGCGGGCACACGCCGTTCGGCGACGTCTTCTACGCGACGAGCCCGGATCTCGTGCACTGGGGACGGCACCGCTTCGTCTTCGGGCCGACGAGCGCCGGCTGGCAGTCGCTGAAGGTCGGGCCGGGGCCGCCTCCGATCGAGACGGACGAGGGCTGGCTGCTGATCTACCACGGCGTCTGGCAGAGCTGCAACGGCTTTCTGTATTCCGTCGGAGGAGCCTTGCTCGACCTGGACGAGCCGTGGAAGGTGCTGCACCGCACCAGGGACTACCTGCTCGCGCCGACCGAGCCGTACGAGCGCGTCGGCGACGTGCCCAACGTGTGCTTTCCCAGCTCCGCCGTGGTCGAGGGCGACGACCTGCGCCTGTACTACGGCTGCGCCGACACGTGCATCTCGATCGCCGACGCGAAGCTCTCCGACGTGGTCGAGTTCGTCAAGACGCACGGATACGGGGCGACCGGGGGCTGACGCTCTTCCTCGCGCCCCGGTCGACCCGCTCAATGCTCAGTGCGACGTGGGCTCAGTGCGATGTGGAGGGGGCGGGTGAGGCGGCGGGGCGCCGGCGGCCTGCGAGCACCGCGATCGCGTACACCCCCGCGAGCCCGACCAGGCCGTACACGATCCGGGTTGCGGCGTTCGTCTGGCCGAAGTCGAGACCGAAGATGAACGCGACGAGATCGAACTTCGCGACGGCGACAAGGCCCCAGTTGAGCGCGCCGACGATGACGAGGACGGCGGCGAGCGCGTCGAGCTTTCTCATTGGTGGTCTACCTCCTGTATAGGAACTGTCCAACAGGAGAGGACTGTAGCTGTCCCGGCCCGAGCTTGTCAAGATCATGTCCAGGTTCTGTATAGTATGCTCGTGGCGACCGAGACCCTGCTGCGGATCGGCGAGCTGAGCCGGCGCTCTGGCGTGAGCCCCGAGCTGCTCCGCGCGTGGGAGCGCCGCTACGGGCTCGTCCGTCCGGTGCGTTCGTCGGGTGGTCTGCGCCTCTACTCGCTCGACGACGTCGAGCGAGTCCGGACGATGCGCTGGCACCTCGACGCGGGCGTCGCGGCGGCGGAGGCGGCTGCGCTTGCTGCAGGCGTCGGGTCGGGACTGAGCGACGGCGGCCGAGACGAGGCACCGCGGCTCGACGAGGAGCGGTCGGAGCTGGCGGCAGCGCTCGACGCGTTCGACGACGCCCGCGCTCACGCCGTCGTCGACCGACTCCTCGCCCTCGTCACGGTGGACGCGCTCGTCTCCAACGTCGTGGTTCCGTATCTCCACGACCTCGGCGAGCGCTGGGCGCGGGGCGAAGTCTCCGTCGCGCAGGAGCACTTTGCCTCCAACCTGCTGCGGGGACGCCTGCTCGGCCTCGCCCGCGGATGGGGGAACGGGCTCGGGCCGCTCGCCGTGCTCGCGTGCCCTCCAGGAGAACAGCATGACCTGCCGTTGCTCATGTTCGGGCTCGCCCTCCGAGCCCGTGGCTGGCGCATCGGCTATCTCGGCGCCGACACGCCGCTCGAGACGGTGGAGGAGGCCGCGCGCTCGCTCGACCCGGCCCTCGTCGTCATCAGCTCGGTCGCACCGGACCGGCTGCGTCCGCTGCAGCGAGAGCTCCGCGCGATCGCGCGACGACACCGCCTGGCGCTCGCCGGCCCGGGCGCAACCGGCATCGACGATCGGCGGCTCGACGCGCTCGTGCTCACAGGTGATCCCGTCGTCGAGGCGGAGCGAGTGACCGCCGACGCCGCCGGCTGACGTTCGCCCGGACTACTCGTTCGCGGCGCGGGCGGCCGGGAACTCGTCGACGAGCTCCGCGCTGGCGGCTGTCGGCTCCCACTCGCCGCGGATGAGGCGGCGGGCCTGGAGACGGTCGACGGCTGCGCCGAACAGCGTGAGCGCCTCGGTGCCTTCCTGCGGGTAGACGGCCCAGCCGAACGTGATCGTGACGTCCTCGGACTGGAGCTCGCGCTCGAGCAGCTCGCTCGTCTCGCGTGCGCGGCCCGGCGTGCGGGCGGAGACGAGGACGGCGAAGCGGCTCGGGCCGAGACGGGCGAGCTGGTCGTCGGCATGGAGGTGCGTCGCAAGCAGACGGGCGGTGCGGCGCAGTTCGTCGTCGCGCTTCCGGCGGCCGACGGTCTCGCCGACGAGCAGTCCGAACGGCTTTCCTGCGCCGATGCGCTTGTTGACCGCCTGCTCGAGCCCCTCGCTCGTGAGCGAGGCGGTGACGACCTCGCGGCGCGACAGGTCGAGCAGGTCGTCGAGCACGTGGAGCGAGTCGGCGAGCATGCGGCGCCCCTGCGTGGCGAAGTAGCCGACGGTCGCGCCGGCGAGGATGTAGCTGACCAGCCGGATCGGGGTGTTCGCCGCCTCGAGCGAGCTCCACGTGGCCGCGCCGTTCAGCAGCATCCCGGCCTCGAAGAGAAAGATCGCCAGGACGCCGGCGAGCGCGCCGATCCACGGGCCGGTGGCAAGCGCCGCGAGCACCACCGGGACGTAGAACAGCTGTCCGAGCCCCAGCCCGGGCCGGCCGTACGCGAGGACGAGGGCGAACACTGCGACGAACCCGACCCCCGACGCAAGGAGAAGCCGGTTCGGGAGGGAAACGTCTCGGAGAGTCTGCCGGGAGAGCCTGAACACGTGTCCTCTGGTCACACCATTGTCCAACACGCCGCGCGGTGCAAATAGGTGTCCGATGGTACCGCGGCCACCGGCCCGACCGGCCCTGCTGCTACCGTGCTGATTACGGACGGCATGGGGTCGTCCCGTGAGATGGCTTCTCGTTCCTCCTTCGGCGGTCTGAGTCGCGGCATCTCGGATCGAAGTATCAGAAGGAGTTGAACAGGTTGTCCCATTCGTTTCGCGCGCTCGGCGTGAGCGCGGCTGTGGAGCAGGAGCTCGCAGGCCGCGGCATTCTCGAGCCGTTTCCCATCCAGACCCTCGTCCTTCCGGACGCCCTCGCAGGACGCGACGTCCTGGCCAAGGCGCCGACCGGCTCGGGGAAGACGCTCGCGTTCGGGCTTCCGATCGTGGAGCGCACCCAGGCGGGCAAAGGTGCGCCCCGCGCGCTCGTGCTCGTCCCGACCCGTGAGCTGGCCACGCAGGTGTGCGGCGAGCTCTCGCTGATCGGCGGCCCGAAGGGCATCCGCGTCGAGGCCGCCTACGGCGGCGCGCCGGTCGGCGCGCAGGCCAAGCGGCTGAAGGGCGCGCACGTCGTCGTCGCCACTCCCGGACGGCTGCAGGATCTCGCCGACCGGCGCATGGTCTCCCTGTCGGAGATCGAGACGCTCGTCCTCGACGAGGCCGACCGGATGCTCGACATGGGCTTCAAGCCCCAGGTCGAGAAGATCCTCCGGCTGCTGCCGGCGAAGCGCCAGACCATGCTCTTCTCGGCCACGCTCGACGGCGAGGTCGGCGAGCTGGCCCGCGAGTACACGCACAACCCGTCCCACTTCGAGGCCCAGCTCCCGGCGCTCGACGCCGACGCGAACGAGGGCATCGTCGAGCACGAGTTCGTCTCCGTCACGGCGGCCGACAAGCTCGACCGGCTGATCGAGCTACTCGAGAAGGACCGCGAGCTGGCGCTCGTCTTCGTGCGCACGAAGCGCGGCGCCGACCGGCTCGTCAAGAAGCTGAAGGAGCGCGGCGTCAGCGCCGCCGCCATGCACGGCGACATGCAGCAGTCCGGACGCGAGAAGGCGCTCGAGCGCTTCCGCTCCGGCAAGGTGACGACGCTCGTCGCCACCGACGTCGCGGCCCGCGGCCTCGACCTCGAGGACATCAGCCACGTGATCAACTACGACCCGCCGGAGGACCACAAGGGCTACGTGCACCGCGTCGGCCGCACCGGCCGCGCCGGTCGCTCCGGCCAGGGAATCACGCTGATCCTGCCGGAGCAGCAGGCCGACATGAGCCGCGTCGCGGCGATGGCCGGCCACCGCGAGACGTTCGAGGAGACGGGCATGCGCACGGCGCGCCCGAAGCTCGTCTACTCGAGCCGCCGCGGCCGCCGCTCCAAGTGGTAATCGTTCCGGCATGCCGGAACGCCGACTGACGGGCGGCTGCCTCTGCGGATCGGTCCGCTACGAGGTGACCGAGCCGCTCGTCTCGGCCGGCTACTGCCATTGCACGCGCTGCCGTCGCCGCACGGGGACGGCAGCGTCGGTGCAGGCGACCACCGTGCCGGGATCGCTGCGCATCGTCGCGGGGGAGGAGCTCGTCCGCTGCTGGGAGCCTCCGAGCGGCGCGTGGAAGTGCTACTGCTCCGCGTGCGGCGGCGCGCTCTGGAGCCGCCCGGCCGACGATCCCACCGGCGCGAGCATCCGCCTCGGCACGTTCGACGAGGATCCCGGGATCCGTCCGTCCTACCGGCAGTTCGTCGCGTACGCGGTCCCGTGGGAGCCGATCCCGGACGACGGGCTGCCGCGCTTCGACGAGCGGCGCCCGTCCGACTGGGCCTGAGCTCTAGGCAAGCGGCACGAGCCGCGTCCCCGTCGCCTTGAACGTCGCCACGACGCTGCTGCCGGGGACGAGGCCGAGCCGCTCGACGGAGGCGTCGGTCACCTCCGCGGTGACCGGGCCGATGCGCACGCGGGCGCGGTTCCCGACGTGGACGACCGAGCGGATCGGGCCCGCGGATCACGTTCATCGCCGAGTCCGGCTGGTGCTGCGCGCCGACGGTCACGTCCCACGGGTAGACGACGACGCCGACCGGGCCGTCCGCGTGGTCGGTCGAGTAGACGATCTCGCCTCCTTCGAGCTCGACCAGCGTCAGGTCGTCCTCGCGCTTGCGCGCGGTCCCGCGCAGGAGGTTCGCGCCGGTGAACGAGGCGACGAACGCCGTCCGCCGGGCGGGCGACCAGCTCCTGCGGCGGACGCGAACTGCCGCAGCTTGCCGTCGACGAGCACGCCGACCTGTCCGCCAGCGACGCGGCGTCCTCGTAGTCGTGCGTGACGAGCAGCGTCGGCAGGCCGAACTCGCGCAGCAGCTCCTGCAGCTCGCCGCGAACCGCGATCTTCGTGTTCGCGTCGAGCGCGGAGAGCGGCTCGTCGAGCAGCAGCACGCCCGGGTCGCGCGCGAGCGCGCGGGCGAGCGCGACCCGCTGGCGCTCGCCGCCGGAGAGCTCGGTCGGCCGCGCCTTCGGCGAGGTGGGAGATCCGGAACCGCTCGAGCAGCTCGTCCGCGCGGCTCTTGCCCGCGTAGGCGACGTTCTCGCGCACGTTCATGTGCGGGAAGAGCGCGTACTCCTGGAAGACGAGGCCGACGCGCCGCTCGTCGGGCTTGCGGGAGACGCCCTCCGCCGAGTCGAGCCAGACGTCGCGCGTCGAGGGCGATCCGGCCCGACGGCGGCCTCACCAGTCCCGCGACCGCGCTGAGCACCGACGTCTTGCCGGCGCCCGACGGGCCGACGAGCGCGACCGTGCCCTCGATGTCGAGCGCGAGCTCGAGCACGAACGAGCGCAGCGGCAGCTCGAAGCTCGTGGAAGGATCGCCACGGCGGTCAGTTCCTCTCGGGCCGGGCGATGGCGACGACGGCCGGGCGCGCTGCGCTCCCACAGGCCGCGTGCCCTTGAGGGCGAGCAGGATCGCCAGGCTGATGATCACGAGCAGCGCGCTGATCGCGAGCGCGACGTCGAGGCCGTTCTGCGCCTCGAACGTCGTGTAGACGGCGAGCGGCAGCGTCTGCGTGCGTCCCTGGAGGCTGCCCGCGAACATGATCGTCGCGCCGAACTCGCCGAGCCCGCGCGCCAGGCAGATCGCCTCGCCGGCGGCGAGCCCGCCGCGCGCGAGCGGCAGCGTGACCCGGAAGAACGTCCGCAGCGAGCCGGCGCCGAGCGTGCGCGACGCGGCGATCAGGTTCCGGTCGACCGCCTCGAACGACGCGATCGCCTGGCGCACGTAGAACGGGCCGGCGACGAAGCGAGATCGCGAGCACGACCGCGGCCTGGTTGAACGACACGTTGATCCCGAGCGCGTCGAAGGTCGAGCCGAGCAGGCCGAACCGGCCGAACGCGACGATCAGGCCGATCCCGGCGACGGCGGGCGGCAGCACGATCGGCAGCTCGACCAGCGTGACGAGCAGCGGCCGGCCGCGGAAATCTGCGCGACGCGAGGAAGTACGCCGTCGGCGTGCCGAACAGCAGGATCGCGACCTGCGCGATCGACGATCGTCTTCAGGCTGACGATCGAGCGCGTCCGTGACGACCGGATTCGAGAGCTCGTGCAGCAGCCGGCCCGGCGGCACGTGCGCGAAGATCGCGACGACCGGCAGCACGAGGAACGCCATCGTCACGACGATCGCGAGGAAGAACAGCACGGCCAGCACGCCGCGCGATGACCGTTGTCCGCCGGCGACCGGCATTGCCGCGCTAGTGCTGAACCATCACCGAGGTCGACTTCACGATCGCGGTCGCCGACATGCCGGGCCGGAGCTGGAGCTCTTCGACCGCGTCGCGCGTGACCAGCGCGACGAGCCGCACGGGATCGCTGACGACCATCTCGACCTGCGCGATCAGGCCGTCGATCTTGACGTCGGTGACGATCCCGTTGAAGCGGTTGCGCGCGCTGAGGTGGGCGGAGCCCGCCTCGCCGCGCAGGCGGTCGATCTCGGCGCCGCGCACGATCCGGCGGTTGCTCAGTCGCGCTCGGTCTTGATCCGGCCCTGCCGGTCCCAGCGGCGGAGCGTGTCGACGCTGATCCCGAGCGTCTTCGCCGCCTCGCCGACGCTGTAGTACTCCCGCGGCATGTCGCCCTCCTTTCGTCGCTCCGACCTGGGCACCCTACCTATGCAAGTCCTCAGGCGTCAGCTTCGTCGAGCTAGCCGATCGTGAACGCCTTACGTGGCCGTCCCGGAGGGTTCGTGACCGTGACCGTCCCCGACTTCGCCTTCGCCGGAACGGTGAAGGTCAGCTTCGTCGCGGACACCGACCTTGAACTTCGCCGGCACGCCCTGGATGGTCACGGAGGTCGTGCCTGTCGAAGTTCGTGCCGGTGAGCGTCACCGTCGCGCCCGGCTTCGCATGCGTGGGCGCGACCTTCGCGATCGTCGGCACCGGCGCCGTCAGCGGCAGGAAGCCGTCCTTGACGAAGATCGCCTGGCCCGCCGGGCTCAGCACCTTGTTGCATCCAGGCCTGCGCGGCGGCCTGGTTCGGGCTCTTCGTCACGATCGCCATCGCGTAGGTGATCTTCGGCTGCGCCCAGGCCGGCACCTTGATCAGCGTCAGCTGCGTCGGGTCGATCACGTAGTCGGACAGGTAGACGAAGCCGGCGTCGACCTGGCCGAGCGCGACCTTCGCGACGACGTTTGCGTCGGAGGTCTCCTTGCTGACGACGTTCGCCTGGATGGCGGTGTTGATCCCCATCTGGTTCAGCACCTGCACGGTGTAGCTCCCGACCGGGACCGACGAGGCCGCCTCGTCGATCTTCACGCCGGGCTTCGTCAGGTCGTAGATCGACTTGATCCCGGCCGGATTCGACTTCGGCACGACGACGGCGAGCGTGTTGCGCGTGAAGTTGACCGGCTTCTCGACCACGCCGGCCGCGTAGAGCGCCGCAGGCACGGTCGTGTTCGCCGACATCAGGACGTCGGCCGGAGCGCCGTTCGTGATCTGCGTCCCCAGCGTCGTCGAGCTTCCGAACGAGTACGTGTTGCCCGGGTCGATCTGCGGGAGGACGGTCGTCATGGACGAGCCCGCGAACACGGTGATCCCCGCCAGTCGTCCGGTCCGGCGTGGCCGAGGCTCCGCCCGCGGCGAGGGACGCGCAGAGGACGACGAGCGCGAGCAGCGAGATGATGCGAGAGAACCGCAACGTGAACCCCTTTCTATGCCGTGTACGCGTCGAGCGCGTTCGAGGCCTGGTCGATGGTGAGCGCCGGCCGGGAACGAGAGCTTGAACGCCTTGCCGCCTAGCCGCCGTCGTGAAGTAGGCGACGTGCTGGGCCTCGCAGGCGGCGATCCGCGCGAGCCCGGCCTTGAGCGCTGTCGGTCTGGATGCCGGCGATCGCCCCCAGGTAGGCGCCGAGGATCAGTGCTCTCGAGCTGCTGGGCGAACTTGACGATCGACCCCTGGCTCGTCGAACGTTCCGGCCGGATAGCTGAAGTCGATGTCCCCGGCGACGGCGGGCGTCAGGCCGGCGCCGCTGAGGATCCCGGCGACCGACTGGTAGTGCTCCTGCTCGTTGGCGTACGCGCGCTTCAGATACCCGGCGACCGCCGCGGCCGCTGTTCGAGGCAGCGATCGCCTGCGAGTAGAAGTCGGACGCCAGCAGCTCCGACGCCGACGAGCAGCCGTGCGTAGGCGAGATCGCCCGTCGGCAGCGGCGCCGCCGCGGCCGACGTCGACGAACTGCCCGAGCGCCGAACCTGCGACGAGAAGCGCGGCGCCGCCCTTGGCGCTCCGGGAGAGGAGTTGCCCTCGAGTGATGGAGGCAGACACGTGTGCTCCGGCTCCTGTTCCGATGGGGGACTCGCCCGACACTACCGCAGCAAAGCCTATGCAGCGACGTGCAGACGATGCCACGGTAGCACTGCTCGTAGCAAGGAGTCAGAACACTCGACGACAAATGAGCAGAAGTACTAATAGGTATTGCCTATGGAGTATTACGGCCGGGCTCAGAACCGGCGGATCTCGGCGGCGGTGCCGATCACGATCAGCGGCCGCGCCGCCGGGCGCAGCCAGCGGAGCAGCGGCACGAGCTCCGGCGCGGGCAGGCTGACGCAGCCCGTCGTCGCGTCGCCCTTGTCGTCGTGCAGGAAGATGGCCGAACCGCGGCCGGGGACGACCGGGTGGACGTTGTACTCCACCACCGCAAACTGCTGGTAGGCGACGGTCGCCCGCCACAGCGCCTCACTGTCGCCGCCGAAGGGCGGGCTCGTCCCGCAGGGGACGTGGCGGAAGGCGTTGTAGCCGGGCGACGACGGATCCTCGTCCCACCAGTCGCCGCAGACGAGGCGGTGGTACGCGGCGGCGACACCGGGGTCGGGTGCGATCCCGTACACGGTCGAGCCGATCGCGTACGCGCCGGTCGGCGTGGCGCCGTCGCCCTCGCGCTTGTGGTCGGACAGGCCGGCGAGCCCGACGCGCGCGCGCCACGGGCCGTGGACGAGGCGCCAGCAGCCGCTCCGCCGCTCCCACACGGCCAGCGAGGCGGTCGTCGACGCGAAGCCGGCCGCCTCGACCGTGACGAGCTGCGACGCGTTGTGCGTCGACGCGAGCTCGTTCGGCAGTGTATGAGGACACGCGGCTAGCGCGACCGAGACGAACAGGCTCGCTACGCTCATCGCTTCATGGTGCCCGCAATCCCGTTCAGCGCGACGGTGTCGCCGGTGACGGCGGCCCAGCTCCGCTGGTCGTACCGGGCCGGCTGTCCCGTCGCGCCGGCGCAGCTCCGCCGCGTGCGGCTCCGCTACTGGGGCTTCGACGGCCGCAGCCACAACGGGGCGCTCGTCGTGAACCAGTCCGTCACCGGGTCCGTGATCGCGGCGTTCCGGCGGCTGTACGGCGAGCACTTCCCGATCCGGCGCATGGTCCCGATCGACGCGTACCACGGCAGCGACGACCGGTCGATGGCGGCGGACAACACGTCGGCGTTCAACTGCCGGTACGCGGTCGCACCGGGGCCGAAGCAGTGGTCCGTGCACGCGTACGGCGAGGCGGTGGACGTGAACCCGGTCGAGAATCCATACCTCGAGGGCGGCAAGGTGCTGCCGGCGGCGGGAAAGCCGTATCTCGCGCGCTCGCACGTGCGGCCGGGCATGGCCGTCCCGGGCGGGCAGCTCGTGGAGGCGTTCGCGCTCGTCGGCTGGCAGTGGGGAGGACGCTGGACGGGCTCGCCCGACTACCAGCACTTCTCCTCGACGGGCGGCTAGGCAGGCTTCGGGTTGCGGATCCCGATCGCGCCGATCGCGCCGCCCGCAAGGAGGAGCGCGCCGGTGACGACCATGGCGTCGTGGAAGCCGCCGACCGTGAGGTGGTCGCCGCCGCCGGCCGCGACGACGCCGATCACCGCGACCGCCATCAGCCCCGCGACGCGCGCGACCGCGTTGTTCACGCCCGATGCGATCCCGGCGTCGCTCGGCCCTGCCTCGCTCAGCACGGTCGTCGTCAGCGGCGCGACCGTCAGCGCGAGCCCGACCGCGAATCCGAGTAGCGGCGGCAGCAGATCCGTGGCATAGGCGACGTCGGTCGGGAGGCGCGCGAGCGTCAGGATCGACAGGCCGGCGAGGACCGGGCCGGTCGCCATGAACCAGCGCGGGCCGTAGCGCATCGAGAAGCGGCCGGCGACGCGCGACAGGAAGAACATGACGATCGTCACCGGCACCGTGGCGAGGCCGGCCTGAAGCGGGGACCAGCCCGCGAGCTGTTGCAGGAACAGCGAGAGGAGGAAGCCCCACGCGGACAGGCCGCCGTACACGGCGAACGTCTCGATGTTCGTGACCGAGAAGTTGCGATGCGAGAACAGGCGCAGCGGCAGCATCGGCTGCGGCGCCCGCGCCTCGTACAGCACGAACGCCGCGAGACAGGCCGCGCCGCCGACGATCGACAGCAGCACGGCGGGGCTGCTCCAGCCCAGTCGCGGCTGCTCGATGAAGCCGAAGACGACGCCGCCGAGCCCGGCCGCGCAGAGCGCCGCGCCGGGATAGTCGACGCGGACGCCTTTTCGCCCCGACGACACCCGCGGCACCTCGCGGTAGGTCAAGGCGATCGTCGCGATCGCGACCGGCACGTTGATCAGGAAGATCGCGCGCCACGTCCACGCGCCGATCAGCCATCCGCCGATCAGCGGCCCGGTGATGAACGAGATCCCGCTCCACGCGGTCCAGGTTCCGATCGCGGCGCCGCGCTCGCCGCCGGAGAACGTCGACGTGAGGATCGCGAGCGACGCGGGCGTGAGGAGCGCGCCGGCGAGGCCCTGGAGCCCGCGGAAGACGATCAGCGTCGTCGAGGTCGGCGCAGCCGCACAGAGGGCCGACGCCACGCCGAAGCTCGCGACGCCGATCATGAAGACGCGGACGTCTCCGAAGATGTCGCCGAGCGAGCCGCCGACGAGGATGAACGATCCGAGCGTGAGCAGATAGGCGTCGACGATCCACTGCTGCGCGGCCAGCCCGCCGCCGAGGTCGGCCTGGATCGACGGCAGCGCCACGTTCACGACGGTCGAGTCGACGAACACGATCGAGGTGCCCAGGATCGTCGCCACGATGGTGAACCGGGCAGCCCGGCGGGAGAGCTCAGCCGGGGGCGCGGCGGCGGCGGGCGCGGCCATGGCTCGATCCTATGCCGGGGCACGTAGTCGGCCGCACCGCGGATCCGGGTTGCGTCCGATGGCGCTTGCGCCCGGCCCGGGCACGATTGAGCCATGAGTCCCCACCTCGCAGAGATCCTGCCCACGCTGATGGTCGGCTGGCTGATGGTGGTCGCGGGGTTCGGCAAGCGCAAGCTCGAGCGGCGGCCACCGGTCTGTCCGCGCTGCCGGCAGCGCACCTGCATCTGCGGCTCACCCCGCTGATCGTTAAGCCTGCGCGACTTTCGGTCGAGACCTCCTCCGTAGCTGCAACCATGAGCGTGGATGCGCCGGGCGGGAAACCGCTCGCCGGTCCGAGACGAACCAGGAGGCGAGATGACGGAGCCGATCGAACCGCCGCCCGAGGAGCCGCGCCGGTACGGACGCGGCCTCTTCCTCGCGACGGTCGCCGGCGGCCTCACGTCGCTCGTCTGGGGCAAGGCGGTCTGGGGCCACGTCTCGGGTGCGCTCGGCTCGGCGGAGTCATTCGTCCCGCTCGTCCCCACCGGCGGTTGGCGGATCTACACCGTCTCCGGCTCGATGCCCACGTTCGACCCGGCCACGTGGCGGCTCGTGATCGGCGGCCAGGTGGAGGAGCCGACGACGTTCACGTACGACCAGCTGCGCGCACTGCCGCGGGTGAACCAGATCTCGACCTTCCACTGCGTCACTGGCTGGACGGTGAAGAACGTGCGCTGGGGCGGCGTGCGCATGTCCGACGTCCTGGCGGCGTCGCGGCCGCTGCCGTCGGCCGGCGCGCTCCAGTTCGTCTCCGCCGAGAATCCGTACGTCGACTATCTGACGACGCAGCAGGCGTCGCTGCACGACGTGATGCTCGCGTACGAGATGGACGGGAAGCCGCTGCCGCGCGAGCACGGCGCGCCGCTCCGCCTGGTCATCCCGGAGATGTACGGCTACAAGAACGTGAAGTGGCTGCAGGAGATCAATGTCGTCCAGGCTCCGGGGGATGGGTACTGGGAGCAGAACGGGTACGACCAGGACGCGTGGGTCGGCCACTCGAACGGATACGGCTCGGGGCAGCTGCCGCCGGCTGCGAAGTCGTACCGGGGCGACGTCGTCCGGTGACCGTGACGCGCTACGTCCGGCGCTTCTCGCCGACCGAGCGTGCGCTGCACTGGGCGAACGCGCTCGGCTTCTTCGTCCTGCTCGTCTCCGGGTTGATGCTCTATCTGCCGAGTCTCGAGATCGCCGTCGGCCGCCGCCCGCTGATCAAGGACATCCACTTCTGGTCGGGGATCGGCTGGGTCGTCCTGCTCGCCGTCGTGGTGCTGCTGGGCAACCGGGGTGAGCTGCTGAGTACGGCCCGCGAGCTCGAGGTCCTCGACGCCGACGACCGCGCCTGGCTCCAGCGCAAGCGGTCGCGGGAGGGCCGCTTCAACGCCGGTCAGAAGATCAACGCGGTGCTGACGGCCGCGTTCTTCGTCCTGTTCGTCGTCTCCGGCCTGCTGCTCTGGCTGGGCGAGCGCGACACGGCGTTCCGCTTCGCGAGCACCGTCGTGCTCCACGACGGGCTCATGTACGTGTCGCTCATCCTGCTCACCGGCCATCTCTATCTCGCGCTGATCCATCCGGCGACGCGGCATTCGCTGCGGGGGATGACGGTCGGGACCGTGAACGAGGACTGGGCGCGCTGGCACCACCCACGCTGGACCCCACCCGAGTGACAAAGCCCGGATAGCAAAACGGCCCGCGTTGCCGCGGGCCGTCTGCCGGTCAGAGAGTGAGCGTCGGCTACGAGGGCCGGACGCCGAGCGTGACGTCGATGCTCATGCTCTTGCCGTCGCGCGTGATGGTCACGGTGACCTTGTCCTTCGGTGCGTGTGCTGCGACTGCAGCGGTGAGATCGTCGGCGCTCGTGATCGTCTTCCCGTCGAAGGCGGTGATCACGTCGCCGGCCTTGAGCCCGGCAGCAGCGGCAGGAGAGCCGGACTGGACGGAGCCGATCGTCGCCCCGCCGTTCGGCGCGTCGCCGACGTGGATGCCGAGGTACGCGTGCTGGACGGTGCCGCCGGCGATGATCGTGTTCGCGACGCTCTTGACGCCGTTGATGGCGAGGGCGAAGCCGACGCCGTCGTTGCCGCCGGAGTCGCTCTCGATCTGCGCGTTCACGCCGATGACCTGGCCGTCCAGCGTAAGCAGCGGGCCCCCGGAGTTGCCGTGGTTGATCGGCGCGTCCGTCTGGATGGCGCCCGCAATGGAGAAGTTGTTCGGAGCGGTGATCGTGCGGTCGACCGCGCTGACGATCCCGGAGGTCATCGTCTCGGTCAGCCCGAACGGGCTGCCGATGGCGGCGACGGCCTCACCCGGCAGCACCGTGGACGAGTCGCCGGTGGTCAGCGGATGAAGCTCGCTCGACGGGACGTCGACCTTGAGCACGGCGATGTCGCTCGAGTCGTCCTTGCCGACGAGCGTCGCGGACACCTTCGTCCCGTCCTGGAACGTGACCTCGAACGAGCTGGAGCCGTCGACGACGTGGGCGTTGGTGATGACGTGGCCGTCGGTGTCGTAGACCCAGCCGGTGCCCTCGGCGCTGCTCGTGCCGCCCTGCGGGTTGCCGAACTGGTCGGTCTGGCCCGAGGACGACGACCCGGACGCGACGATGTCGACGACTCCGGGGGTGGCGTTCTTGTACAGCTGCTCGAGGTTCGTCGTCGTGGTCTTGACGGCGGTCGGGACCGTCCCGACGACGGCCGCCGTCGCCGACGGGTGGCTCGACCCGCCCTCGGTGGCGGCGTAGACGCCGACGCCGGCGCCGGCCCCGACGGCGACCGCGACGGCGACGAGCGCGCCGGTGCGGAAGGCGCGGCGAGGGGGGCGGGGGGTGGGTTCAGAATCCATCAAGAAGCTCCTTTGGGCGTGCGTGTGCAGACATCGTTGCGCAGATGTCTAGGAACCGCATGAGAGCGCTGTGAGATTTCGGTAAGCAGGGCCCTGCTGGGCCGCCGGACTCTTAGCCCGGACTTAACAGAAAAGCCGCCTCTGCCCCTCAAGGAGAGCGCCCCCGGCGCCGATGAAGTCAGGGAGCGATGGCGAACCCGAGTTTCGATCCGAGCATCATCGAGAAGTACGCGGATCACCTCTATCGGAGGGCGGCCTCGCTCGTCATGGGAGCCACCGTGGTCGGCGCGATCATCGGCGCGATCTTCGGCGGAATGCCGCTCACCCACTACGTCAACTGGCCGATCCCCCACAGCGCCGGCTACGCCACGGCGATGATCGGGGCGCTCATCGGCGGCTTCATCGGGCACGTCGTCGGAGAGTCGCGCGCGTTCGGGCTCCGGATCCAGGCCCAGATGGCCCTGCACCAGCTGCGGGTCGACCAGAACACGACGGCCGTCGCGGCCGCGGTGGTGCCGCAGGCGGCGCAGGCGTCGACCCCGGCGCTGCCGCCGCTCTCGAGCTCCGGCCCGGCCGCGCCTCCCGCGACTCCGGCTCCCGTCTCGGCGCCGCCGGCTGCTCCGCCTGCCGCGCCTCCGGCTCCCGCTCCCGCGGTTGCCGCTCCGGCGCTGCCCGCGGCCGCGCCGCTCCCGCCCGCGCCGCAGGCTCCCGCGCCCCCGCTGGCTGCTCCGGCTCAGCCCGCGCCGGTTGCTCCGGCTCCGCCTGCTCTGACTCCGCCGGCTCCGGCACCCGTCGCCGCACCTGTGTCGGTGCCGGTGACGGCACCGCTGATGTCTCCCGCCCCGCCGCCGCTCCTCCCGCCGGTGCCGGTCTCGGCTCCCGCTCCGGTCGCGGTCCCCGAGCCTGCCCCCCTTGGCGGCGAGCTCGGATCGGACGCCGGCGGACCCGCTCCCGCCGCACCCGCTCCCGTCGCGCCGTCTCCGATCGCACCCGCTCCCGTCGCACCTTCTCCGATCGCACCCGCTCCCGTCGCGCCTTCTCCGATCGCACCGGGCCCGCTGGGCTCGCCGCTGTCGGTCCCGCCGCTGACGCCGCCGCTGTCGGCCCAGTCCGGCTAGCGCCTTCCTCCGTACTTCCCCGTAGCCGGGATCACGTTCGTGCCGGATGGCACCCGCTGTCACGCGGCTAGCCTCGGTGAGTCCCGTGTGATCGAAGGAGGCCCGGCACCATGCCCGACACGCTGACCCTCACCGACAACCGCACCGGTCTCACGTACGAGGTGCCGATCGAAGACGGCGCCGTGCGGGCGAACGCCCTGCGCCAGATCAAGATCGACGAGGCCGACTTCGGTCTCATGAGCTACGACCCCGCGTTCCTCAACACCGCCTCCGTCCGCAGCGCGATCACCTTCATCGACGGAGACGTGGGGATCCTCCGCTACCGGGGCTACCCGATCGAGCAGCTCGCAGTCGAGAGCACGTATCTCGAGACCGCGTTCCTCCTCCTCTTCGGCGAGCTGCCGACGAAGGACGAGCTGTCCCGGTTCGAGCACGAGGTGACGTACCACACGTTCGTGCACGAGAACGTCAAGACGTTGATGACCGGATTCCGCTACGACGCGCACCCGATGGGGATGTTCGTCAGCGTGGTCGCGGCGCTCGGCACGCTCTATCCCGAAGCGTCGAAGGTCGACGATCCCGACGTCCGGCTCGCCCAGGTGATCCGGCTGATCGCGAAGGTGCCGACCATCGCCGCCTGGTCGTACCGCCACAACAAGGGGCTGCCGTACGTCTACCCGGACAACGACCTCGGCTTCGCCGAGAACTTCCTCTCGATGATGTTCAAGATGGCCGAGTCGAAGTACTCGCCCGACCCGGCTCTCGTCCGCGCGCTCGAGGTGCTGTTCATCCTCCACGCCGACCACGAGCAGAACTGCTCCACGAACGCGATGCGGGCGATCGGCTCGAGCAAGGTCGACCCGTACAGCGCGCTCGCCGGTGCGGCGGCCGCCCTCTACGGCCCGCTCCACGGCGGCGCCAACGAGGCCGTCCTGCGGATGCTCGCCCAGATCGGCGACGTGAAGCACGTCCCCGAGTTCGTCGAGCGGGTCAAGTCCGGCGAGGGGCGGCTGATGGGCTTCGGCCACCGCGTGTACAAGAACTACGACCCGCGGGCGAAGATCATCAAGGAGACCGCCGACTCGGTGTTCGAGGTTACGGGCCGCAATCCGCTGCTCGACATCGCGCTCGAGCTGGAGAAGATCGCGCTCGAGGACGAGTACTTCGTGTCGCGGAAGCTCTATCCGAACGTCGACTTCTACTCGGGCCTGATCTACCAGGCGCTTGGTCTGCCGACGGCGATGTTCCCCGTGCTGTTCGCAATTCCGCGCACGTCGGGCTGGCTGGCGCAATGGCTCGAGGGGATCGTCGACCCGGAGCAGAAGATCGCCAGGCCGCGCCAGATCTACGTCGGCGCGGACGAGCGCAACTACGTGACGATTGCAGGGCGGACGGCCGCTTCGCGCGACCTCGTCGCTACTTCGTAAGCTCTTAGACATATGTGAGACGCTTGGCCGGTGGTCGCGATCGCACTCGCATCGGCTGCGGTTTCCGGGAAGCCGGACCCGCAGCAGTTCATCAAGGTCGACGCGCGGCAGAAGGTCGTGGCGCTGACGCTCGTCGCCGGGTACGACGGCGAGAACAACGGCTTCAACTTCGACGGCTACGGACGCGGCGAGCTGCTCGTCACCGTGCCGCTGCGGTGGCGGGTGAAGGTCACGTGCATCGATCGCGGCGGCATGCGTCACTCGTGCGACGTGGTGGACGGACCGGGAACCGCACAGCCGGCGTTCAAGGGCGCGAGCAGCCCGAACCCGACCTACGGGCTGCAGCCGGGTCAGAGCGCGACGTTCTCGTTCGTGGCGTCGCGCACGGGCTCGTTCCGGTTCGCGTGCCTCGTCCCGGGGCACGAGGAAGCGCGGATGTGGGACGTGCTCGAGGTGACCCACGGCGGCGAGCCGTCGATCGTCGCGCGCGCGGGGCCTTAGGGCCCGAGGGAACCCGTGGTTCCCCCACGAGCCCCCTCCTTCGGTGTCGAGTGTCGGTTGTGTGTGTCGCTGCGGCGGGAGCGGAGTCCCGCCTCCGCGCATGGGAGCGCGCCGCACCCAGATTGATCTCGGTGGTTTGCCTGTTCAGCGCGGCCCGTGGTGCTGAAGCATCCCGGCCCGCTGGTTCGCCTTCGTCTAGAGCGCTTTGCCGCTCTAGCCTCCGGCCTTGATCGCAGCGAGCATCGAGCGCCAAAAGCCGGAGGCTAACGCGGCCCGATAGGCGCGTTAGACGGAGGCGGACTGATGCGGTCGGGGATGGCCGCAGGCCACCACCGGCCTCACGGCGTTCAGCTTCGCTGAGAACGCTCTGGGTCGGCAGCGCTCTCACGCGCGCAGCCGGGACAACGCTCCCGACGAAGCGCACACAACGAACCCGCCACGAGCGCGAAGAAGGAGGGGTCCACCAGGGGAACTGTGCGGTTCCCCTGGTGTTAGAGAAGCGGGCTGATCGCTGCGGCCACGAACAGCAGCGCGAGGTACAGCAGGGAATAGTGGAAGACGGTGGCGGCGCCGCGGCGTGACGGCGCGCGGCGGAGGCGCCAGGCCAGCGTGAGGAAGATCCCGCCGAGGACGAGCGCGGCCGCGAGGTACAGCGGACCGAAGACGCCCGTGGCGTACGGCACGACGCTGGCGACGACGAGGATCACCGTGTAGCCGACGATCCGCTGCAGCGTCGCCGCGTCGCCGGCGACGACCGGCAGCATCGGCACCTCCGCCTTCGCATAGTGCTCCTTCAGCAGCAGCGCGAGCGCCCAGAAGTGCGGCGGCGTCCACAGGCACACGAGCACGAACAGCCAGATCGCCGGAACGGCGATGCTGCCCGTCGCCGCCGCGTAGCCGACGAGCGGCGGCACCGCGCCGGCCGCGCCGCCGAGCACGATGTTCTGCGGGCCGCGCCGTTTCAGGTAGCCCGTGTAGACGATCACGTAGAAGAGGTTGCCGACGAGCGCGAGCACCGCCGTGAGCACGTTCGCGCCCGATGCGAGCACGGTGAACGACGCCGCCGACAGCGCGAGCCCGAACTCGAGCGCGCGCGGCGGCGTGATCCGTCCCGACGCCACCGGCCGCGTGGCCGTACGCGGTCCCATCAGGCGGTCGATGTCTCGGTCGATCACGTGGTTGAGCGCGGACGCGCCGCCGCAGGCGAGACCGAGGCCGACGAGCACCGTCGCGAGCAGCGCGGCCGACGGCCGCCCGTCGGCGCCGACCGCCGCACCGCAGACGCCGGTGAGCAGCAGCAGGGTCATGATGCGCGGCTTCGTCAAGGTCACGTAGTCGCGCCACGAGCCTGCGTCGACGTGGCCGCCGCGGAAGGTCGCGACCGCGAGGGCAGTCGCGGCTGCGAGCGCGGGCGCGGCGAGGGCGAGGTGGGCCGGGCCCGGAGGCGCGACCGCGGCGGCCACGAGCAGCGCGCCGGTGACGGCGACCGGCGCGATCAGATTGCGATGGGAGACGAGCGCCGCGATCAGCAGCGCCGCGAGGGGCGGCGCAGCGAGCGCGGCCACGACGCGGTGCGCGGTCCCGAGTCCGGTGGCGCCGCTGATCACCGCCAGCACGGCGGCGAGCGCCACGGCGACCGCGCACGCGCGCAGCCAGGCGCCCGGCGCGTCGCTCGTGCGCAGGCCGTCGTTCACGACGACCGCTCCGTCGCCAGCATCTGCAGGTCGCCCTGGAGGAACGCGGGCGCGAACGGGAAGAGGTAGCCGGTGCGCTCGTCGCCGTGCCGGTCGACGAGATAGACGACGGGAGTCCGCGTGCCGCGTGCGACCACGAGGCCGGGCCGGTCGGCGGCCGGCAGGCGGCGGATCACGCTCGCCAGCTCCGCGCGCAGCTGAACGCAGCCGGCGCAGCCGGGCCGGAGGAGCGCGAGGACGACGGTACGTCCGCGCAGCCGCCTCAGCGCCGCGAGCGGCGGGGCGGGCCGCGCGCCGGGAGCCCAGCTCACCTGGCCGTGCAGCTCGGGCAGGGCGAGCGACGGCGCCGCCGTCGACCCGAGCGAGTGCACGAGCGCGCCGCCGGCGACGCCGAGCACGACGGCCGCCGCGAGAACGGTTCTGCGCAGGCTCACGTGCCTCCGTTGCCCCGGCGGCGCAGCAGCACGCCCCAGTAGATGAGGACCACGATCAGCAGCCCGACCGGCAGCAGCAGGGTCAGCAGGCCGCCGGTGAGGTAGTCCGTGGCGATCAGGTCCATGAAAGCTCCTCGTGTCGGGGCTCGAGCGGCGGCGTCGCCGGTTCGAGCCAGCGGTAGAAGAAGTAGATGCCGGCGACCAGGAAGGAGATCGAGCCCGGCACCCACATCACGCCGGCCGCGAGCTGCTGGTCGGCCATCGCGCTCAGGCCGCCGGGGCGGTGCGCGAGCGACGCGTACGCGCCGTAGAGCGGGGTGGTGGCGTAGGCCAGCACGATCGCGAGGATCCAGCTCGGAAGCAGCGCCGCGCCGAACCAGGCGGCACGGTGGAGATCGTCGGTGCGCGCGCGCACCGGTGGCGCCTCCAGCAGCGCTCCCCAGAACAGCAGCGCCGTGCCGAGGAAGCACGCGTGCTCGAGGATGTGCACGCCCTCGTGGTGGACGGCCGCGTCGTACATTGCGGGCACGTGCCACACCGCGAGCGCCGCCGTCATCAGCGCGAACGCGACCGCCGGACGCGACACCGTGCGTCCGACGAGCCGGAACGAGGCCGAGCCCGCGAGCGCGCGCGCGACCGCGCGGCGCCACGGGAGCGGGAACGCGAGCCAGAGCCGCGGCCACGGTCGGCCGAGCACGAGCAGCGGCGCGGAGACCGTCAGCAGCACGACGTGCTGCGTCATGTGCAGCGCGAACGACGTGTCCGCCCAGTTGTCGAACGGCGGCTCGAGCACGATCAGCACCGAGGCGACGCCGCCGTAGAACGACGTCTCGCGCCACACGCGCCCGGCGGCCCCGCCCTCCGAGCGCGTACAGGCTCGCCGCGAGCGCGCAGACCAGGAGCGGCGGGACGCTCAACGCCCTCGCCCTACACGAGGTAGAGGATGATCCACGTGAGGACCCCGATCCCCGCGAGGAACGTCCAGTAGAAGCTGAGCGCGTCCAGCTCCGCGCGCACGAGCGACACCGGGTCGCGGATGTCCTCGCCCTCGCGGTCCGGGTCGCCGGAGGCCTCGCCCGGTGCGACCGTGGCCCCGCCGCTCGCCCAGCCGCGGTACCGGTACGACGTCGCGAGCACCGTCTCGAGCCAGAACATCGCGCCGAGCACGAACAGGAAGAAGAAGCCCGTCCAGCCGACGTAGACGCTGGCGTACGCGCCGTCCGCCGGGCCGAAGCCGAGCTGCGTCCACGCGACGATCTGGAGCACGAGCGCGAGCAGGCCGAACACGAGCGCGACGAGGCCCTTCACGCGCCACTGCGCTCTCCGCTCCGCGCGATGGTCCGCGAGCCCGAGTCGCGTCAGCACGGCACTGACGACGACACACGCGACGATCGCGGTTCCCCAGGTGACGGACGGGTTGATCCCCTTCGGCCGCCACATGCCGTGGTTGTTCAGCGAGCGGAGGTAGAAGTACGCGAAGACGAACGCGAGGAAGAAGAACGCCGTCGCGCTTGCGAGCAGGTGGCCCGCGGTGACGAGGTTTCGCGAGAGAACCTCCGGCGGTTCGCTCTCGACGATCTCGTACGCGGTGGCGGGATGCGCAAGCTCCGACATGTCAATCCCTTCCTGCTGGTGCGCCTGCGGGAACGGCGACGGGGCCGCCGGACTCGCCGTAGCCGTACGGGTCGCTGGAGAAGACCGGGATCTTGGTGAAGTTGTAGACCGGCACCGGCGACGGCAGCTGCCACTCGATCGACTTCGAGCTCCACGGGTTGTCGCCCGCGGGAATCCGTGCGAACACGAGCGAGTAGACGAAGCTGCCGAGGAAGAACAGCAGCGACAGGCCGAGCAGGAAGGCCGAGATCGACACCCACCGGTTGATGAACTCGAGGCTCATCGGATACGTGACGACCCGTCGCGGCATGCCGAGGAAGCCGGCCGCGAACAGCGGTGCGAACGTCGAGTTGAAGGCGATGAACATCCACCAGAAATGGATCTTCCCCATGCGCTCGTTCAGCTGGAAGCCGGTCATCTTCGGCACCCAGTAGTAGATGGCGGCGAAGAACGTGAAGATCGAGCCCGCCCATGATCGTGTAGTGGAAGTGCGCCATGGAGAAGAAGCTGCCGTGCGTGGTCACGTCGCTCGGCACGTCGGACAGGAACACGCCGGAGAGGCCGCCGATCAGGAAGTTGAAGAACCACGCGAGGCAGAACAGCATCGGCACCGTGTACCGGATCTGCCCGCGCCAGAGCGTCATCATCCCGCAGAGGAAGGTGAAGCCGGTCGGGATCGAGATCAGCTCGGTCGAGAGCATGTAGAACGGCCGCAGATCGCCGTTGATGCCGCTGACGAACAGGTGGTGCTGCCACACGAACCACGACAGCAACGACACGCCGAGCAGCCCGGCGACGGCAAGCCGGTAGCCCCACAGCGGCTTGCGTGCGAACACCGGCAGGATCTCGAGCACGACCGCGAACCCGGGCAGCGCGAGGATGTACACCTCCGGGTGCCCGAAGACCCAGAACAGGTTCTCGTACAGGTAGTTGCTGCCGCCGGACGATGGTATGAAGAAGCTCGTCTGCGCGGTGCGGTCGAGCAGCCCCATCGAGAGCGCCGCGATCAGCACCGGCGCCGCGAGCACCATCAGCGCGGCCGTCGAGATCACGCCCCAGACGAAGATCGGCAGCCGTCCCCACGTCAGCCCGGGCGCGCGCATGGTCACGATCGTCGCGATCATGTTCAGCCCGAGCAGCGTCATCGACATGCCGACGAGCGCGAAGAAGATCAGGTAGCAGTCCATCCCCGGATTCGCCTGGATGTTCAGCGGCTCGTAGCCCGTCCAGCCGGTGGGGAAGCCGCCGAAGAAGACGGTCGTCTCGAGCACGACGCCGGCGGCCATCAGCAGCCAGAACGTCAGCGCCTCGATGCGCGGGAACGCCATCCGCCGCGCGCCGATCAGGATCGGGATCAGGTAGTTGCCGAACGGGCCGAGGATCGCGCTCGACATCATTCCCATCATCATCGTGCCGTGCATGCCGACGATCGTCAGGTAGGTCCCGGCCGGGAACGTCTGGTGCGTCGGGCTCAGAAGCTCGATGCGGATCAGCATCGCGTTCAGCCCGCCGATGAAGAAGAAGATGCCGATGCCGACGAGGTACTGGATGCCGACGACCTTGTGGTCGGTGCAGAGCCCGAAGTAGCGGCCGATCCCCTGCGTCTCCTTCTCGCGCAGCGACGGCGGATAGCCGCGCAGCCGCGGCGAGCGGGTAGTTGAGGAAGCCGAGCCCGATCAGGAAGCCGATCACGCCGCCGAGGTACGCGAGGACGACCGACAGCTCGTTCTGGTCGATGTCGGCGAAGTAGTCGATGCTCGCGCCCTTGATCAGGTGCGCCGCGTACCAGCCGACGTACCAGCCCACGATGCCGAGCACGATGCCGGTGAGCAGGTTGAAGCCGAGCAGCCGTCTCATCCGGCTCTCCTCTGCGGGTCGGGGTAGTACTCCTTTGCGTACGGCGGCATGTACTTCGCGACCGACGCGAACAGCTGCTTCTGCTTGTTCACCCAGCCGGTGAACTCCGTCGGGCGTGACGACGTGGCCGGTCGTAGAACATGTAGCCGTGCCAGAGCCCGCACAGCTCGGCGCAGTGGATGTCGAACGTGCGCGGGCCCTTCGTCTTCAGGTACGCGACGTTGTCGACGCCGGGATTGGCGTCGGCCTTGACCCCGAGCTGGTACGCCCAGAACGAGTGCATGGCGTCGAGTGAGGTGACGTGCAGCTCGATCAGCGTGTTCGCCGGGAGCACCAGCTGCGACGTCTCGAGTCCGCCGTACGCCGGATAGCGGTAGGTGAACTCCCACTGCTGCGCGATCACCTGCACCTGCAGCTTCGGGCCGGACGGCACGGCGATCGGGTCCGGGCCCTGTCCGCCGCCGGCGCCGTTCTGTAGCAGCTCGTACGTGCCGAAGCCGGCGAGGAACAGCACGAGCACCGCCGAGACGCCGACCCAGGCGAACTGCACGGTGCTCTCGTTGCGCAGCGGCGGTCCGTCCACGAGGTCGGCGCCGCGCGCCTTGCGGAACTGGGACAGCGCGTAGACGAAGAAGACGAGCAGCAGACAGATGATCGGCGTCAGCAGCGACACCATCACGGTGTTGTCGAACACGTCTGTCCGCTCGCCTGCACGCTGCCGTTGCCGGGCGGGATCGCGGGGCCGAGGAAGATCGCGACGAGCGGCGTCGCGATCAGGCTCAGCACGATCCACGCGACGATCACGCGGCGGGCGTGATTCGGCTTCTTAGCCGACTCGGGAGCGGCGGGTGCGGGCGGCGCGGCGCTCATCTAGACGACGTTCAGGAATCCGTCCATGTAGCCGATCGTCTGCATCGGGCCGCCGAAGCCG
Source organism: uncultured Actinomycetes bacterium (assembly GCA_963761665.1). Taxonomy (GTDB): domain Bacteria; phylum Actinomycetota; class Thermoleophilia; order Gaiellales; family Gaiellaceae; genus Palsa-739. Next base: position 135,612 of record CAVXHM010000005.1, read on the forward strand.
TACGAGCCAGCCGGCCGCGCAGGGCACGAAGCACTGCCAGCGGTAGTGGCCCGCCTTGCCGGTGTGGAAGGTGAACGTGATCGTGCGGTGGGCGGACGACAGCGCGCACGGCGCGTAGCCGCACTGGTTCTTCGCGTTGTCGGCGACACCTGGGAGCGCGACGATCAGTCCGATACGCGGGGACGGCGAACGTGTGCGACGCGTCGTCCGGCGGGATGATCGTTCGGCGTCTTGCCGTCGACGGTGATCGCGTTGCCGTCGATGCCCTGCGGCCGCGCCAGATAGCTGTTGCGCAGGCCGCTGGCGCCGTCGAAGTTGTAGATCGGTCACGTGCACGGTCGCGTTCGCGGGCAGCTGCCAGACGGTGTCGCGCACCCACTTGCCCTTCGTGTTCCGGATCAGGTACGAGACGCAGTCCGGGTGCGCGGGGCTGAGCTGCGGGCCGACGGCGGCGACGGTCTCGATCGTCAGGTTGACCACCGGGTGGCCGTTCGCCGTCTGCACCGGGAACGTGTACGACGGAGAACCCGCCTCCGTTCGTCAATTTGGAGACGTAGAGGCCGACGAGAACGCCCACCGCCACCACGACGACGGCAACGCCGATCAGCTTCCACGTGAGCGGGCGCATCCGCGGGGATCTCTATCGCAGCCCGATCCGGCCGACGCGGAAATGACAAAAGTGTCATGCCGGTGTCATGTCCTTGTCATGTCGCGTGGAGGGGGTTACAGTCGCGTGCGGCGGGCCGGTCGAATCGGGACACGATGCGAATCCTGGTAGTTGAGGACGAAGCTCGCATCCAGGCCTTTCTCACGAGAGGGCTGGAGGCGGAGGGCTACACAGTCGTCGCAGCGGACAACGGTCGCGATGGGCTCGCGCTCGCCTCCGCGGAGCAGTGGGACCTCGTCGTGCTCGACCTGCTCCTGCCCGGGCTGAGCGGTCTGCAGGTGCTGCGCGAGCTCCATCGGGCGCGGCCGCAGGCTGCCGGTGCTGATCCTCTCGGCCCGCTCGGACCTGCAGACGAAGCTGCGCGGGTTCGAGCTGGGCGCCACCGACTACGTGGCGAAGCCGTTCTCGCTCGACGAGCTGCTTGCGCGCGTGCGCGTGCAGCTGCGCGTGGCGCGGCCGATCGAGGACGAGCACCTGCTGCGGGCCGGGCGCGTCGCGCTCGACCTGGCGCGCCGGCAGGCGCGGATCGGCGAGCTCGTCACGGATCTCTCCGACCGTGAGTTCCGGCTGCTCCACCACCTGCTGCTGCACGTCGGCGAGGTGGTCAGCCGCGAGCGGCTGCTCTCCGAGGTCTGGGGCTACGGCTTCGACCCCGGCTCGAACGTCGTCGACGTCTGCGTCCGCCGGCTGCGGCAGAAGCTCGGGCCCGAGGCCCCGATCGAGACGGTGCGGAATGCGGGATACCGGCTGGCTGCGGCGTAACTGGGTCGAGAGCTGGTGGGGCGCGTTCGCGCTCGCCAACCTCGCCGCGATGATCGCCTGGCCGAGCTGGGAGACGATCCCGTTCCACTTCGTCTGGATCAGCCTCACGCTCGTCTACGGCTTCCGGGTCTGGTCGCCGCCGGTCACGCTCGCGGTGCTCGCCGTCGTCATCTTCGGAACCGGCGCGAGCATCCTCAGCGACGCGTTCGCCGGCATCCAGCTCTGGGGCGAGCTGTTCGAGGTGCCGCTGATGAGCGCGATGTTCGTCGCGATGGTGTGGCATGCGCGGCGCCGTCAGGCGGCGATGAACCAGGTCGAGGCGCTGGCGGAGACCCGCGCGTCGCTGCTCGAGCGCCAGGAGCGGTTCCTCCACGATGCGTCGCACGAGCTGCGCACGCCGGTGACGATCGCGCGCGGACATCTCGAGCTGCTGCAGCGCGAGGTGCCGCACGCTCCCGAGGTGCTGGTCGCGCTCGACGAGCTGGAGCGGATCGAGCACATCGTCGAGCGGCTGCTGCTGCTGGCGAAGGCCGACCAGCCCGACTTCGTCGCTCATGCGCGACGTCGAGCTGGAGAGCTTCCTCGACGACGTCTTCATGCGCTGGTCGGAGGTGGCGCCGCGCACATGGCGGCTGGAGATCGACGTGGCGGGTGTCGTGCACGCGGACGCCGAGGCGCTGCGGAGCGCGCTCGACGCGCTGCTCGAGAACGCCGTGAAGTACACGGAGCCGCACGACGCGATCGCGCTGCGCGCGTACGCCGCCGGCGGCGAGATCGTGATCGAGGTGGCGGATGAGGGCTGCGGCGTTCCGCCGGAGGCGCTCGATCGGATCTTCGACCGCTTCGCGCGGGCGGACGGGGCACGCACGCGCGCGCAGGGCGGCGCAGGGCTCGGGCTCTCGATCGTCGACGCGATCGCCAAGGCGCACGGCGGTCGCTGCACCGTCACGACGGCGACGCGGGGCGTGACCTTTGCCTTGCGGCTGCCGGTGCGGCTGGTCCCGGACCCGGAGCCGGCGGGCCTGCGCATCGACGCCGCGCCGGAGCTGGCGCCGACGGCGACCTAGACGGCGTCGAGCGCGGCGCGGAGCGAGGCGACGTACTCGCGCAGCGCGTCCGGTCCCTGCTCGGCGACCTGCACGGCGCGCGAGCCGACGACGACGCCGTCCGCGACCTCGGCGAATGCCCGCGCGTGCTCGGGCGTCGAGACGCCGAAGCCTGCGTAGAGCGGCAGCCCCGCGGGCGCGAGTGCGCGTGTGCGCTCGACGAGCGTGCCCAGCCGCTGCGACGCCTCCTCCCGCGCGCCGGTCGTGCCCGTGAGCGAGACCACGTAGAGCCAGCCGTCCGTGTTCGCGGTGGCGGCGCGGATGCGTTCGTCGGTCGAAGTCGGCGCGATCAGCTGGATCCGCCTCAGCTCCGGATGCATCTCGACGGGCAGGTCGACGATGATCGCGCTCGATGCGCCCGCGGCCGCGGCGTCGTCGGCGAAGCGCTCGTAGCCGTAGGCCTCGAGGATCGCCGCGTAGGTCATCGGCACGATCGGGACGTCGACGAGCTCGCGCGTGCGGGCCAGCACGTCGAGGCACGGGCGCGTGCGCATCCCGCGCGCGAGGGCGCGCTCGGACGCCTGCCGGATCATCGGCCCCTCCGCGAGCGGGTCGGAGAAGGGGATGCCGAGCTCGATCATGTCCGCGCCGCCGTCGACCGCCGCACGCGCGAGCTCCGGCGTCTCCGGCTCGGCCATCAGGTAGATGACGAGCGTCTTGCTCATGACGAAGCCGCGAACCTTCCGTCACGGGGCCTGGCCCCGGACTTCGAGCAGCCGCAACGGTTCCGGAAGGCGGGGGCCAGGCCCGAATACGGAAGTGTTGCGACTTCGTCGCGGGAGATCGGGTCAGCCATCCAGCCGCTCCAGCGCCTTCAGCGCCTCGTCGAGATCCTTGTCGCCGCGGCCGGAGAGGCAGACGAGGATCAGCTCGGCGTCGAGGTCGCGCGCCCGCGCGAGGGCGTGCGCGGGCTCGAGGGCCGGGATGATGCCCTCGCTGCGGGCGAGGTCGCGGAAGGCGTTCAGCGCCTCCTCGTCGGTGGCCGCGCGGTACTCGGCACGACCGGTGTCGCGGAGGTACGCGTGCTCGGGGCCGACGCCGGGATAGTCGAGCCCGGCCGAGATCGAGTGCGCGTCGGCGATCTGTCCGTCCTCGTCGGCGAGCACGGAGGAGCGCGCGCCGTGGAGCACCGCCGCCCGCCCGCTGCCGAGCGACGCCGCGCCGGCGGCCTCGACGCCGATCAGCCGCACGTCCGCGTCCTCGAGGAAGCCGTGGAAGATGCCGATCGCGTTGGAGCCGCCGCCGACCGCCGCAATCGACCGCTTCCGGCAGGCGGCCTTCCGCGCCGAGATGCTGCTCGCGCGCCTCGCGGCCGATCACGGACTGCAATTCTGCGACGAGCTCCGGATACGGCGCGGGACCGACGCAGGAACCGATCAGATAGTGCGTCGACTCGACGTTCGTGATCCAGTCGCGGATCGCTTCGCTCGTCGCCTCCTTCAGCGTCTTCGTGCCGAAGTCGACTCCCACGACCTCGGCGCCGAGCAGGTACATCCGCTCGACGTTGGGGCGCTGGCGGCGCATGTCCTCCTCACCCATGTACACGACGCACTCGAGCCCGAAGCGCGCGCAGACGGTCGCGGTGGCGACGCCGTGCTGGCCGGCGCCCGTCTCGGCGACGATCCGGTGCTTGCCCAGCCGTCGCGCGAGCACCGCCTGGCCGAGCGCGTTGTTCAGCTTGTGCGCGCCGGTGTGGAGGAGATCCTCGCGCTTCAGGTAGATCCGCTTGCCGGGCGCGAACCGCTCGGCGAGCGTGAGCGGCGTCGGCCGGCCGGCGTACGTCGTCGCCAGGTGCTGCAGCTCCGCGTGGAAGGCGTCGTCGGCGAGCGCGTCGCGCCAGCCCTGCCCCAGCTCGTCGAGCGCCGGGATGAGCGTCTCGGGGACGTAGCGTCCACCGTACTCGCCGAAGTCCGTCATGCGCGCGCCGCCTCCACGTAGGCGCGCACGCGCGCGTGATCCTTGATCCCCGGCTCGGTCTCGAGCGACGACGACGCGTCCACGCCCCACGGATGAACCGTCTCGATCGCGGCGTGGACGTTCTCCGGGCCGAGCCCGCCGGCGAGCACGATCCGGCCGTCGGCACGCGCAGCCGCGTCCCAGTGCTGGGGGTCGGTGCCCTGCCACGGCTGGTCGAGCAGCCGCGCGACGGGCTCACCCTCGCGAAGGAGCACGGCGTCGCGGCCGCGGACGGTGCCGGCGTCGTCGGGGTACAGCTGGACGAGATCCGCGCCGGTGTCCTCCGGCTCGCCCACGAACACAGCGACCGAGAGCCGCGTCTCCGGCACGTCGAGCACCGACGTCGCGCGGCGCGGGCTCTTGTCCACGAGGATGAAGCCGAGGAGATCGGCGCCCGCCTCGACGGCGGCGTCGACGTCCTCCTGGCGTGTCAGCCCGCACACCTTCACCAGCGGACGCGAGAGCAGCTCGACGAGCTTCGCTCCGGGATCGTCCGCGCGCATCAGCGTCGTGCCGACGAGGATCGCGTCCGCGCCTGCGAGCTCGGCGGCGGCGCCCTGCGCGCGCGTGTGGATCGCGCTCTCGGCCACGACGATCTTGTCTCGCGCTGCGCGCGCGACTAGGGCCAGCTGAGAGCGACGATCGATCGAGAAAGACGAGAGGTCGCGCGCGTTGACGCCAATCACCGGCGCGTCCAGCGCCTCCGCGCGACGGAGCTCGTCCAGGTCGTGCGCCTCGACGAGCGTGTCCATGCCGAGCTCCGTCGCCCGCTGCATCAGCCGCCGGACATGATCGTCGTCGAGATCGTGGAGGATCAGCAGCGCCGCGTCGGCTCCGGCCTCGCGCAGCTCTCGGAGCTGCGCCTCTGTCGAAAAGAACCCTTTCGCAAGCAGCGGGATCCCAGTCGCCGCGCGAGCGGCGACCAGATCGTCGAGCGAGCCGGCGAAGCGCTCGTCCACGAGCACGGAGATCGCGGCTGCGCCGCCTGCCGAGTACGCCGGGACGAGCTCCTCGACGCGCGCGTCGGGCCGGATGTCACCGGCGGACGGCGAGCGCCGCTTGAACTCGGCGATCGCACCGAGCCCCGGTGCGCGGAGAGCATCGGCGAACCTCACGCCGCCTGCTCCTGTGTGAGCGCGACGAGCTGCTCGAGCCGTTCGGCCGCGGCGCCGGAGTCGACCGCCTCGCGCGCGAGCTCGAGTCCTTCGTGGAGATTCTTCGCATGTCCCGCCGCGGCGATCCCGCCCGCCGCGTTGAGCAGCACCGCGGACCGGTGGCCGCCGGCCGCGCCGCCGAGGACGCCGCGGAGCGCCCGCGCGTTCGTCGCCGGGTCGCCGCCGCGCAGCTCCGCGGGGTCGCAGCGCTCGACGCCGAGCTCGAGCGGATCGAGCTCGTACTCGCGCACGGTGCCGTTGTCCACCTCGCAGACGAGATTCGGTCCGCACGGCGAGAGCTCGTCGATGCCGCCGGCGCCGTGGACGACGTACGCGCGACTCGCGCCGAGCTGCACGAGCGCAGCCGCGAGCGTGCGCGTCAGCTGCGGCGAGTACACGCCGAGCATGAGCGCACGGGCGCCGGCGGGGTTGGTCAGCGGGCCGAGCACGTTGAAGACGGTACGTGTCGCGAGCTCGCGGCGCACGGGGCCGGCGTGCTTCATCGCCGGGTGATGGGCCTGGGCGAAGAGGAAGCCGAAGCCGAGCTCGTCGATCGACCGCTCGATCCGCTCCGGCGGAAGATCGAGCCGGAAGCCGAGGGCCTCGAGCACGTCGGCGGAGCCGCTGGCGGACGACGCGGCGCGGTTGCCGTGCTTCGCGATCGCAGCGCCGGCGCCGGCGGCGACGAGCGCGGCGGCGGTGGAGATGTTGAAGGTGTTGGCGCCGTCGCCGCCGGTGCCGACGATGTCGACGAGGTCGGTGCGCTGCGGCCGCACGTGCAGCACGAGCTCGCGCATCGCCTCCGCGCAGCCGGCGATCTCGTCTGCGGTCTCTCCCTTTGCGCGCAGCGCGACGAGGAAGCCGGCGATCTGCGCCTGCGTCGCCTCGCCGCGCATGATCTCGCCCATGGCGTCGTGCGCCTCGGCCTGCGTCAGGTCCTGACCGTCGCACAGCCGGGAAATCGTCTGCTGGATCACAGCCTTCCCTCCAGGAAGTTCCGCGCGAGCGTCGGCCCGTCCGGGGTGAGCACCGACTCGGGGTGGAACTGGACTCCGGCAACCCGGAGCGAGCGGTGGCGCACGGCCATCACCTCGCCGTCGTCTGCGAACGCCGTCGGCTCCAGCTCGTCCGGCAGCCGCGTGGCGGCGAGCGAGTGGTAGCGGCCGGCGTCGAACGGATCGGGGAGCCCGGTGAACAGGCCGGCGCCGTCGTGGCGCACCGGGCTCGCCTTCCCGTGCAGCAGCTCCCGCGCGTAGCCGACCTCGCCGCCGAACGCCTCGACGATCGCCTGGTGGCCGAGGCACACGCCGAGCGTCGGCGTCGTCGGCGCGAGCCGCCGGATGATCTCGAGCGTCGCGCCCGCCGCGGCCGGCCGTCCCGGACCGGGGGAGACGACGAGGTACGACGGCGCCAGGCGCTCCGCCTCGTCCGCGTCGAGCTCGTCGTTGCGCAGCACCGTCACGTCGACTCCCAGCGCCCCGAACAGGTGCGCGAGGTTGTACGTGAACGAGTCGTAGTTGTCGACGAGGAGCATGGTCATGCCGACTCCACCTCCGCCAGGTCGATCGCGGCTTCCAGCGCGGCGAGCTTGTTCAGACACTCCTCGTGCTCGTCCCTCGGATCGGAGTCGGCGACGATGCCGCCGCCCGCCTGGAGATACGCGACGCCGTCGCGCAGCACGAGCGTGCGGATGGCGATGCACGTGTCCATCTCCCGCTGCGCCGGGAAGACGTAGCCGACAGCGCCCGCGTAGATCCCGCGCCGGTGGCCCTCGAGCTCCGAGATGATCTGCATCGCGCGCACCTTCGGCGCACCCGAGACGGTGCCGGCGGGAAAGCACGCGCGCAGCAGCTCGAACGGCGTGCGGTCGCCCTGCAGCTCGCCGACGACCTCCGACACGAGATGCGTCACGTGCGAGTACCGCTCCGGCTGCATGAACTGCTCGACGTGGACCGTGCCGGGGACGCAGACGCGCGAGAGGTCGTTGCGGCCGAGATCGACGAGCATCACGTGCTCGGCGCGGTCCTTCTCCGACGAGAGCAGGGCTTCGGCGTCGCCCTCGCCCGGCGCGATCGTGCCGGCGATCGGATTGAGCGCGGCACGCGGGCCTTCGCACTTGACCACCGTCTCGGGCGAGCTGCCGACCAGCGCCAGTTCGTCCAGCTCCAGCAGGAAGAGATACGGCGACGGGTTGACGCGGCGAAGCGCGCGGTAGAGCTCGAAGGCCGATGCGGAGGTCGGCCGCTCGGCGCGCTGCGCGATCACGACCTGGAAGACGTCGCCCTCGCGGATGTGCTCCTTCGCACGCTCGATGCGGCGCAGGTGCTCGTCGCGGTCGGGGAAGCGGCGCAGCGGGCCGGAGACGCCGCCGCCCGGCTCGGGCTCGGGCTGCGGGCCGGCGAGGACGGCGGCCGCTTCGGCCGGGTCGCCGACGAGCGTCTCCGCGACGCCGCGCGCATGGTCGAAGCGGACGAGCAGCTCCGGCACGACGAACATGCTCTCCGGGAAGCCGTGCCCGTGCTCCGGCAGCGGAACCGTCGGCTCGAACCGCGCCACCGCGTCGTAGCCGAGGTAGCCGACCACCGGCTCGCCGAGCGCCTCCGCCTCGTCGAAGTCGACGAGCCGCGAGCCGCAGCCGACGAAGGAGTGCCGCCCCAGCCGCCCGCGCTCCACCGACTCGAGCAGGAACGACCCGCGCGCGCCCGGCCGTCCGCGCAGGCGCAGGTAGGCCCCGAGCGGGGTGAGGAGGTCGGTGGCGATTTCTTGGGTCATCACGGTCACGGCAAACGAAAACGGCCCCTTGCGGAGCCGAGAGGAGCGGAGCGGGCTGTGCTGCGCGTCAGGTCAGCGCAGGCTCCCGCACCGCTCGGAGCGCCAGGCCCACCAGGTGCGAGAGACGAAGTTCATCTGCACGCAGACTAGGCACGGCGCTGCGGCCCGTCAAGGATCGATCGAGTGACCGGCGGCGCGGAGTGACTCGACCGCCCGCGGGAAGTCGGCCTCGCGCACGAGCAGATAGTCCGTCTCGAAGGTGGAGAGGACGAAGATCGGCACCTCGTCGTCGGCGAGCGGCGAGACGAGCGAGGCGACAACGCCCGTGAGCGTGAAGTCGAGCGGGCCAATCAGCTCGAGCGCGCACCAGCCGCGTTCGGCCCGGGTCTCGTCCGGCAGGTCCTCCTCCGAGCAGACGATCGACAGCTCCGAGTCGCTGCGCGTCACCGACCAGAACGGGCTGTCGTAGACCCAGTCGGGAACGGCCTCGTCGGGGTCGAGGCGGAGGATGGCGAAGATGTCGCTGAGGGTGCGGAGCCTCACGGTGGCGGGAACCTACAGCGGGGAGCGCACCGGAGCGTCGATAGAGTCAACGCAGTGGCGATTCCCGTGCTGCTCGACCGTCTGCTCCGCGCGCCCGGGCCGTCCGGGCAGGAGTCTCTGCCCGCGGCGGTGTGGCGCGAGGCGGCCGCGTCCGTCGGCGAGGTCTCGGGCAACGTGCTCGGCTCGTCGTGGGTGCGCGTTCCCGGTGCGTCCGGCGGGCCGCTGCTCGCGGTCGTCGGCCACATCGACGAGATCGGCGTCGTCGTCACGCATGCCGGCGACGACGGGCTGCTGGCGGTGCGCGCGATCGGCGGGTGGGATCCGCACGTGCTGCTGGGGCAGCGCGTCGAGATCCTGACGCGCGACGGGCCGCTGCCGGCGGTGGTCAGCGCGCGGCGGGAGAAGCGCAGGCCCGGCTCGGAGCGGAAGCCCGTCTCGTTCGACGATCTGTTCCTCGACGTCGGCGCGCGGAACGGCGAGGAGGCGCGTGCGCTCGTCCGGCCCGGCGACTCCGCCGTGATCGCCGGCTCACCGGTGGAGCTGCGCAACGGACGGATCGCGTCGCGCTCGCTGGACAACCGGATCGGCGCCTATGTCGCGCTCGAGGTCGCGCGCCGCGCGGCCGAGGCGGGTACGCCGGGCGACGTCGCGGGGCTCGCTGTCGTCCAGGAGGAGGTCGGCGACTTCGCCGGCTCGCGAACGGTGGCGTGGGAGCTCGAGCCTGCCGTCGCGATCGCAGTCGACGTCACCTACGCGACCGACGTGCGCGGCGGCGATCCAGAGGAGGACGGCGAGCACAAGCTCGGTAGCGGCGCCGTGATCATGCGCGGCCCGTCGATCCATCCGCGGGTGTTCGAGCTCTTGCACGAGACCGCGGAGGCGGAGAAGATCCCGTTCACGATCGAGGTCTCGCGGGGCTCGACGAGCACGGATGCGGACGCCGTCTATCTCAGCCGCCGCGGCGTCGCGACCGGCCTCGTCTCCGTCCCGCTGCGCTCGATGCACACGCCCGTCGAGACGATTGAGCTCGACGACGTCGAAGCGGCGGTCGCGTTGATCGTGGCGTTCGCCGGGCGCCTCGAGCGCGGCGTCTCGTTCGCGCGCTGACCCCGCGGTGCCCGACACCCGGCGGCCGCTTGGTGCCTGGCACCAGAGAGCCGTTTGGTGCCAGACACTTCGTCACGACTTCGTGTCAGACACCAGGGGTGCGGCTAGGCTGGCCGACATGACCAGAACCGTCATCGTCTCCGCTGTGCGGACGCCGTTCGGGAAGCTCGGCGGCGGGCTGAAGAACCGTCAGGCGACCGAGCTCGGCGGTCTCGCGATCCAGGCGGCGCTCGAGCGCGCAGGCATCGACGGCGGAGAGGTCGACTACGTGATCATGGGCCAGGTGCTGCAGGGCGGCGCCGGGCAGGCGCCCGCGCGGCAGGCCGCGGTCGCCGCGGGAATCCCGATCGAGGTGCCGGCGGACACGGTCAACAAGGTCTGCGCCTCCTCCATCCGCGCGGTCGAGATTGCCGACTCGATGATCCGCGCGGGCGACGCCGACGTGATCGTCACCGGCGGCATGGAGTCGATGTCGAACGCGCCGTACATCCTCAGCAAGGCCCGGTTCGGCTACCGGCTCGGCGACGGCTCGCTGATCGACCTGATGACCCACGACGGCCTCACGTCGTCGTTCGACGGGCAGCACATGGTGCAGCAGGCGTCGTTCGTCTCCCGCGAGCTCGGCATCCCGCGCGAGGAACAGGACCGGTGGGCGCTGCGCTCGCACGAGCGCGCGGCCGCCGCTCAGGACGCCGGCCTCTTCGATGACGAGATCGTCCCGGTCGGCGAGGTCGTCGCCGACGAGTCGGTGCGTCGCGACACGACTTACGAGAAGCTCGCCGGGCTCAAGCCCGTCTTCGACCCGGAAGGGACGACGACGGCCGGCAACGCTCCCGGCGTCAACGACGGCGCCTCATGCGTGATCGTCTGCTCGGAGGAGTACGCGCAGCGCCGCGGGCTCGAGCCGCTCGCCACGGTGCTCGCGCAGGGCTACGTCGCGGACGAGTTTGCCTACCTCGCGCGTACGCCGGCGAAGGCGGGCGCGCAGGCGCTCGAGCGCGCGGGCAAGGCGATCGGCGACGTGAAGCGTGTCGAGATCAACGAAGCGTTCGCCTCGGTCGCGTTCAACTCGACGAAGCTGCTCGGAGCCGATCCGGAGCTCGTCAACGTCAACGGCGGAGCGGTCGCGCTCGGCCACCCGATCGGCGCGAGCGGCGGCCGCATTCTCGGCACGCTCGTGCACGAGCTGCGTCGCGACGGCGGCGGGCTCGGACTCGCGGCAATCTGCTCCGGCGGAGGCCAGGGCGACGCGCTGCTGATCGAAGTCTAGGCCGAGACGGACCTCCGGCGGCGCGCCGGTCGTACCTACCGTGATGCGCCGGCTCGCCCTTCTTCTCTTCGCCGTCTCGCTCCTCGCCGCTCCGGCTGCACTCGCCGACGGACAGATGCCGTTCGCGGTTCAGGACGGAACGGGGCTCCTCTCCGCCGACTGGTCTGTGCGCTATCTCACGCTCGGCGCCGGCGAGAACACCGTGCTGGCGGAGGTGAGCGCGAAGGACGGCGAGCCGCTTCGCGAAACGAGCTTGCTGGGCTCGTACGGGATCCCGATGCTCACCGGCAACGTCGCCGCCGACGCGCTCTCGCACGACGGCAAGCTGCTCGTCGTCGCCGGCACTGCGCTCACCGGGCCGAGCCGCTTCCTCGTCTACGGCACGCGGACGCTGCGGCTGCGCAACTGGCTCGTGCTGCACGGGAGCTTCGCCTTCGACGCACTGTCGCCGGACGCTTCGCGGCTCTATCTGATCCAGCACACCGAGGCTGCGAACGGCGACTACGCGCACTACGTCGTGCGCGCGTACGACCTGCGCACGCACCGGCTGCTGCCGGGACGCGTCGCCGATCGCACGCAGAAGAGCTGGGTGATGGACGGCTACCCGGTGACGCGCGTGACGAGCGCCGACGGACGCTGGGTCTACACGCTCTACCAGAACGGCGGCGACGGCTATCCGTTCGTGCACGCGCTCGACACCGTCCGCGGGGTCGCGCACTGCATCGGCCTGCCGCTGGCGAACCAGAACGGCATCTACAACCTCGTCCTCGCGCTGCGCGACGACGGCAAGACGCTGGCCGTCCACTGGCAGAGCGGCCGGCCGTGGCTCGACGTGAACACCGCCACGTGGGGGATCAGCATGGCCGACGGCGGGACGCCGTGGTGGTGGATCGGCTCGGGCATCGGCGGCGGGGCTTTGCTCGCCGCTGCCGCTGCCGCGCTAATGCTCCGGCGCCGACTCCGTCAGGAAGTCGACGAGCAGGCGCGCGATGAGCTCCGGCTCGCGGAGCGTCAGGTAGTGGTCTGAGTCGACCTCGACGTGGCGCGCGTTCGGTACGTCGCGCGCGACGAGCGGGCCGATCTCGCGCATGCCCGGTGGATCGTGACGGGCGGTGATCGCGAGCGTCGGCACGGCGAGCTCAGCGAGCCGCGGCGCAGCGGGCGACGCCGTCGCGCGCGGCTCGACTCCCGGCGGGAGGGGATCCGCGTCGGGTGTGGCGAGCCACAGCTCGCGCATCAGGTCGTCGGCGCCGAGCGGCGCCCAGACTTCGAAGTCCACCGCCATCGCGGCATCGATGTCGCGCGCCGTCTCCGCGGCCTCGTACGCGGCGTCCTGCTCCTCCGTCATGGCGCGGCTGTCGTGGCCGGAGAGCGCGGGTGCGACGCCGGCGACTGCCCAGCAGCGCTCCGGCGCCGCGAGCGCAGTGTCGAACGCGACGCGGCCGCCGAACGACAGGCCGACGAGCGCGGCGCGCGTCATCGCCAGCTCGTCGAGCAGGGCGACGACGTCGTCGACGAACGAGAACGGAGCCGCCGGGCCCGTCGAGCGGCCGTAGAAGCGCTGGTCGAAGCGGACCGTCCGGAACCGCTCGGACAGCGGGAGGAACTGCGGCTCCCAGAGGCGCGCGTCGCCGAGGCCGCCGTGGATCAGCACGACGGCGTGGCCCTCGCCGGCCTCCTCGTACCAAAGGCGCGCTCCGTTCACCTCGGCCGTCGGCATGGCGCGACGATAGCCTCCGCCCGTGGACTTCGAGCATGTTCTCGTCGTCGGCGCCGGCCAGATGGGCGGCGGGATCGCACAGGTCGTGGCCGCGTCCGGCCGCCGGGTCTCGCTGCACGACGCCGCGCCCGGAGCGGTCGACCGCGGTCTCGAGTCGATGCGCAAGAGCCTGACGCGGCTCGCGGAGAAGGGCGGCGCCGATCCCGACGGGGTGCTCGGCCGCGTCACCGCGGTGGACGACCTCGTCCCCGCCGACCTGCTGATCGAGGCGGTGGTCGAGGACGCGCAGGTGAAGGAAGCGATCTTCCGCGCCGCCGACGACGCGCTCCCGCCCGGGGCGATCCTCGCGTCGAACACGTCGTCGATCCCGATCACGTCGCTCGCCGCGGTGACATCGCGGCCGGAACGCGTGATCGGCATGCACTTCTTCAACCCGGTGCCGGTGCTGAAGCTCGTGGAGGTGATCCGCGGGCTGGAGACGTCGGACGAGACGGCCGCGGCGATCGCTGCGCTCGCCGTCGATCTCGGCAAGACGCCGGCGGAGGCGCGCGACTTCCCCGGCTTCGTCTCCAACCGGATCTTGATGCCGTTCATCAACGAGGCGGCCTACGCGCTGCTCGAGGGCGTCGCCGAGGCGGAGGCGATCGACACGATCGCCAAGCTCGGGTTCGCGCATCCGATGGGGCCGCTCGCGCTCGCGGACCTGATCGGGCTCGACACGTGCGTCGCGATCATGGAGGTGCTGCACCGGGGCCTCGGCGACCCCAAGTACGCGCCGTGTTCTCTGCTCCGGCAGTACGTGCAGGCGGGCCGCCTTGGCCGAAAGACCGGACGGGGTTTCTACAGCTACTAGAGTCTCGCCGTGGACTTCGAGCTGAGTGCGGAGCAGAAGGAGATCCAGGCGCTCGCCCGCGAGTTCTCCCGGCAGGAGATCGAGCCGAACGCCGCGGCGTGGGACCGGGAGCACCGCTTCCCGCGCGAGGTGTTCGCGAAGCTGGCCGACCTCGGTCTGATGGGCACGTGCGTCCCCGAGGAGTACGGCGGCGCCGGAGCCGACTTCCTCTCCTACATCCTCGTGCTCGAGGAGCTGTCGCGCGGCGACGCGGGAGTCGGCGTCACGGTCGCGGTGCACACGAGCGCCGCCACGTTGCCGCTGCTCGCGTTCGGGACGGACGAGCAGCGCGCGCGTTTCGTGCCGCCGCTCGCGCGCGGCGAGCTGATCGGCGCGTTCGCGCTGACCGAGCCGGAAGCGGGCTCGGATGCGGGCGCGCTGCGCACGCGCGCAGACGCGGACGGCGACGGCTGGCGCATCACCGGCGCGAAGCAGTGGATCACGAGCGGCCGCTTCGCCGGCACCTTCATCCTCTTCGCGCGGACCGATCCCGACACGCCGGGCGCCGCCGGCGTCAGCGCATTCGTGCTCGACGCCGAGCACGTGCGCATCACGCGCGACGAGGAGAAGCTCGGGCTCAACTCGTCCGCCACCAACGACCTCGTCGTCGAGGGTGCGTTCGTCGGACGCGACCGGCTGCTGCACGAGGAGGGCAAGGGCTTCCAGGTGGCGATGGCCACGCTCGACGGCGGCCGGATCGGCATCGCCGCGCAGGCGGTCGGCATCGCGCAGGCGGCGTACGACGTCGCGCGCGAGTACGCGAAGGAGCGGCACGCGTTCGGGCAGCCGATCGCGCAGCTCCAGGCGATCCAGCACAAGCTCGCGAACATGTCGACCGAGATCGACGCGGCGCGGCTGCTCACCTACCGCGCGGCACTGCTGAAGGACCGCGGCGAGCCGCACACGGAGGCAGGCGCGAAGGCGAAGCTGTTCGCGTCGGAGATGGCCCGGCGTCAGACCGCCGAGGCGATCCAGGTCCTCGGGGGCTACGGGTACACGAAGGAGTTCCCGGTCGAGCGCTACTACCGCGACGCGAAGATCACGGAGATCTACGAGGGCACGAGCGAGATCCAGCGACTCGTCATCGCCCGCTCGATCCTCGGTCTCCAGCGCGAGCCGCGCACGGTCGCGTAGCCGTCGCGCGTGCCTGTCGACCTGACCGAGACGCGCGCGACCGCCGTGCAAGTGGCAGCCGAGTGGGGGCTGGAGCTGGCCGAGCCGTTCGCGCTTTCGAATTACTCGTACGTGGCGCCCGTGAGCGACGACGCCGTGCTGAAGGTCGCGTGGGCAGGCGACGACGAGTCGCTCCACGACGTGGCGGCGCTCGAGCTCTGGGACGGCAACGGCGCGGTGCGCGTGCTGCGTGCCGACCCGGCCCGTCGCGCGTCGCTGCTCGAGCGGGCCGTCCCCGGGACGGACATCTCGCAGCTCGACGACGATGCCGCGACGGCGATCGCGGTGGACGTCGCCTCGCGGCTGTGGCTGCCGGCCGGCGCGCCGTTCCGTCCGGTGGAGCCGGAAGTACGGCGCTGGCTCGACGACGCCGAGCGGGAGGGGAGCGAGCTCGTCCCGCTTGCGCGCGAGCTGCTCGCGGAGATCGGCGCCGGCGCCGACTGGCTCGTGCACGGCGACTTCCACCATCACAACATCCTTCGCCACGGCGAGCGCTTCGCCGCCATCGACCCGAAGCCGTACCTGGCCGACCGCGAGTACGACGTGCCGTCGTTCCTCTGGAACCCGATGGACTACCGCATGGAGGACAGCGCGACCACCGAGCGGCGCATCGCGGCGTTCGCCGGCGCCGGTCTCGACGAGGTCCGGATCCGCGCGTGGACGGTGATCCGCGGCGCGTACCTGCGCCCGGAGCTCGAGTACGTCGAGCCGCTCCGCGCGCTGCTCGGCTAGCGGAGCTCCGCCGCGGGCGCGACGCGCGCGTAGCCGCCGGCGAGCGCGGCGAGGAACGCCGCGTGGACGTCGGCGGCGGCGACCTCGCGGCCGTCGAAGGTGAGGCTCGGCGCGGCGCAGGCGTCGTGCGCGACGCTCGTCCCGAAGCCGAGATCCGCCGCGGCGCGGACGGTGGCGTCCACGCACATGCTCGTCATCATCCCGCAGACGACGAGCGTGTCGACCCGTCGCTTGCGATTGCGCAGATAGCTCTCGAGGCCCGTGTCGCGAAAGCTGTTCGGGCGCGCCTTCTTCAGCACCATCTCCTCGCCCACCGGAGCGACCAGCGCGTGGATCTCGACCCCTTCCGTACCCGGCCGCATGAACGCCGCGTCGGGCGCATCCCAGACGTGCTGCATGTGCACGATCGTCTCGCCCGAAGCGCGGAACGCGTCGAGCAGCACTCGCGCCTGCGCCGCCGCCTCCTCCGGGCCGGCGAGCGGAAACGCGCCGCCCGGGAAGTAGTCGTTCTGGATGTCCACCACGATCAACGCACGTGTCATTCAGGCCTCCATTCGTACAGCGCGTCGGGCGTCTTCTCCTCGTTGCCCGAGCCGTCCGTCAGCTTGACGAGACGGCAGCCGCGGCGCTCGTAGAAGCGGCGCGCCGGCTCGTTCTGCTGGAAGACCCAGAAGGCGAAGCCGTCCGGCCGCCGTTCCTTCGCCCGCTCCAGCAGCGCGCTGCCGGCTCCGCGGCCCTGCGCGTCCGGATGCACGTAGAGCTGATCGAGCATCTCCGCCGACAGCACGGCCAGCCCGACGATGCGGCCGCCGTCCTCGGCCACCCAGACCTCCTCCGTCTCGACGAGGCGCCCGATGTAGCCGCGCTGCTCCTCGGGGGTGTGCAGCATCGGCAGGAATGTCAGCGTCGCGAACGAGGCGGCGAAGACCTCCGCCGCGGCGTCCGCGTCGTCCGGTCCGGCGAGCCTGACCTCCACGGGGCCTAATCTACGGCGCATGAGCCCCCGCCGTCGCGACGAGCCGGTCCGCCTGACGCGGATCTACACGCGCGGCGGCGACCAGGGGGAGACGAGCCTCGGCGACGGCTCGCGCGTGTCGAAGCTCGACCCGCGCATCGCGGCGTACGGCGCGGTCGACGAGCTCAACTCGCAGCTCGGCGTCGTGCTCGCCGGTGAGCTTCCGCAGCCGTTGCGGGCCTCGCTCGAGCGCGTGCAGAACGAGCTGTTCGACCTCGGCGCCGACCTCTCCGTCCCGTTCGCCGGCGAGGACGGGAAGCTGCGTGTGACGCAGGAGGTGATCGACGGCCTCGAGCGTCTCTGCGACGAGCTGAACGGGCCGCTGCCCGAGCTGACCAGCTTCGTGCTGCCCGGCGGCACCGACGCGGCTGCAAGGCTGCACGTCGCGCGCACCGTGGCCCGCCGTGCCGAGCGGGACGCCCTCGCCGCCGACGAAGCGCACGGCGTCAACCCGCTCGCGTTGGTCTATCTGAACCGAGTGTCCGACCTGCTCTTCATCGCCGCGAGGTCGGCGAACCAGCTGGTTGGAGAGAAGGAGCCGCTCTGGCAGCCCGGCAAGAAGGCCGGAGGCTAACGCAGCCGAAGGCGCGTTAGACGGAGGCGAGCTCATGCGGCCGGGGATGACCGCAGGTCACCACCGGCCGCACGGGGAAGCGAACGCGCCCCGACCGCTCTGAGTGGAGCACGCTCCGCCGCGCGCAGCCGGGACCGCGCTCCCGGCGGAGCGCACACACCGCGCCGCCACGAGCGCGAAGAGGAGGGGGCCAACGGGGGAACCCCGTTCCCCCGTTACCTCCGCGCAGTTTGGGGATAGCGCGACGTCGCCGCGAGCTGCGAGACGGCCTTCACGATCTTCTTCGGGCTGGACTTCTTCGAGAGCACGACCGTTGCGCCGAACCGCTTCGCGCGCTTGAGCTGTGCCGGGTGGCTCGAGACCGCGATGATCTTCACCATCGGGAAGACGAGGTGCAGGTTGTGCACGAGCCGCACCCCGTACTGGTCAACGTCGACGACGATCACCTGGGGGCTCCGCTTCTTATCCGCCGTGAAGTTCCAGGCCGCCATGTCCGAGCCGGCCACGAGCCGTGCCACCTGCTTCGTCCCGGCCGGCAGCTGCGGGAGACCGGTGCCGGCCATGACCACGTACACCGGCTTCTTCGACTTGGGCAGCAGGGTGTGGATCGACTTGACGATCTGCAGGCCGAAGGTGCGGTGGAGGACGGTCGTCCCGGACACCGCGCTCCAGCGCAGCGAGTACCAGCCGACATGGCGCGCCTTCGCCGGCAGGTAGAGCTTCCGGATCCCGATGCCGGCGCGGAACGAGAAGTGCCAGGTCTTCAGCGCCTTGTGCTTCTTGTTCAGCAGCGTCACCGTGAACGTCGACGGGTTGTTCGAGGCGAAGCGGACGCCGATGAACTTGCGCTGGGCGAGCGGCAGCCGGCCGGTGCCGATCAGGCCGAAGCCCCACTTGGCCTGGACATTCGAGCCGGCGAGCTGGAGCGCGATGGCCGACCCGGGCGCCGCGAGGTTGATGCCGACCGGGCCGACGACGGTGCCGTCGGGCGCGGTCGAGCCGGTCACGGTGATGTCGCCGACGGTGAACCCGGCCGCCAGGAGGGCCGCGCGGGCGGCGCTGAGGCTGAGGCCGGCGATGCTCGGCACGAGCTTCACCGTCGCGGGCGCGCTCGTGGCGCCGCTCGTGTCGACCTCGACGATCGAGTACGTGTGCGCGTCGTTCGGGTCGTACGGGCCGACGGTGTACTGCGTCTGGTTGCCGCCGAGGTTGGCGACCGGCTTGCCGTCGACGAAGAAGACGTAGTTCGCGACCGGGTCGCTGTTCCCCGGAGCCCAGTACAGCGTCAGGTTGCCGCCGTTGGCGGAGGCGGTGACGTTGCTCGGCGGCGCCGGCGACTGCGTGGCGGCGGTCAACGCGAACAGCGAGAGATGGCGCGTGAGGATGTGCAGCGTGCCGCCGGAGACGTAGTAGCCGTCCGTCCAGCCGGCCGGGAGCACGCCCGCGGTCGGGACTGCCTGGATCAGCCGCCACGACGTTCCGTCGTAGGTCGCGGCGGTGCTGCCGCCGTTGGCGCCGTCGATCTGGATATCGAGCGGCTGCACGAAGGAGTGCACCAGGCCGCCGGCCAGCGCCCAGTACGCGCTCGCGTCGACGACGGAGGTGAGTGCCATCGGCGCCGCCGGCGCTGCAGAGGGCTGCTCCGGCTGGACGCGGATGACGAGCCAGTCACCGGGGTTCCCGCCCGTCCAGGCGTTCGCCGGCATCGTCATGCTCGAGTCGGCGTCGGCCGAGTCGACCGTCGTCGAGTGCGCCAGCGACGCGTTCTTCTCCACGTACGGGGTCGTGCCCGGGCCGGAGGTGAAGACGGTGAAGTGGAGGAGGAACGGCGTCTGCTTGCCGACGGCGTCGGTCAGCGTGCCCGCGAGCGTGTGCGGGCCGGCCGACAGGGCGCCGGTGGCGTAGTCGACGTGCGTGCCGGTGATCGTCGGGGCGACGGTCGGGTTCCCGTCGAGCGTGACGCCGCTCAGCGTGACGTCCTCGCTCGTGTCGAACGCGATCGAGCTGGCGCTCGTGGTCACGGCGCCGTCCGTCGGGACGGAGGAGACGATGGACGGTGCGGTGTTGTCGATCCGGACGCCCGCGCGGACGCTCGTGCCCTGGTTGCCCAGGCCGTCGATCGCCAGCGCGCGGATGTCGTAGAGGCCGTCGGACTCGGTGGTCGTGTCGAAGCTGGCGCTCCACGGGGAAGCGTGGTCGACGGAGATCGTCTGCCAGGTGTTCGCGCCGGCCGGGCTGACCTCGAAGGTGACGGAGACCGCAGCGGGGCCGCTCGTCGACGCCGTCAGCGGGACGGTGCCGGAGATGCCGGTGCCCGGATCGGTCAGGACGACGGTCGGTGCGGTCGAGTCGACGTGGACGGTGACGGGCGCCGTCGTCTTGACGTTGCCGGCGTTGTCGGTGATCACGAGCCGCAGGTCGTAGTCGGCGGTCGGCACGGCCGACGCGTCCCAGTTGGTCTGGTACGGAGCGGAGCCGACCGTGGCGATCGACGTCCAGCTGTTCGTCCCGGTCGGCGCGTACTCGAACTGGACGCCGGCCACGCCGGAGCCGCCGTCGGAGGCGGTTGCGGCGAGCGGCGCGCTCGGGCCGCCGATGGTCTGGCCGGCGAGCGGCGACGTCAGCGAGCCGGTCGGGTTCGTGTTGTCGACGACGACGGTGACGATCGGGCTCGTGCCGGTGTGGCCGGCCTGGTCGGTCGCGATCGCGTGCAGCTCGTAGGTGCCGTCCGTGAGGAGGTTCGTGTTGAAGGCGGTGCTGAACGGCGGGCCGACCGTCGCGATCGTCGTCCACGAGGAGCCGCCCTGCAGGCGGTACTCGAACTCGACCGTGGCCGTGTCCGCATCCGAGGTGGCGGAGATCGTCGGCGTGCCGGAGACGGCGGCGCCCGGGTTGTTCAGGGTCGGCGTGGGAGCGTGGTTGTCCACGTTCACCGTCACCGCCGCGGACGTCGTCGAGTTGCCGGCCGGGTCGGTGGCGCGCACCTGGATCGAGACCGGGCCGTCGCCGACCGAGGTCGAATCCCAGGTGGCGCTCGGGGACGCGCCGCTGGCGACGACGGAGCCGTTGACGAGGAAGTCGTACGTGAGCGGGTTCGCGTCGGAGGCGCTCGCGGTGATGCCGACGCTGCTGCCGCCGACGAAGGAGCCGCCGGCGGGCGAGCCGACCGCCGCCGTCGGGGCGGTGTTGTCGACGACCACGACGCCCGCGCCGCCCGGGTGCAGGTCGATGGTCGAGACGTTGCTCGCGTTGTCGGTGATCACGGCCTGGAGGTGATAGGCGCCGTCGCCCGCAGCCGTCGTATCCCAGCTGGTCGAGTAGGTGCCGGCGCTGCCGGTCGTGTCGGTGCCGATGGTCGTCCACGTGACGCCGTCCGGCGAGTACTGGAAGGCGACCGAGGCGATGCCGGACAGCGAGGTCGGCGTCGCGGACAGCGTCACCGTGCCGCGGTAGTAGTCGGCGGCGGTGCAGCTCGGGCAGGCCGGCGGCGTCGCGTCGATCTGGACGACGACGGAGTGCTGCGTCTCGACGTTGCCGGCGTTGTCGACCGACTGGAACGTGATCGTGTGCGAGCCGTCGTTCGAGCCGTTGGACGGTGCCGGGATCAGCACCGAGGTGCCGTGCTGGGTCGGGCCGTTGTCGATGCTGTAGAGCGTGTCGCTGACGCCCGAGCCGGAGTCGGTCGGGGTGAGGGTGACGGTGACGTCGGTCGACGAGAAGCCGGGCGGGACGCCCGAGGCGGTCGTGACCGGCGGCGTGTTGTCGACGCGGCGGGCGGTCACGACGCTCGGCGTGCTGACGTTGCCGGCCGCGTCGGTGACGGTCGCGCGGACGTCGTACAGGCCGTCGGTGACGCCCGTCGTGTTCCAGCTGGCGCCCACCGGCTGCCAGGTCGCGCCGCCGTCGCCGGAGATCTCGTAGCTCGTCGAGACGATGCCGGAGGCGTTCGCGCCCGGATCGTTCGTACCGGCGGGGTTGGTCGCGAGCAGCACCGTGCCGCGGAGGTTCGCACCCGGATCGACGATCTGGACGACCGGCGGAGTGTTGTCGACGAGACGGTTCGTCACCACGGTCGAGGCGGTCTGGTTGCCGGCGACGTCGTAGGCGACCGTGCGGAAGTCGTAGTGGCCGTCGGTCAGCGTCGTCGTGTCGAACGACGCGGAGTACGCGGGGCCGGTCGAGGTGCCGACCGTCGACCACGTGTTCGCGCCGGCCGGGGAGACCTGGAAGTCGACGTTGCCGACGCCGGAGCCGGGCTGGTTCTGCGGGTCGAGCGGATCCGCGGCGGTGCCCGTCAGGTTGACCGTGGCGCGCAGGTACTGGCCCGGATCGTCCTGCGACGTGACCGGAGGCGTGTTGTCGATCTTCACGTTCGCGACCAGCGGCGACGTCGTCGTGTTGCCGGCGAAGTCGGTCACGAGCACCTGCATCTGGTAGATGCCGTCGGTCACAGCGGTGGTGTCCCAGGCCGCCGGGTTGGCGATCGTCGCCCACGTGATGCCGTCGGCCGAGTACTGGTACGTAATCGTGGCGGGATCGACGCCGGAGGCGTAGCCGTTCGTGGTCGGGTCGCCGGTGGTGGAGGACAGCGCGACCGTGCCGCGGATGGCGTGCGCCGCGTTCGCCGCCGCCGGATCGGTCAGCGTCGCCGTCGGCGCGGTGTTGTCCTCGTGCCACGTCCAGCTGGCGGGCGACGCGTCGACGTTGCCGGCGAGGTCGACGGCGCGGATCTGCAGCGTGTGGCTGCCGTCGATCGGCGTGACCGCGAGGCTGTACGGGCTGGCGCAGGTCGTCCAGCCGCCGCCGTCGAGGTTGCACTCGATCTTCTGCGTCGCCTCGCTCGCCGAGAAGGTGAAGGTCGGGTGCGCGTCGTTCGTCGGGTCGCCCGGCTTGGTCAGGATCGTCGTGTCGGGCGCCGTCCGGTCGACGGTCACGGCCGCGATCGAGCTGCTGGTGTGGCCGACGAAGTCGCCGGCGACGGCCTCGATCCAGTAGGTGCCGTCCGCCGGGATCGTCCAGGCGGTGCTGTAGACGCCGGCCGAGCCGGTCGAGTCGGTGCCGAGGTGGGTCGGCGAGCTCGAGCACGTGGCGTCGGTGCACTCGTAGAAGTCGACCTGCTGGACGCCGGTGCCCGCGTCGGCCGCGTTCGCCTTCACGGTGTACGGGTCGTTGTCGCTGGCGTTGACGTAGCCGCCGTCGACCGGCGCGGTGACGCTCACCGTCGGCGCGTGGTTGTCCACGGTCACGTTCGTGACCGGCGTGGCGACGGTGACGTTGCCCGCCCAGTCGGTGGCGGTGGCGCGGATGTCGTACTGGCCGTCGGCGACCGCGTCCGGGCCTGTCTTCGTGTTCCAGGTCGCGGGCACGGTCTGCCAGCTCGTCGTGCCGTGCGGCGCGACTTCCCAGACGACCGCCGGGCTCGGGTCGGCGTCGACGATCGTCGCGGTGAGCGAGACGGTGTTGGCGATGCCGCCGTTGCTGAGCGGGCTGGTGATCGTGACCGACGGCGGGGTGTTGTCGATCCGGACGTTCGTGATCGGCGAGGACGACGCGGAGTTGCCGGCGTTGTCGACCGCGACCACGTGGAGGTCGTAGAGGCCGTCGGCGACCGCGTCGGGACCGGTCTGCGTGTTCCAGGTCGAGGACGAGATCGGCGTCCACGGGCCGCCGCTGCCGGCGGTCGAGTACTCGAAGGTGGTGCTGGCGACGCCGGTGCCGCCGATGTCGGTCGACGTCGAGTTGAGCGAGATGGTGCCGCTCAGGTGGCTGCCGGGGTTGTTCATGCCCGCCGATGGCGGCACGGTGTCGATCGTCCACGAGTAGGCGGCCGGGGACGGGTCGACGTTGCCGGCGACATCGGTGGCGCGGACGTGGAACGTGTGCGGGCCCTCGCCGAGGGTCGGCAGCGTCAGCGGCGAGGCGCAGGCGCTGTAGCCGGCGCCGTCGAGCGAGCACTCGAAGGTGGAGCCGGCCTCGCTGGACGAGAAGCCGAAGGTCGGGGCGGCCACGTTGCTCGGGTTGGACGGCTTCGCGCCGATGCTCGTCGTCGGCGGGATCGTGTCGATCTGCACCGTCTGGGTGCCGACGGCGGTGATGTTGCCGACGTTGTCCTCGGCGAGCCACTCGATCGTGGTCGTGCCCTCGGTCGAGACGTTGAACGTGGCGGATGTGCCCGCGACCTCGGTGCCGTTGGTGACGACGTCGCTGCCGTTGATCGCCGGCGTGGAGCCGTCGGTGGTGTAGACGATGCGCTGGACGCCGGAGCCTGCGTCGGAGGCGTTGAGCGCGATCGAGACCGGGCTGCTCGTGTACCAGCCGGCCGAGCAGGCGGCGGAGTCGCAGCTGATCGACGCGGTCGGGTTCGTGCCGTCGGCCTGGGCGGTGAAGCCGGCGCCGCCGCTCGAGAGTCCGGCGTTGTTCTGCGCCGTGACCGAGCCGCTCTGCGTTCCGGCGCTGTTGTCGAAGGTGTAGAGACCGTTCGTGTTCGACCAGCCGGAGCCGAGCGACGGATACGTGTAGCCGGCGAGACCGGAGTCCGCGTCGGCCGAGCCGCTCGCGTTGACGGTGAAGCTGCCGGTTCCGCCGCCCTGGAAGAAGACGGTCGAGCCGGAGCCGGAGTAGTACGTGTGCGCGCCGCTCGTGAAGTTGAGCGTCGGCGCGTTCGGCGCGGTCGTGTCGAGCTCGACGGTCTGCGTCGAGATGGAGGAGACGTTGCCGACGTTGTCCTCGGCGATCCACTTCACGGTGGTGGTGCCGAGGGCGACGATGTTGAAGTTGGCGACGGCCGCGTCGACCTCGGTGCCGTTGGTGACGAGGTCGCTGCCGTTGATCGCCGGCGCGGAGCCGTCGGTGGTGTAGACGATCCGCTCGACACCGGAGCCGCCGTCGCTGCCGCTGATGGACAGGGCAACCGGGCTGCTCGTGTACCAGCCGGCCGAGCAGGCGACGGTGTTGCAGGTGACGGAGCTGGTCGGTGCGGTCGAGTCGGCCTGCGCGGTGAAGCTCGTGCCGGAGCCGGCGAGCCCGGCGTTGTTCTCCGCGGTGACCGAGCCGGACTGCGTACCCGCGGTTCCGTCGAAGCTGTACGCGCCGCCGGTGTTCGTCCAGCCGGTGCCGAGCGACGGGTAGTCGTAGCCGGAGACGCCCGACTCGGGATCGGTCGAGCCGCTCGCGGCGACGGTGAAGCCGCCGGAGACGCCGCCCTGGAAGAACACGGTCGAGCCGCTGCCGGGCCAGTACGCATGGCTCGGGGAGGAGAAGGTGAAGCCGGTCGGCGCGGTCGGCGCGCTGCCGTCGATCTGCAGCGTGATCGACTGCACGCCCGACGCGTTGCCGAGGTCGTCGACGGCGAACCACTTGATCGTCTCCGGGGTGGAGAGCTGGAACGACGCGGTCGAGGCGTTCACCGTGGTCGCGGTGCCGCTTGTGGTCGGGTCGGAGCCGTCGGTGGTGTAGACGACCTTCTTCACGCCCGAGCCCGAGCCGTCGTTGCCCGTGATGTCGATGTTCACCGGGACGCTCGTGATCCAGCCGGAGCCGCACGGGTTGCTGTCGCAGGTGATCGAGCTCGTCGGCGCGCTCCCGTCGACCCGGGCGGTGAAGCCCGTGCCGGTGCTGGAGAGTCCGGCGTTGTTCTGCGCCGTGACCGAGCCGCTCTGCGTCGTCGCGGAGCTGCTGAAGGTGTAGACGCCGCCGGTGTTGGCGAAGCCGCCGCCGAGGCTCGGATATGTGTAGCCCGCGATGCCGGACTCGCCGTCGGTCGAGCCGGAGCCGCCGACGGTGAAGCCGCCGCTCGCGCCGCTCTCGACGAAGACGGTCGAGCCGCTGCCCGGGTAGTACGCGTTGGTCAGGCCGGAGAAGCCGAGCGTCGGCGCGGTCGGGGCGGTGGTGTCGAGCTCGACCGTCTGGCTGCTGACGCTGCTGATGTTGCCGACGTTGTCCTCGGCGATCCACTTGACCGTGGTCGTCCCGAGCGAGCTGACATTGAAGCTGGCGGATCCGCCGGCGACTTCCGTGCCGTTGGTGACGGTGTCGCTGCCGTTGATCGTGGGTGCGCTGCCGTCGGTGGTGTAGACGATGCGCTCGACGCCGGCGGCTCCGTCGTTGGCCGTGATGGACATCGAGACCGGGCTGGAGGTGTACCAGCCCGCGCTGCAGGCGGCGCTGTCGCAGCTGATCGAGCTGGTCGGCGCGGAGCCGTCGGCCTGGGCGGTGAAGCTCGTGCCCGTGCTGGAGAGTCCGGCGTTGTTCTGCGCGGTGACGGCGCCGCTCTGCGTTCCGGCGGTGTTGTCGAAGGTGTAGGCGCCGTTCGCGTGCGACCAGCCGCTGCCGAGACCCGGGTACGTGTAGCCGGCGACGCCGGAGTCGCCGTCGGTCGAGCCGTTGGCCGCGACGGTGAAGCCGCCGGTGCCGCCGTTCTGGAAGTAGACGGTCGAGCCGCTGCCCGGGTAGTAGGCCTCGGTCGTGCCGGAGAAGGAGAAGCCGGTGGGCGCGGTCGGCGCGGTCGTGTCGAGCTCGACCGTCTGGCTGCTGACGCTGCTGATGTTGCCGACGTTGTCCTCGGCGATCCAGCGGACCGTCGTCGTCCCGTCGCTCGTCACGTTCAGGCTCGCGTTCGCACCGGCGACCTCGGTGCCGTTGGTGACGACGTCGCTGCCGTTGATCGCCGGCGCGGATCCGTTGGTGGTGTAGACGATGCGCTCGACACCGGCGCCCGCGTCGCTCCCTGTGATGGACATGGCGACGGGCGAGCTGGTGTACCAGCCGGCCGAGCAGGCGGCGGTGTTGCAGGTGACGGAGCTGGTCGGCGCCGAGGAGTCGACCTGGGCGGTGAAGCTGGTGCCGGCGCTGTCGAGTCCGGCGTTGTTCTGCGCGGTGACGGAGCCGGTCTGCGTGCCCGCCGTGCTGTCGAACGTGTAGCCGCCGCCGGTGTTCGACCAGCCGCTGCCGAGGCCGGGGTAGGTGTAGCCGGCGAGGCCGGACTGCAGGTCGGTCGAGCCGCTCGCGGTGACGGTGAAGCCGCCGGAGCCGCCGCCCTGGAAGAACACGGTCGAGCCGGCGCCCGAGTAGTAGGCGTTGCCGAAGCCGGAGTAGGAGAGGCTCGGTGCGTTGGGCGCGGTGGTGTCCAGCTTGACCGTCTGGCTGCTGACGCTGCTGATGTTGCCGACGTTGTCCTCGGCGATCCACTTGACGGTGGTGGTGCCGAGGGTGGTGATGTTGAAGCTGGCGCTGTTGCCGGCGACTTCGGTGCCGTTGGTGACGGTGTCGCTGCCGTTGATCGTCGGGTCGGAGCCGTCGGTGGTGTAGACGATGCGCTCGACGCCCGAGCTGCCGTCGGAGCCGCTGATCGCGATCGCGACGGGCGAGCTGGTGTACCAGCCGGCGCTGCAGGCGGCGGTGTTGCAGGTGACGGAGCTGGTCGGTGCGGAGCCGTCGGCCTGGGCGGTGAAGCTGGTGCCGGAGCTGGAGAGTCCGGCGTTGTTCTGGGCGGTGACCGAGCCGCTCTGGGTGCCGGCGGTGCTGTCGTAGGTGTAGGCGCCGCCCGTGTTCGACCAGCCGCTGCCGAGGCCCGGGTAGGTGTAGCCGGCGACGCCCGATTCACCGTCGGCCGAGCCGCTCGCCGCGACGGTGAAGCCGCCCGAGCCGCCGCTCTGGAAGTAGACCGTCGTCCCCGAGCCGGGCCAGTACGCATGGCTCGGCGAGGAGAAGGTGAAGCCGGTCGGCGCCGACGGAGCGGTCGTGTCGAGCTTGACCGTCTGGCTGGAGACGCTGCTGACGTTGCCGACGTTGTCCTCGGCGATCCACTTGACCGTGGTGGTGCCGAGCGTGGAGATGTTGAAGGTGGCGCTGTTGCCGGCGACTTCGGTGCCGTTGGTGACGGTGTCGCTGCCGTTGATCGTCGGTGCGCTGCCGTCGGTGGTGTAGACGATGCGCTCGACGCCGGCGCCTGCGTCGCTGCCGGTGATGGCGATCGAGACCGGGCTGGTGGTGTACCAGCCGGCCGAGCAGGCGGCCGTGTCGCAGGTGACCGAGCTGGTCGGCGCGGCCGAGTCGGACTGGGCGGTGAAGCTCGTGCCGCTGCCGGTGTTGCCGGCGTTGTCCTGCGCCGTGACGGAGCCGCTCTGCGTGCCGGCCGAGCCGGTGAAGGTGTAGGCGCCGCCCGTGTTCGACCAGCCGCTGCCGAGGCCCGGGTAGGTGTAGCCGGCGACGCCCGACGTCGCGTCGGCCGAGCCGCTCGCTGCGACGGTGAAGCCGCCCGAGCCGCCGCCCTGGAAGTACACGGTCGAGCCGGAGCCGGGCCAGTAGGCATGGCTCGGCGACGAGAACGTGAACCCGGTCGGCGCGGTCGGCGGCGTCGTGTCGAGCTCGACGATCTGGCTGGATACGCCGCTGATGTTGCCGACGTTGTCCTCGGCGATCCACTTGACCGTCGTCGTCCCGTCGCTGCTGACGTTCAGGCTGGCGGTGGCTCCGGCGACCTCGGTGCCGTTGGTGACCGCGTCGCTGCCGTTGATCGTCGGTGCGCTGCCGTCGGTGGTGTAGACGATCCGCTCGACGCCGGCGCCCGCGTCGCTACCGGTGATGGAGACCGAGACGGGGGAGACGGTGTACCAGCCGGCTGAGCAGGCGATCGAGTTGCAGGTGACCGAGCTGGTCGGGGCCGAGGAGTCGGACTGGGCGGTGAAGCTCGTGCCGCTGCCGGTGTTGCCGGCGTTGTCCGTGGCCGTGACCGAGCCGCTCTGCGTCGCGGCGGAGCTGTTGTAGCTGTAGACGCCGCCCGTGTTGAGCCAGCCGGTGCCGAGCGCCGGGAAGGTGTAGCCGCCGACGCCGGACTGCGAGTCGGTCGAGCCGGAGGCCGCAACGGTGAAGCCGCCGGAGCCGCCGCTCTGGAAGTAGACGGTCGAGCCGGAGCCGGGCCAGTAGGCGTGGTTGGTGGCGGAGAAGGCGAAGCCGGTCGGCGCGGTCGGCGGCGTCGTGTCGATCTGGATCGTCGTCGACTGCACCGACGAGGCGTTGCCGACGTTGTCGGTGCTGAACCACTCGATCGTCTCGGCAGAGGAGATCGGGAACGAGGTCGACGCGGCGTTCACCGTCGTCGCGGTGCCGCTCGTCGTCGGGTCGCTGCCGTCGGTCGTGTACGTGATCGAAGCGACGCCCGAGCCGGCGCCGTCGTCGGCGACGATGCCGATCGTGACCGGGATGCTGTTCGTCCAGCCGCCCGGGCACGCGCTGCCGTCGCAGGTGAGCGAGCTGGTCGGTGCGGCCGAGTCGGACTGGGCGGTGAAGCTGGTGCCGGAGCTGGAGAGGCCGGCGTTGTTCTGCGCGGTGACGGAGCCGCTCTGCGTTCCGGCGGAGCCGGTGAAGGTGTAGGCGCCGTTGGTGTTCGACCAGCCGGTGCCGAGGCCCGGGTAGGTGTAGCCGGCGACGCCGGACTCGCCGTCGGTGGAGCCGGAGGCCGTGACGGTGAAGCCGCCGGCGACGCCGCCCTGGAAGAAGATCGTCGCGCCGGAGCCGGGGTAGTACGCGTGCGTCGGACTCGAGAACGAGAAGCCGGTCGGTGCGGTCGGGGCGGTGGTGTCGAGCTTGACCGTCTGGCTGCTGACGCTGCTGATGTTGCCCACGTTGTCCTCGACGATCCACTTGACCGTGTTCGTGCCGAGGGTCGAGATGTTGAAGCTCGCGGAGCTCGCGTCGACTTCGGTGCCGTTCGTGACCGCGTCGCTGCCGTTGATCGTGGGTGCGCTGCCGTCGGTGGTGTAGACGATGCGCTCGACGCCGGAGGCTCCGTCACTGCCTGTGATGGACATGGCAACCGGCGACGTCGTGTACCAGCCCGCGCTGCAGGCGATCGTGTTGCAGGTGACGGAGCTCGTCGGCGCGGCTGCGTCGGACTGGGCGGTGAAGCTGGTGCCGGAGCTGGAGAGCCCGGCGTTGTTCTGCGCGGTGACGGAGCCGCTCTGGGTTCCGGCGCTGTTGTCGAAGGTGTAGTTGCCGTTGCTGCCGGACCAGCCGCCGCCGAGTGCCGGGTAGGTGTAGCCCGCGACGCCGGAGTCCACGTCGGTGGAGCCGTTGGCCGCGACGGTGAAGCCGCCGGACCCGCCGCCCTGGAAGTAGACGGTCGCGCCGGCGCCGGGCCAGTACGCATGGCTCGTGGACGAGAAGGTGAAGCCGGTCGGCGCGGTCGGGGCGGTGGTGTCGAGCTCGACCGTCTGGCTGCCGATCGACGAGACGTTGCCGACGTTGTCCTCGGCGATCCACTTGACCGTGTTCGTGCCGAGGCTGGTGATGTTGAAGCTCGCCGACGTCGCGTCCACCTCGGTGCCGTTGGTGACGACGTCGCTGCCGTTGATCGTCGGCGCGGATGCCGTCGGTGGTGTAGACGATGCGCTCGACACCGGCGCCCGCGTCGCTGCCTGTGATGGAGATGGCGACGGGCGAGCTGGTGTACCAGCCGGCGGAGCAGGCGGCGGTGTTGCAGGTGACGGAGCTGGTCGGCGCCGAGGAGTCGACCTGGGCGGTGAAGCTGGTGCCGGCGCTGTCGAGTCCGGCGTTGTTCTGCGCGGTGACGGAGCCGGTCTGCGTGCCCGCCGTGCTGTCGAACGTGTAGCCGCCGCCGGTGTTCGACCAGCCGCTGCCGAGGCCGGGGTAGGTGTAGCCGGCGAGGCCGGACTGCAGGTCGGTCGAGCCGCTCGCGGTGACGGTGAAGCCGCCGGAGCCGCCGCCCTGGAAGAACACGGTCGAGCCGGCGCCCGAGTAGTAGGCGTTGCCGAAGCCGGAGTAGGAGAGGCTCGGTGCGTTGGGCGCGGTGGTGTCCAGCTTGACCGTCTGGCTGCTGACGCTGCTGATGTTGCCGACGTTGTCCTCGGCGATCCACTTGACGGTGGTGGTGCCGAGGGTGGTGATGTTGAAGCTGGCGCTGTTGCCGGCGACTTCGGTGCCGTTGGTGACGGTGTCGCTGCCGTTGATCGTCGGGTCGGAGCCGTCGGTGGTGTAGACGATGCGCTCGACGCCCGCTCCGCCGTCGGAGCCGCTGATCGCGATCGCGACGGGCGAGCTGGTGTACCAGCCGGCCGCTGCAGGCGGCGGTGTTGCAGGTGACGGAGCTGGTCGGTGCGGAGCCGTCGGCCTGGGCGGTGAAGCTGGTGCCGGAGCTGGAGAGTCCGGCGTTGTTCTGCGCGGTGACCGAGCCGGTCTGCGTGCCGGCGGTGCTGTCGTAGGTGTAGGCGCCGCCGGTGTTCGACCAGCCGGTGCCGAGGCCCGGGTAGGTGTAGCCGGCGACGCCGGATTCGCCGTCGGCCGAGCCCGCTCGCCGCGACGGTGAAGCCGCCCGAGCCGCCGCTCTGGAAGTACACGGTGGAGCCGCTACCCGGGTAATAGGCGTGGCCGAAGCCGGAGTAGGAGAGGCTCGGCGCGGTCGGCGCGGTGGTGTCGAGCTTGACCGTCTGGCTGGAGACGCTTCTGATGTTGCCGACGTTGTCCTCGGCGATCCACTTGACCGTGGTGGTGCCGAGCGTGGAGATGTTGAAGGTGGCGCTGTTGCCGGCGACTTCGGTGCCGTTGGTGACGGTGTCGCTGCCGTTGATCGTCGGCGCGCTGCCGTCGGTGGTGTAGACGATGCGCTCGACGCCGGCGGCTGCGTCGCTGCCGGTGATGGCGATCGAGACCGGCGAGGTCGTGTACCAGCCGGCGCTGCAGGCGGCGGTGTCGCAGGTGACGGAGCTGGTCGGTGCGGCCGAGTCGGACTGGGCGGTGAAGCTGGTGCCGGTGCTGGAGAGTCCGGCGTTGTTCTGGGCGGTGACGGAGCCGCTCTGCGTTCCGGCGGAGCCGGTGAAGGTGTAGGCGCCGTTGGTGTTCGACCAGCCGGTGCCGAGGCCCGGGTAGGTGTAGCCGGCGACGTTGGACTCGCCGTCGGTCGAGCCGGAGGCCGTGACGGTGAAGCCGCCGGCGACGCCGCCCTGGAAGAAGATCGTCGCGCCGGAGCCGGGGTAGTACGCGTGCGTCGGGCTCGAGAAGGAGAAGCCGGTGGGCGCGCTCGGGGCGGTGGTGTCGAGCTTGACCGTCTGGCTGGAGACGCTGCTGATGTTGCCGACGTTGTCCTCGGCGATCCACTTGACCGTGGTGGTGCCGAGCGTGGAGATGTTGAAGGTGGCGCTGTTGCCGGCGACTTCGGTGCCGTTGGTGACGGTGTCGCTGCCGTTGATCGTCGGTGCGCTGCCGTCGGTGGTGTAGACGATGCGCTCGACGCCGGCGCCTGCGTCGCTGCCGGTGATGGCGATCGAGACCGGGCTGGTGGTGTACCAGCCGGCCGAGCAGGCGGCCGTGTCGCAGGTGACCGAGCTGGTCGGCGCGGCCGAGTCGGACTGGGCGGTGAAGCTCGTGCCGCTGCCGGTGTTGCCGGCGTTGTCCGTGGCCGTGACCGAGCCGCTCTGCGTCGCCGCCGAGCTGCTGAACGTGTACGCGCCGTTCGTGTTCGACCAGCCGGTGCCGAGCGCCGGGTAGTTGTAGCCGCCGACGCCGGACTGCGAGTCGGTCGAGCCGGAGGCCGCGACGGTGAAGCCGCCCGAGCCGCCGCCCTGGAAGTACACGGTCGATCCGGAGCCGGGCCAGTACGCATGGGTCGGCGACGAGAAGGCGAAGCCGGTCGGCGCAGTCGGCGGCGTCGTGTCGATCTGCAGCGTCGTCGTCTGCACCGAGGAGGCGTTGCCGACGTTGTCGGTGCTGAACCACTTGATCGTCGTGGCGGACGAGACCTGGAACGACGCCGTCGCGGCGTTCACAGTCGTCGCCGTCCCGCTCGAGGTCGGGTCGCTGCCGTCAGTCGTGTACGTGATGCTCGCGACGCCGGAGCCGCCGTCGGAGGCGTTGATGTCGATGTTCACCGGCGACGCGTTCGACCAGCCACCCGGGCAGGAGAAGCCGTTGCAGGTGAGCGAGCTCGACGGCGCGGCCGCGTCGGACTGCGCGGTGAAGCTCGTGCCGCTGCTCGACAGTCCGGCGTTGTTCTGCGCCGTGACGGCGCCGGTCTGCGTCGCCGCAGAGCTGTTGAAGGTGTAGGCGCCGCCGGTGTTCGACCAGCCGCTGCCGAAGGTCGGGTACGTGTAGCCGGCGACACCGGTGTCGGCATCGCTCGAGCCGCTCGCGGTGACCGTGAAGCCGCCCGAGCCGCCGCCCTGGAAGTAGACGGTCGAGCCCGCGCCCGGGTAGTACGCGTGCGTGGGCGCCGAGAAGGCGAGCGAGGACGGGGCCGACGGCGCGGTCGTGTCGACCTTGACCACCGTCGAGATCGAGGCGGCGTTGCCGACGTTGTCGGTGCCGGTGAGGGTGAGCAGATAGCAGTTGCCGCTGGCGACGGTCTGCGAGGTCGTGCCGGTGATCGTGGCCGGCGCGCCGTAGCTGCCGCAGCTGTTGCCGGAGAGTGTCGCCGACTTGATCGTCAGGGTCGAGTTGCTGAGGCCGGAGGCGGTGCCGGTCTGGGCCTCGGTGTAGTCGGTGCGGCTGTTGATCGTCAGCGTCGTACCGCTGTTCAGGTAGCTGGAGCTGCCGCCTCCGGTGGCCGCGGTGCCGTTGGCGCTGAACGCGCCGCCGCCGGGGGCGGTCGTGTCGGACTGCGCGGTGAAGCTCGCGCCCGCGCCGGTGAGCCCGGCGTTGTTGGTCGCCGTGACGGTGCCGCTGCCGGTCGGCGAAGCCGCTGTGAAGGTATAGGCACCGGCGGTGTTGCCCCAGCCGGATCCGGCGATGGCGCCGTAGTTGTACGAGGCGACACCGGAGTCGCTGTCGGTCGATCCGCTCGCGGTGGCGGTGAAGCCGCCGGCGGTGCCGCCCTGGAAGAAGACGGTCGAGCCGGAGCCGGGCCAGTATGCGGATCCGCTGAGCGAGCCGAACGTGAACGTCGTCGGCGCCGTCGGTCCGGTTGTGTCGACCATCACGGTGGTGGTGACGGAGCTGCTCTGGTTGCCGACGTTGTCGGTGCCGCGGAGGGTGAGCAGGTAGCAGTGGCCGCTCGCGACGGTCTGGCTGGTCGTGCCGGTGATCGTCGTCGGGGCTCCGAAGCCGCCGCAGCTTCCGCCGCTGAACGTCGCCGTCTGAATGGTCAGGGTGGAGTTGGCGAGGCCGGAGGCGGTGGCGGTCTGCGTCTCGCTGTAGTCGGTGCGGCTGTTGATCGTCAGCGTCGTGCCGCTGTTCAGGAAGCTCGAGGTGCCGGCGCCGGAGGCCGCGATGCCGTTGGCCGTGAAGGCGCCGCCGGTCGGCGCCGTCGTATCGGACTGGGCGGTGAAGCTCGT
Source organism: uncultured Actinomycetes bacterium (assembly GCA_963761665.1). GTDB lineage: Bacteria > Actinomycetota > Thermoleophilia > Gaiellales > Gaiellaceae > Palsa-739. The sequence goes on from CAVXHM010000005.1 coordinate 169,335, forward strand.
GCCGGCGCTGGAGAGTCCGGCGTTGTTCTGCGCGGTGGCCGAGCCGCTCTGCGTGCCCGCGCCGCTCGTGAAGGTGTAGACGCCCGCGGCGTTCGACCAGCCCGCTCCGAGGGCGGGATAGGTGTAGCCGGCGATGCCGGTGTCGGCGTCGGTCGACCCGGAGGCGGTGGCGGTGAAGCCGCCGGCGGCGCCGCCCTTGAAGTAGACGATCGAGCCGGAGCCGGGGTAGTACGCGTTCGTCGGCGCGCTGTAGGCGAGGCTCGGAGCCGACGGCGCCGTCGTGTCCACCATCACCGTCGTGGAGATCGACGCGGTGTTGCCGACGTTGTCGGTGCCGGTCAGCGTGAGCAGGTAGCAGTGGCCGCTCGCGACGGTCTGCGAGCTCGTGCCCGTGATCGTGGCGGGTGCGCCGTAGGCGGAGCAGCTGTCGGCGGAAAGCGTGCCGGTCTGCATGGTCAGCGTGGAGGAGGCGAGTCCGGAGCCGCCGTCGGTGTAGTCGGTGCGGCTGTTGATCGTTAGCGTGGTGCCGCTGTTCAGGTAGCTGCTCGTGCCGGCGCCGGAGGCTACGACGCTGTTGGCGGTGAACGCGCCTCCGCTCGGGGCGGTCGAGTCGACCTGGGCGGTGAAGCTCGTGCCGGAGCCCGTCGCGCCTGCGCCGTTCGTCGCGGTCACCGACGCGCTGCCGGTCGGCGAGGCGGCGGTGAAGGTGTAGGCGCCGGCGGTATTGCCCCAGCCGGTTCCGGCGATGGCGCCGTAGTTGTAGGTGGCGACGCCGGTGTCCGCGTCGGTGCTGCCGGAGGCGAGAGCGGTGAAGCCGCCGGCCGAGCCGCCCTTGACGTAGATCGTCGTACCCGCGCCGGAGTAGTACGCGTTGGTCAGTCCGCTGAAGCTGAAGCCGGTCGGGGCGCTCGGCGCGGTGGTGTCGACCATCACCGTGGTGGAGATCGAAGCGCTGTTGCCGACGTTGTCGGTGCCGGTGAGGGTGAGCAGGTAGCAGTTGCCGCTGGCGACCGTCTGCGAGGTGGTGCCGGTGATCGAGCTCGGCGCGCCGTAGGAGCCGCAGCTGTTGCCGCTGAGCGTGGCCGACTGGATCGTCAGCGTCGAGGACGCGAGGCCCGAACCGCCGTCGGTGTAGTCCGTGCGGCTGTTGATCGTCAGCGTCGTCCCGGAGGTGAGGTAGCTCGACGTGCCGCCCGCGGAGGCCACGGTGCCGTTGGCCGTCAGTGCGCCTCCTGCCGGGGCGGTCGAGTCGGACTGCGCGGTGAAGCTGGTGCCGGAGCCGGTCGTGCCTGCGCCGTTCGTCGCCGTGACCGAGCCGGAGCCGGTGGGCGAGATGCCCGTGAAGGTGTAGGCGCCGCCGACGTTGCCCCAGCCCGCGCCGGCGACCGCGCCGTAGTTGTAGGTCGAGATCCCCGTGTCGGCGTCCGCCGAGCCCGAGGCGAGGGCGGTGAAGCCGCCGGCCGATCCGCCCTTGAAGAAGATCGTCGTGCCGGCGCCGGGGTAGTACGCGTTGGTCAGGCCGCTGAAGCTGAAGCCGGTCGGCGCGGACGGGGCGGTGGTGTCCACCATGACGGTGGTGGAGATCGAGGCGGCGTTGCCGACGTTGTCGGTGCCGGTGAGCGTGAGCAGGTAGCAGTTGCCGCTGGCGACCGTCTGCGACGTGGTGCCCGTGATCGTGGCCGGCGCGCCGTAGCTGCCGCAGCTGTTGCCGGAGAGCGTCGCCGTCTGGATGGTCAGCGTGGAGTTGGCGAGGCCCGAGGCGGTGCCGGTCTGCGCCTCGGTGTAGTCGGTGCGGCTGTTGATCGTGAGCGTGGTGCCGGCCGTGAGGTAGCTCGAGCTGCCGCCGCCCGTGGCCGCGATGCTGTTGGCCGAGAAGGCGCCACCGGCCGGGGCGGTCGCGTCGACCTGGGCGGTGAAGCTCGTGCTGCTACCCGTGAGTCCGGCGCTGTTCGTCGCGGTGACTGCGCCGGTGCCGGTGGGCGAGGCTGCGGTGAAGGTGTAGGCGCCGGCGGTGTTGCCCCAGCCGGTTCCGGCGATCGCGCCGTAGTTGTAGCCGGCGATGCCCGAGTCGGCGTCGCTCGCGCCGGAGACGGTGGCGGTGAAGCCACCGGCCGAGCCGCCCTTGACGTAGACGATCGAGCCGGAGCCGGGGTAATAGCTGTTGGTGAAGCCGGAGAAGCCGAACGTGGTCGGCGCCGACGGGGCGGTGGTGTCGACCTTGACGGTGGTGGAGATGCTCGCCGCGTTGCCGACGTTGTCGGTGCCGGTGAGGGTGAGCAGGTAGCAGTTGCCGCTGGCGACGGTCTGGCTCGTCGTTCCGGTGATCGTGCTCGGCGCGCCGAAGGAGCCGCAGCTGTTCGCGGTGAGCGTGGCCGACTGGATGGTGAGCGTCGAGTTGGCGAGACCGGAGGCGGTCGCAGTCTGCGTCTCGGTGTAGTCGGTGCGGCTGTTGATCGTCAGCGTGGTGCCGCTGTTCAGGTAGCTCGTGCTGCCGCCGCTGGTAGCCGCGTTGCCGTTGGCGCTGAAGGTGCCGCCGCCCGGGGCGGTGGAGTCGGACTGCGCGGTGAAGCTCGCGCTCGCACCCGTGACTCCGGCGCCGTTCGTGGCCGTGACTGCGCCGGTGCCGGTGGGCGAGGCGCCGGTGAAGGTGTAGGCGCCGGCGGTGTTGCCCCAGCCGGTGCCGGCGATGGCGCCGTAGTTGTAGGTGGCGATGCCGGTGTCGGCGTCGGTTGCGCCGGAGGCGGTGGTGGTGAAGCCGCCGGCCGATCCGCCCTTGACGTAGACGATCGAGCCGGAGCCGGGGTAGTAGCTGTTGGTGAAGGCGGAGAAGCCGAAGGTGGTGGGCGCGCTCGGTGCGGTGGTGTCCACCATCACCGTGGTCGAGACGGAGGCGGTGTTGCCGACGTTGTCGGTGCCGGTCAGTGTCAGCAGGTAGCAGTGGCCGCTGGCCACGGTCTGGCTGGTGGTGCCGGTGATCGTTGCCGGCGCGCCGTAGGCCGAGCAGCTGTTGCCGGAGAGCGTGCCGGTCTGGATGGTCAGGGTGGAGTTGGCGAGGCCGGAGGCGGTGGCGGTCTGGGTCTCGGTGTAGTCGGTGCGGCTGTTGATGGTCAGGGTGGTGCCGGCGGTGAGGTAGCTGGTGCTGCCGCCGCCTGTGGCCGCGTTGCCGTTGGCCGAGAAGGCGCCGCCGGCGGGGGCGGTGGAGTCGGACTGGGCGGTGAAGCTGGCGCTGGGGCCGGTGAGTGCGGCGTTGTTGGTGGCGGTGGCGGAGCCGGTGCCGGTGGGGGAGATGCCGGTGAAGGTGTAGGCGCCGGCGGTGTTGCCCCAGCCTGCGCCGGCGATGGCGCCGTAGTTGTAGGTGGCGATGCCGGTGTCGGCGTCGGTGGCGCCGGAGGCGGTGGTGGTGAAGCCGCCGGCCGTGCCGCCCTTGAAGTAGACGATCGAGCCGGAGCCGGGGTAGTAGCTGTTGGTGAAGGCCGAGAAGCTGAACGTGGTCGGCGCCGACGGGGCGGTGGTGTCGACCTTGACCGTGGTGGAGATGCTGGCGGTGTTGCCGACGTTGTCGGTGCCGGTGAGCGTGAAGAGGTAGCAGTGGGCGGTGGCGACGGTCTGCGACGTCGTTCCGGTGATGGTGGCCGGTGCCCCGTAGGCCGAGCAGCTGTTGCCGGAGAGCGTGCCGGTTTGCATGGTCAGGGTGGAGCTGGCGAGGCCCGAGCCGCCGTCGGTGTAGTCGGTGCGGCTGTTGATGGTGAGCGTGGTGCCGCTGTTGAGGTAGCTGGAGCTGCCGCCGCCGGTGGCCACGGTGCTGTTGGCGGTGAAGGCGCCTGCGCTCGGTGCGGTGGAGTCGGCGGTGGCGGTGAAGCTGGCGCTGGATCCGGTGAGTCCGGCGTTGTTGCTGGCGGTGACGGCGCCGGTGCCGGTGGGGGAGGCGCTGGTGAAGGTGTAGGCGCCGGCGGTGTTGCCCCAGCCGGTCCCGGCGACCGCGGCGTAGTTGTAGCCGGCGATGCCGGTGTCGGCGTCGGTCGATCCGCTCGCGGTGACGGTGAAGCCGCCGGCACTGCCTCCCTTGAAGTACACGGTCGAGCCGGAGCCGGGGTAGTAGCTGTTGGTGAAGGCCGAGAAGCCGAACGTCGTCGGTGCCGACGGGGCGGTGGTGTCCACCTTGACCGTGGTGGAGATCGAGGCGGTGTTGCCGACGTTGTCGGTGCCGGTCAGCGTGAGCAGGTAGCAGTGGCCGCTGGCGACCGTCTGCGAGGTCGTGCCGCTGATCGTGGCCGGGGCTCCGTAGGCCGAGCAGCTGTTGCCGGAGAGCGTTCCGGTCTGCATCGTCAGCGTGGAGGACGCCAGTCCGGAGCCGCCGTCGGTGTAGTCGGTGCGGCTGTTGATCGTCAGCGTGGTACCGGCATTCAGGTAGCTCGAGCTGCCGCCACCCGTGGCCGCGACGCTGTTCGCGGTGAAGGCGCCTCCGCTCGGGGCCGTCGAGTCGACCGTGGCGGTGAAGTTCGCGCTCGAGCCGGTGACCAACGCACCGTTCGTCGCCGTGACCGCGCCCGTGCCGGTCGGCGACACGCCGGTGAACGTGTACCCGTTACCCGTGTTCGCCCATCCGGAGCCGGCGATGGCGCCGTAGGTGTACGACCCGACTCCGGTCTCGGCATCGGCCGCGCCGGAGGCCGTGACGGTGAAGCCGCCGGCGGCGCCGCCCTTGAAGTAGACGGTCGAGCCGGCGCCGGAGTAGTACGCGTTGGTCAGCGCGGAGAAGACGAACCCGGTCGGCGCGCTCGGCGGCGTCGTGTCCACCTTCACCGTGGTGCTGATCGAGCCCGTGATGCCGACGTTGTCGGTGCCGGTGAGCGTGAGCAGGTAGCAGTTGCCACTCGCGACGGTCTGCGACGTGGTGCCGCTGATCGTGCTCGGCGCGCCGAAGGAGCCGCAGTTGTTGGCAGAAAGCGTGGCCGACTGGATTGTCAGCGTCGACGAGGCGATGCCCGAGCCGCTGTCGGTGAAGTCGGTGCGGCTGTTGATCGTCAGCGTCGTGCCGGCGGTGAGGTAGCTCGTGCTGCCGCCGCCGGTGGCCGCGATGCCGTTGGCCGTGAAGGCGCCGCCCGACGGGGCGGTCGTGTCGGACTGGGCGGTGAAGGTCGTGCTGCCGCCCGTCAGTCCGGCGTTGTTCGTGGCGGTGACCGCGCCGGTGCCGGTCGGCGAGGCGGCGGTGAAGGTGTAGGCGCCGGCGGTGTTGCCCCAGCCGGTGCCGGCGACGGCGCCGTAGTTGTAGCCCGAGACGCCGGTGTCGGCGTCGGTCGAGCCGGAAGCGGTGACGGTGAAGCCGCCGGCACGTGCCTCCCTTGAAGTAGATGGTCGTGCCGGCGCCCGGGTAGTAGGCGTTGCTCAGCGCCGGAGAAGGTGAAGCCGGTCGGGCGCCGACGGCGCGGTCGGTGTCGACCATCACCGTGGTCGAGATCGAGGCGGTGTTGCCGACGTTGTCGGTGCCGGTCAGGGTGAGCAGGTAGCAGTGGCCGCTGGCGACGGTCTGCGAGGTCGTGCCGGTGATCGTGGCGCGGTGCGCCGTAGGCCGAGCAGCTGTTGCCGGACAGCGTTCCGGTCTGCATGGTCAGCGTGGAGGAGGCGAGGCCGGAGCCGCCGTCGGTGTAGTCGGTGCGGCTGTTGATGGTGAGTGTGGTGCCGCTGTTGAGGTAGCTGGAGCTGCCGCCGCCGGTGGCCACGGTGCTGTTGGCGGTGAAGGCGCCGCCGCTCGGGGCGGTGGAGTCGGCGGTGGCGGTGAAGCTGGCGCTCGCTCCCGTGAGTCCTGCGTTGTTGCTGGCGGTGACCGCGCCGGTGCCGCTGGGCGAGGCGCCGGTGAAGGTGTAGGCGCCGGCGGCGTTGGCCCAGCCGGTGCCGGCGATGGCGCCGTAGTTGTAGGCGGCGACGCCGGTGTCGGCGTCGGTCGAGCCGGAGGCGGTGGCGGTGAAGCCGCCGGCACTGCCTCCCTTGAAGTAGACGGTCGTGCCGGCGCCCGGGTAGTAGGCGTTGCTCAGCCCGGAGAAGGTGAAGCCGGTGGGCGCCGACGGGGCGGTCGTGTCCACCATCACCGTGGTCGAGATCGAGGCGGTGTTGCCGACGTTGTCGGTACCGGTCAGGGTGAGCAGGTAGCAGTGGCCGCTGGCGACCGTCTGCGAGGTCGTGCCGCTGATCGTGGCCGGTGCGCCGTAGGCCGAGCAGCTGTTGCCCGACAGCGTTCCGGTCTGCATGGTCAGCGTGGAGGAGGCGAGGCCGGAGCCGCCGTCGGTGTAGTCGGTGCGGCTGTTGATGGTGAGTGTGGTGCCGCTGTTGAGGTAGCTGGAGCTGCCGCCGCCGGTGGCCACGGTGCTGTTGGCGGTGAAGGCGCCTGCGCTCGGGGCGGTGGAGTCGGCGGTGGCGGTGAAGCTGGCGCTCGCTCCCGTGAGTCCTGCGTTGTTGCTGGCGGTGACCGCGCCGGTGCCGCTGGGCGAGGCGCCGGTGAAGGTGTAGGCGCCGGCAGCGTTGGCCCAGCCGGTGCCGGCGATGGCGCCGTAGTTGTAGGCGGCGACGCCGGTGTCGGCGTCGGTTGCGCCGGAGGCGGTGGCGGTGAAGCCGCCGGCGGCGCCGCCCTTGAAGTAGACGGTCGAGCCGGCGCCCGGGTAGTAGGCGTTGCTCAGCCCGGAGAAGGTGAAGCCGGTCGGCGCCGACGGCGCGGTCGTGTCCACCATCACCGTGGTCGAGACGGAGGCAGCGTTGCCGACGTTGTCGGTGCCGGTCAGTGTCAGCAGGTAGCAGTGGCCGCTGGCGACCGTCTGCGAGGTCGTGCCGGTGATCGTTGCCGGCGCGCCGTACGCGCTACAGGCGTTGCCGGAGAGGGTTCCGGTCTGCATGGTCAGCGTCGAGCTGGCGAGGCCGGAGGCGGTGGCGGTCTGCGTCTCGGTGTAGTCGGTGCGGCTGTTGATCGTCAGCGTCGTGCCGGCGTTCAGGTAGCTGCTCGTGCCCGCGCCGGAAGCCACGACCGTGTTGGCGGTCAGCGCGCCGCCGGCGGGAGCGGTGGAGTCGGACTGCGCCGTGAAGCTGGCCGAGGCGCCGGTCACGCCGACACCGTTGGTGGCGGTGGCCGAGCCGGTGCCGGTGGGCGAGAGACCCGTGAAGGTATACGCGCCGGAGACGTTCCCCCAGCCGGCGCCCGCGATCGCGCCGTAGTTGTAGGAGGCGATCCCCGAGTCGGCATCGGTGGCGCCCGACGCGGCGGCGGTGAAGCCGCCGGCCGTGCCGCCCTTGAAGTAGACGATCGAGCCGGAGCCGGGGTAGTAGCTGTTGGTGAACGCCGAGAAGCCGAACGTCGTCGGCGCGCTCGGGGCGGTCGTGTCCACCTTGACCGTGGTGGAGATCGAGGCGGTGTTGCCGACGTTGTCGGTGCCGGTCAGCGTGAGCAGGTAGCAGTGGCCGCTGGCGACGGTCTGCGAGGTCGTCCCCGTGATCGTGGCCGGTGCGCCGTACGCGCTACACGCATTGCCCGAGAACGTTCCCGTCTGCATCGTCAGCGTGGACGAGGCAAGCCCGGAGCCGCCGTCGGTGTAGTCGGTGCGGCTGTTGATCGTCAGCGTCGTGCCTGCCGTGATGGTGCTCGAGCTGCCGCCGCCCGTGGCTGCGACGCTGTTCGCCGTGAAGGCGCCGGTCGCCGGCGCGGTGGAGTCGACGGTCGCGGTGAAGCTGGCGCTCGAGCCGGTCAGTCCGGCGTTGTTGGTGGCGGTGACCGCGCCGGTGCCGCTCGGCGATGCGGCCGTGAAGGTGTAGGCCCCGGCGGCGTTGGCCCAGCCGGTGCCGGCGATCGCGCCGTAGTTGTAGCCCGAGACGCCGGAGTCGGCGTCGGTGGCGCCGGAGGCCGTGGCGGTGAAGCCGCCTACCGCGCCGCCCTTGAAGTACACCGTCGAGCCGGCGCCCGGGTAGTAGGCGTTGCTCAGGCCGCTGAAGGTGAAGCCGGTCGGCGCGCTCGGGGCCGTCGTATCCACCATCACCGTCGTCGAGATGGAGGCGGCGTTGCCGACGTTATCGGTGCCGGTGAGCGTGAGCAGGTAGCAGTGGGCGGTGGCGACGGTCTGGCTGGTGGTGCCGGTGATGGTGGCGGGTGCGCCGTAGGCCGAGCAGCTGTTGCCGGAGAGGGTTCCGGTCTGCATGGTGAGCGTCGAACTGGCGAGGCCGGAGCCGCCGTCGGTGTAGTCGGTGCGGCTGTTGATCGTCAGCGTCGTGCCGCTGTTGATGTAGCTCGTCGTGCCCGCGCCCGACGCCGCGACGGTGTTGGCGGTGAGCGCGCCGCCGGCAGGAGCCGTCCCGTCGGACTGCGCCGTGAAGGTCGTGGCGGAGCTGGCCAGGCCCGCGTTGTTCGACGCCGTGACCGAGGAGGTGCCCGTCGGGGAGGCGGCAGTGAAGGTGAACGCGCCGGCGACGTTGGCCCAGCCGGTGCCCGCGATCGCGCCGTACGTGTAGCCGGAGATGCCGGTGTCAGCGTCGGCCGAGCCGCTCGCGGTGGCGGTGAAGCCGCCGGCTGCGCCGGCCTTCGTGTAGATGATCGTGCCCGAGCCGGGGTAGTAGCTGCTCGTCAGCGCCGAGAAGGTGAATCCGGTCGGCGCGCTCGGCGCGGTCGTATCCACCTTCACCGTCGTGCTGACCGTGGGAGCGACGTTGCCGACGTTGTCGGTGCCGGTCAGCGTCAGCAGGTAGCAGTGGCCGCTCGCGACGGTCTGCGAGGTGGTGCCGGTGATCGTCGCGGGGGCGCCGTACGCGCTGCAGGCGTTGCCCGAGAGCGTCCCGGTCGCCATCGTCAGCGTCGAGCTCGCGACGCCCGAGCCGCCGTCGGTGAAGTCGGTGCGGCTGTTGATCGTCAGCGTCGTGCCGCTGTTCAGATAGCTGGAGCTGCCGCCGCCGCTGGCCGCAACGCTGTTCGCGGTGAACGCGCCGCCACTCGGAGCCGTCGAGTCCGCGGAGGTCGTCCACGTGCCGTTGGCGGAGGTGAGCCCGACGTTGTTCGTCGCCGTGACGTTCTGCGCGCCCGGAGTGGCCGCGCCGGTCGTATACGAATACGTGCGCGTCGCCCCGGAGCCCGACACGGCCCAGTTCGTCCCCATCGAGCCGGCCGTCGGGAACGTGTAGCTCGCGATGCCGGTGTCGGCGTCGGTCGAGCTGGCGGTGATGTCGAAGGTGCCCGTGGCGGCGCCCGGCCGGAACCAGACGGTCGAGCCGGCGCCGGAGTAGTACGCCCCGCCGCCGAGGTTCGCGAAGGCAAAGGTCGGCGCGCTCGGCGCGGTGGTGTCGACCTTCACCGTGGTGCTGAGGGTGGGGGCGACGTTGTTGACGTTGTCGGTGCCGGTCAGCGTAAGGAGATAGCAGTTGCCGCTCGCAACCGTCTGCGAGGTCGTACCGGTGATCGTCGTCGCGCTCCCGAACGCGCCGCAGGTGTTGCCGGTCAACGACGCCGACTGGATCGTGAGCGTCGAGGAGCGGATCCCGGAGCCGGCATCCGTGAAGTCGGTGCGGCTGTTGATGGTGAGCGTGGTGCCGCTGGTGATCGTGCTCGAGCTGCCGGCGCCGGTCGTCGCGGCGACGCTGTTGGCGGTGAACGCGCCGCCGGTCGGCGCGGTCGTGTCGGCGACGTAGTTGAGGATGACGGAGCTCGTGTTTCCGGCAGCGTCCGCGGCCAGCAGCGTCTCGGGCCCGGGCGCCGTCGTCGCCGACGTCGTCCACGCGTACGACGGCGACTGCCACGGCGATCCGGTCGCGACGGCGCCGGCGCCGGTAAAGCCCACCGGCAGTACGCGCGCCGCGTACTGAGCGGTGACCTGCGCCGCGCTGAGCACGCTCGAATAGACCGAGACGTCGTCGATCGATCCGTTGAAGTACTTGCCGCCGTTCGACGCGTCGTCCACCGGCACGGCGACGCCCACGTTGAACCCCTGCGCCCCCGGCGCCACCGTGTTGAGCGGAGTCGTCGGGGTCTGCGAGCCGAGGCTGGTGCCGTCGAGATACACGGTCATCGAGTTCGTCGAGCCGTTGTAGGTCTCGACCGCCTCATGCCAGTTCCCGTCCTCGACGTTGGAGGTGACCGGCGTCGTACTGAAGGTCAGGTCCTCGCCGCCGCCCCAGCCCCAGGTCATGAGCTGGTTCGCGCTCAGGACGAAGAGGCCGAAGTTCTGGCCGGCCGAGCAGCCGCTGACGCCGCTCGTACACCCGTAGCTCGTCAGCGCCTGCTGCCCGGTCGTCGTCGTCTTGAACCAGGCCGAGACCGACCGGCTCGCGGTGCCGCTCGGGATCCCGATGGGATTCGCCCCGACGACCTTGCCGTTGCTCGCAGCGGTGAACGTGATCGCCGGGTCCGTATCGGTCGAGAAGGCACCCGGCGTCGTATTACGCGTGTAGCCGCCGCTGGCGACGCCGGTGTTGCCGTTGCCGGACGAGTCGGCGACCGTCGTGCCGGCCGTCTCGCTGAAGCGCCAGAATAGCACCGGGCTCTGGGTCATGGCCGTGTTTGCGGTGGTGCCGATCCCGGGGAAGATCGTCGAGCCGAGTCCGCTGCCGCTGTCGCTGGAGGCCGAGCCGTCGACCTTGAAATCGCCGGCGACCGTCGGGTTGTAGTACAGCGTGTCGGAGCCCGAGTTGTAGAACTGGTCGAGGGGATTCGTGCCGGGAACGATGGTGAACGACGCCGTCGGCGCAGTCGTGTCGTACAAGAACGTCTTCGAGGCGACTGCCGATGCGTTCTCCGCGTAGTCCGCCGTCTGCGTGTGGATCGTGTAGCTGTCCCCGTTGGTGAGGTTCGTGTTCGGGAAGGTGTAGCTCCACGTGGCTGCCGAGCCCGGCGTCGCCGTCGTGGGACCGGAGGTCGGGTTGAAGTACACCTCGGGTCCGGCGGCGGCACCCCAGGCGGCTCCGCTCCAGTACTTGTTCGCCGTGTCGTCGTGGATCGAGAGCTGGGTGACCCCGGCGGTGACGTCGATGCCCGATCCGCCCGTCTCGTCGGTGGCGCTGCCCGTGATCGCTCCCGCCCAGCCGGTCGCGTTGTAGGCCGCATTGGCCGGATACGTCACGGCGGCGGTCGGCGCGGTGACGTCGAGCTTGTACGCGACGGTGACGGCTGCCCACTGTCCGGACGTGACGGCGCCGCCGCAGATCTGGGCGCCCGTCGCGTTGACGTTCTTGTACACGGCCTCCGCCTGCATCGTCCCGACGGTTCCGAGCAGGCCCGTGGCGGAGCACGAGTTGTTCCCGCCGTTCACGGTCACCGTGCCGCTGGCGAGGCCTCCGACGACCAGGTCGCTGGCCTGGGAGGTCGCTCCCGTGGTCGCGGTCGCGCTCGCCGTATTGCCCGTGCTCGACCCGACGGTGCCATCGACCGGGCTTGAGGTGAGCACGCCGCGGAAGGCGTACACGGTCGCCACCTTCAGAGCGGTCGACGTTACGGGGAACGTGACCGTGATCGTGTTGCCACTGGCCAGAGCCTGGGTAACAGGCGCCCGCAGGAGTGCGGCGTGCTTCGTTCCCGTCGCGTTATTCGATCCCGCGTCCTGTGTATAGGTGTTGTGGGTCGCAAGGTTGTCCGTCGCGGAGATGGCCGTGGCCGAGCTGGCGTTCTGCGCGGCGACGATGAAGAGCGTGCTGTTGACGGGGACGTTGTCGGTCAGGGTGACCGTGACCGTGTTCGCGTTCGCCACGGACGTGTTCGAGGCGATCGGCGCCGGCCCGAACGCGTAGGTGGCGAGCGCCGCGCCGTAGTGGGAGTTCGCCGAGAGGGTCGCGGTGCACGACGTCGTTCCCGTCGCCGTGAGTTGGTTGTAGAACGGCTGGAGTCCGATACCGGTGGCCGTCGTCTGCGTGGCTGCAGTCGGGCAGCTCGGGCTGTTGAACGTCCTGGCATTGCTGTTGACCGCTCCTGCGGCGACCACGAACTCGTACGGGCTCGTCGTCGCCGCGGTCGTGCCGGTGGTGAACGCCGTCGTATTCGCCGCCGATCCGTTTGTGACGGTCTTGTCCACCTGGGCTGCGGAGCCCTGCACGTAGAAGGCGGAGACAGCGCGCGCTGCGGTCGCGGCGCTTGTCGTGACGGTGATCGTCTTGCCGCTCGCCATCGGCTGGGTGACGGGCGCGCTCATGATCACCGTCGTCTGGCCCGTGTTGTCCTGCACGTCCTGGGTGTAGGTCTCGTGCGTCGCCAGGTTGTCGGTGGCGGTCCAGGCGCCGGCGGTCGTCGTGCTCATCGACCCGACGATGAAGATCGTGCTGCCCACCGGCACGGCCACGCCGGACGTGATCGTGAGGGTTGTCGTCGTGCTGCTGGCGGAGCTGGCGCTTCCGATCGCGACAGGACCGGGCGAGGCGATCGCCGCCTGGTACGGACCGACGTACGGTCCGCCCGCCGCCCGGCCGGAGATGCCGGCCGGAACGACCTCCGCCGTATTCGTGTCGCTTAACGCGCGCGCGAGGTCGAGACGGCCGTTGCCGGTCTGGGGCTTCGTGCCCGCCTTGTGCGCGCTGCGGGCGAGCCGGCCGATCACGATCGAGTTCGTGGACTTCTTGTCGTTGCCGAGCAGCAGTGCCGCGCCGCCCGCGACGAGTGCTGCCGACGCGGAGGTACCGGTGACCATCGTCGTTCCGCCGCCCGGCGCGTCCGCGACGATGTTCACACCCGGTGCGGCGATGAACGTGTCGGCGCCGTAGTTGCTTCCCGACCAGAGACGATCGAGCGGATCGGTCGCCGACACGCCGACGACATGCGCGTCGCCGGCCGGGTACGTCGGCGTGCTCGAGCCGTGGTTGCCGGTCGCCGCGACGACGACTGCGCCCTTCGACCACGCGTAGTCGATCGCGCGCTGAAGGTCGGGGCTGTAGCCGCTGCCGGCGAAGCTCATGAGGATGACGTTCGCGTGATGGTCCGCGGCCCACACGAGACCCTTGATGATGTCGCTGTCCGTTCCGAGTCCGTGTGCGTCGAGCACCTGCACCGGCATGATCTTCGCGTACTGATCGACTGCGAGTGCGGTGCTCGTCATCCATGTTCCATGTCCGTTCGGATCGCTCGTCGCGCTCGAACCGGTGAATGCGCTGTAGCCGCCGACGAGGTGCGAGTGGAGATCGCGCAGACTTCCGTCGACGCCGGTGTCGAGAATCGCGACCTTTACGTTTCTCTTCGCGGTCGCGTTGCGATACGCGGACTGCCAACCGATCCGCTGCAACGCCCACTGTCGTGAGATCGCAGAGTTGGTTGCGCCGCCCGCGATGCTGCGGACCTCGTTCGGCGATGCACTCGCGACGTTGTGACTCGCACGCAGATGCGCGAGCAGGCGCTTCGCCTTCGACGGCGCGACGGAGATGACGGACAGACCGAGAGGAAGCGATCCGGTCGTGACCGTGCCGTAACCGGAGAGCAGTTGCTTCTGCTTCGCGCTCGACAGACCCGAGCGGAAGCGGACGGTGATCGATGCGGTCCGCGTCTTGCCGCTGTGCGGAGTGCGCACGAGCAGGTCGGACTGCGGCCAGTTCGGGAGGGCGGACGGCGACGTGGTGTGCCGGCCCCCGCCGACGAGCAGGATGACGCCCGCGACGGCAGCGCACAGCGCAGCCATCGCGAGTACATGCAGATGCAGGTGTCGACGTGCGGTCACGCCGACACCTGCACCTGGTCGAGCGGGTGCATCGCGACTGCGGCCCTTGGAGTGGCGAGCTCGGAGAGGGTCGAGACGATGCGTACTGCGGCCGGAGCGACCGCGGCAACGGCGAGCGGAACGCACAGCAGGCGAACGCCCTCGGACAGGTCCGAGGACATTCGATTGGGCCGCACGTTCGGGAAGCTCGCCATTTCCAAGTCGCGCGCATGGACGCGCGATCTCCAGTCCTGTTGATCGGCTTACAGGGCCCACTCACTGAAGGGTTTCCCGGTTAGAAAAAGGTAGGAAAGGTGACGGAGGACGAAAAGATCACCCCGTAGAGGGAGGGATAAACGCGATGTCCGCGTCAGGAGCGCGATTGCGGGTCGTTCGCGCTCGCGCCTCCGTCACACCGGATCAGCCTCGACTCGAGCGTGAGAGTCACCGATTTCGACGGAGCCCGCGCGTACAATCGCGGCATGGCGACGACCGAAGATCCGGAAGCAGTCGGCGGCGTCGACGAGTGGCGACGTGATCGTTTCGCGTCGTCGCCGGAGCGGTCGGGCGAGTTGTTCTCGACCATGTCCGGCGTCGACAACGAGCCGCTGTACGCACCGGAGAATGTCGACGTCGAGTACGAGCGCGACCTCGGGTATCCGGGTGCGTTTCCGTTCACGCGCGGTGTGTATCCGTCGATGTACCGCGGGCGGTTGTGGACGATGCGCCAGTTCGCCGGGTTCGGCACGGCGGAGGAGACGAACGAGCGGTTCCGCTATCTGCTCGAGCACGGGCAGACGGGTCTGTCCACGGCGTTCGACATGCCGACGCTGATGGGCTACGACTCGGACCATCCGCGCTCGTTGGGCGAGGTCGGACGCGAGGGTGTCGCGGTCGATTCGCTCGACGACATGGAGACGTTGTTCGCGGGCATTCCGTTGGGCGACGTGTCGACGTCGATGACGATCAACTCGCCGGCTGCGATGTTGCTCGCGTTCTATGCGTGCGTCGGTGAGGAGCAGGGTGTGTCGATTGCGCAGCTGCGCGGGACCGTGCAGACGGACATCCTCAAGGAGTACATCGCGCAGAAGGAATGGATCTTTCCGCCGGAGCCGTCGTTGCGTCTCGTCGTCGACATGATCGAGTGGTGTGCGCGCGAGATGCCGTTGATGCATCCGGTGTCGATCTCCGGCTACCACATCCGCGAAGCGGGATCGACGGCGGGGCAGGAGTTGGCGTTCACGCTCGCGGACGGTTTCGCGTACGTCGACGCATGTCATGGAACGCGGGATGGACGTCGACGAGTTCGCGCCGCGGTTGTCGTTCTTCTTCAACGCGCATCTGGACTTCTTCGAGGAGATCGCGAAGTACCGTGCGGCGCGTCGCATCTGGGCGACGGCTGATGCGCGACCGCTACGGCGCGAAGGATCCGCGTTCGCTGCTGATGCGTTTCCATACGCAGACGGCGGGTGTGTCGTTGACGGCGCAGCAGCCGGAGGTGAATCTGATCCGCACCGCGATCGAAGCGCTGGCGGCGGTGCTCGGTGGCACGCAGTCGTTGCACACGAACAGCTTCGACGAGGCGCTCGCGTTGCCGACCGAGAACGCGGTGCGGCTCGCGTTGCGCACGCAGCAGGTGATCGCGCACGAGACCGGAGTGGTGAACACGATCGATCCGCTCGGCGGCTCCTACTATCTCGAGCAGCTGACGAACGAGCTGGAGCGACAGGCGTACGACTACTTCGACCGGATCGAGAAACTCGGCGGCGTGATCGCGGCGATCAAGGAGAACTTCTTCCAGCGCGAGATCGCCGAAGCGTCGTTCCGCTACCAGTCGGAAGTGGAGCAGGAACAGCGCGTGATCGTCGGCGTCAACCGCTACGTGCAGAGCGACGAACAGCCGCCGGAGATCCTGCGCATCGACCCCGCGCTCGAGACGAAGCAGATCGCGCGCGTGCAGGCGCTGCGCGCACGACGCGACAGCGCCGCGGTCGAGACCGCACTCGCACGACTCAAGGACGACGCCGCACACGCGGACCGCAACCTGATGCCGCCCATCCTCGACGCAGCACGCGCCTACACCACCATGGGCGAGATGTGCGACGCGCTCCGCGACGTGTGGGGCGTCTGGCGCGAGACGCCGGTCTTCTGATCGGTGCGTTCCTTCCTCGACAAGTGGGCGTTGTGGATCGGCATCGCCGTGCTCGTCGCCGGCGTCGCCGCGTACGCCGCGACGCGCTTCGACTCCACCGGAAGCGGCAACGCCGCCGCGTCGTCGACGGTGACGCAGTCGGTGCCGGCCGACCCGCATGCGCTCGCCGTCGCGAAGAGGTTCGTCGCCACCGCGGTCGCGCGGAAGAACCTCGTCGAGGCGTGGAACCTCGCAGCGCCGGTGATGCGGCAGAACCTCACGCTCGCGCAATGGAAGACCGGCACGATCCCCGTGCAGCCGTATCCGGTGGGGAAGGCCGCCGCGCAGTACACCGTCGCGTCGTCGCATCCGGACAGCGCGTCGTACCGCGTCATCTTCACTCCGCCGCCGGGATCGTCGACCGCGGCCGGCGACTTCATGATCGAGCTCGACCACAGCTCGGGAAAGTGGCTCGTCTCGAGCTGGAGCCCGCGCGAGGTCGTGGGCGCGCACCAATAGACCGGCATAGACTTCGCCCTATGGCGCACACGATTCGAGTCGTCGTCGCGAAGCCGGGCCTGGACGGGCACGATCGCGGCGCGAAGATCATCGCCCGCGCGCTGCGCGACGCCGGCATGGAAGTGATCTACACCGGCCTGCACCAGACGCCGGAGCAGATCGTGGAGACCGCCATCCAGGAGGACGCGGACGCGATCGGCATCTCCATCCTCTCCGGCGCGCACATGACGCTCGTGCCGCGCATCCTCGAGCTGCTGCGCGACAGCGGCGCCGAGGACGTGATCGTCGTGGTCGGCGGCACCATCCCGGCCGACGACGCCGACGAGCTGAAGCGGCTGGGCGTGGCCGGCGTGTTCGGCCCCGGAGCGACGACCGCCGAGATCGTCGACTTCGTCAAGGGCGCGGTTCCGGCTTGAACGTCGACGTCGCGCGCTCGGGCGCCGTCGCCGTCGTCACCATCGACCGCCCGGACGCGCTCAACGCCCTCGACGTTCCCACCCTGACGGAGCTCCGCGACCGGCTGGCCGAGCTCGCGTGGGACGGCACCGTGCGCGCGCTCGTACTCACCGGCGCGGGCGAGAAGGCCTTCGTAGCAGGAGCGGACATCAAGTACATGAGCGGGCTCGATGCCGACGGCGCGAAGGCGTGGGGCGCGCTCGGCCACGAGGCGGGGCTGCTGCTCGAGACGATGCCGAAGCCGACGATCGCCGCGATCAACGGCTTCGCGCTCGGCGGCGGCTGCGAGCTCGCGCTCGCCTGCGACCTGCGCTATGCGGCGAGCCGCGCGAAGCTGGGACAACCGGAGATCAATCTCGGCATCGTTCCCGGTTGGGGCGGCACGCAACGTCTGGCCCGCGTCTGCGGCATCGGCGTGGCGAAGGACCTGATCCTCTCCGGACGGACGGTGGACGCGGAAGAGGCGCTGCGCATCGGCCTCGTGAACGCCGTCGCCGATCCGGTGCTCGACCGCGCGCTGGAGACGGCGAACGCGCTGGCGGCGAAGAGCCCGGTTGCGCTGGCGCTGGCGAAGCGGCTGGTGAACCTCGCGCCCGCGGCGCTCGACGCCGAGGCGGATGCGTTCGGCGAGCTCTTCTCGAGCGACGACGCGAAGGAGGGGCTCACCGCCTTCGTGGAGAAGCGCGAGCCACGTTTTACCGGCCGATAACAAAGGAGTCGCGCCGCCCACCGGGTATTCGGACCATCCGATGCGCGTCCGGACCGTCGTCTTCCTCTGCGCGCTCGCGGCGGGCCTGGCCTTCGCCGGACCCGCACTCGCGCGCAATCCACAGGCAGCAGGGCTGCAGGTCGCACTGCGCGCGCAGGGTCTCTACCTCGGTCCGATCGACGCCATCGTCGGACCGCGCACCCGCGCTGCCGTCCGGTCCTTCCAGCGCACGCACGGGCTCCCGGTCACCGGCGTCGCGAACGCGCGCACGCGAATCGCGATGGGACCGCTCGGCCGGCATCTCTTCGGCACAAGGCAGCTCGGCCGCGGCTCGTTCGGCTGGGACGTCGCGGTCCTCCAGTTCCTGCTGATCCGCCACGGTCAGAACGTGCCGGTCAACGGCTACCTCGACGGTCCGACGCTGCGAGGGCTACGCCGCTTCCAGCGCTCGGCGCGACTGGCGACCGACGGGATCGGCGGCACCCGGACGTTCGCAGCGCTGCGCGGATCACGCGCGACGGTGAGAACGATCCGGACGGCGGCGCGCACCGCCCCGCGCACGCGCCTCTATGTCGTCAAGGCCGGCGACTCGCTGACGACGATCGCGCGCGGCGCGGGCACGTCGCTCGCCGTGCTCGCGCGCCTCAACCACATCGACCCGGCCCGCGTGCTGTTGATCGGCAAGCACCTACGCGTTCCGGCTCGCGCCGCCGCCTCCGCGAAGCCCCAGGTCGTAGAGGCAAGTGCCGCCCCATCCTCCGTGCGCGCATCGCTGGACAAGTGGGCGGCGTACTACGGCATCAACCCGAGCCTCGCGCACGCGCTCGCGTGGATGGAGTCCGGCTACAACAACAGCGTCGTCTCGTCGGTCGGCGCGCAGGGCGTGATGCAGCTGCTGCCGACGACGTGGGACTACGTGGAGACGGTGCTGGTCGGACGCGCGATCCCGCACGACGCCGACGGCAACGTCCACGCGGGGCTCGCCTATCTCCACCATCTGCTCTCCGTCTTCCACGGCGACGAGCACCTGGCGCTGGCCGCCTGGTACCAGGGCGAGTACTCGGTGCGGCAGCAGGGCCCGCTGAAGGTGACGACCACGTTCGTCTCGGACGTGCTCGCCCTGAAGCAGCGGATGTAGCTCCCGTCACGAATCCGCCAGGGTCTCGTGACGAAGTGTCTGGCACGAAACGGCCCCGAGGTGCCAGGCACACAGAACGGCTCTGTGGTGCCAGGCACCAAACGGCTCTCTGGTGCCAGGCACCGAGGGCAGGTGAATCACCGCAAGGGCGGCTTGATTAGAGTCACGGCGATGAAGATCGCGGTCTGCGTGAAGCACGTCCCGGAGGGCTCGGCCCGGATCGATCCCGCGTCGAAGCGGCTCGACCGCTCCGGCGAGGGCGCGTTGAACAAGTTCGACGCGAACGCGGTGGAGGAGGCCCTGCGGTTGAAGGGCGACTCCGACACGGAAGTGGTGGTCGTGTCGATGGGTCCCGAGAAGGCGGCGGACTCGCTGCGCAAGGCGCTGGCGATGGGCGCGGACCGGGCGGTGCTGGTCAGCGACGACGCGGCGGCCGGCTCCGACCTGGTGGCGACGAGCCGGGTGCTGGCGAAGGCGCTGGAGCGCGAGGGCGCGGATCTCGTGCTGTTCGGCCAGCAGGCGGGCGACGGTGACGGCGCCGTGCTGTGGGCCGCCGTCGCGGAACGATTGCGCCGCCCGGTGGTGTCGCAGGCGGCGGGCCTGACGCTGCAGGACGGATCGCTGCGGGTGAAGCGGCAGACGGAGTTCGGCTACGACGTGATCGAGTCGCCGTTGCCCGCGATCGTGGCGGTGAGCGACGCGATCAACGAGCCGCGCTATCCGTCGCTGAAGGGGATCATGGGCGCCAAGAAGAAGCCCCAAGAAATACTGTCACTCTCCGATCTGGGCGTGGACGCCTCCGACGTGGGCGAGGCGGGGTCGCGGACGGTGGTGCTGGCGCTGGCGGATCCGCCCGCGCGCGGCGGGTCGCGGAAGATCGAGGACGACGGCAACGCCGCGCAGGCGATCGTCGACTTCCTCAACGAGAAGAGGCTGCTGTGAAGACGCTCGTGTTCGTCGAGCACCACGGCGGCGAGCTGCAGAAGGGCTCGCTGGGCGTGCTGGCGAAGGCCGCGTCCCTCGGCGGCGACGTGGGCGCCGTGCTCGTCGGGGCGGGCGTGACCGCACTCGCGGCCGAGGCCGGCCGCTACGGCGCGACCACCGTGTACGTGGCCGAGGACGCCGCGCTCGATCCGCCGCTGCCGCAGGCGCGCGTGGACGTGCTCGCCTCGGTGGTGCGCGACGGCGGCTACGACACGGTGCTGTTCGCAAACTCGGTGCTGGCGGCGGACGTCGCCGCGGGGCTGGCGGCGCGGCTGGACGCCGGGCTGAACTGGGACCTGAGCGACGTGGTCGTCCAGGACGGCGCGCTCGTCGGCAAGCGGCCGGCGCTGCAGGATTCCGTGCTCGTCGATGTCGGCTGGACGTCGGAGCCGCGGCTGGCGCTGTTCCGCGCCGGCTCGTTCGACGCGGCCGAGGCCGGAACGGGCGACGCGCAGGTCGTCGCCACGGCGGTCGCACTCGAGGAGCACTCGCAGCTGGCCAGGATCGTCGACCAGGAGCACGAGGAGTCGTCCGGCCCGTCGATCGAGGACGCCGACGTGATCGTGGCCGGCGGCCGCGGACTCGGCGGCCCGGAGAACTTCACGCTGGCCGAGGAGCTGGCGCGCGCGCTCGGCGGCGCCGTCGGCGCCACCCGAGCCGTCGTCGACGCGGGCTGGTACCCGTACGCGTCCCAGATCGGCCAGACCGGCAAGACCGTCTCGCCCAAGCTCTACGTCGCGCTCGGCATCAGCGGCGCGATCCAGCACAAGGTCGGCATGCAGAGCTCGAACACGATCGTTGCGATCAACAAGGACGCGAACGCGCCCATCTTCGAGTTCAGCGACCTCGGCGTCGTCGGCGACCTCCACGAGATCGTCCCGAAGCTGACCGAGCTCGTGAAGCAGCAACGAAGCGGATGACCGTGCGGGCCTCCGACTACCCGCCGCCGTTCAGCGCGAGCGAGTTCGTCGGCGAGCCGACCGACCCGGTGGACGAGCGGATCGAGGTCGGCGTCCTGATCGTCGGCGGCGGCCCTGCCGGGCTCGCCTGCGCGATCCGCCTCGGCCAGCTGCTCGAGGAGCATCCCGACGTGGCCGAGCGGCTCGGTGAGGTGCCGGTCGCGCTCGTGGAGAAGGGCAAGCAGCCCGGCTCGCACCTGCTCTCCGGCGCCGTCGTGAACCCGATCGGGCTGAAGCGGCTGTTCGGCGACCGCTACCGCCGCGAGGAGTATCCGTCGTACGGCGAGGTGCACGGCGAGGCCGTCTATGTGCTGTCGAAGCGCGGCGCCGCGCGGATCCCGCCGCCGCCGACGATGCGGAACCACGGCAACATGGTCTTCTCGCTCTCCCGTCTCGGCCGCTGGCTCGCCGAGCATGCGGAGGAGGGCGGCGCGATGATCCTGCCCGAGACAGCCGCCGACAAGCTGCTCGTCTCGCACGGTCGAGTGACGGGCGTTCGAACAGGCGACAAGGGGCGCGACCGCGACGGCAAGGCCATGGGCAACTTCGAGCCGGGCGCCGATCTCGTCGCGAAGGTGACGGTGCTCGCCGAGGGGACGCAGGGCCATCTCACCGGCGTCGCCATCGACCGGTTCGGCCTCCACGGCGCGGAGCCGCAGGTGTGGGAGCTCGGCGTGAAGGAGGTGTGGAAGGTCCCGAAGCCGCTGCGCGACGTCGTCCACACGATGGGCTGGCCGCTGCGCAAGGGGGCGAAGTACCGCGAGTTCGGCGGCTCGTTCCTCTACCCGATGGGCGACGACATGCTCACGATCGGGATGGTCGTCGGGCTCGACTACCGCGACGTGGAGCTGTCGGCGCACGACCTGCTGCAGGAGCTGAAGACCCATCCGAAGATCCGCAAGCTGCTCGAGGGCGGCGAGCGCGTCGCCTGGGGCGCGAAGACGATTCCGAGCGGCGGCTTCCATGCGCTGCCGTCGCAGCTGCACGCGCCGGGGCTGCTGCTGTGCGGCGACGGCGTCGGCATGGTCAACATCCCGCGGCTGAAGGGCGTGCACTACGCGATCGAGTCGGGGCGGCTCGCGGCCGAGTCTGCGTTCGCCTCGCTGCAGCCCGGTGCGTCGCCCGGCTCGTCGCTCGGCTCCTACGACGAGGCGGTGAAGCAGAGCCTCATCTACAGCGATCTCCGCGAGGTGCGCGACATGCGCCAGGTGTTCGGGCGCGGCTTTGTCGTCGGCGGCGCGCTCGCGAGCGCGATGACCGTATCGAAAGGAAAGATCGCCGTCGGCAAGCTCGCGGCCGAGCCGGACGCGGAGGCGCCGCTGCTGCGCACGAACCGCGCGGCGAGCTATCCCGCTCCCGACGGCACGCTCACCTTCGACAAGCTCTCGTCCGTCTTCGCGTCGGGGAACAAGACGCGCGACGACCAGCCGAATCACATCCGCGTGCAGGAGCGCGTGCCGCGCGACGTCGCGGAGCTGTGGGCGCACATGTGTCCGGCGCAGGTCTACGAGGTCGGCGAGGAGAACGAGGACGGAACCGTGACCGTTCGTCTGGCGCCGTCCAACTGCGTGCAGTGCGGCGCGATCACCGCCAAGGGCGGCCGGCTCACTCCGCCCGAGGGCGGCTCCGGCCCCGAGTACACGCTGACCTAGCCGCTCGCGATTCCGCGCAGGACCGCGTCGAGCGTCGCGTCGTCCGCGCCGGCGTCGTCGAGCCGCGGCGAGCGCCGGAACAGCTCCGCCGCGGCGAGATGGAATCCGTCCGGAAGGCCGGCCGCCGCGAACGTGGCGGCGATCTCCTCCATCTCGGCGGTCCAGCGCCAGCCCTTTGCCGCCGCGGAGCGGGCGGCCTGGAGCGACATGCCGGGAAGGTGCGGCAGCGACTCGTTCCAGTCGGCCAGCAGCGCGTCCTCGAGCCCGGTCTCGCGCGCGAGCGCGCGCACGTCGAGCAGGAGAGCCGCGGCGCCCTTCGTCCAGGCGGCGAAGACCATCTTCATGGTGGAGGCGTCGCCGATCCGGCCGGACAGCACCCGTGCGTCCACGATCGTCCCATGGAAGAGCTCCGCGACCGCCGGCGCATCTGCACCGGATAGATAGAGCCTCGTCGTTCCCGTCGCGACGGGCGGCGAGCCGATGATGCCGCCGTCCACGTACGTGCCGCCTCCGTCCACGATCGCCTCCCCGACCGTGCGCGACGTCGCCGCGGAGACGGCGTTCGCGTCGACGAACACGCCGCCGTAGCCGGCCACCTCGCGCGCGACGTCGAGCGCGGCGTGCGGCGGGCAGACGGAGAGGATCACGGCGGCGCGGCTGCACAGCCCCGCCACACTCCCCGCGTCGTCGAGTCCGGCCGCCTCCGCGCGGCGTGCGGTCGCGGCGCTCCGTCCCTCCGACGCCCAGACCACGTCGTGGCCGGCGCCGCGCAGGGCCGCGCCGATCGCCGCGCCCATCTCGCCGGGATGCAGCAGTCCGATCGTCGTCTCCGCCACCGTCGCCTCCGTTCGCAGGTTTACGTGTGTTTTACGCCGTCCGTACCGCTGCGTGACGGCGCCGCTCGAGAGTGAGCGCATCGATGTTCGAGAAAAGGGGTCATCCGATGCGCAGCAGGATCGTTCTTCTCATCGCGGCGGTGGTTGCGCTGGTCGCCGCCGCAAGCGCCTTCGCCGACAACGGCCCTGGCAAGGCCCGCGGGATCCACTACGCCTTCGTCGGCCAGCTGACGGCCGCGCCCGCGAACGGCGCCGTTCCGATCACGGTCGAGGGCGGGAACCGCGTAGCCCTCCGCGCCATGCTCGGCCAGCCGGTGACGCAGACGTTCGCGTACGGCGCGACCACCGAGTTCCTCAAGTGGGCGCACGGCGTCCCGACGGTCGTCCAGCCGTCCGACCTCGCGGCCGGCGACTACGTTCGCGTGAACGTCAACGCGCCCCGCGGCGCCGCGCTCGCGGCGATCGAGCAGGAGCGCCGCCGGAATCGTCGGCGACCACGGCACGCAGCTGTACAAGCCGACCCAGCCGCTCTATCTCTTCCGCGGGACGCTCACCTCGGTCGGCACGTCGAGCGTCGCAGTGCACGTCACGGGCGGAGACGCCAGGGCGATGCGCCTGCTGATCGGACAGTCGGCCGACCAGACCTTCGCCTTCGGCGACCAGACCATCTTCCTGCTCTGGCAGGGGAAGGTGCCGACGGTGATCCAGGCGTCCCAGCTGACCGTCGGCGACCGGATCGTCGTCCGGGTCCGCGCCGAGAAGGGCTCGACGCTCGCGCAGGTCGAGTCGACGCCCGCCGTGCACATCGGCGACCGGGAGCCTGCATCTCAACCGTGACGGACGGGGCCCACCGCCACCGCGACAGCCGCCCTTCGGGGCGGCTTCGCGGCGTTTTACAGACCCCTTACGCAGCCCGGCCGAGAAGGGAACGATGATATGAGCATGACCCGTCGTCGCATTGCGCTCCTCGGTGTTGCTCTGGTTGCTGCATGCGCGACGGCGCCGGCGGCCTTTGGCCTGCCGCGCGCGATCATCAACCAGTTCACCGGCGCGCGCGTGATCCGCGCCGAGGTGATCGTCCTCGCGGCCGACGGCACGGCGCAGGACACGCGGATCGACCGCGGCGTGATCGTCCTCCTCACCCCGGCGACGGTGACGTTGCGCGAGTCGAACGGCAACATCGTCCCGGTGGCGATCGGCGCCGGGACGCAGGTGCAGGGCGCACGGGTCTCGACGCCCGGACAGCTGCGCCGTGGGATGCGCGTCGTCGTCTACCAGGTCACCGGCCAGCCGGCGCAGATCACCCAGGGCGACTCGATCAACCCGCAGTTCTTCGGGCCGCGGATGGTTCGCGCCGAGGTGCTGCTCCTCGGCGCCGGCGGCGCCGTGCAGGACTACCGGCT
Source organism: uncultured Actinomycetes bacterium (assembly GCA_963761665.1). Lineage (GTDB taxonomy): Bacteria > Actinomycetota > Thermoleophilia > Gaiellales > Gaiellaceae > Palsa-739. The sequence continues at coordinate 193,750 of CAVXHM010000005.1, forward strand.
CGACCGCGGCGTCGTCGTGTCCGCCGTATCGGGCACTCTGACGGTACGTGAGTCCGACGGCACCACCGTTCCGCTTCCGGTCGATCCCGCCGCGCAGGTGCAGGGCGGCGGCCGCAAGGCCACCGCGGCAACCCTGCGGAAGGGCACCCGCGTCGTCGTCTACCGGTCGGCCAACGCTCCTGCGGAGCTCGTGCAGGTCGAAGGCGTCGGTCCCTAGGACCCCATGAACGGGAATGTGACCGGGGGCGTCCTTCTTCTCGTCGAGGACGACGACTCGATCGGTCGTCTCGTCAAGCAGTACCTCGAGCAGCAGGACGGCTGGCGCGTGGTCTGGTTGCGGACGGGCGAGGAGGCGATGACCGAGCTGCGCCGTCATCCGGTGCGGCTGGTCGTGCTCGACATCGGTCTGCCCGGGATGGACGGATTCGAGGTGTGCCGGCGCATGCGCGCCCACTCGAAGGTGCCGATCGTGATGCTGACCGCGCGTGACGAGGAGCCGGATCGCGTCGCCGGGCTCGAGATCGGCGCCGACGACTACGTGGCGAAGCCGTTCTCGCCGCGCGAGCTGGCGGCGCGGATCAAGGCGATCCTCCGCCGCACCGAGCAGCGCTCCGAGGACGAGGTGCTCGCCGCGCGCGACATCGTCCTCCGCCGCGACTCGCGCGACGTCACCGTCGTCGGGCTCGGAGATCGAGCTGACCGGCAAGGAGTTCGACCTGCTCGCCTGCTTCCTCGAGCACCCGGGCATCGTGCTCTCGCGCGAGCGGCTGCTCGACCTCGTCTGGGGGATGACCTACCCCGGCGGCACGCGCACCGTCGACGTGCACGTCGCGCAGCTTCGGCGGAAGCTCGGCGACCCGGAGACGATCCGCACCGTGCGCGGAGCCGGGTACAAGCTCCAGACGGCGTGAAACCCCGGGCTTCGCTCCGGTCGCGGCTGTTCCAGGCGATCGCGCTGATCGTGCTGCTGTGCGTCGGGCTGACGCTCGGGCTCGGGCTGCTGCTGACGCGCCGCGCCGTGGACGAGGCGACGCTCAAGGACGTCGCCCACCAGGCGGACCTGATCGCCGGCAGCCAGCGCATCGCGCTGTCGCCGCTCACGCACCTGCCGGAGCTGAACCAGTACTTCGCGCGCCAGCACGAGACGTATCTCGTGCACGCGACGAAGCTGCCCGCGTGGGCGCAGGCCCACCTGAAGGCGGGAAAGCCCGCCCAGGGCTCGGTCACGATCGCCGGCACCGACTACTTCTTCGCCGCGCAGCCCGTCGGCAACCAGGCGTTCGTCCTGCTGCGGCCGAAGAGCGTGACGAAGTCGCAGCTGACGCCGTTCGTCGAGGGTCTGCTGATCGCGACGCTCGCTGGCGGCGCGCTTGCGGCCGCGGCAGCGTTCGTGCTCGCGCGGCGGATCGCGCGACCCGTCGGCCGCGTCGCCGACGCAGCGCGCAGTCTCGCCGGCGGCACGTACCCGGATCCGATTCCGCTCGAGGGCGCGGCCGAGCTGGCGACGCTGGCGGGAGCGTTCAACGACCTGGCGGTTCAGCTCTTCCAGGCGCGCGAGGCGGAACGGAACTTCCTGCTCTCCGTCAGCCACGAGCTGAAGACGCCGTTGACCGCGATCCGCGGCTACTCCGAAGCCCTGCGCGACGGCGCGGTCACGGTGCAGGACGCGACGGAGACGGTGGCGCTGGAGGCGGCGCGGCTCGAGCGGCTCGTCGGCGACCTGCTCGACCTCGCCCGGATGAACCGCACCGACTTCAGCGTGCACAACTCGGAGATCGACCTGTCGGAGGTGGCGGACGACGCGGTGCGGCGCTACCTGCCGCAGGCGGACGCCTTCGGGGTTGCGCTCACGGCGTTCGCAGACGGCCCCGCACCCGCCCTCGCCGACGCCGACCGGGTCCTCCAGGTCGTGTCGAACCTCGTCGAGAACGCGCTTCGCCTCGCGCCGCCCGGCGGCGAGATCCGCCTCGTCACCGCGCCGGGGTTGCTCCGCGTCGAGGACACGGGACCGGGTCTGAAGCCGGAGGAGCACGAGCACGCCTTCGAGCGCTTCTATCTGCACGAGCGCTACGGACGCGAGCGGCCGGTCGGTACCGGTCTCGGGCTGGCGATCGTGAAGGAGCTGACGCAGGCGATGGGCGGGACCGTCGAGGTGGCGAGCGTGCCCGGCGGGCTGACCACGTTCACGGTGCGCCTGGCCGTCCCGGCGCGGCAGCCGGCCGCGGCACCGTAGGGTTCCTCCCCATGCCGACCCTCGACGACGTCCAGCGCGCACAGCGCGTGATCCAGGGGCGCCTGCACCGCACGCCGCTGCTGCGTTCGGCGACGCTGTCCGAGCTGCTCGGCGTGGACGCCCACTTCAAGGCGGAGCTGCTCCAGCGGACGGGCTCGTTCAAGGTGCGCGGCGTCCTCAACACGCTCTCGCAGCTCGACGACGAGGCCAAGGGGCGCGGCGTGATCTCCATCTCCGCCGGCAACCACGCGCAGGCGGTCGCGTGGGGCTCGCGCGAGGAGGGCATCGACGCGCTCATCGTCATGTGGCAGGACGCGAGCCCGCTGAAGATCGAGGCGACGCGCGGCTACGGCGCGAGCGTCGACACGTCGCCGTCCGACCCGACCACCGCGTTCGCGCACCTCGACGTCCTCCAGGCCGAGACGGGGCGGACGCTGATCCATCCGTTCAACGACCCGGCCGTGATCGCCGGCCAGGGAACGGTCGGGCTGGAGATCCTCGAGGACGTTCCCGAGGCCGACGTCGTGCTCGTCCCGTGCGGCGGCGGCGGGCTCGTCACGGGGATCGCCGTCGCGGTGAAGGCGCTGCGGCCGTCGGCGCGGGTGATCGCCGTCGAGCCGGAGCTCTCGCCGGCGCTGCACGACGGACTCGAGGCGGGGAAGTCGGTGCCGGTGACGCCGCGCAGCGCCGCCGACGCCCTCAGCGCGCCGTTCGCCGGCGAGCGCTGCGTCGAGCTCTGCCGCGAGCTCGGCGTCGAGTCGGTGCTGGTCGACGAGGACGATCTCGCGAACGCGTTCCGCTGGATCTATGCCCGGACGAAGCTCGCGTGCGAGCTCGGCGCGGCCGCCTCGACGGCGGCGCTGCTGTCCGGAAAAGTCGCCGTGGAAGCGGGCCAGACGGTGGTCGCGGTCGTCTCCGGCGGCAACGTAGGGCCGAAACAGGCCGCTGCTATCCTGGCCTCATGAAGGCAGACATCCATCCCGAGTACGTCCTGACGACGGTGACGTGCTCCTGCGGGAACACGTTCCAGACTCGCTCGACGAAGTCCGAGCTCCACGTCGAGATCTGCTCGGAATGCCATCCGTTCTACACGGGCAAGCAGAAGCTCGTGGACACGGGCGGCCGGGTGGAACGCTTCCAGCGTCGGCTCGAGCGGGCCGAGCGCTCGAAGAGCTAGCGGCCGGGCGCCGAGGCATGGCGAACGTCGGCGGACAGGCGGTCCTCGAGGGCGTGATGATGCGCGGCCCGGGGAACTGGTCCGTCGCGGTCCGCACTCCGCACGGGACGATCGAGCACGTGTCGCGGCAGATCGAGTCTGGCATGGCGCGCCACCGCGTGCTGCGCCTGCCGGTGATCCGCGGCGTCATGGCCATCGGCGAGTCGCTCGCGATCGGCTTTCGCGCGCTCGCCATCTCCGCCAACTACGCGGCGCAGGAGGCCAAGGAGGCGAAGGAGCTGGGCGAGCCCGAGCCCGAGGCCGAAAAGGAGCTCTCGCGCGGCGCGCTGGTCTTCGCGTTCGCGATCGCGATCGGCTTCGCCATCGCGCTGTTCAAGGTGACGCCGGGCCTGCTCACCGAGCTGCTGCCGATCAAGAGCGGCACCTGGTTCGTGATCGTCGAGGGCGCGATTCGCGTGACGATCTTCGTCCTCTACCTGACGTTGCTGTCGTTCCTGCCCGACCTCCGTCGCGTGTTCCAGTACCACGCCGCCGAGCACAAGGCGATCAACGCGTACGAGGCGGGGGAGGAGCTGGAGCCCGAGATCGTCCAGCGGTACTCCCTCCTCCACCCGCGTTGCGGCACCGCCTTCCTGCTGTGGGTGATGGTGATCGCCGTGTTCGTGTTCGCCTTCTTCGGGCGGCCCACCTGGTACTGGCTGATCGTGACGCGGATCCTGCTGCTGCCGGTGATCGCCGGGCTCGCGTACGAGCTGATCCGCTTCGCCGGCAAGCACTCGGACAACCGCATCCTCATGGCCGTGCTCGCGCCGGGGCTCTGGCTCCAGCGGCTGACGACGCGCGAGCCGTCGCTCGACCAGCTCGAAGTCTCGATCCGGGCCCTCCGCGAGGTGCTCGACCTCGAGGAGCGCGGCGACCCCGCCGCCGGGCTCGTCGAAGTCATGGCCTAACCGGCCACGGCCCGGTCCGCGACACTCTCGTCACCCGTGTCTGACACCGGAACGTGTCTCGTGCGGACATAGCGCTGCCTCGCAATCCCGCTCCACCACTCGAGGGACATGTCCTGGTGTCTGACACCAGGCTAGGTCCGCGGCGGACACGGCCTCTCGTTTCGTAGGCTCACGCTTTCAGCGACCGAAAGGAACCCGATGGCGACGGACCGGCGTGCAGACGTGACCTGGCAGGGCGGCTTGATGGACGGGAGCGGGACGATCCGCTCGACCACGAGCGGGGCGATCGGAGAGCAGCCCGTCAGCTGGGCCGCGCGCTCCGAGGACGTCGCGGCGGGCGGAAAGACGAGCCCCGAGGAGCTGATCGCCGCCGCGCATGCGTCGTGCTTCTCGATGGCGCTGTCGGCCGGGCTGGCGAAGGCGGGCACACCGCCGGAGCAGCTCGACACCTCCGCCACCGTCACCTTCCAGCCGGGCGAGGGCATCACGAAGATCGCGTTGGCGGTCGAGGGCCGCGTCCCGGGCCTCGACGCCGCCGGCTTCGCAGAGGCGGCGCAGGGCGCGAAGGAGAACTGCCCCGTCTCGAAGGCGCTGGCCGGCGTCCCCGAGATCACGCTCGAGGCGACGCTCGCCTAGACCGGCCTGAGCTTCCCCGTCTCGACCTCGTAGACGAACCCCGTCGCGGAGAACGAGTCGGGGAGCAGCGGCGCGCTCGCGATCGTCTCCACGCTCTGCCGCACGCGCGCGTCCACGTCGGGGAACGGCTGGAAATCGATCGACTCCGACTCGGGGCCGAGCTTCGCGTGGATGTCGTCGTTCGTGAACGTGATCATCCCGCAGTCCGTGTGCCCGATCACGATCGCCTCCTGCGTGCCGAGGAGATGGTGCGAGATCACGAGCGAGCGCAACGTCTCGTCGTTGACGAGCCCGCCCGCGTTCCGGATCACGTGCGCGTCGCCCTCCTCGAGCCCGAGGAACTTCGCCGGGTCGAGCCGCGCATCCATGCACGTCACCACCGCGAACCGGCGGCCCGGAGGCATGGGCAGGTCGCCCTTGGTGAACCCGTCTGCGTACTGCGCGTTCGCATTCGTGACCTCGTCGACGACGGACATGCGGCACCTCGTGATCGTGGGTTGACCACACGAAGCTATAGAAAGTGAAGCGTTCTGCACAAGGGCTAACCTTGTCCCCGATATGGCCTCCGACTTCGACAATCTGATCGACGAGCTCGAGCGCTCCTACGAGGAGACGCAGGAGCGCATGTCGGACCCGTCCGTCTACAACGACCACCGCGAGGCGGCGGAGGTCGGGCGCAAGCTGAAGGAGCTGGAAGGCCCGTACAAGCTGGCCCAGGAGTGGAAGGCGGCGCGCGAGGATCTCGACGCAGCGCGCGACGACGCCGAGCTCGAGGAGCTCGTGGCGGAGCTGGAGGAGCGGACGGCGCGGCTCGAGGAGGAGCTGCGGCTGGCCCTGGTCCCGAGCGACCCGGCCGACCACAAGGACGTCATCCTCGAGGTGCGGCAGGGGGTCGGCGGCGACGAGGCGGCGCTGTGGGCCGGCGACGTCTACCGGATGCTCGCCCGCTACGCCGAGCGGCGCGGCTTCAAGGTCGAGGAGCTCGAGCGCCAGCCCGAGCGACGGCGGCGGCTACAAGGAGGTGACGTTCGCGGTGAAGGGCGACGGCGCCTACGCGGTGTTCAAGTGGGAGGGCGGCACCCACCGCGTCCAGCGCGTGCCCGAGACCGAGTCGCCAGGGGCGGATCCACACCTCCACCGCGACCGTCGCGGTCATGCCGGAGGCGGAGGAGGTCGAGGTGAACATCGACCCGAACGACCTGAAGATCGACGTCTACCGCTCGACCGGCCCCGGCGGCCAGTCCGTCAACACCACCGACTCGGCCGTGCGCATCACGCACCTGCCGACCGGCGTCGTCGTCTCGATGCAGGACGAGAAGTCGCAGCTCCAGAACAAGGACAAGGCGATGCGCGTCCTGCGCGCGCGCCTGTACGAGCGCGAGCTGGAGCGGCAGCGCGCCGAGCTCGACGCGACGCGGCGCTCGCAGATCGGCACCGGCGAGCGCGCGGAGAAGATCCGCACCTACAACTTCCCGGAGAACCGGCTCACGGACCACCGGATCAAGCTGACCGTGCACCAGCTCGACCGCATCCTCCAGGGCGACCTGGACGAGTTCACCGAGGCGCTGGCCTCGGAGGAGCGCCGGCGCGCCCTCGCGGTGTGACCGTTCGCGAGGCCCTGCGCGAGGCGGAGCGACCGTCTCGCACGCCGCCGGCGTCGACACGCCGCGGGTCGACGCCGAGCTGCTGCTCGCGCACGTGCTCGGCACCACGCGCAGCGGCGTCTACGCCCAGCTCGACCGCGACGCCGGCGACGGGTGGGTGCCGCTGCTCGAGCGCCGCGAGACGCGTGAGCCGCTCGCGTACGTCCTCGGCGAATGGGGCTTCCGCCGTCTCACCCTGAAGACGGACGCGCGTGCGCTCGTGCCGCGACCGGAGTCGGAGACGGTGGTCGAACGCGCGCTCGCGCTGATCGACGGCGCCGACGCGCCCCGCGTCCTCGACATCGGCGTCGGCTCCGGCGCGATCGCGCTCGCGGTCAAGGACGAGCGTCCCGATGCTCAGGTGACCGGTGTCGACGTCTCGGTCCACGCATTGGCGCTCGCGCGCGAGAACGCGCGAGTTGCTCGGCCTCGAGATCGAGCTGCGTGAGGGCGGGATCGACGCCGCAGCGGAGGGCTGGGACCTCGTCGTCTCCAATCCGCCGTATGTCGACTCGCTCGACGGCCTGCAGCCGGAGCTGGGGTTCGAGCCGGCGGTCGCGCTGATCGGAGCCGGATTCCACGAGGCGATCGCCCGCACGGCCAGCACGCAGCTGCTCGTGCTCGAGATCGGAGCGGGACAGGGCGCCGGTGTCGCGGCCGCGCTCGAGGCGGAGTCGTATCGCGACGTCGCCATCACCCCGGATCTCGCCGGCCGCGACCGCGTGGTGGAGGGGAGACGATGATGCGACGCAGGCAGTCGCCGCGCTCCAGAGCGGCGAGCCCGTGATCCTGCCGACGGACACCGTCTACGGGCTGTGCGCGTCCCCGGACGATGCTGCTCCGTGCGAGCGGCTGTACCGGCTCAAGGGGCGGGAGCCGGCGAAGCCGACGGCGCTGCTCGCGGGCGATCTCGACGCGCTGCTCGAGCGGCTGCCGGAGCTGCGCGGCCGTGCCGGCACGATCGCGCGCGTGCTCCTGCCGGGGCCGTACACGCTGATCCTGCCGAACCCGGCCCGCCGCTTCCCGTGGCTCGCCGGCCCGAATCCGTACGCGATCGGCGTCCGCGTGCCGGAGCTGCCCGAGCCGTCGGCCCAGGTGCTCGCCGCTGTCGGCGCCGTGGTCGCGACGAGCGCGAACGCCGCCGGGCGGCGCCGATCCGCGGCGGGTCGAGGACATCCCGCGCGAGATCCTCGAGGGCGTCGGAGCCGTCGTCGACGCGGGCGAGCTGCCGGGCACGCCCTCGACGGTGCTCGACTTCACCCACGCCGAGCCGCGCGTCGTGCGCGAGGGCGCCGCCTCTTCCGCGGAGGCACTGGCACGCGTCGTCGCGGCGCTCGCGTAGCATCAAGCTGCAGTGTCCGCCACGCAGGAGACCTTCCAGCACCTCACGAGCGCGGGGCTCGACGAGGTCGATCCCGACATCGCCGCTCTCCTCGGTAAGGAGCTCGAACGGCAGCGCGGCCAGATCGAGCTGATCGCCTCCGAGAACTTCACCTGGCCGTCGGTGCTCGAAGCCGTCGGTTCCGTGCCGACGAACAAGTACGCCGAGGGCTACCCCGGGAAGCGCTACTACGGCGGCTGCGAGGTGGTGGACGAGATCGAGCAGCTTGCGATCGACCGGGCGAAGCAGCTGTTCGGCGCGGAGCACGCGAACGTCCAGCCGCACGCGGGCTCGCAGACGAACATGGCCGTCTACGCGGCGGTGCTCGAGCCCGGCGACACGATTCTCTCGCTGCGGCTCGACCACGGCGGGCACCTGACGCACGGGCACAAGGTCAACTTCAGCGGCCGCCTGTACACCATCTCCGGCTACGGCGTCTCGCGCGAGACGATGATGGTCGACTACGACGAGGTGCTCGCGCAGGCGAAGGACGTGCGGCCGAAGCTGATCGTCTGCGGCGGGTCCGCGTATCCGCGGACGGTGGAGACGGACAAGTTCCGCGAGATCGCCGACGAGGTCGGCGCGCTGCTGCTCTGCGACATGGCGCACTTCGCCGGGCTCGTCGCCGCCGGGCTGCACCCGAATCCCGTCGAGCACTGTGACTTCGTCACCTCCACGACGCACAAGACGCTCGCGGGCCCGCGTGCCGGCTTCATCCTCTGCCGCGAGGAGCACGCGCAGGCCGTCGACCGCGCCGTCTTCCCCGGCATGCAGGGCGGCCCGCTCGAGCACACGATCGCCGCGAAGGCGACGTGCTTCCGGATCGCCGGCACCGACGCGTTCCGCGAGTACCAGGCGCAGATCCGCCGCAACGCCGACGTGCTCGCCGAGTCGCTGCAGGAGGGCGGACTGGAGATCCTCACCGGCGGCACGGACACGCATCTGATGCAGATCGACCTCCGCAACTCCGACTGGACGGGCAAGGCGGCGGAGGAGCGGCTGCACGAGGTGGCCATCACGGTCAACCGCAACACGGTCCCGTTCGACGAGCGCCCGCCGACCGTTGCGTCCGGCGTCCGCATCGGCACGCCTGCGATGACGATGCGCGGCTTCGACGAGGACGACTTCCGCGAGGTCGCGTCGATCATCGTCGCGGCGCTCGACGACGCTCCGGACCTCGACGGCCTGCGCGCGCGCGTCGCCGCGCTCTGCGCCTCCCGGCCGCTGTATCCCGGGTTCCGCGGCTACACCACGTACGCGGCATGAGCGCCGAGCGGCGCCTCACCGTCGTCGCGCATCCGCTCGTCGCGCACAAGCTCAGCTATCTCCGGGACAAGGAGACGCCGACCGTCCACTTCCGCAAGCTCGTGAACGAGCTGACGCTGCTGCTCACGTACGAGGCGACGAAGGACATGCCGACGGAGCCGCACGAGATCGAGACGCCGCTGGAGAAGATGACGGCGCAGCGGATCAAGGGGAAAAAGGTGGCCGTGTGCCCGGTGCTGCGCGCCGGCATGGGCATGCTCGACGGCGTCCTCTCGCTCGTGTCGAGTGCGCGCGTCGGCTTCATCGGTCTCTACCGGGACGAGGAGACGCTCGAGGCGGTGCAGTACTTCGTCAAGCTCCCGGTCGACCTGGAGGAGCGCGACGCGATCGTGCTCGATCCGATGCTCGCGACCGGGCACTCGAGCGTCGCAGCGATCGACGCGGTCAAGGAGGCCGGCGCACAGTCGGTGACGCTGGTCTGCATCGTGGCCGCGCCGCCGGGAATCGCGGAGGTGCACGAGCGCCACCCCGACGTGCACATCGTCTGCGCCGCCGTCGATCGCGAGCTGAACGAGCGCGGCTACATCGTCCCAGGGCTGGGAGACGCGGGAGACCGCCTCTACGGCACGAAGTAAGGTGGGGTGATGAACGTCGTCGCCGCGGTGCGAGACGTCGGTCCCGTGCACTACAGCGTCCTCGACGTCCTCGGGGACCACCTGGAGGTTCTGTGGGGCGCGCTGCTCGCGTTCGCGATCGTCGTGCTGCTGACGCCGGCGGTCGGTCAGATGGCGCGGCGGTTCGGCGTCGTCGACTCGCCGGGCGGGCGGCGGCTGAACATCCGGCCCATCCCGCGGCTCGGCGGGATCGCGCTGTTCTTCGGGATCTTCGTGCCGGCGCTCGCGTTCGTGCACCTCGGCCGCGAGACGCGCGGGCTGCTGATCGGCGCGGCGGTCGCGGTCACCGTCGGCGCGATCGACGACTTTCGCGGGCTCCGCTGGTTCGAGAAGCTCGGTGGCCAGATCGTCGCGGCCGTGATCCCCGTCGGGTTCGGCATCTGGGTCAGCCGTTTCACCTTCCCGTTCATCGGCATCCACACGCTGCCGCCGTGGGTCGGCGGGCCGCTGACGGTGATCTGGATCGTCGCGATCATGAACATGTTCAACTTCCTCGACGGGATGGACGGCCTCGCCGCGGGTGTGGCGGCGATCGCGGGGCTGACCTTCAGCGTGATCGCGCTGTCGCTGGCGAAGCCGGACGCCGCGGTGATCTCGGCGATCGTCTTCGGCGCGTGCCTCGGCTTCATGCGGCACAACTTCTATCCGGCGCGGATCTTCATGGGCGACTCCGGCGCGTTGCTCCTGGGCTATGTGCTGGCCGCCGTCTCCGTGCAGGGACTGTTGAAGACCGCCGCCACCGTGGCGTTGTTCTTCCCGCTGCTCGTGCTGGCGGTGCCGATCGCGGACACGACGTTCGTCGTCATCCGCCGGCTGAAGCACGGGGAGAGCCCGTTCGTCGGCGACCAGGCGCACCTGCACCACCGCTTCCTGCGGCGGGGCTTCTCGCAGCCGCGCGCGGCGCTGACCATCTGGGCCTGGTGCATCGCGCTCGCCGCCGCCGCCCTGGCCACCCGTTTCATCCCCTTCCGCGCCAACGGAGTCTGGCACCTGTGGCCGACGATCGGCGCCGCCGCGATCGGCCTCGTGGCGCTCGGCGTCTCGGTCTACGTCGTCTACGTGCTGGAGATCGTGAAGATCGGCAACCCGATCTCGCGGCGGCGCGCGGCCGACGATCCGCTACGCAAGAGCGCCTGAACCGCCTTTTCGTCACGGTCTCGTGACGAAGTGTCTGGCACCAAACGGCCCTCAGGTGCCTGGCACCAAACCGCCGTCAGGTGCCAGACACCAAACAGGCCCGCGGTGCCTGGCACCAAACGGCTCGTTGGTGCCAGGCACCGAATGGTCAGGGTGCCGCTTCCGCCCGCTCCACGAATGCCGCCAGCAGCGCGTTGAACGGCTCGCCGAGCCGCTGCACCGCGTGGCCCTCGCCCGGGAGGATCGCCCGGAGCGCGCCGAGCCGCTCCGCCAGCACGTCGCAGACCGCCTCGAAGCCGGGGCTGTGTCCGCCGGAGACGGCCAGCTTGGGAAAGCTCGTCGCCGCCAGCTCGTCCAGCGGGATCTCCGCCCGCCACGGATACCGCTCCACCATCAGCAGCCGTGCTCCCTGGAGCAGCTCGTCCGAGAACCGGCCCGGCGGCGCCGGCGCGCCCACCCGGGCGAGGAAGCCGCGCAGGAACTCCTCCGGATCCGACGGCCCGTGCTCCCAGTGGCGCTCGACGTCGTCCGCGGCCTCGTCCGCCGCCGGATTCCCGCGCGCCGCCCGCATCGCCGGCGGCTCGACCACCGTCAGCGACCGGAGCAGCTCCGGCCGCCGCGCCGCCGCGAGCAGCGCGATCACCCCGCCGTACGAGTGACCGACGAGGTGCGTGCCCGGCTCCAGGAACGCGTCCAGCCAGACTGCCTCCTCCTCGTAGTCGACATGGTCGATCTCCGGCCCGGGCGGGAAGCCGCGGCGGTTGGGGACGACCAGCTCGAACCGGTCGGCCAACGGCCGCTGCGCAGCCCACGTGGAGGCACCGTTGACGACGCTGCCGTGGATCAGGAGGATGCGGGGCCGGGCCATGGAGCGGATCGTAGAGCGACGCACGAACTCGTGCGAAAACTCCCTTGTCACGCGGGCTTCCGTTGTCACAAACGGCACCCCGGCTCTGCTATTCTCGCCGCGGATGCAGGCCGCCTCTCGCTCGTCGCTCAACCCCGCAGGGGCCGGTGGCCTCCTGCTTGCGGTTCTCCTCGCCGGCATCGGGATCGGGCTCCTGATCGGCTGGGCCGCCGGCGGCGCCGCGATCGGCGCGCTCGTCGGCGCGGTCGTGGGGATCCTCGGCGGGATCGCCGCCGTCTACGTCCGCTACCGGGACTCCTTCTGATGTTCGGCACGCTCTTCTCGTCGCCGCGGCCGGAGCCGGGGCATCTCGCGCCCGCGCTCGGGGGCTCGATCGTGCTGCTGCTGGCGCTGCCGGTCTTCCTCATCGCCGGCTGGCCGGTGGAGGGCTGGGGCCTCGCAGCAGTCCTCTGGGTGGCGCTGCACGTCCTCGACGTGTTCCTCGCGCGCATGCGATCGCGGACGGATACGCTCGGCGCGCCGATGCAGGCGTTCGGTCTCTTCTTCAAGCTCATCGTCATCCTCGTCGTGCTGTTCGCCGCGGTCGCGGCCAAGCCGCACGTCGCGGTGGCGGCCGTCGTCACGTACGCGCTCGCCTACACCTTCGAGCTGGGACTCTCGCTCGTCGGCTACTTCGGAGCGACGAAGCAGTGAGGCTCCGCCGGCTCATGGTCGTCGCCGCCCTCGCGCTCGCGGCTCCGCCTGCGGCGCTCGCGCGCGGCACCTTCGACCCGACGACGGAGTTCGAGCAGCACGAGTGGGTGCCGATCCATCTAGGCCCGCTCAATCTGTCGATCACCAAGGCGGTCGCGTACCTGATGCTCGGGGACGTTGCTGACGATCCTGCTCGGCCTCGGCCTGATGCGCGTCAAGCGGCCCGGCCGCCGGCAGACCGTCGGCGAGCAGATCTACGAGGTGGCGCAGGTCCAGGTTGCGGAGCAGGGGCTGCCGTCGAAGGCGATCGGCCGCTGGTTCCCGTACGTGGCGACCCTCATGCTCTTCATCTGGATCGCTCAACCTCATCAGCTTCATCCCGCTCCCGCTGACGGGTGAGACATGGCACGGCATCCCGACGTGGGGGATCTACGCGGCGACGTCGTCACTCTCCGTGACGCTCGCGCTCGCGCTGCTCACGTTCGTCTTCACCCACGTCGAGGGCATCCGCTGGAACGGCGCCGTCAAGCGCTACTTCAAGAGCTGGGTCCCGGAGGCGCCCGAAGGCGCTGCTGTTCCTGATCGTGCCGCTCGAGATCCTCGGCCAGTTCATGCGGCTGATCTCGCTCAGCGTCCGACTCTTCGCGAACATGCTCGCGGGCCACATCCTGATCCTGACGTTCATCGGCCTGCTGTTCATCCTGCAGATCGCTCATCCTCGCCGTGTTCGTGATCCCGATCGCGGCCGTCTTCTACGTCTTCGAGGTCGTGATCGTCGTCTCGATCCAGGCCTTCATCTTCGCTGCTCTGTCCGCCATCTACATCGGCTCGGCCATCGAGCCGGCACACTAGGAGGAACACCGCATGCTCCACCAGCTTCTCGCGACGACTGGCGACGTGACGAAGGCCGGCAAGGCCATCGGTCTCGCGCTCGGCGTCGGCCTGGGCGCGCTCGGGGCCGGCGTCGGCATCGGCAACATCTTCGGCTCGATGATCCAGTCGGTCGCCCGTCAGCCCGAGCTCCGTGGCGAGCTCCAGGGCATCCAGTGGCTCGGCTTCGCGCTGACGGAGGCCGTCGTGTTCTACGGCCTGCTCGGCTCGATCCTCGCGTACGTGCTGGTCTGATGCTGCTCGGCGCCAACCCACTCATCTCGGTCACGCCGGGTCTGATGATCTGGACGATCGTCTGCTTCCTGATCACGCTCTTCGTGCTCAAGCGGTTCGCGTTCGGTCCGATCCAGAAGATGATCGACGAGCGGCGCGAGCAGATCCGGCAGTCGATCGAGGCGGCGGACGCCGCTCGGGACGAGTCGCGCAAGCTCCTCGAGGAGCACAAGCAGCTGATCGCGCAGGCGCGCGGCGAGGCGGAGGCGATCCTCACCGAGGCGCGCCGCACCGGCGAGTCGATGGAGCAGCGGATGCGCGAGGAGACCGAGGCGGACCGGCAGCGGCGCATCGAGGAGACACGCAAGGAGATCGCTGCCGAGACGACGCGAGCGCTGGAGCAGATCCGGTCGGAGGTGGCCGAGCTCACGCTCGAGGCCGCCTCGCGCGTGGTCGGCCGCTCGCTCTCCGCCGATCAGGACCGGCAGCTGATCGCCGAGGCGGTCGGCGCGCTCGACTTCTCCCGGCTGGAGGAGACCGTCTAACCCATGTCAGCCGCGCACCGCATCTACGCCGAGGCGCTGTTCGAGGCGGCGAAGGAGTCCGGCCGGCTCGCGCCGGTGCACGAGGCGCTCGCCGACTTCGCGGCCGCGATCGAGCAGACGCCCGAGCTCCGTTCGGTGCTGCGCAACCCGCAGCTCGAGCCGACCGCGAAGGCGGGCATCCTGTCCGACCTCGCGGGCGACGAGGAGCCGCTGTTCGCCAACTTCCTCCGCCTCGTGGCGGAGAAGGGCCGGGCCGGCGAGATCGAGCTGATTGCGTCCGAGTTCGAGCGGCTGATCGCGCGCGAAGAGCGTCGGCTGACCGTCGAGCTGACCACGGCGCGCGAGCTGACGGACGACGAGGCGAACGCGATCGTCGCCCAGATCGAGGAAGCCGCCGGACGCAAGGTCGAGGCGACGCGCCAGGTCGACCCGGACCTCGTCGGCGGATTCGTCTTGCAGGCCGGCTCGTATCGCGTGGACGCGAGCGTGCGCGGGCGATTGGAACGACTTCGACAGGAACTCGTGAGGAGCTAGGAGAGAGACTTGAAGCTGCGCCCTGAAGAGATCACGTCGATCCTGCGTCAGCGGATCGAGCAGTACGACGTCGAGACCGATCTCGCGGAGGTCGGCACCGTCCTCCAGGTCGGCGACGGCATCGCCCGCATCTACGGGCTGGAGAACGCAGTCTCGATGGAGATGCTCGAGCTCGAGCACGGCGTCGTCGGGCTCGCGTTCAACCTCGAGGAGGACCAGGTCGGCGCCGCGCTGTTCGGCGAGTGGGAGCACTGCGCCGAGGGCGAGCCGGTGCGCCGCACCGGCCGCGTCGCCAGCGTCCCCGTCGGCGAAGGGCTGCTCGGCCGCGTGGTCGACCCGCTCGGCAACCCGCTCGACGGCCGCGGGCCGATCGAGAGCACGGAGTCGCGGCCGCTCGAGTTCAAGGCGCCGGGCGTGATCCAGCGCCAGCCGGTGAAAGAGCCGCTGCAGACCGGGATCAAGGCAATCGACTCGATGACGAACGTCGGCCGCGGCCAGCGCGAGCTGATCATCGGCGACCGCACCACCGGCAAGACGGCGATCCTGATCGACACGATCCTCAACCAGAAGGACACGGACGTCCACTGCATCTACGTCGCCATCGGCCAGAAAGCGTCGACGGTCGTGCAGGTGTACGAGCGGCTCCGCGACGCGGGGGCGATGGACTACACGACGATCGTCACCGCCGCCGCGCACGAGGCCGCGCCGATCAAGTGGATGGCGCCGTTCGCCGGCTGCGCGATGGGCGAGCACTTCCTGTTCAACGGCAAGCACGCGCTCGTCATGTACGACGACCTCTCCAAGCACGCGGACGCGTACCGCCAGCTCTCCCTGCTGCTGCGCCGCCCTCCGGGCCGCGAGGCGTTCCCGGGCGACGTCTTCTATCTGCACTCGCGGCTGCTCGAGCGCGCGTGCAAGCTGAACGACGAGCTCGGCGGCGGCTCCCTCACCGCGCTGCCGGTGATCGAGACGCAGGCCGGCGACATCGCCGCGTACATCCCGACGAACGTCATCTCGATCACCGACGGGCAGATCTTCCTCAACGCCGACCTGTTCTACTCCGGCGTCCGCCCGGCGGTGAACGTCGGCACCTCGGTGTCGCGCGTCGGCTCGGCCGCGCAGACGAAGGCGATGAGAAAGGTGGCCGGCCGGCTCCGCCTCGACCTCGCGCAGTACCGCGAGCTGGAGGCGTTCGCGCAGTTCGGCTCGGAGCTCGACCGCGCGACGCAGCAGGCGTTGACGCGCGGCGAGAAGATGGTCGCGTCGCTCAACCAGCCGCAGTACCAGCCGTGGCCCACCGAGGAGCAAGTCGTGGCGATCTACGCCGGCGTGAACGGGATGCTCGACGAGATCCCGACGCCGCAGGTGCAGCGGTTCCAGAACGAGCTGCGCGAGCATCTGCGCGCCGAGGGGACGATCCTGAGGCAGATCCGCGAGACCGGCGAGCTGCCGGACGACCTCGCGGCGAAGCTCGACGCGGAGATCGCGAAGTTCACCAACGGCTTCAACGTGCTGGAGGAATCCGCACTCGTCTAGCGACGAGCGCGTATTCCCCTAGGAGATGAGATGACCGTACGGTCGCGTCACATAGAGCGAAGCCGCGAGCGCTAGCGAGTGGCTTCGCTCCAGGACATCCGCCGGCGGATCACCTCCGTCCGGAACACGCGCAAGATCACGAAGGCGCTCGAGCTCGTTGCCGGCGCGCGGCTGCGGCGCGCGCAGACGCGGATCGAGGAGATGCGGCCGTACGCGGACCGGATGCAGGAGCTGATGGTCGGCACGGCGCGCGCCGCCTCGTCCTTCCGCAGCCTGGCACTGATGCAGCGGCGCGACGAGGTGAAGCGCATCGCCGTCGTCGTCGTCACCGGCGACCGCGGTCTGGCGGGCCCGTTCAACGGACAGGTGCTCCGGCGCGCCTTCGATCTGGAGCGCGAGGCCCGCGCGAACGGCCAGGAGATCGTCTGGCTCGTCACCGGCCGCAAGGGCGCCTCGACGCTGCGCTTCCGGCGGTACGCGATCGCCGGCGAGTGGGCCGGCTTCGCCGACAAGCCCACGTACGCGGATGCGCAGGCGGTGGCGCACAAGGCGGCCGATCTCTACACGACGGAGGAGGTCGATCGCGTCGTCCTCGTCTACAACCGCTTCATCTCGGCGCTCGTGCAGCGCGTGACCACGACCGACCTGCTCCCGATCCCCGAGGAGAAGCTGCAGGCGGCGGAAGGCGAGGAGTCGGAGGAGCAGCAGCGCGCCTTCCGCGGCGACTTCATCTACGAGCCGGAGCCCGAGGAGATCCTGCAGCGGCTGCTGCCGGTCTACCTCGAGACGGAGATCTACCGGGCGCTGCTCGAATCGGCTGCTGCGTTCCTCGCGTCGCAGATGACGGCGATGCGCAACGCGTCGAAGAACGCAGGAGAGTTGCTCGACAGTCTCACGCTGGCGATGAACCGTGCGCGCCAGGCGGAGATCACGCAGGAGATCCTCGAGGTCGTCGCGGGCGCGGACGCGCTCGCGGGCTGAGAACTAGACTCGAACCCCACCACGCTTCAGGAGACACATGGCGGATCAGCAGAAGAACGGCGGCAACGTCGGCAGGATCGTCGAGATCAAGGGCGTCGTCCTCGACGCCGTCTTCCCGGCGGGACTCCCGGAGATCAACCACGCGCTCAGCATCCAGGTGCCCGTCGAGGGCGGCGGCACGATCGAGCTGATCGCCGAGGTGCAGCAGCATCTCGGCGACGACCGTGTGCGCGCGGTGGCGATGGACACGACCGACGGTCTTGCGCGCGGAACGGACGTCATCGACACGGGCGCGCCGATCTCGGTTCCGGTCGGCGACCAGACGCTCGGACGCGTGTGGAACGTGATCGGCGATCCCGTCGACGGCGGCGAGGCCGCGACCGGCGAGCGCTGGCCGATCCACCGCGACCCGCCGGCGTTCGTCGACCTCTCGCCGAAGGTGGAGATCTTCGAGACCGGGATCAAGGTGATCGACCTGATTGCGCCGTACGTCCGCGGCGGCAAGGTCGGCCTGTTCGGCGGCGCCGGCGTCGGCAAGACCGTGACGATCACCGAGCTGATCCACAACGTCGCGCTCCAGCACGGCGGCGTCTCCGTCTTCAGCGGCGTGGGCGAGCGCACGCGCGAGGGCAACGACCTGATCCTCGAGATGACCGACTCGGGCGTGATCGACAAGGTCGCGCTCGTCTACGGGCAGATGAACGAGCCCCCGGGAGCACGGCTGCGCGTCGGCCTGTCCGGGCTGACGATGGCGGAGTACTTCCGTGACCAGGGCCAGGACGTGCTGCTGTTCATCGACAACATCTTCCGCTTCGTCCAGGCGGGCTCCGAGGTGTCGGCGCTGCTCGGTCGCATGCCGAGCGCCGTGGGCTACCAGCCGACGCTCGCAACGGAGATGGGGCAGCTGCAGGAGCGGATCACGTCGACGCGCACCGGCTCGGTCACGTCGGTGCAGGCGATCTACGTCCCGGCCGACGACCTGACCGATCCCGCGCCGGCCAACGTGTTCGCGCACCTCGATTCGACGACAACGCTTTCGCGCGCGATCGTCGAGAAGGGGATCTATCCGGCGGTCGACCCGCTCGACTCGACGTCACGCGCGCTCCAGCCCGGCATCGTCTCCGACGAGCACTACCGCTGCGCCACGCGCGTGCAGGAGGTGCTGCAGCGCTACCGCGACCTGCAGGACATCATCGCCATCCTGGGCATCGACGAGCTGTCGGACGAGGACAAGCTCGTCGTGCAGCGGGCCCGCAAGATCGAGCGCTACCTGTCCCAGCCGTTCTTCACCGCTGCGCAGTTCACGGGGACGCCGGGCGAGTTCGTGAAGCTCGAGGACACGATCCGCGGCTTCACCGAGATCCTCGACGGCAAGCACGACGACCTTCCGGAGCAGGCGTTCTACATGGTCGGCACGATCGAGCAGGCGGTCGCCCGCGGCGAACAGATGCGCGAGCCGGCCGCGGCCTAGGGCGAGGAGCGATGGCCGAGCACGCGAAGTTCTCCGTCTCCGTCGTCACGCCCGAAGGCCCGGCGTTCGAGGGAGACGCGGAGATGGTCGTCGTGCCCGGAGCGGCGGGGGAGATCGGCGTGCTCGCGCGTCACGCGCCGCTCGTGGCGATGCTGAAGGCCGGCTCGACGCGGGTGCACGTGACCGAGGGCGACATCCAGGAGTTCGCCACCGGCCCCGGTTTCTTCCAGGTGCTGCAGGACCGGGCGATCGCGCTCGTGGACGACGCCGTCGCCGCGGGCGAGATCGACGACGCGCGCGCCCAGCGGCAGCTGGACGAGGCGAAGGCGGAGCTGGAGCGGGTCGACGCGGGCGAGTCGACCGCGGACCGGTGGCAGCTCGAGCAGCGCATCCGCCACGCGGAGAACCAGCTCCGCGTCGCCGGTCACGGCTGAGCCGGCCCGCTATGCCGCCGCGCGCCGGCCGAGCAGGTCGCGGTGCGCCGGCAGGTACAGGCGCTCGACGTACTCGGCAACCATGCGGTTGGTGCTGAACTGCGGCCCGAGCTCGCCGATCGAGTGTCGCATCATCTCGATCCAGCGCCCCGGCAGCCCGCGCTCGTCGCGCTCGTAGTAGGCAGGGAGCACCTGCTCCTCCAGCAGCGCGTACAGCGCCTCGGCGTCGGCCGCGTCCTGCTCCTCGTCGGTGCCGAAGTCCTCGCCGGCGTCGATCGCGAACCCGCGTGACTCGGCGTAGCCCTCCGCCCACCAGCCGTCGAGGATGGAGCAGTTCAGCGCGCCGTTGAGCGCCGCCTTCATCCCCGAGGTGCCCGACGCCTCCATCGGCCGCCGCGGCGTGTTCAGCCAGACGTCGACGCCCTGCACGAGCCGCCGCGCGAGCGTCATCTCGTAATCCGGGAGGAAGACGACGCGGCCGCCGGCTCCCTCGTCGCGCGCGAACTCGACGACGTGCTGGATCACGTCCTTCCCGCCGACGTCCGCGGGATGTGCCTTGCCCGCGAGCAGCACCTGCACGGGACGGTCGGCGTCGCCGAGCAGGCGCAGCAGCCGCTCCGGCCGGCTGAAGAGCAGATTCGCGCGCTTGTACGTCGCGAACCGGCGCGCGAAGCCGATCGTCAGCACCTCCGAATCGAGGCCGGTGGCGCCGCGCGTCCGCGCCACGAACTCGAGCATGCGCGCCTTTGCGGCACGGTGCGCCCACCAGAGCTGCTCGTCCGATAGCTCGAACGCGCGCGTGTAGTCCGGCGCCACCGGGCCGAGCAGATCCTCCAGCTCGTCGGAGATCCAGGTGCGCCCGTGCACGCCGTTCGTGATCGACGTGATCGGCACCTGGTCGACCGGACGGTCGGGCCAGAGCGCGTGCCACATCTCCCGGGAGACGGCGCCGTGCAGCTCGGACACGCCGTTCGCCCACGCAGCCGTCCGCAGCGCGAACGGCGTCAGCCCGAAGACGCTGTCGCCCGGCTCCATCTTCCCCAGCTCCGCGAACGCGTCCCACGACAGCCTGCAGCCGTCGACGAGGTGGCCGACGTTCCGCCGCACGAGCTCCGGATCGAAGACCTCGTTGCCGGCCGGGACCGGCGTGTGCGTGGTGAACACCGTGGAGCCGCGCAGCCGCTCGAGCGCCGGCTCCGGATCGATCCCTTCCACCTCGACCAGCTCCCGCAGCCGTTCGACCTGGAGAAACGCCGAGTGCCCCTCGTTCAGGTGGAACACCGTCGGCACGAGGCCGAGCCGGCGCAGCACGCGAACGCCGCCGACGCCGAGCACGAGCTCCTGGCGCAGCCGGTTCTCGCGGTCGCCGCCGTACAGCGTGTCGGTCACCGCGCGCGCCCAGTCGGGGTTGCCCTCGACCTTCGTGTCGAGGAGATAGAGCGGCACGCGGCCGACGTCGACGCGCCAGACGCCGAGCCGGATCGAAACGAGCTCGCCGTTCCCGTCCGCGAGCTCCACCACGGGAGCCATCGGCACGAGTGTCTGCGGCAGCCGGCTCGTGTCGTTGCGCGGGTACCGCTCGACCTGGCGGTCGCCCTCCTCCAGCCGCTGCCGGAAGTAGCCCCGGCGGTAGTTGAGGCCGACGCCGACGAGCGGGACGCCGAGCTCGGAGGCCGCCTTGAGATGGTCGCCGGCGAGGATGCCGAGGCCGCCGGAGTAGATGGGGAGGCTCTCGTCGAGGCCGAACTCGGTGGAGAAGTACGCCACGAGCAGGTCGTCGGAGTCGCCGCGGCTCTGCCACCACGTCTCGCTCTCCCGCTCGGCGGCGAGGCGCTCCAGCACGCGGCTCAGGCGAGCGGCGTAGTCGTCCGTCAGCGCCTGTGCGAGATCCTCGTCGGTCAGCTCGGAGAGCAGGGCCGTCGGGTTGTGCCCGAGCGCGTAGAAGCGCCGGGGTGCCAACTCCTCGAACAGCGCGCGGGCGCCGGGTGTCCAGGTGTACGAGAAGTCGCCCGCGATCTCCGCGAGCGCCGTGCGCAGGGTCGCTCCGTCGTGGACGTGCGGCATGAACGCGCCACCTTACCGACTGATCGCACTGCTAGCCTTCGGTTCCCGGAGTGCTTTGACAGGCAGCTTGGCGACCGGGTTACCAAACGCCTAAAGAGCCCGCGAGCGCACCCGTTGCGTTCCCGGACCCGTTAGGCGGGAACGAGAGGGAAGCGCTGGACACCCGCACCGCAATCGACGCTCTGCTCCGCGACCGGATCGCGATCCTCGACGGGTCCTGGGGCGTGCTGATCCAGCGCGAGGTCCGGGGCGAGGAGGCGTACCGCGGGGAGCGGTTCCGCGACCACCCGCGCGACGTCGCCGGCAATCCCGATCTCCTCAACGTGACGCGGCCGGAGATCGTCGCAAAGATCCACGACGGCTACTTCGCCGCCGGCGCCGACATCGCCACGACGAACACCTTCACCTCGACGACGATCGCGCAGGCGGACTACGGGCTCGAGCACGTCGTCCACGAGCTGAACGTCGAGGGTGCGCGCCTCGCGCGCCGCGCCGCCGACGAGTGGACGAGCCGCACGCCCGGCCGGCCGCGCTTCGTCGCCGGCTCTGTCGGCCCGCTGAACGTCAGCCTCTCGCTGTCGCCACGCGTGGACGAGCCCGCGTTCCGGCCGGTGAGCTTCGACCAGGTGCGCGAGACGTACGCGCACCAGATCCGCGGCCTGCGCGAGGGTGGGGTCGATCTGCTGCTGATCGAGACGGTCTTCGACACGCTGAACTGCAAGGCCGCGATCGCCGCCGCGCTCGATGAGGCGCCGGAGCTGCCGCTGTGGCTCTCCTTCACCGCCGTCGACCGCAGCGGACGGAATCTCTCCGGGCAGACGACGGAGGCGTTCTGGGCGTCGGTCGAGCACGCGCGGCCGCTGATCGTCGGCGTCAACTGCTCGCTCGGCGGCAAGGAGATGCGCCCGTTCGTCGAAGAGCTCGCGCACGCGGCCACGACGTGGGTCGCGTGCTACCCGAACGCCGGCCTGCCCAACGCGCTCGGCGGCTATGACGAGCATCCGGCCGACACGAGCCGCTTCCTCGGCGAGTTCGCGCGCGCGGGGCTCGTCAACATCGTCGGCGGCTGCTGCGGCACGACGCCGGAGCACATCCGCGAGATCGCCGCCGCCGTCGACGGCGTGCCGCCGCGCCGCGTGCCGGAGCGTCGTCCGCTCAGCGTCTTCTCCGGCCTCGAGCCGTTCGCGATCAACCCGGACACGAACTTCGTCATGGTCGGCGAGCGCACCAACGTGACCGGCTCGGCGCGCTTCCGCCGGCTGATCGAGGCGGGCGACTACCAGCAGGCGGTCGAGGTCGCGCTCGAGCAGGTGCGCGGCGGCGCGAACCTGATCGACGTGAACATGGACGCGGACCTGCTCGACGGCGAGCAGGCGATGACCACGTTCCTGAACCTGATCGCGACCGAGCCCGAGGTGGCGCGGCTGCCGATCATGGTCGACAGCTCGCGCTGGACGGTGCTCGAGGCCGGGCTGAAGTGCCTCCAGGGCAAGGGCATCGTCAACTCGCTGAGCCTGAAGGAGGGCGAGGAGCACTTCCTCGAGCAGGCGCGCGCGGTGCGCCGCTACGGCGCGGGCGTCGTCGTCATGGCCTTCGACGAGCAGGGCCAGGCGGAGACGGTCGAGCGCAAGGTGTCCATCTCGGAGCGCGCGTACCGGCTGCTCGTGGACGAGGTCGGGTTCGCTCCGGAGGATCTCGTCTTCGACCCGAACGTCCTCGCGGTCGCGACGGGGATCGAGGAGCACGAGAACTTCGCCAAGGCGTTCATCGAGGCTCTGCCGCTGATCAAGGAGCGCTGCCCCGGCGCGAAGACGAGCGGCGGCATCTCCAACCTCAGCTTCTCCTTCCGCGGCAACGACGTCGTGCGCGAGGCGATGCACTCGGCGTTCCTCTACCACGCCATCGGGGCCGGCCTCGACATGGGCATCGTCAACGCCGGCCAGCTGATCGTGTACGAGGACATCGAGCCGGAGCTGCTGGAGCGGGTCGAGGACGTGCTGTTCAACCGGCGCTCCGACGCGACCGAGCGGCTCGTCGACATCGCCGAGTCGGTTCGGGGCGAGGGGACGCGCCGCGAGCTCGACCTCTCCTGGCGCGAGGCACCCGTGTCGAAGCGGCTCGAGCACGCGCTCGTGCACGGCATCGTCGACTTCATCGAGGCGGACGCGGAGGAGGCGCGGCAGGAGCTCGGCAAGCCGCTCGACGTGATCGAAGGCCCGCTGATGGCGGGGATGCAGGTGGTCGGCGATCTGTTCGGCGCCGGGAAGATGTTCCTGCCACAGGTGGTGAAGAGCGCGCGGGCGATGAAGCGCGCGGTCGCCTACCTCGAGCCGTTCATGGAGGAGGAGAAGGCGGCCGGCGGCGCGGGGCGGACGCAGGCGAAGATCGTCATGGCGACGGTCAAGGGCGACGTACACGACATCGGCAAGAACATCGTCGGCGTCGTGCTCGGCTGCAACAACTACGAGGTGGTCGACCTCGGCGTGATGGTGCCGATCGACCGCATCCTCGACACCGCGCTGGAGGAGAACGCCGACCTCGTCGGTCTGTCGGGGCTGATCACACCGTCACTCGACCACATGGTCGACGCCGCGCGCGAGATGGAGCGGCGCGGGCTGGCGCTGCCGCTGCTGATCGGCGGTGCGACCACGTCGCGCCAGCACACGGCGGTGCGCATCGCGCCGGAGTACGGGCAGCCGGTGGTGCACGTGCACGACGCGTCGCGCGCGGTCGGCGTCGTGTCCGATCTCCTGGATCCGGTGCGCCGCGAGCGGCTCGACGGGGAGAACCGCGAGCTGCAGGACCGTCTGCGCCGCCAGCACGAGGAGCGCGACCGCAAGCCGCTGTTGTCGCTCGAGCGCGCACGCGAGAACCGGCACCGCGTCCCGTTCGCGGATCTGCCGGCGCCCGCGTTCGGGGGCGTTCGTTCCGTCGAGCCGGACCTCGAGACGCTCCGTGAGTTCATCGACTGGCAGTTCTTCTTCCACGCGTGGGAGCTGAAGGGCCGCTTCCCGGCGATCCTCGAGCAGCCCGCGGCGCGTGAGGTGTACGACGACGCGCAGCTGCTCCTCGACGAGATCGTCCGCGACGGGTTGCTCCGCGCCCGCGGCGTCTACGGCTTCTGGCCGGCGGCGTCCGACGGTGACGATATCGTTGTCCAACATGGCAACGGCGACGCTCGTTTCAATCTTCTTCGGCAGCAGTCCGATCACGGCGACTCGCGCCCGAACCGCTGCCTGGCCGACTACGTCGCGCCGGCCGGCGACCACGTCGGCGCGTTCGCGGTCACCGCCGGCCTCGGCTGCGATGAGCTCGTCGCCCGCTACGAGGCCGAGCACGACGTCTATCGCTCGATCATGGTCAAGGCGGTCGCCGACCGGCTCGCCGAGGCCTTCGCCGAGCAGTTGCACGCGATCGTGCGTCGCGAGTGGTACGAGACGGGCCCGGAGCTCACGAAGGAACAATTGATCGAGGAGCGCTACCGCGGCATCCGGCCTGCGTTCGGGTATCCCGCGTGCCCGGACCACACGGAGAAGCGGAAGCTGTTCGCGCTGCTCGGCGCGGAGGATGCGGGGCTCGCTCTCACCGAGAGCTTCGCCATGACTCCCGCGGCGAGCGTGAGCGGCATCTACCTCGCGCACCCGGACGTCCGCTACTTCTCCGTAGGCCGTGTCGGTCCCGACCAGGTGGAGGACTACGCCGCGCGCAAGGGGTGGACGGTGGCCGAGGCGGAGCGCTGGCTCGGCCCGAATCTGGGCTACGACACGCGGCGCGCCGATGCTGCGCCCGAGGCCGTTGTCCTTGACCGCGCCGCGGCGGCGTCCTAGCGTCGAGACATGCGCGCCTCGTGGGTCCTCGCTCTGGTGCTCGCGGCGCTCGTGCTCGCCGGGACGGCGGCTGCGCGCGATCCCAAGGATCCGCAGCAGCGCCATACGGCGGCCGACACGGCGCTCGCGAAGTCGTTGGGGCTCCACCTCAAGGACCTCGCCGCCGGGTGGACGCCCGTGAAGGCGTCGCCGGCGGCGCCGCCGTGCAAGACGGAGCCCGACGAGTCGAACCTCGTGGAGACCGCGCGGATCGACCCGACCTTCAAGAGGGGCCAGACGACGATCGGGACCGAGGTCGACATCTTCAAGACGGCTGCGATGGCGAAGCGGGACTGGGCGCTCTCGACGCTGGCGCTGTTCCGGAGCTGTCTGCTGCAGAGCGCACGCGACCAGCTCCCCGGCTACACCGTCACCCTTCTCTCCGCGGAGAAGCTGCCGCGGCCGTCGGCGACCGCCGAACGCTCGCTCCACTACCGGCTCGTGTTCGGCATCACCAACCAGGGCACCACGGTGCCGATCGTCAGCGACGTGACCGCGCTCGGGCAGGGCCGCGAGACGGTGGTCATGCACTCGTTCTCGGTGCGGTCGCCGCTGCCGTCCTCGGCCGTCTCCCAGCTCGTCCGGCTGCTCGCCGGCCGCCTCGGCGGGAACACGACCTAGCGCCGCCGGTCCGGACCGACGGTCCGCGGACCCGGCCGCGGGCTCCGCTATTCTCGACTCAGGCCCCGTCAGGGCGCCGACTTAACCCATGCGGACGACGCTGAAGAGAGGCATGGGTCGCGCGGCGACCCTCAACGGCAACGGAAACGGCCGCACGGTCCTTCCGCCGATCGTGGTCGAGCCGGTGCACAAGTACACGCAGCCGGAGCCGCCGCGGCGCTCGACCGGACGCTTCCTCCTACAGTTCCTCGGCTGGGTCTTCATCGCCCTCCTCGTCGTCGGCGCGGGACTCGCCGGCGGGCTCTACCTCTACGGGCACCAGACGCTGCAGGCGATCAGCGCGCACTCGGCTCCGGTCAAGGCTGCGCAGAAGGATCTCCACCCGATCGCGAGCCCGTCACAGCCGGCCACCGCGCTGCTCATCGGCTACGACGCGCGCGCCGGGTCGGACGGCTTCGGCGCGTCCGGGTCGCGGTCCGACACGGTGATGCTGATCCGCGCCGACCCGACGAACAACACGCTGTCCATGCTCTCGTTCCCGCGCGATCTCGTCGTGCCGATCTTCTGCAACGGCTCGGACGTGCCGCGCACCACCGACCGGATCAACTCGGCCTGGTCGACCTGCGGCGCGGAGGGCACCCTCGACACGGTTGAGCACCTGACCGGACTACCGGTCAACTACCTGATCACCGTCGACTTCCACGGGTTCAAGCTGCTCGTGAACAAGCTGCACGGCGTCTACATCCAGGTCGACCGGCGTTACCTGAACACGCAGGGCGGTCCCGGCGGCTTTGCGAAGATCGACCTCCAGCCCGGCTACCAGAAGCTCGACGGCGAGCAGGCCCTCGACTACGTCCGCTATCGGCACACCGACTCGGACATCTACCGCACCGCGCGCCAGCAGCTGTTCATCGAGGCGCTGAAGGACCGGTTCGCGAGCGGCTTCTCGCTCTTGCAGATCCCCGCGATCATCGGCTCGATGAAGCACAGCATCGAGATCGGCCGCGCGGGCGGCGGCGCGCCGAGCATGGGCGAGATCCTGTCCTACGCCGGCCTCGCGTATCACCTGCAGGCGGGGCACCTGTTCCGCAACTCCATCAGCCCGAGCGAGCTCCAGCCGTACGGCCCGTACAACGCGGAGCTGATCGCGCCGCCGTCGGCGATTCAGGAGGCCGTGACCTCGTTCGTCAACCCCGACGTCACCCAGGCGCCGCGCGCGAACGCGACCGCGCTCGGCCTGAAGCCCAAGCCGAAGCCGACGGTGAAGCTCCAGCCCTCGCAGGTGTCGACGCTCGTGCTGAACGGGACGACGATTCTCGGCTTCGCGCGCGACACGTCGTACAAGATCGCCCAGCTCGGCTACCACGCGGCGCAGCTGCCGCAGCAGATCAAGGCGGATGCGCCGTCCCACGACTACACGACGACGCGGATCTACTACGACCCGGTGCAGGCCTTCTCGCGCGACGCGGCGCAGCAGATCGCTGCGCTGTTCGGCTCGGATGTGACGATCGCCGCGCTGACGCCGGAGATCGCGCCGTACGCGCAGGAGGCAGGGAATCCGCTGACCGTGGTGATCGTCGGCACCGACTTCACCGGGAACCTGATCGCTCCGACGCCGCCGGCGCCGGTGCCGACTCCGCAGCCGGCCGCGGTCACGACGAACCCGGGGCTGACGCTCACCTCGCTGCAAAACGCAAAGGCGCAAAAGCTCCTCCACTTCAAGCCGCTGGTGCCGCACACGATCGCGAGCGGATCGACGCTCTCGTCGCTCGAGGGCTTCCGCGTCTACAAGCCCGCCCCGCACACGCGGGCCGCGGTGATGACGTTCGTCACCGGCGCCGGCAACGTCTACTACCAGGTCGAGGAGACCAACTGGACGAGCGCGCCGATCCTCCGGAGTCCGACGGGGCACTTCCGCGCCAACCACCGCACCTACCAGCTGTACACCGTCGGCGGGCACATCCACATGATCGTCCTGCGCTACGGCGGCGCGAGCTACTGGGTCGTGAACACGCTCCTCGACGAGCTGTCGAACGAGACGATGATCGCGATCGCCAAGGGCCTCCAGCCGCTCGGGAAGTAGGCTCTCGCCCGTGTCGCGGATCGCGATGTTCGGCGCCGGGTACGTCGGCCTCGTCACGGGGGCCTGTTTCGCCGACCTCGGGCACGAGGTCGTGCTCCGCGACGTCGTGCCGGAGCGGATCGAGCGGCTGCGTGCCGGCGAGGTGCCGATCTACGAGCCGGGCCTGGACGAGGTGCTGCGCAAGAACGCCGAGCGGCTGACCTTCACCCTCGACGTCCACGAGGCCGTCGACGGCGCCGAGTTCCTCTACGTCGCCGTCGGCACGCCGCCCACGTACTCGGGCGACGCCGACCTCTCCGCGGTCTGGTCGGTGGTCGACGAGCTGCCGGCGACGCTGACCGGGCGGCCGCTCGTCGTGATGAAGAGCACCGTGCCCGTCGGGACCGGCGAGCGCGTGCGTGAGCGGCTCGACGCGCGTGGCCTGGCGAACGTCGGCTACGTCGCCAATCCGGAGTTCCTCGCCGAGGGCAGCGCCGTCACGGACTTCCGCGCGCCCGACCGGATCGTCGTCGGCGCGTTCGACCCGGAGGACGGCGACCGCGTCGTCGGCCTGCACACCGGCATCGAGACCGAGGTCGTCCGCACCGACGTGCCGTCGGCGGAGCTGGTCAAGCTCGCCGCCAACTCGTTCCTCTCGACGCGCATCAGCTTCATCAACGAGATCGCCAACGTCTGCGAGCTCGTCGGCGCCGACGTCGTCGACGTGGCGAAGGGCGTCGGCCTCGATCACCGCCTCGGCCCGCACTTCCTCCGCGCCGGCATCGGCTTCGGCGGATCGTGCTTCCCCAAGGACGTGACGGCGCTGAAGCAGCTCGCCGGAAACTCCGGCTATCCGTTCCTGCTCCTCCAGGCCGTCTGGGAGGTGAACGAGCTGCAGAAGCGGCGCGTCGTGTCGAAGCTGCAGCGGCACCTCGGGCCGCTGCGCGGGAAGACGATCGCGCTGCTCGGGCTCGCGTTCAAGCCGAACACGGACGACATGCGCGAGGCGCCGAGCCGCGTGGTCGCGTACCGCCTGCTCTCCGAGGGCGCCGAGGTGCGCGGCTGGGACCCCGTCGCGTCGCCGGACGATCTTCCCGGAGTGACGCTGTGCGGCTCCGTGCTCGAGGCGGTCACCGGTGCGGACGCGGCCGTGATCGTCACCGAGTGGCCGGAGCTGCGCGCGCTCGCGTCGCCCGAGGTGCGCGACGCCATGGCGCGGCCGCTGATCGTCGACGGGAGGAACCTGCTCGATCCGGTCGCGGTACGGGAGGCCGGCTTCGAGTACGAGGGCATCGGCCGCCCGAACCACGTGACGGAGCTCAGCGGCTGATGGAAGCTCTGCTCCTTGCGGGCGGCAAGGCGGAGCGGCTGGGCGAGGCGGCGCAGGGACACCCGAAGCCGCTCGTGCCGGTCGGGGGCTATCCGCTGGCGGAGTACACGGTGGCGCGGCTCGTCGGCGCGGGCGTGACGCGCGTGATCGTCGCGTGCCGCGCCGGACAGGAGGCCGTGTTCGTCAACGCGCTCGCCGGCCTCGGCGCGGAGATCGTCCCCGTCGGCGAGCCCGAGCCGCTCGGGCGCGGCGGCGGCCTCCGCCTGGCCGCGTCGCACCGGCAGGAGACCGGGACCGTGCTCGCGCTGAACGGCGACGAGTTGCTCGACGTCGACATGCGCGCGCTGCTGACGGACCACGCGAGCACGGGCGCAGCCGCGACGATCGTCGTGGCGCAGGTGCACTCGCCGTTCGGCGTCGTCGATCTCGCCGACGACGGCACCGTGACCGGCTTCCGCGAGGCGCCGATGCTGCCGCACTGGGTCAACTCGGGCGTGTACGCGCTCGGCGAGGAGGCGCTCGCGCGGCTGCCGGAGCGGGGCGACCACGAGCAGAGCACCTTCCCCGAGCTCGCCGGAGAGGGCAAGCTGCGCGCGTACCGGCACGAGGGCGTGTGGCTGACCGTGAACACGCCGAAGGATCTGCGGAAGGCGGAGGAGTTCATGCACGAACACCCCGACTGGCGTCCGCTGCGGAGGCTGGGTTGAGGAGGCTGGGATGAGCACGCAGGACAAGTGGGCGTCCGAGTCGCGCCTGATCGAGAAGCCGTGGGGCTGGGAGCTGATCTATGCGCACACCGACACGTACGTCGGCAAGGTGCTGTTCGTCCGCGCGCAGCAGTCGCTCAGCCTGCAGTACCACGAGCACAAGGACGAGAGCTGGTACGTCCAGAGCGGGTTGGCGCGGCTCGAGCTGGGCGAGGTGGGGGATGCCGAGCTGATCACCGATTCGATCGCCGCCGGCGCGAGCTTCCACTTCACGCCCGGCACCGTGCACCGCGTCACGGCCATCGAGGACACGACCATCCTCGAGGTCTCGACGCCGCACCTCGACGACGTCGTGCGGATCGAGGACGCGTACGGCCGCGCCGGCACGTCCGAGCCTTGAGCGACCGGCTCCGCGCCCAGTACGCAACCGACGCGAACTTTCGCGCGCGGGTCGCGCTCCACGTCCGCTTCTCCACGAACCCGCACTGGACGGAGTGGCTGTTCGAACGTGAGGCTCCGCCGCCCGGGGCGCGCCTGCTCGAGGCCGGCTGCGGCCCCGCGCTGCTGTGGCGGCGCAACCTCGAGCGGATCGACCCGAGCTGGAAGCTGACGCTCACCGACTTCTCACCGGGGATGCTCGACGCGGCGCGGACGGTGCTCGGCGACCGCGCCGCGTACCTCGTCGCGGACCTGCAGGAGCTTCCGTTCGAGGACGCGTCCTTCGACGTCGTGCTCGCGAACCACATGCTCTACCACGTGCCCGACCGGCCGAAGGCGTTCGCGGAGGTCGCGCGCGTGCTCGCTCCCGGCGGCTTCTTCCACGCCTCCACGGTCGGACGCGGCTCCATGCAGGAGCTGGTCGATCTGGTCGGCCCGCGCTGGCGGTTCGCGGACTTCATCGAGGCGTTCGGCCTCGAGACCGGTCCGTCGCAGCTCGAGCCGTTCTTCGCCGACGTGCGCGTCGAGCGGTTCGAGAATGAGCTGGCGGTGACGGAGGTCGAGCCGGTGCTCGCGTACGTCCGCTCCAGCTCGTCCTTCGCGGGCGGCGAGCTGGACCATGTCCGCGCCGGGGTCGAGCAGGCGATCGCCCGCGACGGGGTCTTCAGGATCACCTCCAGATCGGGGCTGATCAGCTGTCTGCGCAGACCTTGACATACGTGTGTTAGGGTTGCGGACGTGGACGGGCTGAAGGTCGGGGAGGCTGCTGCGCGGACGGACTGGTCGCCGCGCATGCTCCGCTACCTCGAGCGGATCGGCCTCGTCGTTCCGTCCCGCACCGGAACGGGCTACCGGCTCTACGGGCTGCGCGAGCTGAACCAGCTCCGCTCGCTCCGCGAGCTGCGCTCCCGCTTCGGCCTCGAGATCTCCGACCTCGTCTTCGCGGCGCGGCTCCGGCGCGAGCCGGAGCTACGGAAGGCCGTCGACGGCTGGCTCGCCGGCGCCGACGACCTGGCGTGGGTCGAGTGGGAACAGCGCAAGCACGAGCGACTTCTGACCGCCGCATAAGCGAAAGGACACGATGGCAACAACGAAACGCTACGACGTGAAGGACCTCGCCCTCGCCGCCGAGGGCAAGCGGCGGATCGAGTGGGCCGACCGGCAGATGCCGGTGCTCGCCGCGATCCGCGAACGGTTCGAGCAGGACCAGCCGCTGGCCGGCTACCGCATCGCCGCGTGCCTCCACGTCACGACGGAGACGGCGAACCTGATGCGGACGCTGAAGGGGGGCGGCGCCGACGTCGTGCTGTGCGCGTCGAATCCGCTTTCGACGCAGGACGACGTCGCCTCCGCGCTCGTCGAGGAGTACGACATCTCGACATTCGCGATCAAGGGCGAGGACAACGACACCTATTACGCGCACATCGAGGCCGCCGTCGACCACAAGCCGCACCTGACCATGGACGACGGCGCCGACGTGATCGGCGTCCTGCACTCGGCCCGGCGCGAGCAGCTCGGCGACATCATTGCCGGCACGGAGGAGACGACCACCGGCGTGATCCGGCTGAAGGCGCTGGAGGCGGAGGGCAAGCTCGGCTTCCCGATCATCGCCGTCAACGAGGCGAAGACGAAGCACCTGTTCGACAACCGCTACGGCACGGGCCAGTCGACCGTCGACGGGATCATCCGCGCCACGAACGTCCTCCTCGCGGGGAAGAAGTTCGTCATCGCCGGCTACGGCTGGGTCGGGCGCGGCGTCGCGTCGCGCGCCCGCGGCATGGGTGCGCACGTGATCGTCACCGAGGTCGATCCCATGCCGGCGCTCGAGGCCGTGATGGACGGCTTCGACGTGATGACGATGGAGCAGGCGGCCGAGATCGGCGACCTATTCTGCACCGCGACGGGCGACAAGCACGTGATCTCGCGTGCGCACATGGAGCGGATGCAGGACGGCGCGATCCTCTGCAACACGGGTCACTTCAACGTCGAGATCGACATCCCGGCGCTGCGGGAGCTCGCGTCGGAGACGCGGATCGCCCGCGAGTTCGTCGAGGAGTTCACCCTCGCCGATGGCCGGCGGCTGTATCTCATCGCCGACGGCCGCCTCGTCAACCTGTCCGCCGCGGAAGGGCATCCGGCGCTGGTGATGGACATGTCGTTCGCCAACCAGGCGCTCGGCGTCGAGTACGCCGTCCAGCACGCGGGGGAGCTCGACCGGAAGGTCTATCCGGTGCCGGCCGACATCGACAAGGAGATCGCGCGCCTGAAGCTCGCGACCATGGGCGTCGACATCGACCGGCTCACCGAGGAGCAGGCGAAGTACCTCGCCTCGTGGGACGAGGGCACCTGAGCCGTCCCTCGCACCCGCCCCTTCGAGCCACGTCCCGGTGCCAGGCACCGGGACGTGGCCGTTTCGGCCGGTGGCGGTGCGCGATCCCTGTCGGAGAGCGAGATCGCACATGACGCCTATCGGGACACCTGTCCTCTCGAGCCACGGCTCGGTGCCAGGCACCGGGACGTGGCCGTTCGGGCCATGAGGGACGAGCTCGAACCGGACCGTATCGTTCGGCTGGACGAGTCCGTTCCGGCTGTTGTCCTGCTCGACCAGCGGAAGCTGCCGGACGAGGAGGTCGACGTGGTCTGCGCATCCGCCGCCGAGGTCGCCGTCGCGATCCGGACGATGGTCGTTCGCGGCGCACCGGCGATCGGCGTCGCCGCGGCGTACGGTCTCGCGCTCGCGGCGCTGCGCGGAGAGGACATGGACGCGGCCGAACGGGTGCTCGCCGCGTCGCGGCCGACCGCGGTGAACCTGCCGTGGGCGCTCGCGCAGATGCACGACGACCCGACGACGGAGCGGGCGCGCTCGCTCCACCGCGACGAGGTCGACCGCTGCCGCCGCATGTCCGCCCACGCCGCCGAGCTGTTCGCGCCGGGCTCGCGCGCGCTCACGCACTGCAACGCCGGCGGTCTTGCCACCGGCGGCTACGGCTCCGCGGTCGGAGCGCTGCGCGCGGCGTGGGAGCGCGGCCTGCTCGAGCGCGTGCTCGTGGACGAGACGCGGCCGCTGCTGCAGGGCGCGCGCCTCACCGCGTGGGAGCTGGAGACGGTCGGGATCCCGCACGCGGTCATCGCCGACTCCGCCGCGGGCTCGCTCATGCTCCGCGGCGAGATCGACCTGATCGTCACCGGCGCCGACCGGATCGCGGCCAACGGCGACACGGCGAACAAGATCGGGACATACTCCCTCGCCGTGCTCGCGGCCCATCACGGAATCCCGCTCTACGTCGTCGCGCCCACCTCGACGGTGGATCTGGCCACGCCGACCGGCGCCTCCATCCCGATCGAGGAGCGCGACCCCGCCGAGGTGACGGCCCGCTTCCCGGCGCGCAACCCGGCGTTCGACGTGACCCCGGCGGCTCTGGTCGCCGCGATCGTGACCGAGCGCGGGATCCATCGCGCGCCGTACGTCGAGTCGCTCGCCGCGTGAAGGCGATCGTCCTCGCGGCGGGTTACGCCACCCGCCTCTATCCGCTCACCCTTACCGTCGCGAAGCCGCTGCTCCCCGTCGGCGGGCGGCCGATGATCGACCACATCCTCGATCGCATCGGCGAGGTGGACGAGATCGACGCTGTCCACGTGGTCACGAACGGGAAGTTCGCCGCGGCGTTCGACGCGTGGGCCGCGGGCCGCGACGGCGTCGTCGTCCACGACGACGGCACCACGAGCGAGGACGACCGGCTCGGTGCGATCGGCGACATCGAGTTCGTCGTCAAGCGCGCCGGACTCGACGGGGACGATCTGCTCGTCGTGGCCGGCGACAATCTCTTCGACTTCAGTCTCGCCGACTACGTCGCCTGGTGGCGGGGCAAGGGCGAGGCGAGCGCTTTGGCTGTGCAGGACGTCGGCGACCTCGACCTGGCGATGAAGTACGGGATCGTCGCGCTCGGCGAGGGCGATCGTGTCGAGTCGTTCGAGGAGAAGCCGCCGCACCCGCGCTCGACGCTCGCCGCGACGGCGACCTACCTCTACCACCGGACGCACGTCCCGCTCGTCCGCACCTATCTCGGCGAGGGCAACTCTCCTGACCAGCCGGGCCGCCTGATCGCCTGGCTGTTCCCGCGCGTGCCGGTGTTCGGGTACATGTTCGACGGCGACTGGCGCGACATCGGTGACGCCGACCAGCTGCTGGACGCGGACAACCGCCTGCGGGCCCTCGGTGGGCTCCCCGCCCGCGACACCTACGGACTCGACTAGATTCATGTCGATGTCCGGGGTTTCGCCGAGCGTCGAGGATGTGCGATGGAACCTCTCCGAGCTCTGCGCGGGCGCGGACGAGGCGCGCGCGCAGTGGGCCGAGCTCGTCGCCGGCACGACCGCCTTCGCCGAGCGGTACCGCGGCCGGATCGCGGATCTCGACGCCGCCGGGCTGGCGGCGCTCCTCGACGAGTGCGACCTGCTCGAGCAGGAGGCGGCCCGCCTGTTCGTCTACGGCAGCTCGCGCGTGAACATGGACGCGGCCGACGTGGAGGCGAACGACCTGGCCACGTTCGCACGCGAGCGCGGCGCCGATATCGAGAACCAGCTCGTGTTCGTCGACCTCGAATGGATCGCGCTCGACGACGAGCCGGCTGAGGCGCTGCTCGCATCGCCGGAGCTCGCCGGCTACGCGCACAAGCTGCGCACCCTTCGTGACGAGAAGCCGTACGTGCTCAGCGAGGCGGAGGAGCAGGCGCTGAACGCGCGCACGCCCGCGGTGTCGTCGTGGTCGTCGCTGCACGACCGCCAGATCGCGACGCTGGAGATCCCGTTCGATGCGGGCGACGGCGTCGAGCCGCACTCCGTGAACGTGATCCTGTCGTACATGTACCGGCCCGAGCGGGACCTGCGCCACAGCGCGCTGGCGGCGCTGTACGAAGGGCTCGAGCCGCGCACCGAGGTGCTCGCGGCCTGCTACGACGCACTCGTCGGCGACCGCCTCGGCCTCGATCGCGTCCGCGGCTTCACCGATCCGATGCAGCCGACGAACATGCGGAACGAGCTCGACGCGGCCACCGTCGATGCGATGATCGCCGCCACGCAGGAGAGCTACGCGCTCGGCCGCCGCTGGTTCGGCGCGAAGGCGAAGCTGCTCGGGCTCGACCGGCTCGATCTCGCCGACCAGTATGCGCCGGTGGGCGAGGGACGCGACTTCGAGTGGGGCGAGGCGGTGGAGATCGTCGACGCCGCGTTCGCGGGCTTCTCGCCGCGCCTGGCGGAGGTCTTCCGCAACTGCCTCGAAGCCGGCCATGTGGATGCGTCGCCGCGCGCCGGGAAGGCGAGCGGCGCGTACTGCACCACCGTGACGAAGGAGATCCTGCCGCTGGTGCTGCTGAACTACACCGGACGGTTCCGCGACGTGGTCACGCTCGCGCACGAGTTCGGCCATGCGACGCACGGCGCGCTCTCGCTCGAGCGGCAGACCTACCGCTCGCACCGCACGGGGATCGCGATGGCCGAGGTGCCGTCGACGTTCGCGCAGCTGATCGCCGACGACTACTTGCTGCAGCTCGAGTCGGATCCGCAGACGCGCCGCGCGCTCGTGATCGACCGGCTCGAGCACGCGATGGCGGCGATCTTCCGTCAGGTCGTGCTCGCCCGCTTCGAGCAGCGCGCGTACGCACTGCGCGCCGAGGGGCGGACGCTCACGCCGGAGCGCCTGTCGGAGATCTGGCTCGAGGAGAACGGGCTGTACTACGGCGACTCGGTCGCCCTGCCGGACGGCTACCGGCTCGGCTGGTCGTACATCCCTCACTTCATCCACGTCCGCTTCTACACGTACGCGTATTCGTTCGCGCACCTCGTCGCGCTGCTCCTGTACGGCCGCTACCACGAGGACCCGGAGTCGTTCGTGCCGCTCTATCTCGACTTCCTCGCCGCGGGCGGATCGGCGTCGCCGGCGGAGCTGCTGGAGCCGTTCGGCCTCGAGCTGCAGGCCGCGGACACGTGGCGCGCCGCCTACGCGCAGTTCGAGCTGCTGCTGCGCGAGGCCGAAGCCGCCGTCTAGAAGTCGCGCGTTTCCCGTGACGCTTCGCGCGCTAGCGTCGAGCGCGTGCTCGACCTGCTGCTGCCGCGCCGCTGCCTCGTCTGCGGCGAGGGCGGAACGCAGCTCTGCACCCGCTGCGTCGAACGGCTGCCGCGGATCGGTCCGCCGCTGTGCGAGCGCTGCGGCGCGCCGACGGCATGGCCGGTCCAGCGCTGCCGCGAGTGCGCGGGACGCAGGCTCGCGTTCGCGTCGGCGCGGGCGGCGGTCGCGTATGACGCCGCGGTCCGCCGCATCGTCGCCGGCTGGAAGGAACGCGGCCTGCGCGGGCTCGCCGGCGATGCGGCCCAGATCGTCGCGGATGCGGTGCCGCGCCCGCACGTCGCGGCAATCGTGACGTTCGTCCCGCCCGACTCGGGACGCCGGCTGGAGCGCGGCCACCATCCTGCGGAGCGGCTCGCCCGGGCGCTGGCCGAACGCTGGGAGCTCCCCTGCGCGTCGCTGCTGGAGCGAACGGGATCCTCCCGCCGCCAGCGCGGTCTCGAGCTCGCGGAGCGCCGTCGCAACGTCGCCCGCGCCTTCCGCGGCAGCGCGCGTGCGCCGGGCCGGGTCGTCCTCGTCGACGACGTGTACACCACCGGCGCCACCGTCTCGGCCGCCGCCTCCGCGCTTCGGGTGGTGGGCGCGAGGACGATCGTCGTGGTCACCTTCGCCCGGGCGGTGCGTAACCCTGGAATGGTGTTACAACAAGGATAGGAAGTCCGATCGAGGAGGCAGCGCGATGCAACTCCAGGTCAAGGGCAAGAACCTCGAGGTGAGCGACTCCATCCGCAGCTACGCCGAGCGCAAGCTGGCGAAGCTGGACAAGCAGCTGAGCGATCCCGTCCGGGTGGAGGTCGAGCTGGCCGTCGAGCGCAATCCGTCCATCTCCGCGAACCAGGTGGCCGAGGCGACCGTCTGGCTCAAGGGGCACACGTTGCGCGCGCGCGAGTCGTCCCCGGACATGAAGGCGTCGATCGACGAGCTGACCGACAAGCTGATCCGCCAGATCAAGGACGAGCGCGACAAGAAGGCCGGGCGCCGCAAGTCGGTGGACAAGCACGCGCTCCTGGAAGAGGCGGCAGCCGCGGAGGCCGCCGCTGCCGCCGAGGCTGCCCAGCCCGAGCCCGCAGAGTAGGCGTGGGGCTCTTCCGCCGCAGCGAGCCGCTGCACGAGAAGCTGGCCCGCGAGGCGGGATTGGGACTGGGAGTCGATCCGGTGCCGGAGCCGGTCGATCCGCGGCCGCCGATGCTCGAGACGGGCATCCACGGCCTCCATCGCCCACGTGCCTGGGACGCGACCGTCACCGCCGAGGCCCCGGATCTCGACGGCGACGAGGTCACCTTCGTCGCCCTTCCGGACGGGACGCTGCTCGTCGAGCAGGGGCCGGACGGCTCCCTCGAGCCGCTGGCGACGGCGGTCGAGCAGGAGGTGAAGCCGCCGTACCGGGCCAGGGCGGTCCGTCGCGGAGACACGCTCTGGGCGGTGCAGGCGCGGCGGATCGAGGTGCTGGAGCTCCCGGACGGACCGGGCGGCGACACGCTCGAGGTCACCCACACCGTCGACGGCACCACGCTGAGCATCGACGACGCCCGCACGTTCGGCTCCTTCCCGGTCCTGGAGGAGCGGGGGGCCCGCGAGGGACGGGAGTACACGGTTCACGCGGACCGGCTCGACGGCGACCTGTGGGAGGTCCGAGCGTCCGCGCTCTGACCGCTACCCTTCCTCCATGGTCCAGCAGCTCGGCTCCTTCGAGAAGGTCCTCCGCGTCGGCGAGGGCCGGCGACTCAAGCGGCTCGCCCAGCAGGCGGCGTACATCGGCACGCTCGAGCCCGAGTACGAGGCCCTGTCGGACGAGGAGCTCGCCGCGAAGACGGTCGAGTTCCGGGAGCGGTTCGCGAACGGCGAGACGCTCGACGAGCTGCTGTTCGAGGCGTTCGCCGCCATCCGCGAGGCGTTCAAGCGCACGATGGACGTGCGTCTCTTCGATGTTCAGCTGATGGGCGGGATCGTGCTGCACGAGGGCGACATCGCCGAGATGAAGACCGGCGAGGGCAAGACGTTCGTCGCCACGCAGGCGCTGTATCTCAACGCGATCGCCGGCCAGGGCACGCACCTCGTCACGACCAACGACTACCTCGCCCAGCGCGACCGCGAGTGGACGCGCCCCGTGTTCGAGGCGCTCGGCATGCGCACCGCCTACATCGAGAACATGATGCCGTTCGAGCCGCGGCGCGAGGCGTATCAGAGCGACGTCACGTACGGGACGAACTCGGAGTTCGGCTTCGACTATCTGCGCGACAACATGGCGGTGCAGCTCGAGGGGATCGTCCAGCGCGGCCACCACTTCGCCATCGTGGACGAGGTCGACTCCATCCTGATCGACGAGGCGCGCACGCCGCTGATCATCTCCGGCGAGCCGGAGACCGCCGCGCAGCTCTACTACGACTTCGCGCGCATCGCGCCGACGCTGATCCCGTTCGAGTCCCATCCCGGCGACCCGAAGGGCGCCGCCGAGGACGCGGGCGCGGACTACGAGTTCGACGAGAAGCACAAGACCGTCGCCGTGACCGAGAAGGGCGTCGAGAAGGTCGAGCGCGCGCTGCGGATGGAGAATCTGTACGACCCGCGCAACGCACAGGTGGTCAACCATCTCGCGCAGTCGCTGAAGGCGCAGTCGCTGTACCACCGCGACATCGACTACGTCGTCCAGGACGACGAGGTGAAGATCGTCGACGAGTTCACCGGCCGGATCATGGAGGGCCGCCGCTGGAGCGAGGGCCTGCACCAGGCGGTCGAGGCGAAGGAGGGCGTCCGCATCCAGGAGGAGCACCAGACGCTCGCGACGATCACCCTCCAGAACTACTTCCGCCTGTACGAGAAGCTCGGCGGCATGACCGGTACGGCGAAGACGGAGGAGAAGGAGTTCGTCGAGATCTACAACCTCAACGTGGTCGAGATCCCGACCAACGTCGCGGTCGCGCGCGCCGACGAGCAGGATCTCGTGTTCAAGTCGAAGGAAGGCAAGTTCAACGCGGTCGCGCGCGACATCAAGGAGCGCAGCGAGAAGGGGCAGCCGGTGCTCGTCGGCACGATCGCCGTCGAGACGTCGGAGTACCTCTCGCAGCTGCTCACGCGCCAAGGCGTCAAGCACAACGTGCTGAACGCGAAGGAGCACGCGCGCGAGGCGGAGATCATCATCAACGCAGGCCAGCCCGGCTCGGTCACGATCGCGACGAACATGGCCGGCCGCGGTGTCGACATCAAGCTCGGCGAGGGCGTGCGCGAGCTCGGCGGCCTGTACGTGGTCGGCACCGAGCGCCACGAGTCGCGCCGCATCGACAACCAGCTCCGCGGCCGCTCCGGCCGCCAGGGCGACCCGGGCGAGACGCGCTTCTACCTTTCCGGCGAGGACGACCTCGTCCGCCTGTTCGCCGGCGACCGGATCAAGGGGATCATGGAGCGCTTCAAGATCCCGGACGACCAGCCGATGGAGGCGAAGATCCTCAGCCGGCAGATCGAGGGCGCGCAGAAGAAGGTCGAGGAGCAGAACTTCGTCATGCGCAAGAACGTCCTCAAGTACGACGACGTGCTCAACCGGCACCGCGGACGGATCTACGAGCAGCGCCGCGACGTGCTCGAGGGCCAGGACATGTCCGAGCAGGTCGGCCTGTGGATCGACGAGGTGGTCGAGGACACGGTGCTCCAGTTCACGCAGGAGGAGTACTCGGAGGAATGGGACCTCGGGGCGCTGACGAACGCGATGGCCGCGCTGTACGAGACGGAGATCACCGCGGCCGAGCTGCGCGAGGACCTCCCCGAGATCACGCGCGACGCGCTGATCGAGGAGTTCCAGTCCGACGCGCGCGACGGGTACGCGGCCAAGGAGGAGGAGTTCGGCGCCGAGCTGATGCGCGAGCTCGAGCGGTTCGTGATCCTCCAGGTGGTCGACGTACGCTGGCGCGAGCACCTGGACAACATGGAGTACCTCCGCGAGGGCGTGCACCTGCGGGCCATGGCCCAGAAGGACCCGCTGGTCGAGTACACGGCGGAGGGCGAGCGGATGTTCACGCAGCTCGGCCGCTCGATCCGCGGCGAGGTCGTGCTGCACCTCTTCCACGCCGAGCTCGGGCCGGCGGAGGAAGGCGCCGCGCCGCAGGAGCTCGCGCCGCAGCCGGCACCCGGCGGGAACGGCAACCTCCGCTACGAGCACGAGACCTCCGCAGGCGCCGATGTGATCGACGCCGCACTCGGCGGCGGGTCGAGCACGTTCAACCCCGGAGCTCCGGCTGCAGGCGCATCGACGGCGGTCCAGACCGTGCGCACGAGCGAGCACGAGAAGGTCGGCCGCAACGACCCCTGCTGGTGCGGCAGCGGCAAAAAGTTCAAGAAGTGCCACGGCGCGTGACCTCGGTCGCGCAGACCTCGCCGATTCCCGCAACCACCCCGCCGAGCGACGGAATCTCGCTCCGCAGCCTGACGAAGTCGTTCGCCGGCGAGCACGGTCCCGTGCAAGCGGTCCGCTCGATCGACGTGGCGATTCCGCTCGGCGAGACGGTGGCGCTGCTCGGGCCGAACGGCGCCGGCAAGTCGACGACGATCGACATGCTGCTCGGGCTGCTCGATCCGGACGACGGCGAGGCGCTCCTGTTCGGCGGCTCGCCGCAGCAGGCGGTCGCCGCCGGCCGCGTCGGCGCGATGCTGCAGGTCGGGTCGCTGATCCGCGACCTGTCGGTGCGCGAGCTGATCGCGATGGTGGCGTCGCTCTATCCGCGGCCGCTGGGCGTGGACGAGACGATCGCGCTCACGCGCATCGAGGAGATCGCCGACCGGCGGACGCAGAACCTCTCCGGCGGCGAGACGCAGCGCGCACGGTTCGCCGTCGCGCTCGTCAGCAATCCCGACCTGCTCGTGCTCGACGAGCCGACCGTGGCGATGGACGTCGAGTCGCGGCGCGCGTTCTGGACGACGATGCGCGACTTCGCCGCGCGCGGCAAGACGGTGCTGTTCGCGACGCACTATCTCGAGGAGGCGGACGCGTACGCTGACCGCGCCGTGCTGATGGCGCACGGCCGCGTCGTCGCCGACGGGCCGCCGACCGAGATCAAGGCGATGGTCGGACAGCGCCACATCCGCGCGACGCTGCCGGACGTGCAGCCCGCCGAGCTGGAGACGCTGGCCGGCGTCACGCGCGCAGAGCGCCGCGGCGAGTCGGTCGTGCTCACGTGCTCCGACTCGGACGCCGCCATCCGCGACCTGCTCGTCCGCTTCCCGCAGGCGCGCGACATCGAGATCGCCGGCGCCGGTCTCGAGGAGGCGTTCGTCGAGCTCACCGGCGTGGAGGAGCACGGGTGAAGCTCGCGACGTACACGAAGTACGAGCTGCTGCGGACGGTGCGCAACAAGCGCTTCATGATTCTCGCGCTCGGCTTCCCACTCGTCCTGTACCTCCTCATCGCCACGCCGAACCGGCACGAGCAGAACCTCGGCGGGTCGGGAATCTCTGCGCCGCTGTACCTGATGGTCGGGCTCGTCGCGTTCGGCGCGATGAACGCGGTGCTCGGCTCCGGCGCGCGCATCGCGGCCGAGCGCGCGACCGGCTGGAACCGGCTGCTGCGGCTGACGCCGCTGTCGCCGAGGACGTACTTCCGCACGAAGGTGCTCACCGGCTACGCGCTCGCGTCGCTGACCATCCTGCTCATCTACACGGCGGGCACGCTGCTCGGCGTCCGCCTGACGGCGGGCGAATGGGTGCGGATGACCGTGCTGATCCTGATCGGGCTGATCCCGTTCGCCGCGCTCGGGATCCTCTTCGGGCATCTGCTCACCCCTGACTCGATCGGCCCTGCGCTCGGCGGGACGACGGCTGCGCTGGCGATCCTCGGCGGCGTCTGGTTCCCGATCGGCCAACACGGGGCCATGCACTACATCGCGCAGGGCCTGCCTTCGTACTGGCTCGTCCAGGCCGCGCACATCGGCGTCGGCGGCCACGGCTGGGGC
This sequence comes from uncultured Actinomycetes bacterium, assembly GCA_963761665.1. Taxonomy (GTDB): domain Bacteria; phylum Actinomycetota; class Thermoleophilia; order Gaiellales; family Gaiellaceae; genus Palsa-739. Next base: position 236,158 of record CAVXHM010000005.1, read on the forward strand.
ACGACGGGCTGGATCGTCCTCGCTGTCTGGACGGTCGTGGCGACGTACTTCGCGCGCCGCGCCTACGAGCGCGACACGAAGCGCACCTAGATACGATCGCTCCGTCATGGCGGAAGAACGCGAACTCTCCCTTCAGGAGCAGCTGCACGAGATCGGGGCCCAGCTCGACTGGGTCCGTGGTTACCTTTGACCCCGATCGCCTGAGGTCGCGGCTCGCGGAGCTCGAACAGGAGCTCGCACAACCCGGATTCTGGGACGACCAGCAGCACGCGGCGGCGGTGTCCGCCGAGCACGCGCGGCTGACGAAGCGGATCGACCGGTACGACCGGCTCACCCGCGAGTACGACGACGCGCGCGAGCTGCTCGAGCTCGATCCCGATCTCGCCGACGACGTGGCCGCGTCGATCGTCCCGCTGCGCCGCGAGCTGGAGCGGCTGCAGGAGGATGCGCTCTTCTCCGGCGAGTACGACGGCGGCGACGCGGTCGTGACCATCCAGGCCGACGCCGGCGGCACCGACGCGCAGGACTGGGCGGAGATCGTCCTACGCATGTACCTCCGCTGGGCCGACGACCGCGGCTTCCCCACGGAGGTGCTGGAGACGAGCCCGGGCGAGGAGTACGGGATCAAGTCGGCCACGTTCACGGTCAAGGGCGACAACGCGTACGGGATCCTCAAGGCGGAGCGCGGCAAGCACCGGCTCGTCCGCCTCAGCCCGTTCGACTCCGCGCATCGCCGGCACACGAGCTTCGCGCAGGTGATCGTGGCGCCGCTGCTCGCCGACGACGCGCCCGTCGAGATCGACGACGACGACATCCGCATCGACACGTACCGCTCCTCCGGCGCCGGCGGCCAGCACGTGAACAAGACCGACTCGGCGGTGCGCATCACGCACATGCCCTCGGGCATCGTCGTGGCCGTCCAGAACGAGCGCAGCCAGTCGTCCAACAAGGACACGGCCATGAAGATCCTGCGATCCCGACTGGCGGAACGCGCCGAGGAGGAGCGCGAAGCCGAGCTGGCGCGCGAGCGGGGCGGCGTGAACATGGGCTTCGGCGGCAACGCCGTCCGCAGCTACGTCCTCCACCCGTACCAATTGGTCAAGGATCACCGTACGGACTACGAGATGGGGAACACCCAGGCGGTGCTGGACGGCGAGCTGGACGGCTTCATTCGTGCGTATCTGCTCAAAGCGGCAGGAAACGGTGAGTAGGTCGCCGAACGGTCGGCTAGACTGGGGCCTCGCCAACTGACCGGCGCGGGCCCGGCCGCCCGCCAGAACCGACTTCGCACCACCGGTACAGAGACGACGTGACAGACCTCGAAACAGAGCTCGTTCCGCTGACTCCCGAACGCTCCAACGGGGAGGTCGAGCGGACGCCGTCGTTGACGCCGGTTCCCGGCGCCGGCGCGATGATCGTGTTCGAGGGCGTGACGAAGGTCTACGAGCCCGACGTGACCGCGCTGGCCGGCGTCTCGTTCGTGATCGAGAAGGGCGAGTTCGTCTTCATCGTCGGCGCGTCCGGCTCGGGCAAGTCGACGCTGATCAAGCTGCTGCTGAAGGAGTTCGATCCGACCGAGGGCAAGATCCTCGTCGGCGGACGCGACCTGACGCGGCTGAAGGGCAACAAGGTGCCGCTGCTGCGGCGCAACGTCGGCTGCGTCTTCCAGGACTTCAAGCTCCTGCCGAGCCGCACCGCCGCCGAGAACGTGGCGTACGCGCTGAAGGTGCAGGGCGAGAGCCGTGCGTCGATCCGGCGCAAGGTGCCCGAGGTGATGAACATGGTCGGCCTCGCACACAAGATGAACTCCCTCCCCGACGAGCTGTCGGGCGGCGAGCAGCAGCGCGTCTCGATCGCGCGCGCCGTCGTCAACCATCCGCCGCTGCTCGTCTGCGACGAGCCGACCGGCAACCTCGACCCCGACACGTCCGTCGGGATCATGCAGCTGCTCTACCGGATCAACCGCGCCGGCACGACCATCCTGATGGTGACGCACGACCGCGAGATGGTGGACAAGATGCGCAAGCGCGTGATCGCGCTCGAGGACGGCCGCGTCTCGCGCGACGAGCGGCGCGGGGGGTACACCTCCGAATGAGCCGCGTCCGCCTGTTGTTCTCCGAGGCCTGGTCCTCGATCAGCATGAACCTGTCGACGACGTTCGCCGCGACGATGACGGTGCTGATCGGCATGTTCCTGCTGGGGCTGTTCATCGCCCTCGGCACCTGGGTGCTCTCGTGGTCGAACCACGTGAAGAGCGAGCTGCAGGTGAAGGTCTACTTCGCCAGCACGGCCACGCAGGCGCAGGAGTACGCCGTCGGCCAGAAGCTCCGCAGCGACCCGCACGTGAAGACGGTCGTGTTCGTGTCGAAGGCGGCGGCGCAGAAGAAGATGGAGCAGGAGTTCCCGCAGCTGTACAAGACGAAGCTGCCGTCGAACCCGCTGCCGGACTCCTGGGTGGTGACGCCCACGAAGGGCGAGTACACGCCGGAGATCGGGGCGCAAGTGCAGAAGGCCAACTGGGCCGGCGTGGACGACGTGCGCTGGGGTAGCGCGACCGCGCACCGCGTGCTCACCATCGCCGAGGTGATCTGGATCGTCTTCCTCATAGCCGTGGTGCTGCTCGTGACCGCGTCGACGCTGCTGATCGCGAACACGATCCGCCTATCGATCTTCGCGCGGCGCCGTGAGATCGAGGTGATGAAGCTCGTGGGCGCGACCAACTGGTTCATCCGCGGCCCGTTCATGCTCGAGGGCCTGATCTGCGGGCTCGGCGGCGCGCTGCTCGCGGTGCTGCTGCTGATCCTCGGCAAGGAGATCGCGCTGCCGTCGATCCTGCCGCACATCGGCGGCGGCTCCGACGTGCACGCGCTCCCGTTCGCGCTCAACGCGCTCGCACTGATCGGCACCGGGCTCCTCCTCGGCGCGGCAGGCTCCGGCATCACGCTGCGCCGCTTCCTCCAGGTCTAGCGCCCCGCCGCCGAGAGCGGTTTCCCGGACCACGGCAGGACGGCGAGGCCCAGCCCGCTCCCCCACCCAGGGTGGCAATTGGCCGTTCTCTGTAGAAGCGCCGCTTGATCCAGCGGTACAACCGCGAGAGGATCGGCCGGTGGCATCCGAAGACGAATTCCTCCGTTCATCCGTCGCCCTGCTCGCGCATATCGTCAAAGAGTTGGTCGCTACTGTCGGGGCCGTTAACGCGCTGGCGATGAGGTCGGACAATCCCGAGATTGCCGACGGGGCTTCCAGCCTTGATGAGGGCCTGACAGAACTCCACACGACCGTTTCTCGCCTCGCGGATGCGTTCCCGCCACCGCCGATGAACGGCCATTGAGTCGTCCGGCTCCGTCCGACGCCACCTATACAGTGGGGGGTACAAGATGCCTCCCGTTGATCGCAACAATCCTGTCCGCGCCAAGTCGTCCGACTCGCGCGTCTCGTTCATGGAGTTCATGCGTGAGTTCCCTGACGATGCCGCCTGCCTGGACTACCTTTGGCGCACCCGCTACGCCGAGGATGGCGAGAATGCGGAGTGCCCGAAGTGCGAGCGGGTGCGCTCGTTCAAGCGGTACGAGACTTCGCAGCGGCGTCAGTCGTGGACGTGTACGGCGTGCGGGCATCACATCCACCCGACCGCCGGGACGATCTTTCACAAGTCGTCCACGTCGCTGCACTTGTGGTTCTACGCGATCTACCTTGTATCGAGTTCGCGATGTGGGATCGCCGCGAAGCAGCTTGAGCGGGAGATCGGGGTCAATTACAAGACCGCATTGCGGATGCTGCACCTGATCCGCGAAGAACTGATGGAGCAGGACTACACCGGCCAGCTTTCGGGCGAGGTCGAAGCCGACTCCGCGTACATCGGAGGGCAGCTGCATGAGTCGCAGCGGCGCAAGCTTCGCGCGGCAGGCTTGTCGAATCAGGGGCCAGCCACGAAAGATCGGCCGGTGATCTTCGGTGCCGTCGAACGCAAGGGACGGATTCGCGCCACAGTGGTCGGAACGTCCCGTGCGCAGCGCGAGACAACGCAGGCGATCCGCGACACCCTCTGCGAGTTCGTGCTGCCCTCCGCGATGGTCTTTACCGATGATTGGGGTGGCTACAACGCGCTCGAAAAGATCGGCCGTTACTCGTTCCGCAGAGTTCGCCACTCGCAGCGCATCTACGTCGAGGGCGACACGCACACCAACACCATCGAAGGCTTCTTCGGCCACTTCAAGACCGACGTGCGCGGCACCCATCACCACATCTCGACCCGTTGGCTTCCCGGCTACCTGAACGAGTGGGTCTGGAAGTGGAACCACCGCGGCGACGACGCCGCGCAGTTCCGGACGTTGCTCCGGAACGCCGCGCTCTAGACAGCCGGCGGCTCTCATGGTGAGGTTGCTCCGTGAGCGATCCCCTTGAGAGTGCGCGGATCAAGCTGAAACGGGCGAACCTCCACGTAAGCACGGCGAAGCGCGAAATGTTCAGGTTCTTCAAGGCGCACGAACAACCCACCTTCGATGCCAAACCCTACGGAGCAACTGGGCCACTCACTCCGGGGAACGAGTTCGCCTTCACGATCTTTGTCACGAGCAGTTCCTATCCCGATCTCCCCGACTCCTTCGGGGCGCGCTTTGGTGATGCCATCCACAACTACCGCAGCGTCCTTGATCACATCACCTGGCAACTCGTGAGCCATCGAACGACCCCGCCCACAACGCTCAGAGAACACGCGCAGAGAGCGATCCAGTTCCCCTGCTACGGCTCCGAGACCGCATTCAAGGAACACATCCGCGAACGTCTGCCCGGGGTCGCCAGGACTGTCATCGACTACATCCATTCGCGTTATGCGTACGACCGAGGGCAAGCAACCAACGAACCGCTGTTGGCCCTCGCAAAGCTTTCGAACGACGACAAGCACCGCACCATCCACGCTTTCGTTAGCGCGCTGGCCGGGATCCAACATCAACACACGTTCACACGCTGCAAGCCGATCGAGTTCATCCCCCCGAGTACCCCGCAAGAATTGGAGACGAATGCAGTAATCGGCACCTTCCGCGTCATCGTCTTGGCCGCGGATCCCAAGGTGGAGATGGGCCTCACACCGCAGCTCTACGTAGTCCTTGAGGACGGGAGGCCCATGCTCCAGACCCTTAATCTGATTCGTGAGCAGGTCGAGACAATCCTCAACGCCCCCGAGATCGCGGCGGCCCTCTAACCCTGCTCCACTCATCGCGCGGCCTCTTGGCGCGCGGCTAGCTCGGCTTCTTCGCCACTTTCTCTAGCGCCGCGAAGACGTCGTTGCGCTTCGGCAGTCCTGTCTTCGTGCGCTTCGGAAGAACCTGTGTCGGTTCGCCCTCCGGCAGCTGCTTCGTCGCGTCGTAGTCCTTCTTGCCAGCCATCTGCCCCCCCAGTCTATGAGTGGCGCAAGACGCGACCGGCGAAGCGTCTCAAGTAGACCGCCGCGCCGACAACGCCAGCACCGGCAAGAGTCAGGATGTTCGTCGTCATACAGGTGCGGCAGACCCCGCAGCAGGCATTCGCGGCCGGAGCTAGATCGACCGCCCGATTCAAGACCGGGAGCGCACGCACCTGAGTCTTTTCCAGCATCGCTATGAGTGTAGTCCCGGCCGCTTCTACAGAGAACGGCCAATTGCCACCCAGGGTGGGGCGTCGTTCCCTCCGCCCTCGGGACCGACGCTACCAGCGCACCCGTCACGGATCCGTCGCAGTTTCATCGCAGCTCCGTCGCAGCTTCGCCCCGCGTCGCGGTACCGGCATCCCGCGCCGCTACCGTGAGGCCCATGCCCCGCGGGCGCCAGCAACGGCAGAAGCGGCCGAGCCGGAGCGACCGTCATCGCGCCCGGCAGCCGCAGCGCAAGCCTGTCTCCGATCTGACCGTCCGGCTGCCGGAGCGGCACACCCAGCCCGAGACGGTGATCGCGCACCTCGGCCCGACCAACTCGGGCAAGACGCACGACGCGCTCCGCTTCCTCGTCGAGACGGGTCGCGGCGTCTACGCAGCGCCGCTGCGCATGCTCGCGCAGGAGGCGCACCGCCGGCTCGCCGAGGAGATCGGCGACGCGCGCGTCGGCCTCGTCACCGGCGAGGAGCGCGTCAACCCGGACGCGCCGATCATCTGCTGCACCGCCGAGATGGCGCCGCTGCGCGGCGAGACGCTCGTGCTCGACGAGGTGCAGTGGGCCGAGGACGAGGAGCGCGGCTCGGCGTGGACGCGGCTGATGCTCGGCGGCGAGTACCGCCACATCCTGCTGCTCGGCGCCGTCGAGGCGCTGCCGCTCGTCCGCCACGCGTTCCCCGACGCGGAGGTGCGGTTCTTCGAGCGCAAGGCGCCGCTCGACTGGGTCGGCAAGCGCGGGATCGTCGGTCTCGGGCCGGGCACCGTCGTCGTCGCGTTCAGCCGCCGTGCCGTGATCGGCCTCGCCGGCGAGCTGAACCAGCTCCATCCCGGGAAGGTGGCGGTGCTGTACGGCGCGATGCCGCTCGCGTCGCGGCGCGTCGAGATCGACCGCTTCCTCGCCGGCCAGGCGGAGGTGTGCGCGTCCACCGACGTCCTCGGCCACGGCGTCAACCTGCCGTGCGAGACGCTGCTGTTCGCAGAGACGACGAAGTTCGACGGGAAGGAACGGCGCGACCTCGAGCCGTGGGAGATCGCGCAGATCGCCGGCCGCGCGGGCCGCTTCGGCTTCCACGAGCGCGGCCACGTCGGCGTCCTCACCGGCGTGCCGTGGTCGGATCCGGACCCGGAGCTCGTCCGCGACGCGCTGACGCCGCACGTCGAGCTTCCCGGCGGCCATCACGGCTACCGCATCGTCGACAGTGGCCGCCTCCGTCCGCAGCTGTCCGACCTGAACGTGTCCCAGGTGGACGAGCTGGAGCCGGCGCTGCATGCGTGGCGGCACGCGGCCCTGCGCTACTGGACGGACGAGGGCTGGCTGCAGGTCGAGTCGATCCAGCCGTTGCTCGCACGGCTCGACACGGTCCGGGACGCGCTGCGGCACGCGCGCCGCAAGCTGGAGCTGCCGGACGTCTGGAAGCTGATGCAGGCGCCGATCGACGAGGACGGGCTGCCGCTGCTCGGCGCGCTCGCATGCGCGGTCGCGGGCGACCGGCCGCAGCGCACGATGATCGGCTGGATCCTCGATCCGCATCGCCTCGACTCGGCCAGCCTGGAGGAGGCGGAAGCGGCGGCGCGCGAGGCCTCGATCCTGCGCTGGTTCGCGCTGCAGTACCCCGGCGTCGCCGGCGTCACGATCGAGAAGGCGGCGGCGCTCGAGGAGCGCGCGGCCGCGCGCGTCGTCCGCGAGCTGCGGGCGGAGATCGACGATCCGACCATCGGCCGCTGCCGCGCCTGCGGCGCGCGGACGGCACCGTGGGCGACGCTCTGCGACCGCTGCTTCATGGCGCGCGGGTATCGCGCCGGCCGCCGCTGACCCATCGAGGGAAAACACGTACGACGGCTCGGTGCAGGGTCCGATGCTGCTCGCGAACCGCCCTGGCACGCTGGTCTCACGATGAGCCAGGCCGACTTCCATCTCCGCCACGACGAGTTCCGGGCCTGGACGAGCGAGCTGCGGTCGGCCGCCCGCCGGATGCCGGAGCTGGCCGCGTCGGAGCGGTTCGCGCTCCTCGCCGACATCGTCGCCTTCCTCCAGGAGAAGGTCGAGCCGCACACCCGCGTGGACGAGCAGGTGCTCTATCCGCAGGCGGCGGCGCGCATGGGCTCGCCGCTCGCGACCGCAGCCATGGCGTACGACCATCTCGCCATCCGCGCCTGGATCGCCAAGCTCGCCGAGGCGGACGACCAGGACGTGACCACGCTGCAGGAGCTGCTGTACGGGCTCGACGCGCTGATCCGCGTGCACCTGTGGAAGGAGGACGAGCTGATGCTAGGCCCGCTCGATTCCGCCACCTGGCCCGCATCCGGCGCGTAGATCACCCTTTACGGTGACGTTGCCAGTCGTAAACGGGGGATGCACGATCCGATGGATCTGTGGAGGGTGAGACCATGCCTCTCGACCGCCGCGAACGCATTCTCGACTGGCGCGACGAGCTGCGGCGCGTGACGCCGCTCCTCGCCGAGCTGCCCATGGGCGCCCGGCTCGCGGTGATGGAAGTGGTCGCGACGTTCGCCCGCGAGGACCGCGTCGATCCGTCGCAGGCTCTCGCCCAGCAGCCCGGGGCTATCTCCGACGCCGCCTAGACTTCGCCGCATGGCGAAGGCGAAGGGCGAGAAGCTGATCGCGGACAACCGCCGCGCGCGGCACGACTACCACCTCCTCGACCGGTTCGAGGCCGGCGTCGTGCTCACGGGGACCGAGGTGAAGGTGCTGCGCGACGGCAAGGCGACGCTCCAGCAGGCGTACGCGGAGGTGCGCGAGGGCGAGGCGTGGCTCGTCGGCCTGCACGTGCCCGAGTACACGCAGGGCAACCGCTCGAACCACGAGCCGGACCGCGCGCGCAAGCTGCTGCTGCACCGCCGCGAGATCGACCGGCTCTACGGCCAGGTGCGAGAGAAGGGCTTCACGCTCGTCCCGACCAAGCTCTACTTCAAGGACGGCCGCGTGAAGGTCGAGCTCGCGCTCGCGCGCGGCAAGGAGCTGCACGACAAGCGCCGCGACATCGCCAGCCGCGAGGCGAAGCGCCAGATGGAGCGCGAGCTGAAGTCCGTCCGCCGCTGAGCCGAGCTACACTCCGCGGACTGACATACGGGGGCGACCTGGTTTCGACGTGGTCGATACATCCGGTTGAGCTGCAAGCCGAGGTCGCCGGTTGGCCTCGTTAATCCACCGGCAAAACGCAAGTGCGAATCAGAATGATCTCGCACTCGCTGCCTAACTTCGGTTAGCCAGCGACGCCGCTTCGGGCTCGGCCCGTGGCTCGGAGCGGCGCTAACAAACGGGCTCGGCGCCGAGGGAGAGCCAATCGCCCGGAGCGCGACACGAAAGGATCGGCTAGTGCGTCGGTAGGGTGGCTGTCCTCGGCCGGCGTGCGAAATCAAGGGCAGCCTATGCTTGTAGACGTTCAGCCGGTGCGGCTGCGGACGCGGGTTCGATTCCCGCCGCCTCCATCATCCCCGCAAATCGGGGTTTTCCGATCGGAACGATTTCTGGAAAAGCGCTTCGATCGGAATGGTTGTCCGCACTCAGTCGCCGTAGACCTTCCGGAGCTTGTCTTCGAGGTCTGCGGCTGAGCCCTGGACGTAGATGTTGGCGGTCGTGCTGACGTCGGCGTGGCCGAGGAGCTGCTGCGTCGCGTAGATGTCGCCGGTGGCGAGGTAGAACTCCGTCCCTGACGTGTAGCGCGCGCCGTGCATCTTCTTGCCGTGCGTCGTTCCCTCATCGACGATGCCGGCCCGCGTGAGACAGCGGTACCACCAGCGATGGAGGGCGGGGCCCGAGAGCGGCCTCCGACGGTCCTCCCAGATCACGGTTCCCTTCGGTCCGCGCTTCTGCGGGTAGAGGAGGTGCTCGAGCGGGTCGCGGCGGAGCGAGAGCTCGGCGATCTCCTGGCGGAGCTCCTCGGTCGGGATCGGCGTCTGGCGGATCTTGCCGCCTTTCCCGTGCACCTGGAGCCGCCGGCGGCCGAGGTCGAAGTCGCGGTAGCGCGTCGCCGCGAGCTCACCCTTGCGCAGGCCCATTAGGAAGAGCAGCTTGAGCGCGACCCGGTCACGCAGTTCCGCCTGGGCGGCGACGATCCTCGCGACGTCCTCGGCTGAGAAGAGCTCGCGCTCGACGTCGCGGAGCCGCGGCGAGCGGATCGGGACGACGGGGTTGCCCTGGAGCTTGAACTCGGCCTGTGCCCACTTGAAGAAGGACATCAGGATGGCGCGCACTTTCTTACGGGTGCGCGGTGCTGCGTCGCCCCAGCGCTCGTCGATGAACTCGCGGAGCCGGGTCGTGCCTTCGGGTGGCTCGAAGGCGGCGAGGTCGAGGTCGGCGTGGTCGATCGCGAGCTTGGCGAGGATCCCCTCGTAATCGCGCAGTGTCTCGCTGGTGGCGCCGTATTCGTTCCGGAACCAGCGGATGAACTGCGCGACCTCGAGACCGACCGGCGTCGACCGGTAGGACTTGTCCTTCACGGCCTCTCGCATGATCCGGGCCGCCTCGCCGAGCGTCAAGCGTGCCCGCCGCACGATCGAATCGCTTCGGGTCCTCTGGCGCGGTCCGCTCGAAGGCGCTTGCTCCGGGTCGGCGGAGGGGAGTCCGAGGCTCAGCTGGGTGAACGCCTCGCCCATGAGGTACGTAACATATCAGTCACGCGTGACGAAACTCCCACGGCTTGGATAAACTCGAACCGGTGACCGGCGGCATGATCATCCGCGAGGCTCGACTGAGGGCCCGACTCTCGCAGGCGGAGCTAGGAGCCCGTGTCGGACGCGATCGGGCCCAGATCGCCCGCTGGGAATCTGGCGCTGTCCAGCCGGCATTCGAGACCCTGCTCGAGCTCGTCGAGGCGTGCGGCTTCGAGCTGGACTTCCTCCTCAAGCCGCGGGACCCCGACACTGCCGAAGACGCCCGGTTGAGCAAGAGCCTCGTCCGCTCGCCCCAGGAGCGCGTGCGCAAGCTAATCCGCACCCTCCCGGACTGACGTGGCGGCCCGCTTCGACCCGTACGCGGTCATCAAAGCCCTCGAAAGGCACTACGTCGGCTACATCGTCATTGGAGGCTTCGCACGCGTCATCCACGGCACCGACGAGCTCACACGGGGTCTCGACATCGTGCCGTCGACCCGACCCGAGAACATCGAGCAACTCGACAAGGCGCTCACCGACCTGAACGCGCGGCGGGAAGACGGCCGACAGCTCCGACTCGAGAAGGCCCTCGCAACCGACCCGGTGCTCGCCCTGGAGACCGACGGCGGCGAGTTGAAGATCGTGCCCGAGCCGGCAGGCACCCAGGGCTACGACGATCTCCGGCGGGCCGTGAGCCGCGAACCACTGGGCCAGGGTGTCCGCCCCTCGGTCGCCTCGCCGGGTGACCTCGCGCGCATGCTCGGAGCGCTCGGCCGAGACCATGACCTTGAGAACCTCCGAATGCTCCGTCGCCTCATCGAACTCGACCGCGACCTCCACGGCGGCCGATACATCGAGCGCTAGAACAGCTGCGCAGCGCCAGCGCAAACGTCCGGTAGGGCCCGACCGCCGCCGTCCACTTCACCGCGATAACAGGCGAGACACAGATGCATCATTGGATGCTGAGGTGAGACGGTCGCCTCAGAGCCCCGTTTTCAGGTCACTGCTGGTGCAGTCGATCGGAACGTTTCGCTAGTCGCTCCAAAGCGTTCCTGTCGCGCGTCTCGCTGGCCCTGGCCCATTCCTCAAGATGGGGCGAAGATTCGCCGATGATCAGGAGTGGATAAAGTCCACATACTGGACAAAGACCACATCGAGAGCTATTGTCGGATCAGCGATGGCAACCAAAGAGCTTCTGAACGTTCGCGACACCGCTCGAGCGCTTGGCGTGCACGAGAACACTGTCCGCAACTGGGAGGAGCGCGGCATCCTCCGCGCCGTCCGCCTCCCGGGTAGCGGCTACCGTCGCTTCTCGGTCCAGGATGTCGACCGGCTCCGCGCTGAGATGTTCGAGCAGCTCGCGCCGGCGACGGAGGGGCCGGTCGTGAACCCTGGCCGCAAGCGCAGCGGCCGGCTTGTCTTCGGCGACGCGACCGAGTAGGACGCGCGGGAGCCGACCGGGTCCGCCGATAGGCTGGCCCGCCGATGCCGCCGAGACCCGAACGTCCTCCGGACGCCGACTACTACGAGTGCGACCGCATCGAGCTCTTCAGCCAGGGCGACCTCTTCCGCGACGTGCCGCTTGCGTATCCGCTGCCGGCTACCGAGCTCGTCGTCGACCAGGAGGACGCGCGCAGCCGCCGCTTCCTGAGCGGGCCGCTCGAGTTCGGGCCGGCGATGCTCATCACGCCGAGCTGCTCGATGGGCGCCCAGGGGACCGTCGGCTACGGCCATTCGGTTCGGACACTCGTACCGATCTTGCCGATCGCTGAGCTCGTCGAGCGGGGCGTCGTCAAGAAGACCGCGCTCGACGACCTGCGACGGTTCGACCACCTAATCAACTACATGTACCTCCCGCCGCTCGAGGTCGATGAGCTCGAGTTCTCGATGCCGGAGAGCGTCGCCCTGCTCTACATGCCGGTGACGCTTCATCATGTGTTTCTCGAGGGCCAGCGCGTTTCGCAGCTCGCGTACCACGGCGCGCAGCAGCTGCAGCGGAAGCTCGTCTGGTTCTACTCCGGCTGGCTCGAGGACGACCTTGAGGTGTTCGACCCTCCGATGGATTGACACGGCGTTTCTCGTCGGCCTCGCCGAACTGGAACGCTGGTTAAGGTGTACTCGGGGTGGTGATGCTCGGACGCGTGCTACTCGTGCTTGCCCTCACGGTCTCGATCGCCTGCACCTTCGTCCCGTCGTCGATCGGATCGCGAGCCGGCCCTTCAGCCGATCGAATGACGCGTGGAGCGTGCACGGCGGACGCAACGAAGGCGCTCGTGCGCGCCTTCGTCCGGGGTTACGACAACGGCCAGGTCCAGCTGATCGATGGGATGTGGGCGCGCTCGCCGCGTTTTCAGTGGTTCTCGTCCGGGGCGCCGGGTGCGCGGCTCGGCGAGCGTGCATACGACCGAGCGACTCTCGCTGCCTATTTTCGATCGCGCGTGCGCGCCCACGAACGGATTCGGTTGACGCTGCTGCGCGCTGGCTACGACCCGACGCGAATCATCTTCAACTTCGCCGGAAAGCTTGTGCGCAGCGCCAAGGACATCCGGCCGCGGGGGCCGCAGGACTTCAAGGGTGCTGCCGACTGTCTCTCTGGTCGGCCGATGTTGATCGTCTGGAGCATGTAGCTCCGCGATTCCTCGACCGGAACCTTGCGCGGGTTCGATTCCCGCCGCCTGTATCGCTCGCCTGAGTGGCCGGCGGGACACGTCCCGGGGTCTGACCCCGGGACGTGGCTACGCGGCGAGTGACGCCTTCTCGAGCTCCGGCTTGACCTCTGACGCGAACAGTTCCACCGTGCGTTTTGCCTCGTCGAAGGTCATGTCGCCGGTCGGCAGCTGGAGCAGGATGTAGTCGATCAGGCCGGGCTCGAGGATCGAGGCGAAGCGCTCGGTGATCTGCTCGGTGGTGCCGGCGCCGAGGCTGATCGCGTCTTCGATGTGGGACAGGATCCCGTTCAACGGCGCGAGCGCCGCCTCGCACTCCGCCTCGGGCAGCACGAGATGGTCGTACGTGTGCACGGCGCGGGCGCGGCGCACGAGTCCGTCCATGCCGCGGCGCGCGATGGCGAGCGCCTCGCTTTCGGTCGGCGCGATCGCGAGCACCATCGTGCAGCCGACGCGCGGGCGCGCGTCCGGGCCGTCGACGCGCAGCGTGTCGCCCTTGTGCGCGTGCCACGCCTCGACGTAGAGGTCGTACGCGGCCTGGTCGATCGGGCCGGCCCACATCAGGTTCATGCCGTGACGCCCGGCGGTTGCCGGGCTCCCGGGATACCAGAACGGGATCGGATTCTGGAGCGGCTTCGTCGAAAGCGGAGCAGTCGGAAAGTCGTAATACGTGCTGCTCTCGCTCGAGATCTCGCCGGTCGCGAGCGCGTGGCAGATGATCCCGAGCGTGTCCTCGAACCGTTGCCGCGACTCCCGCCAGTCGCTCCCGAACCACGCGTGCTCCACCGGCGCCACTCCGCGGCCGACGCCGAAGTCGAGGCGGCCGCCGGTGAGCTGGTCGGCCACGCACATGTCCTCGAGGATCTGCACCGGGTGGTGGAGCGGCAGCAGCTTCACCATCGGGCCGAGCCGGATCGTCGTCGTCACCTGCGACGCGGCCGCGATGAACAGCTCCTGGTTCGGCGCCATGCACAGATCGGAGCCGTGGTGCTCGGCCAGATGGAAGCCCGCGAACCCTGCCTCGTCGGCGAGCGTGATCAGCTCGAGACGATCCTTGAACAGCCGGTGCGTCGGCGTTCCCGGAATGTCCTCGATGTGGTCGAAGATGCCGAAGGTCGGTTTCGCCAAGGAGATCTGACTCACGACTCTAACGCTCTGCCTAAAGACCGACGGCCGCCGATCCGATAACCGGCCCATGACCAAGCGAATCGTCCTCCTCACTGCGACATCCCTCGCCGCCCTCGTGGCGGTGCTCCCGGCTTTTGCCAAGACACCCCCGGCATCCGTCGTTGCCCAGGTCGGCATCGAAGTGGCCAAGCTCGGCCTCGCGACCGGCAATATCGACACGGCTACCTCGAAGTGCACGACGAAGGCCTGCCTGTCCAAGAGCTACAACGCCTTCTATACGCAGGCCCACGTGCTCGACGGCGCGCTGCAGAATCTCTGGAAGGCAGCCGGCCAGTCCGGCCCGTGCGCGGCCGCGGCCGTGAATGCCGGCGCAGGCTTCGACTCACTCACCGCCAACTACCACAGCCTCGAAGCGGCGACGCTGAAGAACAACAAGTCGGCTGCGACGACGGCGTACAACCAGATCGAGGCGAAGACGCCTCGTCTGACGGCGATCGTCAGCTCGTTCAAGACGAAGTGCCGCTAGACCTCGCATAGAGCGGCCCCGGCTTTGCCGGGGCCGCTGGCTCAACCGGCGTCTCTTTCTCGCTGCGCTTCCACTGCGCGGTACACGTTTCCGTAGACGCGGTCGGCGCCGAGTGCCGCGATCGTCCCGTCCGCGGCGAGCACCGCCAGCACCGGTGGCTTCACACGGGCGAGAAGCAGCGTGACGCCGTCGGCGCCTACGACCTCGAGGATCTCGGCCAGCTTCGCGGCACCCTGCGAGTCGATGAAGTCGACGCCCTCGAGGTCGAGCACGAGTGCGTGCACTCTCGGCTCGCTGTCCTCGATGATCGCGCGGATGCGATCGTCCAGTGCTTCGGCGGTGGCGAAGAAGAGCCCGCTGTCGAGACGCACCACGGCGATCCCCGGAAACGTCTCGTCGCTGGGATGCTCGTCGAGCTCGCGAAACACCTGTGTCCCCGGCTCGCGGCCGAGCACCGGCAGCTGCGGCGAGGTGGTCACGTAGACGAGCCAGCCGAGCGAGAGGACGACGCCGATCACGACGCCTGCCAGCACGCCCGAGGAGAGCACGCCGAGGATCGCCGCCAGCGCGATCCAGAAGTCGATCCTCGCAACCCGGCGCAGACGCCGCAGCTCGCCGACGTCGATCATCCCGAACACGACCGCATCGATGATCACCGCTGCGAGCACGGCCTTGGGCAGACCCGAGAACAGCGGCGCGAGCACGATCAGCGTCAGCAGCACGAGCGCACCCGTGAACAGCGACGCGACCGGCGTCGTCGCTCCCGCCCTCTCGTTCAGCGAGCTCGCGGACAGGCTCGTGGAGACCGGCATCCCCTGAAGCACGCCGGCTCCGACGTTGGCCATGCCCTGCGCGACCGACTCCTGGTTGACGTCGATGCGGTAGCGGTGACGTGTCGCGAACGCCCTGGCATCGCCGGCGGTCTGCGAGAACCCGATCAACAGCAGCGCGAACGAGGCGAGGCCGATCGTCGGCAGGTGGTCTCTGAACAGACTGAAGCTGGGAAGCTCGGGCTTCGGCAGTCCGCGGGGCACGTGGCCGACGAGAGCAACGCCGTGTGCGCCGAGGTCGAAGACGGCCGACGCAACGAGTCCACCGACGACCAGCACGAGCGCGCCCGGGACCGCCGGGACGGTGAACCGCAGCACCAGGATCACGGTGAGCGCGACGACTCCCACGAGCAGTGTCGTCCATGAGATGTCGCCGAGTCCTCTGATCCAGGACGCGAGCTCCTGCCAGGCGCTGACGCCGTCGCTCGACGTCCCGGTGAGCTTGGGCAGCTCGCCGACGGTCACGTCGATTGCGGCGCCGGCGAGGAATCCGGTGATCACGGCCCTCGACAGGAACCGGGCGATCCAGCCCATCCGGAACACGGCGAGGAGCAGAAACAGCACGCCGGTGACGAGCGTGATCGCCGCGACGAGCTGTGCGGCGTCCTTGCCGCCGAGACCGCTCACCAGCACGGCTCCGCCTGCGACCGCGGCGAGGGACGAGCTCGGCCCGGTGGAGATCTGCCGCGAGGTGCAGAAGAGTGCGTAGATGATCGCGCCGGCCGCCGCCGCGTAGAGCCCGTTCTCGATGGGGATTCCGGCGATGCCGGCGTAGCCGAGGTTCTTCGGGACGATCAGCGCCGTGACCGCGATCGCGGCCGCGAGATCGCCTCGCAGCCACCGCCGCTCGTACCGGGGCAGCCACTCGACCACCGGCAGCAGACGGGTGAGCCCACGGGAGGGCCGATCGTCGCTCGCCGTACCCGCCATCGACGTGATCCTCTCATGCGCGTCGGCGCCGGGGCCTTCGCGGCCGCTATCGTCGTGGCATGAAGATCGACGCCCGTCGCGGGCGTGGTCGCTCGCGTCAGAAGTCGCGCGCACGCCGGCTCGCCTTCGTCGCCGCGAGCGTGTTGCCGGAGATCGTCGTGCTGAAGCGGCGCGGCTACGGCCCGGCCGGCGAGGTGGTCGTTCGCTGCCGGCGTGGGCATCTGTTCACGACGATCTGGATTCCCGGAGTCTCGGTGAAGTCGATCCGGCTGAGCTGGTGGAGAGTCCAGCGCTGTCCGGTCGGCAGGCACGTGTCGTTCGTGACGCCGGTCCGGCGATCCGACCTGACCGAGGACGAGCTGCGCACCGCCGGCGCCAACAGGGACATCCGCGTTCCCTGACGGGACAGCACCGGTCTTCGGCGCTAACCGCCCATGTCGACCGGATGGATCTTGACGGGCTCGATCGTGACGACGCAGCGACTCTCGCCCGGCTGGTCGTGGACCTTCAGGTCGGCGCCGTACTTCGCCCCGACCTTGCCGGCGAAGACGTAGTCGTCATCCGGCTCGACGCGGGCGCGGCCGCGGACTTCCAGATAGCGGTACGGGTTGGCGAGATCGAGCAGCAGCAGGCTGCACTCGGGCCGCTCGGTCAGGTTCTTCGTCTTGCTCCGGGACGTGTTCAGCGACAGCTTGATCTCGCCGTCGTCCAGGAGGAACCAGACCTCGGTGATTTGCGGAAAGCCGTGACTGTCGATGGTCGCTAGGGAGGCGACCTGCCCGTCGAGCAGGTCACGGTGAGACTCCGGGAACGTGGTCATGCGTGCATTCTCTCAGACGCGTGCGAGGACTCGATCGAGCGGCCGCGGCACCCGCGCCGGGTCGAGCGCGTCGACGAGCAGCGGCGCGTAGCGGATCTTGCGGTTGCCCATCCAGCGGTGCAGCTGCTGCGCGTGCGTCCGCTCCTGCTGCGCAGGCTGCTTCTGAAAGGTGCGGAACGAGGCGAGCTCGCCCTGCGCGTCCGCGATCGCCTCGACCGCGTCGACGCCGAGCGCGCGGATCAGCTCGTCCTCGAGATCCGCGACGCACACGTAGAAGCCGAGCCGGTCGAGGTCCGAGCCGAGCCCCGCGCGCTCGAGGCCGCGCCGGAACTCGTTCGCCTCCGCGGCGTCGCACAGACCGGCGAGCTGCACGTCCAGTCCCCGCGGGCCGAACCGGTCGAGGAAACGGCCGATCGCCTGCGCGCCGCCCATCGGCACCACGGACACGCCCTCGGAGCCGAGATCGCGGCCGCGCCGCCGCGCGAGCGCCTCGACCGCGGCCTGGTCGCTCACTCCCTCGACGAGCACGACGGCGCGCATCGCGGCATCCTATGATCGCCGCGGAACGATGAAGGCGATCGTCTACGACCGGTACGGCCCGCCCGACGTTCTCCAGCTCCGCGAGATCGATGCGCCGGTGCCCGCGGACGACGAGGTGCTCGTGCGCGTGCGCGCCTGCTCGGTCAATCCGGCGGACTGGCACACGATGACCGGCACACCGTATGTCGCGCGGCTGCAGTTCGGGCTGCGCGGGCCGAAGAGCGGCAGGCTCGGGATCGACGTCGCGGGAGTGGTGGAGACGGTCGGCAAAGATGTCACGCAGTTCCGGCTCGGCGACGAGGTGTTCGGCGGGAAGAACGGCGCGCTCGCGGAGCTCGTCTGCATTCGCGAGGACCGCTCGATCGTGATGAAGCCGGCGAATCTGACCTTCGAGGAGGCCGCCGCCGTGCCGGTCGCCGCGATCACCGCGCTGCAAGGGCTGCGCGACAAGGGTGCGCTCAAGCCGGGGCAGAGCGTCCTCGTGAACGGCGCGTCCGGCGGCGTCGGAACCTTCGCCGTGCAGATCGCCAAGGCGCTCGGCGCGGAGGTGACCGCCGTGTGCAGCACGAGGAACGTCGAGCTCGCACGTTCGCTCGGCGCCGACCACGTCGTCGACTACACGAGCGAGGACTTCACGCGGACCGACCGGCGCTACGACCTGATCCTCGACGGCGTCGGCAACCGCTCGTGGCCGGAGCGGAGAGACCTGCTCGATCCGCACGGCACGCTCGTCGTCTTCGGCGGATCGAAGGACAATCGCGTGATCGGCCCGCTCGGCGACCTGCTCAAGGTGCGGCTGGCGGCGATGCGCGGCGGCCGGAAGGCCGTCTTCTACATCGCGAAGCTGAACCCGGACGACCTGGAGGTCCTGCGTGGGCTGCTCGAAGCCGGGACCGTGCGGCCGGTGATCGACAAGCGGTACGCCCTGAGCGAGGTCGCAGACGCGCTCGCGTATCTCGGCGCCGGCCACGCGCAGGGGAAGATCGTCGTGACGGTCGGATCGAGCTAGAGCAGCTTCCAGAGCAGCTTCAGCCCGGAGCGCAGGCGCTTCTCGCGGCCGAGCACCACCACGACGATCATGCCGCCGATGGCGTACGGCAGCACCGCGCGCGCCTCCGCCTGCAGCGCGTCCAGGTCGGTGCTGAGCGCCTCCCGCTCGGCGGCGATCTCCAGGCGGATCTCCTCGACGGGACGATCAGCCATGGCTCTCCAGCGTCTTGACCGTTCGTTCCGCCTCTTCGACCGCGACCGACGGCGTCGAGACCTTCTTCGCGAACTGCATCGCCACGAACGCGAGGATCACGGCGACGAGCACGATCGCACCGGCGACGACGAGCAGCGCGAGCCACAGCGCGAGATCTTCGTTGAGCGCGACCGCCGCGGCGGCGAACAGGAATCCGATCGCGTAGAGCACGAGCACCAGCGCGACGACGCCGAGTGCGGCGGCGATGCCGAGCGCGGTGGCCTTGCGCTTCCCTTCGAGCTTCGCCAGCTCGAGGTTGAGCTGCGCGAGCGCCTGCAGTCGCGTGCGAACGCGTTGTGCCTGAGTGACGATGCCGAGCATGCCGCGGACGTTACCCGCCGAGGTTCTTGCAGGACTCGGTGCTCTTGAACGCCGACGCGAGCGAGCCCTTCGCCGACTGCAGCACCTTGATCGTCGACTGCGCCGACGAGGCGAGGCTCTTCACCTGCGGCGCGAGCGGCACGAGCGCCGCCGCGACCTCCAGCGCCGAGGCGTTCGCCGGGATCTGCGAGACCGCGGACTGCGCGTTCGTGATCGTCGTGTTCACGTCGGTCGAGAGCTGGTCGAGCTGCTGCTTCGCGGCCTTCCCGTCCGAGGTGTCCGGCGGCGGAACCGCCTTGATCTGCGAGACGAGCTTCTTCGTCGCCGTCTGGACCTGCGTGATCTTCGCGTCGAGCGTCGTCTTCGAGATCGGGCCGGAGAAGGTGGTTGCGATCGTCTTCACCTGCTGCTCCCACGCGGCCACCGAACTGCAGACGCTGTTCGCGTACGCCTGGTTCGCCTTCTTGTCGGAGCTGCCGCCGCAGCCCGCAGCGAGCAGGGCGACGACTGCGAGCAGGCCCAGCAGCGATCCCGCGCTGACTCGTGTCCCGGTCATGGTGTGGACCCTACTAGGAGCCTCGCCGAGCCCGTAGGTCGCTGGCGCGAACTCGGAACGGAGGAGAGCACCCCGATAGCGAGAACACCGGCGCGGGGTCCGGAAAGCCAAAAAGGAGAGAAATCGATGTCAGCTCAGGCTCAGGCCATGGCGGGACTACGGCGTCCCGGCTGGCTCACCTTCGTCGCAGTCGTGCTGATCTCGTTCGGCTGCCTGCGCGTGATCTCGGCGATCTACTACTTCGCCAACAGCGCCCGCATCAACAACCTCACGTACGGCGCCTTCGGCCACCACCTGTTCATCTGGGGCCTGTGGGACGCCCTGATCGCGGTGCTCGCGCTGTGGGGCGGCTGGTCGCTGCTCAGCGGCAACGCCTTCGGCCGGATCATCGGCTACATCTGGGGCGGCCTCGTCCTGATCCAGAGCTTCATGATCCTCGGCTCGTCGCCGTGGTTCGGCTTCGCGTCGATGCTCCTCGCGATCTTCGTGCTGTACGGGCTGGCGCTGACGGGCGACTACAAGGAGTCGACGGCCTAGGCACTTCCGCAGAGCGCCGCGGCGACCTCGCGCTCAGTGGGGTCGCCGCGCCTGCGTCACCGCTCGGCGACGGATCGGACGAGCGTCTCGAGACGGTCGAGGCGCGCCGACAGGTCGTCGAAGCGCTCCTGGACGAGCTCGTCTTCGCGCTTCTCGTCGGCGATCGCGGCGGACTCCTGCAGTGACGTCGCGCGCGCGACGAAGGTCGACGTGATCGCGGCGGTGACGATGGCGACGAGGGCGATCCCCTCGAGCATGACGACGGCGGCGACGAGCCGGCCTGCCACGCTTCTCGGCGTGACGTCGCCGTAGCCGACGGTCGTGACCGTCTGGATCGCCCACCACATGCCGATGAAGACGTTCTTGTACTCCTTGTGGTCGAGCGCACGCATCAACACGCCGCTGAGCAGGACGACGACGGCGGTGGACGTGACGATCACGCTCGCTGCGCTGCGCACCGTCACCGGCCCGCGCAGGAACCTGGCCATCTGCCGCTCGGGCAAAATGAACCGGGGCGACTTCAGCTCTTCGCCTCCAGCAGGTCACGGCGCTGGGCGAAGGCCGGCGAGAGCGCGGCCGCGAGAACGAGGATCGTCCCGATCAGGATGATCCAGAAGAAGAGGGCGATCACGATGCCGAACGCGCCGTAGGTGGTCGAGTACCAGTTCAGCCAGTGGGTGAGGAGCAGCGCGGAGATCAGGCGCAGCCCGACCAGGCAGAGCAGCGTGAAGACGGCTCCCGGCACCACGTCGCGCCGGGCGACCCGGTGGTGGAGGAGCAGTCGCGGCATCCAGACGAAGAAGCCGAGCAGCAGCGCCAGCCAGACGATGTCGAGCACGTAGCCGATCCAGGATGGATCTCCCCTCAGCACCCTCGTCTGCAGGACGAACAGGAACACACCGACCACGATCGCGGCCAGCACCTCGGCGTACCGCGCCTGGTCGGTCACCACCTTCTTGCGCAGGTCGAGCCCCCACGAGCGCGCGTGGACGATCTGGAGCACGCGGCCGAAGCCGAGGCCGAAGAAGAACAGGTCGATTACCGCGATGAACACGGCGGAGACTTTGTGCTCGCCCGCGCCCACCATCACGGTCGAGAACAGCGTCGCGGTCGTGCCATGGAGGTGCAGACGCTTCTCGATGCGGTCGGCGAGCGCATTGGGATCGTTGTAGAGATAGCTGCCGGCGACGAGCATCACCGGCAGCACGGTGACGAAGAAGTACGCGCTGATCAGCAGTGCGAACAGCTGGCCGTCGGCCGCCTGGTAGCGGCGGAACCAGCCGATCGTCGCGCCCTTGCGCGAGTCGGGCGTCTGGTTCTCGATCCACAGCTTGCCGCGCTCGGCGACCGCCGTGCCGCGCGCGACCGCCCGGTGCGTCCGGGACGCCTGGGCCGGCTTGTCCTCCTCCGTCACTCCGACGCTTCGCTCTCTCGTTTCTCCTCGATCTTCTCGAGGACGCCCTGAGCCGCGGCCTGTCCGCCCGCGTCTCCCGCCCCGCGCAGGATGTAGGCGAACGCGACGGCGATCATCGCCCCGGCGATCGGCCCGACGATGTAGACCCAGTAGTGGGCGAAGTTCCAGTTCGCCAGGTCCGGGCCGAAGGAGCGGGCCGGATTCATCGACGCGCCGCTGATCGGGCTCGACCAGAAGCCGGCAAGGATGATGTAGCCGCCGACCGCGACCGCCGACAGCGCGCCGACGTTCTGCGCCTTCGCCGCGGTGCCGAGGATCGTGCTCACGAGCCCGACGGTGAGGATCAGCTCGATCAGCATCGCGCGCCAGTCGCTCGTGCCGGCGCCGGGCTCGGTCGCGCCGAGATCGCCGAGCTTGCCGAGCACCGCCCAGAGGAAGAGACACGCGAGCGTGGCCGCGAACAGCTGCACGATGATGTAGCCGGGCACGCGCTTCCAGGGGAAGTCCCTGCGCGCCGCGAAGGCGAGCGTAACCGCCGGATTGAGGTGGGCGCCGGAGATCCCGCCCATGAACAGGATGATCGCCATCACCATCAGGCCGGGGGCGGCCACCGCGGTCGCCCGGCTGATCGCCCCGTTGCTCTTTGCCATGACGACGGCGCCGCCGGCGCCGACGAGTACGAGGAAGAAGGTGCCGAGCAACTCGGAGAACAGCCGTCTCCATTCGAGGCTGACGTCGTCGAAGTCGTCGATCCCCGGATACTCGAGCGCAAGCAGCGCCCTACGTGTCGAGACAGGTTGTGCCGCCGGCTGGCTGTTCATGGACTCCCCTCGTTGGTTGGGTGCGTCCAGTCTCCCGCCGATGGCCGCTCCGCTCGTCATCCGATCGGGGTGATCTCCTGCCGTCGCCGCCTGTCATCATCGGCTATGGCCACGCTTTCGGAGGGACTCGACGCGCTCGGCGCCGACATCCACGGCTCGCTCCAGGAGGTGCCGCTGCCGATGTACATCCTCGACCGCAAGGGGACGATCATCTGGCTGAACGACGCGGCCGAAGCGCTCGTGCCCGGGGCGACGGGGCGGAAGTTCACCGACGTGCTCGCGCCCGACCAGGTCCACTCCGCGCGACGGATCTTCGCGCGGCGCATGCTCGGCAAGACGCCGTTCGAAGATCACACCACCACGATCAACCCTCCGGGCGGCGTGCGGCGCGAGGTCGACATCAGCTCGGTGCCGCTGCGCAAGGGCCATCAGATCGTCGGCGTCTACGGGGTCATCCGCGCAGAGCATCCGGTGGCGCCCGAGACGGCCGTGTCCGCCGACGCGCCGGAGCTGACTCCCCGGCAGCACGAGGTCCTGCGGCTGCTCGGCGAGGGGCTGACCACGAACCAGATGGCGGAGCGGATGGGACTGTCGCCCGAGACGGTGCGGAATCACGTGAAGTCGACGCTGCGTGAGCTGAACGCGAAGTCACGGCTCGAGGCCGTGCTCACGGCGTATCGCCTCGGTCTGCTGCGCCGGCCCGACCTCCCGGGCGATTGACCCGGCTGGGTCAGGACGCCGCCTGCGCTGTGGCCGACAATCGAGCGCAGACGCCGGCCGAGCTCGCTCTCCCCAGTTCGTCCGGCGTGGGGACTCGGTGCGCCACAGCGGCATACCCCCGACGCACCGGGGTCGGACTGCGGTTCGCGGCGGGGGCCCCGAGTTCGACGGCTCAGGGGCCCTGCAGCCGCGGTGCTACGAGGCGTTGCCCTTCCGCCAGCGCGACCACGGCCACGTGCCGTCGATCTCCACGTCGAGCGAGAAGCTCAGCACGACGCGGATCAGCACGATCACGCCGAGGACGGCGACGCTGTCCACGGTCTGGTCGATCACGATCGTGCGGATGATGTCGGCCATGATCAGCACTTCGAGGCCGAGCAGGATCGCGCGGCCGAGGTTCCGGCGCAGCGGCTCCCACGAGCGCGTGCGCGTCTGCGGGTCCGGCAGCGCGAGCGCGAAGACGACGAAGGCGTAGATCGCACCGACGATCATGATCGTGGCGCCGACTGCCTCGATCACCTGAACGGCGTCGTAGACCGTGCGATGGAACGTCATCAGAGCCCCGTCTGCGCGAGGAGCCGTCCCTTCGCGACTGCGGCGGCAAACGCCTCGTAGTCGCGCTCGTTCTGGTCGGCGTACGCGACCGCGAAGTCGGCGATCGCACGGTCGAAGGCGTCGCCCTTGCCGAGGTACGACGCGATCGCGATCCGGTCGCCCCAGCGCGCGTGTGCGCGCGCGAGCGTGGCGCCGCAGAGGCGGCCGTAGAGACTCGCCCCGGCCACGCGGAACGTCTCCACCTCGACACCGCCCTTCCAGTCGTGCAGCTGCCGGATGTAGTAGTCGCGGTAGACGCCGTCGATGTCCTTGACGCGGACCCAGCCGAGGAAGAAGTCGCTCGCCGCCTGCATCAGGCGCTGGCCGACGACGACGCGGTGCGCGTGGTTGGCGAGCTCGCTCGTGCCGACGAACCGCTCGAGCACCGACGCCTGCGCCTCCTTCGCCTGCAGGAACAGGACGTCGTTGTTGTCGCGGCCGACCAGCAGCAGGATCATCGCCTGCGTCCCGACGCTGCCGACGCCGACGACCTTGCGGGCCGCGTGGACGTACTCGAACTCCTCGACGGGGTGATGGTGGCGGCCGAGCGTGCGCCGGTACGACTGGATCAGCTTGCGAATCGACGCGTCGATCTTGTCGGGCGAGGTGCCCGGGCCGGTCAGATGCTCGATCGGCACGATCAGCGGCGGGTCCGCGACGATCCGCAGCTGGCCGTCGAACTCGCCCGTCCGCTTCGAGGCGACCCGTAGATGATCGCGCGTCCGCGCCTTCGCCATGTCCTCGGCCGCCTCGCGCGCCTCGACCTTGCCCAGGCGCTTCGCCGCCACCTCGGTCGTGATCCAGTCCATGATCCGGTCGGCGTCGAGGTGGTCGTACCAGGCGTCCAGTGTGCTCATGTTCGCGGACTCGCGCATCTGCACGCGGTACTGCTGTGCGCACGCCTCGACGATGCCCCGCCGGTCGGCTGCCGAGAACCCGAGGTCGCGGCCGGCCACCTCGAGGCTCGTCCCGAGACGCTTCACATCCCACTCCCACGGGCCGGGCAGCGTCTCGTCGAAGTCGTTGATGTCGAACAGCAGCTTGCGCTCCGGCGAGGCGAACACGCCGAAGTTGGACAGATGCGCGTCGCCGCAGAGCTGCACGTTGATGCCGGACCGCGGAGTCGCCGCCAGGTCGGCCGCCATCAGCAGCGCCCCACCGCGGAAGAACGCGAACGGTGACGCGAGCATCCGCCCGTGCCGGATGGGCACGAGCTCCGGCACGCGGCTCACCGACTGCTCCTCGAGCAGCGACACCGGGTCGTGCCGGTCGGCGGCAGGCGTCCACGCGCCGTGGCTGCTCCTCGGGCACGCGGCGCGCGCATCCCGGCCGCGTGCGACGCGCTCCTCGACGCTCAGGTGGACGTGCCGTCGTGCTCGCGCTGTGGCCATTGCGGGGACTTTACGGGTGCGGCCGTTCTAGAGTGCCCGGCAGTGAACTGGATCTACACCGAGCTGGTGCTGGTCTCGCTGACGGCGATGGTCTCGCCGACGACCGTGTCCTTCTCGGTGCTGGCGCTCGTGCTCGGCGACCGGCCGCTGCGCACAGGCATCTGGTTCTACATCGGTGCGTTCTCGGCGACGGTGGCGATCGGGATCCTCGCCGCGTTCGTCCTCGGGAACACGGCGCACTCGAGCACGCCGTCGAGCCCGAAGACGTGGGTCGCGATCGTCGACGTCGTCGCGGCCGTGCTGCTGCTCGTCTGGGTGCTGCGGCTGATCCGCAAGCCGGTCGACCCGAAGAAGGAACAGAGCATGATCGACCAGATCGGCAAGCTCGCCTCGTCGCCGGCGATCGCGATCGTGGGCGCGGGAGCGGCGCTGGCGAATCCCGGCGGGTTCATCCCGATCGCGCTGAAGTCGATCTCCGAGACGAACCCGAGCACCGCGCAGTACTGCGTCGACTGGCTCTTCTTCACCATCGTCTCGCTCCTGCCGCTCGGTCTCGCGCTGCTGTCGCTCGTGGTCGCGCGCGACTGGACGGAGCGGATCCTCGACGTGGCGAAGAACTGGCTCGAGCGGCACGCCGTGCAGGTGTTCTGCGTGCTGGTGATCCTGCTGTCCGCGGCCCTGCTGCGGAACGGGATCTCCGGGCTGACGAGCTAGCTACTCGCCCCCCGTGCGGCGTACTGCGCGCATCCGCGACACGAGGAGCGCGAGCACCGTCACGAGGTAGAGCTGCCCCATCAGCGCCTCGAGCACGGCGAGCGTGCGGCCGAGGTTGCCGGCCATGGTGTAGTCGCCGTAGCCGACCGTGGCGAGCGTGACGTAGCTGAAGTAGAGGCGGATGGAGCGCGTCCCGTCTGTGCCCTGCGCGAACAGATAGCCGTGTCCGAACACGGCGATCGCGCCGTAGATGTAGACGAAGAAGAAGCCGGCCAGCAGATAGACGCACACGGCGCCGATCACGGTCTGGCTGTTCACGTGATCCTGGTCGATCACGCCGACCACGATTGCCGCTCCGATCGCCAGCACCATTGCCGCCGAGAGCAGTCCGACCGCGCCGGCGAATGACTTGCCTCCCACGACGACGTACCCGATCGCCGTGGCCGCGGCGAGCGCGATGAGCGCCAGGCTGAGCTTGGAGTCCCTCGGAGCGAGGCCGGCCGACCACAGGGCGATCACCAGCGTCGCGGTCTCCAGCAGCAGCAGCGCGCTCGCGCACCAGTTGTCGTCGGGAGCGACCGCGGCGAAGACGAACGAGATCACGATCATTCCGAGCACGAAGCCGTAGCTCTGGCTCCTCCGCAGTCGCTCCATGCGGGGGCGGATGAAGCGACTCGCCATTCGGCCAGTCTTTCACGCGCGCCGGAGCCAGCATCATCCCGTCAGGAGGATGCGCCGCGGGCCGGCGTCGGCGAGTGTGTCCCGGTGCCCGAAGGGCTCTCAGCCGGCGAGGTCGCCCACACGATGGGCCACAAGCACGGCCACCACCAGCCGGTCGACCGCCGCACCGAGGTGATCGAGATCCTCGAGGCGATCGTGCTCGCCATCGTCGCGGTGGCGACGGCGTGGAGCGGCTATCAGACCGCGCGCTGGGACAGCAGGCAGGCGCTCCTGTACGGCAACTCGTCGAAGCTCCGGTTCGTCGGGGAGCAGCAGTCGAATCGCGGCGGGCAGGAGCAGCTCTACGACGCGAGCACGTTCGGGTCGTGGCTGGCGGCAACGGCCACCGGCAACAAGCAGGCGGCCGCGCTGTTCGAGCGCCGCTTCCGGCCCGAGTTCCGCCCCGCCTTCCGCGCGTGGCTGAAGACCGACCCGTTCCACAACCCGAAGGCACCGCCGGGGCCGCTGGTGATGCCGCAGTACCGCAACGCCTCGCTGATCGCGTCCGCCGCCTCGTCGGCGAAGGCGTCGGCCGCGTTCGAGGCAGGGACGAAGGCGCGAGAGCACGGCGACGACTACCTCCGCAACACGGTGCTGCTGGCCACTGTGCTGTTCCTGACGGCGCTCGCGGGCCGGTTCAAGACCCATGCGGTGCGGGCGTCGCTGCTCGGCGTGTCCGCGGTCATCCTCGCGATCTGCATCTACTACGTGATCGCGTATCCGAGGGCCTGAGCCGTTTTTCGGCCCGGTGAACGGGTGGTGACTGCACCGTGTCCGCCCGCGTGCGAACCTTCTTCCGGGCGTCGTTCCGACGCACCAAGCTTTGCCGATAGCGGGGCGGGCGCTTCTGCTGGATAAGGAGGGTGTGATGGCGAAGGTCATGGACAAGACTGACGAGTCGGCTCCGCCGGAGGTTCTGCACTTCACCGCTGCCGAGCGGGCGGCCCGCGGCAAGGCCGCGCGCGCCGAGGTGCCGCGCACGAGCCACGCCGGCTTCGAGCTGGTCGCCGACCGGGACCCGGTGCAGATCCTGATGGACCAGGCGCCGTCGCGCGTCCCCGAGCTCGTGCCGATCCGCTACGGGCGCATGCTCGTGTCGCCGTTCACGTTCTACCGCGGGGCGGCCGCGATCATGGCGCACGACCTGGGCCCGACGCCGCGCGTCGGTCTCCAGGTGCAGCTGTGCGGGGACGCGCATCTGGCCAACGTCGGCGGCTACGCGTCGCCCGAGCGCGACCTCGTGTTCGACCTGAACGACTTCGACGAGACCTTGCCCGGACCGTTCGAGTGGGATCTGAAGCGGCTGGTCACGAGCTTCGAGATCTGTGCCCGCGACCGCAACTTCACCAGGCCGCAGCGCGAGAAGATCGTGCTGCGTGTCGCCCGCGAGTACCGCGAGTGGATGCGCAGGCTCGCGGCGATGCCGAACATGGACGTGTGGTACGCGCGCCTCGACATCGCGACGATCGAGAAGGGGATCCGGGAGCAGGGTGCCGAGAAGCAGGCGCAGGCGGTGGAGGCGGCGGCCGCGAAGGCGCGGACGAAGGACAGCCTGAAGGCCTTCTCCAAGCTCACGGAGGAGGTCGACGGCCGGCCGAGGATCAAGTCTGATCCCCCGCTGATCGTGGCCATGAGGGATCTGATCGAGGATCCCGACCGGGCCCAGCTCGCGGAGACCGACCTCCAGAGGCTGTTCCGCAGCTACCGCCGGACCCTCCAGCCCGACCGGCGCCACCTGCTCGAGGAGTTCCAGTGGATCGACTTCGCCCGCAAGGTGGTCGGCGTCGGCAGCGTCGGGACGCGGTGCTGGATCCTGCTCATGCTCGGCCGCGACGGAAGCGACCCGCTGTTCCTCCAGGTGAAGGAGGCCCAGGCGTCGGTGCTCGAGCCGGTGCTCGGCAAGAGCGAGTACTCGAACCACGGCCAGCGCGTCGTCATGGGCCAGCGGCTGATGCAGTCCGTCAGCGACATCTTCCTCGGCTGGGTGCACGCCGACGCCAAGGACACGCTCGACGGCGTCGACCGCGACTTCTACTTCCGCCAGCTGTGGGACTGGAAGACGTCGCTCGACCTCGACATCGTCGTCCCTCTCGGCCTCGAGCTGTACGCGCAGGTCTGCGGCTTCCTGCTCGCACGGGCGCACGCGCGCTCGGGCGACCGGATCGCGATCGCGGAGTACCTCGGCAAGGGCGACACGTTCGACCGGGCCATCGCCGAGTTCGCGCGCGGCTACGCGGACCAGAACGAGAAGGACTATGCCGAGCTGGTCCAGGCCGGGAAGGACGGCCGCATCAAGGTGGAGTCGGGCCTGTAGCCGACACGAGACGCCTGTACCTGCTGCGCCACGCCAAGTCCAGCTGGGACGAGGCGGGCGTCGCCGACCGCGACCGGCAGCTCGCGCCGCGCGGACGCAAGGCCGCGAAGCGGATCGCGGAGCATCTGCGCGAGCGCGGGATCGAGCCGGCGGTCGTGCTCTGCTCGTCCGCGGTCCGCACGCGCGAGACGCTCGACGCGATCCTGCCTGCGCTCGGCGACCCGGAGGTGCTGATCGAGGACGGGCTGTACGGAGCTTCCGCCGACGCGTTGCTGTCCCGCCTGCAGGCCGTGTCCGACTCCGCCGAGTCGGTGCTCCTGATCGGCCACAACCCGGGGATCGGCGACCTCGGGCTCGCGCTCGCGGGCGGAGGCGACGAGGAGGCGCTGCGCCGCCTGCGCGAGGGCGTCCCCACGGGCGCGCTCGCGACGCTCGCGCTCGCGGACGGCGGCTGGGCGGAGCTGCGCGACGGCGGCGCGTCGCTCGTCGACTACGTCGTCCCGCGCGAGCTGGGCTGACTCAGGCGGGTAGGGACGGCGCCGCACGCGTGTGCGGCCCGCCGATCCCCTGGCGGTCCGCGACCAGCGCGAGGTCGAGATCGACCCTGTCGCCGAAGCCGGCCTTCACCGTCGCGTCGAGCCGCCGCAGCTCCTCGTCCACGGCCGGGCGGTACTCGTCCAGCACGCCCTCGCGCAGGCCTTCGAGCAGGGCGCGCAGCCGGCGCATCACCTGGATCGAGTTCGCCCCGTATTCGCGGATCTCCGTCACGGCGAGCGTGAGGAAGTCCTCCCAGCGCTGGCTCGGGACGACGACGCGGAGCCGGCCGTCCTCGTCGCGCAGCTCGCCGCGGCGCTCGAGGCTCGTCGTGCCCATCTCGCGCAGGAGCTCCTCCAGGTGGTCGAGCACCTGGACGGCCGTGGTCGGATCGTTCACCGCCGGCGACAGCGCCCTGATCGCGACGTCGACCATGATCCGCACGGCGAAGCCGGCGTCCTGGTCGATCGTCCGCTCGACGCCGAACGCGACGAGATTGCGGAGCCGGCGCTCGGCCATCCTCCCCGGTTTGCCGTAGACGTCCATCAGCACCCGACCCGAGGGGACGAAGTCGCCGACGGCCTGCCGGAGCACGACGACGCAGTCGTGCTGTCGGGCCCAGCGCACGAGCCCCGTGGCATGGACCGCCTGGATCGCGCCCGCCTTCTCCGTCGTGATCTGCAGCGTCGGCGGTCCCTCCGGGATGCGGACGGCGGCGACCGGCGCGGTGGTGGCGGGCGACTCCTCGAGCGCGCGGCGGCCGGCTTCGGCGACGAGTGCGGCGACCGCGACCGGACGGAGACGGTGCACGAAGCGGTCGAGGAAGAGCAGGAAGAAGATGATCCCGATCATCAGGAGGAGCCCGGCGGCGGTGACGCCGAGATTCGGGACGTAGCTCGCCGAGACGCGGCGCAGCAGCGCGAACGAGAACGTCAGCGTCCCGACGATCACGGCGAGCGTCGCTTTCAGCAGGCCGTCGCGGTACCAGAGCCGCATGTAGCGCGCGGAGAACGTCCCAGTCGCCATCTGCACGACGAGCACGCTGACGGTGACCACGAAGCCGGTCAGCGCGGCGGTGGAGCCGACCACGGCCGACAGGAGCGTCGTCGCCGTATCGGGCGTGTAGTCCCAGATCGAGGCCAGCTGCCCGTGCTGCAGGTCGACGGCGACCGAGCCGAGGACGGCGCCGAACACCGCCCCGACCAGCGGCAGCAGCCAGAGGCTGCCTTTGGCGAACTGCCGCGCCCGGAAGGCGATTCCCCACATGCCGCGATAGTAGAAACCGGCGCGGAGGTCGAACCGGCGGGCATCGTCCCGTTCGGATGAGGCGACCGCACCGGGTGCATGGGAGACTCCCGCCCGAGCCAGTGGCAGATCCGACCGCTCCTCCCGATCCAGAGACGCTGCTCCGCAGCCGGGCGTACGTAGCGCTGCTCGTGTTCGGCGCGGCCATCGGCGTCCCGGTCGCGGTGGTCGCGTACTTCTTCCTCAAGGCGATCAGCGAGTCGCAGCACTACTTCTACTCGACGCTTCCGGGCGAGCTGGGTTACGGCTCGGTGCCGATGTGGTGGCCGGCGCCGCTGCTCGTCGTGGCAGGCGTGCTGGTCAGCCTCACCATCCGCTATCTCCCGGGCACCGCGGGGCACAAGCCCGCGGAGGGGTTCAAATCGGGCTCACCGCCGCGTGCGATCGACCTGCCGGGCATCGCCGTCGCCGCGTTCGTCACGCTCAGCCTCGGGGTCGTGCTCGGCCCGGAGGCGCCGCTGCTGGCGATCGGCGCCGGTCTCGGCGTCCTCATCCTGCACCTGGTCCGGAAGGACGCGCCCGCTCAGGCCACCGCGGTGATCGGCGCGGCGGGGAGCTTCGCCGCGATCGCCACGCTGCTCGGATCGCCGCTGCCGGCGGCGTTCCTGATGATGGAGGTGGCCGGGCTCGGCGGTCCGATGCTCGGCGTCGTGCTCGTGCCCGGGCTGCTCGCAGCCGGGATCGGCTCGCTCATCTTCATCGGGCTCGACTCGTGGACCGGTTTCGGGACGTTCTCGCTGGCGGTGCCGAACCTCCCGTCGGTCGGCAGCCCAACCGGCGCGGAGTTCCTGTGGGCGATCGCGATCGGCCTGATCGCCGCCGTGCTCGGCCTGGTGATCCGGCAGCTGGCGCTCTTCCTGCAGCCGATCGTCGAGCGGCGGATGCTGCTGCTGACGCCGGTCGTCGGCCTCGCGGTCGCCGGCCTGGCCATCGCCTTCGCCGAGGGCACGAGCCACAGCGCCTCGGAGGTGCTCTTCTCCGGCCAGGATCAGCTGCCCGGACTGATGGAGAACGCCGCCGGCTACACGGCGGGAGCGCTCGTCCTCCTCGTCGTCTGCAAGGGCCTCGCGTACAGCCTGTCGCTGAGCAGCTTCAGGGGCGGCCCGATCTTCCCCAGCATGTTCATCGGCGCCGCCGGCGGCATCGCCCTCTCGCATCTGCCCGGCCTGACGATGATCGGCGGCGCGGCCATGGGCATCGGCGCGATGACCGTCGCCATGCTCGGGCTGCCGCTGACGGCTGTCCTGCTCGTGACCGTGTTCCTGCAGGCGGACGGCATCAAGACGATGCCCGTCGTGATCGTCGCAGTGGTCGTCTCGTACGTCGTGTCGGTGCGGCTCAGGCCGGCCGTGCCGGCAGCCGCCGCTGCGCCGGCCGCATCGTCCGGCTAGTTTCCGTTGTGGCCGTTGGAGTGGCCGTCGCCGCCGCCGAGTCCGGGCTGGTCGGTGGAGCCGGCCATGCGGCCCAGCTCCAGCAGGTGCTCGGGGGAGAGCCACTCCTCGGAGAGGATCTCGCCGTCGGCACGGGCGACCGCTCCGCGCAGCGGGATCGCCCAGCGGTGCTCGATCAGCGCGACCGCGACCGCCGTGCCGAGCGGGATGTCCTCGGCGAGCTTCTGCGCCTCGGCCTCGTCGAAGACGTGCCCGGTCGAGACTTTCTGGAGCCCGGCCAGCACGCCCTGCGCGAACGCCTCGTCGCCCTCCAGGCCGGGGGCCATGAGCGAGCCGATCTTGGCGCCGAACTCGAGCATCTCCTTCATGCCGAGATCGGTCGCGGTCAGCACCGCGAGCGCGCCCGACCGGTCCTTGCGGAGCACGAGAAGGTCGATCAGGCGGATCACGTCGTTCTCCTTCAGCCGCTCCAGCTCGGGCAGGATCTCGCCCTTGAAGCGGTAGCCGTCGAACTCGATCACCATCATCTCGACCGGCCCCAACTCCGCCATGACTCCCCTTTCGTCTGCTCGTCGCCCGCGTACGCGGCGTCGAGAATCCTAGTTGCGACGGTGCGCGTCAGCCCGCGTCCGCGAGCTCCCGCGCCACCGGGAATGCGGTCGCGTCGATCAGGCCGAGCTCGGCCGCGCGCTCGATCGCCTCGCTGCGGCTGGAGACGCCGAACTTGCGGTAGACCGAGATCGCCTGTGTCTTCACCGTGTTGCGCGAGACGAACAGCCGGTCGCCGATCTCGCGGAAAGAGAGATGCGTCGCGAGCAGCGGCAGCAGCCGAAGCTCCGCCGACGTGAGGCTCGACGCCCAGCGTCCGTCCGGCTCCTCGAGGGCGAGCAGCTGCGAACGCAGGACCGCCGCATCCTCGACGAGGCGTCCGAGTTGCGGCCGCAGGCGGAGGATGCCGTCCATCTCCTGGAGCAGCGAGCGTGCGGCGCCGACCTCTGCGAGCGTGAGCTGCGCGCGTGCGAGCTCGAGGCCGACCTGCACCGAGAGCCACGGCACCGCGTGCGTGAGCAGCGGGCGCAGGCGGTTCGCGTGCGCGATCTCGCTCGTCGCGCGCTCGTGGTCTCCGCGGTGCAGCGCCGCGCGCGCGGACGCGGCGAGCTCGAGCGCGCGCGTCACCGACGCGCCGAGCCGGCGGGAGCCCGCGGCGGCGGTCGCCTCGCCTGCGAGCGCGTCCGCCTCGGCGTACGCGCCTCGCGCCGCCGCGAGCAGCGAGCGCTCGCTGAGCGCGGCGATCTGCGTGTCCACCGCGCCGACCGCGGCCGCAGCCTCGACGGCGCGTGCGAGCGTCGCATCGGCGTGGCCGTCGTCGCCGGCGAGATGCTGCGCGACGCCGAGTGCGACCAGAGCCGTCGGCTGCCAGATGCTTCCGGGCAGGACGGCGGCGACCGCCGCCAGGGCGTCGTCGAGCATCTGCTCCGTCCCGTTGCCGCAGCGCAGCGCATGCAGGAGCCGGCGCCGCGGGTCGTCCGCGGCGAGGCCGCGCTCCGCAGCGTCGGCCCACCGCTGGGCGTCGGGCGCGCGGCCGCGCAGCCCGTGCACCCAGGCGCCGATCAGGCAGAGGTCGGGGTGGCGCTCGAGCGTCGGCAGCTCCACCAGCAGCCGCAGCCAGCGCTCGACCATGACGATCTGTCCCTCCTGGTACGCGGGCAGCGCCAGCCGCGACACGAGGCGCGCCACGTGGTCGAAGTCGCCCGCCGCAGCCGCGTAGTCGACGGCCGCCTCGGGCGCGCCGTTCGCTTCGCACCACTCGGCCGCGCGCCGGTTCAGCACCGCCACCAGCTCCGGCTGCAGGCGCTCGAGCTCGGAGCGGAGGAAGTCACGGACGAGGCGACGGTAGCGATACGCGCTTCGACTGCGGTCGAGCGGAACGACGAGGAGGCTCGAGCGCTCGAGCGCGTCGAGCCGGCGCGCCGAGTCCTTCCGCTCGAGCACCGCATCGCAGATTGCCGGGCTCATCCGCTCGAGCACGGACGTGCGCAGGAGGAACCGGCGCAGCGTGGGCGTGAGCGGCGACAGGTGCTCCGACCTGAGGTAGTCGGCGACGAAGCGGTCGTCGCCCGAGAACGTCCAGGGGTCGCCGCCGGAGCGCAGCGAGAGCGCGGCCAGGTACAGGCCGGCGGGCCAGCCTTCGGTGCGCCGCCCGAGCTCCGCCACCTCCGGTCCCGGCAGCAGCACGCCGGCGTGGCGCAGCAGCGACTGCGCTTCCTTCGGCGTCAGGGCGAGGTCGTCCGGGCCGAGCTCGAGCAGGCCACCCTCCGCGCGCAGGCGCGCGAGCGGCAGGCGGGGCTCGCTGCGCGCGGCGAGCACGAGCGTCGAGCCGGCCGGGACGTTCCCGGCGAGTGCCGCGACGTCGAGCGCGGAGTCCGAGCCGAGGACGTCTGCGCCGTCGACGACGAGCAGGATCGGACGCGCCGGCCAGCGTCGCCTCCGCAGCGAGTCGACCACGCCCGAGACGGTCGACCGCGGACCGTCGCCGTCGCCGGCCGAATCGAGCGAGAGCCACGCGCACGGGCGCGGGTCGCGCTCGGCCCACTGCGTGAGCAGCGTTGTCTTGCCGTACCCGGCCGGCGCGACGATGGTGACGACCTGCGCGTCGCCGGCCGCGCGGAGGCGGCCGACGAGCGCAGTGCGCGCGACCACGCCGCGGCGGATCCGCGGCGAGTCGGGCGGCTGCTCGGCGACATCGTGCGCAGGCGTCGCGCGCGCGGAGATGCGGAGATCCGACATGACCATCCAGAAGCCTTCCGGCGGTTCCCCGGGCGGCCAAGGGGGCACGCCCGTCGCGGCCGACGGTGGCGAGCACCCGCTGCCGGTGAAATGGCTACTTCTTGGTGAACGCCGGATCCGTGAGCGGGAAGACGTCGCGGACGAGCTCGTGCAGGTCGACATCGGACGCGCGGATGATCGTGTGGCTCTCCGACGAGACTCGCGCCTCCACCTCCGGCGCCATCGCCTCGTCGTAGACGACGACGAGGCCGGCGTCGGCCGCCTGCAGCATGTCCGCGAGCTGGTCGAGCTCCTCGCGGGGAATGTCGCCGTGCAGGTGGCGGACGATCATGCCGATGGTCGCGCCGCCGCCGGGCACGGTCAGCGCCGCCCCGACGCCGATCGGCGGGAAGAGCGTGGATGCGATGCCGAGCGACAGGCCGATCTCCGGGCCGGTCCGCCCGTCGACGAGCAGCACCTGGCCGTACGGGTCGCGCTCCACCACGACTGCATCGAGCGCCCGCGCCGCCGGCGGTTCCGCGTACAGCGCCTCGAGCACGGCGAGATCGGTGCTCGCGTCGGCAACACTCTCGTACGGTGCGACGAGCACGAAGAGCGCGTCGTTTGCGGCCATGCCCACCTCCTCACTTCGAGGTGCTCCCATCGGACCATCGCGCCGCGCCGGGTGATAGGGCGCAGGCACCCGCGTCGCGGTGGCGTCCGCGGGTGACGCACGGGGGGTGGGTGGAACGCGCTTCAGGCGCGGCGGCGTTTGGGCGAGACCACGAGCATCAGGCCCTCGACGGCGTCGACTCTGACCGGGTCGCGCGCGTCCGCGCCGGCCTCGCAGTGCGCCTCCCACAGCTCGCCGTGCACGCGCACGGTGCCGTCCGGCCTGCACGGCGACACCACCTTGGCGGTGCGTCCGATCATCGCCTCGGCGCCGGTCGCCGGCTTCAGCTTCCGGTCGAGATGGTGCGACCAGCGCCGCAGGACGACCACCTCGACGACCTCGAGCAGGCAGCCCGCGATGATCACGACTGCGCCCCAGGGCTCCGCCACCGGCACGAAGACGACGATGAGGATGGCGATCAGCAGGATCATGCGGCCCCTACGTTACGCCGTGGCTTTCACCCCGTGAGGGTGATGCCCGCGCCGGCGGTCTGGCTGACCATCGTTCCGACGCAAGCCTGCGAACGAGGGAGAATGCCGCGATGTTCGCCGACCAGGACGGACCGATCGCCGGCCCGCCGCCCGACGAGCCCACGCCGGCGGACGAGCAGCCGGACGAGGCGAGCGATCCCGTCGTGCAGCTGCAGCGGCTGGCGGAGCTGCGGGAGCAGGGCCTGCTCACCGACGAAGAGTTCATCGCCGAGAAGCGGAACATCCTCCAGTCCTGATCCGGCCGCCGTCCGCAGGCTCGTAAAGCGGTTAACAGGCCCGTATCCCGTCCTTCGACGTGGCGGCGCGATTGCGCCGTACCCCGTTTGAGGCGACGGTGCGGCGATGGAGGGTCTCAGGCTCGAGCGATCTGTCGCTCCGGTCACGCGCGCGCAGCCGCCGGCGACCGGGCCGGAGCTCGTCTCGCGGCCGCGGCTCCTCGCCCTGCTGGAGAGCGGCGCGGGGCGGAGGCTGACGCTGCTCACGGCACCGGCGGGGTTCGGCAAGACCACGCTGCTGGCCGATTGGGCATCGACCGTGGAGCGGCCCGTGGCCTGGCTCTCGCTGGACGACACGGACGGCGATCCGGTCGTCTTCCAGGCGGACGTCGACGAGGCATTGGCAGCACGGCGCGGGCCGGGCGCGTACGTCCTGGACAACGTCGAGCGGATCGCCGGCGCTCTGGGCGAGGAGTCGCTGTGGCGGTTCGTGGCGGACGCGCCGGCAACCCTCCGGATCGTGCTGTGCGGACGCGTCCGGCCCGAGCTCCCCGCCGGTCTCGCCGGCGACGTGCTGGAGATCGGCCCGGCCGACCTGCGTATGACCGACGTGGAGGCGGCCGAGCTCCTGCACCGGGCGCTGGGCGGAAGCTTCGCCGTGCGTGAGGTGATGCGCCAGATCGAGCGCTGCGAAGGCCGGCCGGCGGCGCTCCGGCTCGTCGCGAACGGCGGCGCGGCGCCCGAGCACGGGCCGATGCTGCACCGCCGGGCCGCGTCGTGGGACCGGCGCACGAACGCGCGAGACGCGGCGGTCGAGCAGGCGCTGCTGCGCGGCGACGCGGCCGAGGCGGGACGGGTGATCGCACGATCGTGGCGCAGTCTCGTCGACGCGGGCGAGCAGGAGCGCGTCCTCCGCTGGATCGAGCGGCTGCCGTCCGAGCGCGTCGTGCGCGACCCGCGGCTGGGGCTGATCCGCGCCTGGCTCCTGCTGCTCGACGGCCGGCGCGAGGAGAGCGAGGCGGCGCTCGACGCAGCGTGCGTCGCCGGGACGGCCGAGGGGCTGCGCGAGGCGGTCGAGCGCGAGACGGTGCTCATGCGCGCCGCCGTTCCCTGGGACGACGTCGGCTCCGCTCTGACCCTGGCGCGCCGGGCCCGGCGGTCGGAGCGGTTCGGCGCACGCCGCGCGGTGGCGGCGTGGGCGCTCGGCTCCGCGTCCTGGTGGACCGGCGACCTCGACGGCGCCACGCACGCCCTCGCGGATGCCCTGGACGGCCCGCTGATCGTGCGCTGCGCGGCGCAGGCGGTGCTGTCCCGGATCGAGCTCGAGCGCGGCCGGGGGGACGCCGCGCTCGCGCTCGCCCGTACCGCCGACCGCACGCTGCGCGAGCGGGGGCTCACGCACGTGCGGGAGCTGGGCCTCGTTGCGACCGCGCTGGGAGTCGCCGAGGCGGAGCGGTCGCCGGGCTCGGCCGCGCTCGCCCAGCTCGAGCGCGGCGTACGGCTCCGCCGGGCATGGGGTCATCCGCTGGAGACGGCGGATGCGCTGATCGCGGCGGCGCCGACTGCCGCCCTGGTCGTCGGCCGGCGGCAGGCGGCGGCGATGCTCGCGGAGGCGCGGCGGCTCGTGGCCGGCTCCAAGGATCCGGGCGTCCTCGCCGAGCGGCTGGCACGCGCAGAGCGCAATGCGCTCCCGCGGCCCGACCGGCTGCAGCCGAACCCCGTTCTGAGCGAGTCCGAGCTGGCCGTGCTCCGGCTGCTCTCGGACGGCCTCTCCAAGCGCGAGATCGGCGCCGAGCTCACCCTCTCGTTCAACACGGTGCACAGCCACACGAAGGCGATCTACCGCAAGCTCGGCGTCTCTTCGCGCCACGAGGCGGCGGTTCGGGCGCAGCAGCTGGGCGTTGGCTAGGCGCAGGCGTCACACAGCCCGGGGCGGCCGGGTATCCTCTGGCGGCGAGGTCGAGGTTCGGCCGCGCGAGCCGCAGTGACCGAAGCATCGCATCTGATCTCACACGAGGGAGGCGGCGTGACGTCGAGAACGCCCGTCTCGGACGAAGGGTCAGCATCGATCGTCGAGCTGGACGAGGTCGACCGGACGTTTCCGGCGGCGGCGCGCGAGCTCGCGGCCGATCGTGAGGTAGGAGAGGCCTACCACCCGTCGCGGCTGGCGGCACGCCGGCCGACCCGGGCCGAGCTGGTCACCGTGGCGCTGGCGATGGCCGCGGCGGGGGCCGCCGCCGCCGTCGTGCTCGCGGGCGGCATCGCCTCCAGCCCGGACGGGTACGCCTTCGTGCTGGCGCTGACCGTGCTCGTCTTCGTCGTGGCCGGACTGGCCTGGCGTCGTGCGCGCCCGTGGAGCCCCTACGGCTTCGCGCTCATCGCCTACGGGCTTCTCGCGTCGCTTCTCAGCCTCGGGACCGTGCAGCAGCCCGTCGTGCACAGCGTCGGCGTGCTGCTGGAGATCCCCGCCTCGTTCTTCGTCTTCTGGCTCATCCTCGCGTTCCCGTCCGGGCGGCTCGACCAGGCCGGACGCGCGGTGGTGGCGTTCGCCGGCGCCGTGCTGCTCGTCGGCTGCCTGCCCGGGATCTTCCTGTCGTCGTCGCTGTCGAAGGCGGCTCCGCTCGCACGCTGCGACGGCGCGTGTCCCGCGAATCCGCTGCAGATCGGCGACCACCCGTCCCTGGCGACGGCCTTCGGGCACATCGACGCCGTCGGCCACGTGATCGTCTACGCCCTGATCCTGACCGTGCTGGCCACGCGCTTCGGCCGCGCGAGCCGTCCGCGCCGCCGCCTGCTCGGACCGGTGTATGCCTTTTCGACGCTGCTGCTCGTTGCGTCCGGCGTCTATCTGGTCGCCGTCAATCTGTTCCACGCGGCGCCCGATGCGTCCGCTCCGGCCGGCTTCGCCTTCACGGCGGCGAGCATCCTCTTCCCGTTCGGGTTTCTCGCCGCGATCATGCTCGCGTACGCGTACGTGGGCGCCGCCCTCGGCGCGATGGTGCGCGAGCTCGGCGTCGATCCGTCCGTCACCGGCATCGAACGAGTGGTGCGGCAGACGCTGGACGATCCGCGGGCACAGCTGGCCTTCTGGCTGCCGCGCGCGCGGCGCTACGTCGACCGTCACGGGCGCCGCGTCGTCCTCGAGGCGGATCGAACGTCCACCTGGCGGAGCGTCGAGCAGACGGAGGGCGAGGCGACGCTCGCGATCGTGCACGACGTAGCGCTCGACGAGGATCCGGAGCTGATCGAGGCGGTCGGCGCCGAGACGGTGCTCGCGCTCGAGAACCGGCGGCTCCAGCAGGACCTGCTCGACTCGATTGCGGCGCTGAGTGCATCGCGGAAGCGCCTCGCCGCCGTGGCGGCGGCCGAGCGCCGCAAGATCGAGCGCGACCTGCACGACAGCGCGCAGCAGATGCTCATCGCCGTCCGCATCCAGCTCGAGCTGGCGCGCGGCCAGGCGGATCCGGAGAGCAAGCTCGAGCGTCAGCTCGAGCGCATCGGCGGCGACCTCGACCGCGCGCTCGACGAGCTGCGCTCCGTCGCACACGGGATCTATCCGCCGCTGCTCGCGGAAGAGGGGCTCGCCGAGGCGCTGACGGAGACCGCGCGCCGCGCGCCGGTACCGGTGCAGCTCGAGCTCGAGGACGTCGGCCGGTTGCCGGAGGAGATCGAGACGGCCGTCTACTTCAGCTGCCTCGAGGCGCTGCAGAACGCCGCGAAGCACGGCGGTCCCGACGTGTCCGTGACGATGCGGCTGTGGTGGGAGCCGCATCTGCTGCGCTTCTCCATCTCCGACGACGGCGTCGGCTTCGTGCCGGGCCGCCCCCGCGATGCGACCGGCCTGACGAACATGCTCGACCGCCTCGGCGCCGTCGGCGGCCGCATCTCGATCCGCTCTGCGCCCGGGCGCGGCACCGACATCGACGGCGCCGTGACGGTGAGCCCGTGAGCGAGACGGAGTCGGCCGAGGCGCCGGCCCGCACCTACCGGATCGTCGTCGCCGAGGACGCGTACCTCGTGCGCGAGGGGATCCGGCAGGTGCTCGAGCAGGAGGAAGAGGTGGAGGTGGCGGA
This sequence comes from uncultured Actinomycetes bacterium, assembly GCA_963761665.1. GTDB lineage: Bacteria > Actinomycetota > Thermoleophilia > Gaiellales > Gaiellaceae > Palsa-739. The sequence continues at coordinate 276,628 of CAVXHM010000005.1, forward strand.
GTTCTGCTCCGACCTCTCGTCGCTGCTCCAGGCGGTCGAACGGCACGCGCCGGACGTCGTCGTCACCGACATCCGCATGCCGCCGACGAACACCGACGAGGGCATACGCGCGGCGGCGACGCTGCGCGAGGGATCGCCCGACATCGGCGTCGTGGTGATCAGCCAGTACGTCAGCCCGCACTACGCGATCAAGCTGTTCGAGGACGGCTCCGCCCGCCGCGCGTATCTGCTCAAGGAGCACATCGGCCATCGCAACCACCTGATGGGAGCGATCCGCGAGGTCGCATCCGGCGGCTCCGTGGTCGACCCGGCCGTGGTCGAGGTGCTCGTCGAGTCGCGGACGCGCGCGCGCAACTCGCCGCTTGCGCACCTGACCCCGCGCGAGCGCGAGGTGCTCGAAGGCGTGGCCGAGGGCAAGTCGAACGCGGCGATCGCGAAGTCGCTGTTCCTGACGAAGCGCGCCGTGGAGAAGAACATCAACTCGATCTTCGCGAAGCTCGATCTCGCCGACGACACCGACGTCAGCCGCCGCGTCGTCGCGAGCCTGCTCTTCCTGTCCGAGACGGGGGCGCCCTTCCAGGGCACGGCGTAGCGCGGGCGAGGGACAATTGTCGTGCGCGCACGACGGCGCGCGCTTCGCCGGGTCGACAGGATGCGGCAGTTGCGGCAGGGAGGAAGCGAACGATGCGGCGTTGGAGATCGGTCCGCGGGCGATGAGCGATCGAGAGGGTCGGCGTGACGTGCGCGTGCTCGTCGTCGACGACAGCGTCCCCTGTCGCCGCGCCGCCTCCGACGTCGTGCGCCTGGCAGACGGATTCGAGCTGAGCGGTGCGGCCTGCTCCGGCGCCGAGGCGGTGGCGATGGCGGGAACGCTCGAGCCGGACCTCGTCCTCCTGGACGTCCGCATGGAGGGGATCAACGGCTTCGAGGCGTCGCGGCGGATCGTCCAGCAGCGGCCCGGCACGGTGGTCGTGCTCATCTCCGCCTGGGCGGAGGAGGCGCTGGGGAGCGGGGCGCGCGGCTGCGGCGCGGTGGCGACGCTGCACAAGCGGGATCTGAAGCCGACGGTTCTGAACGAGCTCTGGGCCCGTCACGGCCCGGTGCCGGCGCGGTAGCGGTCACTCGGGTACGCGCACCCGACCGACGGTCGCGCCGACCTGCTGTGCACGCGGGAGAGCCGCTGCGACGGTAGGCCGGTGACCCGGGCGCCCGCCATCGTCGTCGTGCTCGCCGCCGCTGCGTTCGCGGCCGGCGTCGCGACCGCGGCGTCGACCGACACGACGGCGACGACACCGACGGACACGACGCCGACGACCGTCACCGTCACCACGGAGCGCACCGCGACCGTGCAGACGACGGTGCAGCAGACGGTGACGGTTGCGCCGACGAGCACAGAGGCCACCACGGCGCCGGCGACGACGGGCACGACCACCAGCTCCGGCTCCGGCTCCAGCTTCCCCACCTGGGCGATCGTGCTGATCGTCGTCGGCGGCATCGGCCTGATCGTGGCCGTCGCGTTCCTGCTCGGACGCGGCAAGCGCGGCGGCGACAGCTCCCTCGACGGCCGCAGGAGGATCCTCGACGCGGCGGTGTCGAGCTCCGTCGCATCGGGTTGGACCGTCGAGAGCAGCGGCCCGACCGAGGCCGTGATCCGGCACAACGGCGATCGTGCGATGCTCACGGTGGACGAGCACGGACAGATCAACCGGCGCCGCCTCGAGAGCGACGAGCGGCCGCCCGATCCGGAGGTGGGGTAGATGGCGCACGGACTCGTTGTCGGCGGTTTCTTCGATCAAGGCTTCCTGCACTCCCTGATCGTTCTGGCCTTGGCGTTCCTGTGGGCCTTCGCGCTCTACGACCTCGCGACGCGCAAGCTCTCGGGGGTCAAGAAGGTCATCTGGCTGCTGGTGATCATCTTCATCCCGTTCATCGGCGTGATCGTCTATCTCGTGATGCGCCCCGAGCCGGCGTACAGCGGGAGCGACGACCGTGCCGGGATGATGCAGTCGGGCGAGCAGGACACGCGGGTCACGGAGATCCAGCACCCCGGCATCTAGTCCGTGGCCGACGCCGCGCCGACTCTCATCGCGGTCGCGTGCGACACCGCCGTCGAAGCGGAGGCGGGACTGAAGCTCGTGTCCGACCTCGCCGGGACTGACGGCGTCTCGATTCACGACGCCGCCGTCGTCGTGCGCACCCCGGACGGCCGTCTCGAGCTGCATCAGAGCCGTGAGCTGTCGGCGGGCGAAGGCGCGGTCGCCGGCGGATCGGTCGGGCTGATCGTCGGGCTGCTCGTCGGGGGCCCGGTCGCCGGTGCGCTCCTCGGGATCGTCGCCGGCGGCGCCTGGGGCCTGCGCGACACCGGCATTCCCGACGGCCGGCTCCGGCAGCTCGGGGAGGAGCTGACGCCGGGCCGGGCCATGCTCTGTGCGCTCGTCGGCGACGGTCTGCCGCATGTCCGCGACGCGCTCGCGCCCTACGGCGACGCGGTCGAGGCCGAGCTGTCACCGGCAGATCCGTAGCGGCGCCGGAAGAGCAGATACGCGATCCCGCCGACGGGGAGCGGCAGCCAGAACGAGACGAGCCGGTACGCGAGCGTCGCGACGATCGCCTGCTCCGCGCTGACGCCTGCGAGCGCGAGCATTCCCGTCAGCCCCGCCTCGACGAACCCGAGCCCGCCCGGCGTCGCGGGGACGAGCGCGAGCAACGCGCCCGCGACGTAGGCGAGCAGGACGAGCGACGGATTCGGCCGCGCGCCAACGGCGGCGAGGCAGCAGACCAGCGCGATGTAGTCGAAGCCGGCCTTGCCCACCGCGCCCGCGAGTGCGAGGTGCCAGCGCGCGCCGAATGCGCTCTGGATCCGGTCGCGCTGGAGGAGCAGCCGTTCCGGCAGGTCGGCCACCTTGTCGCGCTTCGACGTGTGTCGCATCACCCAGCGTGCGGCGCGGCCGACGAGGAGCAGCGGGCGGTCCCACAGGAACGCGGCCATGCCGAGACCCGCGACCAGCACGAATCCGGCGACGCCGATGTACGCCGTCTCGACGAGCCCGCGCGGCGCCGCGACACCGCCGAGCACGGCGGGAAGGGCCAGCAGCGGCAGCGCGAAGACCGTCGCCGTCGTCGCGAGCATCGTCGCCGTCAGTCCGGCGGCGACGTCTCCTCCGGGGATGCCGGCCTGGACGAGCATGCGGTAGCTGAACGCACCCGACGCGGCGCCGCCGCCGGGGATCACGCTTCCGGCCGCGTTGCTCGTCAGCTGCGCGGTCCCGACGGCGAACCAGCTCGACGCGCGCAGCGCGATCCGCTGCAGTCCCCAGAGCGACACGAAGCTCATCGCCTCGAAGACCACGGCCAGCCCGACCCACCACGGCTCGAGCGTCTTCAGCTTCTGCCAGGAGCCGAAGATCTCGATCAGCTTCGGCGCCAGCAGGTAGAGCGAGAGTCCGCCGACGAGCAGCAGGACGACTCTCCAGACCAGCTTCCACGGAACATGGCGTGGCTGCTGCGCCGGTTTCGGCGACTCGGCCATCGCACCGAGTCTAGGGGGAGGAACGGAGCGGACACCGCAGAATCAGCCGCTGTGGAGGCTGGTTCGGACGCGGCCGGCGCCGGACCCGCATTGGGGCCCGGTGACGTTGCGGCACTCAAGGGCTATTTCCGCGCGCGGCCGGCCGTGCGCGATCTCGGCCGGACGTCGTGGCTTCTGCTCGGGGCGATCGGTGTGTTCGCGGTGCTCGCGTGGACGCTCGGCAAGATGTCCGGGATCGTCGGGCCGGTCATCGCCGGTTTCGTGGTGGCATGCGTGGCCTCGCCGGTGGTCGTCCGCCTCGAGCGCCGGGGCTGGAAACGAGGGTGGGGCGCCGTCGTCGTGCTGCTCGCGCTGCTCGCGCTCGGCATCCTCATCGCCGTGCTCGTCATCGGAGGGATCGCGGCGCAGTCAGGCTCGATCTCGCAGTACGCGAGCAAGGCGCTCGACAAAGCGCAGTCGTGGCTCACCAGCGTCGGCGTCGACCAGTCGGGGGCTTCGCAGGCGGCTGACGGGACGTCGTCCGCCGTCTCTTCCGGGTTGTCGACCTTCCTCCACGGCATCATCAGCGGCATCCAGGGGATCGCGTCGCTCGCGTTCTTCCTGTCGTTCTGCCTGTTCTCGATCTTCTTCCTGCTGAAGGACGGGCCGAAGCTGCGCGAATGGGTGAACGCGCGCATGGGCGCCCCGCTGGCGGTCGCGCGGACGATCACCGGCGAAGTGGTCGAGTCGATGCGCCGCTACTTCCTCGGTGTCACCATCGTCGCGGCCTTCAACGGCGTCGTCGTCGGGCTCGGCGCGTGGGCGCTCGGCGTGCCGCTCGCCGGGACGATCGCCGTCGTCACGTTCGTCACCGCGTACATCCCGTTCATCGGCGCGTTCATTGCCGGTGCGTTCGCGGTCGTGCTCGCGCTCGGGGCGAAGGGCGCCGGGATCGCGCTCGTGATGCTCGTGATCGTCCTGCTCGCCAACGGGCTGCTGCAGAACATCGTGCAGCCGATCGCCTTCGGGGCGACGCTGAATCTCCATCCGCTCGTCACGCTCGTCGTCACGATCGGCGCCGGCGCGCTCTTCGGCATGGCGGGGCTGATCCTCGCGGCGCCGCTGACCTCCGCCATCTCCCACATCGTGCGCGAGCTCTCGGCGGCTCGTGCAGCCGCCGCGGTTCCCGACGGCTAGTAGGGGCACCCGCGGAGCGGTCGCGTCCGCCCCCCGTCCACCGACGCGCAGGCTGCCTTGCCGGAAACGGGCAGCCCGGCGATCCTCCATACGCGGCCGGTGGCGAACAGGGGGAGCCCGGTGGAGATTGGGAAGCCGCAGCGCAGGTACACGATCGAGCCGATCCGCGACCCGGTGCCGCACCGGCGGACGCGGGAGGAGCCGAAGACGCCGAAGCCGCCCGCCCCGGGCCGGCCCGGCTACGAGCCGACCCGACAGCACCCGTGAGCGGCGCGCCGGACTACCTGGAGCCGGTCGAGGGCTGGCGGGTCTGGCGCATCGGCTCGCAGGACGGACAGATCGTCCTCCAGAGCGTCTTCGTCGACGCCGTCTGGGAGCCGGGCCGCGCGCTCGAGGCGCGCTGCGAGCACCGGCGCCGTTCGCTCCTGCGCCCGTGGCGGGTGATCACGAACGAGCATCCCGCGCCGGAGGAGGAGTGCAGCTGCGGCATCTACGCGGCGTCGTCGCGCGCGGCGGCGCGTCGCTATCTCGGCGTTCCGTCCCCGGTGGGTGCGGGCTTGCGCGTGATCGGCCGCGTCTCGCTGTGGGGCGAGGTGGTCGAGTCGGAGAGCGGCTGGCGGGCCTCGACCGGCTACCCGTCGCAGCTGCTCGTCCCCATCCCGATGGCGCACTCGCGGCGGTCCATGCGGCGCCGCGCGGACGTGGACGAGGTGGCCGTTGCGCTCGAGCGCTACGGCGTCCCGGTCGAGCTGGTCGCCGGCGAGCCGGGGGAGAGCCTGCTCACCGCCCTGTCCTGGTAAAGGGGCGGATGCCCGCGCCACTGCGATAGAGGCGTGCGCCTCCTATTCGGAGGTGCGCCCGCCTGCCACGCTCGTCGCGCCGCCATGCCGCACGACCTCGACCTCCACTCGGGCCGCCCGACCGCCGTCTACGCGCTGCGCCGCCGGTTCGAGCACGCGCCCGCGCTGACGGTCGGCGTCGAGGAAGAGGTGATCCTCCTCGACCCGGCGACCTTCCTTCCGGTCGACGCGGTCGAGGACGTCCTGGCGCGGCTGGACGGCGATCCACGTTTCAAGCCCGAGCTTCGGTGCGCGCAGCTCGAGCTCGTGACTCCGCCGGCGTCGACGGTCGCCGACGTGTCGCGCGAGCTCGCTGCAGCGCGCCGAATCCTCGCCGAGCGGCTGCGGGGCGAGATCCGCTTCGCAGCCCTCGGCACCCATCCGTCGTCGACGACGGTCTCCGCGGTGACGCCGACGCTGCGCTTCCGGGAGATCGGCGAGGAGCTGCGGTGGCTCGCGCGCGCGGCACTGCCGAGCGGGCTCCACGTTCACATCGCCGTCGACGGCGCGGACCGCTCGCTCGCCGTCTACAACGCGTTCCGCTCCTACCTGCCGGAGATCGCCGCGCTGGCGGCGAACTCGCCGTTCTACGAGGGGCGCGACACTGGAATGGCGTCGGCGCGGCTGAAGCTGCGTGAGGACCATCCGCGTTCCGGGATCCCGCCGGCGTTCGAGTCCTGGAAGACGTACACGGACTTCGTCGCATGGGGCGCGCGCGGCGGCGTGATCCGCGATCCCAGCTATCACTGGTGGGACCTGCGGCTGAACACGCTGCACGGGACGATCGAGATGCGCGCGGCGGACTCGCAGACGCGCATCGACCACGTGGCCGGAATCGCGGCGCTCTGCCAGTCGCTCGCCGCCCTGCTCGTCGACCGTCACGACGCGAACGACCCGCTTCCCGTCCACGACACGGCGCGGATCTCCGAGAACCGCTGGCGCGCGATGCGCGACGGGATCGGCGGCGAGCTGGTCGATCTCGTCACCGGCATTCCGACGCCGACGCGCGAGCGGCTCCGCGAGCTGATCGGCGAGCTCGAGCCGTACGCCGTCTCGCTCGGCTGCGAGCGCGAGCTCGGGCACGCGCTCGACCTCGTCACCGCGAACGGCGCCGTGCGGCAGCGCGCGATCGCCGCGGCCGTCGGCATCGACCGGCTGGCCGGATGGCTCTCCGACGAGACCGAGATGTCGACCTCCTCCGCTGCGCCTATGCTTCACGCGGTCGCCACGGAGCCGGCGCGCGCCGCCGGAGGGAGGATTCGATGACGCTGTCGCCCCGTCTCGTCGCTGTCACCGCGCTCGCCGCGCTCGCCGCGGCGATGGTGCTCGCGTCGCCGGCGTCGTCGGCCGCTCCGACACGAGCCCACACCGACTTCAAGGTGCTGTGGGTCGTTTCGACCGGATCGTCGCTGTACATGTCGCAGGATCACGTCGGCGCGACGCTGTACACGCTCGACCTGCACAACGTCGGCGCGTATCCCGCGCGGTTCCAGATCGGCGCGCCGGGCTCGAAGCTCGTCGACCTGGTGGTCAAGCCGCAGGGCTGGAAGTTCCCGCGCGTGCGCTTCGCGCCGGGGAAGACGTACGCGGTGAAGGTGACGACCCAGCCCGGGCCGACCGTCTTCGCCGCGTCGCTACCCGTGCAGTAGCCCTAGTGCCCGAGCTCGCGGCGCGGGATCTCGACGAACCAGTAGTAGCCGACGAGCCCGCCGAGCACGGCGCCGCCGGCGACGACCGCGTAGCAGACGAGTGTCCAGAAGAGCTCGATACCGTTGCCCATGTGTCCGAGGGTATCGCAGTTGGCTGACGCCGGCGACCCGACCGGCGGCCGGCTCACCTGGCTCGGACACGCCACCGTGCTGATCGAGCTCGACGGTGTTCGCGTGCTGACGGATCCGGTGCTGCGCCGGCGCGTCGGGCATCTCGCGCGGGCGGACGAGGTGTCGACGTCGGTGCTGCCGCCGCTCGACCTCGTGCTCGTCTCGCACGTCCACTACGACCATCTCGACGTGCCGTCGCTCCGCCGGCTGGGGCCGCTCGCGGCGCGCGTAGCCGTTCCGTCGGGCGCCGCGCGTCTGGTGCGGCGCACGCACGTCGGCGCCGTCGTCGAAGTGGTGGAGGGATCGGAGCTCGAGCTCGGCCGCGTGCGCGTGCGCGCGACGCACGCGGAGCACCGCGCGTCGCGGCACCCGCTGGCGCCGGTGCTGCCGTCGCTCGGCTTCGTCGTCGCCGGCTCGCGCACCGTTTACTTCGCGGGCGACACCGATCTCTTCGAGGGGATGAGCTCGATCGCGGACGGGCTCGACGTCGCGCTCGTACCGGTCGCGGGCTGGGGGCCGCGCCTGCCGCCGGGGCATCTCGATCCGACGCGCGCCGCAGAGGCGGTGCGGCGGCTGCGGCCGCGCGTCGCGATCCCGATCCACTGGGGGACGCTGAAGCCGCTGTACCGGCGGACGTCGTACTCGCCCGGTGCGCCGGAGGAGTTCGCGGCGCACGTCGCCGACGTCGCGCCCGGGGTGGAGGTGCGGATCCTCGGCGTGGGCGAGAGCTGCTCGTTCTGACCGGGAAAGTCCCGATGCGGCGGCCGTGCCGCGGCGCGAGGCTCGCTCCGACCGAGACGAGGAGGGACGACGAGATGATCATCCGGGCTGCAGCGCTCACCGCAGCGATCGCGGCGGGAGGCTTCGTCCTCTACCGCCGGCTGCTGCGCGAGCCGGTGCTCACCTGGGGCGCGACGCCGGACGAGGCGGAGCGAACGCTGCCGGGCGACGAGCTGCTGGAGAAGGCGGACATCGTCTCGACGCGAGCGATCGCGATCGACGCGCCGGCCGCCGCCGTCTGGCCGTGGCTCGTGCAGATGGGACCGGGCCGCGCGGGCGCCTACACCTACGACTGGATCGAGAACCTGCTCGGCCTCGACATGCACAGCGCCGACACGATCGTGCCGGAGCTGCAGCACCTCGAGGTCGGCGAGGTGCTCCCGGGCACGCGCGGCGAGGGGACCGGCATGCGTGTCGAGCGGCTCGAGCCGGACCACGTGCTCGCCACGCGCTCCGAGGACGGCCGCTGGGTGTGGTCGTTCGTCCTGGCCGAGGACGACGGGGTCACGCGCCTCGTCAGCCGCAACCGGATCTCGACCGGCGGACTGTCGCAGGGCGGGAAGCTGGGCATGGCGGTGATGGAGCCGGGCTCCCTCGTGATGGAGCGGAAGATGCTCCTCGGCATCAAGCAGCGGGCCGAGCGGCTCGCCGCCACTGCGCGGTAGAGGCTCGATCAGGCGACCGTCGCCGTGTCGTGGTCGCGTGCGGCCGCGACCGTCTCGCGCGCGGGCGGGATCGCGAGCACGGGGCAATGCGCCACGTGCAGCAGGCCGCGCGCGACGCTGCCGAGCACGGCGCACTTGAAGCCGCCGTGACCATGCGTCCCGAGGACGATCAGGTCGGCGTCGATCTCCGCGGCGGCATCCGCGATCAGCACGGGAGTATCGGATGTGCCGGTCGCCAGCTTCAGCTCCGCGTCGAAGCCGTCCGTCCTCAGCTCGTCGAGCTGCCGCTCGATCTGCACGTGCACGTCCTGCTCGTCGGGAAGCAGCGGGCCGCCGCCGAAGCGGCCGCGCAACAGCTCGTTGGCGTGAATCGCGACGATCCTGGAGCCGTGTGCCCGGGCGAGCTCCTTCACGTACGGCAGCGCCCGGTCCGCGAGCTCGGACCCGTCGGTGGCCCAGACGATGGTCTCGAACATCGGGTGTCCTTTCCTCTGCGACGGTTCCACCCTCGTCTTCGCCGCTGCACGGCCCATCGGTTCGCACCCGGATGGCGCCCGTCCGAACTACCGACGGCTGTCCTTGTATATGGTCGCCTCATGCTGACGCTCGAGGAGCTGCGGGTCGACGTCGACAGCGGCGCGATCGACACGGTGATCGCGGCGTTCACCGACATGCAGGGCCGGATGATGGGCAAGCGGCTGAACGCGACGTTCTTCCTCGAGGAGCTCGACGCCGGCCACGAGGTCGAGGGGTGCAACTACCTGCTCGCACTCGAGATGGAGATGAACCCGGTCCCCGGGTACGCGCTCGCGAGCTGGGAGAGCGGCTACGGCGACTTCGGGCTGCAGCCGGATCTCGGCACGCTGCGCCGCATCCCGTGGCACGAGGCGACCGCGCTCGTCCTGTGCGACGTCGTCGGCCACGACGGGACACCCGTCGCGCCGTCGCCGCGGCAACTGCTGAAGGCGCAGATCGCGAAGGCGCAGGTGATGGGCTACGACGCGATGGTCGGCTCGGAGCTCGAGTTCTTCCTCTTCCGCGAGAGCTTCGACGAGGCGCGCGCGAAGCACTACCACGACCTGACGCCGTCGGTGCCGTACATCCTCGACTACCACATCCTCGCCAGCGGCTACGACGAGCCGTTCCTGCGCGAGGTGCGCAACGCGATGACGGTCGCGGGCATGCGCGTCGAGAGCTCGAAGGGCGAGGCGTGGCCGGGCCAGCACGAGATCAACTTCCGCTACGCCGACGCGTTGAAGGCCGCCGACGACCACGTGATCTACAAGACCGGGCTGAAGGCGCTCGCGTACCAGCACGGCCTGTCGGTCACGTTCATGGCGAAGCCGGATCACAACTGGGTCGGCTCGTCGTGTCACATCCACTCGAGCCTCTGGCAGGACGGCAAGGCTGCGTTCGCCGGCGAGTCCGACGTGTTCAAGCACTACCTCGCGGGGCAGATCGCGTGCGCCGCCGAGCTCGCCATCTTCGTCGCGCCGACGGTCAACTCGTACAAGCGCTACGCGGCTGCGAGCTGGGCGCCGACGACGCTCGCGTGGGGCTACGACAACCGCACCTGCGGCTTCCGCATCGTCGGTCACGGCTCGGCGCTGCGCGCCGAGACGCGGATCCCCGGCGCCGACGCGAATCCGTATCTCGCGTTCTCCGCGCTGATCGCGTCCGGTCTGTACGGGATCGAGAACACGCTGGAGCTCGGGCCCGCGTTCGTCGGCAACGCGTACGAATCCGACGTCGACCGGTTCCCGCCCGCGCTGCGCTACGCGATCCACGAGCTGGAGCAGGGGACGATGGCGCGGCAGGCGTTCGGCGACGAGGTGGTCGAGCACTACCTGACGTACGCGCGCACCGAGCAGCGCCTGTTCGACGAGGTGGTCACCGGCTACGAGCGCGAGCGGTTCTTCGAGCGGGGATGAGCCGGCCTCTCATCGGCATCACGACCTACGTCGAGGCCGCGAGCTGGGGCCACTGGCAGCTGGACGCCGCGCTGATCCCCTACGACTACGTGCTCGGCGTCGAGCGAGCCGGCGGTCGTGCGCTCCTCGTGCCGCCGAGCACGGACGCGGTGGAGGAGACGCTCGACGCGCTCGACGGGCTCGTCTTCTCCGGCGGCAACGACGTCGACCCCGACGCGTACGGCGCGGACGCGCACCCGCAGACGAACGGGACGCGGCCCGAGCGCGACGCGGGCGAGCTCGCGCTGCTGCAGGCCGCGCTCGCGCGCGACATGCCGGTGCTCGCGGTCTGCCGCGGCTTCCAGATCCTCAACGTCGCGCGCGGCGGCGATCTCGTGCAGCACCTTCCCGACGCCGTCGGCCACGAGGAGCACCGCGCGGTCGTGGGCGAGTTCTCTGACCACGAGGTGAAGATCGACGGCGACTCCCGTCTCGGCTCGGTGCTCGACGGCCGCGCTCCGGTGAAGTCGCACCACCACCAGGGCGTCGGCCGGGTCGGCGACGGGCTGCGTGAGGTGGCGTGGGCCGACGACGGAACGGTCGAGGGGCTGGAGGATCCGGAGCGGCGGTTCGCACTCGGCGTGCTCTGGCACCCGGAGGCCGGGGAGGACGCGCGGCTGTTCGAGGCGCTCGTGGCGGAGGCGCAGTCGTACCGCGCGGAGCAGCGCGCGTGACCGTCGTTCTGAATCCCGCCACGGAGGAGCCGATCGCAGAGGTCTTGTCGGCCGGCGTCGAGGAGACGGACGCCGCCGTCGCGCGGGCGCGTGCGGCGTTCCCGGCCTGGCGTGCCGTCGCACCGGCCGATCGCGCGCGGCTGCTGCGCCGGCTCGCGACGATCGTCGAGGAGCATCACGAGGAGCTGTCGCGGATCGAGTCGCGCAACGCCGGCAAGCCGATCGCCGGCGCCCGCGGAGAGGTCGGGATGGTGGCGCAGGTCTTCCACTTCTACGCCGGCGCGGTGGACAAGTTCCACGGCGAGACGATCCCGGTCGCGGGCGGCGTGGACATGACCTTCCGCGAGCCGCTCGGCGTGGTCGGGCTGATCACGCCGTGGAACTTCCCGCTGAACATCGCGTCCTGGAAGCTCGGGCCTGCGCTCGCGTGCGGCAACACCGTCGTGCTCAAGCCGGCGGAGCTGACGCCGCTGTCCTCGCTGCGGCTCGCGGAGCTCGCGCTCGAGGTGGGCATCCCCGAAGGCGTGCTCAACGTCATCTCGGGCAAGGGCTCCGTCGTCGGGCAACGGCTGATCGAGCATCCCGACGTGGCGAAGATCGGCTTCACCGGCTCGACCGAGGTCGGCCAGCAGGTGATGCGCGGCGCCGCCGGCACGATCAAGCGCGTCACGCTCGAGCTCGGCGGCAAGTCCGCGAACGTGATCTTCGCGGACGCCGATCTGGAGAAGGCCGCGGCAGCCGCGCCGTACGCCGTGTTCGACAACGCGGGACAGGACTGCTGCGCGCGCTCGCGCATCCTGGTCCAGAAGCCGGCCTACGACCGCTTTCTGGACTTGCTCGTCGCAGCAACGAAGCAGGTTCGCGTGGGGGACCCGGAGGACGACGCGACGGAGATGGGGCCGCTGATCTCGGCCGCGCACCGCGCCACTGTCGCAAGCTTCGTCACCGACGACGTCAGGACAGCCTTCCGGGGCGAAGCGCCGGAAGGCCGGGGCTTCTGGTATCCGTGCACGCTCGTCGAGGCGGGGCCTGACGACCGCATCGCGCGCGAGGAGGTCTTCGGTCCGGTTGCGGCGCTGATCCCGTTCGAGGACGAGGCCGACGCGGTGCGGATCGCGAACGACTCCGAGTACGGGCTGTCCGGCTCGATCTGGACACGCGACGGCGGCCGCGCGCTGCGCGTCGCGCGCGCGATCGACACCGGCGTCCTCTCGATCAACTCGAACAGCTCGGTGCGCGTGTCCACGCCCTTCGGCGGCTTCAAGCAGAGCGGCTTCGGCCGCGAGCTGGGCATGCACGCGCTCGAGGGCTACTCCGAGGTCAAGAACGTCTACTACGCGACGGAGGAATAGATGGCGGGTCGTCTCGACGGCAAGATCTGCGTGATCACCGGCGGCGGAGGCGGCATGGGCGCCGACGCGGCTGAGCTCTTCACCGAGGAGGGCGCGAAGGTCGTCGTCGCCGACGTCAACAGCGACGCGGCGCAGGCGGTCGCGGCGAAGATCGGCGGCCTCGCGGTCCAGGTCGACGTCGCGGACGAGGAGTCGGTGCAGGCGATGTACGCCGCCGCGAAGGCGGAGTACGGAGGCATCGACGTCCTCTACAACAACGCGGGCATCTCGCCGGCCGACGACGACTCGGTTCTCGTCACGGAGCTCGATGCGTGGGAGCGCGTGCAGGCGATCAACACGCGCGGCGTGTTCCTCTGCTGCAAGTACGGCATCCCGTATCTGCTCGAGCGCGGCGGCGGCTCGGTGATCAACGTCGCGTCGTTCGTCGCGCTGGTCGGCGCTGCCACGTCGCAGATCTCGTACACCGCGTCGAAGGGCGCGGTGCTGTCGATGAGCAAGGAGCTGGGCGTGCAGTTCGCGCGGCAAGGAGTGCGCGTGAACGCGCTCTGTCCCGGCCCGGTGGAGACGCCGCTGTTGCTGCGCATCTGGAGCGAGACCCCCGGCGCCGCGGAGCGCCGCCTCGTCCACGTCCCGATGGGCCGAATGGCGAAGCCGCGTGAAATCGTCAACGCCGCGCTGTTCCTTGCCAGCGACGAATCGAGCTATGTGAACGCGGCGACGTTCGTGGTGGACGGCGGATTGACCGCGGCGTACGTCACGCCCGAGTAGCGACTACTCGTTCCCGAGGCCGGGGCCAGGCCCCAATACGTCTTGCTCGCGCGTTCGTCACGGCGGTGCGGTGGAGCAATGCACGTTTGCGCCGCGGCTATGCGCGTTCGTGACGGTTTCGTGACGGGGCCTGGCCCCAGCCGCTGAGCGACTACTCGTTGCCGACGACTTGCACGAGCCAGCGGCGGTCGCGCTCGCGGTCGAGCTCGATGAAGAGGACGCGCTGCCAGGTGCCGAGCTGGAGCTCGCCGCCGCGGACGGGGACGGACTCGCCGGCGGTGCCGAGCAGCATCGCCATGCAGTGCGAGTGGCCGTTGCCCTGCTCCATGTCCTCGGGGCAGATGTTCTCGGTGCGGCGCTCCCAGTCGTCGTGTGCGTAGTAGCCCTCGCTCGGCACGAGCCGGCGCAGGAGCTCCGCGAAGTCCTGGAGAAAGCCGGTCTCGAACTCGTTCACCCGGACGCAGCAGGTCGTGTGCGGCGAGTAGACGCAGGCGATTCCCTCCAGGATGCCGCTCTCACGCACCGCCCACTGCACCTCGTCGGTGATGTCGGTGACGGTGAGCCCGCCCGCCGTCCGGAGACTCTTCTCATGCTGGAAGACCTTCACAGGGCTGCATTGTGCGTGATGGCGCGCCTCGATTGAGCGGAGAAGCGCCACTCTCAGCAGAAGCTGCAACGGCGGTACGCTCTGCGCCGCGGGCCCGTAGCTCAGCTGGTCAGAGCAGGGGACTCATAATCCCTTGGTCCCTGGTTCGAATCCAGGCGGGCCCATAGAAGTTTCCGCCGACGGGCGGAAACCGCATTGCTCCAAGGTCAGACCTGTCACAGATGTCACGTACGTGCGCGGCGTGCCCCCACCGGTGCCCCCACGGAAACGCGCCAGCTCAGACAACTGCGCACATGGGCGGTCACTCGGCGGAGAGACGTCAACGGAGCTTTGTCGTGCATCGCCACGCGCCGTAGGCGCGGAAGAAGCGTCGGTGACCCGAGAGGGTCGCTTGGAACCGTCCGCCGTATAGAGGTGCTGCTGCTTGCGTGACGGTGACGACGCCGGGGTGGCCGTGAAAGGTTGTCTGGCCGCGGTCGCCGAAAGCGCCGGACACGATCACATGCACAGGTCCAGTGGCGTGACCGCCCAAGGTTCCGTAGACGCCTTTGCCCGAAAAGTGAGGAAAGACGATCTTTACCCGGAACTGCACGCCGCTTCGATCGTTGAAGAGCCGGCTTCGATAGACGAGTTGGCCGGCGGCGCTCTTTGTGCAGGTGTCGCCGTCGCTTCCCGGCACCGGCTTGTGGCCGGGCGAGGTGGTGAACGAGCCAACCAGTCCGATGTGGCTGTATGGCCGCGGTACGCACTCGACACCTGCGGGCTTTTGCAGGTGAAGACGTGCTCCGCCGATCGGGAAGGCTTGCTGTTGCAGCGCGCCCGTGCTGTCCTTGTAGCTGACTTGGAGGACATTCGCGGTGGCGAGCGATGACAGCGGAACGTCGCCGCAGCTGCCGAGCTGGTAGTTGAGCTGCACGCCAACGTCGGCTCCCGGTTTAAGCGTGACTGGCCGTAGTCGAGCAGCGTAGGCGCCGCTCGGCAGCGAGCTGCAAATGATGTCGCCCTTGCACGGTTTGAACGGCCCGAGCCGCGTACCGACCTGGCGCACGAGACTGTTTACGGGCTCAGGTGTCTGCGCACGCGTGATTGTCACTGTCTGATGGGAATCGTTGTGAAGCAGCACACCGATAAAGAAGCGGCCGTGGTCGATGAACCGGATCGTCACACCGGTAGGCGCGGAACCCCCGAGCGAGGGGCCACCGCCCCCCGTCCCGGCAAGCAGAACGAGCGGGCCACCGGCGCCCGCGGCACCGCTGCAGACGGCCAGCGCCATGACCGTGGCCGCGAGCCCAAACGCGACCCTTGACCATCGCTGTCGCAGGGTCATGCGAGCGTTCCGGATGTGGCTACTGCGTCCACTGAGGCGGGAAATCGCCGCTGGAGTGAATGTTCGTCACCCAGCCCGCTGCTGACTCGATCAACTGCCAGCGGTGGTGGCGGACGGGCGAGAGCGGTGAGTAGCGTTTGCCAGAGCGGTCGAGGCCAGTCCAGGTCTCGCTAAAGGTCACGACCGTCTGCGTCCTGCCGAGGGTGACGCTTTCGCTGCAGTCTCCCCTGATCAATTTCCGGGCGCCGGGAAGCCAGATCTGGCAGCGGGAACGTCCGAGGCGAATACCGAACGGCTCCTCGCTGCTCGGGCGGAGCGCGTTCATCGCTCGGAGCGCCGAGTCGAGCGCGATCGTCCTGCGGTTGGTGCACGCGGTACCACCGCAAAGGTCATCGCGCGTCAGGCTCTGCAACGACGCTGACAGGCCGAAGTCGGTCGTCTCATGGCTGACCGCGTCGAACCGCAGCGCCGCATAGTGCCCCGTCGGCACCAGCGTTGACCCCGACGGGCGCGAGCAGAGGGTGCAGCGGAAGTTGCCGTGAAGAACGACGATCGGGAACCGTCCCAAACGCAACGAGACGACCGTCGCGTCAGGATCGCCGAGCGACCGTACCGTCCGCGTCGCGGCCAGCGCGATCCACTCCGGCGTCCGCGACGGAAAACGCACACCACGCGCATTGGCGCTCGAGGCCGCCGCGGCCGAGACGCCGACGAGCGATCCTCCCACTAAGGCGATCAGCAGCAGCGCTCGCAGTGTGCGTCTCATCGCCCTTCCCACGTCAGACATACGTCGCCAACCCACGGTTTCGTCACAAAGGTACGACGCGGTTGTGCGGGACCGGTTAGCGGACTGTCAGCGTTCGGCCGGCCGCGCACTGGCTTGATGAGTATCAGCGACCCGCACCCGGGAGGCCGTCGAGGAGACGGGCGTGCTCCAGTTCGCGATCGTCGACAAGGACGTGCGTGTAGGTGTCCGCGGTGACCGACAGAGAGCGCTGGCCGACGCGGGCGCCGATGAGGGCCCACGTTTCTCCTTGTCTGTGCCAGAGGCTGATACGGCGATGGCGAAGATCGTGCGGCGACCACATGGGTGTGCCTGACGCCTTACAAGCGCGGGCGATCGCCGTCCGCAGCCGCTCCTGTGTCAGCCCCGGGAACACCGGCCCATCCGGTACGCGGTCCTCCCGCGGCGCAAGCGTTGCGACCACGGCTGCGAACAGATCAGGCGGAAGGGACACCCAGCGGCCACGCCGACCCTTCTCGACCGCGCGACGGATGCGCCAGCGAGTGTTCGGCTCGTCGAGATCGCCGCAGCGGAGGCCTTTCTCCTCGAGTTCGCCGACGCGCATGCCGGTTGCGTCGAGGACGAGTACGGCTAGCGCGTAGAGGCGCGGCATCAGCGACAGGACAGCCTCGATCTGCCCGGCGGTGGGAGGGTTGGGCTCTTCGCGCTCCTGGCGGGGGAGCCGCACGTGGATGCGATCGCGGGCTGGGTTGTCCTTGATGCCGGCGAAGTCGAGCACTTGGGCGAGCACGGTGAGGCTCTTGCGGATCGTTTCGCGCTTGCGGCCGGCCTCGTGGAGGGACGTCACCAGTGCAGCGACGTCGGCCGGTGTGATCTCGTCGACGGGCCGCGTTCCGAGGACACGCAAGACGCGGGCGAGTTGGACGCGATGGCCGACAGCGGTCCCCTCCGTGACGTCGACTCGTGAGGCGCGCCACCTCTCGGCAACCTCGCCGAGTGTCGGTGCCGAAGGGGAGGCGTCACGGTGCCCGATGCGCGGCACGCGCATTGCGGCGAGCTCTCCGGAGACCCAGCGTTGGCGAGCGAGTGCCTCCCGCCTGGTCGCGAAGGAGCCTGCGTAGCGGTGTGCGCTTTCGCGGCCGCCGAGGCGGAACTTGACGAGATAGCGTGCGCCGCCGTCCGCCGACTCGCGTCGTTCGATCCAGACGCTAGGCACGGCTGGGGCGGACGCGGTCGTCGCGGTAGGTGTGTCGCTCGACGAGCTCGAGGTATTCCTCTGCGCGTATCAGTGGTCGCGAGTAGCCGGGGAGCGCGACCACGGGTAGGGCACGGAAGACGGCGTCGATTGCGCGCCGCTCGA
Source organism: uncultured Actinomycetes bacterium (assembly GCA_963761665.1). Classification (GTDB taxonomy): domain Bacteria; phylum Actinomycetota; class Thermoleophilia; order Gaiellales; family Gaiellaceae; genus Palsa-739. Next base: position 294,240 of record CAVXHM010000005.1, read on the forward strand.
GTCCGAGCCCGCGCAGGTGGGAGCGGTTCAGCAGTGCGCCCGGTGTCTGGAGCAGGTCGGCGGCGCGGCGGCGATCGTCGGATCCCTTGCTGCCGTTCGCTCGGGGAGCCGGGGTTGGCTGGGCTACCTCGAGCCGGAGCTGCTGCTGCATGGCGGCTGGTCGCGCCATCGGACAAGTGTAGCAGATCAGTCACGTAGGTTCTGTGTGCACCAGCTGGTTTAGACTGGGTGTGTGACGAGTGGGACGTTGATTCGGCAGGCGCGGATGCGGGCGGGTCTCTCACAGGTGGCGTTGTCGGAGCGAAGCGGCAAGGACCGGGCGCAGATCGCTCGCTGGGAGCGCGACGTCGTGCAGCCGAGCCTGGAGACGCTGCGCGAGCTGCTCCAGGCCTGTGGGTTCGACCTCGAGCTCTCGCTGGTCCCCTTCCTGCCCCCGGATCCCCGCCAGGACGCGCGGTTGCACAAGTCGTTGGGGCGGACACCGCAGGAGCGGCTGCAGGCGATGCTGCGAGCCCGTCGGCGCTGATGGCTACCAGGATTCGACCCGTACGCCGTCCTGCAGGCCCTGGAGCGCCAGCGAGTGATCTACGTCGTGGTGGGAGGGCTGGGGCGGGTGCTCCAGGGCTCGGACGAACTGACCGACGGGATCGACATCGTCCCCCTGATGCGCGAGGAGAACATGGCCCTGCTCGAGCGTGCCCTCGAGGACCTCAAGGCTCGCCGCGCCGACGGGAAGCCGCTGAGGCTGGAGCGCGATCTTGCCCGCCTGCCGGTGCTCGAGCTCGCGACCGCCGCGGGCGAGCTGAAGGTCGTGCCGGAGCCGGCGGGGACCAGGGGTTACGACGATCTGCGTCGGCACGCGAAGCGGGAGCCGATCGGCCAGGGGCTTCGCCCCTCGGTCGCCTCACTCGACGACCACGCCCGCATGCTCTCCGCCCTCGACCGAGACCAAGATCGCGAACCACTGCTGACGATCCGCCGCCTGATCGAACTCCAACACGGACTCAGCCGCGGCCTCTCACTGCGAACGCTAGCCGCCCGCAGCCGCACCAACAGGCGCCGTCTACCAGTCTCGATAACAGGCGAGACACAGATGCATCATGATGCAGAAACGTCCATCTATTTGTGTACGGTGTATGGATGTCACGCCGCCGCCTACGGCGCAGAAGCGAGAAGGCATTACGCCACGCCACGCCGTCAGCAGCGCTTGAGCCTAAGCCTCAGATGGTCGTGCGCCAGGTCGAGCGGCTCGCCTACACGCGTAACCAGGCGGCCGAGGCGCTCGGGATCAGCCGCACCACCCTCACCCGGCTGCTCCCCTACATCGACACGATCGAAACGCCGTGGGGCACCACCCTGATCCCTGCTGACGAGCTCCAGCGACTCCTCACCGAATGGCGCCACCCTCGACGCCAGCGACCACGGCCGAGACGGTCCGGCCGGCCCGCTTCGCTCCCACCCGAGGTCCTCGAACGCATTCGCATCGCGCGGACCGAAGGGAAGAGCTTCGGCGAGATCGCGCGGGCCCTCGACGCCGACGGAACACCCACCGCGCACGGTGGCAAACAGTGGTGGCCCTCAACCGTCCGGGCCGCCCTCTCGCGCGCAGCGTAGCGTCGAGCTAACCCGACCTCGGCGTACACTCTCCGCCGGGATGGCGCACACCCGAACAGCAGAGCTCGGCCCGGCAGCAAGGCCCGTTGCGGTGCCCGAAGACCTCGACGCCCCGTTCGCACCAAAGGCGAGCGAACGGATCGAGCTGCCGCTGCACATCCGCTGGAGCACACCGCCCCTGATCTACGACCTCGACGATCGGGCCGACCGCGCCCGCGTCTACGAGCAGGTCCTCCGCGAGGGAACCGAAGACGACATTCGCTACTACGTCGACCCGGATCAGCTCCGCGACCTGTTCGACGAGCTCGTCCTGTCGCCGCCCGTCCGACGAGCATGGTCCGACTGGCTCCGACGGCGCGGGGAAGTGACCTAGCCCCACCTCGCTCCTGCGAGGGCAGTCAGCTACGGTTCCGGCGATGAGCGAATCGCTTCAGATCACGATCGTCTACGAGCTCGGCGAAGAGGGCTGGGTAGTCGCTTCGATCCCCGAGGTTCCCGGTGCCAACAGCCAAGGCCGCACACGCGAGGAGGCGAGGGCGAACGTGATCGACGCTCTGCGCGGAATCCTTGAGCTCCGCTTCGGCGGGCATCCAGAGGTGAGCGAGAGCACCGACAGCGAGCCGCTCGCGCTCGTCATCGACGCGTGAAGCGTCGCGATCTCGAGCGCCACCTACGAGATCATGGCGCCCGACTCTTGCGGGAGGGCGGCAACCACAGCTTCTGGGGCTTCGACACCGAGCGTTCTACGGCCGTGCCGCGCCACCGCGAGATCGACTTTCGGCTGGCGCGCAAGATCTGCGCCGACCTCGGGATACCGCCTCCTGCCGGATCACGCTGAACGCTTCAGGGGAAGTTCCAAGCGTGTCCAGATGAGTTCAAACGCGTCGGAGTTGACCACCCGCGTGCAGGGCGTGCCCCCACCGGTGCCCCCACGGACGCGGAAAAACGCGCATTAGCAGGGGCGTTCGAATCCAGGCGGGCCCATTTCAGTTTTCGCAGGAGAGCGGAAACCGCATGGTTACGCGAGACGGGTGTGTCGCCGATGCCCAAAAGTGCATCGCGTGCAGACCCCGGTGCAACCCCGGAACCGGCAGCGAGTTTTCACCTCTCTCGAGCGGGCCACGGTGATCTCGCTCCTACCGCGTCACCTGACGTAGCGAGACCTCCAGCCGACGTGTGCGCACCGCTTCGGCCCGAAACGAGACGGGCCAGTTCTTGACCCGAGTAACCTGCGCCGAGTGAAGGTCGTCGGAGGTGCCTTTGTTGCGCTTGCCATCGCAATCTCTGCTGGCTGCGGCGGCAGTGCTTCCAAGCAGACCACGGTGACGACGCGAAGCGCACCGCCGGCAATTACAAGGCAACTTCGGCCAGATCATCCGCACCTTGAAGAAGGAAGGCGGTTGCATCGAAGTCCGCCGCGATCCCAAGACGCACAAGCTCACAGCAGCGCTGCGGCCAAGCGCACAGGGCCTCTAAGACCTCTGATCGAAGCCCAATCGGACGCGGAAAACAGGAAGGTCGCCTGGGCCAGTTCAGATCTTCCCCGAGCCAGCGATGTTAGAGCGTCGCTGTGGCCGTAGAGTCTGGCCACGATGTACGAGGCCGACGCTCTAGTTGTAGCGATCGCCGATCTTCGGGAGGCGCTGGAGCGTGTGCTCGACGCCGCGGAGAAGAAGTTTGGCTCCGTCGTGAATCTCGCCGCCGACTACTACTGGACAGTCCCGCTCAGCGAGACTTTCGACAATCTTGAAATGCCAACGGCATTAGAAGCGGGGCAGCTTTCTGACGACGTTGTGGAACTGCGAGAGCTACTCGCGAGGGAGGAAGGCGAGATTTCATCTGGCACGACCTGGACCATCTAGTCGGCATTCTCCAGCGCCTCGCGAGTCTCGATACTCCACCGAGCAAACCGCCGGACTAGCAGCCTCTCGCGTGCCCAGACGGGACACCGACACACTCACAGTCCGGGAATGACGCCTGGCGTGTGGTCACCAGCTACTGACGGATGGGAGGGCGGAACGAGACGGCGTGGCCTGCCGGACGCGCGAACGATAACGGCCAGACGAAACAAGGTGAGAACCAGCCCCGCCAGCACTCGAGCGGCAAACTCGAGTCCTTGATGTTGATCTTGGAGCGCTGTGACGGGAATCAGCACCCAACCGACCCAGAAAAGCGCGACGAGCGTTGGAAATGCTCGAGCCACTGACCAGAAGTAGAGATCCGTCCAGGGCCACCACGGCGGCGGCCTCATCGAGGCCCACAGATCGTCAATGTCCCAGAAGTACGGAAGGGACTTGAACGACGCGGCATAGAGAGCGAAAAACCGCAGCACGAGGGTGATCTAATCGTTAACGCTCTTGAACCCGGAGCTTCGCACTCCGACCTCCTCCCAGCCAATACACACCAACGAGCCGAGAAGGACCACAGCAACCACAAGCCTCGGGGACAGCACCCTCGTCTGCGCGAGTGTTCAGGAATGACGCCTGACGAGAGTGACACGCGGAGCCGGTCTTCAGCGGTACCTGTACCAAGCAAGCCAGCCGGTCTGCGTCAGGACAAGAAAGAACACGCCGGTGCTAGGGACCGCGATCTTGCTCTCGGGGAAGATCGCCGCAACGGCCCAGGACTGATCCGCAACCGTCGTGCCGCGGAGGCGGCATGCGACCGCGCGCCAGTGGGAGGCACCCGGCAATTCGGGGTGTTGGGGTTCGAGCCGGAGGAGCTGAACGATCGGGCCGTCCGAACCTAGGTACAGGCGAGGCAGAAAACGCTTCGCGGCTGCGAGCGCAGCACCGGCGTTCTCGGCTGTCGAGGTGTTAACCGACGCGGACCGGCATCGGTACGCACTGCGGCCATACGGTTGGGGCCAAGCGAACGCGATGACGGAGGCGACGCAGGCCAGACCCATGCCAACGCCGACCTGGTTCCAACGCGAGCGCTGGCTCGGATCTTTTCGGGCTCGCATGACGGGAGTGTCGTCGTTCTTCAACCAACGGACAACAATCCCATGCTCGTTCTGGAGAAACGACGCCCGCCTGGGCCAGTGTTCGGGAATGAATCTCCTATGACTGTCAAGTCGTCAGTGGTGTGGCCTTCTGCATGACGCGGTAGAGGTGGCGGGCGAGGTAGCGCTTGAGGATGCGGGTGGCGTCGCGTGCGCTTTTGCCTTCGGCGATTCGCCGCGTGATGTAGTCGCGTGTCGCGGGGTCGTGCTGGCGGCGGTGGAGGATGACGGTGTGGAGGGCGCGGTTGAGCTGGCGGTCGCCGCCTCGGCTGAGCCGGTGGCGGACCGTCTGACCGCTCGAGGCTGGTAGCGGCGCGACGCCGGCGAGGCGAGCGAAGGCGGCCTCGGAGCGGACGCGATCTTTGTGCGACCAGGTGACGATCAGTTGCGCGGCGACGATCGGGCCGACGCCGGGTTCGTCGAGCAGTTCGGGCACGAGCGCGCGAACGTGTTTGAGGATCTCACGCTCGAGCTCGTCGGCCTCTGCGGTCGCCGCCTCGATGCGTCGGGCGAGCGAGCGCAGTGCGAGCACGATCGCTAGCTCATCAGGTGTACGCGAGCCTGAGCGGCGGAAGCGGCTGCAGCGTTGGATCAGCTTTGTCACGGGCAGTCGACGCAGCTCGTCACGGAGCTGCTCGGGCGCCGTCACGATCACGCTGCGGAGTTGGACGAGCGCGACCCGACGGACGTCGACGGCGCTGCGCCGCGAAAGCAACAGCACGCGCAGCGCCTCCTGGCGCTGGCCCGCGCGTGGCAGGGTCAGCGTCTCGGCCGCGAGTCCAGCACGTGCAGCCCGGATCGCGTCGAGCGGGTCGTCCTTGCCGCGCAGTCGCCGTTCAGTGCGGGCGTGGCGGCCGACCTCGAGCACCGTCTCGCCGCGATCGCCGAGGTAACGAGTGAGCCCGGCACCGTAATGGCCGGCACCCTCGATCGCCCAGACACGCACGCCGCCAGCGTGGCTTTTCGCGAAGCGCAGCGCCTGCGCGTAGCCGCGCCCGGTAGCACGAACCACCGTCTGCGCCAGCACCGCTCCCGTGGGTGCGACAACGACAGCGAGCGTGTGCTGATCGCGGTGCGTGTCGACACCGATCACGTAATCCACCTCGTCTGCAAGCATCCCGATCGATCCTCCGACTCGATTCGCAGGGTCCGGATGACGCCGGTCTGATGCAGGGAAACCGCGTGGCAGGTCTGTGATGAGTCACGCCGGCAAGGCGGACAAGCTCCTGATCAAGCCAACAGCGGGCGCCAGACCGGCGTCGCCGTGCACGCCCGGACGATTCATTGCGAAGGCACGAACGCGGCCTGACGCCTGATGAGTCACGAACGACACGGACGACACCACCCTGGCAACGGCCCCTGACGGACCGACCAAGCGACTCTCACAGACGCCTGAACGACCGCATCAACGAACCCGGAGAACAGCGCCCGTCGTGGGGTCGATCACGACGGAAGTGCCGCTCTTCGCGGGCCGGAGTTTTGCGGCCCCGAACCGAAGGATTGCGCCCGTCGCGGGGTCGATCACGACGGAAGTGCCGCTCTTCGCGGGCCGGAGTTTTGCGGCCCCGAACCGAAGGATTGCGCCCGTCGCGGGGTCGATCACGACGGAAGTGCCGCTCTTCGCGGGCCGGAGTTTTGCGGCCCCGAACCGAAGGATTGCGCCCGTCGCGGGGTCGATCACGACGGAAGTGCCGCTCTTCGCACCAGCGAGCTGTGCGTCGGCCGTGGCTGGACGCGTCGCGGCGGCGCTAGACATCGGTGCCAAAGCCGCGACTGTCGCCACCGCGACCGCCGCCAATTTAGTCAGGTATCTGACCGACATCAATGCAAGATCGTACCGGTCGTCAGGAGGAACCGCGCTCGTTTGCGCCAGTCCGCGAATGACACCAGAGCGGAGAAGCGGCGGGACAAGGAGCAGGCGTAGCGACAGATGAACGCACGCCGGCGCAGCGGGACGTGACGGCCGCGATGCGCCAGCGAGAAGAGAACACGCACGACAGAAGGAGCGACGAGAAGAGCGAGAAAGCCGATGCAGCACCCGGCGAGCGCGGCGAAGAGCAGCGACCGCCACGCGGCGACCGAGGTAGGAGGCGTCACCAACGATGGCGCAGATCAGAAACGTCACGCACGCTGACCGTGGCCACCCTGATCCCGCGACCTGATGATCGCAGATACAACACAGTCGTCCGCTGCCACGGCACTCACCGATCCGGCTGGAGACTTCGCATCGAAGTTGCAGGAACGGGATCTCGCCTGGGCCAGTGTTCCGGAATGAAGCTCCTATGACTGTCAAGTCGTCAGCGGAGTCGAGTTCTGCATGACGCGGTAGAGGTGGCGGGCGAGGTAGCGCTTGAGGAGGCGCGTTGCGTCGCGGCTGCTCTTTCCTTCGGCGACACGCCGAGCGATGTAGTCGCGGGTGGCTGGGTCGTGTTGGCGGCGGTGGAGGATGACGGTGTGGAGGGCGCGGTTGAGCTGGCGGTCGCCGCCGCGGCTGAGTCGGTGCCTGGTGGTGAGTCCGCTTGAGGCGGGAAGTGGTGCGACGCCGGCGAGGCGGGCGAAGCAGGCCTCGGAGTCGATGCGGTCTCGGTGCGACCAGGTGACGATCAGCTGGGCGGCGACGATCGGGCCGACCCCGGGCTCGTCGAGGAGCTCGGGGACGAGCGCGCGGACGTGGACGTGGATCTCGCGCTCGAGCGTCTCGGCTTCGCCGGTGGCGGCCTGGATGCGGCGGGCGAGCGAGCGCAGCACGAGGATCGTTGCGAGCTGGGCGGGGGTGCGTGAGCTGGAGCGGCGGAAGCGGCTGCAGCGGTTGAGCAGCTCGCCGAGCGGCAGCCGGCGCAGCTCCTCGCGGAGCTCGTCCGGAGCGGTGACGATCACGCTGCGCAGCTGCACGAGCGCGACCTTGCGCGTCTCGACCGCGGTTCGCCTCGCCAGCAACAGCAGTCGCAGCGCCTCCTGATGCTCGCCGGCTCGCGGCCTCGCCCGATACTCGTGCGATAGCGCGGAGCGGGCGGCGCGGACGGCGTCGAGCTGGTCATCTTTGCCATGGAGCCGCCGCTCGCCGCGACTGGTGTGATCGACCTCATGCACCTGCTCGCCCTGGCGCTGCAGGTAACGGACAAGCCCGGCGCCGTAGTGGCCGGTGCCCTCGATCGCCCAGAGTCGATCGCTCGGAGCGTGCCGCTCTGCGAAGCGGACCGCGTCCGCGTAGCCGCGTGGGCTGGCGGCTGCCGTCGCCTGCGCGATCACCGCGCCGGTGTGCGCGTCGACGATCGCGACCGCGTGCTGGTCGCGATGAGTGTCGACGCCGACCACGTAATCCAGCTCGTCTGCGAGCATCCCACTGATCCTCCGACTCGTAGGGTCCGGTACGCCGGTCTGGAGCAGGGAAACCGCGCGGCAGGTCTGTGATGAGTCACGCCCCGAAGGCGGACAGGCTCCTGATCAAGCCAACAGCGGGCGCCAGGCCGGCGTCGCCGTGCACACCCGGACGATTCATTCCCAAGACACACAAGACGCGGTCCGACACCTGATGAGTCACGAGCGGCACGACGACAACCAGCCTGGCAACGGCCCCTGACGGACCGACCCCGCGACTCTCACAGACGCCTGAGCGCTACTGGTGGGAATGGAACGTCGGCGACCGTCGAGCCGACTCGAGGTGGTCACGCCGTCCTGCGTCTTAATTGATACTCGACGAGAGACGCGTAGGGGTCATGTGGATCGACTTTGTAGAAGCCTTCTCACGGACGGTGATCGTGGTCTGGTCGAGGCGGAGAGCGTCGAGGTCATCGGATCTGGAGTCGGTGGGGCGGCATCTGCGTGATCAAGAGGAGATCGGAGTCGATCGACTATTCGCTCGGCGCCTTCACGCCATCTGCGGGCGGTAGTCGTCGATGCTCCAGTTCGTCGATTAGCACGAGAGTGCGTCCTTGTGGTCGTTCATCACTATCAACGTTTGCGCGAAGGTTCTCGATGGTCGGCGTTGGAGGTGGCTCGTCGGAGGTGAAGTCGAGCTAGAGACATGCGCCACTACGCTGGCAGCCGGAAGGGCGCGAAGGGGATGACGGTGCTGCGCAGCGTGCGAATGACACGAGGATGAGGGCGCTAACGTCGATTGAAGATTCGGAACTGCAGTAGCTCGCGAGCCGAAAAGAAGCGATTCATCCGGAACGGCGGCTTCTTCGTACACACGAGATACGCAACTGCGATCGCGCAGTAGGAGAAGAACAGGCCGGGACGATCGCAATCACGCCGCGATTCCGATGACGAATGGCTGCGACTGCTAACAGTCGCAGAACACTCCGCAGCCGCAACCAGCACGACGGTCGAGCACGCAGAAACGTGCCGACGAACGCTTGCAGGTGTGTATCCGGCATGTGGGCTGTTGCTAGCAAGCTTTTCCAGTTAGGTGTAGACACCTGACATAGATCGGCGACGAACCCGCTTTGAGGCGGCGACTGGACAGCTGCGTGCGCAGTGTTAGGAATGACTCTGATCGACCGCTTTCTTATCGGGTGTGCGGGCGATCTTCGCGAAACGCCGCGGCGCGCTTTCTCGGGATACGCATAAGCTGGGTGTCTCTTCTCCGCGCGCATGGCTCGCGCTGGTTGTGCACTTTTCGGGCTTTGATAGCACCACCACTCGGCGACCGGACGGCGGAGCGATGTACGGCTCGGCTCTCCACCGTCGCTGCGCGGAAACGCTCGTCAGACGGCGACTTCTCGGCAACCGCTCTGCGCCATAGCTGGGGCTGCGCCGCGCGATCTCAGCAGGTACTCGCGCGCCATAGTTCGTGCGCCATTCCTCCACTCGCCACGTAGCCGACTTCAGCGATTGCACGGTTGCGATCCAGCTCCGCAGACCTCTTGAACGACCGAAAACCCCAGGACTCGCGCAAGGCTCGCTGCGCTGCGACAAAGTCGTCACGCTCTCCAGTCACACTAGACAGTGGCATAAGAAAACGAATCTGTCGCTTGCGCGAGCGTTAGGAATGTTCTCTGAAGTACTGACGCATTCACCTCCGGTTGGGTAGCTGATTTCTTCGAAGTTCGCAACTAGGTTAGAGAGAGACAGATCCGGATTCAGAGTTGCTACGATCTCATCTGTGAGCGGCTGATGCTGATAGATGTGGCTAGTCGCGGGTAGCTCGACCACTTTCTCGAAGTAGTCGAGCGCATAGCTGCGGTAGGTCTCAGGCTCTCCGTAAGTTCCTGAAAGAGCTAGTTCGCTCCGTTAGGATCCCCGTTCTCCGTTGGAAACCGCACGGCGCTGTGCCGCTATCGTGTGTTACTGGTTCGCCGCTGAGAAGCACACCGTGAGGGTAGGTACGTCGCCGTCGCTAAACGAGGGTTCGGTAACGAACCGCTCGAACTCCGAAGGCACGTCGCTGAATTAGGCTCGGCTAGGCTTTGCGAGGACTTTGACCGAATGGGTTCATCCGGATTCATGGTCAAACTCTCTGGCGTACGCGCCGTCGCGCTGAAGACGATGGAGTACTCGTCACCAACCGTTTTGCATCGACGCTATCTGCTCGTCGACTGACCAACGTTGGTTGAAAGAGAAGTATCGATACGTTCATTCAGGACTGAGGATCGCGTCGAGCATCGCTAGCGATTGAGACCACCGACGTACGGTTCGATCTCGGGTAACCGTGCGACGAGGTTGGTGACCGGCATCTCGCTCTCTGCGGAAAGTGCCTCTCAAGCGGTAGGTTACTTGAGTGTGCTAGCGTTCGTAAATGTCACCGTGGAGCTAGCCGTGAACGATGAAGAAGACTCGGTCGACGTAGCCGCGCTCGTTGAAACAGATCGTTCTGGCCGATATGCGATATGTTCAACAGCGCTGCCGCTGAGCTAGGGAACGGGCGCGCTAGCTATCTCGGCGACCCTACGGTTGGATTGCCGATCTTGACCTTTCCGGCCGCCGATCCCACCAGCTGTGGCAGATGGAACGTTCTGATAGGTTGAGGGCGTGGACGAGGGGCGACCCTTCCCGATACGCTGGTACGACTCGCGTACGCGCCACGACAACGGCCGCACAGGAGTGCGGCTGCGTCACCGACCATGCTTTGACCAGTCGGCGATGACCGCGTGCCACTCCTTGGCGGTCGCCGGAGGTTTTCGACTGATGACCGCAGCCGGCGAGGATGATGACCACGGTGACGGCGAGCGCGATCTGGCGAACCACGCTACGATGCTTGCACTGGCCGTTTACGGTTCTGTTAGCCGGGGGTGAGGGTTTTGCTTGCGCGAGCGTACGCGAATGACACATGAGCGCCGCTAGGGCGTGACCGTCGGATCAATACCGAGTAGGTGGATCAGACCCCGGTCGTCACCGCGGTCGTGGACTGCGTAGAGCGTATGTCGGCTAGCTGCATTGGCATCGGCCACGCAATGACTTCGGCAACGTCGCAGCATCAGTCAGGAGCCATTCGTCGGACCTGGTCGGGCGCAGCATGGTCAGGGTCAGTCGGGATCGGGCCGAGCGGTCGCAGAAATCGATGCGGTATCCGGACGGCTCTGATCGCCACCGGTGGTCTCGGGGATCCACGCTGCGGGCGTCCACGCGTCCACGCTATCGAAGGCGTCCGGCGAGGGGCCAGTCGCCTGCGCAGCGTTCAGCAGTGTCACCGAACGGGGCGGCGACGGTGAGCGATTAGCTCGCTAGCCTGTGTACCGAGTCATGGATGGACGGCTTTCAATCCCGTGGTGGGGGCTCGCGACGCTCGTCCTGCTCCTCGTTGCCGTCGGAATCGCAGTGGCGAACGGCAGGAATTGGGACGCCGCGGTCATCGGGGCACTTGCGCTACTCGCAGCATCGCTGATCGGCGCATGGGTCTTTGCGCGGACGCGTCGGTAGTCAGGTGGGAGCAGGGTTGGCTGCGCGAGTGTTCAGGAAAATGACGCCTGACGAGAGTGACACGCGGAGCCGGTCTTCAGCGGTACCTGTACCAAGCAAGCCAGCCGGTCTGCGTCAGGAGAAGAAAGAACACGCCGGTGCTAGGGACCGCGATCTTGCTCTCGGGGAAGATCGCCGCAACGGCCCAGGACTGATCCGCAACCGTCGTGCCGCAGAGGCGGGGTGTGTGACCGCGCGCCAGTGGGAGGCACCCGGCAATTCGGGGTGTTGGGGTTCGAAGCCGGAGGAGCTGAACGATCGGGCCGTCCGAACCTAGGTACAGGCGAGGCAGAAAACGCTTCGCGGCTGCGAGCGCAGCACCGGTGTTCTCGGCTGTCGAGGTGTTAGCGACGCGGACCGGGCATCGGTAGTCACTGCCGGCCGATACCGGTTGGGGCCAAGCGAACGCGATGACGGAGGCGACGCAGGCCAAGACCCATGCCAACGCCGACCTGGGTCCCAACGCGAGCGCTGGCTCGGATCTTTTCGGGCTCGCATGATGGGCAGCGTCGTTGTTCTTCAACCAACGGACAACAATCCCATGCTCGTTCTGGAGAAACGACGCCCGCCTGGGCGAGTGTGCGGAATGACGCCTGAAGACGAAACCGCGATCTGCCGATAACAGCGACATGGTGTTCGGTTGACTCGGCTCCCCCTTGGTCGGACTGCAGTCGCTCTAGTCGCAAGCCAGGTTGCGATGTTCGCTGCACTCCTAGTGACGGGTAACAACCACGCTGGGACGCACCATCCAGCCTGGGTCAACGTGTCGTCGTGGCTGTTCTTCGTCTGTCAGGTCGGACTTGTAGCGATTGCGGTCGTAGCGCTCAGACGCCGCCGACGTCGCTGACACGCTTGGGCGGCTATCCGCCACTCTGGTGCGCAAGCGCTGACCTGGGCCGGCGTCCGCGAATAACGCCTGAAGGTCGAGCGACCTAGTATCTCGTACGAGTCGCGTCCCTCGCGAGGATGTGGCTCCCCGAACGCTGCATAGGCGTCAATGCTTAGACGTCGGCCACGAAGAGTCGGCGCCCTTCAGGGCTTTGGCAATTAGTCTTGCGCGACCTTCACGGAGCCTCATCCGAAGGATGAGGCCGATGGCTACACCGACTCCCACTCCGACTCCGACTCCATACCACTTGCCTTCGAACAGCGCCACCGCGATGCCGACGATGAGCGCGGCAAGGCTAAAAGCGATGACGACATTCACGCGCCATTCGATGTCTTCCATCGCGTCATCATCAGGCCTTTCACGGGACGAACCAGACGGCACAGGTGAATCATCGGCAGCATCCGGGCGAGGGTTAAGTCGCCTGGGCGAGCGTGCGGGGAATGACGCCTGAGGCGTTCTTGCCCCGCTTCCGAGGCGCGGCGTAGTGTGCGAGGGGTGTCCGGGTTCATCGAGATGTTCAGCTTCAGTGAGGATGACGAGCCGGAGTCGCAGGAAGAGCCGAAACGCCCGCGCTGGTTCGGGCCTCCTGAAGACGAACTCGGAGTAGTTCTTCCCCAAGGCATCGTTCTTGCCCGCTCCGACCGAGCGGTCGTTGCTCTCTCGCACGTATCCGTCTACTCGACCGGCGTAGCCTTTGACTTCCTCGCCGTCGCCCGGGGTCTGGCGCGGTCAGAGGCGAACCGCATGTTCCACGAACAGCACATGTTCGACGAAGAGCATCTTCCCGACGCCTTGCTGCGGGTCGGCTTTGAGTTCGCGGACGGAAACCGCGTCTCGAACCTCGGCGGCTGGCGTGCCCATCGCACGCTGATGAGTCCGGATGCTGAGCCGGAAGGCCCCCTGCTCATGCCACATGCCGGAGGAGGGGGAAGCTCCGCCGGCGGCCAGGTCACGATGAAGCCCGGTTATTGGCTTTGGCCGCTGCCTCCATCGGGACCTCTGCGGATCTCATGCGAGTGGCCGTTCGTCGACATCGCGCTGACGACAGTTGAGATCGACGGCACGGCGTTGGTGGACTCCGCCGAACAAGCCAGACCTCTCTTGCCGTAGCAGCAGGGCCTTCGCCTCTTTCGCCTTTGCACCCCTGACCCGGCGGACGCGACTTCGCCTGGGCCAGATTCCGCGAATGACACATGCGTGGCGGTCGGGCGACCTCGCTCTCCCGCGCCTCGTAGAATTGGCTTCGCTGAGTAGGGCAACTGGAAGTCGGAGAAGGGACGTCCACCTGATGTCGCGTCTCGTGGGGCTCGTGGTCGCCGTCGTCCTGCTTCTGGCCGTTGTGCCTTCAGCACAGGCGGCAATCGGCATCAGCGTCGATCAGAAAGTCGTCGTCGTCGGAGCATCGCTGCATGTGACCGCTTTCGGACCAACGGGCACCGCAGGCATGCCGGTCTACCTCGCGTCCGCCTCACTCGACCTCACGCCGGATCCGCCGATCTCGGACGGTCCGCCAAGCGCACCCTAACGTCCGCATCGGCCACCTGCCTCAGAGCATCGACATCTTTCACACCAGACGAATGAGCTTCCGAGTGCCGGCCGTCCCAACGGGCGCATACCGAGTCGTCGTCTACTGCGAACCATGCGTCACGGGCACAGGTGGAAGTCTGATCGCCTCACAGCAGACCGTGCGGATAGCGTCAGGTTGACGACTGAGCCCGAGCCGGACGATGGCTCCGCCGACCGTGGTGCGACGACGGTCGTCTGGGCCAGCGTCCGGGAATGTCAACCGAGCACTGTCTGTTGCTGGAGCGGGTGGCGGTCTAGGGTTACCTTGATGAGCGAGCGCGACTACGGAGAGAACATCTGGAACGCCCGACCTCGCCGAGGTGTGGGAGGGGATTCACGGACAGCGGTTGATCCGTGAGGCGGGCCAGCCGCTGTCGGGGGCTGTATGGGAGCTGCCGCCGGGCTCGCGCGGTGTGGACGACCACTTTCACCACGCCACCGAGGAAGTTTCCGATCGTCCTGACCGGCACCGCGACTCTTCGTACCCCTGACGGCGAGCGTGAGCTGGTCGCGGGATCGGTTGCTCATTTTTCTCGCCCGGTCCAACCGGGGCTCACACTGTCATGAACCTCTCCCGAGCAGTCGATGCGGTACCTGATGATCGCCGCGCACGCCTCACCGGACATCATTGAATATCCGGACAAGGGAGAGTTCGCAGCAGGGTCACGGCTTTCCTCGCAGCGCGGGGAGCCGTTCTTTGTCCGGTTGCCAATGCCGGACGTGATGCACGAGCCGTAGTCACAGGCTCCGTCGTCTATCGCGAGGAGGAGGTCATGAGCGACATGCTCGAAGGCGGCTGCGCCTGCGGGGAGATTCGCTATCGGCTCTGTCAGATCCGCTCTTCACACACTGCTGTCACTGCCTCAACTGTCAGCGGCAGACCGGAAGTGCGTTCGTCATCAACGTACTGATCGAGGCTGACCGCGTCGAGCTGCTTGCCGGCGAGCCGAAGCCGGTCGACGTACCCCGCGGCGGCGAAGCGAAGCAGCGCATCTTCCGATGCCCAACCTGTCAGGTTGGGGTCTACAGCCGCTATACCCGCGCAGGCATCCGGTTTGTTCGAGGTGGCACGCTCGACGACCCGTCGAGTGTGGCGCCTGACGTCCACATCTACACGCGGTCGAAGCTGAGCTGGGTCATGCTTCCCGACTCGGTTCCGGCGTTCGCGACCTACTACGACATGAAGAAACTATGGCCGCCCGCCAGTCTCGACCGTTTCGAGGCAAACGCAGCGTCGAAGCGCTCCGCCCGCTGAGGCGGGCTGCCGACGTCACCTCGCCGCACCCGTCATCCGAAGCCGTTCGGTCAGTCGCGGGTGCGGTGACGATCGCCTGCGCCAGTGCGCGTGAATGGCCCCTGAGTAGCGCCCTAGGCGCTGACGCGAAGGCTGTCCATGACCGCGAGAGCCTTCGCGCGGGTTTGCGGGCCGATCCGCGCACCTGGATAGACGATGAAGCCGATGTAGCGGCCATGCGTCTTGAAGTAGCGCATGAACGCGGGAGTGTCCGGGGCTCCACAGATCGGCTTCACGTGCACCAGCCTGTTCCACGAGATCGAGAAGTGCGTGGGACGGCGTAAGTCCCCAGAGGGCCGATCCTGCCGGTAGCGGTCTTCGAGTAGGAGGATCACCACTTGGCCTCTGAGTGGCGGCGCGAGCTGTCCGCCCGAGCCGATGCGGAGCGGCTCAGATGAGACGACGATCAGCCTCTCCGGATCGCAGGCTGGTGTCCTGGCGACGGCACCGTGCCATCCGGTCGGGACGCGCAGCGTGGCTCCAGCGGTCGAGATCGTCTGCGACGGCTGCGCTGCAAGAGCGACTGGCGTAGCGCCGAACGCGAGAAGGCCGATTACGAGTAGGCGTCGCACGGCTGGGATACGTCTGAGGAGACCGAGAGAGTCCCGCAGCACAGGCTAGACAATCGCAGCTTGCGCCAGCGTTCACGAATGACCTCCGAGCCAATAGGCCATCATGACGGCCTGTTGATCGGCCGATAACCGAACCGGGTGCACGCCTTCGCTCTCGCCATCTTGGCTCTGTCCATCGCGGCCGTCGTCTTCGCAGGCGTCGCGGCGCGGTGGAGTTACTTCGGGTCAGAGCGAACCTTCGCGCCGAACCTGCTCCGCGTCACGGTCGCCGGGTTCGCTGGAATCGTTGTCGCGCTGATCTTGCTCGCCGTCACAGGGCGTTGAAGTGACGCGAGGCTCGCTTGGGCCACCGTTGGGAATGTGCCCTGAGCCGTGCAAGGTCTGCTGCATCGTCCAGTCGATGCCGTTGGTGCGGCTTCGAAGCGGAGGGGGTCGCTCTCGGTCAGCCGGGGCCCGGCGCGCGACCGGGCGCGGGCGCCCCGGAGGGGTGGTCGCGGCTGGGCGCGCGGGGGGTTGGCGGCGCGGAGCGCGTGGCTCTCTTCACTTGAATTAGCAACGTAACTCGGGACCGCTTTGAGTGAGCAACGTAACTCGTGATTCGTTGTTGTCTGGGGTGTAAATATGCACTTTTGCAGGGGTTTTGTGCCTTTTGCGGGACTGTCCGGGTCGGGTTGGGTAGCTTGTCGGGGCGCCACTGCAGTACGGGACCCGCCTAGGAGTGAGTGAGGCGCCCGTGGTCGGCGCCGCGAGCTTGGGCTCGTAGGCCACTCCACTCACCACACGCGCAACGCAGCGCGATTGGTGTCGTCAGTGGAGGAGGCTCGGTGGTGTCCGGCTCTCGCAACCAGTGGTCGTTGTCGCTGTATCCAGATGCGGGTGAGGCTGGCGGATGCTTGTTGGCTCGGCGGCGGCTGGCGGCGTCGGAGGGGCCTCCGAATGCGGTGCGGGCGGCGGAGGAAGCGGGCCGCAGGGCGAGGGGGAAGATCCGCCGCTACGCGGCCGCGAACCGGCTGAACCGGCTGGGCACACTGACCTACGGCGGTGAGGGCTGCCATGACCCGCTGCGGCTCCGCGGCGATCTGGCCGGGTTCTTTCGCGAGCTGCGGGCGGGCCTTGACGCGGGGCGGTTTCCGTATGTGTGGGTGCCGCAGTGGCATCCGGGCGGGCACGGCCTGCACGCGCATTTCGCCGTCGGCCGTTTTGTGCCGCGGCGGCTGATCGAGCGGTGCTGGGGCGAGGGCTTCGTCCATATCAAGCTGCTCGACGGGCTGCCGGTCGGCTCGGGCACGTTGGCCGAGGCGCGGCTTGCTGCGCGCTACCTCGCCCGCTACGTCGGCCGCGATCTAGAGGACGAGCGCCGGCTGCGGGGCTGCACCGCTACGAGGTCGCGCAAGGCTTCCAGCCGGCCAAGATCGAGTGCTACGGCGCGTCGGCCGAGGAAGCGATCGAGCGGCGCTCCGGGCTACATGGGATCTGCGCCGGAGCGGGTCTGGCTGTCGTCGAGTGTGGAGGGGTGGCGTGGGCCGCCTGCCTGCTGGGCGCAGTGGAACTGAGGAGCGACAGGCCCGCGCGGTGGCCTGGGTCGAACGTACCTGCGTGGACCAGGTCCCGGTCAAGCTGTCGCGACCCGTCGGCGCTGCGAAAGGGTCGCGGAGCTGCTTGCTCAGGGCTGCCAGACCGGCGTCAGCCGCGACTCGTCGAAGTAGTTGTGACCGTGAACGGCACGGGGCCGACGACGACGGTGTCGAGGACGGCGGCGACGATTGCGTGCTGTTGGCTGAGGTCGAGCGCGTCCCAGTCGGCGCGCAGCCCGGCCCCGTTGCCGACATAGGCGGTGAGCGCGCTTGTGTGCGTGCCTTCGCGAGCTGCTTACGCGCGACGGTCAGCCGCTTCTCGATCGGCTTCTCGCGGCCATCCATTCGTGCATCGAGATGAGCTCGCTCGCCGTAGGCTGTCGCGAGCTCGTCAGCTGCGCTGGTTGCCGCTTCGGCTCTCCTGCCACCAGCGCTCGGTTTCCGGGTCCTGCGTTGCCGTCGCTCGACCGCTGCTGTAGCTGCGGCGAGTCGAGCCGGTGCAGCACCGCTTCGGTCACGAACCGCTCGACCTCCTCGGCGGTGATGTAGGTCTTGCCGCAGCCGGAGAAGCCGAGGCCTTTCGCGCAGGCATAGCGGCGCTGGCCGCCCGAACGCGGACGCGCGACCAGCCGCTCGCCGCAATGGCTACAGCTGAGCAAGCCGTGCAAGAGATAGCGCGCGCTGCCCGGTTTGTCCGCCGTGCCGGGTCCGATAGCAGCGCGCGGATCTGCCGTCTGCTCGGCGGTGATGATCGCGGGCCACTCGGCCGGGGCGACGATCTCGCCTTTGTGCTCGCGCTGGCCGCTGATCCGGCCGAGGCAAGCATCCGCGTCAGCGCTCTGCGGCGACCACTGGCCGCCCCCGCAGGACGAACGCCGCGCGCGTTCAGGTCGGCCGCGATCGAGCGCAGCGACTCGCCCGCCAGCAAGCGCTGCGCGCACTCCCTGATGACCGCCGCCTCGGCCGGTCGCAGCGTCACCTTGTCCGCCTCGTAGCCATAGGGCCGGCTGCCGCCACCCGAGACCTTGCCCCCGGCCGCCAGCTCCTCGTGCTTGCGCCGGATGCGGCGGCTCTTGTCGTCGCTCTCCTTCTTGGCCACCGCACCGAGGATACGGGCCTGGAACTGCCCATCCGGATCAGCCAGATCAATCCGGCCCGTCACCGTCGCCAGATCACGTCCGCCAGCCTCCTTGCACGACCTCGAAGAACTCCTCCAGCTCCTTCGGCTGCCGGTGCAGACGGTCGAGGTGGTACACGAGCACAGCGTTGATCGCCCCCGGCCGCAGATCGTCCAGCATCCGCTGGTACTGCGGGCCGGCGCTTGCCGCTGCAGGCGCTCACGTCGTCGTCGACGTAGCGCTCCGCCACCGCCCAGCCGCGCAGCTCCGCGAGCTGCTCGCAATCCTCGAGCTGGCGGCTGCACGCCCAAGCCGTCACCTTCCCGGTCAGAGGAGATCCGGGCATAGATCCCACGCGGACCGCACCGAGCAACCGCAACAGCCACTCAGGGAACATACACGAACACTCGCATGGGCGAGCGTGCTCTCGCCTGAGCGGGCTGTCCGAAAAGCGCTCCTTTCGAAACCTGTCTCCTGTGGGGACCCTTTTCGCTGGTCCGGTTCGGCGGGCTCGCTCCGGCGGCTACCCAGCCCTGACCGCCGGACGAGCCCGGTCCCGGTCATCTTCGTGGCGGCCGGCGAGCTGTTAGCGGCTACGCAAACGACCTAGCATCAGCCGCCGCAGCTCTGCGGCCTCGCACGATCGACTACGCCTGGTCGCCGCGGCACCCGTGCTCCCGCTCAACGAGCGGCGTTGCGCCGGCGCTCCCGCTTTCGCCGTCTGCGACGTCGAATCCGTGACCACCCCCACTCCGCCTTAGAAGGAGCGAGGGGTGGTCACGGAACACGGGAGCACAAGAGAGCGAGGGACGAGCGGGAGCGCGGGTGCGAACAGGAGAACGAAACATCGAACAGAGGGAGGAAGGTTGAGTTGAGATCAGAGCGAGAGAGGACGCAGGGGACGGGAATCGGACCGGGATGGGAGAAGAGGAGGACGAGGCGCCGGCGGAGCGACAGCGGGACGTTCAGGGCCTCGGAGCGGGATATGGAGCTGCTGGGTCTGGTCGGGGAGCAGTACGCCGTGACGGTGCCGCAGCTGGCCCGTCTGATCGGTCGTAGGCTCGACACGGCCAGGTCGCTACGGGATCGCTGGAAGCGAGCCGGCTGGATCAACTCGGGCAGCTCTCCGTCGCAGGCACCGTCGTTTGTCTGGCTGACCGGTCGCGGCGCGGCGGCGGCGACTCGCCGTTCCGTGTCTGGCAGCCGAACCACGGCTCGCCCTGCACATCGAGGCCGTCACGGAGGTGCGGATCCGGCTCGAGCGCGAGCTCGGCCTCGGGGAGTGGGAGTGCGAGCGCGCGGTCGCCAACGCTCGCCTGGCCGCAGCTCGGCGGGCAGCGCGGCCACCTCCCCGACGCGGTCCTCCACCACCGAACGGTGAGCGGATCGCGATCGAGGTCGAGCTGACCCTGAAGAACCGCGGCCGGCTCGAGAGATCGTCCGAGACGACTGGGCAACACCTACGACCGCGTCTGGTACTTCGCCGCAACCGACGCTCGTCCCGACGCTGCGAGACGATCGCCGCCGAGAGCGCCTGGCAGAACATCGACGTCTTCCCCTACCCACCCTCGCCGCACGACCTTCCGCGGTAGCCGCGGCGGGCTCGACCGCTCCCGAGTTGCCGGCCGCGCGCCGGCCGTCAAGCCGCCCACGGGCGGCTTCCCTCGCTTCGCTCGTGACCGCCGGCTCTCCGCGCCCGGCCACGAACATCTCAATCGCCCGCCGCGCGCACAACGCGCACGGACGGGCCGCCGAAAGGAGACCCATGCCAGAGCCCGACAGGAGACATCTCCGGCGCCTCCGCCCCGCGAGTCGTCGGCAGCCTCAGCCCGCGCGGCCGTCGGTCGCGGACCTGCTCGAGACGCCCGGCGCGCTCTTGACCCGGTCCCACCTGCGCACGCTCGGGCTCGAGCGCCGCGCGATCGACGCGGTCTTCCGCGCCCTTCCGGTCGTCTCCCTGCCCGGCTACTCACGACCGATGGTGCGCGCGGCCGACTACCTCGCGTTCGTCGAGGAAAGCATCTATCGCGATGACCGCGTCCGCCCGACCTAGAGTGTCGGACATGCGTCGTGGAGGCTGCAGTGCCTAGCGCCTGGGTCAGCGACCCGCGTCACCGCCGGGTGACAAGCGCTACCGCGTGATGTTCCGCCTCGGTGGCCGCGAAGCATGCCAGCGCTACGCCGGCTCCTTCCCGACCAAGCGGGAGGCACTCGCCCGCAGGCATGGGTGGTCAGCGAGCTCGCGAGCATGCGCGTCCCGGACCTCGGCGCGCTCGAACACGAGCCCGCGCGTGCGCCGACGCTCAGCGAAGCCGCCGAACGTTGGCGAGCATCTCGCGTCGACGTCACCGAGGGGACGCGCGTGCTGCACCGGGTCGCACTCGGACGCGTCGTGCCGTTACTCGGAGACCACCGGTCGACGAGCTGAGCGTCGACGACGTCAACGCGATGATCGCCGAGCTGACGAAGGCCGGCCGCAAGCGCGAGACGATTCGCAAGTCGGTCAAGTACCTCGCCGCGGTGCTCGAGGACGAGCGGGCGTCGATCCCGAACCCGGCGCGCCACCGCCGCATTCGCCTGCCGCACGAAGAGCCGACCGACATCGAGCCGCCGACCACCGAGCACGTCGAAACCGTCTACCGGCTGCTGCGCATCGGCCTACCGGCTGCCGCTGCTCTGGCTCGACTGGTCCGGCGCACGCGTTGGCATCCGTCGAGACGATCCTCGTCGGCGACTACGACGAGCAAGAACCGACGCGTGCGCCTGCGGGCCAGGACGACGAAGACGCGCACGGCGCTCTGGGTCGACCTACCCGACGCGCTCGCCGAGGCGATCGAAGCGACGCTGTCGCCGCGCGAGGACCACAACTCGGACGCGCCGCTCTTCACCGGGCGTCAGTGCCGACCGACTCCGCACTGCGATCACGCGGGCATGCAGAGCCGCCGGCATCCCGGCCTTCTCGCCGCACGACCTCCGCCACCGCCGCATCTCGCTCCTCCACCGGCAGGGACGCAGCTGGGCAAGAGATCGGGGCGCTTCGTCGGACAGCGGAAGCTCTCCATTACCGCGGACACCTACACGCACGTGCTCATCGACGGCCGCGAGGTCGATTCGCAGGCTTGCTCGAGCGCGACCGCTGAGGCCCAAACGGGTCGCCAACGCCCGCTCACGCGCGTGGCGTGCAGACCCCGGTGCATACCTCGGGACCGAAAAAACGCTATTAGCAGGGGCGTTCGAATCCAGGCGGGCCCATAGAAGCTTCCGCCGACCGGCGTGCCCGCACCGGTGCCCGCACGGAAACGCGCCAGCTCAGACAACTGCCGCCCGGGTCGGCGTGCAGGTTTGCGCCACGAGGTGGCATTGCCGACTCTCACTGTCCCTGACGGTGGTATCTGTGCCCGCCTAGCCTCGGCAGGCTGGGAAGTTTGAGGCTTGGATTACGGCGGTCTGCTTGGCCGGTGACACGAATGTCCAGAGGTAGGGCAGGCCGATCACGCGTCCGAGCCAGCGGCTCTTGAAGATCATGCAGTAGCCGTTCCAGGGCTGAATTGTGGTCGTGTCCGCAGGGAGGTGGCTCCACAAGACGAGCCGGACGAGTTGGATCGCGCTGAACTGAGCGTTGGGGTTGACGATGACGCTGTAGGCCTGCACCCGCCCGAACCGAGTGCCGATCGCCCGGTAGTAGGCGACACCGAGCGGCGGAGTTCCCTCGCCGTGCGGGTTGTGCGCATCGAAGTTGAAGACGGTCGCACCGATGCCTCCGTAGGGGAGCGTCTGCGTCGCTGCAGGTGTCGCGACCACCGCCGCCGCGGCGGCGACCACCAGGAGACGCTTGCCGATCGGCGCGGACATGCCCCCGTCATCCGAGCTGTTGGATGATGTCGATGAGTTCGTCGGGTTTGTAGCCCTGCGTGCGGGCGAAGTGGAGAAGTTCCTTGGCCCGTTCGACAACCGCGCTTTGCTCGGGGGTGCCGGTGACGGTGATGCCCCGGCCGCGGCGGAACTCGAGCAGGCCCTCGTCGCGGAGCTCGCGGAGCGCGCGGAGGACGGTGTTGGTGTTGACGCCGAGGACGTGGGCGAGGTCTTTGGCGGGTGGGAGCCGTTCGCCGGGTTTGGCTTCGCCGTCTGCGATGGCGCGGCGGATCTCGCCGGCGACCTGTTCGTGCAAGCCGAGCGGACTATCGCGGTCGACCTTGACATTCCGCATAGTGCTAGTCACTATAGCGCCATTCGGATGAAGCCAACGTGACTGTCACCACGCCGCCCCGCAGGCCCGAGACCGGCAATGATCGCGATCTCGAGCAGCGTGTCGCGGATCTGGAGGCGCTGATCGAGGAGGCGCGCAGGCGGGCACGGCGCCGGCGGCAGCGGAACTGGGGGGCGGCTCTGCTTGTTGCTGCGACAGTGGCCGGCCTGCTGATCGGCTTCGGCGGCCACGGCGGTGGCGGTGCGGGTACGGCGGCGACCGCTCACGCTCCCGGCTCGCAGGCTCCGGCCGCGAATGCAGAATCGTCGCCGCTCGGGGCGCTGCCGCCGGACGCCGGGAGGGCGGAGTCATTCGCGTTCGACCCGCGCAACCCGGAGATCGTCTACGTCCTGACGAACGGCGGCGTGCTAGGGACGCCCGTACCTACTCATGTCTTCAAGACGACCGACGGCGGACAGCACTGGCACGCGACGGCAACGAGCGGTAGCGGCTGGGTGGGAGGCAACGAGGCACTGACCGTGGATCCGCAGCATCCGGGCACGCTCTATGCGGGCACCGAGGTCGCCGTTTACAAGACAGTCGACGGCGGTAAGAGCTGGCGCCCCTCGAAGCGCGGCCTGATCACACCTCCTCACCACGACCGCGACAAGGGATGGGTGGTCGCGCTCGCGGTCGACCCCGCCGACACGAACGTCGTCTATGCGGGCTCCGACCGCGTCAGCAAGAGCACAGACGGCGGCCAGAGCTGGAAGAGCGTCTTCCCGCCACGCGCGACGCTGAACGGGGAGACCGTCTCGGCGCTTGCGATCGCCCCCAGCCGCCCCGAAGCGAGCTACGCGATCACGGACGACTTCGGCCCAGTGTCGTCGACACCCGCAGACGGACGCACCACGATCTACAAATCGACCGACGCCGGCACGACCTGGCAGGCAACAACAGTCGTCGGCGGGAATGTCGCCCCCACCGCACTCGCCGTCGATCCGCGAGATCCGACCACCGTCTACGCGGCGATCAGCGCCAACGTGATCAAAACGACCAACGCCGGCAAGACCTGGCAGCCGATCGCCCAGGGTCTCCCGATCTCGCACACGCGCGGACCCTGTCACTGCCTCTCCCAGGCGGGCGTCACCGCGCTCGCGGTCGACCCACGCCGCAGCGGCACCGTCTACGCAGCCCTGGCCCAAGGTGGCATCTACAAGACCACCAACGGCGGACAAACCTGGACCCGCGCCATCGGCACGCCGTTGGACATGACATACGCGGTCGCGGTCGACCCCGCGCGTCCAACAACGGTCTACGCCGCAAGCGAAAGCGAAGCCGGGGGCGGGCCTCGGATCCTCCGGAGCACCGACGGTGGCCGCACCTGGGCCACGGCACCGTGATCCGCTCCCTGGCAGGCACGCTCGTGCTGGCCAGCCTCGTCCTGCTGCTCGCCGGGTGGACCGGTGCGGCGCCGCCGCCACCACTGGCGAAGTTCTGGACTGCGACCCACTGCAAGCAGGTTCTGCACGCGCACGACCACGCCCTCCCGACCGCGGACGGCGACTATTTCCACGCTGGGCTGACGATCTGTGTCGGCACCGGCGGACCGTCGGCCTGTGAGTGGACGTCCGACCATCGTTCCCGCCTCTACTCGCAGTTCGCGGTGTTTACGCGCGCTCGTTACATCGGCGGCAGCGTTCGCTCGTTCATCATCGCCACCCGCGCCAGCCACGGCCTCATCCGTATGGGACATCATGCGGGTGACGATTACGCCAAATACCGGGCGGACTTCTACATGTCCCCAGCGAGCGTCAAGCTGGTAGCAACCCCCGCAACTCCCGCACGGTTCCGCACCATCGTCGCCCCGCTTGCAGCCCGCCTCACGCAACAAGAGAACGCGACGAGCTGCACGAGCGGCTAACCCCTAGCTTGGGCCAGCGTTGCGTAACGCACCCCGAACCTACGTCTGGCTGGGCGACGATGAAGCCGTCACTCCGTGGATCTCCGCACTCTTCTGCGGCGTATGCCCGATTGGTGAGCAGGTGCACCGAGCCTACGGTTTTGCGTGTGAGCCCGAGGCGCCTCCTCCTTGTTGCCGTGGTCGCCGGTGCGATCCTGGGCGGAGCGCTCATTGCCGCAGTGTCACTGACCCCGAGCGGCTCGTCGAAGAAGTCCGTGTCGCTGACGGGCGCGCAACATGTTGCGGTGATGCTTCGCGGCGTCCGCCAACAGGGTACGGAGCTGGGCTCCAAGCTGGCGCCTGTGACGGTGGTCGAGTTCGCTGACCCGCAGTGCCCCTACTGCGCCGATTGGGCGCGGGTCGCGCTGCCCGTGCTCGTTCGCGACTATGTCCGGCCGGGGAAAGTCCGCATCGTCTTCGTCGGAATGCACTTCGTCGGCCCGGACTCCGAGACGGCCCTACGCACCGCGCTCGCGGCGGCCCTCCAGGGCCGCTTCTGGAACGTGCTGGAACTGCTCTACCAGAACCAGGGAGTCGAGAACACCGGCTGGGTCACCGATTCGCTGCTTCGCTCGATCGGGAACGCGGTGCCCGGTCTGAGCACGCAGCAGATGCTGGACGCGCGACGCTCCCCCGAGGTCGAGCGGTTGTTGGCCGAGGCAAACGCGCTCGCTTCGGAGGCGGGCGTCAACTCCACGCCGACATTCGCCGTGGGCAGGACCGGGTTGACCCTCCGGATCGTGCCGGTGTCGTCGCTGGAGGCCGCCGGTCTCGAGCCGGCGATCGACGCGACGTTGAAGCAGTGAGCGAGCAGCGGCTACGGATCACGATCGCGGTCCTCGCGTTCACCGGAGCCGGCATCGCCTCATATCTGACGATCGCCCGCCTGACGCACACGCCGGTCGTCTGCGTAACGGGAGGTTGCGAGACGGTCCAGACATCCAGGTACTCGGAGCTCTTCGGACTCCCCGTGGCGGCAATCGGGCTGGCCGGCTACGTGCTGCTGGCGTCGAGTGCCGCACTGCGCACGAACGCCGCGCGGACGACCGGCGCCGTCACGGCGATAGCCGGTCTGATCTTCGCCGCGTACCTCGTCTACATCCAGGTCGGTGTGCTCGGCGCCGTCTGCCAGTGGTGTCTCGCGAGCGACCTGATGTTGGCGCTTCTGGTACCTGCGACTCTCCTGCGGCTTCGCCGGGGTTGATCGTAGACCTGACTCCCGATCAGCGCCTCGGCGCTCTAGCGACGTTTGGCCGTGCTGAGCGGGAGGCCCGCGCTGGTCCACGCGCTCAGCCCGCCCCGGAGGTTGAGAACCTCGCGGCCGGCCCGGTCGAGGGTGCGGGCGGCGGCGGCGCTTCGGTGCCCGCTCTGACAGACGGTGACGATCGTCTTGCCGTTCGGGAGCTGGTGCATCCGGCTCTGCAGCTGGGCCAGCGGGATGTGGATCGCGCCCCGGATGTGGCCGGTGTTCCATTCCGCGTTCCGACGGACGTCGACAACGACGGCGGTCCGCGCTGCGATCAGCTCGGCCGCGGCGGTGGCGTCGATCCTCGGCGTGCGAGTGAACAGGCCCACCTTCAGGCCCGCGTCGCGCGCTCGACGACCGATGCGAGCCGCCGCCGCACCTCGGCGGCGACGGGGGCGAGCTCTTCGCTGTCCACGATCGAGAGCATGCGCTCGGCGTCGATCGCCGACACGTGCGTCGCGCTGCTATGTCGGTAGACGACGACGTTGCAAGGCAGCAGCGTGCCGAGATCGGGCTCCGTCTCGAGCGCCCGATGGGCGAGCGGTGGGTTGCAGGCGCCGAGGATCAGGTAGGGCTCGCGGTCGACGCCGAGCTTCTCGCTGAGCGTGGCCTGGACGTCGATCTCGCAGAGGATCCCGAATCCCTCCGCCTTGAGCTCCACACGCACCCGTTCGGCCGCCTCGCCGAATCCGAGCTCGGTGGTGGCGCTCAGCGTGTAGCCGGTTGCAAGCATTCGCACTCCTCCTCGAGATAGCGCCTGCGCGCTCTGGCTGCCTTCAGTCGGTGCGCCGCGGCGTCCGGCGGCTCGGTGACGTGTTCGTCGAGGTAGCAGCGAATCGCCTCCTCACCGGTCACGAACCCTCCGTCCTCGAATACGAGGGTGGGGATCGTGTCGGAGCCGGTCTGGCCGCGCAGCGTCACGCGGGATTCCTTGTCGACCGGCACCTGACGGGTGACGTAGTCGACACCGAGCTCGGTCAGCCGCTCACGGATGCGGCGCGAGGCGGGACACCATTCGGTCTGCCAGAGCTCGAGCATCACGCGCTGCTGCAGTTCACGGCGTCGCCCCTGCGATGAGTTCGCTGAGGCTGCGCAGCTGTTCCTGCAGGGAGCCGCAGACGTCCTCGCAGAGCGCGAACACTCCTTCGTCGGCGATCCGGTAGTAGACGTGGTTGCCCTCCTTGCGCCGGCCGAGTACGCCGGCGTCGGTGAGCACAGCAAGGTGCTTGGAGACGTTCTGCTGCGAGGCCGCGAGCGCTTGCGAAAGCTCACCGACAGTGGCCTCCCCCGCGCGGAGATGGTCGAGCAGCCGGATCCGCATCGGCTCACCGAGCACGCGGAAGCGGCGGGCGATCAGCTCGACCAGATCGGCGGGAAGCGGATGGGGCAGCGTCATTACCTCTCCTTGAGGAATAAACGGATTAGTTGTAGAGTTGTATAGCACGAGAGTTCACCTGACCGCAAGGGAGGCCGAGATGTCCAGGAACATGAGCAACCTCGATCGCGGGCTGCGCACCTTCGTCGTCGCGCCCGTCGCAATCGTCATCGCGGTCCTCGTCGGGGCCGGATCCATCCTCGGGATCGTGCTGCTCGCGGTCGCCGCGATCATGCTCGCCACGAGCGCGATCGGCTTCTGCCCGCTCTACACGCTGCTGCACCTCGACACGCGCGGCCACAAGCCGCTGCCCCAGTGAACAGAAAGAGAAAGGACGACGCAATGGATGTGACGACGGAGAGCTTCGAGCGCGAGGTGCTCGAGCGTTCGCGCGAGTTGCCGGTCGTGGTCGACTTCTGGGCCGCCTGGTGCGGCCCCTGTCGCACGCTCGGCCCGGTACTCGAGCGCGCGGCCGAGACGCGGTCGGGCGAGCTCGAGCTGGTCAAGGTGGACGTCGACGCGAACCAGGAGCTCGCGCAGCGTTACCAGATCCAGGGGATCCCGGCGGTGAAGGCCTTCCGCGACGGCCGGGTGGTACGCGAGTTCGTCGGTGCGCTTCCCCCCGCGTCGGTCGCCGAGTTCCTCGACGAGCTGACCGGACCTTCGGCGACCGAGAAGCTGATCGCCGGGCTGCAGGAATCCGGCGAGCTCCCCGACGTTGTCTCCGCGCTCGAGCAGGATGAGCACGAACGCGCACTCGAGCTCCTGATCGAAGCGATCATCGCCGCCGACGGGTCCCAGCGCGAGCGTCTGATCGCACTCACGGTCGTCCTGTTCGGCGACCTCGGCCACGAGCACCCGGTCACGGTGCGATACCGGCGGCGGCTCGCGGCCAGCCTCTACTGATCAGGCGGCTGCAACGAGGAGTCTGACGGCGAGGACGAGCAGCGCGACGGCGAGCAGCACCTCCACGAGGCGGCCGCTCGCTCGCAGCGAAAGGCGCGCCCCGAGCTGTGCTCCGGCCACCACGCCGATCGAGAGCGCTGCGGCGCGACGGACGCCGTGCCCGTGCGCGAAGCTTCCCGACATGACGTGGGTGAGCGCGCCGCTTCCGGCAATGATCGCGAGCACGAAGTGGGACGTGGCGGTGGCGAGATGCGTCGGAAAGCCGAGCGCTCGGACGAGCAGGGGAACGTGGATGACGCCGCCGCCGATGCCGAGAAAGCTGGACACGAACCCGACGACGGTGCTGTAGGCGACGCCCCGGCGCAGCGGAACGTCGTAGCTGTACGTCGTGCCGTACCGGTCGGTCAGCTCGCGGTGAGTCAGCGTTCCGCGGAGCCGTCGCTCGGGCTCCGGTTCGCCGGCAAACAGCCACACGGCGAGCGCAAGAAGAACGACTGCCATCAATGCGTCGAAGAGCGAGCGCGACACCGAGGTGACCACGAGCGCGCCCGCGATCGATCCCGGTAACGCGGCGGCCGCAAAGGTGAGCCCGCTGCGATAGTCGATCCGTCGCTGGTGCGCGTAGGCGACCGAGCCGGATGCGGCGTTGAAGAAGACCGCGGTCAGGCTGATCGCGGTGATCGTCGACGGCGGATCGTGGGGGTAGAGCAGAAGCAGGACCGGCGTGAGGATGAAGCCGCCGCCCGAACCGACGATCGTCCCGAACGCCCCCACCGCGACTCCGAGCGCGACGAGCAGAACCGCAACGGTCGGCGAGAACGTCATCGCGGTCGACTCCCGTCAGGTCGATATGGCGTGGAGACAGTCAGCACTCAGCGGGCGAAGACGACGACCACCACGTCGATCAGCGAGAGCACCAGAACAGAGACGGCGAGGAGAGACATCGCCCCCGGCTCTTCGCCGAAGAGATGTGACGCCGGCCGACCGGCAATCGTCGAGTACCGGAGCAGCGAGAGGGCCCAGAGCGCGAAGCCGACGATCGCGATAGCCAGTCCCACCGCTTCCAGAACGACGAGGTGATGGACGAACCCCGCCCTCATCACCAGCACGCCGTTGGCCGCAACCCCGATTGCAATTCGATTCCACGACAGCACCGTCCGCTCGACCTGAGTACCTCGATGTTCGTCCGCCGGGATCGTCATCGAGTGGAGATCACCAACGCCAGCGCGGCGATCGAGACGGCGACCATTCCGACAGCGATTGCGAGCGGCAGACGCAGTGCCGGGAGCGGTAGACCCTGGCGCATCGCCCGTTCGGTTGCCGCCCAGCGGCGATACCCGAGCACAGAGACAGTGGCGCCAAGCCCGACCAGCACCAACGCGATCAATAACCGGAAGTGCGCTGCGCTCGGATTGAGAAATTGCGTCGCCGCGAGTCCGGCGACGTCAAGACCCAAAGCCGTACGCATATATGCGAGGAAGGTTCGTTCATTCGCGAGCGTGAACCGATAGTCCAGAACAGGCTCGACAACCTCGTCAGCGTGCTGCTCCGCAGACACGACCAAACCTTACGCGCCTCGGCGCACGGAGTGGCGCGGCGGCGGGAACGGGCACGGCTCAGGCGCGTCCGGTCATTCCTCTCGCTGCAGCCGGAAGCCGTGCCTCGCCACGATCCAGGTGCCGAGAAACGCGAACACCGTTACGAAGACCGCGGTCGGAATGGTCGAGTGGCTCCCGTCAACGCTGCTGAAGCTCGCGTCCGGCCCCCAGATCGCGGTGATGAATACGGCGACCCACATGGCTGTGATCGCGAGCGACGCCCACATCTCGGGAATGAGCCGTAACGACGACCATCGGGTCTGCTCGTCTTCGACGCGCGAAGGCTCGTGCGACATGGTCGACATCTACCGAACCCCCTTTCAGAAGCCCCATTCTCACGCGGGCGTTCCGGAGCCATCGGGGTTGGCCCGGATGCCTTGGCGGTCCGGGACGGCCGTGGGCTCGGGGCCCGCGGCGCGCCGCCGGACGGCGCGCCGCGGGATCGCCTCTGTCCTACGCGGTCGTCGCGAGCACGAACAGGCGGAAGGGGTCGCTTCCGCTGCAGGTGACGTCGATGAACCCGGATCCGTCGCTGCCGATCCCGGCGGACGAGATTCCGCACGTTCCGTCCTGGGCCTGGATGAACGGGATCTTCGTGCCCGGCGCGAACGCCGACCAGTTGATCGTGTAAGCGCCCGGGCCGGTGCGGTCCACCGTCCAGATGCTCGAGTCGCCCACCTTGATGGCTCCTGTCGAGCCTTCGATGTCGACCGCGGCCGACGCCTTGCCGGGACCCGCCGCGCCGGTCGCCCCCTGCGGACCTGTCGCTCCGGTCGCGCCCGTATCGCCCTTCGGGCCCTGTGGACCCGTCGCACCCGTGGCACCGGTCGCGCCGGTGTCGCCCTTCGTACCCTGCGGGCCTGCAGCCCCCGTCGCGCCGGTTGCGCCGTTCGGACCTTCCGGGCCGGCCGGCCCGGTCGCTCCGGTCGCTCCCGCGTCGCCGGTGTCGCCCTTCGGCCCTTGCGGTCCGGCGGGTCCGGCTGGTCCGGCATCGCCCTGCGGGCCTGTCGCCCCGGTGTCACCGGCCGGACCGGCAGGACCAGCCTGACCGCTTTGGTTCCAGCTGATCTGCGTCTCCAACGCCGTGCAGTGGCTCATCAGGTTGCCGGCCGGAAGCGACGGATCGATCAGCCTCATCGTTCCGATGTTCTTGAGCATGCAGCCGGTGTAGACGTGGCCGCCGTCAGGGATCGTCGCGTACGCAACCCCGCCGACCAAGGCGAATCCCGCCAGGCACAGCACCGTGAGCCACCGCCAGCGGCGGCAGAAGAAACCCCTCATCTATGTCCCCTCCCTCAGAAAGAACGGGCAGAACGCCTGCCCGACCGACGCATCATCGGACATGTCGCAGCGCAGGGGAAGTAGGGAAACCCCCACATATTGGCCGGGGTCGCTCGAACGAGGGATTCGCGCGGTCCCTCACCCTTCGGGGGGATGCCTGCGGAGGTGGCCGCCCTAGGGTGAGCCCGGAGCTGAACGGCTCGGCTCCCTGTGGCAATGCGGCAACTGCGGCCTGCGCGCGCGTAGCGCAGAAAGGAAAATCGTCTATGAAGCCAAGCTTGAGTAGCGGAGGCAGTAGGGCCAACGCACTCTGGGGCAGAGGAGGCCGGCAAGGGTCTCGCGGTCGGATGCGTCCGGCTGTCGGGTCCGTTGCTGTTCTCGCCCTGACGGCAGCGCTGGCGTTGCCGGCTGCTGGTGTCGCGGCATCGGGTCGCCCGTCTCTCGCGGGTCTCAGCCTGACGCCGAGCTCCTCGGGGACGCTGTCCCCGGTCGGGAGTGCGGCGCTGCCGCACTTCGGCGGCGCGTCCGGTCCTTCGATGACCTCCGCTCTGATCAAGAAGGTGCAAGCGCACCCGAATCAGACGTTCAAGTTCATCGTCCTGGGCTCGAAGGGCGCGAAGGGAAGTCAGCTCGCACAGGCGATCGGCAAGACGGGTGGACAGAACGTCCACGCGTTCACGTCGATTCCGGGCGCAGCGGCGACGATCAGCGGCGCACAGCTGCAGCGTCTCGCCCTGCTGTACCCGAAGCTGCTCCAGTCGGTCACGCTCGACAAGCCCGTCCAGACGGCGGACTACCAGGATGCGCAGATGTGGACGGCAACGTCCGACGTCACGCCTCTCTGGAGCAACATCGACCCGAACACAGGTCAGGATCTCGGCCCTGCCCCGCAGGCGCCGGCGATCGCGTTCATCGACAGCGGCATCGACGCCACTGACACTGCCGACTTCGGCAATCGGATCGAGGCGGCCGTCAGCTTCTGCTCGCTCTGCGCAAGCAGTGCGCCGGTCGCGGCCAGCACCTCGGCCCTTCCGGTCGCGGGCTCGGCTGTCTCGGCGGTCGCGTCCCCGGTCTTGGCCGCTCCGGCCGGCCCGGCCGGCCCGGTGAACACCGACCTCGAGGGTCACGGCACGATGGTCGCCGGCATCGCAGCCGGCTCCGGCTCGGACTATCCGGGTGTCGCGCAGAACGCTCCGATCGTGAGCGTCCGCGTGGCCAACCAGGACGGCGAGTCGATGGAGAGCGACGTGATCGCGGCGGCCGACTGGGTTCTCGCCAACAAGGACAAGTACGGCATCAAGGTGGTCAACATCTCGATGGCCGGCTCGTCCCCCGCGAGCTTCCAGTACGACCCGCTGGATCAGGCGGTCGAGCGGCTCTGGTTCGCCGGAGTCACCGTGGTCGCTGCAGCCGGCAACTTCGGAGACGGAAGCGCAGTCGACATGTCGGCGGCTCCCGGCAACGATCCGTTCATCATCACGGTTGGAGCGCTGGATCAGAACCAGACCTCCGACCCGTCCGATGACACGGTCGCGCCGTGGTCGGCGTACGGCTTCACGGCCGACGGCTTCTCGAAGCCCGACATCGCGGCTCCGGGTCGTTACATGGTCATGCCTGTCCCGATGGACGCGACGATCCCGAACGCGGTTCCGGATCGCGTCGTCGCCCCCGGGTACATGTGGATGTCCGGCACCTCGTTCGCGGCTCCGGTGGTCGCGGGCGCCGCGGCGCAGATCCTGGCCCGGCACCCGGACTGGACGCCCGACCAGGTGAAGGGCGCGCTCATGCTGACGGCGGCGTACCTGCCGAATGTCGACTGGCAGGCTGCGGGCGTCGGTGAGGTCGATGGGGCCATGGCGGCCAGCCTCGACTTCACCCCGCCGAACCCGAACGAGAACCTCGACACGTTCGTGTCGTCCAATCCGACGACGGGCCAGCCGGTGTTCAACGCGGCAGCCTGGGCGGATGCGGTCTCGTCCGAGGCGGCGTGGAGCTCGGCGGCCTGGAGCTCGGCAGCGTGGAGCTCTGCGGCGTGGGCGAGTGCAGCCTGGGCGAGCGCGGCTTGGAGTTCGGCCGCGTGGGCCTCGAGCGTCAACTCGGCGATGACGAGCCTCGCCACCTACACCGAGGCGACGTACACCCCGTAAGACGCCGTTGACAGGTAGCAACAATCGGAGCAGTGGCGGCCTCAGGGCCGCCACTGCTCGTTTGGGCTCTTTAGCCGTCGTCGCGGGACGCCGATACCGAGACTGGAACCGGGGAGTAGGTCCCCGCCCCGGTCGACGTCACATGAAGCTGCGGCTCCACCTGCCCTCGAGCCGGCCACCCCCGAGGTGGGGCTTTGGCCTGCTCCTCGGAGCGGCTCTCGTCCTGTCGCTGGCGCAGGCGCCCACCCGGGCCAGCGGAGGCACAGGCAATTACTCGACGCTCTATCCATCCGGCGCGACGTCGGGCCTGCTCTCCGGCAGCGACACGCTCGTGTCGTCGGCCGGCTCCGGCATGCCCGGAAAGCCGACGGCGACCGCGACGGGTGTCGGGCCTCTCACGGCGGGCACGTACAACTACGCCGCCACGATCGTCGACGCGACCGGCGGAGAAACCGCCGTCAGCCAGACGTCGCTGTCGATGACGACGGCGAACGGCAAGTCCGTCCAGGTGGGGAACCTGCCGACCGGCGTCACGGTGCAGGTGTACCGGCAGTTCGGGAACGGCTACTTCACACGCGTCGCGACGCTGCCGAACAACAGCTCTTCGACCTACACCGACTCGATGGACAACGCGACCGCGGCCACGCAGCCGGTGTTGCCCCAGGCGCAGAACCGCGTCACCATCGGCACGCTCGTCAGTCCACCGCCGGCGGAGTACGACGACTTCTCTCCTGGTGTGTACGACCAGCCGGCGCCGACGAGCGTGACGGCGGCCGACCCTGGCCCGCTGACGACGCCGAACGCAAAGGGGTGGATCGTCGACGGGGTGGGCGGCGTGTCCTTCCCGGCGGGGACGTGGACGTTCCAGGCGAGGTTCATCGATCCGGACAATCCGGCGCGCGGGACGGCGTACATGACCGTCGGGATGTGGGCGGTCACGACGTCGGGCAACGCGATCACGGGCTCGACGCTCCTGATCGACCCGAGCTGCTCGGGTGCCGCCGTCTGCGGCGAGACGATGACGAACTTCATCGGCGGGTCGGTCACGACGCCGAAGGCGATTTCTGACGCGGTGAGCCTGGGCGCGTTCTCGCTCCAGTCGAACGAGCACCTCTACGTGGAGTACTTCCGCCACCAGGCGTCCGGCATGACCCAGGGCGGCGGAATCGCGACCATGCTTGCGTACGACGGCGCGAACTCGTCCATCACGCATCCGGCCGCAGCGCCGGTCCCGGATGCGCCCGCGGTCGTCTCGCCGGCCGACGGGACGCGGACGAGCAACACCGCGCCGCAGCTCTCGGCGACGTACTACGAGTCCGACGGGAACAACGGAACGCTGTCGTTCCAGCTCTGTGCCGACGACCCGTGCACCACCGTTCTGCAGGGGCCGTCGACGACGTCGACGCTCGCGAGCGGTGCGACTGGGAGCTGGACGCCTGCCGCTCTCGGCGACGGGAAGTACTACTGGCAGGTGACGGCGACCGACTCCGCGTCGAACGTCTCCCAGACCACCACGAGCAGCTTCGTCGTGGATACGACGCCTCCCGGAGCACCAACGCTCGATTCGCCGGCCTCCGCCGCGCGCGTGAACAGCACGCAGCTCGGCGCAACATTCGTCGACTCCGACGCGACCGACAGCGGCACGGTCGAGTTCCAGCTCTGCAGCAATGCGTCGTGTTCCTCGGTGCTCTCGTCGAGCACATCGTCGACGGTCGGCCCCGGCACCGCCGTCAGCTGGACGGCGCCTGCCGAGCCCGACGGCACGTACTACTGGCGGCTGCGCGCGACCGACATTGCCGGAAACCAGACCGGCTGGACGGCGACCCGGAGCTTCGTGCTCGACACGAACCCGCCGCCGGTACCAAGTCCGACGCTTCCGGCCGACAGCGCCTACCTCGGCGCCGGACTGACGCTGAGCGGGAGCTTCACGAACAACGATGCCGGCGACAGCGGCACGCTCGACTTCCAGGTCTGCTCGAACAACACATGCGGCGTCGTCATCGGCAGCGGTCAGTCCTCGAGTGGGCTTGGGACCGGCGCGACCGGCAGCTGGACGGCGAGCGGCATGGCGGAGGGCGCAAACTACTGGCGCGTCCGTGCGCAGGACGTCGCCGGAAACCTGTCCGCCTGGTCGGCCATCCGCAGCTTCACCTACGACACGATCGCGCCGACCGCGCCTGGACCCGGCTCGGTCACGGCGCGCGCGCAGACGCCGCCGCAGCTGTCGGCGACCTTCGCCGACCCCGGCGCCACGGACAGCGGAACGCTCGTGTTCCAGATCTGCTCGAACAGCGGCTGTACGGCGGTCGTCCAGAGCCACACGGCGAGCAGCGTCGCGAACAACACGACCGTCAACTGGACGCCGAGCAGCCTCGCGGACGGGCTCTACTACTACACCGTCACCGCCACGGACGCGGCCGGGAACGCGTCGTCGTCGTCCGGCAGCTTCACCGTCGACACGGCGGCGCCCGCGAAGCCCGCACTCGTCTCGCCCGCGAACGCGGCACGCGTGAACACGCCGCAGCTGAGCGCGACGTTCACGAACTCCGATCCGACCGACAGCGGCACCGTCACCTTCCAGCTGTGCAGCGACGCAGCGTGCGCGACCGTGCTCGGCACCGGCACCTCCGCGACCGTGGGCAGCGGCGCGGGCGTCAGCTGGGGCGCGGGCCCGCTCGCGGACGGCACGTACTACTGGCGCGCGTCGTCGCTCGACGCGGCCGGCAATCAGGGCGCCTGGAGTGCCGTGCGCAGCTTCGTGCTCGACACGGTCGGCCCCAACGTCCCGACGCTCGTCGGCCAGCCGGCGCAGATCAACGCGATGCCGTCGCTGTCGGCGAGCTTCTCCGACCCGGACGCGGGCGACACCGGCACCGTCTCGTTCCAGATCTGCTCCGACAGCGCCTGCACCGCGGTCGTCCAGAGCGGCTCCTCGCCGTCCGGGATCGCCAACGGCGCCAACGGAAGCTGGACCGCGGCCGGCCTGGCGCAGGGCACCTACTACTGGCGGGCGCGCGCGCAGGACGCGGCCGGCAACCAGTCGGCCTGGTCGGGCACGCAGCAGTTCACCCTGAACACGACGCCGCCGTCCAACCCGGTCGTCACCGCCTCACCGGCCGACGGCGCGCGGCTCAACCAGCCGCCGACGCTCAGCGCCGTCTACAACGACCCGAGCGCCGAGACCGGCAACCTGACCTTCGAGCTCTGCGCAACGAGCAGCTGCTCCTCGCCGCTCCTGATCAACTCCGGGACCGCCGGCAGCCTCGCCGCCGGTGCGATCGGCAGCTGGACTCCGTCCTTCCTCTACGACGGGCTCTACTACTGGCGCGTCCAGTCCACCGACTCCGCCGGCAACACCTCCGGATGGTCGTCGGTCCTCAGCTTCACCGTCGACGCGACCCCGCCCGACGCGCCGGTGCTGTCGGGCGCGCCCGGCATGCGCGTGCAGGCGACGCCGGCGCTCGAGGCGCGCATCGACGACCCGAACGACCCGGGCGATACGGCGCGGCTCTACATCCAGGTTTGCAGTGACGCGGACTGCACGACGGTCGTGACCAGCGGGTACTCCGGAAGCGTGCCGGTCGGAACAGTTGCGGGCTGGCCGCCGCCCGCACCTCTTGCGGACGGAACGTACTACTGGCGTGCCCTCGCCGAGGACAGCGTCGGCAACCGTTCGGTCTGGTCGGCGACGCGTCAGTTCGTCGTCGACACGGTTGCTCCGAGCGCGCCCACGCCGGGCGGCGTCAGCGGCGGCGCCGAGGTGAACCAGCCGCACATGTCGGGAACGTTCGTCAGCTCCGACCCGGGAGACACCGGCACGCTCGAGTTCCAGCTGTGCGCCGACCCGGACTGCGCGACCATCGTCCTGACCGGCACGTCCGCGAGCGTCGCCGCCGGCGCAACCGCGAGCTGGACCCCCGATGCCACCGTCCTCGAGGACGGTGTCTACTTCTGGCGCGTCCGGTCCGAGGACGCGGCCGGGAACGACTCGGCCTGGTCGGCCACGTCGAGCTTCACGCTCGACCGCACGCCGCCGGGACGGCCGCGGGACTTCCGGGCCAAGGTGAACGGCCATCTGCTCACGCTCAGCTGGCGGCCGCCCGTCGACCGGTCGAAGGTCCGGGCCTACGCGCTGATCGTCAACGGCAAGAGGACCAGGACGCTCACCGCGAAGACGCTCAAGCTGCGCATCAAGCTGAAGCGGCACGACCGGCGCTCGTTCGCGATCGCCGCCATCGACTCGGCGGGGAACGTCAGCGATTCGACGCGGACGATCGCCGCCTTCGTCCCGCGAGTCTCGCTGAAGCAGACGCGATCCGCCTCGACGCACCGTCACTAGCGCCGGCGCCGCACTCGCCAGACTGTCGCCCGTCAGTACCCTTAGGGGCATGTTCCTCTTCGGAAAGCCGGCGACGATGGTCGCCGCAAACGATGCTCTACCCGGTCGCGACGAGCCGATCGAGGTTCCCGACCGGCACGAGGTGCTCGGCACGCCGCTGACGCCTCCGTTCCCCGACGGCTTCGAGCAGCTGATCGTCGGCATGGGCTGCTTCTGGGGCGCCGAGCGCATCTTCTGGAACGCCCCCGGCGTCTACACCACGGCGGTCGGCTACGCCGGCGGCTTCACGCCGAACCCGACGTACCGCGAGGTCTGCAGCGGCGAGACGGGCCACGCCGAGGTCGTCCTCGCAGTCTTCGATCCGCAGCAGACGAGCTACGAGGCGATGCTGCGCCTGTTCTGGGAGAACCACGACCCGACCCAGGGCATGCGCCAGGGCAACGACGGCGGCACGCAGTACCGCTCGGCGATCTACTGGACGACGGACGCGCAGCGTGAGGCGGCCGAGGCGTCGCGCGCCATGTACCAGGAGGAGCTGACCCGCGCCGGCTACGGCGAGATCACCACCGAGATCGCCGAGGCAGGGCCGTTCTACTACGCCGAGGACTACCACCAGCAGTACCTGGCGAAGAACCCGAACGGCTACTGCGGGCTGGGCGGGACGGGCGTTTCGTGCCCGGTCGGCCTCGCGGTCGCGGATCAGTAGCAGGACACCGGACGCCGCGGGCGAAACCGGCCGGGCGGTGGAGACGGTTACGGTCAAGGCGGGCCGCACCGGGCAGTTGCTCGGCGCTGTGTTCGGCCTGGTGATGCTCGTCGTCGGCCTCGCGCTCCTGCCACGGCTCGTGGGGTGGGTGGCGGTGCTGCTCGGCGTCGTCGGACTCGTGGCCGGCCTCGGCGGCCTGCTGCCGGGTGCGGCGTTCGTCCGCTTCTCGCCCGACGGGCTGACGGTGAAGTACGCGTTCCTGCGCTCACGCACCGTGTCGTGGCGGGTGATCGCCGCCGCGGCGAGCGAGTACGTGCCGCTGATCCGGCACCAGCTGCCGGCGCTCGTGCTCACGTACGCCGACGACTACACCGGGCCGCGGGTCGGCCAGCGCCTGGACGAGTCGCGCAGCTACGTGGCCAACTTCACCGTCGTCTCCGGCGACGAGCTCGCCGCGAAGGCGAACGAGTACCGCGAGCGCTACGGCGTGCCGGAGCCGGTCGCTGCCGACTAACGGCTCGCGAGCCCGCCGGCGGTCTCGCCGCCGTCGATCTCGATCGCCGCGCCGGTCAGGTACGCGCCCTCGTCGCTCGCGAGAAAGGCGTAGAGCGAGGCGATCTCCTCGGGCCGCGCGTGCCGGCCGAGCGGGATCTTCGCGTCGGTTGCGGCGAGCATCTCCGGCGAGTACTCGGCCTCCTGCATCGGCGTCATCACGTAGCCGGGGCAGACGGCGTTCACACGGATCGTCGGCGCCAGCTCGAGCGCCATCGTGCGCACGAGAGCGATCACGCCGGCCTTTGACGCGTTGTAGTCCGCGTAGAACGGATGGCCGACGATGCCGTTCGTCGACGCGGTGACGAGGATCACGCCGCCGCCCGCGGCGTGCATCCGCCGCGCCGCCTGCTGCGCGCAATGGAAGACCCCGGTGAGATTGACGTCGAGCACGCGCCGCCAGTCCTCCTCGCGGATCTCGAGAAACGGCCGCCGCACGGAGATGCCGGCGTTGGCGACGAGCACGTCGACGCCGCCGAGCAGATCGTCCAGGCGGGCGAAGACGCGCTCGACCTGCAGCTCGTCGGCCACGTCGCAGAGCAGCGCCGCGGCCAGACCGTCGATCCGCTCGTGCGCGGTCTCGATCTCCAGCTCGCCCACGGCGAGCGCGGCCACGCGTGCGCCCTCGGCGATGAAGCGGCGCGTCGTCGCCTCACCGATGCCGCTCGTGCCGCCGGTGACCACGACCCGTTTCCCTTCGAGTCCGTCCACGGGGCGAGTCTATGGTCGAATGCCGGTGTCGTGGAGAAACCCTTCCTCGAGCTGGAGCTGGCCGAATGGCTCGACGCGCTCGCCGGCCCGCGGGCGGCGCCGGGCGGTGGCGGAGCGGCGGCGTTCGCAGCGGCGACGGCCGCGGCGGTGCTCGCGATGGCGGCACGCGTCTCCGGGGACGCCGACGCGGCCGCGCGCGCGGCCGACCTGCGCGCGCGGACCGCGCCGCTCGCGCAGCTGGACGCGGAGGCGTACGGAGCCGCACGCGTGAGCGGCGACTTCGCGCCGGCCGCCGGGCCGCCGCTCGAGATCGCGCGCGCCGGCGCCGAGGCGGCCGAGCTCGCCGCGAGGCTGGCGCACGGCGGGGCCGAGGTGGTGCGGCCGGACTGCCTCGCGGCCGCCGCGCTCGCAGCCGGCGCCGCACGCGCGGCAGCCGCGATCGTCGCCGCGAACGAGCCGGGCGACGAGATCGTCGCCGAGGCCGAAGCGCTCGCGCGCGCGGCGCAGAGCGCGGCCGATCGCGCCTTCGCGGCGTGACCTACTGCAGCCGCTCGGCGAGGTAGCGCAACGCTTGCGGGTAGCGGTACTCGATCGAGCTGTGCGTCCCGTCGAACAGCTCGTAGAAGACGTCGGTAACGCCGATCTCCTCGAGCGCGTGCTTGAACGCGGCGGCGCCGAGGTCGAGGAAGAACTGGTCCTTCGAGCCGGAGTCGATGTAGATCGCGCGCAGCCCACGCAGCGCGTTGGCGTGCCGCTCCGCCATCCGCACCGGGTCCCACGCGAGCCAGCGCTCCCAGACGTCGGGGCGCAGCAGCCCCGAGTCGAGGTCGAACGGCAGCTCGACCGAGCCGTCGTCGTTCGCCGAGTAGCAGGCGGCCATCGCCCACGTGTTCAGCAGCGGGAAGTCGGTCTTCTTCGTGAACGCCGGCCGCGAGCGGAAGTCCGCCCAGAACCGGTCGAAGGATCCGTCGTAGTCCCGGAGCGCGCGGAGCGCCTCGCGGAAGTCGGGGATGTAGCAGTGCTCGAACAGCGCGTCGCCGGCGTGCGTGGCGAGCCCGCCGAACAGGTCGGGCCGCAGCATCGGCGTGATCATCGCGCCGTAGCCGCCGCTCGACTTGCCGCTGATGCCGCGGTGTCCCGGCTCGGCGAGCGTCCGGTAGCGCTCGTCCACGAACGGGACGACCTCGTCGCAGAGATACGTGTGGTAGCGGCCGACCGCCGGCGAGTCGACGAACTGGGAGCCGCCGAACGACGTCCACGCGTCGACGAAGACGACGAGCGCCGGCGGGCACTCCTGCTCGGCGAACAGCCGGTCGACGAGCTCCGGCACCGTCGGCCGGAAGGCGGAGCGGTTGCGCCACATGTCCAGCTGGCCGGTCAGCCCCTGGATCAGATAGACGGACGGGAAGCGCCGCTCCGGCTCCGCCTCATAGGCGGGCGGCGTGTAGACCCACAGCGGGCGCACGTGCGGATCCCCGAGGGCGTTGCCGCGCAGCGCCTCGCTGGCGAGCTCGTGCTCGTCGAGGCGGCCGGCGGGATCGCGGGACCACGGCTCCACGGCGCGGATTCTTCCACTCGATCGTCGCCGGGGCGGCTACAGTCGTCGCGTGCGGCCTCTGGCTCTCGTCACTCTCGGGGTGCTGGCGCTCGTCGCGGCCGGCTGCGGCGCGCGCAGCAGCGCTCCCTACACCGCGACGGGCACGGCCAAGTGCCTGACGAGCAAGGGCTTCACCGGCGTGACCACCAACCCGGTCAAGGTCGGCTTCATCGCGGGCTTCGCCGACAACGGCGGCATCCTCGCCAAGGCGCCCGGCGGCAACGTCGTCACGATCGCGTTCGCCGGCGACGCCTCAGGCGCAGCGCAGACGGAGGAGGCGTTCAGGGCGCACGCCACGCCGTTCTACCGGCGCCACATGAGCGACATCATGGAGTCCCAGCGGAACGCCGTCCTCGTCTGGCAGACGTCGCCGACGCAGCCGCAGATCGACGACGTCCTGGCCTGCCTCGGCTCCTAGATAGACTCAGCGCATGGCCGAATACGGGACGATGCGGGTGAAGAGCGGTCTCGCCGAGATGCTCAAGGGCGGCGTGATCATGGACGTCGTCAACGCCGAGCAGGCGAAGATCGCCGAGGCGTCGGGCGCGGTCGCGGTGATGGCGCTGGAGCGCGTCCCCGCCGACATCCGGGTGGAGGGCGGCGTCGCCCGCATGTCCGACCCGGAGATGATCCGCGACATCCAGGAGTCGGTGACGATTCCGGTGATGGCGAAGTGCCGCATCGGCCACTTCGCCGAGGCGCAGATCCTCCAGGCCCTCGAGATCGACTACATCGACGAGTCGGAGGTGCTGACGCCCGCCGACATGGAGCACCACGTCGACAAGTGGGGCTTCACGGTGCCGTTCGTCTGCGGCGCGACGAATCTCGGCGAGGCGCTGCGGCGCATCTCCGAGGGCGCGGCGATGATCCGCACGAAGGGCGAGGCGGGCACCGGCGACATCGTCAACGCGGTCACGCACATGCGCTCGGTGTTCGGGCACATCCGCAAGCTGACGACGCTGGCCGAGGAGGAGCTGTACACCGAGGCCAAGAACCTCCAGGCGCCGCAGGAGCTCGTGCGCTGGGTGGCCGAGCACGGCAGCCTGCCCGTGGTCACGTTCACCGCGGGCGGGATCGCCACGCCGGCGGACGCGGCGCTGTGCATGCAGCTCGGCGCGGACGGCGTCTTCGTCGGCTCGGGCATCTTCAAGTCCGGCGATCCGGAGCGGCGGGCGAAGGCGATCGTCGAGGCGACGACGCACTTCAACGATCCGGAGATCCTGGCCCGCGTCTCCGCCGGGCTCGGCGAGCCGATGGTCGGCATCTCGACCGCGACGCTCGACCCGTCGCAGCTGCTCGAGACGCGCGGCTGGTAGCGGCTCCGTCCGTCCCGCGCGCGAGGATGCGCGCGTGGACGTTCGCAAGCCGGTCTGGACGACGTCGTCCTTCCTGCTCTACGCGGGCGGGCTGACCGTCCTCGGCGCGGCCGTTGCCGCGCTCGTCTATCTCTCGGGCCACTACGGCAGCGCCGCGTACGCCGGCTGGTCCGCGCTCGTGCTCGTCGTGCTCTACGTGATCGCGGATGGGCTGAAGCGCCGCGACCGCTGGCTCGCCGCGGGAGTGTTCGGCTTCACCGCGGTGATCGCGTGGGCGCTGTTCGTCGGCGCGCTGTGGTCGTGGTTCGGCTGGCTGTCGAGCGGTGCGTCGCTCAGCTCGTTCTCGTTCGCGCGTCTCGTGCTCGAGCTGCTCGTGCTCGGCGTGGCGCTGGACGACATGCGCCGCTTCACGTTCCCGTTCATCGCGTCGATCGCCGTGTTCGTCGGCTGGTTCTTCGTGCTCGACCTGCTCTCGGGCGGCGGCAACTGGTCGGCGTTCGTGACGCTGTTCGTCGGCGTCGTCTATTTCGCCGCAGGCAGTGCGAGCGACGGTCCCGCGGCGTTCTGGCTGCACCTCGCGGCCGGCCTGCTGATCGGCGGCAGCTTCCTGTACTGGTGGCACTCGTCCAGCTTCGACTGGGCGCTGATCTCGGTGGCCGCGCTGTTCTACGTCGCGATCGCATACGGCTCGAAGCGCTCGAGCTGGGCCGTGTTCGGGGCGCTCGGGCTGCTCGCAGCAGGCGCGCACTTCGCCGCCGAGTGGTCCCACAAGAGCGTGGTCTCACTCGGCGGCTTCAGCGTCTCTTCCTCGTTCCAGGGCTGGGTGCCGGCGCTCGTCTTCGCGTTCGTCGGCTTCCTGCTCGTCTTCCTCGGGCTCGCATCGCGCTACGGCGCCGAGGCGTAGCTCCTAGTCTCCTGCGGTCGTCCGCACCGCCGGCACGAGCGCGCAGTCGTCGACGCTGACGCTGCCGTCGGCGAGGGTGACCGTCGCGGTGCCCTGCATGTGCGGCTGGCCGCCGCTCACCCAGGAGCCGTCGAAGTCGATCGAGCCGCCGGTGGCGACGCCGGTCGCGACGAGCGGAGCGCTGCCGGTGCGGAGGTCCGGGTTGCCGACGCTGCCGACAACCGGCGCGGCGAAGCTGCCGATCGTGACCGTGGCTCCGAAGGTGGGCGGTCCGGGCGGGAACGCGCCGGCCATGCGGAAGTCGATCGAGACCGCCGAGCCGTCAGGCAGGTTGCACGTTCCGGTCGAGTCCTGCGGCAGCTGCGATGCGTCGCCGCCCGTGAGCGACTGCACGAAGCGCAGCGAGCCGTGGTCGAGCCCGAAAGGCGTCCGCAGGAGATACGCGGCGGTGGAGACGGAGCTGGCGCCGCCGGCGATCGGCGTCGCGCGGCCAACCGCGAGGAACCCGTTCGCGCCGGTGCCGAGCGCGATGAAGCCGCCGTCCCGTGCGATCGCGACGTGGAACGGCTCGCGGATTCCGTCCGACAGCATCAGGCCGCTGTAGATCGGCGTCCGCGACGGCGCGATGTCCATCGTGAACTCCGCGATCTGGCCCGTCACAGAGCTGTCGAAGAAGCCCTGGTAGTTCCCGGAGTAGCTGTTGACGATGACGATCTGCTGGCGCG
Organism: uncultured Actinomycetes bacterium; assembly: GCA_963761665.1. Lineage (GTDB taxonomy): Bacteria > Actinomycetota > Thermoleophilia > Gaiellales > Gaiellaceae > Palsa-739. Next base: position 338,323 of record CAVXHM010000005.1, read on the forward strand.
CCGACGCTCCCGCCGCCAGGGCCAGCGCCGATGCGCACACAGCCAGAACGGCCGCAACCCGCAGTGAATGCCTCACGTGTACCCCCCGCTAGAAAGAATTGCCCGCCGACCCACCCTCACAGCAAACGGCCCATAACACAAGCGTCACTAGAATCGACCAGGTGAACGACCGGTTGCAGATCGGCGTCCTGGCCGTCCAGGGCAACTTCCGCGAGCACGCGGCGATGCTGCGGCGCCTCGGCGCGGAGCCGGTCGAGGTGCGCCTGCCCGAGCAGCTGGACGGACTCGACGGGCTGATCATCCCGGGCGGCGAGTCGACCGCGATCGGACGGCTGATGCGGCTGTACGGGATCGACGAGGCGCTTCGGCGGTTCGAGGCGCCGATCTTCGGCACCTGCGCCGGCATGATCGTGCTCGATCGCGACCATCTCGGTCTCGGCGACTTCCACGTGCGGCGCAACGCGTTCGGCCGCCAGGTGCGCAGCTTCGAGGCCGACCTCGACATCGTCGCCGGCGAGGCGCCGGTGCGCGCCGTGTTCATCCGCGCTCCGTGGATCGAGGATGCAGGACCCGGCGTCGAGATCCTCGCGGAGGTCGACGGTCACGCGGTGCTCGCGCGCGACGGGCGCCTTCTCGTCGCCGCCTTCCATCCGGAGCTGACCGACGACACGCGCATGCACGAGCTGTTCTTGAATCAGGTGAGGGAGGTTCAGGTTGTCCGGACATAGCAAGTGGTCGTCGATCAAGCACAAGAAGGGCGCCGCGGACGCGAAGCGCGGCAAGCTCTTCTCCAAGCTCACGCGCGCGATCATCGTCGCGGCGCGCGAGGGCGGCCCCGATCCCGCCGGAAACCTGGCGCTGCAGAACGCGGTGGAGAAGGCGCGCTCCTATTCCATGCCGAAGGACAACATCGACCGCGCGATCGCAAAGGGCTCCGGCGCCGACGCGGACCAGAGCCAGTTCGAGACGGTCCTGTACGAGGGCTTCGGGCCGAGCGGCGTCGCCGTGATCGTCGAGGCGCTGACCGACAACCGCAACCGCACCGCGGCCGAGGTGCGGCACACGTTCGCGAAGAGCGACGGCAACCTCGGCGGCTCCGGCGCGGTGGCGTGGCTGTTCGAGCGGCGCGGCGTCGTGCTCGTGGACGCGGCGGGCGCCGACGAGGACGAGCTAACGCTCGCGGCGGCCGAGGGCGGGGCGGAGGACGTCGCGCTCGACGGCTCGAGCTTCCAGGTGACATCCGCGCCCGAGGATCTCTCAGCGGTGCGCGAGGCGATCGAGCGCGCCGGATTCACGATCGAGTCCGCCGAGCTGACCATGATCCCGAAGACGACCGTCGAGGTCGAGGACGAGAGCGACGCGAAGAAGATCCTCCGCATGATCGACGAGCTCGAGGACAACGACGACGTGCAAGAGGTCTTCGCCAACTTCGACATTCCGGAGCGCGTGCTCGAAGCGGTCGCGGGCTGACGCGCCGGGTCAGATCTCGGCCGGGAGCTCGTCGGTGCGGACGAGCGAGCGCGTCTCGAGCACCGCGCGGGTGTTCAGGTCGTAGTAGAGATACGTAGTGGCGATGGCGACGAACGGCATGGTCACCGTGTAGACGAGCGCCGTGATCAGGTTGATCACGTTGAACGCCGCGCTCGTGGCGAGGAGGAGCAGGCCGCCGACGACCGGGCCGAGCAGCAGCCCGAGGCCGGTGACGACGACGGTGAAGAGCCCGACGCGCCACCAGTGGCCGCGCACGAGCGACGCACTGCGCTTGAGCGGTCCGGGAGAGGTGCGGTCGTCGAGCACGACGACCTGAGCGAGCAGCGACCAGCGCACGATCAGCCACACGGCGATCGGAATGCCGACGACGGTGAGTTCGAGCACGACCACGACGACGGCGGCGAAGACGACCCAGCCGAACAGCGTCGACAGCTTCCCCAGCGCGTGCTTGTAGGCACCGAGCGCGGTCACGTGCTCGCCCCGGTCGACCGCAGCCATCGCGTACGCGGTCGCGGCCTGGACGAACGCGAGCGCGACGACGGTGAAGATCAGTCCCAGGCTGAAGGCGAGGCCGGCGACCGAGATGTTCGTCTCACCCGCGGACTGCACGAGCGGGAGAAACGCGACGACGCGGAAGAGGAGGTACTGCAGGAGCCCGGCGGCGATGCCGAACGGGATGAAGAGCAGGCCGATGCCGGCGAACAGCCGGAACCGGCGCCGGTACATCTGCCTGGCCGACGTGATCAGCTCGCCCCACGCGCGCCGGCGCGCGAGCCGGAGCGGCGCCGACCCGCGCCAGGACGTGCGCGAGGCCGCGAGGAGCAGGAGGGCGAACACCGCGGCAACCGTGAGCGCGCCCGGGAACGGGTTGCGCACGATCTGCGTGAGCACATTCGAGCCGGCTGCGACGGCGCCGCAGAAGAACTCCGTCGCCCGCGGGCCGATCGACGCGCCGCCCGGGACGGCGAAGCTGCGGTTCCGCCAGCTCGTGGACCACGTGATCGGCTCGGTCCACTGGAACTTCATGTTCGGACCGGTGGGGCCGTTGAAGAACGCCGGCCGCAGCTCGCCCCAGCGGCCCTGGAAGCCGAGCCACGGATACGCCGCCAGGTACGCGGCCGTTGCCGACGGCACGACCGCGACCGTGGGACGGAGCTGCTCGTACGGCCCTTCCGTGTCGTCGCAGCCGACGCCCTGCGCGGCGCTTCGCCCGAGGAACAGCGCCTGCGAATAGAAGTTCGCGTGCGAGCCGGCCGCCGGATACACGACCGGATGTGTGCCGTCGACCTTCTCGAGCTTGGAGTCGTCCCAGCGTGCGCGCTCTGCGCCCTCGTGCTGGCTGTAGCCGACCTCCGTCGGCTGCTGCGTCAGCGCCTGCTCGGGCGTCGCCGCGTCGAAGTTCAGCTGGATCATCTCCCAGTCGCCCTCGTGCAGGTTGTTGAAGTCGTTGAAGACGTAGAAGAACCAGTACTGCAGCGCGAGCTTCCCGGGATGCGCCGCGTCGGTCGCGACGTGCGCGTACACCGTCGGCGGCGCCTTCGCGTTCAGCCGCCGCGACCAGTCGGCATACGTGCAGCCCGGATTCAGCGCGTCGCCGGGGAAGTCGAGGTGGTAGTCGACCCGTCCCGACGAGAGGTCGCCGGCGGTCGGGGCGATCTTGACCACGTTGACCCGGTCCCACGGGCCTCGGAGCACGACCTCGTCGTTCCCGAAGAGCACGTTCACGTCGATCGGCACGTACGGGTCGCCGTCCTCGCATCCCTGCACGCTCGTGACCAGCCGCACGACCGGCGCGTACTTCTGCGCCAGCTGCGCCTCCGGAGTCGCCGCGGCGGCCCGTCCGGCGAGCAGCAGCGCACCGAGGACGAGCGCCGCTCCGAGGCGACGGCGGGAGGCTCCGGTCACGGGCGCATTGTCCGGACAACAGCGGACGTGGCCGCCAACGGCGCCGGTAGTCTCCGATGATGACGAGCCCAGAAGCGCCTCCGGGCCTGAGTCATCCGCCCGGCGGGGACGTTTCGGCGCGTCCGGGATGGAGCCTGCTCGGCGGGCTCGTCGGCTTCGAACTGCTGCTCTACATCGCGGTCGGCGTCCTGCTCGCGGTCGCGTCGATCTTCGTCCTCGTCGGCACGGTGCACGAGCTCGTCCATGCGATCTCGGCCCGCCTCGGCGGCGTCGACACCGGCGTGATCGTGCTCGACCGCGTCCTGCTGCTGCTGATCATCGCCGAGCTGGTGTACACGCTTCGCTTCGTGCTCCGCACCCACGAGATCGTGGTCGAGCCGTTCCTCTACATCGGGCTGATCGCCGTCGTCCGGCGGATCCTGATCGTCACGGCGCAGTTCGAGCGGCCCGCGTACGGCGGCCGCGCGCTGACGAACCTCCTGCTGGAGCTGGGGCTGCTCGGCTTTCTCGCGCTCGCGGTCGCCGCCTCGCTGTTCCTCATCCGGCGCGGCCGCCCGCCGGGCGCTGCCTAGCCCGTGCCGGAGCCGGGGCCGTCCGACGAGCGGCCTACCGTGTCCACGTGAAGGTCGTCGGCATCGACCCGGGAACGGCTGCTTGCGGGTACGGGATCGTCCAAGAAAGCGGCGGGCGCCTCAGGGCCATAGACCACGGCTGGTGGTCCACGGCGGCCGGCGAGCGCCCGGAGCTGCGCCTGAAGACGATCTTCGAGGGCGTGGCCGGGCTCATCGCGGAGCACGCGCCGGATGCGGTCGCGCTCGAGGAGTCGTACGTCGGCGCCGACGCCCGCATCGCGCTCTCCGTCGGGCAGGCGCGCGGCGCCGTGCTCGTCGCGGCCGCGCTGGCCGGCGTCCCGTGCGCCGAGTATGCACCGTCCCGTGTAAAGCAGGCGGTCTGCGGCTACGGCCGCGCCGAGAAGACCCAGGTGCAGCGGATGGTGAAGACGATCCTCGGCCTGAAGACGCTGCCGACGCCGAACCACGCGGCCGACGCGCTCGCCGTGGCCATCTGCCACGCGACCGCGCCGCCGCTCCTGCGCATGACGGGGACGGGCTGACGTGATCGCGCGGTTGCGCGGCAAGCCCGTCGCGTCGACGCCCGAGGGTCTCGTCCTCGACGTCGGCGGCGTCGGCTACCTCGTCGCGGCGACGCCGTCGGCGGTGCGCCGCGCAGACGGCGCGGACGAGGTTACGGTCGAGACGTATCTCCACGTCCGCGAGGACGCGATGCAGCTGTACGGGTTCGCCGACCGCGCCGAGCGGGAGCTGTTCGTCCAGCTGCTCACCGTCAACGGCATCGGCCCGAAGGTGGCGCTCGCGATCGTCTCCGGCTCGCCTCCGGAGGAGCTCCGGCGCGCGATCGTCCGCGAGGACACCGCCCGCTTCCAGATCATCCCCGGCATCGGCAAGAAGACGGCGGAGCGAATCGTGCTCGAGCTGAAGGAGAAGATGGGCGACGGCGGCCCCGAGCTCGCCGCGGTCGGCTCGAGCGACGCGCACGTGGTCGCGCGCGACGCGCTCGTCGAGCTCGGCTACACCCCGGCCGACGCGGAGCGCGCGCTGGCGGACACGGATCCGGACCTTCCGCCGGAGGATCGGGTGCGGCTCGCGTTGAAGAAGGCCGCATGAGCACGCAGTTTTTGGCGCCGCTGGTGAAGGAGGAGGACGAGGAGCTCGAGCAGACGCTGCGTCCGCGCAGCCTCGCCGACTTCGTCGGGCAGGAGCGCGTCAAGGAGCAGCTCGGCATCGCGCTCGCGGCGGCGAAGGCGCGCGGCGAAGCGCTCGACCACGTCCTGCTCGTCGGCCCGCCCGGCCTCGGCAAGACGAGCCTCGCGTACATCGTCCGAGAGGAGCTCGGCGTCGGCATCCGCGCCGTCGCCGGCCCGGCGCTCGAGCGGAAGGACATCGCCGCGATCCTCACGTCGATCGAGGACCGCGACGTCGTCTTCGTCGACGAGATCCACCGGATGAGCCGCGCCGCGGAGGAGATCCTCTATCCGGCGCTGGAGGACTTCCGGCTCGACATCGTCATGGGGCAGGGCGCCGCGGCGCGCACGCTGACGCTCGACCTCCCGCCGTTCACGCTCGTCGGCGCGACCACGCGCACGGGGCTGCTCACGTCGCCGCTGCGCGACCGGTTCGGCATGACCTTCCGGCTGGACTACTACGACGCGGGACAGCTCGCCATGATCGTGCGCCGCTCGGCGCGGATCCTCGGCGTCGAGATCGCCGACGACGCGGCGGACGAGATCGCCGGTCGCGCGCGCGGCACGCCGCGGATCGCGAACCGGATCCTGCGCCGCGTCCGCGACGTCGCGCAGGTGCGTCATCAGGGCTCGATCACCATGCCGGTCGCGCGCGAGGCGCTGGAGCTGCTGGAAGTCGACGAAGCGGGGCTGGAGCGGATCGACCGCGACCTGCTCCGCACGATCGTGAACAAGTTCGACGGCGGTCCCGTCGGTCTGTCGACGCTGGCCGTGTCGCTGGGCGAGGAGCCGGACACGATCGAGGACGTCTACGAGCCGTTCCTCCTGCAGCTCGGCTTCATCCAGCGCACCCCCCGCGGCCGGGTGATCACGAAGCTCGGCCGCGCCCACGTCGGCGCCGCCACGTCGGATCCGGACAGCCGGCTGTTCTGAGGGCCGCGTCCCGCCGGTACCCGGCCCGGTGTCAGACACGAACCGCGCAAACCGGCATGGTTGCGTGAGTGCCATGTCCCGACGAGACATGACCCGGTGTCAGACACGGTTCGCAGAAGTGTGACGACTTCCTGGCGACTTCGTCACGGCTTGCCGCGCTAGGCTCCGCTCGTGCCCGAGCTCTGGACGCCGGTATCCGAGGGACCGCACGAGGCGTTCGTCGAGCGGCTGCACCGCACGATCGCCGGCTTCGCCGAGAGCGCCGGCGTCGAGAAGGCCGTCGTCGAGATCGAGTTGTTCGACAGCTCACGGTTCGTGCTCGACCGCATCGACCCGGAGCCGGGCTTCGGGATGGTGACGCTCTACGTCGTCGACGACCGCGACGACACGCCGGACGCGCTGATCATCCCGATCGGCTCGATCCGCCGCATCGAGCTGCGCAAGTCGCCCGAGCGCGAGAGCCGCTTCGGCTTCAGCGTCCCGGCGACGTAGACGAGCCACGGCGCCACGAGCAGCGCCATCACGTCGAAGAACACGTAGCCGCTCGCCACGCCGCTGGGCGGATTCCCCTGCGCGATGCCGAGGCCCGGGACGGACGCGGCCCAGCGCCACGTCCCGATCGACGTCCCGTACAGCTCGAGCGCGGCCACGACGAGAAACACGCCGGCATACGCGGTGCGCGACCGCGACCGCCAGAGGAACAGACAGAGCAGCGGCACGCCGAGCGCCCCGGCCACGTCGAGCCGCGGCAGCACCGTCACCCCGGCGAGACCCCACGCCACGGCGCCCGCGGCCGCGACGCCGACGAGCAGACGGGGACGCACCCAGCCGACGAGAGCGAGCCCGCTGAGATAGACGATCCCGTGCGCCGGCGGGATGAACAGCGGCAGATTGTGCAGCCGGTAGCGGTAGACGCCCCACACGAGCGACCCGGTCACCTCGCCGACGGTGGCGAACAGAACCACACCGAGCGCCATCGCGCGCGCGAGCGGCTCCAGCGGCACGAGCGCAGCGACGAGCACGACGCCGGTCACGACACCGAGCACGACCTGCCCGCGCGCGCCGACCTGCGTATCCACGGCGAGCAGCGCCGCGAGATACGCCGGGCCGAGCAGCGCGTACGAGCGCGGAACCCTCATCGCCGGTACTGCACCTCTTTCCAGCTCGGCGTCGGCAGCAGCTCCAGCAGGGCGCGGCCGCCGTCCGGGTCGCGATACGCGAACTCCGCGGCGCCGTCGTCCCAGCCGACCTCCAGCAATCCCTCCTTGACTCTGTGGTCGAGCCAGGCGCCGCGGAACACGAGCTTCTTCAGCCAGTAGACGAGCGACTCGCCGTCGACGAGGGAGACCTCGTTCCAGTGTCGAACGAGATAGCGGCCGAGCGCGCTGCGGGGCTCCTCGATGGCGTCCCGCTCGACCAGCTCGACCAGGTCGGCCGTCTCGTCGTCGTCGAGCTCGTTTCCTGCCAGCAGGCCGAGCTTGACGGCGGCTGCCGTGACGCGCTGCTCGAAGTCGAACGCGCTGAAGCTGAACCGGTAGCCGAGGAACTCGACGACGTAGTCGTCGCCGGAGTTGTAGTTCGCCGTCGCGTCCACTGCCGGAAGGGTAACCGCCGGGTACATTGGCGAGGTGCGCGCGCTCCGGATCCCCGTCGCGCTGGGCGTCATCCTCGTTCTCGTCGCGGCGACCGCCTGGTTCATGGCCTGGCCGTTCGAGAAGGCGGTCTATCTCGCGCCGGTGATCGTGATCGGCGGCGCGGCGCTCGTGGGGCTCTGCATCCTCTGGGGCAAGGTCGCGATCCAGTCTCTGAGGGAGAGCAAGCGGCCCCGGCTCGTGCTTGCGCTCTGGCTCGTGGGGCTGGCTCTGCTCGTGCTCCTGAGCTACCTCGGCGTGAAGCTGCCCCGCGAGGGCTGACCCCTCGTTCGAGGCTCGGGCACAGCCGAGGCCCCGACGATAATGGGTCCGCTGCGGCTGGACCCGTTTCGGAGGTGGATGATGGTGAAGTCGCAGCGATTTGGCCTCGCGTTGGGCGTGGCTGCCTTGGCAGCCGCGGCCGCGACGGCCTTTGCCGTTCCTGCCAGAGCACACGTGGAGGTGGCGGGTGCAGCCAAGCCCGGCACCTGGTGCGGCGGGAATCTCTGGAAGCTGATGACGCTGAGCGATGCCGGGCGCAAATCCGTCCAGTGGGCGGCGACCGGAACGAGCATTCCCGTCCTCTCGACGTTGAAGCCGCCGGCTCGCATCGTCGCGTCGCGCAACACGGCGTTCGAGAAGCAGCAGTGGCAGCTGACCGCCACGATCGAGCGGTATCGGACGGCGTCGAACGGCGAGATCGTCTTCGAGCTGTACGACGGGGCGTCATCGACGTACATGAACGCCTACATGCCGAATCCGCAGTGCCTGTCGTCGACGACGCGTGATCGCGCCGGAATCCTCGCCACCCGGAGCGCGTTCCTCAGTGCGTGTCCGGCACCGACGACGACCTGGCAGACGCTCGGGACGATCGTTCAGCTGACGGGCGTCGGGTTCTGGAACCCGGTCAGGGACACGCTCGGTGCAGCCGCGAACGGTGCGGAGCTCCGTCCCGTCACCGGCATGAACATCATGCAGGGGTGCGGGCACTTCTAAGCGCGCGCGGGAGGGCGTCGAGCAGCCGCTCGACGTCCTCCCTGTCCGTGTAGGCAGCGGCCGAGACGCGCAGGAGCGTCCCGTCGTTCGTCACCGGGATCTCGATCCGGTGCTCGTCGAACAGCCGCCGCTGCAGCTCCGCTCCGTCGCACGGCGGCAGCGCCACGCTCGCCAGCTGCAGCACCATCTCCGCCGGCGCGATCGGCTCCGTCCCGAGTAGCTCGCACAGGCGGTCGCGCGCCTCGCGCGCGAGCGCGCGGCACCGCGACCGGACCTCGTCCCAGTCTCGTTCCTCCTGGAAGTCGATCGCGTCCGGCACGGTGAGGACCGCCGACGGCTCCTCCGTTCCCTGGCGCTCGACGCGAGAGGCGAATGTCGCGTCGCCGTCGTAACCCCACGAGACGACGGCGCCGTCGATCCGGTCCTGGTGCTCGGGACGGACGTGCAGGAAGCCGGCGCCCTTGGGAGCGCACAGCCATTTCTGACGCGAAGACGCACCCCTATACCGGGCTAACCCCTCACACGGGCATACGCGCACCCGGTCTGACCCGGCTCAACGGCTGCGAAAAAAAGTCCGGTTTCGGCTTGACCATGCGGGACGGCGCCTAGACGGGTGCCGTGGTGACATCGGCGGTGAGAGTCAGGAACGGGTACTGAGAGTCGGGGGCCGAGAAGGATAAGGGGCAACCAGGCAGCTCGGAACGGGGACGGCGCCGGCGACAGCGGACCAGAGTTTGTAGACGTTTACAAAACCTGGCACCGCGCCCGCAGCGATACCGACGACGACAGTGGGGACTCGAGGCTAAGAGGTGGGATTGCCCTGAACCCTGAACACCGCCGACAAGAGAGTTTGTACACGTGTACAAGTTCTCGTCCCGGTCTAGGCCGGTGTCCCAGGCCCCTATCAGGGATAGACGATCGCTGCCGTCTAACTGCGTTCGCGGACTAAGCGCCGCTGGCGCATCGGGCGGGCGGGGGGCTGCGGTGTGGTCTCAAAAAAACAACGACACGAAAGGAACGTGATGAACGAGTACACCGATGAGCAGCGCGACTACTTCTCTTGGCTCGAGGAGATCGCCGACCTTGCACAACAGGACCCGGGCAACGACGAAGATCGGGAGGAAGCGCGATCTCGCGCGTTCGAGCTCGCCGACCGGGTGATCTCGTACCTCGCGGCTCGACCGACCTGGGCGACCAACCCGATAGCCGAGATGGAGGAGGAGGAGAAGACGCTCCGCGCGAATGGCTTTGAACGTGCTGCTGTCGGGATGCGCGTCTTGATCGACCGCGGCGATGATGAGATCGCTCATCTCGCCGGCATGAACTAGTCCAACGGCCGATCCCGTTGGCAGCATTTCACCTATCACCACCGCGACGTCGTCGCCGGTCTGGACAGGTCCAAGCCGGAGCAACGATGACGAGCGGGTAGGGCGTAAAGCCGCCGGAGCTGCTTGGGGCAACCCGGAACGTGAGTTCAGTCGAGCACGGCCAAACACGTTTCGAAGGGGAACCTCATGAATCAGCTGGATGAACTACGAGCACAGGTTGAGGAGGCGCGGACCCGCCGCGACCGTCTCTTCACGGAGTTGGATAACGCTCGCGCTCGCGCGGACGGATCGGACGGCCAGGAGGAGCGGATCGGCAACCTGAACCGGGCGGTCGAGAAGGCGGACAGCGAGATCGCCGACCTCGAGGCCCAGTACGGGCGGAGCGCCTATCTCGACCGGCTCGCCGGCGACACACGCAATCTCGAGAGCGTCGACGTGCGTTCCGATGATCGTGTGAGCGAGCGTGTGTGGCGGACGCCGGCCGCGACCGACGTCGATCGTGCTCTGCGCACTGTCGAGAGCTACGAGGGGCGGATGGAGACCGGTGCTGCGGATCGGATCGACCGTCTTGTCCGTCGTGGTGACGGGAACAACATCGGCGCCCGCTACGTCGAAGCGGTCGGCGACCCGGCATACAGGAGTGCGTTCGGGAAGATGCTGGCGGACATGACGACCGGCCATCTGCGCTTCAGCTCTGAAGAGGTGGAGGCGGTGCGGAAGGTGTCGCAGGTGGACGCCGAGCGGTCGATGAGCATCGGCTCGTCGGCGGCCGGCGGCTACGCGTTGCCGTACGTTTTGGATCCGAGCATCATCCGGTCCGGCAGCGGAGCGCTCAATCCGATCCGCGCGATCAGCCGTGTGATCGAGACGGTGACGAACACGTGGAAGGGCGTCTCGTCTGACGGCGTGACGTCGTCGTACGTCGGCGAGGCGGCGACGGCGACAGACGGCTCGCCTACTCTCGCGCAGCCGGTGGTCACCTGCGCGCAATGGCGGGTGTTCGTTCCATTCAGCATCGAGGTCGGGCAGGACTGGCCGGACCTCGACCAGGAGCTGGTCAGCCTGGTTGCGGACGCGCAAAACGTGAACGATGCGACGCAGTTCTACACCGGGAACGGCACGCTTGCTCCGCGCGGCGTGATGACCGATCTAACCTCGACGCAGGTCGTTCACACGTCTGGAAACACGCTGTATGCAGTCGGCGATCCGTGGGCACTCAAGGCTGCGATCCCGGCACGGTTCACCGACACGGCAACGTTCGCGGCACACCCGAAAATCTGGGACACGACGTTCCGGTTCGTGGGCGGCAACTCGACCGAGCCGTACCAGTTCGGCAACGCCGATCGTGGCGGCGACTTCCTCGGAAGGCCGAAGGTCGAATGGAGCGCGGTCGGCACACAGGTGACGACGAGCTCGAGCACGATCATGGTCGCTGGCGACTGGAGCAAGTACACGATTGTCGACAGAGTCGGCATCCAGGCCGAGTTGGTCCCGCACCTCTTCAGCGGCAACACGGCGGGCGGCATCGGTTGGCCGGTCGGCCAGCGCGGCCTGTACTGCTACGGCCGGACCGGCGCGGCGGTGACCGCGACGAACGCGTTCCGGGTGCTCGTTGTCACCTGAACCACAGTTCGAAGTTCGCAGCGCTTCGGCGCCTCGTCTCCTCGCAACGCACTCCATGTCGCGCGAGGAGCGAGGCGCCGGGGAAACGCCGACACTCGTCGGTCATTTCGCCGTGTTCAACGACTGGACCGAGATCAACGGCATGGAGGGCAACTTCATGGAACGGGTCGCGCCGCGAGCGTTCGCGGCAGCGTTCTCGAACGATCGCGCCTCGATGAAGGCGCTGTTCCAGCATGGCCACGATCCCCAGGTGGGCGACAAGCCGCTCGGCCCGATCGCCGTCCTTCGCGAGGACCACCTCGGCGGCGTACTACGAGGTCGACCTCCTCGACACCAGCTACAACCGTGACCTACTGCCCGGGACTCCGCGCAGGCGTCTACGGCGCCTCCTTCCGCTTCCAGACGCTCAGAGAAGACATAGACCAGCGTCCCGGAACTTCCGCTTACAACCCGGAGGGTTTGCCTCAGCGGACGATTCAAGAGGCCAGAGTCATGGAGTTCGGGCCGGTCACGTTCCCCGCATACGCCGGCGCAACCGCTGGCGTCCGCAGCCTCACCCAGTGGTGGACGGACTCCGAGGTTCGCGGATGAGGTGGCGTGCGAACGGGACAGACGCGCCGTCGCTGGCATCCTTTTCCGCCGGCGGCGGCGCTCGTCCCACCACCTAGGCCACGGACACCACCCATGCCGAGCCGCTACAGGAACGGAAGCTCGAGACGCTACAGGCGCGCCAGACAGATCGCGCTCAGCGGCGCGGTGACATGCGGCATCTGCGGCCGACCGTTCGCACCCGGCGACAAGATCCAAGCCGACCACCTCATCCCCGTGTCTCGAGGTGGAACCGACCACCCGCCAACCTGCGACCAGCACATGCGCACTGCAACGCGAGCCGCGGCAACCGCGACCTGACCATCGAACCGGCAGCGACGAGGCACTCGCGTGTCTGGTAGCCCGCCGAAGGGGGACGCCGTCGCCACTGCGCATCGTCTGAACGCTGGCCACCCGCGCATGTCCGGATCCCCCTCCGAGCTTCGGCTGCAACTTTGTCACCTTGTCACCGCGCTGGGGCTTGTAGGGCCTTGAAACGGCTCAGCGACTCGGAAATCGGCCGTCTGCGGGCTGAATACGCGTCCGGGAAGGTGACGCACCGCGAGTTGGCGGCCCTCCATGGCGTTTCGCGGTCGTCTGTGTCGCGGCTTTTGGCCGGCGAGCGCCGCGGGACGGTCGAGCCGGTCGCGGGAGGGCCTGTCGCGGCGTCGGTCGAGGCGTTTCTGTCCGGGTTGGAGCTCGACGCGGCCGGGATGGTCCGTGCCAGCCTCACGCGTGCGGTCGCGGGGAAGATTGACGCGGCCGTCGCGTCCGGGACGGGAACGTCGGCGCTCGCGGTGCCTCGGCTGGTTGACGGGCTCGCAGGCCTGGTCGATTCGCTTGCGGGTGTGAGCCGCACCGAGTCTGCGGCCGACATCGTGGCGCGGATGCTGGAGCCGCTAGCCGGATGAACGACGATCTCGAACATCGGAAGCGGCTGGCGCGCGGCGTGTTCGCGACTTTGGATGGCGTCCCTGTTCCGGCGTTGCGGCTGCTCGGTCGGGCGCTCGAGATCGCCGGCCGCGTCGGCGCCGACAAGACGCTCACAAGCCTCGGCACGACCCTCGACTTCTTCGCCGACAGCGTCGAGTACGACGACGTCTCCGGCGGGATCGCGACGCTGCGGATGGCCCGTGATCTCGCGCGCGTCCCGGACGAGTTCCTCGAGGCGCTCGCGGACGTCGACGTGCAGCCGTGGCGGTCATTCCGGGATGCTGCTCTCGAGGTTCGTGCGCACCGGCTCGCGACAGCCGCAAGTTAGTGCCGCCACGCAAGAAAACGCTGGGCGCAC